>NZ_CP038241.1:0-1200000 GCF_012222965.1 Allofrancisella inopinata | reverse complement strand
AGATCCACCATTAGTAATCAAGATTTCATCTTCAGCGAAGTCTATATCAAACCTTTTATAGTATTTTGAAATTGCTTTTATCAAACTCGGCTCACCTGTTGATACTGAGTATGCTATAGTTTCTTGATTAAAGTTTCTAATTGCATCCATAAACTCATTAGGAGTTTTTATATCAGGTTGACCAATATTTAGATGGTAAACTTTCTTCCCAGCTTTCTCTGCTTGTTGGGCATACGGCACTAATTTACGCACAGGAGAAGCTTGCATAGCTTGTACTCTTCTTGATAATTGCATTTTAAAATTCCTTTTAATTTTGTATCATACATATTATTAGTCGGGGAGATTATAATATATTTTCTATAAGTAAAAAATACTTAATTACCTGAATGTAAGTGGGTAAATACTTGTAATCTTCTATAAAAAAGTGTATAAAATAAAAACAAGCAATTATTTATTTAGCATCCTTTGTTTATATAGTTTATATAAATTTTGTAAACTAACCAGTTTTTAACATAATGATTTTTGATAAACAATTAGAGAAAAAAACCTTAGAAACAAATTTTATTATAGCGATTGGCTACGCTTTTTTTAGTATAATAATAGTCTATTTTGCACAATCATTAACAGTTTTATTAGATACAAGCTACTCAGTTATTTCTATTCTAATTTATGCTATTTCGATATATGTTTTAAGAAAACTTAACCAACCAGCAAATAAGCGTTATAACTATGGGTACTATCGTTTAGAACCAGTATTTATAATTCTAGAATCTTGGTTTGTATTATTAGTGGCATTTAGTGTGATTTTGATGGCTATATTTAATATGTTTACTCACACGATTAAGCCAAACTATGGTGTAGCACTGCTGTCAGAAATGGTAGGTACAGCGTTATGCGTTTATATGTTTTTCTTTGTTAATAAAAGGGCTAACCAAACAGGGTCAAAGATTTTGCTTACTGATGCCCAAATGTGGAAAGCTGATGCTTTATTAGGCTTGGGAGTTATCGTTAATATAACGATTGGGTTTGTTTTGGAAAAATCAGGATTTGATAGACTAGCAGTTTATGTTGATCCAGTAGTAGCGATTCTAATTGGACTGTATATCGTTATCAATCCTATTAGGCTTATCAAGGAAGCATACCAACATTTGTTGGATGCTGCACCATCTTCTGAGCTTAGAAAACAGATTTTTAGAGTTGCAAGGGTAGTAGCGAGTGATGGTTATAATCTACCAATAAACAATATTAAAATAACACAGTCAGGACGTTTTATATTTGTGGATTTGTATTTGGATCTACCTAAGATTGTTGAGACTCAAAATATATTGCAATTTAAAACAAAGTTGCAACGTGAGTATGAAAGAGCCTTTCCACAAAATAAGCTAAAGGTTTCTATAAGTCTTTAGTTGAGTTTGATAGTTTTATAGATGTAGCTGTATTGTATAAATCTACAAGAACAGATATATTTATCTAGGTTAGAACTAACTTAATTAAATTCTATGTTATTACATTTATCAATAAAAAATTTTGCGATTATAAAGTCTACTGATATTGATTTTAGAAAGGGTATGACGGTGCTAACAGGTGAAACAGGCGCTGGTAAATCAATCCTACTTGATGCACTTAGTTTTGTATTAGGAGCAAGGTTAGAAAAGAGTTTTTTGCAGGATAATAAAATCACAGAAGTCTCTGCTACTTTCTGCATCAAGGAGAACCAAAAAGTAAAAAAAATGTTTGAAGAGCTATTTATTGAAAATGAAAATGATGAGTGTACATTTCGTAGAGTTGTCAATAAATCTAAGCAAAGCCGACTTTTTATCAATGGAAGCGTTGCAAAAGCTAGTGATGTAAAGAAAATATCGGATAAGCTGATAAACATATATAGCCAAAATTCTCATCAAGATCTACTTGATCCAAAATTTCAACTAAATCTGTTAGATAGCTTCGCTAACAATGATGAACTTGTTGCTAAGGTTTCAAAAGCTTTTTACGATATACAAAAAATTGATTTACAGATTAGAGAATTAAAAGAGCTTGTAAATAATCAAAATAGTCAAAGAGAATTATTAGAATATAAGCTTAGAGAACTTATTTCTTTAGAGTTGTCAGAAAATGAATTTGAAGAGCTAGCCCAACGCCAAAAAAACCTTTCTAATGTAGATCAAATAAGCTATAGTTTAAGCTATATCAATAGTGCTTTGTATGATAATGACCAAAATATTATAGCAATGTTAGTAGAGCTTGAAAAAGAAGTCAGTAAGCTAGAAGGCGAGGGCTTTTTAAATCTGCAGGAATTAATAGTACAAACAAAAGTATATGCCCAAGAAAGTTATGAGGAAGCACAAAATAAACTAGAATCTTTAGAGCAAGATCCAGAAGAGCTAGCCAAAGTAGAGCAAAGAATGAGTGAGATCTATGATCTTGCACGTAAGCAGAAGGTAGAACCTAGTTATCTCTATGAGTACATCGTAGAATTACAAACAGAACTAGATAGTTTTTCAAAAGAAAATAATAAACTAGAAACACTAGTTATAGAAAAGCAGAAACTAGAGAAAATATATGAGGAGTATGCAAAAACTTTAACCCAAGCTCGCCGTCAAGCAGCCAAAATTTTCTCAATACAAGTTGAGAAAAATATTCGTTCTTTAAACATTCCTAAGGGTAGTTTTGTAGCTGAATTATCCTCTAGTGAAAATAAAACTTCAAAGGGACTAGATACATGTGAGTTTAAAATCAATTTTAACCTTGGTGAGCAGCTTGCTGCTGTCAAAAAAGTAGCATCAGGTGGTGAGTTAAGCCGTATTGGACTATCAATACAAGCAGTATCGGCTGCAAAAAGATCATATCCAACCTTAGTGTTTGATGAAGTGGACGTTGGTATTTCAGGAGCTACAGCTGAAATAGTCGGCAGACTCCTTAAAAAAATATCAGAAAAATTACAGGTTTTGTGTATAACACATCAAGCCCAAGTAGCAGCTCAAGGTGATACACATTTACATGTTAATAAAAAGTATCTTAAAGACACTACAGAATCGAAAATTATAGAGCTAACGGCAGAGCAAAGGATACGAGAAATAGCAAAAATAGTTGGTGGTGTAGATATATCAGAGAATACTTTAAAGCATGCTAAAGAGTTGTTAGGTTTTTAAAATATTTCGAGCCTTTCCACTTAACTGTGTAAATTCACTTACATGAATCTCTGGGTTCTATCCTCAAACTCAATAGCGAAATAAGGCATAGCCTCATTCCAATATCTGACAGGCATAGACCATTTTTTAGTCAAATAATCTATAGCTAAGTATAAAGATTTGAAAACAGAGTCAACTATTGTTTCAAGCTTCTTACAAAATCATCAATCATATTTTTACCCTGCCTAGAAAAAATGAAATTATTTGATAACATATCTACATTTAAATCAGCCTCATTTTCGTTATTAAGCTTGAGGTTGGTTATCCATTCATTAAAAGGGTATACTCCATCGAGTTTTAAAAATTTGAATAATAATATTTTTTGATTTCTTTTCCCATTTTGACCGACCCTCCATTTAATTTTATTATCATGTAATTCTGTATTCGTAAAAATGTAAAACATCAGTTCTCTAAAAAAGTACCTTATCCAAGACAAATTATGGTTATGAAAACTTGAACTATTCAGATAGTCTTTAATAATCCCTCTCATCTTTTCTACGGTAATTTCTCTGCCTGATAAAGACTGCAGGAGGTTTTCAACACTCTTTATGGACCTATCTCCATAATCCATTGCATATTTTACTGGGTGTGTGTTTTTATATACCTGCATGCTGGTTCTGTAAGCATTTAATGCGTCATTAACGATACTGATGAGCATTTCTCCTAAGGTTTTATTTATTATTCGAGTAATATTATTTTGAGCGGTTTCTTGTGCAATGAAGTCTCCGGACCCTATATCACCCCACGAATATAATGTAAATGTTTCCTGTTTTAAAACAATCATTTTTGATATGGTATTTCTATACCATTTTGCGTATTCTAAACGTTCCTTATTATCATGATATGAATCTTTATGCAGATTTACTAATCTATTAAAAATTAGCTTTTCAAATGCAAAATCTGAGATCGTACATAAATCTGCATTAAGAGCATCTTGGCTAACCTTATATCCAATTTTATTTTTTTCTTTAAATGCGTTATACAGATCTTTGTATTTCGGTGTATTCGATATAGTTTTTAGACTATTGTTTTTAATAAAAAGTGCCTCGTCAAGATTTAAGCGGGCATTAAATCTCTCTATTTCTACGTTCCATTTATTTTCTCCTTCTTTCATTCCTATAAGTGAAAAATTCTTGACTTCTAAGTCGGTATCTTCCAAAAATTTATTTAACGTTCCAGGCTCAAAATTTAGTAGAGCCCCATTTTCAAAGGAACCGTTGGTATTCATAGCATGACAGAAGATATGATTGGTACTTTTAACTTTGGCTGCAAGTGACTTTCTTAATGCGTCCAAAGATTTAATTTGATATCTACCTTCTGTGTTCGGCATTATGTCACTATCTATATATAAGCCTGGTATAGTATTTAATATAAACAATCTAGCAATATCTGAAGCAAATGGTAGTAGTGATCCAATACCTGACTCACAAAGTCTGTAAAAAAGGTCTTTGAGATTAATATAACTTTTTTGGGAAATGCTAAATAAATCACTTATTCTGGCAACATAAACTTTCTCATAAAAGGTAGCCCGACCGTTCAAATAATATAACTGACAATGATTACCTTTATCTATATATCTACGATTTGAAACGTTATCATTAGAGATAATGCCTAATACTTTATTTAGCCTTTCATTTACCTTTATAGCACTATTTACATTTGAGTAATTAGTCAAAAAATATATAAATTTACCAAGTCTAGCTTGATGAGTAAGTGCTTCCTTTTCATAACCATTTAAAATATTGCAAAGAGCTTCTTGGAGAACAAAATTTTTATTGAACAAGTTAAACAAAGGTAGATTATTTTGTTTATCGTTAATAAGATTGGTTATAATCCAGTCAGAAATCTGGACATTTCCATCGGAAATTAATAATGCTTTTAAGGCTGGTGATACTATTATGTTAAGTAGAGGCTGTAAATGATTATATCTACCCTGATTACTCTGTTTTAAGTTTTCAACTTTAGTGTTATATTGATTAATGTATTTTTGGTGAGATAAAGTATCTCTTTCTAAACCGTTATAAGGTTGTGGTAAGCGAGTAGGTATATTAGGTTTTCTAGCGATATCAGCCCCTTGATTGTAAAGGCTCCAATTTCGTATTTCTTTAGTATTTAGATGTCCCTGTTGTCGAGGTAGTTCAGTTATAGACTGAGCTATGTTAACTCTTTGAGGGGCTAACATGTTTTTCGTGTAGTCGATGTTTTGATTATTTATAAGCTTTGCAGGATATAATACCGTACCATTTAGGGGGTTCAAATAAGATTCTAAAACAGAGTCAGTACACCACAACACAACTTCTACTTCATGGTTAGGTTTTAAATACCTACCCCAAGCTTGGAGGTTTCTACGAACGTTGAGATTTGGCATTTTTCCTGCCCAAAATAGATGAATGTAAAACATAAAACTATACTCCTGGTTCTTTACTAACAATTTCGCACAAACCATCTACTCAAAATTAACAAGGTGTATTAAAAAATTCGAGTAGTTGTGACCCTTGTAACTAATTTTATCAACGTTTTCGCACAAAATCTTTACTTAAAATTAACAAGAGATGTCAAAAAAATGAGAGTGTTGACCTAAACCAACTAAGATCATAGGAAACCGAGTGAACAAAAATTTACGATTTCGAGCTAATTTCTAGGGAATTGTCACGTTCAAACTGTAACTTTTTTAAGGGTGTTATTAATAAGGTTAGATATAAAACCAGGCCTGCTATCGAAAGGTTTTATGCTCATATTAAGGGCTAGATTGTAGTCTGAAAGTTTTAAAATAGTTGAAAGAGAGTTCCAGATGTGGTTTATTAGGTTTGAGAAGAACTTAAATAAACGAACAGGAACTAAAAAGCACATAGACAATAGACCTCTTGCATAACCCATCTAGAGCTAGAAATTATAAATTCCGGCAATCAAATTAAACCTCAAACCAAATCTTTTTCTTCTGTTTCTATAACGATCGGCAATAATTTTAAATCGCTTAACCATGCCGATCACATTTTCATTCACCACTCTTTGACTAGCAAGTTCTTGGTTTTTCTTTTTATCTTCTTTTGTCAAAGGATTTTTCCTTCTTTTTTGGTAACTGAGATTTGTTATGCAACTTTTGTATGCCTTGATATCCAGTATCAGTAAAGGCTTTTATATCAGCATGTATTTTGGTTTTGGATTCTTTAAACAGCATAAAATCATGACGCTTGCCATTTGAAAACGCTGTGCATATCACTGCTTTAGTTTTCTGATCAACTACAACCTGAGTCTTTAAAGTATGCCTTCTCTTTTTGCCAGAGTAAAACTGCTTTTGTTTGTTGTTGCGGTTCTTATTCTTTACTCTTTTTTTGGGCGCTGGCAAGGTGTTTCTGTCGCATCTATCAGAACAACCTCATAGTCAACACCACTTTTTAATAATGCCTTACGTCCAGGCAATGAGAATTGCCCATCTTTAATCAGAGTATCTTCAATCCAACGTATATTACGGTAACAAGCACTTTCACTTAGACCATAGTTACGTGAAATATGAAAATATGTTCTATATTCGCGTAAATATTCCAGCGCCATAAGCAGCCTATCTTCTATAGACAATTTATTCGGCTTGCCTCCTTGTGCTTTTAGTTGGGATTGCGCTTCATTTAATATCTTTGTCATGACAGTAAAAGTAGTGCGTTTAACACCTGTAAGTATACGAAATCCTTCTGGTGACTCATCTTTAATCTGCTCAAATTTCATCAACATCATTCCAATAAAAATAAAAAGTTTAAACAATTCAGAAAGTTATGCAAGAGGTCTAATGTTAGATGATATTGTAAAGGCTAGACATATCGTTGAGTTTTTACCTGCTTATTCACCTGACTTAAATCCTATAGAAAATAAATGGGCTGAGAAAAAGGCTTTTATCAGAAAATATAAATGCTCCGTAACTCAATGCTATTCGTAATAGTTTTATATGGAGTTAACTATAAAAATAAAAATTATTTATGGAGATTGGTTAAAATAATTTTAGTTTTAAACGGTTCAAGATTGGGATTTATGAGCATGAGTGATAATATATTACAGATTAGAAATTATAAAATTAAGTTTGGCGATGATTGCGTTTTATATTGAATAACTTAGTTATCTCTTACGAATTATTTAATAACTGATATTCCACCCATATAACTAATCAAAGCTTCTGGAACCATGATAGAGCCATCTTCTTGTTGATTGTTTTCAATAATTGCTAGTAATGTTCTGCCAACAGCAAGTCCAGAACCGTTTAAAGTATGGACTAGTTCGGGCTTTTTCATAGAAGGGTTTTTATGCCTAGCTTTCATTCTACGAGCTTGAAAATCTCCACACCAACTACATGATGAAATTTCCCTATATGTGTTTTGCGAAGGCAACCATACTTCAAGATCATAAGTTTTTTTTGCGCTAAAGCTCATATCGCCAGTACATAGTTTCATAACTCGGTATGGTAAATTAAGTTTTTGTAGTATCTTTTCAGCGTGTGAAGTTAGTAACTCTAAAGATTCTTCACCTTTTTCTGCTGTGGTGATGTGTACAAGCTCAACTTTTTCAAACTGATGTTGGCGTATCATACCTTTAGTATCTTTACCATAAGATCCCGCTTCACTTCTAAAGCAAGGAGTATGAGCTGTGTAGTATCTTGGCAATGAGTTTGTTTCGACTATTTCATCTCTTACTAGGTTTGTAAGAGGTACTTCAGCAGTAGGTATTAAGCTATATTTGAAGTCACCTTCTAGCTTAAACAAATCCTCACTAAACTTTGGTAGTTGACCTGTACCATATAGACTATCCTCATTAACCATATAAGGGACATACACTTCTTCATAGCCATGATTTTCGGTGTGCGTATCTAGCATAAATTGGATTAAAGCTCTATGTAGTCTAGCAATTTTGTTCTTTAGGATTACAAAGCGACTGCCTGTTATTTTAGCAGCAGCTTCAAAATCTATCATCTTTAGCGTTTCACCTATGTCGGCATGATCTTTAGGTTGTGCTTCTGGGTGAAAATTACGAGGCGTTCCCCATTTTCTAATTTCAACATTTTGGTTTTCATCTTTACCAATAGGAACATCATCAGCTGGTATGTTTGGCATTGACAACAAAGTTTGGTTGATAGAATCCAGTATAGCTTTTAATTCTTTTTCAACTGTTTTTAACTCTTCGTTGATATTGTTAACTTCAGCAAAAATGTCACTAGCATCTTCACCTTTAGCTTTTCTTTTACCAATTTCTTTTGAGATGGAATTACGCTTAGCTTGTAAGTCTTGAGTTTTTTCTTGTAATTGTTTTCTTTTAGCTTCTTGGGTTTCAAAATAATTTATATCTAAAAGGTATCCTCTAGTAGCTAATTTTTGGGCAGCTTCTTGTAAATTATCCTTTATATATTTAGCGTCAAGCATCAGTTAATTAATCCTTATTTTTTGAATTTGAAAATCGCTTTACCTGTCATTTCAGAGGGTTGTGGTATTCCCATTGCTTCTAAAATAGTTGGAGCAATATCAGAGAGCTTTCCATTCTCTATATCCAAAGTAGCTTCTTTGTGCCCCACATAAACAAATGGTACAAGATTTGTAGTATGAGCAGTATGTGGTTTATGCGTTTCTGGGTTTACCATCATATCGGCATTACCATGGTCTGCTGTTATAAACATATTACCATTTGTGTCTAAGATCACATCTTTAAGTCTAGTTAAGCATTTATCAAGGTATTCGATAGCTTGTATTGTTGCTTCATAATTACCTGTATGACCAACCATATCAGAGTTTGCATAGTTACATACTATACAGTCATACTTGCCACTGTTAATAGCATCCACTAGTTTATTTGTAACTTCTGGAGCTGACATTTCTGGCTGTAAATCATAGGTGGGAATTTTAGGTGATGGTATTAAAATTCTATTTTCACCTTCAAATTCATCTTCTTTACCACCATTAAAAAAGAAAGTTACATGTGGGTATTTTTCAGTCTCAGCTATCCTTAGCTGGGTTCTGTGATTTTTAGCTAATACTTCACCTAGAGTATTTACAGGTTGCTCAGGAGGAAATGCAACGTTACACTTTAATTTAGAGTCATATTCTGTAAGCGTAGTAAAGTTTATTTTCAAAAGTCTATCTCTTTCAAAACTAGTAAATTCATTATCTACAAAAGCATGGCTAAGTTCTCTAGCTCTATCAGCTCTAAAATTCATAAATATAACACTATCGTTCTCTTCAATAGTTACTAGCTCATCATTTTTTTTGATACTGGTTGGAATTACAAACTCATCAGACTGATCACGCATATATGATTGCTCTAAAGCTTCGATAGCAGAATCGCATATATACTCAGAATCAGCATTTACTATAGTATTATAAGCTTTTTCTACTCTATCCCAGCGGTTATCTCTATCCATAGCATAATATCTACCAGAAACACTAGCTATATAGCCAAGCCCCAAGCTACTTAGTAATTTATCAGCTTTTTCTATAGATTCCTTAGCAGAGCGTGGCGGAGTATCCCTGCCATCTAAAAACGCATGTAAGAAAACTCTTTTAACACCTTTTTGCTTTGCTATTTTTATCATTTCAAAGATATGTTCTTGATGAGAGTGTACTCCACCTTCAGAAAGTAAGCCTAATATATGTAAGTTTGAGCTATTCTTAAGAACATTTTCTATAGCTTCACAAATTGCTTGGTTTTTACCAAAAGTATTTTCTTCTATAGCTTTATCTATTTTTGTAAGCTCTTGATAAACAATTCTACCGGAACCAATATTAACATGACCAACTTCTGAGTTGCCCATTTGACCTCTTGGCAGGCCAACATCTAAACTAGAAGCGTTAATTAAGGTTTTTGGGAAATTTTGCCAAATACTGTCCCAAGTAGGAGTGTTAGCGTTTCTTATAGCGTTAAAATAATCATTTTCGCTATATCCCCATCCATCTAATATGACTAAAAGAGTAGTCTGTTTCATATTAATCCTTAAAATGGTTTTTTCAAAATATCAGTTTATTGCGATAATTATAGCTTTATATTTGGGGTTTGTCTTGTTTTGTTTGTTATGCAAAAATTATTTTTATAACACTTACGGCTGGAAAAATAAAAAAACATTAAAAAATAAACATGTTTATGCTCTTGTGTTTTTCTTATATAATTTCTGCAAATCTTTACAATTTACGGTGCTATAGATGAAGCAACCAGAACTCCCAACACTCGATAAAACAAATAAATTAAATACTCTTATCAACAAATTTATACAAGAGTTAAAAAAACTCCATTTTTTGGGAGATATACACTCAGATTATGCTTCTAGGATATCTACTTCTATGGATAATAGCGTATATTTTGTAGTTCCAGAGTTGGTAGTTTTTCCGAAAGATAAACAAGATATAGCGAAGATTTTTAGCTTGGCAAGTAAACCTGAATATCGTGACCTTAAGTTTTCTCCTCGTGGGGGTGGCACGGCTACAGCAGGACATTCTTTGTGTGCTGGTGTTATTATAGACGCTAGTCGTTACATGAATAATATTCTAGAAATAAATATACAAAAGGGTTATGTTAAAGTACAGCCAGGTGTGGTGCTTGATCAGTTAAACAATACTCTAGCAGATACTGAATATTTTTTTGCTCCTAATCTTTCACCTAGCAATAGAGCAACACTTGGTGGCATGGTAAATACTGATGCATGCGGTAAAGGTTCTAGGATTTATGGGCGAACAAGCCAGCATATTTTAGAGCTGGAATGCGCATTAATTAATGGTGAAAATTTAACTACTAAGAAAATAACTTTAGCTGATGTAAAAGAAGAACACTTAAGTGATAGTGAGAAAAAGATATATAGTTGCGTAGTTACGCATATTATTGACAAGTATCAATTAATAGAGGAAAAATTACCAAAATTAAGTAGATTTTTAACAGGTTATAATCTAGCTAAAACATATGATAAGCAAAATAATACTGTTAATCTTAGCTACTTGATATCAGGGTCAGAAGGAACACTAGCATTTGTTACAGAATTAACTCTTAAGCTCACTAAAAAACCCAAATTTAAAGCTTTGTTTGCTATATCCTATGATAATTTCGATAAAGCACTTCGAGCAGCAAGAGAATTATTATCTTATGATCCATCAGCTATAGAAACAGTTGACAATAATATAGTAGAGATAGCCAAAGATGATGAGGTTTATCATAAGATTAAACATATGCTGGAGAAAGAAACTTCATTCAATCTAGCAGCTGTAAATTTTGTCGAGTTTATAGCAGATTCAAGACATGATTTAGATGCTAAAACAGCAAAACTAGAAAAATTATTATTAGAAAAAATGGTCGTTTTTCACCTTACAGAAGATCCAAATGAGATCGATAGCCTATGGGAGTTACGTAAAAAAGGTGTGGGGCTACTCGGGGCGATGAAAGGTGATCGCAAACCAATACCATTTATAGAGGATACAGCTGTAGCACCTGAAAGATTAGCAGACTATATTAAAGAATTAACTAAGCTTTTAGATTCTTATGGTGTGAAATACGGTATGTTCGGTCACGTTGATGTTGGTTGCTTACATGTAAGACCAGCCTTAGATATGAGCTCTACAGAAGATTCTCAAAAGCTTGCAGAAATAACTAAAAAAGTTAGTCAATTAGTCCAAAAATATGGTGGGATACTTTGTGCTGAACATGGTCATGGTTTTAGAAGTGAATACTTAAAAGACTATTTTGGTGATGAGCTTTACCATTCATTAGGATGTATCAAAAAAGTATTTGATCCACATAATCAGCTTAATCCTGGTAAAATTACCGTACCAGATGGTAGTAAAGATAAATTAGTGCCAGTAGACGGGCCATTTAGAGGGTATTTAGATACCCAAGTGCCTAAGCAAATGAGACAGCAATTTTCAGGAGCATATAATTGTAATGGCAATTCTCAATGTTTGAATTACAATTTGGATACTGTTATTTGCCCCTCTGCTAAAGTTAGTAGAAACTGGCTTTATTCACCTAAAGGTAGATCAGCGGTTTTAAGAGAGTGGTTACATCAACTATCTGCAGAAGGTTATACAACTGTTGGAAATGTAGAAAAAATGGGTTTAGATAATCCAAAAGATTTTCCTGATGATTTCTCTCATCAAGTTTATGACTCTTTAGAAAAATGTCTTGGTTGTAAGGCTTGTGTTACAGGATGTCCTATAAAGGTAAATATCCCAGCGATGAAATCACAATTTTTAGCAAACTATCACTCAAGATATCGTCGACCAGCTTTAGACTATTTTGTTAAATATAGTGAGGCTATGCTAAGCTTTAATTTACATATGCCAAAAATATTTAATGATATTTTCAATATTCAGTTTGTAAGAGCAAGTTTGGGTAGTATAGTTGGATTTGCTGATACTCCCTTGGTAAGCTCTTTAAATTTAAAATCAGAGCTTAGAAAGCGAAACGCACTAGAGTTTAGTTTAGAAAAGTTAGCCAAACTTACAAATGAACAAAAATCAAAGACAGTCTGTATTGTTCAAGATATCTTTACTTCACTATATGAGACTCATGTGGTTTTAGCTCTTTATGATTTTCTTACAGGGATGGGTTTTGATGTTTATGTAGCACCATTTAGAATCAATGGAAAGCCAGCTCATGTGAAGGGATTTTTAAAGTATTTTAAAAAACAAGCTTTAAAAGCAACTCAACTGTATAATGAGGTAGCTAGCATGGGTGTTGATATGGTTGGTGTTGATCCTGCGATGACTTTAGTTTACAGGGACGAGTATCCTAAAGCTCTTGAAAGTGAGATAAAATTTGAAATAAAGATGATACAAGAGTGGTTAGTAACGAAACTGGATGCTCTGCCAAAGATGCAAGGACAGCTTACTAAGGAATTCAGTTTATTCGTACACTGTACAGAAAAATCATTGGTAGTAGTTTCTGCTACTTATTGGCGGAAAATATTTGAACATTTTGGTGTTGATATTAAGCTTGTTGAAACAGGTTGTTGCGGTATGTCTGGTGATTTTGGTCATGCAGTTAAAAATTTAAAAACCTCTAAGCAAATCTATGATTTGAGTTGGAAAAGCAAAATTAAAGAAGTGGGAATCAGAAATTCCATAGCAACAGGTTTTTCTTGTCGCTGTCAAGTTAAGAGGTTAGAGGGCCATACGATTAAGCATCCTATAGAAATTTTAGAATTAAATAGAAAAAAATCACAGAAAGCGTTGACATAATAATTTTGATAAGTATAATAGTCCTCATTGTTGGGTTGTTAGCTCAGTCGGTAGAGCAGCTGGCTTTTAACCAGTTGGTCACAGGTTCGAATCCTGTACAACCCACCACTTAATTTTTTCTCAAGTCAGATAATAAAAGTCTAATTTATTATATAATAAGATTAACTTTAACAACTTCTATTACAAAACAAACATATATGGTAGAAGTTCTTGGATATTAGTTTCTTTGATATCAGTTTTAGCCTTATTTGCTAATACGATAGGGCAATCTATATCTAATAGTTCTGACATAACTTGGCGACATGCACCACAAGGGGAGACGGCACTTTTAGTATCTGCGATAACAACTATTTTAGCGATGTCAGTTTTACGGTAGCCTTGGCTATATACATAAAACAAAGCTGACCTTTCAGCACAATTAGTTAAGCTAAAAGAAGCATTTTCGATATTAGTACCTGTTATTACTTTACCATTTTTAAGCAAGACAGCAGCTCCAACTTTAAACTTTGAGTAAGGGGCATAAGCCTTTTCAGATGCTTGAATTGCTATATCAATTAGCTTTGTATTTTCCATATTTTATATCTATATCTCTACTGAAAGTTATTTTTAATAGATTCTTTTATTATATCCATTATATCAGTCATTCCTTGTAGATATTTGATTTTATCTACAGTTTCAGTCTTTGTCCTTTTTGCTATAACTGTACATATACAACTAGCATCTAGACCAAAAGTTGCGCATACGGTTAATATAGCAGAAGATTCCATTTCTAAGTTTAAAACATTTAGCTTGCGCCATTCTTCTACAGAGCCTTGGAAGCTTTTTCGCACATAGCCACTATAACTATCCTTTCTCTCTTGTCCAGGATAAAATGTATCAGATGAGCCAGTTATTCCACTATGTAGCTTTAAGTTTAGTTTTTTGGCAGAGTTATATAGTGATTGGTTTAGAAAAAAGCTAGCAACAGCAGGGTATTCTATAGGAGCATAATGATAAGATGTACCATCTAACCTTACAGATGCAGTAGTTAAGATTAAATCACCAATCTCTATATTTTCTTGGATTGTACCACAAGTTCCAACTCTAATAAATTTTTTGACGCCGAGCATAGCTAATTCTTCTATACCTATTGCAGCAGAAGGTCCACCTATCCCTGTAGAGATTACAAGGACGTTTTTATTATCAACTTTAGCTAACCAGGAAGTATATTCTCTATTTGATGTTAAATAATAAGCATTTTGATCAAGCATTTTAGCTAGCATTTCAACACGGTTTGGGTCACCTGGTAATATAGCGATTTCAGCACTTTTTATGACGTTTTCACTTAAATTTGTGTGGTATAGTACTTCATTAGCATCTACTCTATTATTTTTTATGGTAACGTTAGACATATATTTCTAAACCTTTTTTTAAAAGTTATTTTTTTATTAAAGTATATATCTAGGCTACTGTAAACAAAAGATTTTCTTGCATTTTTTTGTGGCTATTATATTTTATAATATAAGTTTATTGTTTTGGGTATTTTATTTAACTTGATGAGCAAGCAATCATATGCAAATTACGATACTATAGAAAAATTTCTTCTATGTGAAACTCCTGACGCTTGGGTGAATGTGGCCCTAGAGAATGTAAAGCTTATGCTATTAGATCATGCTCACTGCGAGATGAAAGCAGCTTCCTCAGCAATGACATATATTTACAGATATCCAGATAAGCATGATTTAGTTATTAGAATGTCTAAAATTGCAAGAGAAGAGCTTGTTCATTTTGAGCAAGTTATGAGAATTTTAAAAAAACGTGATATCAAGTACAAGCCAATATCAGCATCTAGGTATGCTAGTCAGTTGATAAAAACAGCACGTACTGATAAAGAAGGTCGTTTTATAGACGCTTTAATAATAGGTGCATATATTGAGGCTCGATCTTGTGAGAGATTTGCCAAAATAGCTCCTTTTTTAGATAATGAGCTACAAAAATTTTATAATGGTTTACTAGAGTCTGAAAAGCGACATTTTACTATCTATTTAGAATTTGCTCAAAAGTATTCATCTAGCGATATCTATAATGAAATTAAAAGAATAGGCGAAGTTGAGAGGGATTTGATATTATCTCCAGACACAGAATTTCGTTTTCATAGTGGAATTTTATAAGCTTAAATAATAGGCAATTTCCATTTATAAAGTATCGTCATAATTCTGATAGTTAGTCCTGTACTAATAATAACTACAGTACTAACATATAAATCTACATGAAAGTAGATAAAAGCAGCGTTTAAAAAGCCAACAATAGCTGCAACAGAGGCGTATAGCTCTGATTTAAAAGCTACAGGAATGTCATTACAAATCATATCTCGCATTATTCCACCAGCAACCCCATTAACTATAGCTATGACTGTGCTAACTACTAGCACACTTACAAAGCTCATTTCAAAAACTTCATAACAAATTTGGTAAGCAATACTGCTACCAATGTATGCAAAAGCTATTAAACCGATAGAGTCAAGAATTAGAAAGATATTATAAAATTTATTTATATATTTTTGGGTAAAGATAGCTATAACTGAAAAAACTAGACATATGACTATATAATAAGGATGCAATATAATTGTTACAGGTAAGTTTCCTAATAGTAAATCTCTGACTACACCACCACCTAAAGCTGTGATTAGAGCGATAGCAACTACACCAAAAGCATCCATGTTGCGTCTTGAAGAAGATATAACACCAGTCATACTCTCAGCAATTATTCCAAACATAAACATAATGCTAAAAATAAAAGGGCCCGTTATTCCTATATGATAATTGTGCATATTTTTCCTTGATTTTGAGCAAGCTGGATTTGGATATATTGTAGAGATTATTTTAAGAATTTAAATTATTTTTTATTATTAATTTAGCTTTGATGTTAGAGGTATCTTTTTCTTTTAATATCTCAAAGCCTTCAAGGCCAAAATTAGCCTGTTTTTCAGTTTCTACATAGATGATAGTTCCTTGAGGGATAAAGCTATTTTCAAGTATAATATTAAGTGTTTTAGGAATAATGTTTTTATTAAAAGGTGGATCTAGAAAAATAATTAGGCGAGAATTAGGCATATTAAGTGTGCTAAGAGCTTTTACACTATCGGTTTTATATAATTCAAAATTTGAAATTTCTAGGTTTTGTAAGTTTTGTTTCAATTGGTTTATAGCTTTGGCATTAAGTTCATAGAATATAGCTTTTGTAGCACCTCGTGATAAGCTCTCTATTCCTAAGCTACCACTTCCTGCAAAAGCATCTATACAGATACTGTTATGTATATATGGAGCTAACCAATTAAAAATAGTTTCTTTTAATTGGTCTGAAGTGGGACGAAGACCACTGATATCAGGAAATTTAAGTCTACGGTTTTTATATTTACCAGCTATCACACGAACAGTGTTAGTTTTCACTATTTGACATCTCCAACTATTACTGTTACAACAGCATTTTTTTGGATCTTCTGGAAAGCTTGACTAATTTGTGCTGGCGTGACAGAGTTTATATTTTTAACATATTTATCAAAAAAATCTAAAGGTAATTTTTTGTTTGCAATGGATGACAACATATTAAGTTTTGAGCTATTTTTTACTGAAGTTAATAAATGTGTACCTTCTATATTCTTCTTTGTGTTTTCAACTATCTCAGCATCTATTTTTTTATAAATAAACTCTTCATACACTTCTTTTATGGTATTTAAAGCTAAATTTGGATTACTTGTCTGAGCTGATATCATAAAGCTACCATAATCAGGGTTAATATTTACATCACTTCCAATGTTGTAAACTAATCCAAGCTCTTCTCTAACTTTGTTAAATAATAGAGAATTTAGACCGCTACCACCAAGTATCTCATTACCAAGTTTTAATGGGAAATATAAAGGATCTAATATATCCAGCAGAAGTTGATGACCCACTAAAATTGAAGTTTGATTACTATTAAATTGTTTTTTTATAATTGCAGGCTCAGCTAGTAACTGGATAAAATTTTGCGTGTTTGTTTGACCTTTGGGTAAAGAGTTTATAATTTCTTTAGCTAAATTTTGAGTATCAGATTCACTTATATCACCAACTATACAAATATTAGCATTATTAGCACATATATATTTATCATAGAAGTTGGTAATATCTTTGATAGTTATTTTTTGTATACTGCTCTTATAACCTATAGTGGGATGACTGTAAGGGTTTTCAGCAAAAAGTTGTTTAGAAAATTCTAATGATGCGAGGTAGTTAGGTTGCTTATGCAAGTAGTCGATGTGAGTAAGTGTTTGTACTTTTTCTCTTTCGAGAATACTTTTATCAAAATCTGGATCTGTAAAGATTTCTCTAAGAATAGCTACTACCTGTTTTAATATTTGGGATTCACTTAAAACTCTAATTTTAATACAAAAAAATTCTTTACTAGTTTCAGCATGAATTGATGCACCTATATCTGTAATTTTGTTTATAAGCTCTTGTTCGGTAGAAAGCTTTGTTTTTGTGGCAAACAAGCCTACTGCTAAGTCAGCTAAACCATTTAGTTTACCGTCAAATGCAGATCCAGCTCTAAAATTCAACTGAATATCTACCATAGGTAAGTTAGTATCTCTTTGGAAGTATATGTTTGTGTCATTAATATTAAATTTTTGGATCATTTTTTTAATCCTTTAGTAAATGTACAGATGTAAGATTTTGTTTGTCAAAGTATTCGTTAAGCACTCTATTTACATCTTCAACGGTTACATCATAAAGTTTGTTAAGGTACTTATAGTAATCAACATCCAGATTGATACTAGCTAATGAACCAATAAGGTTTGCTTGTGTTTCTAATGAATCCATAGCAAATATTTTGTCTGCTTTGATAGTAACCTTAGCACGTGTAAGCTGCTCTTGTGTTATACCATTAGTTTTTAAATCATTAATGATATTCTCAATTTTATTTTGAATGTTTTCTAAGCTTTGGTCATGATTTGCTATTGCTGTAATAATAAATATATCTTCACCCTTTATAAAAGGTGAATATTCACTGTCTATATGACAGCACAAAGTTTCATCTCTAACTAATTTTTGCTGGAGGATAGAAGCATCAGAACTACCTAAAATGTTATTTAAAATCATTAGAGCAAAAGGATCATTTTTTTGGTGTTCAGTAGTTAAAGAAGGGGTTATATAACCCATTATTACAGCAGATGTGTCATTAGGTGGTTTTTTAACCTCTAATTGTCTGTAACCAAAATTGATTAAACTATATTCTTCTTTAGGCTTTGAAATAGTGGAGCAAGGTATACTATCAAAATAATCTCTTATCATAGAATGTGCTGAATCTTTATCAACGTCTCCAACTATCACTATACTGGCATTATTTGGAGCATAGTGCTTCTGGTACCATTTCTTTAGACTGTTTAAAGTATAATTTTCAATATCTTCACGCCAACCTATTATTGGTGTATGACGAGAATTTGTTTGGTATGCTAGTTTCATAAATTGTTCAAAAGCATAGCTAAAAGGTTTATCATCAACCCTAAGGTTACGTTCCTCTAAGACTACTTTTCTTTCTGGAATAAACTCATTTTCATCAAAAATAAGGTTACTCATACGAGAAGATTCTAATGATAAACTTAATTCTAAGTTTCTCTTATGCCAAAACTGGTAATAAGCAGTATAGTCAAAGCTAGTAAAGGCATTTTGTATACCTCCGTTATTTTCCACTAAGCTGTTCATATCTTTTTTAGAATACTTATCTGTGCCTTTGAACATTATATGCTCGAGCATATGGGAAATACCAGTTAACTTTTGAGGCTCATAAGTTGACCCAACTTTATACCAAATTTGGGATAAAACAACAGGTGCTCGTTGATTGGGCTTTATATATATATTTAGACCGTTATTAAGAGAGTATGTATATATTTGCATATTTTAAGTTTCTTTTGATTTGATAAATAAGTATATTAGCAGAGCTAATGCAAGTAGGGTTGGTCCAGCGGCACCGAAAATAGGTGGTATACGTAGTATAAGTGCTATAGGTCCAAAAATTTGATTAATTATAAAAAATGAAAAGCCAAAAAGCGCGCCTAGAATAAGTTTAATAATAAGGGTGGATGATCTGTTAGAACCGATACTAAGGGGTACGGAAATTAGTATTAAGACCATTAAAGATATTGGTTGAAACACTTCTTGCCAGAATTTTAAAGACAAAGTATTATCATTAGCCTGAGTGTTGGAAACCATAAATTTTGTTAATTGCGTTAAGCTTAAATAATCATTGTCATTAATTGTTATAATTCTAGCTACAGATAAAGGTAGAGGATTTGCCCATTTGTCTTGACTTATATTTTTTACAATTTCAAGCTGTTTTTGCTTATCTGAGGTTGGGTAAGTAATTTTGTTAATATTGTAAGCATTTGCTACAGTATCCGTAGCGTATTTTGCTGTAGCTGCAAAACGAACTTCTTTTAGTTGGTTGTCATCTATTATGAATTTACTAATTGCAGTAGCAGACCTTTTTTCTGGATTGATATGTTTTATATGAGTGATCCCATCAGATGTTTTTAGCCATATATTACTACTGTTGTATTGTACGGTGTTAGTATCAGCAAGTTTTTGTAATACAGGAGCTACGTAACCTCCAAATACTACAGCAATAAAAGCACCAATTAATCCAACGATAATAACCCCTTTAGCAATTTGAAAAGTTGAACGTCCTGAAGATCTAAGAACAATAATCTCAGAGTTATTTGCTAGTAAACTAAGGCCCATAAGTGCACCTACCATAGCACAAGCAGGTAGTAAAGTATATAAGATTCCTGGTAATTGGTATAAAGTATTTACAATAAGCTCCCAGTTACTAGCGTTGTTATGACTATTACTAACTTGTGCTAAATATGTAAAAATAAAGAATAAAATACAAAAAATAGTAGTAACAATCAAAAAACTGTTTAATACTGTTTTAAAGACATAGCGATCAATGCGATTTAAAAACATATCTTTTTACCTTTTATTGGATGCCCCATTTTGTTTTTTGATAGTTCTTATTGCAAACACTGCAAAGAAAATGTGTGGTAGCCAAATTCCTATCCAAGCTGGGATATTACCTTTTGCCATCAGTGTGTTAGTAAACATTACCGAACACAAATATAAAGCTAAAACTATCACAGACGGAAGAAGCTTGGCGTATTTGTTCTGGCGTGGATGTAACCTACATAGTGAAAGTGCAAGTAAGCTAGCAATTATTATACTGATACAGTTGTTAACTCTTGAGAAAAGTTCAGCAGTAAATCTATTTTCTCCTTTTAAAGAGTTTGCAACTAATTCTCCAAAATATAATCTATCCATCCTATAGTGATTATAATCACGAATAGAGTTATCATAAATGGTATATATTGCTTTATCAGCGGTACCATAAGTAGCTTTAAATGAGTTTAACTCCCGTGTGTATATGTTTACATCTGTGAAATTTAAAAAAGCAGCTGTTTTATCTGTTTTAACTGTAGCTTGCGGCGCGGTAATAATTTTATAATCTTTATCCCTTAGAGTTTGCTGGTATAAAAACAAGTCATTTAGTCTGTTTCCAGATTTGTTATTGATATATAACACTCTACCGTTTGGTATATTAAGTACTTTTCCGTCTGTTATTGAGGATATTAGGGCACGTGCAGATAATGAGGTTTGAAATACATCAGTCGTTTGGTTAGCTAAAGGTATCAGATACATAGATGAAAAAAAAGCCGCTATTGTTAGAACAATAGTAGGTTTTAAAGTATTTAAAACTATTTGTAGCCATGTAACTCCACCAGCTAAGGTCACAAACATTTCATTGTTTGAGAAATATTTACCAAAACACAGAATTATGGCTAAGAACATAGCTACTGGGATAACAAAAGTTACGTTCTGAGGTAAGGTTAGAATTACAAACTTTATAATAGTATCCATACCCAAGCCTTGTGAATAAGCTTTTTGGAAAAGCCTAATAAGTAAGTTAGCAGATACTATAGAGATGATAAATAAGGTTATGGAAGTAAAAGTGTTTACAATGTCTCTGTTATAGTATTTTTCTAGAATCAAAATTTATCACAGGTAATTTTTATTAAGCTATTTATAATTCTATAATTTTTATCAATAAAAGTCAGCAACTAATAATAAGCTTCATTTTAAATTGGATGCGTTAATAAGCATTTTTTGGTATTATATTCGAATAACTAGTAAAGTAAAGATAAAAACATATGAAATTGACTATAACTGATAACGTTAGCTTAAGTTCAGAAGTGATAATTGTTGCTCAAGAAAATTTACAAAAATTAGTAGCTGAAACTAAAAATTTAAGCTCAAAAAAACTTCTAGAAAAAAAAGTTTTTAAAGCCAAGTTTGGAGAGCTTCTTCCGTTGTTACATGACGAAAAAACAGTCATACTTTTGGGAATTGGTTTAAGACAAGATTTTTTAAGTTCAGAGTATGATAAAGCTATTGTTAAAGCATGTGATTTTTTGAAAAAACTAAGTATAGAAGAAGTAGCAATCAATATAAATTATATATTTGAAAGCTGTGATATAAAGCAGTTTGCATCTGAAACTATTAGAGCTTTAGTATCAGAAAGTTATGTTTTTGATGAGTTAAAAACAGTAAAAGAAAACTATAGCTTAAACCATATAGAGTTAGTTTATTCAGGTAATCAAGACCTTAAGCAAGCAGCTCAAGTAGGTTCTGCTATAGCTTGCGGACAGAACTATGCTAAGGATTTGCAAAACTTACCGGCTAATATTTGCAATACTGATTATATGCTTAATGAAGCTAGGGAGCTTACCTCTAAATATGACAAATTTGATTTGGAATATTTGGATCAAAATGCAATGGCAGAGCTGGGCATGGGTTGTGCTTTAGCTGTTGGTAGAGGTTCAGATATGCCAAATTATACTGTATCTATGAAATACAATGGTGGCGCTGCTGATCAAGCTCCTATAGTGTTAGTAGGTAAGGGTTTAGTGTTTGATAATGGTGGGGTATGTATAAAGCCAGCTGCGGGTATGGATACTATGAAAATGGATATGGGTGGCGCTGCTGTTGTTATGGGGACTATGAAAACCCTAGCAATGCTTAATCTTTCTATCAATGTAGTAGGTGTGATGGCCTTAGCAGAGAATGCCGTTGATTCTAGATCTTATCGTCCAGGTGACGTACTTAAGAGTATGAAAGGTATAACAGTAGAAGTTAGTAATACAGATGCAGAAGGTAGACTTGTGTTATGTGATACATTAACTTACATTGGTAAATACAAACCAAAAGCAGTTATAGACATGGCGACTTTAACGGGAGCTATGATTGTATCTTTAGGCGATGCTTTTTCTGGGTTGTTTGCCAATAGTGATAAGCTGGCAAATAGCTTACAGCAAGCAGCGCAGGCTTCTAATGATTTGGTATGGAGGTTGCCTTTACATAAGCCTTATCTAGATAAAATCAAAAGCAAGGTAGCAGATATAGATAACTGTAATAGAGATAGATCAGCAGGGTCTATTGTAGCGGCTTTATTTTTGTCTAAGTTTACAGAAGATTATGAATGGGCACATCTGGATATAGCAGGCTCAGCAATGGGAGACTTTACAAATTGTAAAGCAAGTGGACGTCCTGTACCACTTTTGACTCATTATTTATTATCTCAAGCAAAATAACTTCTTGTCCTTTTAAATTAAATTTTTTAACATCTATAGCAAATTTTTTATTCTGTGATACAATATTGATGTAATTAAATTCAAAACCTTTAGATTTTAATTACGGAGATTATTAATGTTAAGAATTACTCAACAAGCAATTACTTTTGATGATGTATTGCTTTCACCTAGATACTCAAATGTACTTCCTCACCAAGTAGATTTAAGAACAAACATAACTAGAGACATTCAGTTAAATATTCCACTGGTATCAGCTGCTATGGATACTGTTACAGAATCTCGATTAGCTATAGCGATAGCTCAAGAAGGTGGTATTGGTATAGTACATAAAAATATGTCTATAGAGGCACAAGCCCAAGAAGTTAAAAAGGTAAAAAGGTTTGAAAATGGTATGGTGATTGACCCTATCACGATAAAATCACAAGACTCAATCAAGCAAATCATGCAGCTAGCAAAAGAATACAACTTTTCTGGGTTTCCTGTAGTTGATGAGAATAACCAGACGGTCGGTATAGTCACTAAGCGTGATTTTAGATTCGCTAAGGATCTTGATGAACCAGTTAGTTCAATAATGACACCTAAAGAAAAGTTAGTAACAGTGCCTGAAAACTCATCACAAGGATCAATCAAGAAAAAACTCCATGAGCACAAAATAGAAAAACTCCTTGTAGTTAATGATGATGGTGTATTAGTAGGTTTAATAACAACTAAGGATATTGAAAGATCACAAAATAAACCAAATGCATGTAAAGACTCTTTAGGACGCCTTAGAGTTGGCGCTGCAGTTGGTACAGCGGCTGATACTAAACAAAGAATAGCAGCTTTAGCTAAAGAAGACGTTGATATTATAGTGGTAGATACTGCTCATGGGCATTCTCAAGGTGTACTTGATATGGTTAAGTGGATTAAAGACACATATCCACACATACAAGTAATAGGTGGTAATATTGCTACAGCAGAAGCTGCTAAAGATTTAGTTAAAGCAGGAGCTGATGCTGTAAAAGTAGGTATTGGTCCTGGTTCAATTTGCACTACTAGGATTGTAGCAGGTGTTGGTGTCCCGCAAATAACAGCTATTGCAAATGTGGCAGAAGCATTGAAAGATACAGGTGTTCCTGTGATAGCAGATGGAGGTATTAGGTATTCAGGAGATATTGCTAAGGCAATAGTTGCAGGTGCCTCAGTAGTCATGATAGGAGGCTTATTTGCAGGAACAGAAGAGTCTCCTGGAGAGGTTGAGTTGTTTCAAGGTCGCTCTTATAAATCTTATCGTGGTATGGGCTCTCTTGGGGCTATGGAAAAAGGTTCATCTGATAGATATTTTCAAGGAAATACAGAAGCTAAAAAATTTGTTCCAGAAGGGGTTGAGGGGCGTGTACCATACAAAGGGCTACTTTCAGCTGTTATTCATCAGTTGATAGGTGGTTTAAGGTCAAGTATGGGATATACCGGTTCAAAAGATATAATTACAATGCGTACAGAGCCAAAGTTTGTGCAAATAACAGGTGCTGGATTTAATGAGTCTCATGTGCATAATGTAACTATTACAAAAGAACCCCCTAATTACCAGTCTTAATTCTATATTGATCTAGCAAAAAAAGTTATAATTACGGCACACCTGAATAAATGGAGAAACTCCTAATGTCAAATGCTATTTTATTTTTAGATGGTAAAATTGATTTATCTTTTTGTCAGAAGTATATTGCTGATAATGAGCTTAATTTGCCTATATTTTGTGCTGATGGAGCGTATCTTAAAGTTAAAGATGCTTATAATATAAATAAAAAAATAGAAAAAGTTATAGGAGATTTTGACTCATACAATGTAATGGATAATGATTTGTTCTTAATCAAGGACGATCAATATTCTACAGATTTTGAGAAATGTCTAGATTTTTTATTAGAGAATCATTTTATTAAAGTTTACGTTTTTGGTGCTTCAGAGGGAGAAATGGATCATTTTTTAGGTAACATTTCTACAGCTAAAAGTTATAAGAAAAAAATAGAGATTGAATTTATTGATATTTACTCGCGTTACTTTTTTATACCAAAAGAATTTAGTATCAGTGGAGTTTTGGGCAGGATGTTTTCAGTTATGCCTTTTGGTTATGCAGATAATATATACTATAATGGTTTAAAATATCCTCTTAATGGCGAAAGTTTATCATTAGGTGGGATGATGGGTACAAGAAATTACGCTGTGGAAGATACTGTAAAGATATCTTACTCTAAAGGAGATATTTTATTGTTTATATCGCATGGGGAATATAAGGGCAAAGTAGATGTTTTGTGATAATTTAAAAAAAAATACTAGTGAGAATATTAATTTAAAATCAGAATTTGAGAAAGACTCTAAAAGAGTGGAAAAATTTTCTCTAGCTTATGAAGGGATATATTTTGATTATTCTAAAAACCTCATAAATAAAATTATCTTTGATAAACTAGTAAAGTTGGCGAATGACTCAAATCTTAAGCAAAAGATCGATCAAATGTTTGCTGGTGAAAAAATAAATATTACAGAAAATAGAGCTGTGTTACACACTGCTTTACGTGATTTATCAAATGACCAGCTAATAGTTGATGGCCAAGACATACGTCTAGAGATTTCGCAAGAAAAACAACGTGTTAAATTGCTTGTAGAAAAAGTTGTTTCTGGTGAATGGAAAGGTTACTCTGGTAAAAAAATAACAGATGTGGTTAATATAGGTATTGGTGGTTCAGATCTTGGTCCAAAGATGGTGGTTCGTGCACTTACTCCATATCATTGTACTGGATTAAAGGTACATTTTGTTTCTAATGTTGATGCTGATTCGTTATTACAAGCTTTGAGCTGCGTTAGTCCAGAAACAACTTTATTTATCATAGCTTCAAAATCTTTTTCAACAGAAGAGACTCTATTAAATTCTATTTCAGCTAGAGAATGGCTTTTAAACTATTATAAAGAAACACAGGCTGTAGCTAATCACTTTGTAGCTATTTCTAGTCAGCTTGATAAGGTTAAAGAGTTTGGTATTGATTTAGAGCATTGTTATAAAATGTGGGATTGGGTAGGTGGTCGCTATTCATTATGGTCATCTATTGGTATGCCGATAGCATTTGCAGTAGGTTATGATAATTTTGAAAAGCTTTTAGCAGGAGCTTACTCTGTAGATAAGCATTTTAAAGAAACAGATTTTGATAAAAATATCCCTGTAATTATGGCGTTACTTGCTAGCTACTATTCATGTGTATATAATAGTCAATCTCAAGCCTTATTGCCTTATGATGATAGGCTTAGTTTCTTTGTTGATTACCTTCAGCAAGCGGATATGGAAAGTAACGGTAAATCTGTTGATTTAGCTGGTAACACAGTTAATTATCAAACGGGATCTATACTTTGGGGTGGAGTTGGCACAAATGGTCAACATGCTTTTCACCAACTTTTGCATCAAGGTAATATTTTTATTCCAGTTGACTTTATAGCAGTTGCTAAAAGCTATCATAATTACTCTAATCATCAGGAGTCTTTATTAGCAAACTGTTTTGCCCAGTCTCAAGCACTAATGTTTGGACAATCTTATGATATGGTTTATAATGAGCTTTTAGAAAATGGTGTTGATGAGTATAAGTCAAAGAAATTAGCCTATCATCAAGCAATACCTGGCAATAGACCAAGTACTACAATACTTCTAGAAGAATTAAGTCCATATAACCTTGGTGCTTTGGTAGCTTTATACGAGCATAAGATATTTGTTCAAGGTGTATTGTGGGACATTAATAGTTATGACCAATGGGGTGTTGAACTTGGAAAAAAACTTGGAAAAAATATCTTAAAAGCTATGAGAAATTTTAATTCTACAGAGTATTCTCAACTTGACGAATCAACTAAAAATCTAATACAAAAAAGCAAATTCTAAGATGCCTAAGCAATAT
Organism: Allofrancisella inopinata; assembly: GCF_012222965.1. Lineage (NCBI taxonomy): Bacteria > Pseudomonadati > Pseudomonadota > Gammaproteobacteria > Thiotrichales > Francisellaceae > Allofrancisella > Allofrancisella inopinata. The sequence goes on along the minus strand of NZ_CP038241.1, from coordinate 1,173,059 downwards.
ATAAAAAAAAGAGGTTTTTCATTAGTAGAGGTTATGGTCGTAATAGCTATTATGACTATACTTATGATGGCTGCTATTAGTTCCTTTACTTTTTATTACAAAACTTTTGCAGAAACAAGGCTTACGAATCTACAGAAGATGATTGAGTTTGCTGTTATAAAAGCTAGAGTTGATGGTAAAACTGTGGTTATATGTGCAGCTAACGCTGATAGTTTTGATGCTACAGGAAAGTTAGATGAAACAACCTTTAACTGTGCTAATACTGATAGTTGGGGAGACAACCCTATAGTTGCATTTGAAAGCTCTGATGCTACAGATACATACGTAGCTAATGAGGATAGGATAATAGCAAATTTACCTAAAGGTAATAGAGAATCTCTCTATATCAACTTATCAGGTAATCCCTCCTATTTAAAAATTAGTCCTAATGGTTTTATGGCTACAGGCAATGGAAATATAGTATATTGTGATAAAACTAACACGTACAGGGCAGCGTTGATTTTAAACTTAGTAGGTAGGGTAGTATATACTGATAGACCGACTAAAAAAAATAGTAATGAATTATATGAATGTGATTAAAGTAATTAAAGTTTGATTTTGTATTAAGGAGAATAAATAATGGCTAGTGATAGAATACCAATGACACCAACCGGTGAAGCAGCACTTAGAGCTGAGCTTAATCAACTTAAAAAAGTTGAAAGACCAGAGATTATAGCAGCTATAGCTGAAGCACGTGAGCATGGTGATCTAAAAGAAAACGCAGAGTATCATGCAGCTAGAGAGAGACAAGGTATGATTGAGGGCAGGATAAAAGATATTGAGGCAAAACTGGCAAATGCACAAGTTATAGATGTTACAAAATTACTAGCAAATGGTATGGTAGTATTTGGTTGTACAGTTACTCTTGTGAACATAGATACTGAAGAAGAGTTTACATATAAAATAGTTGGTGAAGATGAAGCTGATATAGATAATCAAAAAATATCAATACAAGCGCCATTAGCACGCGCGCTTATCAAAAAAGAAGAAGGGGATGAGGTTATTTTAGAAACACCAAAAGGAAAAGTTACTTACGAAATTGTGGAAGTCTTGTATCAATAGCTTTACTTTTTAGTTTTATTCTTAAAACAGATTCTATATGAAAAAAATTATAATTAAGGGCGCAAAAACCCATAATCTAAAAAATATCGACGTTGAAATACCTAGAGATAAGCTAACAGTTATAACTGGCTTAAGTGGTTCTGGTAAATCCTCCCTTGCATTTGATACTTTATATGCTGAAGGACAAAGAAGATACGTCGAATCTTTATCTTCTTATGCAAGGCAATTTTTATCTATGATGGACAAGCCAGAAGTTGAACACATAGAGGGTTTGTCACCAGCTATTTCCATAGACCAGAAAACAACTTCACATAATCCACGCTCTACGGTAGGAACTGTTACAGAAATTTATGATTATTTAAGGGTTTTTTTTGCTAGAGTGGGCCAACCGAAATGTCCTACTCATAATATTGAGCTTAAAGCTCAAACTGTAAGTCAAATGGTTGATAGGGTTTTAGAGTTTGATGATAATGATAGGTTAATGATATTAGCACCAATTATTTCTGAGAAAAAAGGAACTCATCACACACTTTTAGATAAAATACAAGCACAAGGTTATATTAGAGTTAGAATAAATGGCGAGTTTTACAATCTTGATGAAGACTACCCAGAATTGGATCGATACAAAAAACATAATATAGATGTCGTAGTAGACAGATTTAAACCAAAACAAGATAATCAGCAACGCATTGCCGAATCACTTGAAACAGCCTTAGATTTAGGAAATGGCATAGTCAAGTTGGCTAATATGAATGATGAAAGTGCTAAAGATGTACTATTTTCATCAAAGCATGCTTGTCCTTTATGTAGTTTTGCATTAAAAGAACTTTCACCAAGAATATTTTCTTTTAATAGTCCGTTAGGAGCTTGTAGCAGCTGTGATGGGTTAGGTGTTAAAGAGTTTTTTGATGAGAAAAAAGTTATTGTTGATGAAACTTTATCTCTGAGAGTTGGAGCTATCTCTAAGTGGAATAAAAATAATCAATACTATTTTTCGCAGCTAGAATCATTAGCTCAGCATTATAAATTTTCATTAGACAAGCCTTTTACAGAATTGCCTAAAGAAATACAGAATATAATCTTATATGGCTCAGATGAAGAGATAATAAAAATGACGATAGACTCTATTCGTGGAGGTAAGCAAGTACGTCAAAAAGCTTTCGAAGGGGTAATCCCTCATTTTGAACGTAGGTATTATGAGTCAGATTCTGATATGGTCAAAAAAGACTTATATGAGTTGATGAGTAATTTAACTTGTAAATCATGCGGCGGTGCTAGAATCAATGAGTACGCACGCAACATTTTTATAGCTGACAAAAATATAGCAGATGTTTGCCAGTTATCTACTCAAGATCTGTTAGTTTGGTTAGGTAACTTACAGTTTGCTGGACAACAACAGGTGATAGCTGAGAGTCTGCTTAAAGAAATAAAATTAAGAGTACAATTTTTAGCAGATGTTGGTTTAGAATATCTTAGTTTAGCAAGACAAGCAGATACTTTATCAGGTGGTGAGGCTCAGCGTATTCGTCTGGCTAGTCAAATAGGTGCTGGTTTAGTTGGTGTGATGTATATTTTAGATGAGCCCTCTATAGGCCTTCACCAACGAGATAACCAACGTTTGCTTGATGCTTTACACAACCTTAAAAATATTGGCAATACTGTTATAGTTGTAGAGCATGATGAAGATGCTATACGCCAGGCGGATTATATAATCGATATGGGTCCTATGGCTGGGGTTCATGGTGGTCAAGTTGTTGCTGCAGGTGATTATAGCACTATCATAAAGTGTCAAAACTCACTGACTGCTGATTACCTAAGTGGTCGTAAAAAAATAGCAGTACCAGAAATTAGAATTAAAGCTGATAAAAACAAATTCTTAGAGATAACGGGAGCTACTGGTAATAATCTTCAAGGTGATGATTTAAGAATTCCTATGGGAGTGCTTACTTGTATCACAGGAGTTTCAGGATCAGGTAAATCAACTCTTATAAATAGAACACTTTATCCACTAGCATCACGATTGTTAAATAGAAGCACATTAGTTCCTATGCAATATAAATCTCATAAGGGATTTAATCATTTGGATAAAGTTATTGATATTGATCAGTCACCAATTGGTAGGACTCCACGCTCAAACCCAGCCACTTACACCGGAGTATTTACACCAATCCGTGAGTTATTTGCAGCAACCTCAGAAGCTAGATCAAGAGGTTATGCTGCTGGTAGATTTAGTTTTAATGTTCGTGGTGGAAGGTGTGAAGCTTGCCAAGGTGATGGTGTAATAAAAGTAGAAATGCACTTTTTGGCAGACGTATACGTTGCTTGTGATGTTTGTGAAGGTAAGCGTTATAACCGAGAAACATTAGCAGTCCAATATAAAGGGAAAAACATTTATGAAGTTTTAGAAATGACTGTCGAAGAAGCACTTGAATTCTATCAAGCTGTCCCCACTATTAAAACTAAGCTAGAAGCTTTGATGAGTGTGGGACTATCTTACATTAAGCTAGGACAAAGTGCTACAACATTATCAGGTGGAGAAGCTCAGCGTGTGAAATTAGCTAAAGAGCTATCTAAAAGATCTACAGGTAAGACTTTATATATATTAGATGAACCAACAACAGGATTACATTTTTATGATATTCATCAGTTATTAAAGGTTATCATGGATCTGCGTGATAAAGGAAATACTATAGTTGTTATTGAGCATAACCTAGAGGTGATAAAAACAGCTGATTGGATAATAGATTTAGGTCCAGAAGGTGGTAACAAGGGTGGACAAATAATATTTGAAGGTACGCCTGAAGAAATAATTCGCTGTAAAGAATCTTATACAGGTAAATATTTAAAAGAGCTACTATAAAAATTATTAGAAGTTTTGTTTAGTAAACTAATATTTCAGCTTTAGATTAGTAATTGAATAGACTAAAATGTAGGTATAGGAGTTACGTATTTAGCTGTGGTTGGGCTTTTTAGTTAAAACAACTAGCCAATAGTAAAAATTTTTACTATAGTATACTAGGATTTTATTTTTAAAATTTAAAAAAGGAATTAAGGGCTTAAATAAAAATATGGCACAAAATAATGACAATAAAAGTAATATGCTAAAAAATATTATTTTTTGGGTATTAATAATTGGTGGAATGTTATTGTTGTTTAATGGTATTAATGATACGAATAGTTCTTCTCGAAATATTGATTATTCAACATTTGTATCTAAGCTAAAAGATAATCAGATAAGTTCAGTAGATGTCGATGGCAGAACAATTTCAGGGAAAACTAGTTCTGGTGAAAGCTTTGTCACATACGCACCTTTGTTAGATAGTAGTCTAGTTGGTAAGCTAGAAACTAGTAAAGCTGTAGTTAAGGCAAAAGCTCCAGAAAAACCTAATTTACTTTTAGCGTTTTTACTTAACTGGTTACCAATGCTTTTAATCTTTGGATTTTTTATTTATATGATGGCCAAAGCTGGTGGTGGAGGTAAAGGTGGTCCTTTTTCTTATGGTAGAAGTAGGGCTAAACTTTTAGGTGAAGACCAGATAAAAGTTACTTTAGATGACGTTGCTGGGGTGGATGAAGCTAAAGAAGATGTGGCAGAAATAGTTGATTTTTTAAGAGAACCTAAAAAGTATGAAAAAATTGGTGGTAAAATACCAAAAGGCGTTTTAATGGTTGGACCTCCTGGTACAGGTAAAACTTTGTTAGCTAGAGCTATTGCTGGTGAGGCTAAAGTTCCATTTTTTTCTATCTCGGGTTCTGATTTTGTTGAAATGTTTGTAGGTGTTGGTGCCTCACGTGTGCGTGATATGTTTGAGCAAGCTAAGAAAAAAGCACCTTGTTTAGTATTTATTGACGAAATAGATGCTGTAGGTCGCCATCGTGGTGCTGGTATGGGTGGCGGTAATGACGAAAGGGAACAAACTCTAAACCAATTGTTAGTTGAGATGGATGGCTTTGCTGATAATGAGGGTGTTATCATAATAGCAGCAACCAATAGACCAGATGTGCTTGATAAAGCATTACTAAGACCAGGTAGGTTTGACAGACAAGTTACTGTAGGCTTACCAACAGTCAAAGGTCGTGAAGCTATATTAAAAGTACATATGAAAAAAATAAATATGGGTGATGATGTACGAGCTGACTGGATTGCTCGCGGTACTCCAGGTTTTTCTGGCGCAGAGTTAGCAAATTTAGTCAACGAAGCTGCACTATTTGCTGCAAAAGAGTCTAAAGAAAAAGTTACAATGGCTGATTTTGAAAAAGCTAAAGATAAGATCCTTATGGGAGCTGAAAGAAGGTCAATGGCAATGACTGAAAAAGAAAAGAAACTTACAGCTTATCATGAAGCTGGACATGCTATCATTGGTAGACTTATGCCTGAACATGATCCTGTCTATAAGGTTAGTATCATACCACGAGGTCGTGCTCTTGGTGTAACTATGTATATGCCAGATGGTGATAAGGTTAGCCAAAGTAGATTAGTGCTCCAAGGGCGCTTATGTAGTATTTTTGGTGGTAGATTGGCAGAGGAGCTAATATTTGGTTATGAGCACGTTACTACAGGAGCATCTAATGATATTCAAGTAGCAACAGATATAGCACGTAATTACGTTGCTCGTTGGGGCTTATCTGATTCTATGGGCACTATACTTTATGAGGTAGAAGATGATGGTCCATTTGGAGGCTCTGGTGGTAGAACTTCTAAGATTTCTGATGTCACGATACGTGAGGTAGATACTGAAGTACGTAAACTTATAGACTCTAGTTATGCGAAAGCTAAAAAACTGTTAGAAGAAAATATAGATATTTTACATGCTATGGCGGAAGCTTTAATGAAGTATGAAACTATAGATGCAATGCAAGTTGATGATCTAATGGCTAGAAGAGAAGTGCGTGAACCTGGAGACTACGGTGATAGTTATAAGCCAAAAGATATGCATAATGAAGCAGCTAGTTTAGGATCTTCTAATCTCGATCAGAATGTTATAAAGTCTGAGCCTAAGGCGGGAGAGGACAAAGTTATGGATAAAGATAAAAAGAAGGATTAAATTAATCCTTCTAATTCCAGCTTGTAACAGTCCTATAATTTGTAGTAATTATCTTAGTAATAATGAAGTGACAATGAGTTTAGCTTAAAGAATTACATTAAAAACGTAACTTTAATATAAATTGTGATAATATAAAACAACCACTCATATAAATAATATAATAATAATAAGGAAAAATATATGTTACCAACTCCTCATATAGAAGCAGATAGCAAAGATAAGTTTGCAAAGACAGTAATAATGCCAGGCGATCCTTTAAGAGCGAGATATATTGCAGAAAATTATTTAGAAGATGTTATCAGAGTAAACACTGTTAGAAACATGCTTGGTTACACAGGTACTTACAAAGGACAAAAAGTTAGTGTTATGGGTTCTGGTATGGGTGTTCCTAGTATGGGTATATATTCATACGAGTTATTTAAGTATTATGATGTTGATAATATTATTCGAGTAGGGTCTTGTGGCTCATATACGGAAGATTATAAAATCTATGATGTTGTGCTTATTGAAGAAAGTTATGGCGAGTCAATGTTTATTGAGCTTGTGACAGGTGAGAAAACTAATATGATTAAGCCTAGTACGAAGTTAAATTCAGAGCTTGTTAAGTCAGCTAAAAACTTAGATGTAGAATTAAAAAAAGTAAAGGCGCATTGTACAGATATTTTTTATAGAAAAAATTTCAATGATTATAAGGATATCAGTAAAAAATTTGGTTGTGGGGTTGTAGAGATGGAAACAGCAGCTCTATTTGCAAATGCAAAAGTATTAGGTAAAAAAGCAGCTGCGATTATGACAGTATCAGATTGTTTTGTAACAGGTGCATCAACTACTTCTGCTGAGAGACAAGATTCTTTCACTAATATGATGGAAGTTGCTTTAGGTACTCTAGAAAATAATTAACCTTTAAATCTTTAAATCTTTTCTAATTTGTTGCAGGGCTTGTTTTGCTTTTGGGTTTAAAGGAATTTTCTTAGTAGTTTTATTATTTGAGTAATCAATTAAAACTTCTATTTTTTTTAATTTGGAAAAAAGCTTACTTTTTTTTAGTATCTCTATAAATTGTGATTGTAATTCTTTTATTTTAAATTTTAGAATTTCCTTTTGGCTTTTACATATTATTTTTTCAGGCTCATAATACACAATTTCGGCATCATTTAAATAAGGGATATCGAGCTTTTTCAATTCTTTATTTGCTACCTCGATAGATAAGATCAAATTTTTAGTTTTATTTATTAGTTCTTTGTTTGCTTGGGTTGAGTTAGTTATTTTACTGCGAGTTTTATATTTATCTATATTAGAAATCTTTTCAGGGATAATAGATATAGTCATTTTTAATAACCTTTGTAGATGCCAAAATAGAACTTTACGTATGGATTAGGATAAAATATTTCAATAGAAGTGTCTATGGATATTCTTAATTAACTGCATTATAAAATCACATATCCTTTACCTTAATACACAAGTCTTTAACTAAAAACTAGTTATCTTAATTTAAATTTTCTACAAACTCTATATAATGTAGATTCAGAATAGTATATTTAAAATATTAATTTTATAAAAAACAGTTTAGGTTCAAAGCATGTTGGGTTTAGTTCAAAAAATTATTGGTAGTCGTAATGACAGATTTATAAAAAAAATTTCGAAGATAGTAAATAAAATTAACTCCCTTGAGGTAGAGCTTGAAAAACTTTCAGATGAGCAACTAAAAGCTAAGACGATAGAGTTTAAAGAGAGATTAACTAAAGCAGAGAATTTGGATAATCTTTTACCAGAAGCTTTTGCAACTGTAAGAGAGGCAGCTAAACGTACCAAAAATATGCGACACTATGATGTGCAGCTTATAGGTGGTATTGTTTTACATATGGGTAAAGTCGCTGAGATGAGAACAGGTGAGGGTAAAACTTTAGTTGCGACACTTCCAGCGTATTTAAATGCTCTAACTGGTCAAGGTGTTCATGTAATTACAGTGAATGATTATTTGGCTAAACGTGATGCTGAATTAATGAGCGAAATTTACAATTTCTTAGGAATGTCAGTTGGTGTAATAATAGCTGATTTAAATTCTGAACAACGTAAAAAAGCTTATGCTTGTGATATTACTTATGGGACAAATAATGAGTTTGGTTTTGATTACCTTAGAGATAATATGGCTTATGAAAAAGAACACCAAGTTCAAAGAAGTCGTAATTTTGTGATTATAGATGAAGTAGATTCAATCTTAATTGATGAGGCAAGAACTCCTTTGATAATTTCAGGGGCCTCTGATGATAGTTCAGAAATGTATAATCTATTCAATAGATTAGTACCGTATTTAGAAAAGCAAGATAAAGAGAAGCTTGACGAAGGACAAGAGCAAAAAGATTTTTATGTTGATGAAAAGTCTAAAAATGCTTACTTAACTGAAAAAGGTTATGCAAAGATTGAGAATATGCTTAAGAAGGAAGGTATTTTAGAAGAAGATGATAATCTATACAGTCCTCATAATATAACCAAAATGCATTATCTAAATGCATGTCTAAGAGCACATTCTTTATATCAGCTAAATGTTGATTATATTATACGTGACCAAGAAGTGATAATTATTGATGAAAGCACTGGTAGAGCAATGCCTGGACGTAGATGGTCAGACGGTTTACATCAGGCTATAGAAGCTAAAGAAGGTGTTAAGATTAATGCGGAAAACCAGACTATGGCGTCTATTACTTTCCAAAACTTCTTTAAGCTCTATAATAAAATAGCTGGAATGACAGGTACAGCTGATACAGAAGCTTTTGAATTACATTCAATTTATGGTTTGGAAGTAATAATTATTCCTACTAACAAACCAATGATAAGAAAAGATCATCATGATGTCATACATGGCGATGTTAGAGAAAAGTTTAATGCTATTGTAGAAGATATTAAGCAAAGAATAGCAAATGGTCAGCCAGTATTAGTAGGTACAGCATCGATTGAAGCTTCAGAAGTTTTATCTACGCTACTTAAAAAGAAAAAAATTAAACATAATGTCTTAAATGCTAAACAACATGAAAAAGAAGCTGGAATTATTGCAATGGCAGGTTTCCCAGGTGCTGTAACTATCGCTACTAACATGGCAGGTCGAGGCACAGATATTATTTTAGGTGGTAATTGGGAGGTTGAGATAGCTCAATTAGAAGACCCTACCGAAGAACAAATTGCAAAAATTAAAGAAGAATGGCAGAAAAGAAATGAAGCTGTGAAAAAGGCTGGAGGCTTATGCATCATAGGTTCAGAGCGACATGATTCACGTAGGATCGATAATCAGCTTAGAGGACGTGCTGCTCGTCAGGGGGATCCTGGAGAGAGTAAATTCTATTTATCAATGGATGATAACTTATTAAGAATTTTTGCTTCACCTACAATGGCTGAGCGAGTTAAAAAAGGCTTAAAAGGTGGTGAATCGTTAGCTTTTGGTTTTATGTCAAAAGTCATATCTAAAGCACAAAGTAAAGTAGAGAGTTATCATTTTGATATTCGTAAAAATCTTCTTGAATATGATAATGTTGTAAACACTCAACGTAAAGTTATCTATGAGCAAAGACAAGCATTCTTAGATTCTGAAGATGTTAGTGATATTTTAAATGATATCCGTATGGATGTGGCTGAGCAGGTCTTCCACAATTATATTCCAGCAGGATCTATGCATGAGTTATGGGATTTGAAAGGTCTTGAAAAAGCCCTTAAATCTGATTTTATGATAAAAATAGATCTACAAAAGCTTTATCGAGAAAATGAAAACTTAGGTGAAGAAAATCTTAAGAAAATGGTTGTAGATGCTATAACGCTTGAATTTAGTGAGAAAACTAAGGACTTAGAACCGACAGTTGTTAAGCAGTTTGAGAAATTTTCTTTATTGCAATCATTAGATACACACTGGCGTGAGCATTTAAGTGCGATAGATCATTTACGTAATAGTATTAATTTACGAGGCTATGCACAAAAAGACCCTAAGAATGAGTACAAAAAAGAAGCTTTTGAATTGTTTTCTAGTATGCTTGATAACTTTAAGTATGATGTGATCAGTTCTTTGGCTAAAATTAGGATAGGAACTGAAGAAGAGACTCAAAGAGCCCAACAAGAGTGGCAGGAGTCTATGAGTGACATTAAAGCTGAGCATGAGAGTGTGATTGATAATAATCAAAAATCTTCAGAAGCACAAGATCAGCAAGAAGAGCCAAGAGTTCAACAAGTTAAAAGACAAGGACCAAAAATTAAGAGAAATGATCCTTGTCCTTGTGGTTCTGGTAAAAAATATAAACAGTGTCATGGTAAGGTTGAATAACATTTAAATAATTGTTTGTGAAACAAATATTTTTTGCTATAATTTGGTGTCTAGTTTTATAACTAGATTGATGGTAATAATAACAAAAAGTCAGAAGTTTATAATAAATTTATAAATAGTTCTGAGAAGTTTAAAATCTAATAAATGGAGTTTTATACATGTACGCGATAATTAAAAGTGGCGGTAAACAATACAAGGTAAAGCAAGGTGAAGTTGTCAAACTTGAAAAATTAGACCTTGGTATTGGTGAAACAGTTGAGTTCGATACAGTTTTGATGGGACAAACTGAAGAAGGTGAAGTTAAAGTTGGTGCTCCAGTTATAGAGGGCGCTAAAGTAGTAGCTGAGGTTGTAGAACAAGGACGTAACAAAAAAGTTAAAATCATGAAGTTCCGTCGTCGCAAGCATAGTATGAAGCAGCAAGGTCATCGCCAGTATTTCACAGCTGTGAAAGTTTCATCTATTAGTTTATAAATTTATAAAGATTATTAAGGAGTATACAAATGGCTCATAAGAAAGCTGGTGGTAGTACTAGAAATGGTAGAGATTCTAACCCTAAATATTTAGGTGTTAAAAGATATGGTGGTGAATTTGTAAAAGCAGGAACTATCATAATTCGTCAAAGAGGTACAAAAGTACATCCAGGTGTTAACGTTGGTTGTGGTAAAGATCACACTTTATTTGCATTACAAGATGGTCATGTAAAATTTCACACTGGTGGTGCTTTAAACCGTAAATTTGTTTCTATTGAAGAGTAAGTTTTAGTTTTTAACTACTTTTTTCCTAATAGCTAAGCTATTACAGCTGTATTATATAATTTCTTATAAACTAAAAATAAACTTTTGAATTTATACTAAATTTATTGCCAATGAAGTATGTTGTTAAGAGCTTTCATTGATTTTGTAGTATTTTTGTTTATAAACCCTCTGTTAAAAGAAAGAAGAGTAACAAGTAATTTATAGCTATCTTTGTCCTTTTTCATTTCTGGTTTGTAGTTACCTGCCCATGCTAATAGTTGGTTTTTTAAAGATTTGTGATTAGTTTTATACTCTTGCATTATATAATCTGCATAACTATTATCATTGTCATTAATCTTTAAATAGACAGCAATAGTATCTGCATGGCCATTTTGTAAAGCCATAAAGAGTCCAGGACCTCCATTTGAATTTTTAGCGGCTAATAATTCTTGTTTATTAACGCCATTAATATTTATTACAGCTTCGATATAACTTTTAACAGCTTCTGTATTACCTTTATACAAAACTGCATAAAATCCAGGAGCTCCATTTGAATTTTTAGCGGCTAATAATTCTTGTTTATTAACGCCATTAATATTTATTACAGCTTCGATATAACTTTTAACAGCTTCTGTATTACCGTTATACAAAGCTACATAAAGTCCAGGAACCCCTTCTGAATTTTTAGCGGCTAATAATTCTTGTTTATTAATGCCATTAATATTTATGGCAGCTTCGATATAACTTTTAACAGCTTCTGTATTACCATTATATAAAGCTGCATAAAGTCCAGGACCTCCATTTGAATTTTTAGCGGCTAATAATTCTTGTTTATTAACGCCATTAATATTTATTACAGCTTCGATATAACTTTTAACAGCTTCTGTATTACCGTTATACAAAACTGCATAAAATCCAGGAACCCCTTCTGAATTTTTAGCGGCTAATAATTCTTGTTTATTAATGCCATTAATATTTGCTATAGCTTTAATATAGTTTTCAACAGCTGCTGCATGGCCCTTTTGCAAAGCCATAAAGAGACCAGGAGCCCCATTTGGATTTTTAGCAGCTAATAATTCTTGTTTATTAATATCATTAATATTTGCTATAGCTTTAATATAGTTTTCAACAGCTTCTGCATGGCCATCTTGCAAAGCCATAAAAAGTCCAGGACCTCCGTTTGAATTTTTAGCGGCTAATAATTCTTGTTTATTAATGCCATTAATATTTGCTATAGCTTTAATATAGTTTTCAACAGCTGCTGCATGGCCCTTTTGCAAAGCCATAAAAAATCCAGGAGCTCCATTTGAATTTTTAGCAGCTAATAATTCTTGTTTATTAATGCCATTAATATTTATTACAGCTTCGATATAACTTTTAACAGCTGCTGCATGGCCCTTTTGCAAAGCCATAAAAAGTCCAGAAACCCCTGCTGGATCTTTAGCGGCTAATAATTTTTGCTTATCAGTGTTATTTATATTAACCTTTTCTATAGCTTTAATATAGTTTTCAACAGCTTCTGCATGGCCATCTTGCAAGGCTAAATGTAATAATCCAGCATCACTACTCATATTTGTATTTGACATTAAAAACTTCCAGTACTCTCCTTCTGTAAGGCCAAAAGTATTTTTTGGAACTAGGTTACCTTGAGGTTTTTCTGCTCCAAATACTAAAATAGAAATTGCATATTCTCGCTTAGGGTCATAACTTTCTTCTCTAAATAAGTGCTTCATTACATCTTGATGGAGAGAATCTAAGTTAATAGATTTCTTATATCTATCATGATCGATTAAATGATAGCCCATTTTTTTAGAGTTACCAATTGCAATAGTATGACCGCTTCTAGAAAGTGAACATGCAATCGGAGTAGAAGGATTATTATTAAGAAAATTTATAATTTCACCTATATTTTTTTTATTATAAATCCCTACATGTTTTTGAAGTAAATAAATAGAATTATCCTTTTGTTTTTTTGCATCCTTATTAGGGTCAAAATTTAATTCGCTATTATTATATTTTAGATTTGCTTTATTTTGTTGTGAATCAATAAAACTAACTTGAGATTTATTATTTAGGTTTTTGAATAATTTGACACCACGATTATAGTCTTGGTGTGTGAATGGTTTATTATCTCCATCCCAGGTATTAAAGTTTTTATTCCATACTGCCTCTTCTTCTACGCTAAGATCTTTTGGGCTTTTTAAGCCATGATATACAGTTACTCCGTCAAGCCAAGGTTTTATGTTTAATAACTTATGCTGCTCAGGGGAGGTAATGTTTTTGGCTCTGGAGACCTCAGCTTTTTCGATATGTTTGGCTAATAGTTCGATAGCAAAAAAAGCTTTTAACTTTTTTAATTCTTCTTTATTAGGTATTATTAAAGGTAGTGAAATTGAATTAATTTCATTTGCAATTTCAGCTGGTATTGTGCCTGATATAAATTCATTAATACCTTCTTTATTATAGCGAAAACTATACTTTTTATTTGTGGGGTTTATATATATAGTGTCTAATTCATGATGTTTAGGCAGTGGATTCAGATTTATAACTTGATAATTTCTTAATTTATCGTCATATCCATTAATAAACCTTAATCTATTAACATACGTATTAATATCGTTTCTAATAATAGCTTGTATTGCCATAAAAGCTATACCATAACACATTCCGCCTTCGTTGATAGTGTATCCAAGACGTTTCATTAATGGTAAAATTTTCATGTTTATAATCTGTGCATAAAAATAAAATAATTTTAATATTATACATTTTTTAAAGACAAATAAAACAGCATGCAACTCATTAGTTTAAAATTTATAAGTTTTTTAATATAAACATATTATTGTTATATTTTATATAGTTACTTTAAAATTAAGAGCTCTGATTAAGTATAAAAGTACGTTACAATATTATTTATTTAATAAACGGTATACAAAAGTTTAGCTATAGTTATAAGAATATTTAGTTACTTATTCCTTCTATTTTGAAATTTTGCAGATACAAACATACCTGCTAATACTCCAGTTATAATAATTGCTATCATAATAGTTGCTAGAGCGTTAATTTCAGGTGTAGGACCATTTTTAACAGTAGAATAAATATACATAGGTAGAGTAGGGTTATCACTTCCAGCGACAAATTCAGTTACAACTAAATCATCTATGGATAATGTAAATGTTAGTAAAGCTGAAGTAATAAGAGCAGGAAGTAATTGAGGTAGCATTATGTAGAAAAAAGTTTTAGTAGGTCCAGCACCAAGGTCTAAAGCAGCTTCTTCTAGTGAAATATCAACACTAGCTATTCTTGATTGCATAACTATAGTTACATATGCTGTACACATCGTTACATGAGCTATTACCACAGTTGTAGTTCCTCTTTCATGTGGCCAACCTATCAATTGCTGTAGTGTTGAGAACATTAAAAGTAAAGCAACACCAAGTATGATGTCAGGTAAAACTAGAGGTGTTGCTACTAGTCCATATAGAAAACTACGTGACCTAAAAAATCTAAATCTAGTCATGGCATAGGCAACTATAGTTCCTAGTATTGTAGAAATTATAGAAGTTATAGTTGCTATTTTTAAGCTAGTAAAGGTTGCATTGATGATATCCTCATCGTGGATAACTTCATGGTACCAGTCAAATGTAAACCCCCCCCATAAATTTATAATTTCAGAGTTGCTAAAAGAAAATATAATTAATATGAATAGAGGAATATATAAAAATATTAGGCCTAAAATAAGCATGATATTACTGAATGAAAGTTTTTTCATGGTTATATCCTCTTATACAAAAGTTTTTTTAGTTTGGATGCGCTGCATCCATAAAATAGGTAATACTAATATTATTATTAATACTACTGAGATAGTCGCAGCCATGCCCCAGTTGTTTGAAGTAAAAAATTCTTCCCAAATTATATTACCTATCATTAAGGAGTTCATGCCGCCCATTATCTGAGGTACTACAACCTCACCAACAGCTGGAATAAATATAAGTAAACTTCCAGCTATCAAACCAGGCATAGATAGTGGCAATGTAATTTTAAAAAATGAATTAACTGGCTTAGAGCCTAAATCTTCAGCTGCATCATAAAGAATTGGGTCTATTTTAATTAAAGTGCTGTACAAAGGTAATACCAGGAATGGTAGATAACAGTAAACCATACCTAAATACATTGAAAAATCATTATATAAAAGCGCCATACTTGGTAGACCTAAGTCCATTAAGAATTTGTTTAAAGTATGGTTTCCTAATAAGGTCACCCAAGCATAAGTTCTTAATAAAAAAGAAGTCCAATATGGTATGACAATAAGTATTAAAAATACAATTTGGGTATTTTTTTTAGCCCGTGATAAAGCTAAAGCCATTGGGTAGCCTATTAAAATACATAAAAGAGTCGTAATAAAAGCGACTTTTAATGAATTAAACAAAGAAACAAAAATTAGATTGTAATGTACTAGCTCGATATAATTTTTCAGATAAAAAGTAAAATACAAAGTTTGATCTGTATAGTTTAATAGGGCTGTAACAGGAGGAGTGCCATCCGCAGGTAATGTAAAACTAATGCCAACTACAAATAAAAAAGGTACCAGTAAAAATATAACAAACCACAGAAAAGGTATTAGATAAACTACGGTATGTCTAATATTTTGTTGTAAGTTTTGCATTATGAATATAACACCATTATATTTTGTGATTCCCAAGTAAGATATACTTCATCATCCCAAGAAGGATGGTCTGCATTTCTTTCAACGTTAAAATCAGTAGATTTTACAATCCTACCATTTTCTGTCCTGACATGATATGTAGATAATCCACCTAGGTATGCAATATCCTCAACTTTTCCTTTAATACAGTTTTCTGGTTTTTTAGGGTTGTAATCTTCAGGCTTATCTTTACTTATGAAAATTTTTTCTGGTCTTATACCAACCCAAATCTCTTGGTCTTCTATAGCTTCTATATTTCTTTGTAGTATAAAAGACGTGCCTGCCTCCTGAGAAGTTATAACACTTTTATGTCTACCAACTTTTTCAACACGGCCTTCAAATATTGTACTTTTCCCTATAAAGTTAGCTATAAATCTACTTTTTGGAAACTCATAAATTTCTGAGGGAGTGCTTACTTGTTCTAACCAACCTTCTGACATTATTCCTATTCTTGTAGACATTGTCATAGCTTCTTCTTGGTCATGAGTGACCATGATAAATGTACTACCAGTTTGTTCTTGGATATCTACTAGCTCAAACTGCATCTGATCACGTAAGTTTTTATCTAATGCTGAAAGAGGTTCATCAAGAAGAATGAGTTTTGGTCTTTTTGCCAAGCATCTTGCTAAAGCCACACGTTGACGTTGTCCACCAGATAGCTGATGTGGTTTTCTTTTTGCGAGATGTTCCATTTTAATAATTCTAAGGGCCGCATCAGTAGCTTTTTCTATATCTTCTTTTTGAAGAGCTTTCTCTTGTTTTAATCCAAACATGATATTTTGTTTTATATTCATATGAGGAAACAAAGCATATGACTGGAACATCATGTTTACAGGTCTTTTGTACGGTGGAGTATTAGACATATCTACCCCATCAATAATAATCTTGCCATCGGTAGGTTTTTCAAACCCAGCTAGCATTCTTAGTAGTGTACTTTTACCACTGCCAGAGCCACCTAGTAAGGAGAAAAATTCCTTAGGATAAACGTCTAAATTAACAGAATCAACGGCTAGATGACCGTCTTCAAATTGTTTGGAAAGGTTCTTTATAGAAACCAAAGGTTTTTTAGAGGTTTTATTCATCTTTAGAATCTATACTGCTGTTAAGTTGAGATGCTTAATGATAAGCAATTTTATGAGAGAAAAAAAGTAAATAATAATTATTATAAAGAAAACTTATGATTGATGTTTGTTATTATGAGCAATTTTGATTGCTAGATTGTGCTTTGAGCATTTATGGTTCGAACTTGCAACAGCCCCTACAGCTTGCTTGGACTACGATATAATTCTCATAGGTATTTTTCCATTTAGTCTAGCATTTACTTCCGGAAAAAGTTTTTGTTTAATTAAAGAAATAAGCCTGTTGTGGCATTTTTTATAGTTGAGGCCATAATATTCATGGGCAAACGCTTATCGCATTAAAAAGAGTATCAGCAACAGAAACAGGCAAAGAGACCTATAAGTTTTGATGGTACCATTACAGTCAATTTTAGGTGTCGTTATTCACCAGCAGTCCTCGTCACCTCATTTTTTAAAATGTCTAGAAAAATCGAATATATCTTTATACTTCATATAATTTTCCGTATGTTTATATGTATGTTGTAACTGCCCTTTTCTATAAATTGTCTTTAAATTAGTCATGTTCAATCCGTCGTTAAAGTGATCACGATTAACTACAGAACTAGATCTTTTTTTTGTTGTGTGCTTTTCTAATATGCTATCATCAAAAAATAGTTTATTATCATTGTGTATCATTCTAAAATTTTCAATTAAAAGTTTAACACGAATAAAATCAACGCTATTGGCGGCCACGCCATGCTGCATTTCATTTAACGTTTCCCTTAATACATGGTCCGTTTCATCAATGAACTGACTGCTAAAAGAAAAATCTATAATAACAACATCCTTTGTTTCTTCATTCACTATAATATTAGAGGCATTTAAATCTGCATGCATAAAAAAGTGATTTGGTGTTTTCTTTTGCATCTTACTTTCTATTAAAAGGACTCTCTTTATCTCACTTAAAATCGCATGACATATACCTGCAGTCATTCTTTTTTTAAGACAAATTTGATGAACTGTTTCACCTTCAAAAAAAGGGATTGGTATATATTTGTCTTCAATTTTTAATCTCTCCTTGATTAACGGCCCGTACTTATGGTGTTGACCATACAAATGAACCAGTTGTTGTTCGATGTTATTAGAGTAATTACATAAAATCACCTTTAATCCATATATACTATCTTCGTTGTAAATTAGACGCACATGTTTTAAAGTTTCCAAAAAATGCGGGTAAAATGAGTCAAATACAAGCTTTATATGTTTGTAATTTATAATCTCACGATGGGCTAATTTACAACATCTATTATAAAATAATATAAACATCTCAAAACTATTTAAGCTAACTTCATCAGAATCTGAGTCTAAAAGGAATGACTCTTTTTTGCCCATAGTTAATCTTATTTGGGTAAGGGATGCTTCTAAGTCTTGATACTTTGCCGCCTCAGAAAATGAAATGAACTTCATGCTTATTTTTTCATCATTCATATGGTTATTGTATACTGTTATAAAATTCTTTAGGTACACATTGTAAAAATGTGTAGTTGTTATAAAGGCAGTTTTTATATCATAAAAATGAATCAATACAGTATCTTTTTTAGAGATTTGGGTTTGTTTATTTTCTGTGTACAATTTATTCATCACATAGGTATTTGTGGGTAGTTGATTATACAGGTTCAGAATAGTGAAGTATAGAGGTGAATTTTTTCAGACAGAATTTATAATGTTTTTGACTTTCTGGTAATTAAATTACTTTTAGGGGGGCGCAATAAAAGACTGGTGAAACCATAATATTTTTATGTTTTTTTAATTGAGAATATTCCTTAATTATAATTAAGATGACAAAAAGTAGGTTGGGAAATTGCAAATTGGCTTGAATAATAGATCAAAGAAATGTTTAAATTATTTTGTACCTGAGGCACACTTTGAAACTAACAATAAATATTGAGAGTATAGTCTAGCTCTATAACCAAGTTTAACTGTATTTTATAAAAATAGTAGGGAATACTAATGCAAATTAGAAAAAAGAATGTGATTTTTGACTTTGACTCAACGTTAATAAAAAAAGAATCGTTAGAGCTTATTTTAGAGCCTATATTAAAAGAATGTCCTAATAAACTAAAAGAGATTGAGAATATAACCAACCTTGGTATGCAAGGAGAAATAAATTTTAGAGAGTCACTGGAAAAAAGACTTGCTATAGCTAGTCCAACTAAGGCAAGAATAGAGGATTTTGTGATTACACATTGCCCTAATTTACTTACATCAGGAATATTGGAGTTAATCGTAGAATTAAAACAAGCAGGTTTTAATATCTGGATATTTAGTGGGGGGCTAACTGATAGTATTATTCCCTTTGCTGAATATGTAGGTATTGCTAAGAATAATATTTTTGCTGTTGATGTGGTTTGGGGTGAAAATGGAAGCTTCTACTCTTTAGATAACACTAATGGAGCTTGTGACTCCAAACTTAGTGCTTTTGAAAAAGCTAGAAATTTATTTACTGGTGAAGTGATAGCAGTAGGGGATGGTTACACAGATTACCAACTCTATGAATCTGGGTTTGTAGATAAATTTATCGCATACGCTGAACATGTGGCTAGGGAAAATGTTACCAGTAAAGCAAAACATATTGCCAAAAGTGTACATGAGCTTAGAGACCTTTTACTCTAGTAGAGATTTATTGGTTACTATAGAATGTACAAATGAAACTACTAGTATTAATACCCCTACAGATCCGCTAAACCATTCTGGTATATGCATAAACACTTTTAGTAATAGCATAGTAGCCAAAAATCCTATAGCGTAATGAGCGCCATGCTCTACATATATGTATTTAGATAAGGTTTTTCCTTCAACAAATAAAATAGTTAATGATCTAACAAACATAGCACCAATACCTAAACCTATCATAATAACTATAATATTGGTAGAAATGGCAAAAGCCCCAACTACACCATCAAAACTAAATGAAGCATCGATAATTTCTAGATAAATAAAACCCATTAGACCATTACGAGCAACCGTTGTAGCATCAATGTTTGGGCTCCCAAAAAAGGAGTTTATTAAACCTATACTTTCATGCACAATTATACCAAGCAGGTAGGCTATAGCTATTTCTCCCTGCATACCATTATTTGTGAAATAAATTACTAGAAAGCCAATAACTACAGCAAGTAGTATATATCCGCCATTATATTGCCTGATTTTTCTTATTAAGATGTTATTTTCTAAAATGGGTAGCCAATGGTGGCCTTGGTTTTCACTAAGGAAAAAATTAAAAAAAACCATAAGTAAAAAACTACCACCAAAACTGCAAATATATGGCATAGAGTTTTCTAAAATAGCTTGGTATTGTGTAGAGTCATGCAAAGCTAGGTCAATTACCTGAACAAAGCTAACGTTGCTGGATACACTAACTAATAATATTGGAAAAACTAACCTCATACCAAATACAGCTATAGGTAAACCAATAAAAATAAAAGCTTTTTGCCAAATTTCTGGCATTTGCCCCAGTATTTTTGCATTAATAACAGCGTTATCAAAGCTTAAAGAAATTTCTAAGATTGCTAATATCGAAATCGCATAAATAATCTCAGAAGGATTATTTGGATAAGAAAATACTCCAATAGCTACACCTAAAACAGTTACAAAGAATGAGCCGTAAAAATACTTCAAAGTTTTCAAAATAATTATGTGGTTGTATTTTATAACTACTAGATTTTAACATATAATAAGATGGTAACTTATAAGTTTTTGAAAAGGATTAAGGTATGTCGGTAGCTTTGTACACTCTAATGTTTTTGGGTGTTTGCTTTTTTACATGGCGAAATTTTATGAAAAACAAAGAACTAGCAATTAGTGTTGCTGAACGATCAGCAAATAAGTATAACTTGGACTTGTTAGATGATACAGTATGCTTACGTAAAATAAATATTAAATTAAAAAATTATAAGATAGCGATATATAGGATTTATTCGTTTGATTATAATACCTTAACTTCAAGTGAGAGGTTTAGGGCTTATATAGTTCTTAGAAATGGCAAGTTAGATGATATAGTTATTTCTGAGTATGAAAAGGCTGATATTGTCAAAGAAAATATAGGTTCAGAACAAGTCTCCCCAAAGCAGGCTATAAATAATATTATAAAATTTGACGAGTAAAAATTTATTATGATTCATTTACACCAATTACCTAAGCTACAAGATAAAAGTTATAGTATGAGTCCATTTTGTATAAAGATGGAACTATACTTAAAAGTTGCTAGTTTGGCTTATCAAAACCATTTTGGCTTAGAGTTTAATAACTCTCCTACAGGTAAAATGCCATATATTGAATTCCAAGGTAAGAAATATGCAGATAGTAATCTTATAATTTCCCGATTAGAGCAAGAGAATAATTTTTCTATAGATGAACATTTAAATAGCCAGCAAAAAGCTATAGCTTTTAGTTTTATTCGATTGTGTGAAGACAGTTTATACTGGGCTGGACTTTATAGTCGCTGGGTAGATGCTGATAACAAGCAATGGAAAGTAAATTTTGTAGAGGCTTCTGGGTTACCAAAAACTATGGCAAACATTATATATCCTGTAGCAAAGAGAAATATCTTAAGGCAACTTAAATCTATTGGACTTATGGGTCTAACAAGAAACGAAATATACTCAAAAGCCCAACAAGATATTAGTGCTATAGCTAACTTTTTAGAAGCTAGGATGTATTTTTTTAATGATAAAATATCTTTGGTTGATTTAACAGTTTTCAGTTTTTTGATAACAGTAGCTGATGGTAATTGTGGCAAGAGATTACAAAATTTTGTTTACGATAAAAATATAGGAAGTTTTATAGAAAATATACAAAACAAGTATTTAGCTGCCTAAGGAGATAATATGAATGTTAATATTCTTGAGGTGAATATAAACACTTTAAGAAATAATATCCTAGCTATTAAAGAATATACAGGAACTAAATTTTGTTTACCTGTTAAAGCAAATGCTTATGGTCATGGACTAGAGATAGTTGTAAAAAATACTAAAGATATCGTAGATTTTTACGCTACTGCTTGTGCTAGTGAAGCTTTGGAAGTATATAAAAATAGTGCTGATGTACCTATATTGATCTTTGGAGCTGTTGAAGAGGAAAATATACAAGAGCTGGTAGATAAAAACGTTCGGTTTAGTATTCATGACCTAGATGATATTCAGAAGCTTGAAAGATATGCCAAGAAAGGTTCTACACAACTTAAAGCACATTTGTTTGTAAATACAGGCATGAATATGTTAGGTGTTGATTACGAGGAAGCCTTAGAAGTTATACTAAAGGTATTTGAGTCAGAGTATATATTTTTAGAGGGAGTATATAGCCACCTTGCTTGTGCTGATATAAAGGATCATTTTTTCAATAAACTACAAAGTGAAAAATTTAAAGTTATAGCTAATTATGTAAAGAATTTGGATCCAAACATTATATGCCATTTTGCTAACTCTTATGGCAGTGCGGGTCAGGAGGGTGTATTTTATGACATGGTGAGACCAGGTATTTTAAGCTATGGCTTTTTGCCAGAGTTTGAGGTTGCTGATTTCCTTAAAGTTATTAAACCCATTGCAAAACTTTACACTCAAGTTATAAAAGTTATCAAATTATCAGAAGCTTCATATGTTGGTTATTCAATAAGCTACAAAGGCAGAAGTGATGAGTTTATAGCTATATTACCTATAGGATATGGTGATGGTTTTTCTCGGCAATTTGGAGGTAAAGGGTATGTGTATATAAACCAAAAAAAATATCCAATAGTTGGTAGGGTAAATATGGATGCTTTAGCAGTGTCGTTGGGGCGAAATAATTATGATGTAAAAGTTGGTGAAAAAGTGGAGTTAATTTCTGATCTCCCAGAGAAAGAAAATAGCGTTAAAGAATTGGCTAAGTTGCTACATACAATAGAATATGTGGTAATTACAAATCTCAATCAAAGAGTGATAAGACATGAGCGTTTGTAATTATTTTACCTTTGCTTTTTCATTTTTTAATAAAAAACTGACAAATTGTATCATAGTCTGTGTTAAATAGACATCAAGTATTATAATATTTAATCTTTACTTTTTCATTTTTTAACCATAAACTGATAAGCTTAATTAGATATTGTAGTAAAGATAAAATTTTTATGATAAAAGACAAATTAACTATAGGTAGTCTTATAGCGATAGGTATAGGGACTATTATGGGTTCAGGCTGGATGTTTTCAGCCCAATATACTTCAGAATACGCAGGCCCGGCTTCAATAATTTCTTGGATTATCGGAGCCTTACTAATGATTTTTATAGCTTTAACTTTTGCTGAAAGTTGTACTATCGTACCAGTGCAAGGCTCAACTTCAAGAATTCCTCACATTACACATGGAACCTTAATAAGCTATATTTTTGCTTGGATCACGTGGATTTCATATTTAGTATTAGCTCCGATTGAAGTCCAAGCAGTATTACAATACATTGCGGTTTTTTATCCTGGTTTAATAGACCCACAGAACAGTGGCGCTTTAACAATGCAAGGCATTCCAATAGCTGTTGTTTTATTACTAGTTTTTTGCGCATTTAATTTTTATTCTTTACGTTGGTTGGTAAAAATAAATAATGTAATTACTTTGTTTAAAATTTTGGTTCCGACGACGATAGCATTGGCTTTTATAGTTTTTTGTTTCTCATTGCCAGAACTTAAAGGTAGGGCGATAGAGTCTAATTTAGAGTTTATGCCATTTGGTATAAATGGGATTTTATCAGCAATTTCGCTAGGAGGTATTGGTTATGCTTTTATTGGGTTTAAGGCTATAGTTGAATTGGCAGGAAATACTAACAACCCTAAGAAAGCTATTCCTGTTGCTACTTTAAGTACGATATTTATCTGTTTGATTGTATTTTTACTTTTGCAAGTAGCATATTTACTGGTTATATCTAAGTATGTCCATAATAACGTGTGGGACTTGGACACTATTTCAAAAGGTTACAGTTCAAGCTTTGGAGCTTTTGCCTTACTAGCAAGGCAGTTTGGTCAAGTTTGGGTTATGTATTTATTATATTTTGGAGCAATATTATTTCCACTGGTTGCAGGGCTTTTATATTTCTGTGTTGCTCTGAATTCATTAAATGCTATGGTGGCAAATGGTTATATGCCAAGAATACTTAACAAAATTAATCCAACTGTAAATAAACCAGTTTATGCTATAGGTTTAAATTTCTTGGTTGCTATGATTATGTTTGCACCTTTTCCAGGCTGGAAAACGATGACAGCTTTCCTTACATCATTAATATCATTGACTTATCTAACAGGTGCTACCTCAACTCTCGCAATGAGATATCGCTTGCCAGACATGGAAAGGCCATTTAGACTAAGAGCAGCTTTCTTAATATCAGTTTTAGGAGTTTTTGCATCTACATTGGTATTTTTATGGAGTGGCTGGTCAATTGTCTCAAAATCTGGGTTTGCGATTTTTATAGCTATTTTCTTATTAGCGTTGTATAGAAATTTTGGGGCAGACAAGTCAGCTAGAATTTTTTGGAATTTTAAAGAATCTATTTGGTTTTGGTTTTATATCATAGCAGTAACAGTGGTTTCGTATTTTAGTGAATTTGGTGGCACAGGAGCATTAGACTTTTACTCAGCAGCTTTAATATTGTTATTAGTAAGCTTTATTACAGCATTATTAGCTAAATACTACTGTTTATCTTCTGTGGAAATGAAAAATGGTATCAAACAAGCTTTGCATCACCAGAGAGAATATTTAGATTAATTGTTTTCTATCTCCGGATACAATAAAAACTTTTCAAGTTCTATACTTGTATTTTTTTAAAAGCACATTTACGGTTAGGAAATTGTTGAACACTAGAGTATGTATGTAGTTTGCAGCAGTCTTTGTATTGATTTTTGTGAAATCTAGCTACACCACTACCTTTTTTTAGAAATTATAGTCTAAAAAAAAGCCACAGCGTTATTTTAAATTAAAATATTGTAAATATCTTTCTTTTGGTACTTTGTAGTATGCTTGATCTCTACTGTCACAGTATTTTTCTGCTTCGTTAGCGTAAGGTTGAGATATTTCGGTTTCTAAATTTAGATAATAGCTTTCTAAGCTACCACAATATAAATCTTTTAATTTTTTATTTTTAAAACCCTCTATCAATTCATTGGTTGATGATTTCTTCATATCATCAATTCTAAAATTCATAACTATAACTGGATTATCCACAGCTTCGATCTTGAAATAATATGTACCATATTCAGCAAAATCAAAAGACCCAGGACGGTTATGAGTTTGGTATTTATATTCAAAACTTTCTAATTTAAATGGTTGCTTATATTCTTTCTCAAGAAGTTGCATAACTTGTTGTTTAACTTGCTGCTGTTGTTCTTTAGTTGCTTTTGGGCTTATGCTTCTTTCTAAATATCCATATGTCGCAGCAGTTGTCATGCAACTAGTTAAAAAGCAACATAAAAAAAATAGTGTTATTATTTGAATTTGTTTCATTATAGCTAAACCTCTACTCGGTTACTAAAAGTACTAGTATTAAAACATACTCTATACTTAGCCTTTTGCTCTAAATTATCGCTTGATTTTAAAATATCTGAGTTAAGTTTATTTACTTGTGTTTCTATTAAACTACCATCTGGTCGATATTCTTGATAACGATAGTTAGCTATCTCATGAAGAGTTTTAAAGTCCTTATAACTACCAGCACTCTCTATCAACACTTTTTCACCTACGCTTACAGCTATGTTAGCTATAATATCACCTTTCCTACTAAAAGATGTAAAATCAATATTTGACTTAAAGCTTGCATAATTAATTATTAATTTATCTGCTATACCCTGCCAACTATCACAATTGCTAGCTGCTAACTTACACTGCCATGACTTAAAAGCTTTAATTGGATTTAAAGTCAAATAGTAAAGTGCTCCGTCCTCATTATTATATTTTATAAATGGGTCTGCTTCATTCTTAATACCAAAAGGTTCAAATCCTTTTGATGGTGATAGCCTAATCCCTCTCAATCTCTTATCTACAAAGTATACTGCTTGCATTTGTGCTATTGAGCCACCCAGGCTATGTCCTGCAAAGCCTATATGCTTAACATTATAATTTTTAAGAAGGGAATTAACAAATTCTATACCTGATTTTGTATGATTTGATACCATTGTAATTGGTGTACCTTTACCTAAAATTGTCATGTTTAACAAATCTGTTTTGATTAAATCATTATAGATACCATCCAAACTATTTAATCTTGTACCTCTGTTTATTACATATATACCTTTATTTTGCTTATCTCCAGTAGCTGCTACTGCGATACCATAGTAACCAATGTCGTTACCTAATTGGCTACTTGTAGCTACTAACTTATATTTTGCTAATACTGGATAGTAATGATGAGGATAGTTTTTTAAAGCATATTGTACGTCTGATGACAGCAGGTTTTCATAATCTTCTACAAGTGATTTTTTGTCAAGTCTATAAATAATACTAGCGAATGAAGAGTTATATAACTTCCTATCTGATACAATGTTTTCAAAAACTTTACTTTCATACACTAGCTCACATAATATAGCAGCGTCTTTATCTGGTAGGTGCATAAGTATTTCATTTCCGTAATTGTATCTAGCTGTACCATCATTATCATTTCTGTATGAGTACGAAATCATAAAATACCAAAAACCTTTTTTTAATCTATAAATTACTTATAACACAAAATAATAAAAAATTAAAATAAATAACAAATTTAATATTTGTAATTTATTTATTGTGTTTGCTGGGAATTTCTAAAAATATTAGAGATCTAGCTTATAAAAATCATTTTTTTTTTCTCTAAAAAGCGGTATTATTCAGCTAAAAGAATTTTTTTTATAACTAAATGCTTAAAGTATCTTTTCAGGGTGAACATGGAGCTTATTCTGAACAAGCAATATCAAGCTTTCTAAAGTTACAAGGAATAGAGGAATTTCAAGCTATTCCTTGCTTATCTTTTTTTGATGCTATAGAAGAGACTGTGAGTAGTAGGTCAAATTTTGTTATTTTGCCAGTAGAAAATTCTTTGGCAGGTGCTGTAATTCCTGCGTATGATGAGCTTATAAAAAGTAATTTGAAGGTTAAAGCCGAAATAGTTTTTAAAATACAGCATTGTTTAATGGGTTTGAAAGACGTGAAATTTTCTGAAATTGACGCTGTAATATCACATCCGCAGGCTTTAGCTCAATGCTCAAAGAGTCTTAAGAAACTTAAGCTTACTCCCCAAGCATTTGCTGATACCGCAGGGGCAGCTAAATATATCTTTGAAAAACAGAAAGGTAATTATCTAGCAATAGCAAGTAAACTTGCTGCAGAAACTTATGGTCTTGAGATTTTCCAAAGCGAATTTGAAGATGAGCATTTCAACTATACACGTTTTTTATTAATGGGTTATGATAACCTTGAGTTAGGTGCGCAAGTTAACACTAAACTTAAAACTTCAATCATTTTCTCCGTTGAAGATAAAACGAATGCGTTAGTAAATATTCTTAACATTTTTGGCAAGCATAACATTAACCTTACAAAAATTGAGTCTCGTCCATCTAGAGATAGAGCTTGGAATTATTTGTTTTTTATCGATTTTGAAGGTTCAGAAGATGATAATCATATTCAGTTGGCATTGTTAGAAGTGTTAAAAAAAAGCACTTTTTTGAAAGTATTAGGATCTTACAAAACATTTCAATTTAACTAGGATGGATCTATGAAAAGATTTTTATTAAGTATATTTTTACCGCTATTTGTTTTATGTGCTTACGCATATGATGATATGACAGTTTTATCATTAAACGACTTTCATGGCCAAGTTGAGCCAAATAAAAATATGGTAGGAGCTGCTAAAATAGCTAGTTTCATTAAAAGCTACAAAAAAGACCATCCTAATTTAGTAGTTGTGTCAGCTGGTGATAACTATCAAGGAACAGCAATTTCTAATATATCTCATGGCGCTGTAGTAAACGCTTTTTTTGATTATATAGGGCTTAAATACTCCGCTGTTGGTAATCACGATTTTGATTATGGTCAGCGTTGGTTTAGGAACTGGTATAATGATAGTGGTGTAAGATATTTATCTGCAAATATTGATTATAATAGTTCTTCGATTTTAAGTTATTTTAGAGATTTATATAATGGTGATGTATCACTAGACTATATTAAGCCTTTTGGCTACCATACATTTACTAACGGTAAAACTGTGTATTTTATTGGTTTGTCAACCCTTGAAACACCTGAAACTACAGCTAAAAAAAATGTTTCTAACCTTGAATTTACAAATCCTGTTATTAGCGCAAATCAGTGGGTATCCTTTATTAAGGATTATAAGAAGAATAACTTACCAAAACCAGATACGATTGTCTTACTTACTCATATACCAAGTCAGCAAAAGGGGAAAGATATTTACTCTTCAAAAAGACACGATTTAAATGAACAGTCGGAGATATATTCGGTTACTAAAAATGTTGCAGGTATTTCTGCTGTCTTATCGGGCCACAGCCATATGCTTGTTTCTGGCTACTTAAATAATGTGGCGGTTGTCCAAGGAGCAAGCCAAGGTAAAAATATTAGTGTACTTCATTATGATTGTCATACTACTGCTAATGAGTGTAAGGTTACACCAGAGGTTATAAATTTATCAAAAGCGACTAAAAACTTACCTAGTGATAAAGGGATAAAGAAGATATTAGATAGTTATACTACTACTATTAAAGGTGAGTTGGAGAAAGTTATCACTAAAGCACCATCTTCACTCTCTAACCAAGCTCAAGATGGATATTATAATATTCCATTAACTTATACTTTGGCTGATATAATCAAAACAGCAACAGTTAGTAATGTAGCTTTACTTAATTCGCATGGTATTAGAAGATCATTACCATCGGGTGACATCACTTATAGTATGCTTTATGAAATGCTACCATTTGATAATACGATTGTGACATTGAATATTAGAGGAGATGATCTTTTAGAGCTTATTAAACATAGTTTATCTCCAAAAGAAGGCGAGCAGCTGGGAGTTTTTGCTGGAATTAATATAGATTTAGATAAAGCAGGCAATATATCCAAGGTGCTTGTTGGAGACCAACCGTTAGATTTAGATAGAGTTTATAAAATTGCAACAATAGATTTTTTAATAACAGGCGGTGACGGGTTTGTATTTAAAGGTGTAAAAAACTATAAAGATAGTAGTGTCCCTGCTCGCGATTTAATAATAAAATACTGGAGTTCACATCCTGCAGAGATTACTAAAGGTTGGCAAAATATAAATGTCAAAGATTAGATGGAAAATGTAAAGATAGTCTATAAAAATATTAAAAGCCTTAAATTGGCTCTAGATGCAATAGGAAATGTAGTAGTAACTTCACCTCAAAGTTTCTCAAAGAAAGAGATTTTTGATCTTTTAGATACAAGAAAAGCTTGGATAGAAAAACATCGCAATAGGATTACTGCTAATAAGAAATACCTTTACAGTTTGTATACTTTAGATCAAGCAAGCCAGGCGTTTTTTCTTGGTAAAGGGTATAAGGTAGAACTTGTAGAATCAAAGCAAAATCTGCTTGTTGAGAAAGAAAATTCTTTAGTATTTTATTTGAATCCAAGTGTTATAGATAATAGAAAATTTAAATTAGAATTATTAGAAGAATTTTACAAAGATAGGGCAGATATTATTTTAAATAACTTAGTAGCTAAGTATCTAAAAATAACTAATCAAGAGGTACAAAGAGTCGTAATCAAAAAGGTTAAAACCAGGTGGGGATCTTGTAATCATACTAAAAAAATTATAAATCTTAATATTGATCTTATACTTAGGGACATTAAAGCTATTGAGTATGTTATACTTCATGAGGTAGCTCATCTAACACATCCAAATCATTCGAAAGATTTTTACTCTTATATAGCAAACTATATGCCAGACTGGAAAGTTAGGGAAAAAAGTCTAAAATAGGTTATAATCACTTAGTGTAATATTTTTGTATCCTTGGGTCAGGGGGGATATTATGGAAAGTACTTTTGAGCTTTTTTCTATCGGTGTGGGGCCATCTTCTTCTCATACTATAGGGCCAATGAGAGCAGGCTATGACTTTGTAAACATTTATAAAGAACATCTACCAAAAACAAGCCGTATGCAGATAGATTTATATGGCTCTCTTGCTTTGACAGGAAAAGGTCATAAGACTGATTATGCGGTTATTTTAGGTGTTATGGGTTTTTTACCAGAATCAGTAGATATTGAGCTAGCTAAAAAATTGTACAGCAATTGCTTGACTAGCGAAAAGTTAGAACTAAATCAACAATTCACTATCGATTTTAATTATAACAAAGATCTAATTTTCCATTATGATGAATTTTTACCTGAGCATGCTAACGGTATGCGTTTTTCGTTGTTTGCTGAGGATAAACTTCTTTGCGAAAAAGAATATTTCTCTATAGGGGGAGGCTTTATAGTAGATAAAAAACAAATTAAAAAAGATGCAGTACCTACAGAAAAACCTTGTGATAAGCCATATAAGTTTGCAAGTATGGCAGAGCTTCGTCAGCTGTGTGAAAAGGAGCAAAAAAGCATTGATCAAATAATGTTTGAAAATGAAAAAGTAGCCTATGGTGAAGAGCTCTCACGTATTAAATTAAAAGAAATCTGGCAAGCTATGAACAATTCAATTGAGAGAGGGCTAAACTGTCCAGAGATGGTGTTACCTGGTGGATTAAAAGTGCGAAAAAGAGCTCCTAGCATGATCAAAAAACTTAGAGAAAAAAATGTTGTTAATACAGATTTTAATTATTTAAACGCATATGCTATAGCTGTAAATGAGCAAAATGCATGTGGTGAGCGTATAGTTACAGCACCTACAAATGGAGCTGCAGGAGTTGTACCAGCAGTATTAAAATATTATATTGAGACACACAAAGAATTAACAGAAGCTGAGCTTGAAGAAAATATCGATAAATATTTACTTATTTGTGCAGCGATAGGGATTTTATATAAGTCAGGAGCATCTATTTCAGCAGCAGAAGTAGGTTGCCAAGGTGAGATAGGTGTAGCTTGTTCAATGGCTGCAGCTGGATATTGTGCTTTACTGGGTGGCGATATAGAGTCTATAGAATCAGCCGCTGAGATAGCTATGGAGCATAATCTAGGGCTTACTTGTGATCCTATAGGAGGATTGGTGCAGATTCCATGTATTGAGCGTAACGCTATGGGGGCTGTACAGGCGATAAATGCTGCTAAACTTGCTTATCTTGATACGGGTGAGAAACGTTTTGTTGGCTTAGATTATGTCATAAAAGTTATGTATCAAACAGGTTTGGATATGTCTAGCAAATATAAAGAAACATCTTTAGGTGGTTTAGCTATTAACGTTCCAGTATGTTAGCTAACTAAGCTCTAGTAAAATTATACTAATTTAGTATAATTGTTTTTGTTTTTATTACGAATTTAAATTTGACACAAAAAAATGATCGATATTGATAACATCAGAAAAGATTTCCCTTTTCTAGCTCAAAGTGTAAATAATAAGCCGGTAGTTTTTTTTGATACAGGAGCTTCAGCACAAAAGCCTCAAGTGGTGATTGATGCAGTAGCTAATGCTTATGCTTTTAGTTATGCAAATGTGCATAGAGGAGTCTACTTTTTAAGTCAAGAAGCTAGTGATAGATATGAGAATGTTCGTTCTATAGTTAAAGAATTTATTAACGCAAAATCTCAGAATGAAATAGTAATGACAAAAGGTTCTACAGAAGCTATTAATTTGGTAGCTAATTCATTGGGTAATGCTGTTTTACACGAAGAAGATGAGATAGTAGTAACTGAAATGGAGCATCATGCAAATTTTGTACCTTGGCAGATGTTATGCAAGAACAAAAACTTTAGCTTTAAAGTTGCTAAAATTACTGATAATGGCGAGCTTGATGTAGATAATTTGTTATCTTTAATTACTGCTAAAACTAAGGTTTTGGCTATCACGCTTTGCTCGAATGTATTAGGTACGATTAATCCTGTAAAAGAGATTATTCGTAAGGTTAAGAACATTAATCCTAATATCCTTGTATTGGTTGACGGAGCCCAGGCTGTAATCCATACTAAAGTAGATGTTCAAGACTTAGGTTGCGATTTTTTTGTTTTCTCTAGCCATAAACTTTATGGTCCTACAGGGGTTGGTGTTTTATATGGAAAATATGATTTATTAAAACAATTGCCTCCTTATAACTATGGTGGTGATATGGTTGAAGATGTAACTATTGAGAAAACTACATTTGCATTACCTCCATACAAATTTGAGGCTGGCACACCAGATATTGTTGGAGTTATTGGTTTTGGTCGAGCAATTGAGTATGTGAACTCTATAGGTATGGAAAATGTTGCTAATTATGAACAAAAGCTTTTAAATTATGCGACTTTTGAGCTGGAAAATATAGAAGGCTTACATATTATTGGAAAAGCAAAGCATAAGGCAGCGGTGATTACTTTTACTGTAGAAGGATGTAATGCTGGCGATATTGGAGAATTACTTGCTATAAAAGGAATTTGTGTACGTACAGGTAAACATTGCGCGCATCCATTGTTGTACAGGTTTGGGGTTACTTCAACAGTTAGAATATCATTTGGTATGTATAATACATTCCAAGAGATAGACCTGGGTATAACTGCTCTGAAAAAAGTAATATCTCAATTAAAATAGTCATAGAGAATAAGAGGTTAATACTATGGTAGAAATTTTTAATCCCACAAATAATATATTAGAAGTTACAGAATCAGCTGCGAAGCATTTTAAGAAACACCTAGAAAAACACCCGCAAAGTATAGGAGTTTACATTGGCACAAAAGTTATGGGATGTTCGGGCCTATCTTATGATATAGATTTTGTTGATAGTAAGCCATTAGAGACTACAGAATTAGTACAACATGGTTTAAAGTTTTTTGTATCTGATAAATCTAAAGATTTTCTTGATGGATTAAAGATAGATTATGTTAAACATGAGTTTGGCTTATATAAATTAGAATACACTAATCCAAACGAGTCAGCTCGTTGTGGTTGCGGTGAAAGCTTTACAGTTTAGGAATAATAATGAAACCCACAGATGTAACAATAATAAGAAGACAAGTAAAAGCAATAGCAGTACCGTTTGGTAATGAGGTTGAGCTAATGCCAGGACAAGAGGTACTTGTAACTCAAGATAAAGGTGGAAGTTTTACTTTAAACGTTAATGGTAATCTACTTCACTTAGATGGAAAAGATGCTGATGCAATTGGTAAGCAAATAGTAAGATACCCTGTTGAAGATTATGATATAAAAGCAGGTGACCCTATTAATATGGATGCCATTTGGGATCAGATGAAGACTGTCTATGATCCAGAAATTCCAGTAAATATAGTGGACTTAGGTTTGATCTATAACGTTGTAACTAGGAAGTTAGAAAGTAGTAATTATCATGTAATAATAGATATGACTCTTACAGCACCAGGATGTGGTATGGGTCCTGTGTTAATGACAGATGTTGAAAAAAGAGTAGCAATGTTACCAAATGTAGATAAGGTTGATGTCGTAATGGTTTTCGATCCTCCTTGGAATTCTGAAATGATGACAGAAGAGGCAAAACTAGAGTTAGGTTTGTTTTAAAGTTATGAATAATAAAATAGCTATTTACCCTGGGACTTTCGATCCAATTACAAATGGACATGTTGATTTAGTTGATAGAGCTTTAAACATTTTTGATGAAATAGTAATAGCTGTATCAACAGCTTATGGTAAAAAAACTTTATTTGATATAGATCATCGTGAGAAAATTGTCAAAACAGTGTTTAAAGATAACCCAAAAGTTAAAGTTATAAGCTTCCAGGGGCTATTAGTGGACACAGCAGCTAAGTATCAAGCATGCTCTATTGTTAGGGGGTTAAGAGCCGTTTCAGATTTTGATTATGAATATCAGTTGGCTAGTATTAATAACAAATTAAATGCAAATATCCAAACCATATTTTTAACACCTAGTGAAAAATTTTCTTGTATTTCTTCAACAATGGTAAGAGCTGTAGCAATACATGATTATAGACGTCTAGGGGAGTTTGTGCCAGAGTTTGTATTTCAAGAAATAGAAAAAAAATATAAAGGTGTGATAAATGGCTTTGTTGATAACAGATGACTGCATTAATTGTGATATTTGTGAGCCAGAGTGTCCTAATCAGGCTATATCTCAGGGAGAGGAGTATTATGAAATTGATCCTGCAAAATGTACAGAATGTGTAGGACATTTTCTTGAGTCTCAGTGTACAAAAGTTTGTCCTATAAGATGCATAATTATTGATCCAAATTATATGGAAACGAAAGAACAACTCTTGGAAAAATATAAAAATTTGGCTCGGTAAGTTGCATGCTTCTTTAAACCCTATATTATTTTTTATTTTATTTTAAAAAAATGTTGAAATTTTATTATAATTGTAATAATTTATTTAAGTATTTAATTAATATTTATTAAACTAACGCATGTTTGGCATGTGAAAAGGAGTTTTTATGAAATTAAAGAGTATTATTGTAGCTACATCAGTGCTACTTGGTACAACTACTATGTCTTTTGCAGATGTAACTTCAGATACTACAGTTAATGATAGTTCTTCAGTAGATACAAGTCTTTCAAGTACTATTATGAAACCTTTTGCAAACACTTGGAGTTCTATAACTAATGAAAATAACACTTGGGGTCCACAAGATAGAACAGGCCAGTGGTATTTAGGCATAGGTGTTAGTGGTTTTGCTAATAATATAAATTCTAAAGGCTCTAATTCAGGCTGGAATGGTATAGTAGGTTATAATTTTAATAAATACTTAGCTATTCAATATAATCAGTTTGCTACATATAATGGTATGTTTGGTGGTTTAGGTGAAGGTGTAATTAACTTGTCAAATGATACTATGTTTACTCCATATGCGGTAGGTGGTGCTGGATGGGCGAACCTTGCTGGACGTGCTACAGGGGCATGGGATGTAGGAGGAGGACTTAAGTTTGAATTATCTAGAGATGTTCAAGCTAGTGTTGATTACAGGTATATTCAAACAATGGCACCAAACCCAATTGCTGGTGGTGGTCAACAGATCAACGCAGCGGCAGGAACTAATATGATAGGTGCAAGCCTTACTTGGTTCTTTGGTGGAGATTCTGCTGGTACAAGTACTGCAAAGATACAAGATAATGGCGCTAAAACAGCTGCAGAAACAGACGCAACAATATTTAATTTCCGTTAGATAAAAAGGTTGAAAAATAGTTTTACATAGTATACTTTAGTTATGGTTATGGAAAATTATTTATTAAACTAACGCATGTTTGGCATGTGAAAAGGAGTTTTTATGAAATTAAAGAGTATTATTGTAGCTACATCAGTGCTACTTGGTACAACTACTATGTCTTTTGCAGATGTAACTTCAGATACTACAGTTAATGATAGTTCTTCAGTAGATACAAGTCTTTCAAGTACTATTATGAAACCTTTTGCAAACACTTGGAGTTCTATAACTAATGAAAATAACACTTGGGGTCCACAAGATAGAACAGGCCAGTGGTATTTAGGCATAGGTGTTAGTGGTTTTGCTAATAATATAAATTCTAAAGGCTCTAATTCAGGCTGGAATGGTATAGTAGGTTATAATTTTAATAAATACTTAGCTATTCAATATAATCAGTTTGCTACATATAATGGTATGTTTGGTGGTTTAGGTGAAGGTGTAATTAACTTGTCAAATGATACTATGTTTACTCCATATGCGGTAGGTGGTGCTGGATGGGCGAACCTTGCTGGACGTGCTACAGGGGCATGGGATGTAGGAGGAGGACTTAAGTTTGAATTATCTAGAGATGTTCAAGCTAGTGTTGATTACAGATATATTCAAACAATGGCACCAAACCCAATTGCTGGTGGTGGTCAACAGATCAACGCAGCAGCAGGAACTAATATGATAGGTGCAGGCCTTACTTGGTTCTTTGGTGGAGATTCTGCTGGTACAAGTACTGCAAAGATACAAGATAATGGCGTTAAAACAGCTGCAGAAACAGGAGCTGTTGCAGCTATACCATCAATAGATGAAGCTAAATATATGCTACCAGAAGGCATAAAACAGTGTGAAGGTAACTTTAACTTAACTAAAGAGGGAGTTGCTTGCTACACGGTAGATGGGGATGATGTAACTGTTTATTTAGACACTAAATTTGCTTATGATAGTGCTGAATTAAATAAAAAAGGTAAAGAAGCGATATCTTCTTTTGTGAATTTTGTTAAAGATAGTAACATCGCATCTGTAACAGTCAAAGGTTACGCATCCCAAGGTCAAACTGGTGGTGAGTTTGAGGTTTACAATCAAAAGCTTTCTGAAAAGAGAGCACAAGCAGTTGCTAATTATATGAAATCTCTAGGTTTAGATAGTGAGAAAATAATAACAAAAGGGTTTGGTTATTATGATACTCTATCAGGTGTTGCTAAGAGTGATGCAAGTAACCAACGTGTACAAGCTAGTGCTTCAGCTCCTTTAAAATAAGCTAAATAACAAACAATATAAACTGCTTAGATTTTTATGGATCTCTTCCATAAAAATGTCTGTTTTTTATTAACATATTTTACCTCTCTTTTTCTTGTGGGTTTAGCATTTTGAATACTAACACTTTTATTGAAAACCCTTTCCTTACATAATTTTTGTAAATTACTTTCTATACTTTTATTATAATCTACGTTACCTTTGGAATTATGGGTTTGATACCATTCTAGAGCGCGTCTATTTTCAGAAATTATGCCGTTCTTCAAATTATCCTTATAGTTATCAAAAAGCCATCTAATACTTCTATTATCCATAAAATAACATCCTAGCATTAAAGGAGTGAATGGTGTTGTAACCCCATTCTCTTGTGGCATATGCCATGGGATATTAATATCATGCTGCTGAAAATAACTTTTTAACAATGCCAAGACTTGATTGTTTGAATCTTTATAACACCCAGCCGCAAAATAACTGGCAATAGAATTATTATCTTTAGCTAATGAAACTTGACTTAGTAATAACTTAACTATTTCTATATGACCTTTATTACAGGCAATGAATAAAGGGGTATATCCACCATCTATGGATTTGTTTATAACAGCATTCTTAGCTAGTAACAACTTAACTATTTCTGTATGACCATTTTCACAGGAAATATATAAAGGGGTGGAGCCTGTAGATATAGGTCTGTTTATATCAAGGTTGGCTTTAGCTAATAATAACTTAACTATTTCTGTATGACCGTTTTCACAGGAAATATATAATAAATTAGTATTCTCGTGATACCTTTTTTTAAAAATATTTTCAAGTAATATCTCTTTATAGTATTTATCATCGCCTACTATCCTTTTAGTGTAAAGTTTCTCAATCTCGGTTAGTGATTCTGTAATAACCATTCTGTATCCTGAACCATTTAAATTATTATCTAATGGCAACCAGTTATTTTTGCAAAGTTCTCCAGTTAAATTATCATTTGCTTCATTTCGTAAGAAGCAATTTTCTTTTTCAATGAATGCATGAAGGCTATCTACATTTATCGTGGCTATTTTATTTTTAGTACGTTTCGCGCGGGCTATGTGAACTCCATATTTCCACTTACTTGTATACTCATCTAACCTAGTACATATTTGATCTTTAATGGTTTCAAGCTTTTTTTTAAAATCAGGCTCATAATAATCTCTATAAACACTAAATTGATTAACCCCAATTGTTGGACTTATATAAACTGATATATTTAGAGTTAAAAGATTATTGTCTTCTTTATTAAAAGAAAAAGCCTCAAAAATACCATCTACTAACTCTCTAATATTATGAAATTTGGTGGCCCTAATATTGTTACTTAACGTTAACATATTATTAGCATTGTACAACTCTAACTTACTATTAAATGCAATAGAATGATTAATACTCCCCACGCTGATGTAAGTACGAAATTGACATTTAGTAAACTTATCAACTAATGGTTCTAAGAAACCGCAATAATCCCGTTTGTCTCCAATGAAAGGGTAATTGTATATTTTTATAAAAGGAGAAACTCTTTGATAAGTAACATTAGACCCTTGATCACCAAATATCCCTTGATTAACCACAGTTAATTTTTTATTTATAACAAACGGAGAAGTTTTTAATACGCTTTGAGAATATATCTTATTATTTTTAAGCTCGGTTAAGAATGTGTTTTCAGGGGAGTGATATGCAAGCAATCCATCTAAAAAAGCTCTTATTGATATAACTAGGGAATATAGTTTTTTTTGCTCTTGGTTTCTACCTAGATCTAGGCTATTAATACGATGCTTGACTTTTTCTTTTCCAAGATTACAGAGTGTCTTTTCAAAGGTACATACAGCATTAATAAGTTCGCTTAAATTATTGTATGGCTTGCCATTAAAATACCCTGTTATGTTATTCCTTGTAAGTAACTCTAATCTTTTATAAAAAGTTTCAACATCATTGGCCAAATATGCTTGACCCCACATAGCACTTAGACCAAAGCATAAACCTTCTTGTGGACTTAAAGCATAATAATAATCACCCCAATCAGACTCACGTGATATATTTTGTATATTCTCATTTAAATTATCATAATAGCTCATGGTGTTTTATCCCAAGTTAACATTTTTCAGAACTCCTAATAGGCTTAAACTTTGAGTTAGCCTTTAATAACTTATAGTAATAATCGTTCTAGCTCATTAATTATAATTGGCTGCATTATATCAAAGTCAAGATATTATTTTATAAGTAAACTATATATAAAATAAATATAAAAAAATATAAAAAATATTATTTTTTAATATCCTATACTTAGAAATGCTACACTTGGTACAATCTTTAAATTATTTGTAAACTTAGAGAGAGCGATTTAAAAGTTGAATAATTAACGCTTATTATCTTTTTCTCTTTTCAAAAAACTTCATAAAAAAAGAAATTACTATCAAGATTGGCTATTGCTATTAATCTTACAGTTTTATGCAATTAATAATCTTTAATTATAATTATCAAAAAAGGTATAAATGCAATACTCAGTATAGTAAAAAAACATAATAAAAAAGAAGCATAAGTGTTTGTTGATACGATCTTAAATACCTTGTCACTAGCTAATGTTAATCCTATATATGATAAGAACGTTATGTACGTTGCTAGGTTAGATATTGTTATGAAAAACTCTAATGTTTTAAAACCAGGTTGATTTTTTATGTTTTTTGACGAGCTTATATTCATAACAGTGCGTAGATTGAATCCAGAAGTAATTGATACTGCTGTGAGTAAATTGCCTAAATTTTCTTTTGTAAAGCTTAGCCCCATAAGTTTAATAAATAAGGTTACTATAGAAGATGCTGTTAAAGTGAGTATGAAAAATGATATTGCTCTAGATTTTAAGCTCATAACACACTTTTTAGGTATTTTATGGAAAGTATCATAGCCAAGTATAAAAGTTTTTAGTAGTGTGTTTAGCATATATATGTACTCAATAACCTTTCTTTTTCTTCAGAAACTTATGAAAAGCAGTGCTTTTCTGGGTTTTAACACTTTATACCAATTCCAACATAAATTGTTGCATTTATCCCAAAGGAGTTTATGACTAATTTAAGTTTTTGATGTGCAGGCAATAGCAGTGGCT
The DNA here is from genome assembly GCF_012222965.1 of Allofrancisella inopinata. Classification (NCBI taxonomy): domain Bacteria; kingdom Pseudomonadati; phylum Pseudomonadota; class Gammaproteobacteria; order Thiotrichales; family Francisellaceae; genus Allofrancisella; species Allofrancisella inopinata. The sequence goes on along the minus strand of NZ_CP038241.1, from coordinate 1,133,442 downwards.
ATTGGCAAATATGGTATTAGATAGTATTTATAAATTTTGTTGAGTTAAAATTTTGCACATATAGTTTATAAAAATTTACATAATCATACCTATATAATATAATTAATTTTCATGTTTGATTGGTGACCATTTTTATAAAAATAAGAAGAAAACAATTATGATAAAAATTACATTTCCTGATAACTCGATTAGAGAATTTGAAAAAGGGGTTAATTCATTACAAATAGCTAAATCTATATCCCCAAGTTTAGCAAAAGTCACAGTTGCTGCTTATGTTGATGAGCAGTTAAGAGATGCTAAGGATGGTATAACTACAGATAGTAAAGTAAAGCTCGTTACTCTAACAGACACTCAAGGATTAGAGATATTACGCCACTCTTGTGCTCATTTGCTAGCTCATGCTGTTAAACAACTATATCCTGAAACGCAGGTAACTATAGGTCCAGTAGTAGAGAACGGTTTTTATTACGACTTTTCTTTCAAAGAATCTCTTGGTGAGTCTGATCTTGAAAAAATAGAAAACAAAATGAAAGAGCTTGTTAAGAGATCTATACCAATTGATTATAGGGTGGTTTCAAAACAAGAAGCTATAGATTTTTTCAATTCACAAAATGAAAGTTATAAGGTTGAGATAATTAATAACATTGTTGACGAGAATTTAAAGATTTATACTCAAGGTGACTTTAGTGATTTGTGTAGAGGTCCACATATTCCAAATACTTCCATGCTAAAAGCTTTTAAATTAACTAAAATAGCAGGAGCATATTGGCGTGGTGACGCTAATAATGAAATGCTAACAAGAATTTATGGTACATGTTGGGCAACTAAAGAAGAGCTAGACCAATATTTACACATGCTTGAAGAAGCAGAAAAGCGTGATCATCGTAAAATTGGTAAAGCTTTAGATTTATTTCATTTTCAAGAAGAGTCCCCTGGGATTGCATTCTGGCATGATAATGGTGTTAGGATTTGGCGTGAAGTAGAAGACTATATGAGGAAATCTAACAACAAATATGGTTGTAAAGAGATACGTACACCGTTGATAGCGGATTTTAGTTTGTGGGAAAAATCGGGGCACGCTTCTAAATATGCTGAAAACATGTTTGCAACAAAATCAGAGAATAAAGATTTTGCAATTAGACCTATGAATTGTCCTATGTGCGTGCAAGTTTATAATACCAAGTTACACAGCTATAGGGATTTACCTGTAAGAATGGCAGAGTTTGGTGTGGTACATAGAAATGAGCCATCTGGATCTTTACATGGGCTACTTAGAGTCAGAAGCTTTACTCAGGATGATGGACATGTTTTTTGTACAGCTGAACAGGTTGAAAGCGAAGTTAGTTTAATGGTAAAACAATGCTTTGAAGTTTATAAAGATTTTGGTTTTGATGATTTTGAAGTAAAAATAGCTTTAAGACCTGATAATAGAATTGGTAGTGATGAAATATGGGATAAATCCGAGCAGATTTTAAAAAATGCTTTACAAGGAAATGATGTTAAATATACATTATTGCCAGGAGAAGGTGCTTTTTATGGTCCTAAAATAGAATTTCACTTAAAAGATGCTATTGGTAGAAGTTGGCAGTGTGGAACAATACAAGTGGATTTCTCAATGCCGCAAAGATTAGGGTCAACCTATATTGATAACAATGGTGATAAACAAACTCCGATAATGTTACATAGAGCAATAGTTGGCTCTCTAGAAAGGTTTATAGGTATGTTAATAGAGCATTATGCTGGTAATTTACCGTTATGGTTAGCTCCAGCTCAGGTTGTTGTGATGGGAATTAGTAATCAGCAAGATGAATATTGTAGTCATGTGTTTGAAGCTCTTGAAAAAAGAGGCTTTAGGGTGAAAATAGACTTGAGAAATGAGAAAATAGGGTTTAAAATACGTGAGCATACTCTGTTGCGTGTTCCTTACCTGGTAGTTCTTGGTAAAAACGAGTTAGAGCAAAATATTGTAACTGTGAGAAAACATAATGGTGAAACTCTAGGACAAATGTCAATGGAGGATTTTTGTGTTTTCTTAAAAGAACAGGTAGAAATAAAAAAATAATTTTCTTGGAGGAAAATAGTTATTAAAGCGGAAAAAAAAGCACCTATAAATGAGCAAATAAAAGCTAAAGAGGTGCGTTTAATAGGAGTTGATGGCCAGCAAATTGGAGTTGTATCTATCAATGAAGCTTTAGCATTGGCTGAAGCGGCTAATGTTGATTTGGTTGAAATGGTAGCAAATGCTAAGCCACCAGTTTGTCGTTTGATGGACTATGGTAAACACTTATTTGAACAGAGTAAGAAAAAAGCACAAGCTAAAAAGAACCAAAAGCAGATGCAGATCAAGGAAATAAAACTTAGACCTGTAACTGATGTAGGAGACTATCAGGTAAAACTACGCAACCTGATTAAGTTCCTAGAAAAAGGCGATAAAGTAAAAGTTACGCTTAGATTTAGAGGTAGAGAGATGTCACATAAAGAGTTAGGTGTTGAAATGCTTAACCGTATGGCAAATGATGCAGCTGAACATAGCGTAGTGGAACACCAACCTAAAGTGGAAGGTCGCCAGATGATAATGGTTTTAGGACCAAAGAAAAAACAGATGTAATAAAAATAACTTAACAATGCGGAGTATTTAAATATGCCAAAGTTAAAAACAAAAAGTGGTGCAGCTAAACGCTTTAAAAAGACAGGTAAAGGTGGTTTTAAACACCGTTGTGCAAATCGTGCTCATATCAATACCAAGATGACAACTAAAAGAAAACGTCATTTAAGAGGTATGAATCAAGTAGCTAAAGTTGATACTGCTAGTTTAGTTCAACAGATGCCTTATGCTTAGGTTTGTGTATAAAATTTTTAAAGTGGAGAATTAGATTATGTCAAGAGTAAAAAGAGGCGTAACAGCGCGTGCACGTCATAAGAAAGTTTTAAAGCAAGCAAAAGGTTACTATGGAGCTCGCTCAAGAGTATATAGAGTAGCTAAACAGGCTGTAATTAAAGCAGGTCAATATGCTTATAGAGATCGTAAAGTTAAGAAAAGAACATTTAGATCTTTATGGATTGTTCGTATCAATGCCGCAGCAAGACAGTACGATATGAGCTATAGCCAATTAATAAATGGCTTAAATAAAGCTGGTGTTGAGCTAGATAGAAAAGCACTAGCTGAACTAGCAGTATACAACAAAGATGCTTTTGCTGTTGTAGTTGAAAAAGCAAAAGCCGCGTTAGCTTAGTTCTGAGTTTATATTTTTATTATCTGAATTAACTTTTTTCTATAGTAATCCTATTTTGTGAATTCTCATTATTTAACTTTTTTTAAAAGGTTTCTTTTACTACTATTTCTTGTAGGAGGGTTAGTTTTATTTTTTTTATTTAATGGGTCTAAATATTCTTCTTTTGATGAGCTTGTAGGTATATATAAAAATTTTAAAAGTTATGTAGATCTTCACTTCACAAAAGCTATTTTCATGTTTGGGTGTATTTATGTATTAACAGTTTTTTTCTCTATACCAATAAAACCAGCTTTAAAAATATTAGCCGGTTTGTTTTTTGGTTTGTGGTTTGGTTTTATTATATCTTTAGTATCTGCTACAACTGGTGGTATGTTAGCTTTTATGTTTATAAAATATAGTTGGGGAGAAGTCTCTAAAAACCCTAGATATAAGCTAATATCTAAGTTTAAAGGTATAGTAGAGAGCCATCCTATTACAGTACTATTTTTAGCAAGATTGCTACCTATACCGTTTTTTGTACCAAATATTTTAGCTGGAATTTTAAAAGTTAAAAATAGTATTTTCTTTTTTACCACTTTGATTGGCATTATTCCAATTACATTTATATATGTATGGATTGGTACCTATGTTAGTCAGAAACTAAGTACTCATGATGGAAGTTTTTTAGACAAAGAACTTATAGTGGCTTTAAGTATTTTAGGAATATTAGCGACGGTGCCTTTGTTAATTAAAAAAGTTGTTAGCAAATAACAACTCAACTCTAGAGGCAGAATACTAAAAAAATTATCATATATTTTTTTTAATAAAAATTAGCACTCAATAAACTTTTAGTTATTAAACCAATGCCACGGTTTCATTAAAATAAAAATTATACTTTACTTAAGTTATTTTAAATGTTAGAATTTTTTAAAAGTTAGCCTAATTTGAAATTTTTAATATGATAAAATCATTGCGTATGCAACCTATATTGAACCCTGGTTTTAACTATAAAACCGCTGCTATAGCTTGTATTGATAATTATTTTGTTGAGCAAAACAAGTGGACTGAGATCATCCCTCTCCATAAAGATAAAAAGTTTCCTTTATCAATACGAGAAATCTCTAGAAAATATTTAGGTTCTATCCAAGGTGAACTGTTAGAAAGGAGGCAAATACTTGAAATAGGACGCTTACTTGGATATGATACTCAGGAGCATGATTGTCAAAATTTTTATGATTTCCTAAGAGTAGTAGAAGAGAATATTAATGAAAGTATACCTTTACTTTTATGTGGTGGGGTCGAAAGAAACTCTTTTTATGGTGAAAGTGGTGATAAAGCTATAATTATTTGCGGGTATGATTTATCTAAAGAGACAGCAATAATATTAGAAGATAATCAACCACCTTCAGACGTCTTCTTCGCATCATTACATGAGAGATTAATAAATCTTCCTAACGAAAGAAAACATGAATTTTATTATAAAGAACAATGGTGGTGGAATAGCACCGGTCAGCTCCGAATGAGGGAATGTAAAGAGACAATAAAACCAAGCCTAGGCTCTGGTTTTAAAGGAAAAGCTTTTACATTTAAACCAAATGAGGATACTAGAAAACAAAGGCGCTCAATAATAGAAAAATCTCCAATGTTACAACACAATGAGTTACTTATGTTGCTTAGACAAGACTTGGTGGATTCCTACAAAGAAAATTCCAGCACAAACCAAGAAAAAATAACTCTAATCGACACAAATACTAAATTTGATTCATCTCAAGAACTTTCTAGATTATGCAAAATTGCTTGTATAAAACAAAAAAGCGGTTTTTTCCATCCCAAACATACTACTTCAATGGGTGAGAAACTACTTAAGTTATTAAATTCTGATAAGTATAGAGAACTTCGTTATTTAATGTTTAAAGATAATCGCCTCCTATCTTATAGAGACTTAAGAGCAAAAGCATTTAATATAGAAAGAAATTATGTAAATCCTAATATAAGAGAAATTGGGCCACTTTATCCAAAAAAATCTATAATTAAATGTCATATGGATATTGAAGATTTTTTTTGTGTTGAAAAGATGCAAATGACAGTTACCGAATTATTTAAGTATTTTGATACCCCTGAGTTTAAAGAGCGTTTGTTTAAGATTCTCCCTCAGAAGCGTGCTACAGATAATGCTATATTTAAAAAAGACGATTCTTATTTGGAATGGCTCTTGGAGACTTAAATACTTTAAAAAATCCCGATCCCACCATCTTTTTTAGCCATAATAACAGTATCAGCTGGTTTTAATGCAAAAATACCATTAGTGACAATTCCTGTTATTTGGTTAAGCTTAGTTTCTAGCTCTATAGGGTTATCAATTTTTAAGTTATGTACATCTAAGATTATATTGCCATTATCTGTGATAGTCTGTTCTCTGTAGACTGGCTGACCACCAAGTTTTACTATTTCTCTAGCCACATAGCTTCTAGACATAGGTATTACTTCTATTGGTAAAGGAAAGTTACCTAAAATTTCAACCTTTTTTGACTCATCTATAATACATACGAATTTTTTTGCAGCAGCGACGCATATTTTTTCACGTGTCAAAGCAGCTCCCCCGCCTTTAATAAGCTCTTTATAAGCATTACATTCATCCGCACCATCTATATATAAATCAATTTCCCCAGCGTAGTTAAGATCTACTACATCAAAGCCTAGTTTCTTTAATTTTTCAGTAGTATCTTCGGAGCTAGACACTATGTGTGCAATTTTATTTTTATAGTTAACAAGCTCTTCTATAAGAAACTTAACTGTACTACCTGTGCCAATACCTAGGGTTATATTTGGAGTAATTAATTTAGCAGCTTCAATAGCTACAAGCTTTTTTAACTCGTCTTGATTATTTTTTTTATTAAAGAACATATTAAAACTTTCTCTTATTAAAAACTTTGTTGAATATTATACCTGTTGTTATGTAGATAATCATGAAAATTACAGCTATTAACGTTTGTAATATCACTGATTTACACACAAAGATATAGCCAGCTACTGTGTATAAACAAACGAAAGGAATAATGATCCTTAGCATAATATTAAACATAGGGGATAGTTTTGTGTTTGTATGTTTTAGGATCTCGTAACTAAGTTTTTGTGCATCATAAATCCAGCCTACTATAAAAACATCAAAAAAGAAAATAAATGCTATAAGAAGGTGAAGAGTAAACATTTTTGAAAAACTAACATGTGCGACGCCTTGAAGGATCAAGCTTGTAGTAATTAGTAGAGCAATTATACTAATTGCTAACTTAATATAAAATTTGTTAGTTATTTTCGTAATGTAGACTAGAATCGAAATCATTACAATTAAATTAAATAGAATAAAAGTAGTCTCAAGCAAGATATAAACTATAAAAGAATTTTGCTTTATTAAGTTAAAAGAGTGATTAGACATACCTCATCCATGGGTTGTAGAAAAATACCATAGTTTCCTAAAGTAGCATATATAAACATACAAATTAGTAAAGAAAATATTACATTATAAAAGGTACTGCTAAAAGAAATAGTTTTTAAATTATTAAAATTGATATTAATAGTATTTAGCACATTTTTATAAAGTGCTAGAGAAATAAAGTTACTTAATATGGCGTAAATTAAAGCCATTACTAGCATGTTGTTTAAGGTGTTTATTTGGCTATCTGCGGTATTGAAGTTTTTAAATTCAATTAAACTATGTGGTGAGGTGTATATAATTATTAAAACAGTAGTTATAACTAGAATTAAGCCCGCAAAAGCTAAGGCTTTGAAAAACCTTTTAATATAGTTTTTTGTCTTTAAAGCTGGGACGAAGAGTATTGTTATACAGATAAATGTAATACTTAACGCTGTCAAGTTTAAGTTTGTACTAACATCTAAAGTATTTGTGTAAACACTGCTGATAAGATCTGATAGGTATGTAGCAGTATTGAAAAGTATTAGTGTCAGCAATATAACTATAGTACCTGTAAATAAAATACTAATAGACCTAAACTTTGAGCTACCAATGATATATTTTACTAGACTAGAGTATGTATTAATTTCTGGGTGAAATTTGCCTATATAAAAAGCAACCAAATTCATTGGATAAGATAAAAGTATAGAAAATATAATATAAGCATAAAAAAATTCAAGCCCATTATATTTAAAAACAGTTGTAAAAAAGCCAAAGCTAAAGCAAGTTGCTGTTGAAATGAATCCTACTAGAAGGGAAGCGTATGTTTGTTTTATGTTCATTTACCTAACCTATAAATTAGTTTCTAGTTGCACAGTAGTTACCGCGAAATGTAATATTTTTTATGAGTTTGGTATCTTTATCAATAGAAACCCAAGTAGTACACTTAAGAGCACCAAACTGTACAAATTGAGGATCTCTATTAGCCATAACTAAACTGTTAACAGCTGAGCCAGCTAGAGCTGGAGTTTCTGGGTTAACAGCTGTGCGTATGTAGACATACGTTTGGATATTTGGGTTAGGAGAAACGCTTATTACATTTTCAGGGTAACCAAATACTTTCATATATTGATCAATATTTTTGCCAATCCAGGCTTTTTGCTGGTCTATGTATTTTTGTCTAGTAGCACAAGAAAAAAGGCTTATAATAAATAACAATAGGAGGATTATTTTAAAAGTATGTTTAAACATCTAAACTCCTTATTTTATAAAACCAGTTTTTTTCATATATATTGTTAGTAACGATATCGCTGCAGGAGTGATCCCTGGAATACGTGAAGCTTCTCCTAACGTGGTTGGCTTTTGTTCAGTAAGTTTTTGTAAGACTTCATTTGATAATCCTTTAACTTGAGAATAATCAAACTCTACTGGAATGTTCTTTTGTTCAAAAATCGATAATTTAGCAATATCTTTATTTTGACGTTCTATATAGCCAGAGTATTTAGCAGATATTTCGATTTGTTCTATAACGGCTTCATCGTTTAGATTTAAATTTAATTCAGGTATTTGTTGTAACTTTTTATAATCCAACTCAGGGCGTTTTAAAAGATCAAAAAGCGTACTTTCTCTGGTCATTTTTTTCTCTAGAAATTTCTCTAAATCACGTGCTTTTTGTGTTTGTGGACCTATCCATGTATTTTGCATAAAATTTATCTGCTCATTGATAGTAGTTTTCTTATCAATAAAAGTTTTTTGATCTTCATTATTTAGTAAACCTAATTGGCAAGCTATATCTGATAAACGTAGATCAGCATTGTCTTCACGCAATATTAGTCTATATTCAGCACGTGAAGTAAACATTCTATAAGGCTCTTTAGTACCTTTAGTTATAAGATCATCAATAAGTACACCAATATAACTATTAGCACGGGTAGGGTACCATGCTTTATCATTATCAATACTTATGGCAGCATTTATACCAGCAACTAAACCTTGAGCGCCGGCTTCTTCGTATCCAGTAGTACCATTTATTTGACCAGCAAAATATAAGTTTTTAATAAACTTTGTCTCTAATGTTGGTTTAAGGTCGCGAGGATCAAAAAAATCATATTCTATAGCATACCCTGGACGCATAATAAAAGCATTTTCAAAACCTTTTATAGAGCGGATATATTCACATTGCACCTCAAACGGTAAGCTAGTAGATAAACCATTTGGATATAGTTCAATACTTTCTAAACCTTCAGGTTCTACAAATATTTGATGTCTTTCTTTTTCTGCAAATCTGACTACCTTATCTTCGATAGAGGGACAGTATCTAGGCCCTATGCCTTCTATCATCCCACCATACATGGCTGATTTATCAAGGTTATTTGTGATTATTTCATGAGTCTTATGGTTTGTATAAGTTATATAGCATGGTATTTGCTGTGGGTGTTGTATTTTTCCTTTAGAAAAAAAAGAAAAATAAGGAGTAGGAGTATCACCATGCTGAACATCCATAACACTAAAATCAACACTTCTTTTGTCAATACGCGGAGGAGTACCAGTTTTAAGTCTATCTACCCTAAATGGTAGTGCTCTAAGACGAGCAGCTAAAGCGTTAGCCGGTTGGTCGCCTGCACGCCCCCCTGATTTTGATACTTTACCAATATGAATTTTCCCGCCTAAGAATGTACCAACCGTTAAAACCACTTTTTTAGACTTAAATGTGATGCCAGTTTTAGTTATAACTCCAGAGATAATGTCATTATTTACCACAACGTCATCTACAGAATCTTGAAATATATCAAGATTTTCTTGATTTGTAACAAGGGTATTTATAGCTTGTTTATAGAGAACTCTATCTGCTTGGGCGCGTGTTGCTCTAACAGCAGGACCTTTACGCGAGTTAAGAATTCTAAACTGAATCCCTGCCATATCAATAGCTTTTGCCATGACACCACCCATAGCATCTATTTCTTTAACCAAGTGACCCTTACCAATTCCACCGATAGCGGGGTTACAAGACATCTGTCCTATAGTGTCTATATTATGGGTTAGAAGTAGTGTTTTTGCTCCTATACGGGCAGAGGCTGTAGCAGCTTCGACACCTGCATGACCGCCACCAACAACTATTACATCATAAGTATTTTTATAAATCATTTTATAAGAAAAATAGTAATATCCATATCGTCTAAATTCTACTACATTTTTATGTGAAAATAACCATTCTAGTAATATTAATTAAAATGCTTTTGCAATATAATCTATAGCATAGTAATAAGGGTCGTAGTTTGAGGTTTAAACCATTAAATGTTAAAGGTTAGTGAGATTTACCATAAATATATTGATCAAGACCCTATAAAAATTTTTCAAGATGGAGCTATCAAGTCGGCAATTATATTTTTTACGTTTTTGATAATAGCTGCAACTTTTAATTTTGACAAAAATTTGATCGTTATCACAATTTTATTTATAGCAAATTTAGCAGCTAGCGTACTAATTGGTAATATAGAAGTAAAAAGAAAAGCATTTTTCTGGTACATAGTAAGTGCAATTCTTATTTTAAACATATCACCATATGTGCATAATGTTTTTGAAGATAACTTTATGCTGATTATAATTGTAGTCTTTTTGGGGTTTTGGGTGCGTGGATTAGGGGATACATTTACTATTTTCCCAATCATGATTGCAGTAATGGCATGTATCTGTTTTATTAGGTTTCCTCTGGCTAGTTACAATCATTTAAGTTTTACTCTAGCGGCATTATTAGTGGGATTTGCTTTTTATATTTTACTTATTAGTCGTTATAAGCTTATTAATTCAGGTGGTATTGAAAAAATTGTTAGGGAGTTTTTTAATATTTTCGTAAAAAGCTATCTAGACACATTTGAGAAAGCAAAGTATAGAAGATTCACTCAAACTAGAGTTTTAGAGGTAAGCCATAGTAAGTTGAATAATATAATTTCATTACAGTCTCATGGGCTTATGTTTATGCGTAAGAACACTCAAGATAACTGGCGTTATTTTTGTCATAATTTAATACTATTTAATAGATTAGCAGCTAAATTTATACTGACTTATAAAAAAATAAGTTTAGGCTATATACGGCTAGGTTTTAAGGACGCTTCTGAAGCACAGGTTTTAGCAGAAAGTTTGGAAAAAATTTTTAAACAAACTCTAGCTTTATTGCTCCAATTCCAACAAGAACCTAATACTTTAGAAGAGAAGAAAAAAGAAATTGATTACCTAAAGTATAAACTTGAGATTGCTTACATTGAAAAGTATCAAAAAGACCGTCAAAAAAAGAAATTGCTTTTTGATAGTATATTGCTTTTAGATGATATATTTACTAGTTTAGAAAATATCAAAGAGGCTTATTATGATCTTATTTAAAAATAGGTTTATAGATAAGCTTTCTGATACAACTTTATTGGCATATAGGGTTTTAATAGCAGCCTCATTGGGTTTGGTTGTGAGCTATGGGGTTTTTAATTTTACTGGAGAGCATGGGTTTAAGGATAGAATATATTGGGTTGTAATTGCAGTTATAAGTGTTGCAGCAAGTACTAGCACTAGCGTTATATACACCAGGGCGAAAGCTATTATTATATTTTCTATCCTTGGAACGTCATTAGGATCAGTTTTACTCTTAGTTACCCAGAAGATTATGATAAATAACAGTATGGCTAGTTTTATAACTATAGCTGTATTTTGTGGCTTGGCTTTGACATTGTATATTTATACTATGTTTTTAAATTATGCTACAAGCGTATTTTTTATACATATATATTTGGTAATGTTCTTTGGCTTATTTGTGGGTTGGGATCATGAGCTTTTTATTGTAAGAATAGTAAGTGTGGCTATCGGTACAATTTGTATTGTGCTTGTTACGTTTTTGACTAGAGGTAAAAAGTTTTTGAATATTTTTACCAAAGAAATGTATATAACTTATGGGGAATTTAAGAAAATACTCAATAATGTTGACAGAAATGTTCCCAACCGAAAATTAATTTTTTTAGTTGAAAAAAACATACAACTCAGTGAAATGCTTGTCAATGCTAAATATGAATTTTCCTCTAATAAAAAATACTACGAATATAAAAAAATGATATTGCTTATGGATGAACTTTTAATAAATTTGAAAACTTATAGAGCTTTATTTATCGAGCAAAAAAAGCATAATAACGAGCTATATACCGACCTGGTAGAGTACACAAACAGTCAGCTCAAAAAAAACTTTGAAAAACTAACAATTAGGTATGATAGAATTTTAATACAGAAAGATTAATTAAATTTGTATTTGAATCTTAACATGTATAATAATCAAACATTTCTATTTTATGACTTAGAAACCAGTGGAATTAATAACTCTTTTGATCAGATTTTGCAGTTTGCAGCTGTTAGAACTGACCTTAACTTTAATGAAATTGAGAGGTTTAACTTTTTTGTAAAATTAAATCCTGACACTACACCATCTCCAACAGCTACGATAACACATCATATATCTATAGCTCAAGCTAACTCACAGGGTGTATCAGAGTATCAGGCTGTTAGAAAAATCCATAAAATAATTAATACTCCAGAAACCATTAGCATAGGTTATAATACACTTGGGTTTGATGATGAGTTTTTAAGGTTCGCTTTTTTTAAGAATATGTTGCCCCCATATACTCATCAGTATAAAAATGGCTGCTTTAGAGCGGATTTATTTCCAATAGTTGCTTGTTATCATTTGTTTTTTAACCAGACTTTAGAGTGGCCTAAAATAGTAGATGAAGAAGGCAATGATAAAGTTTCTTTAAAACTTGAAAACTTAAATGTAGTAAATAATCTGTATAGTGAAGGTCGAGCTCACGATGCTATTACAGATGTTCTAGTAACGGTTGAATTAGCAAAAAAACTCAAAAAAGCTAATCCTAAAATGTGGCAGTTTTTACTAGATAGATTTAATAAGCAAAACGACGAGCAAGTTTTGAATCAGCTTGATATTGGTGTTAGTATAAATAATACGCATTACAAGCAGGCTATAGCTATAAGTGGCACTTTTGGCTATAGCAGTAATTTCATGTCAGCTATTTTAGATTTAGGTCAACATCGTCACTACAAAAACCAAGAAATTTTTCTACGTTTAGATAGTTATTTGTTTAGTGATTTTATAGAGGAGTTTGGTAGTTTAGAGGCTGAACATTGGAGATTAACTATTGCTAAAAAGTGGGGAGATATACCAGTTATTCTCCCAGCTAAAACTCGCTTTGTTGGCAAGTTACCGCAGCAAAGGCTAGATCTTATAAAAGCAAATAAAGAATTTATAAAGGATAATCCTGAGATTTTAGCTAGTTTTGTTGAGTATGTTTTAGAGTATAAGTATCCGGAAATAGAAAATATTGATTCAGACGCTGCTATTTACCAAAGTGATTTTATGACTACTGCTGATGAGAAGGGTTGTGATAAGTTTCATAGTTTAGCTGTTACACAAAAAGCACAAATGCTATCACAATTACCAAAAAGTTATTATGATAGAGCTGTGCGAATAATTGGTAGGTTGGATTTTTCTAAGTTACCAGAGAAAGCTCAATATGAATTTCAAAAGTATTTAAATAAAATAGTCAGTTTAGAAGAAGAGGACCTTTTAGTAGATCATAAAGCTCGTAAAAGAGTAACTTTAGAAGAGATTTATAAAGAAATAGAACATTTAAGAGAAACACAAGAGCTGACAGAAGAACAACATTCTTTACTATATGAGTTAGAGGAGTATCTTTTTTAAATGGCCAAATTTAATTTAGTTACTAAATATAGCCCTAGTGGTGATCAGCCAGAGGCAATAAAGTCTTTGGTCAATGGCATAAACAATGGTTTGCAACATCAAGTACTAGTTGGGGTAACAGGCTCTGGTAAAACTTATACTATGGCAAATGTAATCAATCAAACACAGAAACCATGTTTAATTTTAGCTCATAATAAAACTCTAGCTGCACAACTATATTCAGAAATGAAACAATATTTTCCAGATAATGCTGTTGAGTATTTTGTCTCATACTATGATTATTACCAGCCAGAAGCATATGTTGCTGCATCAGATACATATATTGAAAAAGACTCTTCTGTAAATGAGCATATTGAACAAATGCGCTTATCCGCAACTAAAGCTATACTAGAGCGTAATGATGTAATTATAGTTGCTACTGTATCTGCAATTTATGGTTTAGGTGATCCTGAACAATACATGCAAATGCTTTTGCATTTAAAGGTTAGTGAAACTCTGGATATAAAAAAGGCACAAAGCAAATTAGTAGAAATGCAATATTCGCGTAATGATATGGATTTTAGTCGCGGTAGTTTTCGTGTGCGTGGTGAGATACTAGATATTTTTCCAGCAGATTCTGAAAAAGACGCTATTAGAGTTGAGTTTTTTGATGATGAGATAGAAGCAATAAGTATAATAGATTCTTTAACCTCAAAAAAAATTAAACCTTTACATAGAGCAACAATATTTCCAAGTACTCATTATGTAGCTTCAAAAGAGCGTAAAGATATAGTTATAGAGGAAATTAAAAAAGAATTAAAAGAAAGAGTTAAATATTTTGAACAAGAGGGTAAATTACTTGAAGCTCAAAGGATAGAGCAAAGAACAAAATATGATGTCGAGATGATTCAAGAGCTAGGCTACTGTACTGGTATTGAAAATTATTCTAGGTTGCTATCTGGACGTCATCCAGGAGACCCACCACCGACGCTTTTGGACTATTTACCAGAAAATGCTCTTGTAATAGTTGATGAGTCTCACGTGACATTACCACAGTTTGGAGGTATGCAAAAAGGTGATTTTTCACGTAAATCAAATTTAGTAAACTATGGTTTTAGACTTCCTTCTGCTCTAGATAATAGACCTCTTAAATTTAAAGAATTTGAGAGGTTGTTACCTCAAACGATATATGTATCAGCAACTCCAGCAACTTATGAATTAGAGCGATCTCAAAATACAGTTGAGCAAGTGATTCGTCCAACAGGACTGTTAGATCCAGAAGTATTTGTGCGACCAGTAGTAATTCAAGTTGAAGATGCTTTATCTGAGATAAATAAGGCTGTAGCTAGTAATGAAAGAGTTTTGATAACTACACTGACTAAAAAAATGGCAGAGAATTTAACAGAATATTTGTCAGAACATAATGTTAATGTAAGGTATTTGCATTCAGATATTGATACTGTGGAGCGTGTGCAAATTATCCATGATTTACGTCAAGGGGTATTTGATGTGCTAGTAGGTATTAATCTCTTAAGGGAAGGATTAGATATGCCTGAAGTGGGTATATTACTTATTTTTGATGCTGATAAAGAAGGATTTCTACGTTCAGAAAAATCTCTTATACAAACCATAGGTAGAGTCGCAAGAAATGAAAATGGTCGAGCAATACTCTATGCAGACGTTGTAACTAAGTCTATGAAAAAGGCTATGGATGAAACGTTACGTAGACGTAAGCTACAAGATGAGTATAATAAGAAGAACAATATTATTCCTAGAACAATTGTAAAAAATATAGATGATATGTTAGACAGCTCTCCAGAAATGCAAAAACGAGAATACAAAAATAACAGCAGGATAAGTGTTGATGATGTTGATGTTTCGGCTATACTAGGTATAACTGAAGCTAGTAAAATTATAAAAGCTCTAGAAAAACGTATGAAAGCTCATGCAAAAGAGCTTGAGTTTGAGCAGGCTACTTTAGTTAGAGACAAGATACTTAAGATAAAGCAGAGATTTATAGAGTTGTGAAAACATATTATTGATGGATTATGGCAATAGAGAATAAATTAAAAAAGGACCGGCTTTTTTTACGCTTTACTTGGGTAAGATTTAAAAATTATTGGTTTAGAGCACGCAAAAGTTTATATGCCTCCATTATATTGTGTGGTTTTATTGTAGGAGTTAATTTATATCTTGGCAATATAGATTTTGTAAACCAATCATTACAGATAGCAGTAACACTTGCTTTTATAGTATTTATATTTTTTTTCTTAATAACAAAAGATAATAATCCTGTAGATATCATAATATCAGGTGCCAAAGGGGAATCGGTCGTATTAAATGAGTTAAAAAAATTAGATAATAACTATGTACTTTTTAATAGAATAGTTTTACCGGACGATAAATCTACGATAGGCAATAGAGAGTTAGATTTTCTCGTTATATCTAGAAAAGCGATATATATAGTAGAGGTTAAAAATAATCGAGGTTATATTAAGGTTGAAAATATGGCAGAGAGATGGCAAGTGGAAAAAATTTCGCAAAATAACAAAACTTATGCAAAAACTATTAAAAACCCGATTAGGCAAACTTTTGCACAGAAAAAAGTTCTACAAACCTACCTTTATAATCAAAGAATTTATATAAAAGGTATCCCTGTAGTTACTGTTGTAATATTTGCTAATCCAGAAGTGCAGTTAAGTGATAATTTTATCGCAGAAGATGCTAACCAAGCAGTTTTATCTTTAGAAAATTTATTACCTTTTATTAACGCAAAAGAACAATATCTTGAAAAAATGCCAACTCGCTCACGTAGAAAAATTATCAAAAAGCTTGAGAAAAAATAAATGATTAACAATAGACCCATAGGAGTTTTTGATTCCGGGATAGGTGGTTTAACAGTTGTTAAAAACCTTATGGATATATTACCACATGAAAATATAATCTATTTTGGAGATATTGCAAGGATCCCTTATGGTACAAAGTCTCGGGCGACTATTCAAAGATTTGCAGCTCAAACAGCTAAGTTTTTAATTGATCAAGAAGTTAAGGCTATTGTTATTGCTTGTAATACTATTTCTGCTATCGCTAAAGATACTGTAAAACAAATAGCTGGTGATATACCAGTTATAGATGTAATAAGTGCAGGTGTAAGTTTAGTAGCAGACTTAAGTAATGTTGGTGTGATAGCTACACCAGCTACGATAAATAGCAATGCTTATGCGTTAGAGATTCATAAGCTAAATCCTAAAGCAGAAGTTTACTCTAAAGCTTGTGGTCTATTTGTGCCAATGATTGAAGAGGGTTTTATAAATGGTGAAATCGTAACTTTAGTAGCTAAACAGTATCTAGAGTATTTTCATGATAAATCTCTAGAGGCTTTGATACTTGGTTGCACACATTATCCTATTATCAAAAATAATATTGCTATTGAATTGGGTTCTGTAAAACTTATAGATCCTTCACTACAGGCTAGCAGAATGCTTGAAAATTTATTAAAACTAAACAATTTACTAAACCACAAGCAATCTAAACGAGATCATAAATTTTATGTGACTGATATCCCCATAAAGTTTAAAGCTATAGGTGAAATGTTTTTACAAACCCAAATGGAGCATTTAGAGATAGTTAACTTTGATGGCTATTAACAACTTTGCTAAATTTGTAGTCGCTTTTTCACTTGCTGAACAGTCCCATTTATGTTGGAATTGGTATTAATGTCTAAAACTTCACGTTTACTGTTTTTGTCTTTTTTCTATTTGTGGTAATATTTCTATTGAATATATAAGTTCTTTTTATAGGTAAGTAATGAAAAATAATAAATTTTATCAAAATGTTCGTTTAGCTATCTTTGATGTTGATGGTGTTATGACTGATGGAAAAATAATATTGTCAAATGATGGTAATGAAACAAAATTATTTGATGTTAAAGATGGTTTAGGTCTAGTTTTATTACAAAAAGTTGGTATAAAAATAGCGATAATTACTGGTAAGGAATCACAAATAGTTATTAATAGGTTTACAAGCTTGGGTGTTGATATAGAGGATATATTTCAAGGGCAAAAAAACAAAGTTAGTGCTTACCAGGCTTTAAAGGAAAAGTATCAGCTAGATGACTGTAACATAGCTTATATGGGTGATGATCTTCCTGATATAGTTCTTATGAAGCAAGCTGGTATTTCCGCAGCCCCATCAAACTGTATAGACTTAGTTAAAAACTACTCTGATTATATTTGTCAGAGTAAAGGTGGTGCTGGCGCTGTTAGAGAGTTTTGTGAATATTTATTAAAGAATCTTGGTTGTTATAATAAGGTTATTGAAAATTACATTGAAAATGGTGGCATGAAATAGAAATATGAAGTTTTTTACTAAATATTCGCTGCTTGTTAATGTGTTTGCGATAGTGATTGTGGTTTTTAGTACAATATTCATTTATTCTGAAGCAGTTCAGGGCGGTAGCGATCCTAAAGAATTTTCACCTTCAAGTAGCGTTGAGCTAACAGCATTTAACTTTCATTATAATAATTATAATGATGATGGTAAACTAACTACAAATTTTATTACTGAAAAACTAGAACAATATGTCAATCAAGATATTAAAATGACCAATTTAATAGAAACTAGTTATGATGAGAAAACAGGCGATGAGACTTGGAGAGTAAAAGCGCCTAAAGGTTTTTCACAGAAAAAAGATAATAATGAGTTGATACATTTATTTGACGGAGTTAATGCTATTTTGTTTACAAAAAATCAGCAAGCAGATTCAGGGGAAAATTCTACTAAACAGACATCAGATGCAGATGGTAAATATCTACCAAAGAAAATATATATAAAATCATCAGAAATGTACTATGATACAGAAACACATGATTATTATAATGATAAATTTGTCAAAGTGTATGATCCTGACACGGAAAATAATACCACAGGTATAGGAATAGTTGGAAACTCAGATACTAAGGTTATTAATTTTAAGAAAGACGTAAGGAGTTACTATGCGTCAAGCTAGGATCGTACTAGTAGCTCTAGGAGTTTTAGGTATTTTCTTGTCTGGTTATAGTGATTCTTCTAGCCTAGCAGATAATAGTTTACATTCAATTTCTAATCAAAATATACCTCTTCAAGAAGGTAGCGCAGCAGTAGCAGATGAAAAAGAAGATACAGGTGCTGATAATATTCTCAAAGAATACGGTCCTCTTACAATATGTGCTGATAAAGCTACCTACGATAGCAATAAAGAAACTCTTACATATTATGGAGATGTTTTTGTAATGCAGATTCATAATAAGCACATTTTATGTAAGAAGCCTAAAACTACCAAAGCTACCAAAACAAATATCGTTTATTTTACTAGGAATAAAGCAATTCCTTTTAAAGAATTACAACAACAATGGTTTGAGCAAGCAAAAGAGCTATGTGCAGATGAGCAGGAGTGTAATTTCATATCAGGTCAAAAACTTGTTATGGAACTAGATAAAGACCGTAAAGTTCAAACTCTTACTATGGAATCAATGGATGGTGAATTATCTCAATTTTATACCTTCCCAACTAATTCAGATCAAGCTTACCAAAAAAGTAAAAAGCTAACCAAAGGACCACTAAACGGGGTAGCTAGAAAGATTATTTACAACGTCGTTAAAAAGAGTCTTGAGCTTTTTGAAGATGCTGTAATTAACCAGAATGAAAACCACTATAAGGGTCGAGAAATTAATTATGATATGGATCATGATCTTGTAGCTATTCCTGGTAGTAAAGATAGACGTTCTAAAATAATCTTAGATGGTGTTCAGAGTGAAACTAAGATTGATACAGGGTTAAAACCTATTAGTGAGTATAACAAGAATAAAAAAGTCAGTAGTGGTAGTACAGTTAAAACTTCTAGTTTTGACGATTCAGAAAATATTCTGTCATAAGCAGAAGGATATGAGATTAGGAATGGAAAAATATACTTTAGAAGCTAAAAGATTAGGTAAAAAATATGGCTCAAGGTGGGTTGTAAATAACGTCTCAATGAAAGTTTCAACAGGTGAAATTGTAGGTTTGTTGGGACCAAATGGTGCTGGTAAAACGACATCTTTTTATATGATAGTTGGCCTTGTAGCTGCAACTCGCGGCAAAGTTCGTATGGGTAAAGAAGATGTCACTAAGATGCCTATCCATCTACGTGCAAGAAGAGGACTGGGCTACTTACCACAAGAAGCATCTGTTTTTAGGAAACTTAGTGTTGAGGATAATATAGTAGCTATCCTTGAAACAAGAAAAGAGCTGACAAGAGACCAGATTAATGAAAATTTGAATTCTCTTTTGGATGAATTCAGTATTCAGCATATTCGTAAAAGTTTAGGTATGAGTCTCTCTGGAGGTGAAAGAAGACGTGTTGAGATAGCTAGAGCTTTAGCTATGGATCCAAAATTTATTCTGTTGGATGAACCATTTGCTGGTGTTGATCCTGTTTCAGTGATTGAAATTAAGGAAGTTGTCAGACATCTAAAAGATAGAGGTATAGGAGTACTTATAACAGATCATAACGTACGAGAGACATTAGATATTTGTGAACGGGCTTATATTGTAAATGCTGGGAATATGTTAGCATCAGGTACGCCAGAGGAAGTACTAGCAGATGAAACTGTAAGAAAAGTATATTTAGGAGAAGATTTTAAACTATAGATAAAAATGGTAAAAAAAATAGATACTTCTAAATCAAAAGTGATTTGTGTCGGTAGAAATTATGTAGAACATATCCAAGAATTAAATAATGAGATTCCAGATAATCCTGTTATTTTTATAAAGCCAAATTCTAGCGTAGCTAGATCATTAAAACTACTTTCTGGTAGAGAGTTACATTACGAATGTGAAATAGTGTTTGCTTTTGATGGTAAATCTCAAATTAAAGCAGTAGGGCTAGGATTAGATATAACTGATAGAAATTTGCAGTCAAAACTTAAATCAAAAGGTCTACCTTGGGAGTTGGCTAAAAGTTTTAATGGTAGTGCAGTGATTAGTGATTTTGTGGAAATTGGAACGCTAGATATTCCTTTTTTAAGTTTTAAGGCATACAAAAATAACCAACTAATCCAAGAGGGCAGTTATGATTTAATGATTTATAAGCCAAATCAGATAATTAACTTTCTAAAGAATAATAACATTTCTATATGTGAGAATGATTTACTTATGACTGGTACACCTAAAGGTGTTGGAGTTATAAATTATAACGATAAATTTAAGTTAGAACTATTTTGTAAAGATAGCATTATTCTAGAGGCATTTTTTAAATAAAAATACGGTGGTAAAATGTGGGCAATTGTTGGTAGTAGTGGATTTGAATATTTCGATAGTTTTGAGATTATAGAAGAGTTATCTAGAGAAACTCCTTTTGGTTTATGCTCAAATGGATTATTTAAAGTAAAAATAGACAAGCAAGAAGCGTTATTTTTAAACAGAACAGGTCTTGAGCAAAATATCTTACCACATCAAATTAACTACAAAGCTAATATCTATGCGTTAAAAAAATATGGTGCAACTTCTATAATAGCGCTTTCTTCGGTGAGAAGTTTAAGAGATGAGTTAAAGCCAGGAGATATGGTAATTCCATACCAATTTATAGATAGAACAAAATCTTTACGTGACTTTACATTTTGCGAGCAAGGTTTACTTAACTACGTTTCTCTTTCAAGGCCAATAACTGAAAGCATAGCTGAAGAAATTAGAGAAAGAAAAGCAGATTTTGATTTTACTATACATTTCAAGCAAAGCTATGTTTGTATTGAAGGGCCACAGTTTCCAACAATTATAGACGCTAAATGTTTTCAAAGTATGGGTGGTGGTGTAATAGGCATGACAGCTTATCCAGAATTTGCATTAGCAAGAGAAGCTGGTTTAAATTATATTTGTTGTAATTTCATAGTTGATTATGTTCCCTGGTCTTATGACGTTAGGAATGAATATAATGTTTTAGAAATAAGACAAACAAATAACATAAAAGCTGAAAGTATAGTTAAATGGTTGGTTAAAAACTTATCTTTTTATTCTGAGAATGATTGTCATGAGCTTGGAATAGCTAGATATTTATCTACTCCTTTAGATACACTGCCTCCAAACAAAAGGGCTTGGCTAAAAGTTATTGCTAAAGATAACTCTAAACATGAAAAAGCACTTGAAGCCGAAATTTTTAAGAAAGTTCCTGATTTGTATGGTGGAATCAAAACAATACCTGCCAAAATGCAAGATCTACTAACTTTCATAAGTAAATACGATAGAGATGGAAATCGTAGAGACATTGAATCAACGAGAAAGGCAGCAGCTTCACTTAACTTATATAGTTACCAAAAGCTAGAAATTAAGAAAGTAGAGGATCTACAAATTACTCATAACGATGGACATAATATACCAGTTAGGCTCTATAACCCGGATCCTAGTAAAAAACTTCAGGTAATAGTGTTTTCACATGGAGGCGGGTTTGTTTCAGGAACTTTGGACTCTTTTGATGCATTTTGTAGAAAAGTTGCAATAACTACAAATAGGGTAGTTTTTTCTATAGATTATAGACTTGCTCCTGAACATAAGTTTCCAGCAGGGTTAAATGATGTAGAATTTATTGCTGAGTATGTTTACAACCATGCAAAAAGTTTTGGAGTTTCTAAAAAAGAATTTACACTAATGGGTGATAGTGCAGGAGCTAATTTATCTATTCTTGCAACTTATAACTTATTAAAAGGTAATAGAATCAAAATTGCTAATAATATTATTTTATATCCATCTGTTGATTTATCACATATGCCAACTAAATCGTTAGAAGATTTCGCTAGTGGTTATATACTAACTAAAGCCAAAACTATGTGGTATTCAGAATTATATGTACCAGATAATGTTGATAAACAATCTCCTGAAATATCGCCATTTTATATCAAAAAATTAGAAGGTATGCCACGCACTTTAGTTATAACAGCTGGGTTTGATCCACTAAAAGATGAAGGTCTACTTTTTGCAGAGAGACTTATACGACACAATGTGGAAGTACAGCATTACCATTTTGATAGTTTGGTACATGGGTTTATTAACTTTTCAAAGCTTATTCCAAATGAGATGGATATTTTACATACAAGAATAACTAAATTTCTTAAATAGAAAATGAAGAATTACGTTTTACAAATCGAGTATTTTGGGAAAAAGTATTGTGGTTGGCAACGACAATCGCATTCATCAAGTATACAAGAGGAACTAGAAAAAGCCTTATCAAAGATAGCTGACCACAATATAGAAACTATATGTGCTGGTCGGACTGATACTGGGGTGCATGCAAGCTCACAAGTTGTTAATTTTTTATCTGATGCAGACAGATCTCTACAGGCATGGCAACGAGGAGTAAATGCATTGTTACCTCAAAATATAAAAGTTTTGCAAGTAAAAGAAGCTGAATTAGATTTTAATGCAAGATTTTCAGCTGTAAATAGAACTTATAATTATGTAATTTATAATGCTCCAGTGAGTTCACCTTTGTTTGCGGAACATACGTTATGGGAAAATAGACCTTTAGATATACAAAAAATGAATCAAGCTTGTAAATATTTACTTGGTGAGCAAGATTTTAGTTCATTTAGGTCTTCTCAGTGTCAATCAAATACAGCTTTTAGAAATATTAAAAAGGCAGAATTTGTAAAATTTGGTAATTTTATAATTTTTGAAGTAATAGGAAATGCTTTTTTGCATCATATGATTAGAAATTTAGTAGGATCTTTGATTAAAGTGGGATTAGGTTTTAAAAATCCAAATTGGATAAATGATTTATTAATAGCTAAAGATCGTACTCAAGCAGGGCAAACAGCTAAAGCTCAAGGACTTTATTTTGTTGGGGTTGAGTATCCGGAATTTAGCTTTAATCGTTCTGTTTTAGATATGTTTTGTATATAGACTTTTACAATTTATAGAATATACTTGCTGAGATCCTTATCTTTAACTAACTTACCTAATTTTTCATTAACGTACTCAGTAGTTATACTGATGGTCTTATCAGTTAATTCTGGCGCGTCAAAGGAAATTTCTTCAAGTAGTTTTTCCATTACAGTATGTAAACGTCTAGCTCCAATATTCTCAATTTCTTCGTTGACTCTGTATGAAATCTCAGCAATTTTTTGAATAGCATTGTCATCAAAAGTTAGCTCAACGCCTTCTGTTTTCATTAAAGCAATATATTGCTTAAGTATCGAACAATCTGGCTCTTTAAGAATTCTAACAAAGTCATTTATTTCAAGAGATTTCAACTCTACTCTTATAGGTAATCTACCTTGAAGCTCAGGAATTAAATCAGAAGGTTTTGCTACATGAAATGCTCCTGAAGCGATAAATAAAATATGATCTGTTTTTATCATTCCATATTTCGTTGATACAGTAGAGCCTTCAACAAGTGGTAAAAGGTCACGTTGTACACCTTCGCGAGATACATCAGCACCAGCAGTATTAGATTTTTTACAAACCTTATCTATCTCATCAAGAAAAACAATACCATTTTGTTCTACAGATTCCAAAGCACGAGCTTTTATATCTTCTTCATTAATTAGCTTAGCAGCTTCTTCATCCTTTACTAGTTTGATAGCGTCTTTTATTTTCATTTTTTTATTTTTCTTCTTGTCACTACTTAAGCTAGAAAATAAATCTTGAATTTGACTTGTCATATCTTCCATACCTGGAGGTCCCATTACTCCAATAGCTTTTGGAGCAGCCGCTACTTCTATTTCAATTTCTTTATCATCAAGTTCACCATTTTGAATTTTTTTTCTAAAAATTTCACGGGTTTTGTTCTCTTTTTCTTTCTTAGAAGTTGAGTCTTCAGCAGGCTCATTAGCAAAGCCAATCTTTGATTCAATTGGTCTAGCTGGTGGGATTAGTACATCAAGAATTCTATCTTCCGCTAATTTAGAAGCTTTTTCAATAACTTTATTTTTAGCTTCTTCACGCTTCATTTTTACAGCCATTTCTACTAAATCACGGATTATAGATTCAACGTCTTTACCAACATAACCAACTTCAGTAAATTTAGTAGCTTCAACTTTAATAAATGGAGCATCAGCTAATTTAGCGAGTCTACGAGCTATCTCTGTTTTACCTACACCGGTAGGTCCGATCATTAAAATATTTTTTGGGGTTACTTCTTGACGCATTTCACTATCTAGTTGCATTCTACGCCATCTATTACGTAAAGCTAAAGCAACGGCTTTTTTTGCATCATTTTGACCAATTATGTGTCTTTCTAATTCTTGTACGATTGTCTTTGGAGTCATTATTTGCGTCATAATGTATTAACTATCCTTTTTGTTATCTAAGCTTTCTATCGTGAAATTATGGTTTGTGTAAATACAAGTATCTGCTGCAATAGTTAAGCTTTTTTTGACTATTTCTTCAGCTGATAAATTTGTGTTTTCAACAAGAGCAGTTGCCGCAGAACGAGCGTAAGTTGATCCTGATCCGATAGATATAATATCATTTTTATCTGCTGCCATCACATCCCCAACTCCAGATATTAGTAGTGATAATTTTTCATCTGCTACGATAATCATAGCTTCTAGCTTACTAAGCATTCTATCTAGACGCCATTCACGTACCATTTCTACCGCGGCACGCTCCAGATTTCCTTGATAAAATTCTAATTTTTGTTCAAATTTTTCAAATAATGTAAATGCATCAGCAGTAGAGCCAGCAAAACCTGTAAGAACTTTACCACCATTTAGTTTTCTTACTTTTACAATATTATCTTTTGCTATAGAGTTGCCTAAAGTTGCTTGACCATCTCCTCCTATAACTACCTTATCTCCTTTTCTAACACATAAGATAGTAGTTCCTTTCATTTTTTCCATAATTGACACACCTTATTTAGTGGTTTATAAATTTAAAAATATGTATTAATTTAATATAACTAGATTGGGACCAGTTATGTTTTTTACAAGCTTTTTTAATATTATTTTTTTATATTTGTTCGAAAGTAATACAACGGGTGTATTTTTATGATATATTTTAGCTGGTTTTTGTTTATTTTTGTTTAACTTTACAGAGAGTGTTGATATGAGAAGTGATTTAAACTTTAAAGAGACGATTAGCTTGGCTACGAATATTTATAAGAGATCATTTAAACTCACATTCGTGTTAGCATTTATGCTGTCATTTATATCTGAATATTGCTTTGTGTATATGATGCAGCATGGTATGGCTGAGTATATAGAAAGTGGTGGAAAAACTATACCAGTAGACTTTCCGTCAGCAAATGTACTAGGTTTTATGGTACTAGTAATTATGGTAGCTACAATTTTTGTCTATGCTATGATAATTTTGTTACAAGGAATTTTTATTAAAAATCAGCTAAAAGCATCTGAAGCTATAAAACTTTCTTTACAGATCTTTTCTAAACGAATATTTTCTTTTTTAGGAGCTTTTTTATTGTCTATCATCGTATTAACGTTATTGTCAATGTTTTTACAGTATATAGGCATCTTTCTTGCAATCTTGTTATTTTTAACGGTTATGCCAGCTGTACTTTTGGGTAAGAGTGGCATTTTTGAAGCTATCAAAGATAATCTTAAGGTAATCAAATTAAACTTTTTTTATATGTTTAAGTTGGTGTTTGTGGTACTAATTCTTATGGTGGTTAAGCCGCTACTTACTTTTGGTTTAATATATTTGTTAAAAAATGTAGGTATGGAGATAAGCCCTTTAGAAAATAGTATTCAAAATATTATTGTGACAATAGTAGATTCATTAGTGGTGCCATTTATATTTGCTATTACAGTAGCTACTTTTTTAGTAACTCGTGGGAAAAATGCTATTGATCAAAATATTTGATTAAATCTTTAAACTTATGATTTTGGCTAAATTTAATACCTTTTTTAGAAATATCTTTTTGTTTACTTTGATAATCTAGCTCACTAATTATACCAAATTCGACTTTTATTTTTAATTCTTCTTGGTTTTCAGAATATGTTTTTGTAAACGGTAAAGTTTTGCCAAAGCACCAATTCCAACTTTTTAATACGTTGATTTCTTGTTCGATAAGCTCTTTATTTGCAAGAGGAGTTTGTTCATTTATTAAGCTCAGTTCGACACTTTTAAAACTACTTAAAAAAGCTTTTGTAATATCTTGGGTTTGTAAATCATGTTTTAATTCATTTAGATTGATTACTTTAGATCTATATGATTTTACTCCTTTAGTATCCAAAGATGTATCAATTGGTTGGTGTAAGTAGTTATAAAGCTTGCTAGTGTTTGCATTTATTAATAGTGTTCCATGGTGAAATGCTCTGTCTTTTTTTTCTCTAAAAGCACTCCCGGAAATTTTATATGTGAAATTGTTATGATCAACTACAATATCATTTCTTTGGTTTGGATAGGCATTTATTTCCAATTTTCGGATAACACTACAAACAAGTTCAAGATTAGCTTTAATATTGTGATCATTTTTTGGAGAAATGATCGTATAGTTTAGATTACCAAAATCATGATAAACAGTACCACCGCCACTTTGACGTCTAATGATAGGTACATTGTCTTTTTCCATAGCCAATAGATTACATTCTAGCCACGGGTTTTGAGCCCTACCTATTACAACGCATGGCGAGTTTTGCCATAAAAATAATATTTTTTGATCTTTCAAATCTTCCAAGAATAACCAATTTTCTAAAGCTAAATTAAAATAAACATCGTTGCTTTGTGATATATATATGTTCATTAGGTAGTAGTTATTTATAGTTTACTGTAAGTATAAGGTTTTATTGGTTCTATAAAAGTGTTTTGTGATATAATTTTGCTTTATTGAGTAAAATTAAAGTTAAATAATCTGATGTCATCCATACAGCAAACCCTAGATATTATTAAAAGAGGGGTGGACGAAATTCTTTTAGAAGAAGAGTTGGTTAAAAAGCTTCAAAAGAGTAAACCTTTAATTATAAAATTTGGTTGTGATCCAACTGCTCCAGATATTCATTTAGGACATACAGTCGTTATTAATAAACTTAAGCAGTTACAAGATTTAGGTCATGAGATTCATTTTCTGATAGGGGATTTTACAGCTCAGATTGGCGATCCAACTGGCAAAAATGCTACTAGACCACCATTGACAGCACAAGAGGTTGCTAAAAATGCAGAAACTTACACAAGTCAGGTTTTTAAAATCTTAGATAAAGAAAAAACTATTGTGTGTAGAAATAGTGATTGGTTTAACAATATGTCAGCGGCTGATATGATTAAACTAGCTTCTAAATCAACAGTTGCTAGAATGCTTGAAAGAGATGATTTCTCTAAGAGATATAAAAATAACCAGTCTATTTCTATACATGAATTTTTGTACCCACTTGTACAAGGTTATGATTCTGTGGTAATGAAGGCTGATATAGAGCTAGGTGGTACTGATCAGAAATTTAACCTGCTAATGGGTAGGGAGCTTCAAAAACAAAATAACCAAGAGCCACAAGTTATTATAACTATGCCATTACTTGAAGGTTTAGATGGTGTTAAAAAGATGTCAAAATCTAGCCAGAATTATATAGGTATAGAAGAATCAGCAATTGATATTTTTGGCAAAATTATGTCAATCTCTGATGAACTTATGTGGCGTTATTATGAGTTGCTTAGTTTTAAATCTTTAGAAGCTATCACTAGTTTAAAGCAAAATGTGCTTAATGGTGCAAATCCTCGTGATATCAAGATAGAGTTAGCAAAAGAGCTTATACAAAGATTTCATTGTATAGAAGCTGCTGAAAATGCCCATCAAGATTTTATACAAAGATTTCAAAAAAACCAGATACCTGAAGATATAAATGTTGTAGAATTAGATATAAAAGAAAGTTTACCTATAACTAATTTACTAAAAGAAGCAGGTTTGGTTGCTAGCACATCTGAAGCTAACAGAATGATTAAGCAAGGAGCTGTAAAAGTTGATGGTGAGAAAGTTGATGATAACAAATTAGTTTTCAAAATTGGTACAGAGAATGTATTCCAAGTGGGTAAGCGTAAATTTGCCAAAGTTATTATAAAATAAGGAGTTTATAAAATGGATAAGTTTTTATCGATATTTGTAGGTGTTTTAATTATTGTAACAATAGTTACAGTATTTATTAGTCTGTTTCCGCTAGCTTTAAAAGTTTGTATAATTTCAGCTATTATTAGTGCCATAATCTATGTTGCCCTTAGACTAATTGAGAAATTTAGTAACTAATTATTATTGGTAAAGGTGTCCATAAAGTTAGTATCCCCTTTTATACCTTTCAGCTTATTAGCTGAAATCTTCTAAATTCTAACTATAACGAGTCATTTTACGTAATATTATATAGCCTACTAGGCATAAAGTAGTACTAACTAAAAATAGCTTAAAACTAAGCTATTTTAGTAGATTCTGTGGTCAAGCCTGACGGAGTTGTAAGTTAAATTCTTAGTTTCGTTAGCTATATTTTGTTATAATTCCAGTTTAACAGTCCAAGAAGAGTTTATTCATAGCTGATATGAGTAAAAAGTTTTAACCTATTTCCAAATTTTGGTATGCTAAGAGATAATTTGAGCGAGATTAATTTCAAAAATGCAAAAGATTTTAAATTTACATAAGTTAAAAACATCTCTAGATAAAAATAATACAGCTATATATCAACTTGATGATATTTGTTTAAATGATTATATCGGTAGTAACCTTAAAATAGAGTATTTAAACGAAATAAACTGTATTACATGTGGAGCTAAGACTAATAAAAGCTATTCTCAAGGTTACTGTTTTATGTGTATGAGAAGGTTACCGGAATGTGATATCTGTATAGTGAAACCTGAATTATGTCATTTTGCACAAGGTACATGTAGAGACTCGGCATGGGGTGAGGATAACTGCATGAAGACACACATAGTTTATTTAGCAAATACAGGAGATGTGAAAGTAGGTATTACAAAATTAAAAAATATACCTTCACGTTGGATTGATCAAGGAGCTAGCCAAGCTATACCTATCTTTGCAGTAGAGAGTAGATTAATTTCTGGGTTAGTTGAAATACTAGTAAAAAAATATATTGCTGATAAAACTAACTGGCGTAAAATGCTTCAGGGTGAGCCAGATACCTCTATAGTTTTATTTGAACTACGAAATAAAATATTAGAAGTAATAAACTCAGAAATTAGTAGTATACGTTTAAAACACGGCGAAAATAGTGTTGAGCCAGTAGAAGGAAGACTTCAGATAATAAATTATCCTGTTATCCAGTATCCTATAAAAATTAAATCGCTTAATTTAGATAAAGATCCTATAATCAGCGAAAAACTTATGGGTATAAAAGGACAGTACTTAATCTTTGATACAGGAGTCATAAATATACGTAAATTCAGTGGATACAAGTGTAATATAATAATCTAGAATGTATCATTGGTTAAATTTTTAATTTAATTTTACTGTATTATGGTTTAAAATTTTATTGGTGCTTCGACTTAGCAATCCCACTTTAAATATAAGGCTTTGATGTGAGTTTAAATAAAGGTCAGAATTGTTAAATATAATTAATATGGTGCCCGGGGCCGGACTCATCTAATATAAACAAGAAATATTACATGTTAGTTTCAGTACCTTGTATATACATTAAGACTGGCATTAAAATAAAACCTAGGTAAATTATAAAATAAATCTAAGGTTTTGGATTTTTATATATTAAAAATCGCAATTAATCGCAAAATGCTGTATAATCAACTCATTAACATTTAATAAGGGCTAAAAATATGGCTTTGTCAGTTAGATTATCAGATGATTTAGTAATTAAAGCAAAAACAATAGCTAAGGTTATGCACCGATCTTGTGCAAGCCAAATAGAACATTGGGCTATGATTGGTAGAATTGTAGAAGAAAACCCGGACCTGCCTTATGATTTTGTTATTGGAAGTTTAGTAGCAAAAGCTGAGATGGATAATGGACTGGTAGAAGATTATGAGTTTGAAAATTAAACAAACCAATACGTTCAAAAAATATATAAAAAAACTATCTATCAAAGATAAAAAAGAAGTAGATAACGCTGTAAAACTTATCGCTAGCAATCCCAGTATAGGAGAGCAAAAGAAAGGAGATTTAGACTTTCTAAGAGTGTACAAGTTCAAAATAAATAATCAGCTTATATTGCTTGGCTATAACTATAATGACGAAACTATTACATTAACATTATTAAAAATTGGCTCACATGAAAATTTCTATAGAGACATAAGAAAGGTTTCTTTCTAAGAATTAATTCCACCTAAGAGGTCAGCCTATACTTTGTAATATCTCGATTCTTGCATTTAGATTGTGTTTCATCAATCTAATTCCATTTTTTTAAAAGTCACGTTAATCAAAAGTTTTATTGTTTCAAAATATTAAACTTCTTTCATTTACCTATACAAATATGAATATAAATTTGTTTTAAATTATTTTAAATTACAAAAATTATAAAAATATCAAAAATTAATATTTATTCATAAAATATATTTACTTAAATTAAATTTTACTATATTTTATATTTTGTATTTAACTTAACTGGAGATTTAATATGTTAAATAAATATGTATATGGTATTAGTTCAGTCTTAGGGTTGGCAGTGCTTTTAAGTAGTTGCTCTCAAGAGGAGCTAACAGAATATCAAATAGGGACAAATTGTGATGGTGCAGTTTGTAGTATAGAATTAGACCAAGCTGATTTGCTTAGATATACAAACGTAGTAGGTAAAACAGTAGATAAGGTCCTAAAACAAGAAGCTGTACCAGAACCACAATATAACATAACCTGGGTTCTGTCAGATGGTCAGTTTGCTACAGATCAGCAACTTAGTGATAAGAATTTACCATTATGTAATGGTGATTGTACATCTGAGTCTAATCCGACCGGTTGGATATTTAGTACAGCAGGAGCACATCAGATAGGTGTTTCTGGAACGATAACATATCCAGATGGTACTGTTCAAAAAATTGACTTAGCTAAAACAGTAAGTACAGAGTACGGTGCAGTTAAGATTGATGCAGAGGTTGTAGGAGGTTCAGGATTGGACTATAAATTTACAGCTAATACAACAGATACTGGAATACCAGATGATGCAACTTTTACTTGGAAAGTAGATGGTACAGAGATTGGTACAGGCCAAGAGATAGAGTATCTTTTCCCAGCACCAAATACAACTTACACAGTAACTTTAGAAGTCTCTGTAGATGGAGAGATAATCTCAACAGATACAAAAGATATACTTACAGGTGAAATAGTAGAGCCGACATTAATACCTGTAGTAGATAGTAGTGATCCGCTTACTTATACAATAACAGCAGATACTACAGGTACAATTATAGATAGTAGCTGGACAAAGCAGTGGAAGATAAATGGTGATGTAGTACCAAACGCTACAACAGATACGCTAAACCATACATTTACCCAATCTGATACAACATATCAAGTTGAGTATATTGCTACAAAAGGTGAACTTACAAGAAGTGCTACTAAAACTATACAGGTAGGAGAAGTCATTCAACCGACATTAATAACTACTCCAGATAGTAGTGATCCACTTATTTACACGATAACAGCAGATACTACAAATACAAGTATAGATAGTAGTTGGACAAAACAGTGGAAGATAGATGGTAGTGTAGTATCGGGAGCAACAACAGATACGCTGAACCATACATTTCCTTCCGAGTCCAATAAAACATATAACATAACGTATACTGCTACAAAAGGTCAAAGTATCAGAACTGCTACTGATACTATACATATAGGTGAAGTCAATCAACCATCATTATCATATAGCCAAGATGGTAGTGATCCACTTAAATTGACAATCACAGCGAATACTACAGGTACAATTATAGATAGTAGTTGGACAAAAGAGTGGAGGATAAATGGTGATGTAGTACCAGGATCTACAGATACGCTAACTCAAACATTCCCACTTACTAGCACAACATATCAAGTAGAGTATATTGCTAAAAAAGGTAATAGTACCAGAAGTGTTACTGAACCTGTACTCACAGGCCCAGCTACAGCACCTGAATTGGATAGTTATAGAACAGGGTTATTAGAATATACTTTAAACGCAGATCTAACAAATACAGGTATAACAAGTGCTTGGACGTTATCTTGGAGCTCAGATCCAGAAGCAATAGATATTTATCCAACTTCACATGGGGCTGGATATGTAGAATTTGGAGACTATGAAACTAATTACACCGTAACTCTAACAGCTACTCCACCAAATGACTCAGGTCTTAGTCCTGTAACAGCTAATATAAGCATTGACACAGGAGAAGGTTTTAAAACCTCAATGGAGCTGGAAGGTGGCGATTACTCTAACATAAAAAATAGTGGTGATGGATCTACAAGTGGTATCACTTGGACTAAGTCATCTAATAGCAAGATTACTTTCACTTGTCCAAGTGGTTATGCATATCCATCTTCTGTAACTGCTCCAACATTCGGTAATTATGTAGACTATTCTATGGGAAAAACTGTACTTAGAGCTTATTTATCAGTTGATAATACTGATGGAAAGATTTTTTCAGACCAAAAAAGATCTGAAACCAAGCTACATTATAGAAACCAAAATGACTCCGAATTAGTTTCTATCAGTTGCTATGAAGTTATACAATAATATTAATAAATAGGGGTAGGAATTATCAACTGCCGCATTCTAAAATTTACGATCAAGACTAGTTATACATTTTTTTAAATTAATTCAATTTGAGTTTTTTTCAGATATTTTTTTAAAATTAGAACTAACTGTATTAGCTTATTATAAGCTTTATTAATGTTGTGATTTTTTTCAGGTATTCAGAAGATACGGATTCTATTTTTTCAGCGTTTCTGACTTTAAAATCTAGTGTTCTAGCTTGATAAGTTAAAACATATCCTTCTGTTTTATTATTTGCTGGCGTTGGTATAGTAAATTTATTTTTTCTTTCTGTATTTGTTATGGGAGCAACCATGGCAAAACCAGTATGCTCATTAAATATCTTTCTTGAAAGTACCAGTGCCGGGCGTCTTTTCATTATTTCACTGCCAGCTGAAGGGTCAAAATCTAGCCAGATGATATCTCCTTGCAGAGGTACATATTTCATATTTCCATACCTTTAGGATTTAACCATTCTTCATCTTCTGGCGTTACTCTAAAGCTATCTTTATCACTCTCAGCTAATAGCTGCTCTAAAGTTAATTCTTCATGGTGGGGCTTTAAAATGATTTGCTCATCTTTTATATTTAAATCAAGCTCATCACCTATGTGTAGATTTAAAAGCTTTAGTATTTTCTTTGGGATATTAATCCCAGCAGCATTACCAGTCTTTCTAATTGTAAGTGTTGTCATGCTATTCTCATTTTTATTGTGAGAATTATATTATACCATATGTAATACAAATGTAATATGTGCTTTAACAAAGAAGGTTTAAGATTGTGGATATTTAAGGTAGTTAAAGATGCTAAGCTAATTAATGCTTATTTATAAACAGGAAACTTATTACAAAGTTCTAAGATTTGCTTAGCGACATCTTTTTCTATTTGCTCGTTACCACAGTTAAAAACCACATCAGCTAGTAAGTTTGCTACAAGTTCACACTCAGTTTCTTTAAATCCACGAGTTGTAATAGCAGGGCTACCAATCCTTAAACCACTAGTTATAAATGGTGAGCGAGGATCATTTGGAATAGAGTTTTTATTTACGGTGATATTTGCTCTACCTAAAGCAGCTTCAGCCTCTTTACCAGAGAATCCAGAGTTTGTAATATCTAAAAGTAGTAGGTGATTATGAGTTCCACCAGATATGATATTAATATTACGTTGTTTAAGTACTTTTTCCATCGCTTTAGCATTTTTTAGTACTTGTTTTTGGTACTCTATAAAGCTTGGTTCTAAAGCTTCTTTAAAAGCGACTGCTTTAGCTGCAATTACATGCATTAAAGGACCACCTTGGATACCTGGAAAGATAGCAGATTGAAACTTTTTAGCTAGCTCTGGATTATTGTTGCAAAGGATCAAACCACCACGAGGTCCCCTAAGGGTTTTATGGGTAGTAGTAGTTGCAACGTCTACATATGGAAATGGGCTAGGGTAAAGTCCAGTTGCTACTAAACCAGCTACGTGGGCAATATCTGCCATAAGTACAGCACCTACAGAGTCAGCAATTTCTCTGAATTTTTCCCAATTTAAGATTCCAGAAAAAGCAGAAAACCCAGCGATTATCATTTTTGGTTTGTGCTCTTTTGCTAGTGCTGCTACTTGCTCATAATCGATATCACCAGCTTCATTGAGACCATATTGTATAGAATTGTAAATCTTTCCTGAAAAATTAACTTTACTTCCATGAGTTAGATGTCCACCAGCGCTTAAATCCATACCAAGTACAGTATCACCTGGTTTTAGTACAGCGTTATAGACAGCCGCATTTGCTTGAGAACCAGAGTGTGGTTGTACATTAGCATAATCAACGTTAAAAAGTTTTTGTGCTCTTTCAATAGCTAACTTCTCAGCTATATCAACATATTCACAACCGCCATAATATCTTTTGCCATGATAACCTTCGGCATATTTATTTGTTAGCTGGGAGCCCTGAGCTTCCATCACAGCAGGGCTAGCATAGTTTTCTGATGCGATAAGCTCTACATGTTCGTGTTGTCTTTTAATTTCAAGTTCTATAGCGTCAAATATTTCTTTATCAGTATTTTTTAGACTATTTTTATCACGGTTGAACATATCTTAATTGTCTCCTGATCTTCTAAAATGAATAAAATAAGTTGAATGTTTTAGATTATATCTTATATCCTTATATATAGTAAATAAATAACAGATACTAAATTATGGGCAAAGTAATAGATCTAGATGAAGTTGAACGTCTTGAGCGAGAAGAGGAGAATTCGCACTACCGACTGTCAAGAAGTAAAACTAGCGTAAAAAAAGATATGCTTGAAATTACAGATTTTGGTAAAGCACTTATTGATCTTAGTAATCAGCAGTTAGGCAAGCTTCCGATTTCTGATAACCTTCGAGATAATATTTTAGCTGCTAAGTCTATGCAAAAGATAGCTTTAAAAAGACAAATTCAATTTATAGGTAAACTATTGCGAAAGGTTGATAACCTTGATGAAATTCAAAAAGCTTACGATATAATTATAAATAAAGATAAGCAAGCCAATCTTTTATTTCATCGTTTAGAAAATATCCGTGATAATCTTTTAGATTCTGATAAAGACAAGAGTAACCAAACTTTAGATAATCTAATTGTGGAATTTCCAGATATGGATATCCAAAAATTAAGACAATTAATTAGATCTCATTATAAAGAAGCAGAAAAAAATAAACCAAAAAAATCATATAGAGAAATATTTCAATTAATTAAAGAATTACATACATCAAATAACTAATATTTGTGATCTATGATTAAGACTAGCGAATTTATATTTTTTGAAATATTTATAATCAATCAGCTATAATAGAACCAAGGATAGCTATAGTATTTTAAAATGGGTTAAAAGTATAATTATGCAGCAACTAAAAGACATCCAATCTCTTATAGAAAAAGATATTCAAGACAATAATCAATTTATAAAAGATTCATTATCTTCAGATGTGGTACTTATTAACCAAATTAGCCACTATATAATAAATAGTGGCGGTAAAAGATTACGTCCTCTTTTAGTGATGTTATTTGCTAAAGCTTTAGGTTACCAAGGACAAAAGCATTTAGCATGTGCTGCTATTATCGAGTTTATCCATACAGCTACTTTATTACATGATGATGTTGTTGATAATTCACAGCTACGTAGAGGCAAGCAAACTGCTAATAACGTTTTTGGTAACGCTGCTAGCGTTTTGACAGGTGATTTTCTCTATTCTAGAGCTTTTCAGATGATGGTTGAGTTAGATAGTATGCAGATTATGCAGATACTCGCTGATGCTACAAATAAGATTTCAGAAGGTGAAGTTTTACAGCTTTTAAACGCGCGGAATTCTGAACTTACAGAAAAAGGTTATATTAATGTAATTTATTGTAAAACAGCTAAGCTTTTTGAGGCAGCATGTGAATTAGCTGGAGTTATTAGTTTAGATAAGCTTGAATACGAAAAACATAGTCAAGATATTAAAAATTTTGGTGTTTACCTTGGTAATGCCTTTCAAATAGCAGATGACGTTTTGGATTATATTTCTAATGCCGAAAGTTTAGGTAAAAACATTGGTGATGATTTAGATGAAGGTAAAATGACTTTGCCTACTATTTACGCATTAACAAATATTTCTGTTGAAAAGCAAACTATTTTAAAAACAGCAATAGAGCAAGGGCAATACCAAATAAATGAAATAATAAATATAGTTAAAACTAGTGGGGCAATAGAGTATTCCTATAATGTAGCATGTAAATACGCCGAGCTTGCTAAACAGGCAATACAGTTTTTACCAAATAGTGATTATAAAAAAGCCATGTGTTTATTGTGTGATTTAGTGGTTAAAAGAGAAAGTTAAATACTATGGGAGTTTTTTAATATAATCATAATTAATTTAATGTAAAAATAAAAAATATTTTTTTAAAATCGTGATAAAATATATAATTCTTATTTAGAACATATTTTTAATGATTGATAGTGATGAGTTATTAGCTATTGGAGCTGCTTTGGTTCAGACGGTTAGATCCAAGATTAAATATTCTGAAAACATTGATAACTTATATAGGGGCTATAAAAAAAGTGACTTTTACAAGCATAAGTGGAAAAAGATAGAACAAATACGAACACTTGATCTACCATATACTCCTCAAAGAAGTCAGGTTTATTTAAAAAATGGTGTAGGTTTTTGTGATACTTTATCGTTAGCTATTTTACATATTGCCCAAGGTTTAGAAGAAATAAAAATAGGCACTTTTTATTTGTCTTTAATGGCAATATATAAAAAGCATACATTTCTTATAGCACATAATAGCTTAAGCTTAGCTAATAATGCTGCAAGAGAATGGACTAAATATAAAAAAAGTCTTCGTGAACTTAAACAAGATGATGAGCTAAAAAATGCTGTTATTATTGATCCATGGATATATAAAGCTACAAAATTGTCAAACTTAAGAGGACACTTAGAACATGCTGTGTTATATGATGTACTAGATTATTATAGGGGTAATGTTATGTATATAGGTCAACAATTAGAAATAAATACTTCCTCAAGTATCATTAAAATAGATAAACAGTATATAGATACATTTCAAGAGTGCTATAAAATACAAAAAGAAAAATTAGAAAATAAACGAGATTCTTTTGCACAAGGTCGTAGATTTAGTAGTGTTAGAAGAAGCTTAGAATGTAATATTCAGAAATACCAGCAACTGATTAGTTTAAGAGATTTTTTTGTTAGGTTGAAAAAAAAGTCATCGGGTTGGTATACTAAAAATCATAGTAATCGGAAAGGTCAAGCTATAAATTCTGTGATTAATTATTTACAGACTTGTATAGATAACTATTGCTTCCCTAGTCAATATGACTTGGAGCATATTTTTAGAAGTACATTAACTATTTGTGCTATAGTTAGAGGAAAAGACCTGCCTAATCAATTATCCAAGAATAATATCAAGATGACTAAAACAGCGAAAGGTATTTTCTCTATTGATGTAGTACCAAATAATAAATTGGCATTTGAGAGCGGCGGATTAAGCTTAGACTGGGTAAGAGAGGCTAGGAAGATTGGGAGCGACAGAAGTAAGTACATGGTTTTTTTAAATAAACTAGAGGGTTGGAATCCTGACTTTAACGTTAGCAAATTATATACAAATAAAGAGAATTATTATAAATTAGTTGAAGAAGCCATAGCTCCTAGTCAGTAAGTAAAAGTTTCAGCAAGATATAAATAAGGCTTATTTATTATCTGGTTTATCAATTATTAGTAAGTATTAAAACCTATTTAAAATCTTTAAGTGTTATTTCAAAAGATAGTGCCTGGTTAGGACCTATTGCCGCAGGAGCTCTACTGCCATAAGCTGCTTTGGGAGCACAGTATAATATAATAGTAGATCCAACTGGTATTTCTGGTATAGCATCTTTCCAGCATTGAATTAGGTTTGCTAGTGGAAAAGTAGCATTATCACTTGAATCAAAAGTAGGACCTATTAGCTTAGCTTGTTTAACTGAGTCTAACTTAGAGTTGTCTTTCCGGTAAGCTACAACAGGAGTAGTCCCTTTGTATGCTATTGTTACTTGACTATCACTGTTTGGTTTTTTACCATTTCCTTGTTTTACAATTTGATAATAAACATCACCATTAACTTTTATTATATTTTCCATTTTAGAGATTTGTTCTATAAAAGCGGATGAATTAGTTTGATTTTCTTTAGCAACACCAAGTTGTCTTTTTATTATTTTGTCTTTCATAGAGTCTATATTTTCTTGTATTTGCTCTTCAGACAATTTGGGTTTTTTATTCGCCATAGCATCTTTAAATCCAGCTATAGTTTGCTCATCGTTTAAAATAAAGTCTTGCTTAGCAATACCAGATCCGATCTGGTATCCTACTGTATAGCTAGCATTTTCAGGCATTTCAAGTGTAATAGGCTTAACCTGTTTTACTGTAACTTTAGCAGTAGGTAGTGTAGTATCTTTGGTGGAAACTGTCACTGATGGTACCGTTTTATCAGTTTGTTCTACAGAGCTTGTGTCGTTACTACTAGTGGTAGAACATGAGCTAATAGTTAGCCCTATCAGTGAGTAGGATATAATAGTAACAATTTTTTTGAGTTTCATTTGGTACTCCTTATCTTTGTAGGTCATTTTTTGTTATATTAAGAAAATCAAAAAGCTCTTTATCTAGCATTTGTGATGGTGAAATGTTAGACAAAGCTTTAAATATCACATTTTTTCTTTCCGGGTTATTTTTTTCCCACTTATTAAGCATATCTTTAATAAAAACTCTTTGCAAATTATCTTGCGAACCACAGAGGTTACATGGAATGATAGGGAAGTTTTTTAGTTTTGAGTATTCTGCTGTTTCTTGTTCAGATACAAAAGTTAATGGACGAATTACAATATTACGCTCATCATCACTAAGTAGCTTTGGCGGCATAGCTTTGATAGAGCCATTATAAAAAAGATTTAGAAAAAAAGTTTCTATTATATCATCCCGATGGTGACCTAGAGCTATTTTAGTAATTCCATGCTCTTGTGCAAAGTCATATAGAATTCCTCTACGCATTCTAGAGCATAATCCACAAGTAGTTTTACCTTCTGGAATTACTTTTTTTACAACGCTATAAGTATCTCGCTCTATAATATGAAAGTCTATGTTTTTCTCTTTAAGATAATTGGGTAAAACATCTTCAGGGAAATTAGGCTGCTTTTGATCCAAGTTTACTGCGATAATATCAAACTTGATAGGAGCTTTTTGTTGTAGTAGCAAGAGCATCTCTAGTAAGCAATAGGAATCTTTGCCTCCAGATAAACAGGCCATAATTTTATCACCATCTTCAATCATATTATACTGATTAATAGCCTGGGCAGTTTTTCGTAATATTTGTTTTTCTAGCTTTTTAAGGCTTTGCTTATCATTATTCATAATAGTTTTCTAAAGTGGCTTGTTTTATATCATTAGGTATTTTTTCTAATCTAGTTGTTTTTAAGTTATAACATGCTAGTTTGGAGTGTGCTGTTGTGATAATTTTGTCACTTCCTAGTATTCTTATTTCATATTTAAACTCTATACTTGCTGCTCCAATTCTAGATACATACTGCGTTACCTCAATTGTATTGGGGTGTAATAGGGGATACATATATTTGCAGCTTTGTTCAGCTACAACAAATTGAATAGAGTTTTCTATGCCCCAATTAATAAGTTTTTTAAAGGCATAAACCCATTGTGTACGAGCTTCTTCAAAATAATCAAAATATTTTCCATTATTTACATGGCCGTTTTTATCCGTATCTGACCAACGTATATTTATTATTTTTTTGAAAGGCTGTTTATTCATAAATTTCCTAGAATAAGTAAGATAATAGTGGCTTACCAGGGATCTTACAATTTTGTAATTGAGTAGAGTATTTTTGTGCTATATCAGCTGTTTTTCTAGCATAGTTCTTTAAGAAAGAGTTGTTTTTGTGGGTACCATTTTTATACCCACCAATACCTTCATGGTAGGCTAAATACAAGTGATAGGCATCAGTTTTACTAATACCTGTTTTATTATGCACATTATTTAAATACCAGCCTATAAAATCCACCGCATCAGAAAAGTTTGACCTTGAGACAAAAGATTGCTGAGTTTCTTTTTTATAATGATCCCAAGTACCATCAAGAGCTTGGGCATACCCATATGCTGTTGAAGCTCTACCTACTGGTATAAAACCAAAATAGTAATTCATAGAAGGTTTAACATCTGCTCTAAAAGATGATTCTTGGCGAAGAAAAGCCATTTGAATATTAAGAGGTACTCCCCATCTATTGTATGAGTCAATCATATCGTAATACCAATTAGGATATTGATGGATTATACTACAAGCATTATTTATATTTTTAGGTTGTTCAGTCGCACAAGAGTTAAGTATACCTAATACAGTAGTTATTGCTGTGATCTTAAATATTTTTTTCATTTATAAATGCCTATAAAAAACATCAACTACTTTATCTTGAAACCTGCGAGCATTATACCTATCAGAAGCTTTAAGATCATTAAGCATAATAGAAAAGCTTATACGATGATTTTTCGCTGTAAGAACATAGCCTGCAAGAGTAGAAACTCCAGCTAGAGTGCCTGTTTTAGCATGTACTTTACCTAGTAATTTGTCCCCCATTCTATATGATATAGTTCCGCTTATCCCAGATGCTGGTAAGTAACTGTAGAATTTTTGACCAATAGAGCTATTGTATGTTTTGGTTAAAAAATTAACCATAAACTGGGCTGTAACTCTATCAAGGTGTGATAGTCCTGAGCCATCATACATGGTTAATGCCGAAGTATCTAGATTAAGCTTATCATAAAGAATTTCTTGAACTGCAGCTGTTCCTGCATTAGTTGAGCCTATACCTTTTTGCTTTAGACCAATAGTGTTTAACACTGTTTCAGCGTACAAATTATCAGAATGCTTAAGTGTCTGATCGATAAAACTACCTATAGTTGTAGAATTTATGCTTAATTGTTCAGTATTTCCAGGTGGTATTGAAGTTGTTATAGCTACTTTGTTATGTTTAATCCCATTAGTGTTTAAAAAATCATCGACGGTATTTAATGTTTTTAAAGCAGGATTTTTAATAGCTAATTTGAACATTTTTTCTGCAGCACGAGATAAGTAGCCTCTAATATATAAAACGTTATCATCGTTCATGGAAATAATAGTAGGTTCTGCTGAATTAGTATATTTAGCGGTATTTTTGACTGTGATATTGCTAGCATTGCTAAGCGTGATAACACGAGTTGTTAAACTATTTGGATTCTTAGCTAGTTTTATTACTGTACAATTTCTGTTTATAGTAAAACTTGAAGCAGGTGCTCCATAACAAAAAGTACTATCCTCTTTTGTCCATCCTTCTGGGATATATGGTCCTGAAAAATTGCCAACAAGATATACATCTCCAGTTATTTGTGTTATTCCCTTAGTGGTTTTTATTTGTTTTATCAAAGATGATAGTTGTCCTCCAGTTAAAGCAGGGTTGCCTGAGAACTTTATATATAGATCGCCATGTAAAATATGACCTTTTACTTTGTTGTTAGAGTAGTTAACTGTAGTTGTAAATGTAAAATTATCAGGTATAGCAAATAATGCAGCTACCATAGTAAAAACTTTATTATTACTAGCAGGTTTCATTGATCTATTTTGACCATAAACATATAAGTTTGCACCAGAAATTGTATCTTGGGCAGCTATACTTATTTTTGTATCAGTAAGGCCATATTCTTTTACTAAATATCGTATTTCACTACGAGCTGTTGCTGCATAAGTGCTGCAGAAACTTGCAAAAGTTAAAAATGTAAGAAAAAGTAGTCTAAATTGTTTATTTAAAATCAAAGTTATAAACCATACAGTTTTTTAGATTTATAGTTTCAAATAATATCATTTTAAAGACTGTAAATACAGATTTATTGTTATATGTTAAGTCTATTTTAAAAGGTCTTGCTAATACTAGTAATTGCAA
The DNA here is from genome assembly GCF_012222965.1 of Allofrancisella inopinata. Taxonomy (NCBI): domain Bacteria; kingdom Pseudomonadati; phylum Pseudomonadota; class Gammaproteobacteria; order Thiotrichales; family Francisellaceae; genus Allofrancisella; species Allofrancisella inopinata. Next base: position 1,090,996 of record NZ_CP038241.1, on the reverse strand, counting down.
AGTTTAGCTGGTAAATGAGTAATTATGTCTAATGATGTTTAATTATAATAGTAGCTAATTGTTTAAAAATCTTACTATATACAGAATTTTTCCTCATTACTAAAAATATTTCTCTTTTAAAATTCGGATCATTTATCGCTAAATAACTTATATTATTCATTTGAGTGCAAGCTATTTCTGGTACAAGTGTTATTCCTTCATCGATAGACACCATTTGACGTAAAGTTTCTAAGCTACTTCCTTTAAAATTACTATTGTTATATTTATTTAATGAGCATAATTTTAGAGTCTGATCTCTAAGACAATGTCCTTCATCAAGAATCATAAGATTTTGTTTTATAATCTCGGTTGTAGATAGGCTATTTTTTTTAGAAAGTTTATTTGTACTGGCTACAGCTACAAAGAACTTATCATCAAATAGTTTTTTGGATATAAATTGATTATGATCTATAGGATCAGCAAGTAAGGCAAAATCTAATTTTCCTTGTTCAAGCATATTTATGAGAATATCGGTTTTTTCCTCAACCACGGAGATACTTAAATTAGGTATTTGCTGTTTTATGATTGGTAATATCTTCGGCATGATATAAGGGCATATGGTGGGAAAAGCTCCTATAGAGACACCAATTTTGCTGCCCTTTAAATACATGCTAGCTATTTTATTTAAGTTTTTTACTTCATCAATTATTTTATAAGCTTGAATAATTATTTTTTCTCCAGCTTTTGTAGTAAATACTTGTTTTTTACTTCGTTCGAATATTTGTATATTCAAGTGCTCTTCAAATTTTTTAATTTGCATACTCAATGCTGGTTGGCTTACAAAACATTTTTCAGATGCTGTAATAAAGCTTTTAGTTTCATATACTGCTATTATGTATTCTAAGGTTCTAGTATTCATATAAGCAAATCTTATTACAAACATAACTTTTATATATTTTACAACTAGCGTATTTGTAATACAATAAACCTTGTATCTAACAACATTAGGAGAAGGAAAATGATAAAACAAGTACCTAACGTAACATTTAAAACAAGAGTTAGAGATGAAAGTGTAGGTGGTTCAAACCCATTTAGATGGCAAGATTTAACTACTTCAGAGATTTTTAATAACAAAAGAGTGATTGTGTTTTCGCTTCCTGGAGCATTCACACCAACTTGTTCTACATATCAATTACCAGGTTTTGAAAACAACTTTGATAAATTTAAACAGCTTGGAATCGATGAAATTTATGTTTTATCTGTAAATGATTCTTTCGTAATGAATAAATGGGTTGAGTTCCAAAAGATTAAAAATATTAAACCAATTCCTGATGGAAATGGTGAGTTCACTGCAGCTTTAGATATGCTTGTAGATAAAGAAAACCTTGGTTTTGGTAAAAGATCATGGAGGTATGCTATGGTAGTAAATAATGGTGAAATTGAGAAATTTTTTGTAGAACCGGGGAAATGCAATAATTCAGAAGATGATCCATATGGTGAGACTTCTCCAGAGAATTTACTAAAATATTTAGAGTCTAAGTAATTTATGGCTAAAAAAGTTGTACTAATCGGTGCTACAGGAGTGATAGGCTCAGCAACGTATAAAACTTTGGTTGAAGCTGGCTTTGATGTTATTTCTGTCAGTTTCTCTGGAAAGGGTACTGACTACAAAGTTGATATACAAGATACAAACTCCATTTGCACATTATTTGAGCAGATAGGAAGCTTTGATGCGCTTGTATCAACTACAGGCAAAGTTGCGTTTAAGGACGTACGTCATATAGAGCAAGAAGATTGGGATTTGAGTCTATCTAACAAGCTTTTAGGCCAGATAAATTTAGTCCAAATTAGTGCAAGATATATTTCAAAAGGAGGATCTTTTACACTTACCTCAGGAATATTAAACGTGCAACCAATAGCTAAAGGTACTATAGCTGCAACTATAAATTCTGCTCTAGAAGGGTTTATTAAGGCAGCTTCATTTGAGTATACAGATTTCCGTATAAACATTGTTAGTCCTACTGTTGTTGAGGAAGCTTTAGAAAAATATGCACCATTTTTTGTTGGGTTTAAACCTGTTAAAGCTAGTGATGTAGCAAATGCTTATCTAAAATCTGTTGCTGGTATTGCTAATGGTGAAGTTATAAAAGTCGGTTTTTAATTATTTTCTACCTTATCTAAGACTTTATTAAAAACTTTCTCAATAGATAAATTAGAAGTGTCAATAATTATAGCATCAGTAGCTGGTTTTAGAGGAGCAATTTTGCGATTTCTATCTTGAAAGTCTCTTTTTTCAATATCTGCTAAGATAGTTTCAAAATTAGGATGTTGATTTTTTTCTTCTAACTCAGTAAATCTTCTTGTAGCTCTTACTTGTGAGTCAGCATCTAGAAAAAATTTGTATTTTGCACTAGGAAAGACTACTGTTCCCATGTCTCTGCCGTCAGCTACTAATCCTTGTTCAGTAGCAAAATCACGCTGTTTATTTAATAAAACCTTTCTTACACTTGGGTATGCAGCTATCTTTGAAGCAAACATACCTATTTGCTCTGTACGGATTTCTTTAGAAACATCATCACCAGCTAGAATAATTTTTATCGAGTTAGAATCGTTGTCTATTTCAAATCTAATATCTAAATTGTCAAGAGTCTTACAAACGTTTGCTTCACTAGTTGAATCTGTATTGTTATTAAAACAATGCAACGCTGCTAGTCTATAAATTGCACCACTATCTAAAAGTTTATAGTTTAAATGTTTCGCTAAAGCTTTAGCTAAAGTGCCTTTGCCAACTCCACTAGGACCATCGATGGTGATAATTTTAGAGTTGTTCATTTTCAAACTCCTGCATAAATTTAGCCAATGCTTTTACATCTTCTAAAGATACTGCATTATATAAGCTAGCTCTACAACCACCTACAAGACGATGACCTTCTAAACCATAAAATCCTTTATTACTTGCATCTAGAAGGAATTTTTTAGTCAATTCCTGTGTTGGTAACTGGAATATTATGTTCATGTTTGATCTATATATTGGTTTTATGTCATTTTTATAGATCTTAGAGTTATCAATTGTTGAATATAAAATTTTTGCTTTGGTATGATTGAATTTCTCTACTTCATTCAAATCTTGAAATTTATCTATCAAATACTCTAACATTAGCTCAAAAGTAACCCATGAAATTACAGAAGGGGTGTTATAGAGGGAGTTAGATTTTTTAGTAGTATCATAGTCAAATACTATAGGTATATTTTCTTTCTTTTTAATTAAAGAATTTTGTACTATAACTATAGTAAGGCCAGGAATTCCAGCGTTTTTTTGTGCTCCAGCATAAATTAATCCATAGTCTCTAATATTAATAGGTTTTGATAAAAAACTTGAAGACATGTCACATACTAGCTCAGTGTTACAAGATTTAGCTAGTTGGTTTATTTGAAAGCCATCTACGGTTTCGTTGTCTGTATAATAAACATAATCATACATATTAGAAACGAAAGTTTCAGCTATGCTATCACCATATGTGACAGATTCCACATTTATAAATTTTTTAGCTTCTTTAGCTGCTTTTTCTGACCACTGACCACTACAGACATAAAGGGCTTTATTGTACTTATCTGACAGATTCATAGGTATAGCAGCAAATTGAGCTGTTGCTCCTGCTTGCATAAGTAATATAGAGTAATCATCTGGGATATTTAATAAATACTTAAGTTTAGTTTGTATTGAATCGTGAACCTCTTCAAAAGCTTTATCACGATGGGAAATAGATAATAATGAGACACCAGTATTTTTATAATTAGTCATCATTTTTTGTAATTTTTCAATGATACAAGTTGGTATCACAGCAGGGCCTGCACAAAAATTTATTTTCATAAAGATACATAAAAGTTTTTTAAAACTAATGATTATTTTAGCACATGAATTATTCTTATAAATAGATGGATATAAATTGAATTTATTAAGATTCTATTTTATCCAATCTCTTGGTTTAATATACTCGTAAATTTTAGCCTCTTCAGAGTCTTCTTCTGGATGCCAATTGTATTTCCAGGATGCCATTGGAGGCAGAGATGATAGTATAGATTCTGTTCTACCACCACTTTGTAAACCAAAAATAGTTCCTCTATCCAAAACTAGGTTAAATTCTACGTATCTACCACGGCGGTAGAGTTGAAAATCTTTGTGTTGCTGTGAATACGGTATATTTTTCCTTTTTTCTACAATAGGGATATATGCTTTTATATAAGCATTTGCACACTCAGTAACAAAATCATAACATTTTTCAAAAGATTTTTCATTTAAGTCATCAAAAAATAAACCACCCACACCGCGGCACTCATCACGGTGCTTTAGGTAAAAGTATTCGTCACACCATTTTTTAAATTTGGGATAATAGTTTTTATTGTGTTTGTCGCAAACATCTTTAGCAGTTTGATGCCAGTAGATAGCATCTTCTTCAAATGGATAATACGGTGTAAGGTCAAATCCACCACCAAACCACCAAATTGGATTATTTGTATCAGCTCCAGCAATAAATAGTCTAAAGTTAGCGTGAGAGGTTGGCACAAAAGGATTGCGTGGATGGATTACTAAAGATACTCCTGTAGCAATAAAAGATTTACCTGCTAAATCTTTACGTTTCTCTGTTGCAGAGGAGGGTAGAGCTTCACCATGTACTTTTGAAAAAGCAACAACTCCTTTTTCAAGAATCTCACCACCTTCGATAATCATAGAGTTACCATAACCTTTAAGTTTTTGTTCAGGAGTATCTGGTTTTTGCCATTTATCACTAATAAACTTTTGATTATTAGTTTCACAGCTTTCTAAAGCACTAGTAATGTTTTTTTGAAGTTGTATTAGAAAGTTTTCAAATTTTGTGATTTTATCTTGCATAAGGGCACCTCTTGTGATGAAACTTTTATTCGCTACCAAATAAAAGTAAAGCTAAATTTGATGTGTTTAATTTTACCATTAGGAAATAAAATTGCTTACAAAAATAGCCTTTTATTTTAGCTAGGTTTTTTTATGATTAAAACAAGTTGATATCAGCACCTATAATTAGTACAATATGGTTTGCTCTTTGCTACATTAAATTAATTTGTGTAGCTTATCAGTGTAGAAAAAATTAATGATAAACCGTAAGGAGTTTATAAAAATGAAACATTATGAAATCGTATTAATGATACACCCTGATCAATCTGATCAGTTACAAACTATGCTTGATAAGTACCGTAGTATCATCGAAGAAAAAGGCGGTAAAATTCATAGATTTGAAGACTGGGGACGTCGTCAATTAGCTTACCCTATAGAGAAACTTCATAAAGCACATTACATACTATTTAATATAGAGTGTGGAACTGAATCTCTAGATAAGCTTCAAGAAAATTTAAGATACAACGATGCTATATTACGCCGTCTAGTTATATCAAAAAAAGAAGCTGTTACAGAGTCATCAGTTATGATGCAAACTAGTGAAAAAGAAGTAATTTAAATAAGTTTATAGAGGTATTTAAAAATGAGTCGTCGTAAAGTTTGCCGTTTCAAAGTAGATGGCGTTAAAGAAATTGACTATAAAGATGTAAATAAGCTAAAAGCTTATATAACAGAAACTGGAAAAATAGTTCCAAGTCGTGTGACTGGTACATCAGCTAAGTATCAAAGACAATTATCTACAGCTATAAAGAGAGCTAGATTTTTAGCTTTGTTACCATACTGTGATCGTCATTTTAACTAGTACTGGGGATTGATACAATGCAAGTTATTTTAAAAGAAAAAGTGGAAAACCTAGGTGTATTAGGTGATATCGTAAATGTAAAGCCAGGTTATGCAAGAAACTTTCTTATCCCTTTTGGGAAAGCTGTGCAAGCAACTAAAGCTAATATAGAAACGTTTGAGGCTCAAAAGGCTGAACTTGAGAAAGCAGAAAAAGCTAGATATGAAGCAGCGGTAGTTACTGCTGAAGCTATAAAGGATAAAAAATTCACTATAGCAGCTAAAGCAGGTGAAGGTGGTAAACTATTTGGTTCAGTTGGTACTGCTGAAGTTGCAAAAGCAGTGTCTCAAGCAACTGGTAAAGAGATTGAAAAAAGCCAAGTTCGTATGCCTGAAGGGGTTATTAGAGCTATTGGTGAATTTGACCTTACAATTCATGTGTATACAGATGTTGATGCTGATATAAAAGTAAATGTTGTAGCTTCTGAAAGTTAGTTTTATAATATTAGCTAATTAACACATTTTTAAATCTGGTTATAAATATGAAACCATGTGTTAAGCATGGTTTTTTTGTATTTATGAAAAAGGTTTTTTATTATGCCTATGACTAATCAATTTAAGCCAGCAGAGACAACATATTCCTTAGAAGCTGAGCGAGCTATATTGGGAAATATATTGTTATATAACCAAAATATTGAACTAGTAGAAGATTTACTTTTAATAGAAGATTTTTTTGATAGAAGACATAAAATTATCTATAGTCAGTTAAACACTCTTAATCAATCAAACATACCTTTTGACGTGTTGATAGTAAGTGAATACTTAGCAACAGCAGGATTACTTGATGAAGCAGGTGGTGAAAGCTATATTATTGATTTGGCAACAAATACACCTTCTATTTCTAATATCAAAACCTATGCTAATATCGTTAAAGATAAAGCTAAATTGAGAAGTTTACAAAATAGTGTTAATGATATTATTCAAAAAATATATTCTGCAGAGTCAAAAAATCCTGACGAAGTGATTGATTATGCTGAAAGTAGAATTTTAGATGTTGCAAAAGAAAGAGACATCTTAACAAAAGGCCCTGAATCTATCAAAGATGTGATACCAAAGCTTGTTGATAGAATGAGTGCAATAGTTGATTCTGGCACGGGTTTAACAGGAGCTTCTACAGGGTTTATAGATTTAGATAAAATGACTTCAGGGTTGCAACGAGCTAATTTAGGAATTATAGCTGCTCGACCATCTATGGGTAAAACAGTTTTAGGTATAAATATAGCTCAAAACATTGCTAAAGCTGCCCAAAAACCAGTTTTAGTATTTAGTTTAGAAATGCCAGCAGAAGATATAGTTACAAGAATGTTAGCTAGTCAAGCTCGTGTTGAGATGAATTTACTTAAAGAATGCAATAGGTTAAATGACGCTCATTGGGTTAAGATTACTACAGCTATGAAAAATCTAAGTGAAATGCCCTTGTACATAGATGACACTTCAACATTGACTCCAGCAGAAATGCGTTCACGAGCTCGTAGATTGTATAATGAGCACGGCGGTCTATCTATGATTTTGATAGACTATTTACAGTTAATGAAAATTCCTGGTTATGAAACAAATAGAACTTTAGAAGTATCTGAGATTTCTCGTTCATTAAAGGCTTTAGCTAAAGAGTTAGATATCCCAGTGGTGGCGTTATCACAGCTAAATAGAGGGGTGGATGATCGTAAAGATAAGCGGCCAATGATGTCGGATTTAAGAGAGTCTGGAGCTATTGAGCAAGATGCTGATTTGATAATGTTTATTTATCGTGATGAAGTTTATAATAAAGATAAAGAAGAGAATAAAAATATCGGTGAAATAATAATAGGTAAGCAACGTAATGGTCCTATAGGAACTGTACATGTACGTTTTGATGGGCAGTATGCTAGTTTTACAAATTTAACCAATGAAAATGACTATATTGTGCCGGGTGATATGGGATATAGTGAATAGATTCATATTATAAGAAATTATCCAAAGAGAACTTTTATGCAACAAGATACTAAAATTAATTTACTGGGTTTAAATCAAAAGTCTATTGAGGATTTTTTCATATCAATAGGCGAAAAAAAGTTTCATGCTAGACAAGTTTTTAAATGGATGCATAAAAAAGGAGTCATAGATTTTGATGCTATGACAGATTTAGGTAAAGGCTTACGAAGTAAGCTAAAAGATTTATCACATGTGACAGTACCTAAAGTGGTTTTTAGTAAAGCTTCCAAAGATGGTACACATAAGTGGTTAATAGATGTTGGTGGTAGTGCAATCGAAACTGTATTTATACCAGAAGAAGGCAGGGGGACTCTTTGCGTATCATCACAAGTTGGTTGTACTTTAAATTGTAGTTTTTGTTCTACTGGTAAGCAAGGCTTTAACAGAAACTTGACAGTAGCGGAAATAATAGCTCAACTTTGGATAGCTGCTAGAACTTTATCCAAAAACAATGGTGAACATGATTTTACAGTTACAAACATTGTAATGATGGGTATGGGTGAGCCATTGATGAATTTTGAGAACGTCGTACCAGCTATGGATATTATGATGGACGACTTAGCTTATGGTTTATCGAAACGAAAAGTTACTCTTAGTACTTCAGGGGTTGTTCCTAGGATATATGATTTACTAGAGCAATCAGGGGTGTCATTGGCAGTTTCTTTACATGCTTCAAATAATAATTTACGTAATGAAATTGTACCTATAAATAAAAAATATGATATCGATGAATTATTGCAAGCTTGTAAATTATATGCTGAAAAAGGTCCTCATAAGCAAATAACTTTTGAATATACCTTAATGAATGAAATCAATGATAATTTAGATGATGCCCAAGAGCTGGTGGAACTATTAAAATCTCGAGAAGTTCCAGCTAAAATAAATTTAATCCCATTTAATCCATATCCAGGAACTATTTATAAAAAGCCTAGTAATAATAGAATTCATAAGTTTAAAGAATTTTTACAGCAAAATGGTTTTGTAACTACAATCCGTAAAACACGAGGTGATGATATAGATGCTGCATGTGGCCAACTTGCTGGGGATGTTATAGATAAAACTAGAAGAAAAGAGCGATATTTAAAAAAAAATAGGAGATAGCAATGCAAGCTAATTTAAAGAAAATTAGCCTATTAATAGGTCTCTTAGGTACTTTAGAAGCATGTTCTACACAAGCACAGCCTAATAACCCTAGTTATCAGCAAAATACTGTTCAGGGTAACTTCAAAGAAGAGCCTCAGGTAGTAGAAGGCAATGTTGCAAAATATACTATATCTACTAAAACGACAGAGCAAAAAGCTGATTATAAAAAAGCTACTAGTTTAAACGCTGAACTAGTTATCATCTACTCACACGACGGGTATTTAGATAGAGCTAAAGATAAGTTGGTTAAAGCTCAACAGCTAGCAAAGCAGCATGGTTATAAATTAGCGATAGTAGATTATGCAGCAGGTTACTATTATCAAATAATAGGTTCTAAGTCTATAGCTGAAAAATACTATAAAGAGGCTATCAGTAATGAACCTAAAAATTTTGAAGCAATGAATTTCTATGCTCAATTTTTATGTCAAATAAAGGATAATTTTTCACAAGCAGAAAAGTTATTTGAGAAATCATTATACATGTCGGACAATAATGATATGGCACAGACATTTTTCCTTTATTCTGAATGCTTATATAAACAGGATAAGAAAAAAGATGCTCTAAGTTTCATGGAAAAAGCTGACAAATTTAAAGCAAACTATTTAGGTGCTAAATTACGTTTGGCAGAGATGTACTTTGAACAGGGACAGTATAAAGAATGTTACAAAGTAATCTACGAAATGAGGAATAATGAAGAATTTTTTAATAATAAGCGTGTATTAGAGCTAAGATTGAAGTTAGCAGAATACGCAAATAATAAAAATGAAGCTGCTACAGTGAGATTAATATTTTCATCAAAAGATTTTAATGATGATGATATAGATCAATTTTTCTCAGCTTCTGATGGTGGTATAGAGTAATGATTAAAAGTAATAATTTTGATGATAATAACCAAGAAAGACTGCAAAAAATACTTGCTAAATATGGTATAGCTTCTAGAAGAAAAATAGAGGAATTTATAGAGCAAGGTAGAGTTAAAGTAAATGGTAAAGTTGCTAAACTAGGTGATAAAGCATTAAGTACAGACAAAATAAGTTTTGATGGTAAGGCTTTGCATTTGTACGGTCAACCGATGACAAGACCTAGAGTAATAATCTATCATAAACGTGAAGGAGAAGTTTGTACTAATAAAGATGAAAAAGATAGGAAAACAGTTTTTGATTCATTACCAAAATTAGCTAAATCACGTTGGATAATGATAGGAAGATTAGATATAAACACTACAGGTCTGCTGTTATTTACGACAGATGGAGATTTAGCAAATCGTTTAATGCATCCTTCTTATGAAATAGAGAGGGAGTATGCTGTAAGAGTGTTTGGACAGCAGCTATCTGACGATGTATTAAATAAGCTTAAAGAAGGTGTACAACTAGAAGATGGTCTAGCTAAATTTAATAGCATTAGATTCTCAGGTGGAGAAGGAGCTAACCTATGGTATTATGTAACTTTATCTGAAGGAAGAAACAGAGAAGTCAGACGTATGTTTGAAGCTGTCGGTGTTACAGTAAGTAGATTAACACGAGTTAGATTTGGTGATGTAATATTGCCGAAATATGTGTCTCGTGGAAAAACATTAGAACTTTCACCTACAGAAGTAAACAACCTACGTAAATCCGTCAAACTTAAACCGTATAGCTATCCAAAAAAACTAGTTGAAAGATTAGAGAGATAATATGGATTTCGAAAAGGAGCTAAAAGAAGTCTTTGATATAGATATATGGAATTTAAAGGATAAATACAGCTCTAATAGTCAAAAGTCAAAACAAGAATTATCTTCAGTAACTACTGTAGTAACAAAAAAACGCTTTTTTGTAGATGCCAAACTAGATAATAAGCCTATATATTCTAATAACATCGATAGTGACAGGGTAATAAATATCTATATTTCAGAAGAATTGAGTATTAACTTTTTAAAAAATGTGATTGAAAGTCTATTTTTTAAATCAAAGGTTAATATGTATAAGGTATCTAAAAGTTTAGATCAACAAGCAGCAATTAATATTTGTCAAAAAGATTTTATTTTAAATGAGTTTGAACTATTAAGTGTAGAGAGCAAAAAATATATTTTACAGAAACTATATCAGTATGCAGATTTTAGTCCTAGATGAAAGCTATTGTAATCAAGTTATTAACTTAATTCGTAAAACTGATAATTATATAAACTGGTCAGATAAACAAATATTTGAAAGTTTTAATAATAATGGTCTGGTTTTTGGGGTTTTGCAAGGTGATTATCTAAGGGCTGTAGCTATATTTAACTATATTCTTGATGTAGCAGAACTTTTGTATGTTTGTGTAGATAAAAATAACCAGTCAGCTGGCTTAGGAAGTCGGTTGTTAACAGCTAGTATCCAAGAGTTAAAAGCAAAAGGGATAAAAGAGTTTTTTTTAGAGGTCGATGTAAAAAATCTTAAAGCTATAAAGCTATATGAAAAAACAGGTTTTAAGTATATTTCTAGACGTAAAAACTATTATACCTATAAAGATGGAAATATTAGTGACGCTTTGATATATCAACTATGATATCCATGATCATTATATATGGTAACTAGCTGTGACGCGTCTAGTTTCGGTTTGTAACAATTCCAGAATGAAATATAGGTTAAAACAATATTTTATTGGGGTTGAAGAACAAAGTCGCGCCAGAACGCTTTTATGTGTTCTCTAGAATTTTTACTATCGACATTTAGGTTAGTTTCAACAAATTTTCTATTAAAAGCCTTTAAATCTGACGATAACATTTCCTGGTTAATATTCACATGTAATCTATTAAAGTCTACGAATCCTAACATAATATAAGTTAATAGAGAACTATCATTAACGTTTATTGAACCACTAAACTTAGTATATTGAGATTTCTTGTTTATAAGGTCTATGACCTCTTTAATAAACCTTTTTTCTAAACCTTCTATCTGCCATTCACGATCGATAGAATCTTTAAGTTCTTCTAGCATTATTCTAAAATGTATAGCTCTTTTAATCCCTGAGTCAGAGTGTCGATGATGAAGATGGAATATGCTATGATGCTTATTATTGTTTATATAATCACAGACTCTTTGAAATATATACCAAATAAGTAATCTAAATTGTTCTTGCCGTGATACATATAATTCATGTTCATTTAGTAGCTGATTTAAAAAAGTTTTTAATTTTTCTGAGGCTATTTTGTTCGAATGAAGATTGCGAAAATTGCGCATGCTATTAATAACACTATAAATAATATTTTTATCAGTTTGCATGACCATTAATGTTTTAATATTATTGGTTATTTTTTCAACTACATTATCAGGGAGGTTTTGCTCTATGTTATTTATTACGTGTATGAAGTTATCTAAATAATTTTTTAGCATTTCAACGTTATTAGAGTCATAAGGTTTAAGAGCTTTTCTTATGCTACTAAGTAGCAAGAACAATTGGTATTTAGATTTGCGTTGTACATGAAAGGAAAATGTTTTATTTATCTTTATTTGTCCAACTTTTTTACTCAAGAATTCTATTATTTCATCATTAATGTCTTTGTCGGTTCGTAATAACCTAAGCTTTGGTCCCCCAATCAGAAATTCACTTATATTTTTTAATCCCAGCCTTTTGCAGATTACATCTTTAATGCAAGATAAAAAAACTGATGAGGATTGTGGTTCTTTTATTAAGTTAGCTAAATTCTCTTCTGCAAAATCCTTGTTCCAAAAACACAAACACATAATTAAGTAGTGATAGTCATCGTCACTCCATAGCTTATAGTGTTCTAATGTTTCTTTTAAATTAATAAGGAGTTTCTCGAAGTCTAATTCTACCCATTTTTCCTTATACATTGTAGAATGTTCTTGTTTATATTTTTCAAGCCATTTTTTAAACTCATTTGTGTCTAGAGTATTTTTGATGCTGGCTACATCTTTGACTTGCTCATTTAATTGGTCATAAACTAAAGCTGAGTAAAAAGATTTGATACGTATCTCGTTAAAATTATCGGGACAAATTAAATATTTATCTTCTTTTGATAATGGATCGTTATGAGAAATTTTTTCCTCTTTATTTTTATTAAATTGTAGACTATCCCAAATTTTTTGCATATTAGTCATCGTAGTTCTTAGATCAGAAATACTTTTAGGAGATTCTAAATGACGTGCTTCAAATACAATTTCTGTTAATCGTGTATTTTCTCTTATTTCTTTTGTTTCTACAAGTTTTAGATTTTGAATAATTGAAGAATTACCTTTTTTTAGACCTAGTTTGTTATCATTTATGTAAGCCTGTGGTTTTATTGGTTTTCCGCAAAGATTCATAAGAGCTATATCTTGGTTATAACGTTGTGCTAACTCTTTATCTAGGGTATTGATATCATTATGCTTCATCTTAAGGTCAACAATATCATTAATCGTAGACCATTTCCATAATTGTTCAGGTGTGTGACCACCAACCTTTGTAGTTGGTTTAATTCCTATTGCAGCGCAACAATTATTCACTATTTTATTACTGCTGTTAACAACCCTTAATAATTCTCTATCGCTATCTGACAGCATAAAACTGTACACATATCTTATTGGTGTTTTAAGCAATAAAGAAAAATAATTTTTTATAGTAGTTGCTTTTGATTCTGAATCTAATCCTGTTATTATGCTATAAGCCCCTCTTATGGTTTCATGAACCATAATATTAATATGGTACAGATATAAAAAAATAAATCCTTTTATTCTACTAACGCTCTTGGTTTTTATACTTGGTTTATCGATATTCTCTATGGCAATTGACTGCCCAAGTTTATAATCTATAATTTCATTACAGATATCATTAGCATGTAATATAGTGTTTCTTATTAACTGTAGATTATATGTGTCAAGATATAAAAGCTCACTATCATAAAATTTTTCAAGTTCCTCATAGAACCTATAATTAACAATATTGTATAGAGGAATCGTCCCGTTGCTTTGAAAATAGAATATAGAATCTTCAATATTGCTACGTTGCTCTTTACTACTGATAAATACATCATGGAAAATCCAGTTAGGGTACTCTAGAGACTTACTTTGAGGATTAGGTAAAACAAGCTTTATGTTACCATTTTTTATTTTATCTATACATTTTAATAAATTATTTTCTTTTAAGTCTCTCCAGAGCTTATTTAGAAGAAAATCATCAAAACAACCATATTTTTTTATAGATAGATTATAATCATTTTCAAGCTTAGTGATATCATTAAATAATGTTTGAATATTATTTATATAATAACTAATACTGTTTTGCGCTAAGATTGAATGTGCAGCATAGATGTATTTAGTGTGTAATTTATTGTTGTTTTTATCAGGGATTAAGTTTAACCACTCTTGTGGGATAACTTGTTTATCAATTTCATCTAGCCGGTTTGTTATTTTTATGATGGTCATCATTCTCATCATAGTCAAGACCGTAATAGCTATCTCGGCAAGTTCATGTTGCCAAGTAATTCCTTCAGTTTTACGTGCCATAATAGGTGTAGAAACTAACTCTACAACAGCACCGCTAAAAAGCTTTCGAGAAGGACTATAGAGTAAAGGAGAATTATGGTTAAGTCCATGATCAATAGTGACATCAAGCCGATCTTTCCCACAAATAATAGAAAATAATCTTTTATTATATTCTTGTAATTTATTACGATCATTATCCCACGGATAGTTATAACCTAATGGAGATTTTATGTTTTTATACATCTCTGGATCAAATGGAATACCTAAGTTCATTCCATGCATTTCTATTTCTACACCAATACTCATAAAAGCTTGTCTCTAATTTATCTAATTCCAGTTTGCCACAGGGCTATAACCAGCCATTTTCAGTGATCCCTTAACTTTTTTTAAAATCATCGCTCGTTTTGCAATACACCAACAGCATTTTATTAAAATTAACAAGTAAATCAACCTAAACATATGGTGAATAATAGATAGGCCTCATCAAATATTAACAGATAATTTTTCTTTATTTGCTATCTGTTATGTTTTGACACTCTTTACAATTGTCATCTAGGTTTATCAATTTCTGAAAAATGGGGACATAAATTGTATTAGTATGTGGGCAGTTACAGTATTTTAATGACAACGATAGTTATTGCTTTAAAATAGAATAAAAACTAAAATCTATACGTTTAGATTTAAAAATAAACTATAAGGAAATATAATGGCTACTCTAAACAAAAAGATTCAGAATGTTTCAGCTTCTCCAACAACTGCCATGGCAGCATTAGCAAAGCAAATTAAAGACCAAGGTCATGATGTTGTTTCTTTAGCTATAGGCGAGCCTGGATTTAGCACCCCAGATACTATTAAAAAAGCTGGAATAGATGCTATAAATGCGAACATTACTAAGTATACTAATGTTGATGGATTAAAAGAGTTAAGAGAGGCAGTAGTTAAGCACTATAAAAGACAATACGGCATCGATTTTAATGCTGAGCAGGTATGTATAACATCTGGTGCTAAACATAGTTTGCATAATATTTTCAACTGTATCTTAGAAGAGGGAGATGAGGCGATATTTTTTGCTCCATATTGGGTTTCTTATCCAGATATGATTACATTAACTGGTGCAAAGCCAGTAGTTGTAAAAACTAAGTTTGAGGATAATTTTGAAATAGATGTTGATGAATTGGAAAAGCATATAACAAGTAAAACTAAAGCCGTTATTATTAATTCACCAAATAACCCTACAGGATTAATTTATACAAAAAAATGTATACAGGATCTAGCTAACTTGTTAAGAAAACACCCGGATATTTGGATCATTGGTGATGATATCTATGATCAACTATATTTTACTCAAAGAATAACTTTGATTACAGAGGTTGCACCAGATTTGGCAGATAGATATGTGATTGCTAGTGGTGTTTCTAAAAACTTTGCTATGACAGGTTGGCGTGTTGGTTTCACTATAGCTCCAAAATTGCTAAATGATGCTATGAAAAAGTTCCAATCGCAATCAACTACATGTGCTTGTTCTATATCTCAATATGCAGCTATAGCAGCAATGAATATGTCAGTAGAAGATTTACAATATTTTGTTGAATCATATAAGCAAAAAGAGCAATTTATAACTAAATGTTTAAAAGAGATGCCTTATATTGATGTAAAAAGTGCAGATGGTACTTTTTATTTATTTCCTGATATCCGGGATTTAATTAGACATACTAAGTTTAGTAATGATATTGAGCTATGTAATGCTTTACTGGCAGAGGAGTATGTTGCGATGATGCCAGGTGTAGCTTTTGGTTTGGAAGGTTTTGCTAGAATTAGTTGTGCTAACGAAATGCCAGAGCTGGAGAAAGCTATGGATAGGCTTAAGAAATTTATTATTAGACACGCATGTAGCTAGTGGGACTGTTGCGAACTAAAAATTATATGTTTCTAACTGTGTTGAAAATATTCTCAAAATGCTAATTCACCACGTGTAAATTGTGCTTTTTCGAATATTTTTGCCTTGTTACCACCCATCTAATTCCAGCTTGCAATAGCCCCCTAGTAGCTATTCCATAGTGTTTCATAACAAACTTACCGATATTTTTTATGAATAACAGTTTTTCTAAGTAAAAAGTGTCTTCAAGATGGCGGAGAAAGAGGGATTCGAACCCCCGGACCTGTTACAGTCAACGGTTTTCAAGACCGCCGCTTTCGACCACTCAGCCATTTCTCCGAATTGATGTGATCTATTATACAAAATTTTTTAAGCTTTGCAATACTATTTGTTAAAAATAGACTAGCCCGACAAAAATGCTATGAAACTTCAGGGACTGTTGCAAGCTGGAATTAGATGGGTGGTAACAAGGCAAAAATATTCGAAAAAGCGCAATTTACACGTGGTGAATTAGCATTTTGAGAATATTTTCAACACAGTTAGAAACATATAATTTTAGTTTGCAACAGTCCCCTTCAGGTTGTTACTCAATATTTGTAACAGAGTTTAAAATAGAAACGTAAATTAACTGGTACTAGATTATTACACATTGGTATAGTAATTATATCTGTCTACTTTGAGTTTGGTTTGTAAAAATTGACTTTTTTTAACCTCTTGATAATGTGCATCGGCTTTTTTTGAAAAATTATCCTTGAACTTTATTAGCGTTTGATATAGTTCTTTGGATAGTGCTATATTTTCTAAACTTAGATAATAAGGAGATTTAGGCACTATATTAATACTTGAATAATACTTTTTTTTAGAATCATGCACTTCAGCATATTCTATCGCATCCATTAGCTTAGAACATACAACATCAATAGTTTTTGTGGTTATCCTTCCTTTTTGGGAGTTTATTGCTTCATTATACATATGCAATAAAAATGGTAGTTTTGAAGCGTTAGCGTTTATTATTTTATCTAGTTCTTTTTTAAAACTTTGTCTATAGATTATTCTTCCCTCATATTCATTAGAATAAAAAGTAGAAAACTTTTGTATATTTCCATCATGACTCATATTTAATGCATTGCACATATTAATTTTGTTATCATATCCAACGACAGAAAAAGGAAATGGTAAAGATAACTTTAACATTTCATCATATAAAAATTTAGGAGTACCAATTTTATTAGCACTACATGCTATGAGACATAACTTTAAATAGGATATATTTGCATAATATCCATTTATTAAAAATGCTATTGTATCAACAATTTCTTTTATTGTTACATATCCGGAATTTAACTTATCATTTCCTGTCCCTAAAGAATTTATAGATTGTCCGTGTCCAGATATAAGTATTTTGACAAATTTATTAAAATGGCTTTTCAGTTCAGTTTTCACGCAATTTAAATATTTTGCAGTAAATTCCTTTGAGTTTAAGGGGTTAAAACTTAGATTTATAATTGGGATGCTATTAGATTTATCTAGTTTATGGTTACTTAGTATACTACCAGGCTTTGCAATACCACTTGAGATATCAATATGAGAAATGTAAGGATTAATTCCATATAATCCATTATATTTATATTCAAATAAACTGACACTTTCTTCATCCTCATCAAGACTGATTCCTTTATACATTACATTTAAATCATCAAAATAACCAAAATTTAATCCGAATATAAAATCATATACTTTACTCATTTCAAAATGTCTACCAATAGTATTTACTATTTTAACTTGTATAATTAATGATAAAATACTTTATCAAAAAAACATAGTACGTATCAAATAAAGATAGTTGGCTGTAAGATTATTTATTTAAGTAGGTTTAGTTTTCTATAGTCGCATACATATTATTGTTTAAGCAAGTTATAGATAGAGATTAAATTTGAAACTTAGGAATATCTTAAAATAATGGTCTTAAGGCCATATTCTAATAGACATTAGCTTTACTAAAAGTTATTATTTGCTCTGGAAAACTCTTTCATTTTAAACTAAAAAGGTTATAGAAATGTCGGATAATAGATATCAGATTACCAAAAAGGTTACCCTTATTGGTATGTTTATAAATGCATTATTAGCGATTGTCAAAGTTATAGCGGGGGTGGTGGGTCGCTCACCTGCGTTATTTGCTGATGGTATACATTCTTTTTCTGATTTATTAAGTGATGCGATGGTTTTATTTGCTGCAAAATATGCAAATAAAGAAGAAGATCACAACCACCCATATGGTCACGAAAGAATAGAAACCTTAGCAACTTTAATTTTATCAGGATTGCTAATTGCGATTGGTTTTATGATTGTTTATCACTCATTAGGTAGCTTAATAACTGGTGACTATAGTGAACCTGATAGTTATACAGTTTTTGCTGCTATCTTTTCAATTGTGGGTAATGAGTTTATTTATCAATACACTATGGCAGCAGCAAATAAGATTAACTCGGATCTGCTTAGAGCTAACGCATGGCATAGTCGTTCAGATATGTGGTCATCAGTAGTAGTATTGATTGGTCTACTTGGAGCATTTGCAGGTTTTGTATGGATGGATGCTCTAGCAGCTTTTGTAGTTTGCTACATGATTGTTAAGATGGGTATTAAATGGGGGTATTCAGCTGTTGCAGAACTTATAGATGAAGGTGTAGACGAGCAAACGTATAAAGCGATTAAAGAAATTATAGCTAGTATAGAAGATGTTAGAGATTTCCACTATCTTAGAACTAGAAAGATGGCTGGAAAAATAGTTTTAGATGTACATATTTTAGTTGATAAATATTGTACAGCATCTGAAGGTCACTATATAGCTGAAGTTGTTAAAAGTAACATTTATCATAAAGTAGGTGACATTAAAGACATCACTGTTCATGTTGACGTTTCAGACCATGAAAGCGGCGTGATTAAGTTAGAAAATTTTGAGCCTTCACGTGCTCAAATATATAGTCTAATTCTAAATTTTTTTGTTACTAATGGGCTTAGCAAAAATTTAATTTTAGATAAGCAAATATCTATCTACTATTTTGATGAGGAGATAATAGTAGATTTATATGTTAAACGGTCAAATGATCTTAGAAAATATATTGACCAGTTAAAGAATTTAGCTTATGAAAATTATAAGATAAGAGTAAACTTATACTGTCAGTTGTAAAATGTATCTACTGTAATAAAATGTTAAGAATTTAAGGTAGTGTCAAAATTATGAAAATTAGAAAAGTTGTTTTTCCTGTTGCTGGCTGGGGTACTAGGTTTTTGCCAGCAACTAAGTCTTGTCCTAAAGAAATGTTAACGGTGGTTGATAAACCATTAATTCAGTATGCTGTAGAAGAGGCAATAGAAGCTGGTTGTAAAGAGTTAATATTTGTGACAAGTTCAAATAAGAAATCATTAGAAGATCATTTTGATAGAAATTTTGAACTTGAATATTCTTTAGAAAAAAAGAAAAAATATGAATTATTGGAAACCGTAAAAAATATTATCCCTACAGATGTTAGCTTTTTCTTTGTGCGCCAGCCAGAAGCTTTAGGATTGGGCCATGCTATATTGTGTGCAAAACCCTTGGTGGGGATAGAGGATTTTGCTGTAATTTTACCTGATGACCTTATTTACAATCATGATTGTCGAACAGGAGCACTTAAACAGATGATAAAAACTGTTGAGGGTACTGATCTTAGAGGTTGTATAGCCACTCAACAAATTTCAAAAGATAAAACACAATCTTATGGCATAATAGCTAAAAATGATGAAAATATCATAAAAGCAATTGTTGAAAAGCCAATACCTGATAAAGCTCCATCAACAAATGCGGTAGTTGGTAGATATCTTTTGCCGAATAAAATTTTCAGATGTTTAGAAATAACTTCTGAAGGCGCTGGTGGAGAGATTCAGCTTACAGATGCTATAGCGAAACTAATTGATCAAGAAGAAAAATTATTAGCTTACGAGTTTAAAGGAACTCGCTACGATTGTGGGAGTAAGTTAGGGTTTTTAATAGCTAATTATGAGATTGCTTTACGCCACCCAGAGCTAGGGGAAAAGTTTAAAAGCTACCTATCTAATAGATAAATAAAAGTAACGATGTTTAATTTATGTGTGATAACATAGGATTAAATATTAACTCGTAGGTTGTTATTTATGTCATATTCTAAATTCCAGGTTTCACAGAAATTTATTGAAAATTCTCATGTTAACTCAATAGTTTACGAGCAACAATATAAAGAATCTTTAAGTAACCCAGAGGAGTTTTGGTCTAAGCAAGCCAATCGTATTTATTGGCATAAGTCATTTGACAAAGCATATAGTAGTAGCTTTGATCCAGTAGATATAAAATGGTTTGAAACAGGTAAATTAAACGTTTGTTATAACTGTGTCGATAGGCATTTAAAAGATAAGGCTGATAAAGTGGCTTTTATATGGCAGGCTGACAACCCAGATAAATCCAAAAAAATCACCTATAAAGAGCTGTATCACAGTGTATGTGAAATGACAAATGTTCTAGAGGCAAATAAAGTTAAAAAAGGCGATATAGTTACGATTTATATGCCTTTAGTACCAGAAGCTATATATGCAATGCTAGCTTGTGCTCGTATAGGAGCTATTCATTCAGTTGTGTTTGGAGGTTTTTCATCAGAAGCATTAAAGCAGCGTATAATCAATGCCAAAAGTAGTTTTGTTATAACGGCTGATGAAGGAGTCAGATCCGGTAAAAGAATAGCCATGAAAGCAAGTGTTGATAAAGCTATCATAGGGTTAGATTTTATAAAAAATGTTTTAGTTGTACGTAATACTAATACAGCAAATATTATTTGGAATGATAAAATAGATTTATGTTATAATGATGAGTGTAAAAAGGTGTCAAAAGAGCATGAAATACAAGCTTTTGACTCAGAAACACCATTATTTATGCTTTATACTTCAGGATCAACAGGTGCACCTAAAGGTTTAGTACATACTTCAGGTGGTTACTTAGTATATGCAAGTTTTACACATAAAATAGTATTTGACCATAAAGATGATGATGTATATTGGTGTACAGCAGATATAGGTTGGATAACAGGACATACTTATGTAGTATATGGCCCTCTTGCAAATGGAGCTACTTCGGTTATTTTTGAAGGCGTTCCAACTTATCCAGATGCTTCAAGATTATGGCAAGAAGTAGACCAACACAAAGTTAGTATATTATATACAGCTCCAACTTTAATTAGATCTTTAATTAAAGTAGGTGATGACTATTTGAAAGGGACTTCTAGAGAGTCTTTGAGAGTTCTTGGCTCAGTTGGTGAACCGATTAATCCAGAAGCATGGGAATGGTTTGTTGAGAAAGCAGGCAATAATCAAGCTCCTTTGGTTGATACTTGGTGGCAGACAGAAACAGGTGGTATCATGATTACTCCTTTACCAGGTACACATAAATTAAAAGCAGGTTCAGCAACAAAACCTTTTTTTGGAGTTGAGATAGCTCTTATTGATAGTGATGGTAAAGAAATACTAGGCGAAGGTAAGGGAGCTTTATGTATTAAAAGAGCAACACCTGGTATGGCAAGAACTATTTATAATGACCATGACAGATATATAAAATCGTATTTTAGTAGTTTTAAAGGGTATTATTTCTCAGGTGATGCTGCAAGATGTGATAAAGATGGTTATATTTGGATAGAAGGGCGTATGGATGATGTTATTAACGTCTCTGGTCATAGAATGGCAACGGCAGAAATCGAAGCGGCTTTAGATACGCATAAAGATGTTGCAGAAAGTGCGGTTGTCGGTATGCCTCATGAAATCAAAGGTGAGGCTATATATGTTTACTGTATTTTAAAAGATGGTATAGCAGACGATGAGCAAACTTTAGCTGATATAAGGAAATCTCTAGTAACGTGTGTAAGACAAGAAATAGGTCCAATAGCTACTCCTGAAGTTATACAATTTACTCCAGAGTTGCCAAAAACTAGATCGGGTAAAATTATGCGTAGAATCTTAAGAAAAATAGCAGCTGGAGATTATGAAGACTTTGGTGATACATCTACCTTAGTAAACCCGAATATAGTAGAATATTTAATCAATAATAAATAAACTGCTATACGTTATTATGGATACCTCCACTAAAAGTTACGTTAAAATATTGCTGGCTGTTACATTTTGGGCTAGCTTATATCATATAGCACCATTACCTTTAAAGTATGTAGATATATATTTGGTGGGATTTATTCGTTATGTATTTGCCTCATTAGTATTTTTACTTGTTCATTATTATTATACTAAAACACTGTTACCAAAATTAAATATAAAACAGTGGCTTTATATAATTGCTATAGGCTTCTTTGGTGTATTTTTATATAACATCGCATTCTTATGGGCTGAAAAATTAATATCAGGAAATATCATAGCTATTATATACGCATTTTCTCCTTGTTTCATAACAGTTTTATGTAGTTACATTTTTAAAATGAAGGTAAATTTGCAAGCTAAGCTAGGCATTTTAGTAGCACTCTTGGGGACAGTAGGAGTTGTATCATTTTCAGGTTATGGAACAGATGCAGAATGCACGGTGGGTCTATCAATTAATTTAGGTGAAGTACTAAGTATTTTAGCAGTTCTATGCTTTAGTGCTTATGCTATCTTAGGCAAAAGTTGTGTCAGACAAGGTATAAATATGATAACTATAAATACCTACGGTGCTATTGTCGGTATGGTTATGTTTGCTATTGTTAGCTTATTTAAATCTGATTTTGGCGAGCTTGTAGATACAGATTTGTCTTTTTGGATAAGTATGATGTATATATCAGTTTTTGCTACAGTAACATCTTATGTGTGGTATTTACAATCGTTAGAAGAAATAGGTGTTTATAAGACAGCAGTGTTTCAAAATATTATGCCGTTTTTAGTTATAATTATAGGATTTATATTTTATGGTGAAACACTATCACCATTATCTTTACTCTTTGGTGCGGTAATATTTTTAGGTGTTTATATGACAAATGTTGCCATTAATAAAAAAGGTTCTGTCACAAACTAGTTTTAGTTATAATCAAAGTCCAAGATTTTTGCCGGTTAGGATTAGAATATATAGGGTTTGCTGTAGCATATAGAGCACATAAGTAGGTTGATGCTATAATGAAAACGAAAAATATCTTGAATGGGACTGTTGCAAACTAAAATTATATGTTTCTAACTGTGTTAAAAATATTCTCAAAATGCTCATTTACTACATGTAAACTGCGCTTTTTCGAATATTTTTGCCTTGTTACCACCCATCTAATTCCAGCTTGCAACAGCCCCTGAATTGATAAATCAGTTTTTTCTAAAAAAGGAGTAATTTAACACAGGAGACATTTATGACTGATCATGATTTTGATGTTTACTGGTATAAAACTATATCAACACTTGTGACGATGTTATTAGACTATGCACCCAGGCCTTCAAGTATAATGAACAAAGCCTATAAAGAAAAAACTATTACGGCAATAGAAAGCTTATTGTATAGAGAGCCTGCTTATGATGATATGTCTAACCCTACGACTACTATAACTAAAGTAGGATCTCTTTTAAAGGTAATACGCTATATAAAAAACAATGGCATAAGTGACCAAGAGTTAGAAAGGATACATAACAAAATAAAGTTTGAGCTTAAGAGGTTATATGTTTTATACGCGCAGCATTTAAATATGAGTAAACTTATATATGGCGCTGGAGTAACACCATCTGCTTTGGTATATGAAGTTAGTAGCAATAAAAAATTAATTATAAATAAGCATACAATAGGTTTGATATGTGAATATTTAGATGGTTCAAGTTATAAATCCTTTAGGAGAGTATGTAAATTAAATTCTCAAGGGCTGCCTCCTTTACCACTATTACCAATAAATGATCAAAACCCTATTACATTAATAGGCCATCAAGGCGCTGTTAAAGCTCTAGCTGTTTTAGATGGAAGAATAGTCAGCGGCTCAGTAGATCATACTATAAGAGTATGGGATTTAGACCACCCTACAAACCCTATCATATTAGCTGGGCATCAAGACAGAGTTACGACGTTAAAATTATTGCCTGATGGAAGAATAGTAAGTTGCTCAGAAGACTGTACTATAAGAGTATGGGATTTAAATAATCCTACAAACCCTATCATGCTAATGGGCCATCAAGCTGGGATTCTAGCATTAAAGTTATTGCCTGATGGAAGACTAGTAAGTTGCTCAGGAGACCGTACTGTAAGAGTATGGGATTTAGATAATCCTACAAACCCTATCGTACTAAAGTGTCAAGCCTGGGTTGGAGATGTGATATCATTGCCTGATGGCAGAATAGTTAATACATCAGGGGATGGTACCATAAGGGTATGGGATTTAGATAATCGTACAAACACTATTACGCTAGGAGGAAATGAATATTGGCTTGGAAAGTTAATGCTATTATCAGATACAAGAGTAGCCAGCGTTTCAGCAGACTGGACTATAAGGATATGGGATTTAAACAATCGTACAAATCCTATCATACTAACAGGACATCAAAATGAAATTACAGAGCTAATATTATTGCCTGACGGAAGAATAGTCAGCGGCTCAGCAGACAGGACTATAAGGATATGGGATTTAAACAATCCTGCAAATCCTATCATACTAATGGGACATCAAAATGAAATTACAAAGCTAATATTATTGCCTGACGGAAGAATAGTCAGCGGCTCAGCAGATCATACTATAAGAGTATGGGATTTAAATGATTTTACAAATGTTATTACGCTAAGAGGTACAAATTGGGTTACCGCGTTGGAGTTGTTGCCAAATGGGAGAATAGTCGGCGGGTTAGGCAATGGAGTTATAATGGTATGGTGACATGGAGGTTATAAAAAGAACTTATAATGTTAAATAACTGGAGTTACGGACTTTTGGGAAAAAGTTAAAGCGAAAAAGTTTTCTATGTGTTAATTTATAATTACATCAACTATGTTATGTTCTAAAAATGAAACAACGTGAATTAGCCAATCTATATACTGAATATTTATTATGTCAAAACTCCCAAGCAAGTGCGACAATGTGTTCAAGTATGTTAGATGAACTAGTAAAGCATGATAGTTTTTCTCGGATGTTAAAAGTTGGTAGTTATGAAAGTAAATATGTCTGGTTAAAAGGTAAAAGTATTTTAAACGCCTACAAAGATAAGCCAAAGATATTATCTATAGACAATACAATAAGTCCTAAATCTGATAGTATGGTCAATGAGGTAGTAAACTGGTTTTATGATCATTCTGTAGGTAGAGCAGTTAAAGGCATCAATCTTATTAGTGCTTTAATCCACGTTGGAGATGCTAATATTCCTGTAGGCTTTGAAGTACAAACTAAGGAAAACTTTGTAGTAGAAAAAGATAAAGCAGGTATGGAGCGCTTAAAGCGTAAAGCACGCTACACAATTAATGAACTGGCAAGAAAACTGATATTGAAAATTATTAAGAATTTCTCTAGTTTTGATTATATAGTAGCTGATAGATATTTTGCTTCTAAAACTAATTTGAAATTCTTTAACAAACATAAACTCTCGTATGTAATAGGTATAGCAAATAATCGTTTAGTTGCTAAGAGTAAAGCTAATGCTCTTGCTGGTAACTACTGTAGGTTAGATGAATTAGGATTGCTAGAAAATGAGGCTATGAAAATTTATTTAAAAGATATAAAATATAGTCTTGTGGTTACTCGCCAAGTCTTCAAAAACGGGGACAATTCAACAGGTGAGATTTATTTAATTACTAATGATCTAAACCTAGAGAGTAACCACATAGAAGATATCTATCAAAAAAGATGGAATATAGAAGTTTATCATCGAAGTATAAAACAAAACGCTAGTCTTGCTAAATCACCTACATCTGTAATTACTACTCAGCTTAACCATATAGGTTTATCTATAGGTGCATTTATTGAACTTGAAAAACTAAAACTTGCTTCAAATAAAAATCACTATGCGTTGAAAAGGAAAATGTTAATCGCCGCCAATCAAGCGAGTCATAGGGAAATTATAAAAATGAAAAAAATACTCAAAATGACTGCTTAAATTTAAAAGTCCGTAACTCCAGTAAATAAAGAAATATAAACGAAGTCTTTTTTTGAAGATTGCGCAAAACACTCAAGAGAAAACCTAATAAATTCATCGCTAATAATTAATGGTTCTAAACCATAATATGTATGCATATGGAGCAAGCTGTCAATACTGGAACTGTTGAAAACTGAAATTATACAACACTAATTGTGTTAAAAATATTCTCAAAATGCTCATTTACTACATGTAAACTGTGCTTTTTCAAATATTTTTGCCTTATTATTTTTTGCCTAATTTCAGCTTTCAACAGTCCCATACTATCATGGATGTGTTAAAATCGTCACAAATAATTTAAATTTTAAAATGTTTATATTCAATTTATCATGATGGAAAAACAAATAAAAGCAGTTTCACTAATATCTGGCGGACTTGATTCTATGTTAGCTACAAAGTTAATCCAAGAGCAAGGTATCCACGTTGAAGGGATTAATTTTTTTACGGGATTTTGTGTTGAAGGACATACTCATGCTATCCGTAAGCGTGACAAAGAAAAACAAAAAAGAAATAATGCTCTATGGGTTGCCGAGCAGTTAGGAATAAAACTGCATATCATAGATGTGATAGAAGAATATAAAGATGTCCTTTTGAATCCAAAATATGGCTATGGTGCCAATATGAATCCATGTCTAGATTGTAAAATATTTATGGTAAGAAAGGCAAAACAATGGGCTATTGAAAATGGTTTTGATTTTATAATAACTGGAGAGGTTATTGGTCAAAGACCAATGTCACAAAGAAAAGATACAATGCCAGTAGTACAAAAGCAATCTGGTATAGATGATCTTTTATTGCGCCCATTAAGTGCTAAGAATTTACCGGAAACCAAACCTGAGAGAGAAGGTTGGGTTGATAGATCTAAATTGCTTGGCATTACAGGTAGGGGTAGAAAAGATCAGATACGTTTAGCAAAAGAATATGCTATAGAGGATTACGCCTCCCCAGCAGGAGGATGCTGTTTTCTTACAGATAAACAATATTCTGATAAGCTCGTGGATTTATGGCAAGCTAGAGATACACGAGAATATGAGTTTGATGATATTATGCTTCTAAAAGTAGGTAGGCATATTCGTTTTAAGCCGGAGTTTAAACTTATAGTTGGGCGAGAAGAAGGGGAAAATAATTACTTAAATGGTTATAAAAATCAGTTTATAAGTGTTTATTGCTCATCTCATGCAGGTCCTTTGACTTTGATAGATGGTAAGTTTAATAAGTCTGATGAAAAATTTACAGCAGAAGTTTTAGGAAGATTTACGCAAGGTAAAACTGAGGATTCTGTAACAATGGTATTTAATTACTTAGACGGTACTAGCAAAGAGATTAAAGTTAAGCCTATCTCTGCTGATGAAATTAAAAAAGAATGGTATATATGAAAATGAAAGAATTAAGTTTAGAAAGGTTACTTTGTCCCATGCCGGTGATTAAAACTCAGAATATGCTTAAAACTATGAGTTCAGGAGAGCTATTAAAAGTTACTTGTACTGATCCTGGCACAATGCATGATATACCAGCTTGGTGTAAGGTTAATGATTATAAGCTTATAGAAGCTAAAGAAGTAAATGCTAAATTTGAATTTATAATAGAGGTGAAGTAAATGGATCAATCTGTTTTGAACGTATTAGTTTGTCCGGTTTGTAAGTCTAACTTGCACTATGATAAACAAAAGCAAATTTTAGTGTGTAAAGCAGATAAGTTAGCATATCCTATACGTGATAACATACCAGTTATGCTTGTTGAAGAAGCTACTAAGCTAAATATTGAAGAGATAAAAAAATATGGCTAAAATTCATATTATTATTCCAGCTAGATTAAACTCTACACGTCTACCAAATAAAATGCTTGCTGATATAGCAGGTAAACCAATGATTCAAAGAGTATTTGAGCAAGTCTCTAAATCTAAATTTGAAAGCATAGTTATAGCTACAGATTCGCATAAAATAAAAGATATAGCACAAAACTTTGGTGCACATGTGATTTTGACTAAGCCTGAACATGAGTCTGGTACAGATAGGATAGCTGAAGCAGTCTTACAACTTGCTTATAACGATGAAGATATAGTTATTAATGTACAAGGTGATGAGCCATTAATACCTATTGAAAACATAGAGCAAGTAGCAGAGTTGTTAGTAAATAAGCCTAAAGCTGTAGTGTCAACTTTGTGTGAAAAAATAACTTCTCCAGAAGATATATATAATGCAAATAATGTAAAAGTAGTATTTGATAAAGACAATTATGCTCTCTATTTTAGTAGAGCTTCGATCCCTTTTGAAAGAGGTTTTTCAGAGAATAAACAAGTTCAACAAGCTGAGTACTTTAGGCATATTGGAATGTATGCTTATAGAGTAGAGTTTTTAAAAAAATACTCAAGTTTAAGCAAAGCACCTATTGAAAATTATGAATCTTTAGAGCAACTACGAGTTTTATATAATGGTTATAAAATTGCAGTTGCCAAAGCTATAAAAAGTACTCCAGCAGGAGTTGATACATTAGAAGATTTAGAAAAAATTAGGAAGTATTTTAATGTTTAAATTAGATGAACGTTTAGGAAAAGACACTTTTGAAGTCTGTCAAACTTTAGACTGTAAAGTTCTTGTTATGAATAATGCTATATTACCATGGTTTATTATTGTCCCATTTACAGATAAAACAGAGTGGTATGAATTAGATGATTCTGTTCAATATAACATAAACACTATTATAAATAAGCTATCTGTATTTTTAAAAAATGAGTATAAAGTTGATAAGTTAAATATAGCTACTTTAGGTAACGTTGTAAAACAAATGCATATTCATGTGATAGGAAGATTCACTACAGATCCAGCTTGGCCTAATCCAGTATGGGGCAATATTCAAGCACAAGCCTACTCCAAAGAGCAAAAAGTGGACTTGAAAGAAAGGTTAAAAAAATCTCTCGCAATAAATATTTAACTTTCTCTCAAAAACTTGGTTTGGAGTAAACTTTAATTGTCAAGTACAATTTTTGGTAATTTTTCGACCCAAAGGCGACGTAATTCAAGCCATACTCCATGTTTATATAATTTTGTGACTTCATCATCCCTAGAGGTAAATAGTTTTGTTTTTTTAATGGTACCATTTGTAGTTTTAACTTGAGAGTCTATTTCTTGAACAAATTTCTCAAAAAATGAGTGTGGCAACAGAGCAAAAGCATCGGGATTATTTTGGATATTTACTATTGCTTTTGCTAAATTGTCAGGTAATATTTTGTTATTGACTCTTTTCCCTGCTATGCCTAGAGATATTTTTCTATTTTTAACTTTGTCTTTATATTCATCTATAACAACGTTTATAAATTGCCGGTTTATTTTAATATTTTCTTCTTTATTTAGACAACCCCAGACTCTTATACTGCAATCGTTTGAGCTGTTTACTATTTCTCCATCAGGTAATATCTGTAATTCATTAACAGCCCCTAAATGACCTTCTAGCACGATAGGGCTTTCAGGCTCAGTTATATCCCAGACTCTTATAGTATAATCTGCTGAGCCGCTGACTATTCTTCCATCTGGTAATAGCTTTAAGCTATGAATATCTGCTTTATGGCCTTTTAGCACATGAGTAGGAACTCTAGGATTGTTTAAATGCCAAACATCTATAGTGTGATTTGCCCCTTGACTTACTATTCTTCCATCTGGTAACATCTCGAACGCCCAAGTACCTGTTTGTTTTCTTAGTACGGTACTTGTTTGTGTGTTTAAATTCCAAAGCTGTATAGTTCCATCCCGCGACGAGGATATTATCCTTTCTCCATCTGGTAATAACTTTAATGCTAAAACACCTTTTTGATGGCCCGGTAACAGAAGAGGAGGATTTGTAGGGTTGTCTAAATCCCAGACTCTTATATTGTCATTACGTGACGATGCGCTTAGCAACTTTTTTCTATCGGGCAATATTTGTAATATTGTCATATAATCTCGAACGTCTCTTAACACGATAGGATTTGTAAGATCTGTAGGCCTATTTAAATCCCATATTCGTATAGTTCCATCACCTGATCCACTTATTATTTTTTCATCTGATAATACCTCTAACGCTGAAATAGGATATTGATTAGTTCTTAACTCAAGAATATTTGTGGGATTATCTAAATCCCATATTTTTATAATACCATGTTTATGTCCAGTTACTATTTTTCCATTCGCCAATACCTTTAATGCGGAGATTGGTTGTGTATCAACTATCCGTGTAATATAGTTTTGGTAATTTAGTGGTAATAATGGTAAAGGAGGCAGCTCTATATAACTGATCATAGCTGTTTTTCTAAAATTTCTATAACTTGATTTATTTAAATAGTCACCGATCATACTTAGTAATGCTCTGGATATTGTTATTCTTTCTCCGTTGCTGACTACACGAATTTTAGATGGATCTTTAGGTTGTTCTATAAACAAATTCATATTGCTCTTGCTAAATATAAGCTGACTTATGCTTAAACGATTAGCATATCTGATATATAGCATTCTAAGTTGAGATTTTATTTTCTTATGTATTTCATCTAAACTGGCATCACTTGCTTGATTGTTTGCCATATAACGTATTGATTCTAAAAGTTGGCCTAATTTATTATAAGCTACCATAGGATTAGATACCTCTCTATTAGATGCATCTGTATAATTCTTTTCTGGAGAAACCAGAGGTTCTATAGCGTTTTGATTTATATCACTTAAACCATGTTTTAATAATATGGTTGCAATTGCTGATAAGGTTTTATACCAATATATATCAAACTCTTCGTTAGTCATAAATACTCCTGGTTGTTCTAGCTACCACATGAATTAAATATTTGTTCACATTTTCTATTATTTATTATATACTTAAAATAAAAATAAATAAAAGTAAATAAACATATATTATTATTTAGTTTGAAGTTAATAATGAAATTTTTTAATATACATTAAATATTTATTTGAATTATGATTGCATGCTAGCTTTTAACATAACATTTAAATTTGGCGTGTATCTTGAGGATACAATCTTGCACCTAAAGTTCATAAATATTGCAAGGTAGTATCTGAATTTATAAAAGTTGTAAATTTTAAGTAAATAATGTATCCTTTGGGGTGTAATTTGCAATAGTAAATAATAAAAATAAGGAACTTAATTATGAAAGCTTCAGCAAGACATTTGCTAGTACAGTCAGAATCTGAATGTGAACAAATAAAAAAAGATATTAATGAAGGTAAAATAACTTTTGAAGAAGCTGCAAAAAAACATTCTCTGTGTCCATCTGGAGCTAGAGGTGGTGATCTAGGTACTTTTTCCCAAGGTCAAATGGTTCCTGAATTTGATAAAGTAGTCTTTAATGACGAGTTAAACACTGTTCATGGACCAGTGAAAACGCAATTTGGCTACCATCTACTAGAAATTACATCACGTGGATAATTTTAAATTTTCATAATTTTCAAATTATTATTTCTCAAAATATTTAATTTACGGTTACAAAATGAATTCAGAAACAAAAAAAGATTTTAGCTCTTTAGGCTTAGATCAAAATATTGTAGATACTGTTATAAATTTAGGGTATGAGAACCCAACGCCAATTCAACAGTATGCTATTCCATATATATTATCGGGTAGAGATGTGCTAGGTCAAGCACAAACAGGTACGGGTAAAACAGCAGCTTTTGCATTACCATTAATTAATAATTTAGATCTGAATGATAAAAGCAGATCTCCACAGATCTTAGTATTAGCGCCAACTCGAGAATTAGCTATACAAGTAGCAGAACAATTTGAAGCTTTTGCAAAAAGTGTCACAAGTTTATCTGTTGCTTGTATCTATGGTGGACAAGAATATGGTTCACAAATAAGAGCACTTAAAAATGGTGTTCAAGTAGTAGTAGGTACTACTGGTAGAGTTATGGACCATATTGAAAAAGGAACACTAAAGCTAGATAATCTAAGAGCGTTAGTATTAGATGAAGCAGATGAAATGCTTAGAATGGGTTTTATTGACGATGTTAGATGGGTTTTAAGTCACATATCTGATGATTGCCAGAGACTACTTTTTTCAGCAACTATACCGGAAGATATAGCTGATATTATAAAAGAGTATTTAAGAAATCCATGTAAAATACAGGTTAAAGCAAAAACCAAAACAGCTAATACAATTACACAAAAATTTATAGTAGTTAAAGGTTTTAGAAAAATAGATGCTTTAGACAGACTATTAGAAATAGAAGAAACTGATGGTGTAGTAATATTTGTTAAAACTAAGACAAGTACAATAGAAGTAGCAGATAATTTAAAAGCTCTTGGTTATAAAGTAGCTGCTATAAATGGTGATATGCAGCAATCTCAAAGAGAATATATTGTTGAGCAATTTAAAAGTGCTAGATCTAACATTTTAGTTGCTACTGATGTTGTAGCTAGAGGTATAGACCTTGAGCGTATTAGTCATGTGATTAACTATGATATGCCAAATGATGAAGACACTTATGTTCACAGAATTGGCCGTACTGGTAGAGCAGGGCGTGAAGGAGTTTCTATTTCTTTAGTAACGTTAAAAGAAATGAGATTTTTACGTTCGCTTGAGCGATTTACTAATTCAAAACTAGAAGAAGTATTTATGCCAAGTGCTAAAGAACTTGCTGATAGTAGGATTAATGACTTTAAAAATAGAATAACATCTGCTCTAGAAAAAAATAAATCCCTAGATAAGTATAAAGAAATAATAATCGATATACGGGATCAGTTAGAGCTGGATTCAGAAGATTTATTAGCAGTACTTACACTTTTAGCACAAGATAAGAAAGGCTTTTTCCCAAGGGAAATCCAGGCTAAAGAAGAAAAGAGAGCTACTAAAAGAGATGATAGATCATCCAGATCTAGTGATAGGTTTAATGATAGAGACAGAAATAATAATTCTAGGTTTGACAAAAAACGACCAAAGAGAGTAGATATAGATCTAACTACCTATAGAATAGATGTGGGTCGTGAAAATGATGTACAACCAAGAAATATAGTTGGTGCTATAGCAAATGAAGGTGGCATAGATAGTAAACATATCTGTAATATATCTATAGAAAAAGACTATACTCTAGTTGATTTACCAGCTAATTTGAGTGCAAAAGTTATAAATCATCTTAAAAAAGTTTGGGTAGCAGGTAAAAAATTAAATCTTACTGAGCATAGGTAGATTAGAGCCTCTTCATTAAACTGTATTTAGCTCTTAGGGAGTGGTGAATATCTCTGAGGAGCCAAAATTAGAGCCTACTTTCTGGCGTTTTTGCATAATGTTTTCTCTTTTCTTTACTTTTTTTTGTAGTATTAAGTTGTTGAATTTTTTTAATAAAAAATTCTATGTTATGACTGGGATTTCTAAATTCGATAACAACTTCGGGAATATTATTTTGCATCATTCTAATAGGCAAATAGGTTTCATTTCTTGCACCTGTAAGTCCTGCGATATCATAAGCTTCAATTAACTCGCTTATATTTTTAGATTTTTCTATATATTGTTTAAAATCAGATTTATATTTTTCATCCATTTTTTTAAAAGCTAAATTATTATATTTGCTTATATCAGTTATGATTTTTTCTGGACTACTATATAAATTTTTACCTATGTCTAAGTTATTAAATGTAAAAATGTCATTGGCTACAGTACTTATTCTTAGCTCAATAGCTGATTTTAAGGTATTGTTTATTTCATATATTATTTCTTCTTCTTTATGGGAGTTTATAGTTAGTCCTTTTATTCTTCCTATATTGGATAACATTCTATTCATTATGCAAGATATATATTTATCCAATGGAAAAAACAGTTTGGAGCATTTATTAATATGGGAGGAAGATTTATCTATATTATACGTTTTACAAATTTGTTCCATTAAATACTCTAATATATTGTCTTTATGAGATTCAATTGTTGTTTGTATCTCCGTACATAAACGAGATCTATAGTTGGCAGGAACATACAAGCATATACATGCGATTATGCCTTCTAGACCAGTTTTAATCCAGAATTTATCAAAAGAGTTACTTTTAATGCTCGTTAATCTACGATGTGATTTCTTATATATCTCCTGTAAATTTGAATCTCTTTCAATATGATGGAGATAATTGTATAAAAGTTTTTCTATGTAACTAGTTATTTCTATTATTTTCAGTGTCAGTAGAGCAGAGCAAATTGTAGTATTAATATTTACCCCTTTTAAATATTTATTTAATATAAATCTTAAACTAGTGTATATGATGGATAATTTTTGTGATATTAGATTACTATTTATATAGAACCAGTCTTTTGTATTTGGAGTTGTATTTTGTCCATTTTTTTTACAAATAGTGATGAAAAAAGAAAAATTACTATCTTTTTCCAGAAGGTTATTAATTAAATAATCAAAAGTAATACCTATATTAAGGTGTGAACCGCGAATTTTATTGTTTATTTGTCCTTGATATTTGTGCTCGATCTGATAATTAGTGTTTATTAAATTTAGTAGTCCTGTTTCATTATGTTCACTTTCTATCTTTTCAATATTAATATTATACTTTTTATTGATCTCTTTAGAAAATATATTTAGGTTTTTAGAATCTTTGGCTATATCCAATATTTCTTTAGTGTAAAATTCGAGAAATGTAAATGCTGCTATGATCTTTTGTGTAAAATCATATTTATTAGAAGTATAAAGACATAAAATAGGTGAAACTAGTTCTAATTCTTTCTGTGCATCTGTTTCAATTTTCCACTCATTTATAAAATTAGTTGAATCTTTCATGATTTCATTGTGTCCAGTGGCACAGAGATATTGGGCTTCTTTATTCATTGAAAGAAACTGCTGTTTATTAAAACCTGCAAATTCATATTCAAAACCAAATGTTATAAGATTTTCATTTTTAAATAATGTATTAATTTCTGATTTTAAGCTTTTGTTATAATATAAAAGCGTCTGCAAATTAAAAGGGTTGTTTTTAAAAATTTTATGGTTTGAGTATAATTGCAGAGGGTTTGTGTTGAAATTGTTAACTCTTATAATATTTAGTATTTTTTCAGAATATTGAATAAACTTATTTAATAAAATATTTCCCTTATATCTAGGAGTTATTGATTTAGTTTTTAGATTATGGATTATCGGTTCAATATAATTGTTTTTGGGTGTATGTACTATAGATTTATCTCTTATGATAAATTCTCTAGGAGTTCTATTAACTGATTTTGTTTCTACTCTATTGATAGTGCTATAGTTATTAATAGTATCTTTAACATCAAAGTTGTGAGCATGGTTCCTTTTATGTTTGTTTTTTATATTAGAAGTATTCTTTGGTAATTGTATTATTGGTTTCGGGCCTATTATTAAGCTATTGTTAGGTATGGGTTTAAGTTTAGTATGATTCTGTGAATTAATAAAAAGGTTTACAAGGCGATCTTTGTTGGCGAAATTGTGTTTAATATTAATAATTTTTTTCTTAATATGGCAAGAGCAAAGATCATTTTTGCAAACATCACATTTCATATATTATTATAGTTCCTTCTTTATAGACTATACAAACAAGTTTTATATAACAATTATATCATGTTTAAATAAAATAAAATTATTTTAAAAATTTTTTTATAACTAAAAAAATTTTTTATTGATCTTTATTTTAACAAAACACAAATTTTAAGCATACACTGTAAGATTGTATACTCAAGTGTCAATCTCGATAAGAAAGACCCTGTAAATTCAAAAGCAAAACAAGCCCCGCTGCAGATTAGAAAAGGTTTAAAAACTTAAAATCTAACGACTCTACTTACTTTATGATTTTAAAAATATACTACAATTAATTAAGTAATTTATAAAAAATTAACTAAACCAGTATAATTGCAAAATAAAATATTTTTTAAAAATTAAATAAGTTTTTAGTATAATATAAATTAAGAACAGCCAAACTAATAGAAGGAAAACCATGTACCATTTAAAATTACCAAAAGACTTTATAAATCTTTTATATATATTAAATATAGACATTTATGCAGTCCCATGGGATAAAAAATTTACTAAAAATATTTATCGACATCCATCATTCCAAATACCTTTTGACTACGTCCAATATGAAGTTTTTAACTTTGTTAAGGGTAAGGCAAAAGCTGAAGTGATACCTAAAGAACAAGCTAAACAAATTAGTCAAACCCTATTAAATGGCTCTAAATCACTATCAGATTTATTGAGAGTTAACGAAGATAATTCATTATCTAAAGTAGCTTTATTTGATAAAAAAATACCCTAGTACCCGATCCTACACTACCGACTCCTACAGGCGCATTATTATTTGTGTGTAAGACAACTCACATGATCTTATCTGGGTTAGTGTATTTAAATTTAAAAAAGTTAGCAAGCTTCATTCACAACGTTTCGTCTTGTAAAAAAAAACTTAAAAAAGTTCATATTTATCTTCTGTATTCTTCTCATTCATTGTATAAAACATATAGACAATCTCGAGCATCCATAAGTCAACTAAAAAACAATCAAAAAGAGGGAGAAAAAATAGGAGGCTTTGCTAGTGGGTATGCAGGATTATTATTAGCTGTTTTACTTGAAAATTTTCATGCTAAATTAGAAGCTACTAAAGAAGCTTTAAGAGGTTACGGGGGTATGTTTGGTGATCAAGAAAAATATATAGGTTTAAAAGTGAATGCTCAGGATATGTATGATATAAGTTTTGAATGTGAAGATGGATTAAAAATTTTTTATAATTTTTATATCAAATTTCTCCAAAAGCAAAATATTGAATGGCTATACAAAAGTACAATAATTAGGTTAAATGCAAATGTTAAGGCTAAAAAAAAACAAATTGATAAATATAAGAAGCATTATGAAAAGGTTAAAAAAAAGAATACTCCAGAAATAGGTAAATTAGAAACTGAACTAAAGCAGTACATTTTTGATATCGATAAATTAAATAATGATAACCTTGAATCAATATTTTCTGACAACAGATTATTTAACATGATCTCGAAAACCATCCATAGAGTGATAATACTTCAAAGACTCTTTCTTCTACATGAGTTAAGTGCTAATAATCTTAAAGAAGTTTATCCTAATGGAAATAAAGATATACATAAAGAAATACGCAAAGCCAAGGCTGTAGAAATAAAAAATTATAAAGGAAAGCCGACTCCTCCCAAAATTGAACTACCGAAAAATAATCTTAAAAGCGAGATCATTAAGCGTAATCACAGTTATGAAGATCAAAAATTAATTGACCAGTTTATCCAAGAATTAGGTAAATTTTTCATTAAAAAAAATGGACCACAAAAAGGAAAAAGTAGAGAATTACAGCGTAATAACATTAAAGATAATGGTGAGATAGCACGTGATGGCAACTGTTTTTATAATGCTGTAGTTAAACAAGTTCATCGTTTAGGAAGAGCCCATGATATTGTTGGCTTTCCTGACTCTGGTGAGAATTTAAGGGCTATATTAGCCTCATATATTCTAAATGACATGGTACAGCAGTATCTAAGGCCTTTTGTTCCTGCTAGTGATTTTAATAAAGTTTACTATGATATAGCAAATCCAGGATTATGGAACAACGAAGCTGGCGATTTAGTTATGTTTTTATTAGTAAATTTATACCCCAATATTAGACTTAATATACACAGGATAATGGTAGAGTCAAGACAAACACCTATTGAGCAAATAACAGCTATAGCTCCGTCAAATAATTTAATCGATATTGATGTAGGCTATGATAATACAATACCTGGCCAAGAACACTATTTTTTAATAGCTGATAGACAAAAAGCCAACAATAGTATACAAAATTCTTTGGGTATAGACCAATTAGGCAATAAAAATCAAGATCAATCCTACATTGCAGTAAATAACAGTGCTATTAGCATATCACAACAAATAAAAAAAGCTGTTAAACAGTTAGAAAAGTCAAAAATAACAGATAAAATTTTAGGTAAAAGACAAAATAAACCTCAGCCAGTAGATATTCTTTTGGAAGAAACATTAAATGTTGATAATGAAAATTCAACAGGGAATTTAGAAATACATACTAGAGAGAGAAAACATAAGTGTAAAGTCTGTGGTCAAGGTTTCAACAAAACATCAAACTTGAAACAACATATGCTCATACATACAGGAGAGAGACCATTTGAGTGTAAAGACTGTGGTCAATGTTTCACCCAACAATCAAACTTGAAACAACATATGCTCATACATACAGGAGAAAAACCATGTCAGTGTGAATTCTGTGGTCGAGGTTTCACCGACCCATCAAACTTGAAAAGACACATACTTATACATACAGGAGAGAAACCATTTCAGTGTGAATTCTGTGATCAACGTTTCAACCGTGCATCAAGCTTGAAAAACCATATGCGCATACATACGGTAGAGGGTATATAAGTGTAAGGTTGAAGGCTGTAGCGTAAGCTTTTCTCAATTATCGAATTTGAAAACACAACACATAAGTGATAAACAATAAGGGGTAATATTATTCTAGTAAATAAAGTCACTTTAACGGATACAGTTTATTTGGAAGCTGTGTTCTATTTACAGTTTTAAAATTGTATAATCTTGTGAATTAATATTTATTTTAGTTAATTACTATGAGTAACTATATTTTTATAGTTTCAGCTCCATCTGGTGCTGGCAAAAGTTCTCTTTTAAAAGCTTTTTTGGGAACTCAAATCGGTAAAAGTAGTTTTTCAGTAGCAGTATCACATACAACTAGATTACCTAGAGTTGGTGAGACTAATGGTAAAGAGTATTATTTTGTAGATACATTGGAGTTTGAAAATATAATAAAAAAAGATGGCTTCTTAGAATATGCTAAAGTATTTAAAAACTATTATGGAACATCAAAAGCTGAACTAGACAGATTATTAAAAGAAGGTAAAAATATAATCTTAGAAATTGACTGGCAGGGAGCACAACAGACAAGAATAATCTATAAAGATAAAGTCAAAAGTTTGTTTATATTACCACCTTCTTTAAATGAGCTTAGAAATAGGTTAGAAGCTAGAAATACAGATACTAAAGAAACTATAGATTACCGTATGAAACAAGCTGAAAGCGAAATTGCTCATGCTAATGAATATGATTACCAGCTTGTGAATGATGAGTTTGATAAGGCTTTAGTAGACTTATGTAAATATTTTAAAGAGAATACTAAAAGTTAAATATGAACAAAACTCAACAGCAAATCTTTAATTTCTTAAGTGACAAAAAATATGTAAGTGGGGAAGAGATAGGAAATAAGCTTGGAATTACAAGAGCAGCTGTATCTAAGAATATAAAAAAATTAAAAGACAAATATAAAATAAATATTTTTTCTAATCCCAAAATAGGCTATTTATTAGAAGAAAAATTAGATTTAATTGATGTAAATAAAATAGAAAAAGTTTTTGATAAAGTTATATATTTTTATTCGATAGATTCAACATCTAAATATGCTATAGAAAACCAAGGTAATTTTAGCAAAAATACTATCTTTATAGCAGAGCATCAGAGTAATGGTTTTGGTAGGTTTAATAGAAGTTGGAGTTCTCCTTTTGGTAAAAACATATATTGCACTTTGCTTGAGTTTGTTGAATTAGACGTGTCAAAATTGACAGGTCTATCTTTAGTTATATCGATAAGCATTGCTAAAACGTTAGCCAGATTTGGGCTAGAAACTAAATTAAAGTGGCCTAATGATATTTTTATTAACAATAAAAAAGTTAGTGGAATTATTATAAATATTTTTGCTGAAATTAATAACAAAGCAAAACTATTTATTGGTTTTGGCTTAAATGTAAACATGCAGAAAAATGAAGATATAGCAAACCAATGGACTTCTTTAAAGTTAGAATCAAAGAAACATATTGATAGAACAGAACTGCTAATTACACTTATTACAGAAATTCGTAAAGATCTAGACACCTTTGTTAAACAGGGATTCACTTATTTTAAAGTAGATTATGAAAAGATGAATTACTTAAAAGATAAAACTTTTTTACTGAAAATAGGAGATAAGCTTTTTTCAAATTGTAGCTATAAAGATTTATCTGATATTGGTGAAATACATATTGAATCTAATGGTAATACTTATACTTTTTCATCTGGAGAGATTAGTATTTTAGATAATTCGATAAAATCTTGATAATTGCTATTTTTAGCTATTTTTGCTAAACATTCTTGGCCAGATAGCTGTTCTATTGTTTGTATTTGTTCATCAATATAGAAAGTTTTTTCACTATTACAATTAGCTACCCAACCTTTTAATTTAATATTATGGCGTTGTAACTCGTTAATCGTCAGTAATGTATGGTTTATACAGCCAACTTTTATACTAGAAACTAATAAAACTGGTATTTGTAAAGATTTTATTAGATCTAGTTGTGTAAGATTATTAGAATAAGGTGTAAGTAATCCTCCAGCACCTTCTATAAGTAAAATATCATAGTTGTGTTTATATTTATCTGTAATAAACTGATAGAGTTCCATTAGATTAATATTTTTGTTTAAATTCATGGCAGCTATATGTGGTGCTATAGCCTGATCAAATGAAATTAAGTTTATTTGCTCAGCAGTGAATTTATAATTATAAGCGTTTAGGATACTTTCAACATCCTCTGCTAAATCAGAAGTTTCACTTTTCCCTGAAGCTACAGGTTTTAAACAGAGTGAGTTTATACCCTGTGATTCGTAAGCTTTTATTAGATTTGTGGTAGTATATGTTTTACCTACTTCTGTATCTATCCCTATTATAAAAAATTTTTTCATTAATTACTCCTTATGGCATATAAATAAACCAATATGATAAGTTAATTTACAGTCATTAGATTGTTTGTAGAGATTTTTTATGGTACTAAAACTTACCTTATTTAATGAGCCTGTATATGTATTTACTCCTGTATTTCTAAGGTGTGCAGTTAATTGTTTAAAATTATCAAATCTAAGAGTTAAATAGTATGATCTGTTATATAAGCATGTTAATTTATTATCTTTAATTGTTTTAAGAATAGTATTTTTTGGAAGCATTTTGTTTGTTCTTAAGGTGTTTGTAATTTCATAAAAATTACCCGAAAGTAAAGTGCTAAAAGCTAGCAAAGATTTACTATTTAGCTTTCTTTTTAAATTAGATATTAAATTATTTAGGTTATTACTCCATTGGAAAGACATATTAGAAAAAATAAGATCATAGCTTTTAGTTAATAAATGTAAATCTTGATCAAAATTTAGTTCAAAAAAGCTTATATTTTTAACATTATATATTTGTGAATTAGATAAATTTGGCAAAGCTAAATCAACAATATCAAGTGTATTTGGTTGAAACGTATTATTTAGTTCTAAGAGTTCTGAAGTATTTCTCACACCAAGACATAAGAGATTATTTACAGGTGTATTTACAAATTCTAAACTTATATTTAGAAGCTGTTTTCTTACTAGATTTTGTACAGTTGCATTATTCGAGTATTCATTAGCATAAAAGAAATTTTGCTTAATCTTATTGTATTTATTCATTGATAGATACCTTTAGATAAAATAGTTAGAGCTTTTTGTATCTCTTCAAATGTATTATTTGCATGTATTGAGAACCTAAGTAATGATTGGTTTTTTGGTACCGTTGGATATCTAAAGCATGATACAGCTATATTATTTTTGTCTAAATCAACTTTTAGTTTTATAGCTAAGCTAGAATCTCCTATTAAAATGCTTCTAATAGGAGAGACGTCATCAGATACTAGTTTTAAGTTTTTTTCTTGACACAAGCTATTAAAAAAATAAATGTTATTTTTTAAATCCTCTCTTTGAATATTTGCATTTTTTAGGTTTTCTAATTGAGTTATCGATGCTTCTAAAATTAAAGCAGGTAATGCGGTAGTATAGATATAATGTCTAGCAAATTGTATTAGATAATTTGCTATTTTGTCGGTAGTGCATACAACAGCACCAACTCCACCAAAAGCTTTGCCTAGAGGAAAAACGGCTATTGGACATTCTTTATGACTTAAATTATGATGGTTAATAGAGCCAGAACCTTGATTACCAATAA
The DNA here is from genome assembly GCF_012222965.1 of Allofrancisella inopinata. Lineage (NCBI taxonomy): Bacteria > Pseudomonadati > Pseudomonadota > Gammaproteobacteria > Thiotrichales > Francisellaceae > Allofrancisella > Allofrancisella inopinata. The sequence continues at coordinate 1,048,707 of NZ_CP038241.1, read as the reverse complement.
CTCCAAAACTATGTGCTTCATCTACAATAAGTTTATTATTATCTATAAACTTAGATATTTTATTTAAATCAGTAACACTGCCAGTAGTACTAAATACTCCTTCTGTGATTACAAAACTCTTATGGTCGTAGATGGTTTTTAAATGTTCTGTGCTTTGGTGTTTATATCTTTTGAGTTTTGCCTCTGAAAGTTTAATACCATCGATAATAGAAGCGTGAATGTTCTTGTCTGTAAAAATAATATCTTGTTTAGTAAATAGAGTTGAATAAATAGCTAGATTAGCCATAAAACCAGAATTAAAGAATATAGCTTGAGGGTAGCCTACAAATTTAGAAAATCTTCGTTCAAACTCTTTAATGCTATCGTTATATCCACAGACTATAGCTGATCCTTTACTTCCGAAACCGTACTTTTTAAATCCTTGGATAATAGCTTTTTCGAGATTTTGTGAGTTAGATAAATTTAAATAATCACTAGTAGTAAAGTCTATAATATCGTTACTATTATTATAAGTTTTTAGCTCCCTTAGTAAATTAGCTTGCTGATATTCAAGATATTTTTTTTCTAAATGTTCCATAATTACCTATAATTAAGCAACAGCATTAGAGTGTAAGCCAAGTTTTGATATTAGGTATTTATCAGAGTTTATGGAAGCATTATTTTCAGTAAGTAACTTATTGCCATAAAATATAGAATTTATTCCAGCTAGGAAACAAAGAGTTTGAGTTTCAAGAGACATATGCTCCCTACCTGCTGAAAGCCTTAATCTAGCTTGTGGAAATAAGATTCGGGTAGTTGCTATAAATCTAACCAAGTCAAGATTATCAACTTGAGCTTGTGAATATTTATCACCTAAAGGAGTTCCTTTAACAGGTATTAATGTATTAATAGGTATACTTTTAGGAACTGCTGGTAAATTTAAAAGTTCTAATAGTAGATTTAGTCTATCATCTAAAGACTCTCCCATACCCAGAATGCCGCCACAGCAAACATTGATATTAGCATTAGCTACATTTCTAATAGTTTCTATTCTTTCTTCAAATTTACGCGTTGATATTATGTTTGGATAAAACTCTTTTGACGTATCTAAGTTGTGGTTATAGTAATCAAGCCCGGCTTCTTTTAATAAATTTGCTTCATCACTACTTATGCTTCCTAATGTGACACATGTTTCTAAACCTAATCCTTTAACTTCAGATATGATTTCAGCTACTTTATCTAAGTCTTTTTTAGGTATACTTTTCCAAGCAGCACCCATACAAAATCTTTTTGAACCATTAGATTTTGCTTTTTGAGCTTCTTTTAAGATCTCATCTTTATCTAAAAGCTTATGTTTTTCTATATTAGTATTATAATGTCCGCTTTGTGGGCAATATTTACAATCTTCTGGACAAGCTCCAGTTTTAATACTCTTTAGAGAACATAACTCAATATCATTAGTAAAATGCTTTTTATGTGTTTCTAAAGCAAGGAAAATTAGTTCCGTCAACGGTTTATTATAAATCTCTTGTATTTGTTCTAACGTCATGTTTTTTTCAGTGTAATTTGTAATTGTGAACAATTCTATCTTGCGTGTATAATATTTGTCAACTTTAATATTTAATAACGGTTTACAAATGACTTATAGTACAAATATATGGCATCCATGCACCCAAATGAAAGATTTTGAAAGAAACCCACCTTTAGAAGTCATAAAAACACAAGGTAGATATATCTATACAAAAGATAATAGAAAACTTTTTGATGCTACCTCTAGTTGGTGGTGTAAATCATTAGGTCATAGGCATCCAAGTATAATTAGTAAATTAAAAGCTCAGCTAGATAAGTATGAGCATACCATATTTGCAAATACTACAAATGATGAAATAAATACTTTTAGTCAAAAAATATGTAAGCTAACTAATATGGATAAAACCCTGTATGCCAGTGATGGTTCTTGTGCAGTTGAAATAGCTTTAAAAATGACCACGCATATCAGGAAATTTAATAACCAAAGTAATAAGTTTAAGTTCTTATGCTTAGAAAATTCATACCATGGTGAAACATTAGCTACAATGAGCGTCAGTGATTGTAGTTTATATTCAGAACCTTATAAAGCATTATTATTTGAAAGCTTTATTTTAAAGGATATCCCTTATGTAACAGGAAAAAATGATCCATTATGGGAGAATGCGGAACCCCACTGGTTAGAATCAAAGAAGTATCTTGAGCAGCATAAAGATAACATAAACGCCTTAATAGTAGAACCAATATGTCAAGGTGCTGGAGGGATGTTAATATATAGCAAAGATTATCTCAACAGACTCTGTAAATGGTGCAAAGAAAATGATATTTTTATAATTTTTGATGAAATTATGACAGGAATAGGGCGTCTTGGTAAGATGTTTGCCTTTGAATATTTAGACGTCCAGCCTGATTTCTTATGTTTATCAAAAGGCTTAACTTCAGGCAATTTTCCATTTAGCGTTGTTTTGACAAAGGATGAATATTATCAACTGTTTTATAGCGATGATTTAACCAAAGCATTTTTGCATTCACATACCCATAGTGGTAATGTTTTAGGTGCTGTTTGTGCAAACGCAGTTTTAGATATTTTTGAACAAGAGAAGGTTTTAGAAAATGTATTAAAACTTGAAGAGTTATTTTTAGAATCATTTTTAGAAATACAGAAAGAGGTACCTATTTTAAAAAATATTAGAAATATTGGGTCAGTAATAGCAGCTGATTTAGATGTGAGCAAACATAGATTTGGCTTAGATGTTTATCGTGAAGCTATAAAACTCGGTGCTTTACTGAGGCCATTAGGAAATACTATATATTGGTTACCGCCTTTAAACTCTACAAAAGAGGAAATACATCAGCTAAAGGTAATAACAAAAGACGCTATATTAAAAGCTTTAAAAAATTAATATGATAAATGAATTATTATAGAGTAATTTAGACTCTATAATCACAAATAAAAAAAGGGTATACAGCAATTATCTTATTATCTGATAGGATAATTTTTGCTTTATGTCTATCATTGGCAGGTATTTTAAGCTCTTGAAAAAGGACTTTTAAATTATTAGTTTTATGTCTGCCTGGATATTTACATTTATCCGAACTTTTTCTGTCTCTAATAACTACTTTAGAGAAATCTTTCTTCTCAGCAAAATGTTGTTCTAACCAGTTTATGATAGTTTGTTTGTCTATAGAAAGCTCTTTTAGAGCGTTTTGTTTTATTTTTAATAAACCATATTCTACAACTAGCTTGTAATCGTAATTTATGTCAAATTGCCATCCAGTAGTTACTTGATTATTAAGCGTTGAAATAATAGTATCAAGTTGATTAGATTTTAGACTTAAATGGGTATTGTTTTTAAACCATAAATGCAATAAATTAGTTTGAACATCTCTATCAAGTTTTATTAGTAAGTCTAAGTTGATATGTTTATTATCTGATATCTCTGTTAACTTTTCTGCAAGCAATTTATGCAAAAGGTTATTGCTCTGAGCACAAATACCCGCACTGCGAGAAAGAGTTTTATTTACACTTGGATTAAAGCTTTTTAATATAGGTATAATTTGGTTACGTATTAGGTTGCGACGGTATTTATTATCTTGATTACTGTCGTCATATATATAGGTGATATTATTATCTATAGCGAATTTCTCTATTTCAGCTTTAGGATAGTTAAGTAAGGGTCTTAAAACTGCTCCATATTTTAATTTTTTATAACGCGGCATAGCTGAAAGTCCAGCAAGCCCAGCACCCCTAATAGCTTGTAATAAAAAAGTTTCTGCTTGGTCGTCTAGATGATGCCCTAATAGTAGTAGAGGGTTAGGGTAGTTAGACATTATCTTTTGAAAAAATATCATTCTTTGCTTACTAGCCCATGCTTCAAAGCTTTCTGACTTAGGAGCTTTATCAAGAGTATGAGCTATAAATTCAGCTTTGTAGTGCTTGCATGTCTGTTGACAATGTTTTTGCCAATTATCAGCTTGTGGATGGATACCATGATTAATATAGATTGCTATTATAGGTATATTGGTTGGAACAGATATATTTAAAAGTACACTAGAGTCAACTCCACCACTATATCCTATAATGATGTGAGAAGGCTTTAAAGAAGTTATTTCCTTTACAATTTTAGCCTTATTAATTGCAATTGTCATCTATTTCAAATAACGTGCGCGAATGGTTGCTTTTACTTTTTTAAATTCTTCAACAAGATCTTTTGCTTGAGTATCAGTTGAGCGGATGTCCATTACAACATAACCAATACTTTCTAGTGTTCTAAGATATTGCCCTTCAACGTTTATATTTTTCTCAGCTAAAATTTTGTTTAGCTCATTTATTATACCAGGGATATTTTGATGTATATGCAAAATTCTATGACTGTTAGTATGAGTTGGTAGAGATAATTCTGGGAAATTTACAGCATTTAAAGTAGAGCCATTATCAGAATATTTAATAAGTTTAGCACTAACTTCATTTGCTATGTTTTCTTGAGCTTCTATAGTGCTGCCACCAATGTGTGGAGTTAAAAACACGTTATCAAAATTTCTTAAAGGACTATCAAAAATCTCATCTTTAGAAGAAGGCTCTTTAGGGAAAACATCTATAGCAGCTCCTTTAAGCTTTTTAGTTTTTAAAGCTTTAACTAAAGCATCGATATCTATAACGTTACCACGTGAGGCATTTATAATCACGGAGTTATCTTTCATTAGATTAAATTCTTCATACGAAATCATATTTCTAGTAGTAGATAATTGAGGTACATGTAAAGAGACTATATCAGACTGTTTGAGTAAACCTTCTAGATTAGAAACTTGAGTAGCATTACCTAGTGGAAGCTTTTCTTCAACATCATAAAATATAACATTTAGACCAATACTCTCAGCAAGTATTCCAAGTTGCATACCGATATGCCCATATCCAATTATTCCTAGTGTTTTACCTCTGATCTCATTTGCATTTTCTGCTGATTTTAACCACTCACCACGGTGAGCTTTAGCATTTTTGTCTATAACATTTCTTATTAATAAGATAGCTTCAGCTAAAACTAATTCAGCAACACTTCGTGTATTTGAAAAAGGAGCATTAAAAACAGGTATACCTAACTGTTGAGCAGCTTTTAGATCTACTTGATTAGTTCCAATACAAAAACAGCCTATAGCTGTAAGATGCTTAGAATTTTCTAAAACTTCCTTAGTTAATTGGGTTCGTGAGCGTAAGCCAACTATTTTAAAGTCTTTTAATTTTTCTATTAACAGTTGTCCTTCTAAAGCGGTATTTAAAAGTTCAACGTTCTCATAACCAGCAGCTTTAAAAGATTCTATAGCATTACTGTGTATTCCTTCTAATAATAATATAGGAATTTTCTTTTTACTAAGTGAAAGTTGGCTCATTGGGAAATGGCTCCTTTATATAGATATTTTTGCTTTAATAGCAGGATGGTAATTATAATTTACAAACTCGAAATCATCATATTTATAATCAAAAATGGAGTCTGGTCTTCTTAAAATTTTTAAGGCTGGTAGTTCTAAAGGTGTACGATTAAGTTGCTCATTAACTTGATCTATATGGTTATTATAGATATGGCAATCTCCACCAGACCATATAAACTCACCAACATCTAAATCACATTGTTGTGCTACCATATGTGTAAGTAGTGAATAGCTAGCAATATTAAAGGGTACACCTAAAAATGCATCTGCACTACGCTGGGTAAGCATACAAGAGAGTTTATTATCAGCTACATAAAACTGAAACATAGCATGACATGGTGGCAGGGCAGAATTACCGATTTCTACGTTCTCTTGAGGAGAAAGTTTTTCAGTGGGTACTACACATGGATTCCACGCTGACACTAATATTCTACGCGAATTAGGATTAGTTTTTAAAAGCTCTATAACTTCAGCAATTTGGTCAACTCCTTGACCATTAAAATCACGCCATTGCTTACCATATATTGGACCTAGCTCACCATTTTCAGTTGCCCATTCATTCCATATTCTTACTTTGTTTTCATTAAGGTATTTAACGTTTGTATCACCACTTATAAACCATAATAATTCATGAATAACACTTGGTAGATGAATCTTTTTAGTAGTTACAAGGGGAAAACCTTTTTGTAAATCAAAGCGCATCTGAAACCCGAAAATGCTTTTTGTACCAGTACCAGTTCTATCTCCCTTATCTGTACCATTTTCTTTGATATGCTTAAGGAAATTTAGATATTCACGCATGTTTTTTACCTTTAGTTTTAACAAACACAGCGATTAAGATTATTGCTCCTAATAAAACCATAGGTGCAGATAATATTTGCCCCATAGTTACCCAATTAAAGAAGATATAACCATACTGTGGGTCTGGTTGTCTGAAAAATTCACAAATAAACCTAGCAGATCCATATAAAAACATAAATAAACCTAGTACCAAATATCTAGGACGTTTTTTTATAGTTACAATCCAAAGGATACTAAAAAGAACCACACCTTCTAACAAAAACTCAAAAAGTTGAGAAGGGTATCTTGGTAGAGGACCCCCGGTTGGGAAAATCATGCCTATAGAAGAATCAGTAACTCTTCCCCAAAGCTCACCATTGATAAAATTACCTATTCTACCGGCACCTAGACCTATTGGTATAACTGGAGCAACAAATTCACCAAGGTCAAAAAAATTGATGTTATACTTTTTTGCATATATACCAAAAACAATTAATACACCAATAAAGCCACCATGGAATGACATACCACCATCCCATAAAGAAAACATGTTTAGAGGGTTATGTATATAAAATAAGAGATTATAGAAAACTATATAACCAATTCTCCCACCTAAAATAACACCAAGAGCTATATAGAAGGTTAAATCTCCAACTTGCTCAGGTTTAACTGGAGACCAAGGTTTTCTTTTAGCTCTATACTTAAGTAGAAACCAACCAGCAAGAATGCCAATTAGGTACATCAACCCATACCAATGAATTTTAATTGGTCCTAACTGTAGGGCGACAGGGTCTATATGTGGGTATTGTAACATCCTTAACCCTTATATTAGTTTTTGAGATTCAAAGTCCACAGCAGCAGAATAATTTATAAATTCATCAGCTGGTTCTTGCTTTACTTTTTTATCTTCAGCTTTTTCTTTAGCAGGCTTTGCGGCTTTTATGGTTTTTTTAGAAGAATCCGTTTTTGGCTTCGTAGTTTTTTTAGAGTCTTTTCCTTCTAAGTTTGTATCTACTTTTTCTTCACTGGTTGCTAGAGTAGTTTTTTTAACTTCTGTTTTCTTTGTATCTTTAGGTCTTTCAGTAGTTTCAATAAAAGTTTGCTCTTTAGAACTTGTTTCAAGTTCAATACTGACTTGAGTTTCTTTTTCATTTACATCTTTAGCAATATTAGCTAATTCTGCATCAACAGAAACAGTATCAAACTTTAGGTATTTTTGAGTTTCAACCTTTTCTTCTGTTTTTACTTTCTTAGCGCCATCACATTTTAAACTATCATAGTTATCTAAAATATCTTTAACCATCACAGAGATAAATTCATTTGGGTTTTTTGAGATAACTTTTTTAACCAGGTCTGTCTTATTGTCAATAGATTGTGCTTCATACTTTAATTGTGTTATATTAACCACTTCTTCAGCGTCGTTAATGTTTATGTTGCTAGACCTGTTATTATTTTTGTTAGTTGAGCGTTTATCAGTATCATCATTTTTCTTAGTTTTATTACTACGATCATTACGCTCATTGTTGTAACTATTTTTTTTGTGACGTTGGTTATCACGCTCATAGCGGTTTTTGTTATTATTACCGTTACTATTGTTATCTTTAGTTGAATTACTTAGAGGTTTGGTGAGCTCAATTTTCTCAACGGCTTTATTTTCTTTATTTTTATTAGGTTTGTCGTTTCTTTGCTGGCGATTTTTATCATCTTTTTTCTTATCTAGCACAGTTTCAGAAGTTTTTGCACTATCTTTAGTACCAAAGATGACATTTGCTAATTTAGCAAATAAGCTTTTTTTCTTAATATTATTGGTATTAGATTCTTTGGGCTGATAGCTTTGATCTTCTTGTTTTTGTTCTTTCTTTTCAGAAACTTTGGTTTCAACAGCTTTAGTTAAATCAACAGCTGCAACTTTTTTCTTACCAGCTTTTGGTATTTCAAGATTATATACGTCTTCGATAAGCTCTGGGCTTGTACGATTTGATTTGTAGCTTGCACCCCAAATTCTTTGCATTTGGAACTTAGGTGATTCCATATTAAAGTTAGGAATAATCATGACTTTAACATTAGATATCCTTTCGATATCAACTATATTTTCTCTTTTTTCATTTAGTATATATGCAGCTATATCTACAGGAACTTGTACGCGGATTTCATTAGTATCATCCTTCATGGCTTCAGCTCTAATTTTACGTAATATTGTAAGAGCCGTAGCTTGAGTGGTCTTGATAAAACCATGACCTTCACAACGTGGGCACTTTTGCATAACACTTTCATTTATAGACGAGCTTAGACGTTGTCTTGATATTTCAATAAGTCCAAGCTTAGAAATACGAGACATTTGAATACGAGCTCTATCTTGCTGTAAAACTTCCATAAGTTTTTCTTCAACTTGCTTTCTATTTGGATAGAAAGACATGTCAATAAAATCGACAATTACAAGCCCGCCAAGATCCCTGATTCTAAGTTGCCTAGCAACTTCCTCAGCAGCTTCTAAGTTTGTTTTAAAGGCTGTGGTTTCAACATCTTCAGCTTTATTAGATCTGGAAGAGTTTACATCTATAGCTACTAAAGCTTCAGTTGTATCTATTACTATAGAGCCACCTGAAGGTAGACGTATTTCTCTTTTGTAAGCATTTTCTATTTGCTGATCAATACCATGTTGAGTAAACAAAGGTAGCTCTTCATTGTATAATTTAACCTTGTTGGTGTCAAAGCTTTGTCTTAGTAAGCTAAGTTGCCTTTTGACATCATCAAAGCATTCTTTACTATCTACTATGATCTCTTTTACATCTTCTTTTAAGTGATCTCTAACAGTTCTAACAATAATGTCGCTTTCTTTATGAAGTAGAGCGGGTTTTTTTATCTTATGGTAAGCTTGTGTGATAGATTGCCATAATTCAACTAGCGTATCAAAATCATATTTTAACTCCTCAAAAGAGCACTCCACACATGCTGTTCTAGCAATTACGCTCATGTTTTTAGGGATATTTAAATCTTTGAGATATTTTTTTAACCTTTCTCTTTCTTCACCTTCAACACGACGTGAAATACCACCACCTTCAGGGTTATTTGGTAAAAGCACCATATATGAGCCAGCTAGTGTAATAAAAGTAGTCAAAGCAGCTCCTTTATCACCACGCTCTTCTTTGTCTATTTGTACTATTAGCTCTTGACCCTCAGATAAAAGATGAGCAATATTTTCACCTGTGGGAGTATCTTTTAAATAGTATTCAGACACCTCTTTGAATGGTAAAAAACCATTTTTTTCTTCACCATAATTTACAAAAATAGCATTCAAACTTGGTTCTATTCTTGAGATATAACCTTTGTAGATATTAGCTTTTTTTTGTTCTCTATCAACGTTTTCAATGTCTAGATCAATTAGTTTGCCGTTATCTAAAGTAGCAATTCTAATTTCTTCGCTATTTTTACTGTTAATTAGTATTTTCTTCATTTTTTAAATTCCTTAAGTAATATTCATAGCTGACTTTTTAACGAACCAGCTTGTTTTTTGTTGACCTCTATGGTCTTCTTAATTTAACCACTATTCTTTTATGGGCTAAGCAGATTCCAAACTTGTGAAATTAATCAGATTTACCATCTCTGATTTAGAGCTTAGACGTGTTAGTGATTTTGTTAAAGTACTATGTACGCAATTATTTGATATAATAACAATATTAGCTATTAATTGAAAGAAATATCGGATTAAATGAGCTTTATCTATCTGGATTATGCTGCTACTACACCACTAAGTGAAACGGTTAAAAATAAACTTATAAACTATATAAATAACGATAATAATTATTTTTTTAACTCAGGGTCATCTACTTATGAAGACGCTGAAAAAATAAAAGATCAAATTGAAACAGCAAGGGAGGATATTGCTAAAACTTTAGGGGTTTTAAATAGAGAAATAATGTTTACCTCAGGAGCTACTGAATCTAATAATTTAGCTATAAAAGGCATCGCTCAAGCTTATAGTGATAAAGGGAAACATATAATTGCATCAAAAGCTGAGCATAAGGCTGTCTTAGATGTTTGTAGATATCTAGAAACACAAGGGTATGATGTGACTTATCTAGATGTGAATAGTAAAGGTAAAGTGAGTATTTTAGATCTTGAAAAGGCTATTACTAAACGAACTATATTAGTGAGTTTAATGGCTGTAAATAATGAGCTAGGCACTATGAATGATCTAGTTAAGATAGGCGAGATTACTAAACGTAATAAAGTTTTTTTTCATGTTGATGCAGCTCAAGGCTATGGTAAGGTGAACTTAGATATTAAAGCTATGAATATTGACTTGTTATCAGTATCTGGACATAAGATATATGCACCTAAAGGAATAGGCTTTTTATATGTCAGATCGAAGGCTCCTAGGGTTAAGTTAGTAAAACAAATCCATGGCGGTGTGCAGGAATTTGGAATGCGAGCTGGAACATTACCTAATTATCAGATTTTTGCGTTAGCTGAAGCTTGCAAAGATATATTTAGTAATAAAGATGTAAATTATAAGCGTATTAATAAGTTACGCGATATATTTTTAGAGCAACTCAAAATAATCAAGAACATAAAGATTAATACAGACTTACAACATAGTTATCCAGGTATTTTAAATGTAACTATTAAAGGTGTAAAAGCAGAAACTTTACTAGCTATGCTTGATGGAGTTTGTTTATCAATGGGGTCAGCTTGTAACTCTCAAGCAATAGAACCATCTCATGTCTTAAGGACAATAGGTTTAAGTGCAGACGATGCTGATAGTACAATTCGGGTCTCTTTTGGATTACCAACAACTCAAGAGGAAGTAATCAAAGCAGCAGAGCTCATTAAAGAAAAGGTGAATATTTTAAGAGTAGTATCACCTTTTGGTGATACAGATACTATTTAAATACTGAGGTTAAAATAAGTGTACAATAGTCTAGTAAAAGAAATGTTGTCAAAGATATCAGTAGATGATGCTGAGATTTTACCTACTCAAGTAAAATATAAAACTAATGATAATTTTTCAACAGTAGAAATTTACGTAAGTAAAGAAAAAATTTCTTTTAAAGTTTTTGGTGATGCTTACATAACAGCTATGGCAAAATGGTTACAGCTAAAATTGCAGGCTAATGAAAGTGTAAAAGTATCACTAGAAAATTTAATAGACATATTTGGGTTACCTGAAATAAAATATAGAAATGCTGTCCAGCTTATAGAATTAATAGAGAAATTAAATGAAAGATAGATTCTATGAGTTTTATATCTTGCATCAGCGTAAATACAAGGAAAATTCTCTATTAGTTTCTATATTTACGAGTGAGTTTGGTAAGCTCACTGGAATTATTAGAACTAGTAAAAAACAGCAAAATTTGTATCAACCATTAGTTAAACTTTGTGGACAGATAAGCCTAGCTAAGCGAGACTCAGGATTAAATAAGATTTATAATATAGAGTTTATAGAGTCTTTTTATAAAAAATCATACATTAATCTTTTAGCTTTACAGTATATAAATGAACTCATTTTTTTGCTTTTAAGCTACTCTCATGAGGATGATAGACTTTTTAAAAAATATGATTTTGTTATGAGTAATATGAGTGAGGATAATTATAAGTATTTGTTGAGATTTTTTGAGTTAGAACTTTTAGAGAGTTTAGGGCAAGGTGTGTATGTTGAGCATGACCTTGATGGTTACAATATAGAGCCAGCTAAAAATTACAATATTTTATTTGCTGGATTTAGAGAGGCTGCGGTAGCTGGTGCTAGCTCGGTTAAAGGATTAAGCCTCATGAAGATAAGGGAACCACTCTATAAATGGACAGAACAAGATTTAAAGGTTATAGCTAGAGTTACAAGATTAAAGTTAGACAATATTTTGGTAGGTAAGCAGCTTCAAAGTAGGAAACTTTTATTAGATTATTTAAGTTTAAAGAGATGAGTTGTTATTTGTTGAAAATTTAGTTCTATAAGCTTTAATGAAAGATATGGTTGGTGGTATTAAAGAGACAACGACTATCAAAATTATAAATAAGCCAAAGTATTTTCTTACAAAAGCATTATTGCTAAACCAGAACGCTATATAGATGATAGAATATACCCAAATAAAAGCTCCCACTGCGCCTAATACTACAAATTTGATGTAACTCATCCTACTCATACCAGCAGTGAAAGGTAGCAAGGTTCTAATTAATGGTGTAAATCTAGCAATAATTATCGCTCTACCTCCATATTTATTAAAGAAGTTTTGGGCTTTAATAAGGTGAGCTGTTTTAAGTATTTTAGCGTCATCCTTAAAAATCCTTTTACCAATAAATCTACCCAAAAAGTAGTTACAAGAGTCTCCACAAATAGCAGCTAAAACTAAAATAGGGGCAACTAGGTGAACATTTAGTGTAGTGACAGCACCTGTTAAGCCAATTGCAAAAAGTAGTGAATCACCAGGTAAAAATGGTGTAACTACTAATCCTGTTTCACAAAATATGACTATAAAGAGTAATAGATAGGTCCAGTCGCCCAATATATTAATATAAGTACTTACAAACTCATCTAAGTGTAAGATAATATGCAACAGTGCTGTTATAGTGTCCATTAATAAACTTTTCCAAATGATTTAGATTTATACATAAAATGCTTGAAAATACAGGTTTCTATTTTTGTCTTTATTGATGATTTTAGTACTTTAAATTTTGATAATAGCTAGCTATTATCTGCAATCCATAGCACTAAACTCATACAAAGATACTTTGATATAAATCCCGCATTTTCAAGTATTTTATGTAAGATTATAGAAAAATAATTATCAAAGGTTAAGATCTTTTTGTTTTTATTTTATTAAGGATGTACTTTAATATCACTTGTCCTATGACTGCGACTATCACCAGAATAATTATCAAGCTTAAATTTTCTTTTATAAATTTATTTTCACTGAAAAAATAAACAGTATAAGTAATAGAAAAAGACCAAATAATAGCTGAAAGCGAGCCTAAAATAACAAACTTAGGATAGTTCATCCTACTAATCCCTGCTACAAAAGGTGTTAATGTTCTTACAAAAGCAATAAAGCGTGAAAATATAATTGCTTTAGTTCCATTTTTTTCTAAAAATAATTTGGTCTTTTCTAAATATACAGATTTAAGTATAGGCGCATGAGGGCGGAACATCTTTTCACCTATAAACTTACCTGTAATATAGTTGCAAGAATCCCCTATTATAGCAGCTATGCATATTGTAAAAACAGCTACATGTATATTAATACTAGTAGCAGCTGCTGTTAAGCCAATTGTAAAAAGTAAAGAGTCTCCGGGGAAAAATATTCCTAACACGATTCCAGTCTCACAGAATATAATTATAAAAAGTAAAACGTAAAACCACATTCCTAGAGTGTCAACAAAATAGTTTATATAAGAGTTAAAATGTATTATAAAATCAAACATCGACTTGCTCCGGTTTAATTTTAATAGATAATGCATGTATATATGCCATTAAATCACCAATTGCTATATATACTTGTTTATGTGAGGATAATTTAGGTATAGAGTTAAGTTTATTGGACTCTATTTCTAGCAGTAGATGGTATTTTCCTTCAGTGTAGCCTTTGTGCTTAATATGTTTATAAGTCTCATCTGTTAGTTTAATATTTGCTTTAGGATCAAGTTTAGATAATATACGTTGCTTTATTTGATCTACTAAAGTCGAAATGTCCATTTACAGAATCCTTGTTGGAGTAATAATTATATCAAGTTGTATATCATGTATATCTATGATAATACCATTATTTTGTTGTTCATCAAAGGCTATACCTATAATTAATGGATACTTAAAGTTTTTTTTAAAGTGTAATGAATAGTCATAGTATCCACCACCCATACCCATACGGTATTTTTGTTTGTTGAATCCTACTAATGGGATTATTATTATATCAAGCTCCCAAGGTGCTGTAACGCTAGTTATTGAATACACCGGCTCGTTGATTTTGTATTTGTTTGTGTAATAGGACTTAGTGTCTTTTGCAAACCAGAGTCCATGCTTAATACAAGGGTGTATTATTGGTAGGTAAACTTCAAAATAGTTATTTATAGTTTTTGTGTTAACTTCATTTTTTAAGGAGAGAAAACTAGCAATTTTAGGAGTTGTAAAATTCTGGTTTATGTAGTTAATAACCTTATTAGCAATATCTTCAGATAATAGATCTTTATTTGGAAGATCATTACGAATTTGTAATAATTGTTTACGTATTTGTGATTTATTCATAAATAAATTAGCTATCCAGGTTACCGTTTTGGTCCAATGTTCTTGATCCCTGTGGTATCAAGTGGGTGTCATAGTTCCACCGTTGGGCTTCTTTGCTAATATCTAAAAGATACCAAAGCTTGCTCTCTAGGTGAAACACCAAAACTCCCTTTAGTAAAACTATCGGCTCAAGATTGTAACCAAATTACGAATAACCCAGACAGCTAAACTTATGTATCTATTATAAGATAAGTTGATTTTAGTGTGCAAGAGGATAATTAGTAAATATATAAAAATATTTATACTAAATTGGTTGATATTTTTAGTTTTCAACAGTTCCATTTTCTAAACTTGTTGGTTTAATCATAAAAGCCTATTTAACACTACCTAACTCGTCGTCATCGTGCTTGACACGGGGATCCTTCAAATACTGGATAAAAGCTAAAAGCTAAAAGCTTACCGTCTTTACGGCAATGATTAATTAATATAGGCTTCTATTCTTTGATCCTTATAATATGATTATCTTGTTCGATGAAATCTAAAATTTTACTTTCTTCTGTAGTAGTTATAAAAACTTGTGAGCTTAGTTTCTTTAGATAGTTAAATAACATTTGAGTATGGTTATTATCTAGCTCAGAAGTTATATCATCTATTAAATAGATACATTTATTTTCATTTTCAAGGTTATGGATTTCTCCTTGAGCTAATTTTATAGCGCAAATAAGCAATTTTTGCTGCCCTCTTGAAAATATATCTTGTATAGGTTTGTTATTTATAGTCAAGACGATATCAGCCTTATGTGGACCATGATTAGTGATCTTATATTTATTGTCATAATCAAAAGATTCTGTTAAAACTTCCATTAGACTTTTATCACTATTCCAACCACGGTAATATTCTATATTTAATTGCAAGTCTGGGTTAAATTTGGTAAGTATTTCGTAGATTTTAGGTTTTAGTTTTGTAAAGTAACTTTGCCTTTTTAAGTCAAGGATATTGCCAAATTCATTAAGTTTTTTATCTATACCTACTATGTAAGTATGAGGGTAGTTTTGCTTTAGAGCGGAATTTCTTTGTTTTACAAGAAATTTAGTTTGTTGCCATATTTTTAGAAAAGTTTTATCAAGGTAAAATGCTCCCCAATCAAGGATTTTGCACCGTTGTTGAGCTCCAGAATTAATTAGATTAAAAGCTTCAGGATTGATTAACTGTATGGGCAGATTTCTAGTAATTTCAGTATAGTTTTTTTGTATTTCTAAATTAAGCTTAGAGATACTACTACCATTTTTTTTACGAGATATAGCCATTGTTATTTCATCAGAATTATAAGCTTTTGCAAATATGATAAACTCATCAGCATCATGGTTGACTATTCGGTTAAGCTGAGAGCTACGAAATGATCTACTATGAGATAAAAAATATATAGCCTCAAGTATAGAAGTCTTTCCAGAGCCATTTTTGCCAATAATAAAGTTAATACTAGAGTTAAAATCAAAACTTTTAGATTGTATATTTCTAAAGTTTTGAAGTCGTAAATTAGATATATACATTTTTAGATAAACTCTAGACTAGTATTATAAATTTGTTGTTTTAGTATATCAGGGTTTAATTCATAAATATTGCTTACAAGCTCAAAAATTTTAGGTATGTTTTTGGGCGTATTAGTACTTTGTTGTTCTGTATAAAGTTGCATATCTGGAGAATCAGTTTCTAAAACAATATTTTTTGAGTCTATATTTTTCAAGGTTTGCTTTAGCTTTGAGTGTGGGTGTGAAATAATACTACCTATGCCTAGCTTAAAGCCAAGATCAATATACGTTTTAGCTATATCAGTGTTAGCATTAAAAGCATGAATTATACCACCACTTGTAAAGTTGGTAGTTTTGATAATTTTTATAATTTCATTATGAGATCTAACGGAGTGAATAATAACTTTTTTATTAAGGTTTTTTGCAATATTGATTTGGCTTTTAAAAAACTTAATCTGCTTATCAAAGTTTTGTAGACGTTTATCTAAACCAATTTCACCTATAAGTTTAGTTTTAGTGTTTTGAGTATATTCTTCTAATTTAAAAATGTCAGAATCTTGATGTAAGTCTATAAAAATAGGATGTAAACCAAAACATATATGGATATTATTAAATTGCTTATTTATAGTTAGTAGTTTGTCCCAACTGGAGCTTTGAGTTGCTGGATTTATAAACCTTTTAACACCAAGTTTATCACACTCAAAAATCAAGTTTTGGCGGTTTTTATCAAAAATAGTAAAATCCAAATGGCAATGTGTATCGATAAACATAGTAGTTTTATTAAAATCTTATCTGGATTGAGATATAATACATCAAGTTATTTATACATAAAATCGTCAATAAAGACAAAAATAGAAACCTGTATTTTTCAGGTATTTTATGTATAAACGTTGTAGTTAAACTAATTAGGTTTGGTGGGGTTTGATTTAGGTGTTTTATTGCACTTCAGCAAGCTCAGGGTACCTAGGTTTAATTGTAGAATAGAAATTTTATTAAAGGTTTTATAATGAATAATGATAATGTTACAAAAGATTTTTTATTTGAATTAGGTACAGAAGAGCTACCACCAAAAGCTTTAAAAAGTTTAGCTCAATCATTGCTAATAAGTGTTGAGGATCAGCTAAAACAAGCAGGGGTTGAATTTGCTCAAACTAAATGGATTGCATCACCGCGACGTTTAGCATTTATAATAAATGGTTTAGCAGAATCACAAAACGATCTAATAGTTGAAAAACAAGGACCTTTAGTAAGTATCGCATATAAAGACAATCAGCCAACACAAGTTGGTTTAGGGTTTGCAAAATCTTGTGGAGTTGAATTTGAGCAATTACAAAAAATAGATACTCCAAAAGGTGAAAAGCTTTTTTATAAAAGCATCCAAAAAGGACAGAAAACTGTAGTCTTACTTCAAGAGATTATAACAAAAGCCCTAAAGCAGTTGCCAATTCCAAAGATGATGCGGTGGGGCACTTCTGACGCTGAGTTTGTAAGACCTGTACATTGGGTTTTAGCTTTGTATGGTGATGATATCGTAGATATGGAGATTTTAGGTCATAAAGCTACTAATGTTACTTATGGTCATAGGTTTCATAATCCAGCTGGTATCACAATAACCTCAGTAGCTAGTTATATAGATGCCTTAGAGAATGCTATGGTTATAGTAGATTGGGATAAGCGTAGACAAATGATTATAGAACAAGCTCAAAATCTAGCAAAACAACATGGCTATAAAGTTGTCCTTGATAGTGATCTTGTTGATGAAGTCTGTGCTATAGTAGAATATCCAAATGCTATGCTATGTGGTTTTAATAAAGACTTTTTAAGGGTGCCACAAGAAGCATTAATTTCATCGATGCAAGAGCATCAAAAATGCTTTGCACTTTTAGATAATCAAAATAAATTAGTTGCTAACTTTATTACAATTTCAAATATTAAAAGCACTAAACCAGAGCTTGTAATTACTGGTAATCAAAAGGTTATGAATGCTAGACTTGCAGATGCAGCATTTTTTTATGATACAGATCTTAAGCGTCCTCTAGATAGTTTACTGCCTAGACTAGAAAATGTTACGTTTCACAATAAGCTTGGTAATATGTACCAAAAAGCGCAAAGAATAGCTAAAACTTCCAAAGAGCTTGCTAAGCTTAATGATATAGATATACAAGCGGCATATAGAGCTGGTTTGCTTGCTAAAGCAGATTTAATATCTGATATGGTTTTTGAGTTTACAGATTTGCAGGGTATTATTGGTAAATACTACGCTAAAGTGCATGGTGAACCTGATGTTATAGCTAATGCTATAGAACAACAATACTGGCCAAAATATTCTGGAGCTGAATTGCCAACAACTACGGTGGCAAGCTGTGTAGCTTTAGCAGAGAAGTTAGATACTTTAGTAGGTATCTTCGGTATTGGACAAAAACCAACTGGTAATAAAGATCCTTTTGCACTACGCAGATCTGCAATAGGTATACTACGCATTTTGCGAGACACAGATTTACATACGTCTTTAGATAAAGTTATAGAGCTTGCTTTAACCAGTTATAAAGAGGTGAATAATTTGTATTTAAATTCTAATACTAAAGAAGAAGTAAAATCTTTTTGTTTAGACAGGTTAAAAAATCTTTATAAAGAGGAGGGTGTATCGGCAGATATATTTGAGTCAATTAGTAGTACTGGTTATCAATCTATAAAAGACTTTGATAGACGTGTCAAAGCTGTTATAGAGTTTGGAGGTTCTGAAAAATCACAAAGCTTGATTGCTTCAAATAAACGAGTTGCTAACATATTAAGTAAAAACTCACAAGATGCTATTTCAAGTTACGATATTGATTTAGCTAAAACTGTAGATAATGATTATGAGCTAAATTTAGCTAACCAGATAGATAAGGTGGCTAGTAAAATAAAAGAGTTAGTATCTAAAAGAGAGTACTCACAAGCATTAGAATTATTAGCAACTCTGGATGAAACAATTAGTAAGTTTTTTGATAATGTAATGGTGATGGATGAAAATTTACAAATCAGAGCTAATAGAGTAGCTTTATTAAGTAAGCTACGTCTACTATTTACTAGCGTGGCAGATATTTCTAGATTACAGTAAAAATTCCTCAATCATTGATTTTTGAGTCTATATTCATTTTATAAATAATAAACAATATTAAAATAGTAATACCAATGAAGCCTAATTGTACAATAGTAGAGGTTAATATTAAATCTCTACCATGGTAATAGCTGACTATAAAACTACCTGATGCTGCTATCATATTTTTAATAAAGTTTGAGATTGAATTAGCTGTACCAAAGTTATGATCAATCTGATTTATAGAAAAAGAGTAAAGTATAGTGCAAATAAAAGCTACAGCAGCACATAGTATAAACATTACTATAGTATAAACAAAAGCATTATCTATGTTTAAGTAGTTAAATATCGTTAATATCATGCAGCTAATTGCTAGTACAATAATACTATAATAAGTGTATTTAATGTCTTTGATCTTATGAGAATGTTTTTTGATAAAAAGGTTAGCAAGTATTGAGGCTATAGCACATATTCCATAATATATACAATATAAAATTGAACCCGTTGAATACTGTTCTAGATATATAATTGCAGATGAAGATATATAAATTAGTAAAGCTGCAAATGTAGAACCTCCAGCAATAGTGGCTAACATAAAACCTGGATTTGTCAGATGTTGGAAGTAGCTAGGAGCGATTTTTAAAATACTTGTTTGCCTATTTTTGGGCTCTAGAGTTTCTTCTATAAGTAGTGCTGCTATTAATATAACTACACCATAAAAAGTTAGAAAATGGAAAGTACTTTGCCAAGTGCCTGTAAGATCTGTAAATATAGTTCCAATGATAGGCGCTACAATTGGAGCTATCAGCATAATAATAACTATACTAGCTACCATATTTGTTAGTTTAGTGCCTTTGTAGCAGTCTCTAGCTATAGAAAAAGCTATAACCCCACCAACAGAGTCAGATAATCCTTGCACAAACCTTAGAGTTTCAAGCATGCTAAAACTAGTGCTATAAGAACATAGTATAGTACTTAAAATATAAATTAAACTTCCTATAATTATAACCCTTTTACGTCCATATTTATCTGAAATCGCCCCCCAAAAAAGCATCCCAAATGAAAATCCGACAAAATAAGTAGCAAAAGTTGTTAGTACTTGGCTATCTGGGACACCGAAATCTTGAGCTATCAATGAAATAGCAGGAGCATAAGTATTGACAGCTAATGGAGGCAATGCAGCAAAAAGCGCTAAGATTATAGGGAAAAATTTAGACTCACGTGTTATATAGTTCATAATTATAAAATTTTTATGTAGTTTTTATTTAATATTGTTAAGTATATACTCTTTTAAATTTTTACCAACTATTTTGTAACGCCAACCATTAAGTAATTTATTATTAATAATCTGATTGTCTAATTTAAGGTTGTAGACTAACGAGCGAATGTCTTTTTTTGAAGCAATAATATTACTATCAAAGTTAAAATCTATAACTTGGGAGTTAAAAAAGTCTATAATTTGTTCAGTTAACTCGTTTGATAATTTACTTGTAGATTTTTTCTCAGTTATTAGATTCTGAACGCATTTATTTGAATTTATTGTGCTAATTATACCTTTTTTGATCCAAGGTTTAAACTTTTTTAATTCTATATGCTCAAAATCATTTAGAGATGTAGGAGATATATGAGCTATTAGATAGAGCAACTTATTATCAAAAATATATCTTAATGGAATGTTTTTTTCTTGGGCGATCTTTTCACGCCATTGAGCTAATAAGATAATATTTCTTTGAGTTTGTTCATTAAATTTTTGAATATTACCTATTCTATTATGCACATTTTCTACTGAATTAAATTCCATAGTCGCTATCTGAGATAAATCTTCTAAAAATAGTTTATGGTAACCTACATCAGTGAGTTTTTTTTCTAAGAGTTGCGCTAGAGTTATAAGGTGTTTAACATCGTTTATGGCGTAAATTATTTGACTGTCAGAGAGAGGTCTTTTTCGCCAATCAGAAAATTGAGATTCTTTTTCCATTTCTATATCTAATATTTCTTTAAGAAGGTTTTTTAAAGAAATCTGAGGTTGCAATCCCAAAAAACCTGCTGCTAGCTGAGTATCAAAGATATGATTGATATTACACTCCAAAAAATTTCTAATAATAGGGACATCATTAGCTGCTGAATGAATAATTTTTTGTATATTCTTATTTTCAAAAATGGCTTTTAAGGCTGAAAAATCTAAATTTTCTAATGTATCTATTAAGAAAATATCATCTTCTGTAGCTATCTGGATTAAGCAAAGTTCAGGGTAATAAGTTCGCATCCAATAAAACTCAGTATCTACAGCTATTTGAGGATATTGTGATATCTTTGCAGTGGCCTTGTTAAGTTCATCTTGAGATTGAATCAGCATTAGTATTTAAACAATGTATTAAAAGCTTTAATATGCTAACATCTTTACATATTTATTAGTATTTAAAATAAGAAATTATCGATATAAATGATTCTTAGTGAGACAAAAAGCTTTGATTTGAAAAGTTTTTTAGCAAATCTAACAACACATTCTGGTGTTTATCGTATGATTGATAAACATGACCAAATAATTTATGTTGGAAAAGCAAAAAACCTTAAAAATCGTGTAAACAGCTATTTTGCAAAAGGTGCTAAGGATAGTAAAACTCTAATGATGGTTTCACAAATAGCAAAAATAGAGATAACTATAACACCAAGCGATTATGAAGCTTATTTATTAGAAAATAATCTAATCAAACAACACCGACCAAAGTATAATATTTTGTTTAAAGATGATAAAAGCTATCCATACTTAGTTATTTCTAGAGATAAGTTCCCAAGGATAGCATTTTATAGAGGAAAATCTGCCTATAAAAAAGGGCAATGTTTTGGACCGTTTGTATCAATATCGTCTGTGAAAAATACTCTTAATATTATTCAAAAAATTTTTCCAATCAGACAATGTGAGAATTCATATTATAAATCACGAACTAGACCATGTTTACAATATCAAATAAAGCGTTGCCTTGGACCATGTGTGGGATTAGTTTCTAAAGAGCAATACGATGAACAGTTAGCTATCTTAAAAAAATTTTTAGCTGGTAAGTTTAGTAGTGTTTTAGAGGAGATATCTCAAAAAATGCATCAAGCTTCTGAAAATATGCAATATGAAAAAGCACAAGTTTACAGAGATCAATTAGTAGTACTTAGAAAGCTACAGCAACAGCAAATAGTAGATATTCAGTTAGATAAAACTTTTGATGTTGTCGGTATATATTTACAAGATAATTATGCAAGCATAGCTTTATTGCAGATTCAAAATGGTGATGTGGTTGCAGATAAACATTGGAGTATAGATGCAAAAGGTCAAGATAAAACATCTATTATGCATGCTTTTTTATCGCATTTTTACCTAGGCGATGAGATACGTAATATTTGGCCAAAGAATATAATTTTGTCTAAAGTTGATTTTAGTGAGATCCAGGATTTGTTAGTAAGTATTTCACAAAAAATTGGCCAATCTATAAATTGGATAATAGCTCCAGCTGCTGATAACTTAAAATGGCTAAAGCTAGCAGAAGTAAATGCTAGACAAAAGCTAAATATTTATACTACATCAAAAACACAGTATCAAAAGAGACTAGCTTCTTTAAAAGAATTTTTAGAGCTAGATGAAGATATTAAGCGTATAGAATGTTTTGATATTTCACATTTCCAAGGTGAAGCTACCGTTGCCTCTTGTGTAGTGTATACAGATGAGGGTGAAGACCGAAAGTCACATCGGCGATACAATATTAAAGATATTAAAGCAGGTGATGACTATGCAGCAATCTACCAGACAGTATACCGCCGTGTAAGTTCAGGATTAGAAGTAAACAACCTTCCAGGTGTTATGATAATAGACGGTGGAAAAGGGCAAATCCATCAAGCTGAAAAGGTTATCCAAGAATTTGGCTTACAAGGTAAAATTCAACTGGTAAGTTTAGGTAAGGGTGTAGAGCGTATAAGCGGTAAAGAAAAAATCTACAAAGGTTTTGATGATACTGAATATATTCTAGACGAGCATGATTTAGGATTTTTGTTGCTACGTCAAATAAGAGATTCTGCTCATGACCATGCAATAAAAGGCCAGCGTAAAAAGATTACCTCTAATAGGCAATCGTCAATTATTGAGGAAATAGAAGGCGTAGGACCAAAACGTCGTAAAGCTTTAATAATGCACTTTGGTGGCTGGCAAGAGCTAAGCAAAGCTTCTGTAGATGAGATAGCAAAAGTGAAAGGAATAAGTAAAAAATTAGCTCAAGAAATTTGGGAGAGTTTTCATTAGAGAGTTTTAAGATTTTAATTTTAAAAAACAAAAATAAGGTAGATTTGTTATACTGGCACCTAAAGTTAGGATTTTTAGGTTAAAGGTTAGATTAATGGCATTGATAATGGGATTAGCTTTATTTACTATTGTTTTGGGCATAGTGCTTCTTTTTTCGTGTGGTAAGAAAGCTAAAGAAGTTAAAAATATCAAACAAGTTTTTGAGGAATATAAAAGCTCGGCACAATCTCAAATATTAGCTTTGGAAAGTGAAAAATCGACATTTGACATCTTGCTAGCTAGTGAAAGGCAAAAAAATACTGAGCTAAAGGAAGATAGCGTTCAAAGGTTTGAAGAACTAAAACAAGATTTAAGAGCAGAAAGAATTAAGGTTGATAAATATATTGAAGAGATAAAAGAGTATAAATCGCAAATCTCAATGTTACAAACTCAGTTAAAGGAAAAATTAGAGCAATTACAAAACAATGAGGTAAAACTAAAAACTGAATTTGAGAATTTGGCAAATAGAATTTTTGAAGATAATTCTAAAAAGCTAAATGAGCGTAATCATGAAAGCCTAAATAACGTTTTAAACCCTGTAAGAGAGCAGTTAAAAGATTTTAAACAAAAAGTAGAAGACGTTTACGATAAAGAATCTAATGCTAGAAGTGCATTACAAAATGAGCTAAAAACTCTCAAAGAATTAAATCAAAAGATGACTATAGAAGCTCATAACCTTACAAATGCTCTAAGAAGTAGCACTAAGCAACAAGGTATCTGGGGTGAGATGGTGCTTGAGAATGTCCTTGAAAAATCTGGTCTTAGAGAAGGGTTTGAATACTTTAGAGAAAAGCACACAACTGATCATGAGGGTAAAGCTTTTCGCCCTGATGTGGTTGTAAAACTACCTGATGATAGAGATATTATAATCGATGCGAAAACTTCATTAGTTGCTTATAATGACTATATAGCTGTTGATGATGAATATAAACAAGCACAATTAAAAGCTCATATAAAATCCATAAAAGACCATATAAAAGGTTTAGCTGATAAAAAATATGAAAATCTTAAAGGTATAAATTCATTAGATTTTATATTTATGTTTATTCCGATAGAAGGAGCATTACTTTTAGCGTTAGATAATGATGTAAACCTATATGATGAAGCATTCAAGCAGAAGATAATTTTGGTAAGTCCAACTACTTTATTAGTAGCTTTACGAGCAGTTGAAAATACTTGGCGATATGAAAAACAAGCTCAGAGCATCGCTGATGTATACAGCAGAGCAGAAGAGTTATATAAAAAATTTGTAGGTTTTATTGAAGACTTAGAAAAAGTAGGTAAGTCTATAAACGATGCTAATAAATCTTATGAAAATGCTTTTAGTAAACTAAAAACTGGGCGCGGTAATTTAATAGGTCAAGTTGAAAAACTTAAACAAGTTTCAAGTATAAAACCTAAAAAAGAAATTGATAAAAATTTAATAGAGAATGCTGTAGTTGATTTTGAGTAAATTAGGTATGAAATACAAAGTTAGAAAGTACTAATATGTGTTGGAATTGGTATTAGTTTCCAGCTTGCAACAGTCCCTTTATACTTAGTAGACTATATTAGTAAAAGCGCTCCTTTATGATTTTAAATATTGTTACAAAAACTATACTAATTCCAATAACCAAAAATATTAAAGACATACCAATTTTTAACCAAATTGTTTCAAAATCATTAAGATAAATTTCTGATTCTAAAGTAGCTTGAGTATCTTTAGGAAGCTCTTTAACAATAACACCACTAGGGTCAATGATGGCGGTTATACCATTACTAGTAGTAGCTAATACATATTTGGATGTTTCTATTGCTCTGACTTGAGATATTTGTAATTGCTGGTCTCGAGCTATAGAGTCGCCAAACCATGAGTCATCACTTATTACGGATATTAGTCTAGCACCTTGTAGTTGGTCACGAACTTGTTCAGGGTAACCGATTTCATAGCAGATAAAGTTAGCCAAAGGATAGTCAAAAGCTTGCATTATAGGTTGAATCCTTGTACCAGCATTAAAATTGCTAAGACCAACACTATCTATGTAACCAAAAAACTTAATCGGAAAATATTCTCCAAATGGTACTAAGTGGTGTTTATTATATATACCTTTGCCTTTACCTAATATTGTAGAACTATTATAGATTTTCGAGTTTTCAATACTTAGTGAACCTATTAATATAGCGTTATTATTTTGGTTTGCTATTTTTGTTAATTCCTCAAAATATAAGTGTTGATATTGACGATAATCAGGCAGGGCATTTTCTGACAGTATAATTAAAGAATTTTGATATTTACTTGCAATGCTTTTATAGTAAGCTTGCATTTTAATAAAGTTATCTTGATTCCACTTAAATCCTTGAATGAAATCACCTTGAACTAGAACTACTTTTTGGACTTTATTAGTTTGGATGTTAGGTTGGCTTTTAGAAATAATATAACCACCTATGTATATTAAAGCTATAGCACTAAAAATAAGACTAGTTTTTCTTATATCTTTAGTTTTGTTAAATAGGTATAAAACTATAAGTGCCGAAATTAAAGCAATAATATATGTAACAAAATACACACCACCAACATTAGCATACCATATTAAAGGTGATTCTGTTTGTGAATAACCAAGAGATACCCAAGGAAAACCTCCCCATAGTAAGTTAGCTTTTACTACTTCAAATAATGTCCATAAAGCTGGATAGATTAATAATTTTATAAAGTTGTTCGATTTTTTTGTTAAAAGATAGCTACCTATGCCAAATGGAATAGTATGTAAAAAACTTAATAAAATAACCAAAGCTATAGCTGCAACTATGCCAGCTGCAACTGAGTTGGTAAATAAATGTATACTTATATAAACCCAAGAAATACTTGTGCCAAAAAAACCGAAACCAAAGAAAGCTGATATCAAAAAGCTGCTCGTGAGTTTAGAGCATTTATTCAATAAGTAGAAGAAAATACATAATGCTACTATCGCAATAATATCTATGCGAAAAGGAGCAAACGCAAGAGTAAGTAGGCTACCGCTTAAGGTAGCTAATATTAAGTTAAGGATATTTTTTTTCATTATTTTTTAGATTTTTCTACTAGAATTTTTATTATTTTACGGTTATCAGCTTCTTGTATAGTAAATTTGAAGTCTTCAACAACTATGCTTTCGCCTTTTTTAGGAAGGTATTCAAGAGTTTGGATGATCATCCCAGCAATAGTATCAAAGTCATTCTCATCATCTATAGAGGTATTGAAATACTCATTAAAATCCTCAATTGCAGTGGTAGCTTCAACTAAGAATGAATTGTCTGCTATTTTAGTTATATTTTCATTGATAGTATCAAACTCATCCTCAATATCACCGACTATTTCTTCTAAAATATCTTCTATAGTTATCAATCCTGAGATTGCTCCGTATTCATCGACTACTATAGCTATATGGTTTTGACTATTTTTAAAATCTTTTAACATAGAGTTAAGTTTTTTTGTTTCAGGAATGAAAATAGCAGGTCGAAGTATATTTTTTATGTCTTCAGACTCAAGGTGTGTTTTAGTATATCCTTGTATTTCCACGTCAAAAATTAGTTTTAATAAGTCTTTAGCATGTAATACACCTAATACCTCTGTTTTATTTTCGCAATAAACAGGCAAACGTGTATGGCTTGAGAGGATAGTCTTTTCTAAAATCTCATTTATACTCATAGACATATCTACCGCCACTATTTTAGTATGAGATACCATGATATCTCCCACATCAAGAGAAGAAATTTTTATAGCGCCTAATAGCATATTTTGTGAGGTTTTATCTATAACCTCATTATTTGTAGCTTTAGTAATTGCGTTAATTAGGTCTTCTTCATCTTTAATAGTAAAGATACTTGAAGTAAGCTTTTTGATGAAAGGGCTTTTATCTTTTTTAAGCTGATCGTGACTATTATTATCCGTCATATTTACTCTCTTATAAGATATGGGTTTGGTATATTCAATTTATCTAGTAGCTCAATTTCCAAGTTTTCCATTATATTAGCATCGGTGTCATTTTGGTGATCGTATCCTAGTAAATGTAATAAACCATGAATAAAAATATGACACCAATGATTTTCCAAATTTTTGTGTTGTTCTTTAGCTTCTTTATCTAATACATTTGGAGCTATAACTATATCTCCTAGAAAATTTTCTATAACGCCATCTGGTAGCCCTTGGGGTTTCTCAAATTCAAATGATATTATATTTGTTGGTTTATCTTTATTACGAAATTGCTTATTTATACTTTTTATTTCTTCATCTGAGACAACGTTTAGATTAACGCTAGCAGCTTTGACATTATGACGTTGTGCAACAAGCTCAAAGCAGTTTAATAAGATCTGATTGGTTGGTATGGGGTATTCATCGTCATTGATAATATTTAGATCTAAACTATCCATGGTTTGTATTCTCTTCATACTTATCATAGGCGTTGACAATTTTTTGTACTATTTGATGTCTAACTATATCAACAGATTTTAAGTAGCTAATAGCGACACCCTCTATATCTGTAAGAATTGAAAGAGCATGTTTTAAACCTGAAGTAACACTTTTTGGTAAATCTATTTGTGTAATGTCTCCTGTAATTACAGCAGTAGTGTTAAAGCCTATTCTAGTTAAAAACATTTTCATTTGTTCTTTGGTAGTGTTTTGACTTTCATCTAACACTATAAAAGAATCATTAATAGTTCGTCCACGCATATAGGCTAAAGGAGCTATTTCAATAGCTTGTTTCTCGATAAGTTTAGTAACTTTTTCAACGCCCATAAAGTCAAATAAAGCGTCATACATAGGACGTAAGTAAGGGTCTATTTTTTGAGCTAAATCGCCAGGAAGAAACCCTAGTTTCTCACCAGCTTCTACAGCAGGGCGGACTAGCACTATTCTTCGTACTTCACCACGTTCATAAGCAGCAACTGCACATGCTATAGCTAAATAAGTTTTACCTGTACCAGCAGGACCTACTCCAAATGTTACAAAGTTGGTTTTAATATTATCTAGGTATGTAGCTTGGTTAGAAGTTCTCGCTTTTAGTTTTTTACTTCTAAGTTGCACTTCAGCTTCATCTGAAGATCTTCTTGCCTTAACTTGAGAAGGTTTTTCTTTAGCTGTAGCATTTAAGATAGTAGTTATTTGCTCTAAATCTAACTCTGTATTTCCAGCTAATATTTCAGCATAGCATGATTTGATAAACCTTTTAGCTTGAGTATTATTTGCACTAGATTCACTAGAAATCTCAAACTCATCGGCACGGTGTTTTATTTCAACATGAAAATAATTTTCAATAGCTCGGATATTTTCATCAAGATCGCCACAGAGTAGCATCATGGAATCATAGTTGTATGGTTCTAAAACAAACTGAGTTTTATTCATATGTTAGATAAGTTCTCCTCTAAGAGAGTGTGGTAAGCTTTCTGTTATTTTAACTTCAGTAAACTGACCAATCAAAGACTTATCACCTTTGAAATTAACAATTCTGTTATTTTCTGTTCTACCAGCTAATACGTTATCATCTTTTTTAGATGTTCCTTCTACTAGTATACGCTGCTTAGTTCCTACCATTTGTCTAGAGATGATTTGGGCATTACTATCTAGTAGATCTTGTAACCTTTTTAATCTATCTTTTTTGACTTCTATAGGTGTATCATCTGGTAAATCCGCAGCAGGAGTACCTGGGCGTTTACTATATATAAAGCTAAATGACTGGTCAAAGTGAACATCTTTAACAAGATTTAATAGCTTTTGAAAATCTTCTTCTGTTTCACCTGGAAAGCCAACTATAAAGTCAGATGATATTGTAATATCTGGACGTATAGCACGTAGTTTTCTGATTTTTTGTTTAAACTCTAATATAGTGTGGTTTCTTTTCATATTTGTAAGAATCCTATCAGAACCATGTTGAACTGGTAAATGTAAGTGATTTGCCAGCTTTGGTACAGTTGCATAAGCATCTATTAGGTTTTGAGAAAACTCAACTGGATGAGAGGTTGTAAACCTAATTCTTTCAATACCATCAATTTCAGCTATAAAGTGTATAAGTAAAGCAAGATCTGCTACCTGACCATTCTCCATTGGACCTAAGTAGTGATTAACATTTTGACCAAGTAAAGTAATCTCTTTAACTCCTTGTTCAGCCAAAATAGCACATTCTGCTAGTACGTCTTCAAATGGTCTATTTACTTCAGGACCACGTGTGTATGGAACTACACAATAAGAGCAATATTTATCACAACCTTCCATGATAGACACAAAAGCTTTAGCTCCTTCAGCTTTTGGTTCAGGAAGATAATCAAATTTTTCAACTTCTGGAAATGATATATCAACTTGTGATTGCTGAGTTTGGTTTTTTTGTTTGATCATCTCAGGTAATCTATGGATAGTTTGAGGACCAAATACTAAATCCACAAATGGAGCTCTTTTAATAATATTTTCACCTTCTTGAGATGCAACACACCCACCGACACCTATGACTAGATCTTCTTTTGTTTTTTTTAGATTTTTCCATCTACCAAGTTCATGAAAAACTTTTTCTTGAGCCTTTTCTCTAATAGAGCAAGTGTTGATTAATATAATGTCAGCATCTCTATAATCTTCTGTTTTAACTGTATTAAAATGCTCATTTAGAACTTCATGCATTCTAGATGAGTCATACTCATTCATTTGGCAACCCAAAGTTTTAATAAAAACTTTTTTTACTTCTTTCATTTAATAAA
The DNA here is from genome assembly GCF_012222965.1 of Allofrancisella inopinata. Taxonomy (NCBI): domain Bacteria; kingdom Pseudomonadati; phylum Pseudomonadota; class Gammaproteobacteria; order Thiotrichales; family Francisellaceae; genus Allofrancisella; species Allofrancisella inopinata. Next base: position 1,018,657 of record NZ_CP038241.1, on the reverse strand, counting down.
AACCTTTAAATGTTATTTTATTTTTATAGTTTGAAATTCTGGATCTAGTTTGGAATTATATAATAACTACCATTTAGAACTTGATTCAGAAACTTATCAATTTATTAACAACTCAACAAGCTTATCGAGAGTTTTTTATAATAAAATTCATCGAAATTCTAACATAAAAAATACTTAAAAGCACTTTCATTATCTAAATTGGTAATGCAAAATACTAAGAGTTTTAGTTAAATCCTTTTAAATGTCAATGAAACAAAACCAGTTCACAGAAGATAGTATTTGGCAATATTGCATTGAGCATACTAGTAATTTATCTGATAACTTAAACCAACTTGTATCCTCTACCAAAGAAAATGTCTATGGTGCTCAGATGCTATCTGAAAAAATTGTTACAAAGCTTTTACAGTTTTTTGTATTTAGTAGCCAAGCTAAAATATGTGTTGATGTTGGTACATTTACAGGGATGTCAGCAATAGCAATGGCTGAAGTTTCTCCAGATTTAAAAGTTTATACTATTGATAAACCAAGCCAAGCTGGGGAGAGGGTAGCTAAAGAGTTTATCGCTAAATATCCAAATATTGAATACTTAGAAGGAGACGCTAGTGAAATATTGTCAAGTATGCCAAATTGTATTGATGTTGCATTTATAGATGCAGATAAAAAGCAAACTCAAAAGTATTTTGATATTTTAATAGATAAGCTTTCTGATAGAGGGGTCATAATTGTAGATGATATTTTATGGCGGGCAGAAGTTTTAGATCCACAAGATAAAAGAGCAAAAGCTTTAGATGATTTTAATAAGTATGTGAATCAGCGAAGAGATATTGAGACATTAGTTTTGCCTATTCGTCATGGAATTAATATAATAAGAAAGGTTTAGAGTGTAGGAAAAGACTAATGGCAAAGTTATATTTTAGATATTCATCTATGGATGCTGGTAAGACATTGGATCTACTAAAAGTCGCTTATAATTATGAAGATAGAGGTAGGCATCCTCTTGTTTTAACATCTGCTATAGATAAAAGAGCTGGTCTGAATAAGGTTAAATCTCGTATTGGCATAAATCAAGATGCGTACTCTCTTACACATAAGGATGATATCTATAAGTTTGTAAAAGAGTATAATTTTAAAACAAAAATTGATTGCATACTAATAGATGAAATACATTTTTTTACAGTTAAACAAGTATGGCAATTATCGGAAATCGTAGATGATTTAGAGATCCCTGTAATTTGTTATGGTTTGCGTACCAATTATTTAGGACAACCTTTCGACACAGCAGCTTTACTTTTGTCTATAGCTGATACCTTAGAGGAAGTTAAGACAATTTGTCACTGTGGGAAAAAGGCAAGTTTTAATATGATAGTTCAAAATGGCAAAGCAATAAAAGAAGGTAATCCTATAATTATTGATGATGATTCTCTAAAAGAAATTGATACCAAATATTTTTCTGTATGTAGAAAGCATTGGAAAGAAGGCGTTTATGAAGAGAATAGTTTAAGATGTAGAAGCAGTTAGAAAGTATTGAATTAGTCCAATTTATTGTATTTTATAAATATGTTACTTTGGAAATTAAATTATAGCTTTGAGTGGCTACTGCGTCAAAAATATGTTATATAACAAAGTCTTTGATAGAAAATTTTTTTCTAATTTCTATATCCATAGACGGTACATTAAATATATTATACTTCATTTTTGTTTTGAACTCTTTTAATGTAAATATCTGATTCAACCATGGGTCTATGATTATTGAATTATCACCATACTCATTATGTCCAACAATTACAAAAATGTGATCTATCTCTTCTGGTTTAAGACTTGTGTTGTAATAATTTTCCGATACTTTGAAGAAAGCTAGACATACATCGTTATAAATTTCTGAGTAATTAATGCACCACATGAAAAATGCTTGTGTTGCCAGTTCTTCACAGTTCCCTAAACCATATTTTTCTGATAAAAACCTTATTTTGTTACGTAGGAAGAATCTTTTATGTTCGGTGTTCATTCCTTGAAAATTTTGTTCATTCATGTAATTTCTAATTATATTTCTCATTAAAGAGAGTTTTTCTGTCTTTATTTCATTTATATTTTCGTACGTTAAAGCATCTATGGTATAATTTCTTTTTTTTGAGATGATCCCCTCATTTACAATGTATTTATCTAAATGTGGAGAATAAAAAGTATTTTTTATATTTGTAGAACCTAAATTATTATTTATTTTTTCCAAAATATTTAAGCAGATTAATTTTAATTGATTATAGTCGCTCATAAGTATAAATTACTCTTTTTGTTATACATCATCTCTGATAGTTGTGGGGCTAAACAAATATACAAATTAAGTACATGATTTTATATATGGCGTATTTAATATGGTGTATGAACTTTTAATAGTACTAATCATTAAAAGATTCCTATAATTAGTTTGTAACTGTCCTATTCACTATACTTTGATTGTAGTTTGGAGATAATACAAAATTTAAAAATCTTCCAATTCCTGATATATAAGAATAACTATGATAAACGCCAGCAGGGATATATACAGAAGCAGGACTTTCAATAACTTTTGTAGTAGTTTGATTTTCTTGTCCAAATGTAACACTTACTTTTAGTCCAGTGCCATCAGTATTGTTCCCCATAAATACAAATGTACTATCACAATTATGAGCATGTGAATCAACATGAGATTCATAGGAGGTAGAGTAATCTTTGTCAAATATTCTTTCTATAATGTATATCTGGCTTCTAGGATCGATACGATTATCCATAAATACCCACCTAGCACCGACGCCATCACGGTGATGAAGTAGTTCAGATGCTCCTTTGACAAAAGGAGTTTTTACTTCTAAGTCATTTTTTATTCTTTGGATTTCTGCTCTGTTTAGCTCATTTACTATAATCTTTCTTTGCTCACCAAACTCACTAGGATCTATTATTTCATATGCTTTTGGATTATTTTTTGTAGCTTTCGCGTGATATTTAGAAGTATGTGTAAATACGTTTCTGCCAACTAGAGGGTGGTGTGGCTCAATATTAAAACAGCTAATCCTTGATATCATATCTGCTAACTCTTGACTAAGTTTAAAATTAAATTTTTTCACTTCATAAAACTTATCTAAAGATTTAGCTAAAGGTATTAAGTCACATATACCAGCTCTTTCACCAATACCTAGTATAGAGGTATCGATCACTGTTGCACCAGCTTGTATAGCCGATATAGCATTTGCCTGAGCTAAGCCAAGATCATTATGAAGATGTACTTCTATTTCACAGTTAAGTTTTGACTTTACAGACTTGACTATATCGTAACATTCTTGTGGATGCCAAGCACCAACACTATCTGTTAGGCTGATTCTATCTGCACCGGCTTGTATAGCAGTAGTAGCTAAATTAAGAATTTGTTCTAAAGGCGTTCTAGAAGCATCTTCTATACTAAACCTTATTTTAAAGCCTAAATCTTTCGCTAATTTAACTGTTTTTTGAACTTGGTCCTTAATCCAGTCTCTAGACTTATTATTAAACTTACTTGAAAGAGATATATCATTAAATGATGTCCAGATACCAATCCATTGAGCATTGGTTTTAGCAGCAGCCTCTACATCTTCTATTAATGCTCGAGAGTGGACTAATATTTCTATATCTTTGACACTGTCAACTACTTTGGCACAGCTTAGTTCTTCTTTTTTTGATATTCCAGGATGCCCAATTTCTATAACATCTACACCAAAATCTTTAAGCTTGTTAGCTATAGTTATCTTCTCTATTATAGAAAAACAAGTGTTTTGTGATTGCTCTCCCTCACGTAACGTACAGTCAAGTATTTTAAGTTGGCTCATAACTATTTCTTACCTAAAAAGTTTAATACATTTTGTATAAATTGGTCACGAGTTTTTTCATAAATTAGCCAGTGTGTGGCGTGTTTTATTTCTACTTTTTGTTTAATTTTCACATTAACTAGCTTCTCATACAACTCTCTATCAGCAAACAAATCCTGGTCACCATAAATGACTAATGTAGGAGTTGTTAGTTTTGAAATATCATATACTGGTATACCATTCCATATAGAATATAAATCTTTCATAGGTCCCATAGGGCGACGTAAACTATCTGGAATATATGGGGCAGGATCTATATTAATATACGCTTTTCCAATTTGATTAATAGTTTGATCACTAACAATAGATTTATCATCTTTTAGCATCATTTGCCAGTGTTGTTTAATCATTTCCCAAGTTATGTTTTGATAGTCTGGCAACTCTTCATTAAACTCATCATTTTTACCAGCAAATGGTCTGATAAACATTGGTTCTATAGTTTTTTCTAGACGAGAGCAATACATTGACCCGTATAAAACCAGATGGCTCACTTTATATGGATTTTCAGTTGCATACATAGCTGCGACTACTGATCCCCAAGACCAGCCTAATATAGCCATATTCTTTTGATGGGTTTTGTTAAGTACAAAATCTATAGCTTTATCTAGTTGTTTTATAGCTTGGGTTGCTTGTAGTGGGTAAGTACCTTTTGGAGCTGGATCTATTTGCATTACTTTAGGGTAAGAGGATTTACCTTCACCGATAAAATCTATAGCCCAAACATCATAGCCATTTTTAGCTAGTGAATCCATAAGAGAATAATTTGGAATATCGAAAGCAACTATAGATGGTATACTTAAAGGGTTTATAAGCATAATCACACCTTTAGTATCTCCAGTAGAGAATTTCTTCTCTGTTAAATGAATTTTTTTATTGTTATAGTTAATATAGTAATCTGATGACATCACATTAGAAGCTTTACTGTGTTTACTTATAGATGCAATTATTATTACAAATATTAAGCAAACCAATGCAAAGACAAGTATTTTATAGGATTTTTTAAAGTTCAGCATTATCCCAAGTTCCATTTTCTGGAGTTACCTCTTCTATCATAACTGGTTTAGACATATCTATTTTAAGTAGGTTTGGAGCGTAAGTTGGTTTTAGAGTTTTACGGTTTAGGATTATTTTAAAGGCTTCAAAACTAGCACAAATACCAACAATATTTGCAATAGGACAGATAACAGCCCATGGCGCATTACCATTTATATATGAATCTGCCCAGCCAACAAGAGCCCCATGCTCTACAGAAATTTTTGCACGTCTATCTTTAATAGCAGATATTTCTTTTTTTACTTCTTCTGTTAGCTTTTTGCTATATGATGGATGACTTAATACAAGCTCATATGCAGGAGTCCTATCAGAAAAAACCATTACCCCTCCTCTAAATGGGGGAGTTACAGCTATCCAAATAGAATGTGTTTTTAGCTTTTGAGCAGCTCTGTGAATAATTACTCTACTAACAAGATTATCGGTAGCATCTATTACCAGATCAGAACCAGTTATAATTTCCTCTATATTACCCTCAGTCATCATTTCTTGGCGAACGGTAACATTTATGTTTGGGTTGATATCTAGTATCGTTTCTTTGGCACATTGAGCTTTATTTTTGCCGATACGTGATACACCTGATAACATTTGTCGATTAATATTTGAGTACTCAAACTCATCGCCGTCTATTACTTGGATATTTCCAAAACCCATTCTAGCTAAGCTAATTAATGTAATACCACCAACTCCGCCAGCACCTATTACAGTAACCTTAGAATTTTTTAACCTGGTTTGTTCTTGATCAGTAATTATACCTATGTTCCTTGCGTAGATCTGTTTTTCAATATTTTCCATGAATTAATCCCTTTATCTATATTTTATATGCTTCCCAAAATCCATCCTCTGGATTTATTACCTGAACAGGTTTTGTTAGGTTATCCATGTCTATATATATACCTTTAGGAGCGGCAGCTAGCGGTTTTTGTCCTATTAATATCTGTATAGCTTCATGACAGCTAAAAGAGGCAATAAGGCTAGCTCTTATTGGTGTTATTATCCAACCAGCTTTACCGTTACAGAAATCATCCGCCCATTGTTGGGGAGCACCTTTTGTAACAGAATATAAAGCTCTTTTCTTTTTTATATCATAAACAAAATTTGCCACTTCTGGGTCAGACATGGGTTTACCTTTAGTAGGTATATTAAGTGCGTCTTCATATGATACCCCATCTGGGAAAAATGAGGATACAAACCCACGATGTGGTGGACTTCCTGACATTGAGATACTAGGTATTTTAAATTTTTTAGCAGCACGATGGACAACTATTCTTGATGGCATATCATCAAGAGCTTCTAGTACAAGATCATGACCTTGTATTAGTTCATCAACATTTTCCTCTGTAACTTTTATATTATGAAAATTTGTACTAAGGAAAGGATTAATATCTTTGAGGTATTGCTCTGTTGATTGGCTTTTATACTTACCCATGGTTGATGACATGGCTATCATTTGGCGATTGATGTTAGATAGTTCAAAAGTATCAGGGTCGACTCCACTTATATGCCCTATACCACTTCTAGCACATAGTATTGCTTGCATACCGCCAACTCCACCTAAACCAAATATTATTATTTTACTATTTTGTAGTTTAGTCTGTTCTTGTTTAGTATATACACCAATGTTTTTTTTGGTAATTTCGTTATAAAACTCGTCTGGGGTTAAATCCAGCATCTAACATCCTTTTAGGCTTTCAAATTAATTTTTAGAATCTTACTACTTAAGCTGATTTTATTCAATGTCTTAAATAGCATATTAATGCTGTGTATAATAACCAAGAAATTTGATATAAGAATATTATTTATTTGATTCAATTAGCATCAGTATACTTTTAGCGTTACGTATCCCTAATTCAGCAGCTTTTTGGTAGTATTTAATAGCTTTTTCTTCATTATATGGGACGCTATTTTGCTCTTCATTATAGTAGAGGTTAGCTAATTCGTAATATGCTTTACCGTATCCAGCGTCAGCAGCTTTATTAAAATATTTTAAAGCTTCAGTATATTCTTTTTCTTCATAATAATATTTACCAAGGTAATAAATAGCGTATACATCTCCAGCATCAGCAGCTTCTTCTAATTTATTAAATTCTTTGTAATCTCCTTTTTGAGCAAATATCGCTATTCTTTGGATCTTTTCTTCATGTGATAGTTCTATTGGCTTTTTGATATCTTCAGAATTTAAGGTAGGAGCAGACGTTATTAGATCAGGTATGGGTCTATTATTTAACGCAAAAGTACCAATATTAGGTATTAGTGAAGACGGTTTGGGCTTTTGCATAATTATCATATTAAGTAAGTCTTGGGAGTATTGATTTTTATCATTATAGAGGTAATAAACTAAACCTTCATATTTGTTATCATCAGTTTGGCTTTCGAAGTTAAACCATAGAGAAGACTTATTATGTTTAAGCTTTGCTAATTCTAAGAGTTTATTTGTGTAACTTATATCCAAATTAGTTGGGCTGGGTAGAAGACTATTATTAAAATATATATCAGCAATCTCTTTATGAAAGTTTACTAAGAAATCTTTGTTTATATTAGATAAATTTAAGTACATTAAACCGGTTAGGTTTTCAATTTGTCTTTTTGGTATAGATAAACCAATTTGTCTTTTGTATTTTATGTGTTTCTGAATGGCTCTTTTTTTTAATAAGTCTTCTATAAATTGTTTTTTTTGTAAAGACCTTTTTATAAGAGCTTCCTCTTTATTATGCTTTTGAATTACATTTTGGAGTTCTGGTATTTTTGACTTTGCTAACGCAGAGATTTTAGGATTAGAGCTGTAAAGTAAAGTTTTCCATAGTGTTAAAGCTTGGTTACTATCTCCATTTTTAGCAAGATCTTCAGCTTGAATAACTAAAGCTGGTTCATAGCCTTTAGAAATAGCAGCAAGTAAGAATTTGTCTTTTAGGTTGCTACTGTTAGTCTTTAGAATTTTACCATCTTTATATGCTAAGTATAACTCAAATAAAAGCTTAGGTTCTACCTCAGGAATAAGCTTTTGATTGGATTCGAGCAATTTATCTAAAGGTATTAAGACTTTTGTATTACCTAAGTTATACGCTTTTGTAAAATAGCTAATAGCTTTTTCATCGTTTTTATTAACACCTTGCCCATCTTTATATAAGATGGCTAGCTGATAGTAAACTTCAGGGTTCTTATCATCAATGGCTTTTTGATAATACTTATACGCTTGGAAATAATCTTTTTTCGTAGCTAAGCCATACTGATATATATAGCCTAAGTAATAATAATCTTTTTTTGTTGCTTTATCTGAATCAGCTATTTTTTTTAAAATTTTATATGCTTGGTTATATCCTTGTTCATTTTTGTTTTGTATATCAGCTATAGCTGTAGAATATTGTTCTAAGAAAACTTGATGCTTATAGCTAAAGTACTTGTTAAGCCCACTAATAAAAACTAATATAAGCCCTATAGCAATAAAAGCTCTGAGGATATTTTTTTTTGTTAATATTATAGGACCTATCTTTTTTGGCACCTTAGTAGAGTTACCTTTGTCAAACATAAATACAAGTTACAAATAAGTATACTTATTAGATTATATAATAGCTTGATATCACATTTAAGAGTTAATTTATAATATCTTGTTGTTTTAGTTGTAGCTGCTCTTTTTCAAGTATAGCTGTTTCAGGGTCTTCAAGAGATAATCTACCAAAATATCCGTTTCTATAGTCATGAACTATATTTTTAGCAGCTTGCTTAATATTGAGGTTAGTTTTAGTATTAGCTATTTCTTTTAGTATTTCTTGAGGGTGTTTTTGATCAATGTTGATGCCATCATAACGGTAGAGAAAAGCTTTAGGATTATGTTTAAGCAAAAAATCTATTAAAAAACAAGCTGTTGACTCATAGTCCATAGCTGTATCTCTAATCGACCCTATACTAGCGATTCTAAAGCCGCTAGCTTCACTTTTAGGACTTGGAAACATAATTCCAGGCGTGTCAAATATTGTAAAGCCTTTGTGGATATCTATACGTTGCTGAAGCTTTGTGACAGCTGGCTCGTTACCAGTTTTTGCAACTTTTCTGCCAGCAAATTTGTTTATCATGGTCGATTTACCTACATTGGGTAAGCCAAATATTATTGCACGTATAGGTTTTAATACAGTTCCTCTATTAGGTAGTTTCTTTTGGGCAAGGTCAAGGATTTTTTTTACTATATTTTTATCCGTTAGAGTATTAACAGCTATAGCATTACCTTTATAGTAATTTAACCATAATTTAGTTACATTAGGATCTGCTAAATCATTTTTAGAAAGTATTTTTATGATAGGTTTATCACCAACTATTTGCTCTAAAACGTGGTTGCTACTTGAATCTGGAATACGTGCATCAACTATTTCTATAGCTATATCTATAGATGGCATTTTTTTGCGAAACTCTTTGGTCGCTTTGTGCATATGACCAGGAAACCAATGTAACATTGTAGATAAAAGCTGTAAATTTGGTTAATATAAGTAAAGATTTTACCTATTAGTGTTTTTTTATGCAAAGTTATATTCTCAAAGGAGCTAAGATTTATAATGATAGAGCATTTGAGTATAAGGATATAGTTGTTCGAAATAATGTTATTGAAACTATTGCAGAAGATATAAAACAAAGTAACTACAATTTGCCTGTGTTACAACTTTTAGCTAGTGATTTTGTGATACCGGGATTTATAGATATTCATATCCATGGCTCAAAAGGAGCTGATGTTATGGACGCTAGTGTTGAGGCACTAGAAACTATTTCAAAATCTATATATACCCAAGGTGTTACAAGCTATCTTGCAACTACGATGACAGCATCAGATGAGCATATTACAAAAGCTATGCAAGTTATAGCTCAATATAATAAGCTTGAGCATACAGATACAGCAAAAATGTTAGGAGTGCATTTAGAGGGACCATTTATTTCAGCTGGCAAAATTGGTGCTCAAAACCCTAATTACCTGCAAGGGGCAGATATCGATAAGTTGGCTAAATGGCATAAAGCATCTAATAATTTAATAAAAAAAATAACTATTGCTCCAGAAATTGAAAATGCTAATGCGGTTATAGAATACTGTAATAGTCAAAAAATAATTAGTTCAATAGGGCATACTAATTGTACGATGGCGCAAGCCTTGAAAGCTATAGATCAAGGTTGTAGTCATGCAACACATCTTTTTAATGCAATGAGCTCTATAGATCACCGAAATCCAGGTGCAGCTACAGCACTTTTAATGTCTAAAAAAGTCTTAGTTGAGCTTATAGTTGATGGTATTCATCTTCACCCAGATACAGTCAAATTTGCATATGAGATTAAAGGAAGCGATAATATAGCATTAATTACAGATGCTATGTCAGCTCAAGCAGCAGGAGAGGGTATATTTGAGCTTGGTGGGCAAAAAGTTATTGTTAAACATAATCAAGCAAGGTTAGAAAATGGTGTTTTAGCAGGTAGTGTACTAACTATGAATAAAGCATTAGCTAATATGCTAAAATTTTCAGGTTGTGAGCTTTTTGAAGCTGTGAAAATGACTAGTACAAATCAGGCAAAATCTTTAGGTTTAAAGAAAGGACAACTTAAAGTAGGTTTTGATGCTGAATTTGTTATTTTAGATAAAAATTATCAAGTTAAACAAGTTATTGGCTGAATACACTGTTGTTTTGCAACAGTCCCTTTCTTTATAAGAATGCAAAAGTTTCTTATACCTTCTAAACATAGATAATACCAATTTAATCCTTTAATATTTGCCAATATCCACTGCTATTGCCTGCACATCAAAAACTTAAATTAGTCATAAACTCCTTTGGGATAAATGCAACAATTTATGTTGGAATTGGTATAAAACGTGATTTCATCATTGGGTTTGACAAGTTAAAGTTTTCTGGGTTTTATATTTAGTTTTGCAAAAATTTATAATTAAAATCTACTGATTTTGCTGTAAATATGTAAAAACCTTCAGCAAGTTGGAGATATAATGGAAATATTAAAATCAAAAGCCACCTTTGATAGGAGTAAGCAGGTATTTTCTTAAAAGGAGGAGATATTTATGACTGACGAAGAGTTTGATATTTACTGGTATAGAACTATATCTATAGTTGTAACAATGTTATCTAATTATGAGCCAAGCCAGCCAATTGATGAAGCTTATAAGGAAAAAACTACTACTGAAATATACAGTCTGTTATATAAAGATCCAGCTTATGAAGGAGTATCTAATCCTTCAATTGCTATAACTAAAGTTAGTGATCTTTTAAAAACAATAAAAAATCTCAAAAATAATGAAATAGTTGATCAAGAATTAGAAGAAATACATAGTAAAATAAAATCTGAACTTAAAAGGCTATATACTGTATACGTACATCGTTTAAATAGAACTCAGCTTATAAATTGTGCTGGAGTACCATCCTCCGATTTAGTAGATGAAATTAATAGTAAAAAAAGTTTATTTATACCAAAACAATTATTACCTTTGATATGTGAATATTTAGATAGTTCAAGTTATAGAACCTTTAGAATAATATGTAAGTTAAGTTCTAAAGTACTACCTCCTTTACCACTATTACCAATAAATGAGCAAAATCCTATCATATTGACAGGACATTACAATAGTATAACTTCATTATTGGCGTTACCAGATGGGAGAATAGTAAGTGGATCAGTAGATGGTACTATAAGAGTATGGAATTTAAATGACCCCACAAACCCTATCATATTAACAGGGCATAATAATAGGATTATAACTTCATTATTAGCGTTACCAGATGGGAGAATAGTAAGCGGGTCAGCAGACGGAACTATAAGAATATGGAATTTAAATAGTCCCACCAATCCTACCATATTAACAGGACATGAAGATTGGCTTAGGAAGTTAATCTTATTACCAGATGGAATGATAGGCAGTTTATCAGAGGCTAGTACTATAAGAATATGGGATTTAAATAGTCCAATAAGACCTACAAACTCTATCATGTTAATGGAACATAAACCTTGGGTTTGGGTTTCAGAAATAATATTGTTACCAGATGGGAGAATAGGCGGCGTATCAGGCAGTAAAACTATAAGAGTATGGAATTTAAATGATCCAACAAACCCTATTATATTAAGTGGTCATGGACATTGGATTACAGCGTTAACATCGTTACCAGATGGGAGAGTTGTAAGCGGGTCAGAGGAGAGTAATATAGGAGTATGGGATTTAAACGACCCAACAAACCCTGTCATACTGGGCAGACAAGGAGGCCGTGTTACAGTATTAACATCGTTACTAGATGAGAGAATAGTAAGTGGATCAGTAGATGGTACTATAAGAGTATGGGATTTAAATGATCCAACAAACCCTATTATATTAAGTGGTCATGGACATTGGATTACAGCATTAACATCGTTACCAGATGGGAGAATAATTAGTGGTTCAAGGGATAGAACTATAAGGATATGGTAACTCCCACAGCAAGCTCTAAAATATTAGATAAAAGAGTCTTACACAAATAAGGATTGAGTTATAGTAATTCAAACAAGTTAGCTAACCCATCTCAGAAGGGAGTAAAAAAGAAAGTTAGTTTATTAAATAATATTGCAATATTTTAAATTTAGTGAGACCATTCAATATTCTGTATCATATTTACCAGTTTTTTAATATGTGCTTCAAATTATTAAGAAAAAGGTTGCTCAGCCGAGGTTGAATTTATATGAATTTTTTAATTTTGGACACTGCAAGTGCTTATTGTTCGGTAGCACTTAGAGTTAAAAATAGGAATTATTCTAATACAAAATATATTCCTCGTCAGCATAATAAATTTCTTTTAGAGATGATAAAAGAAGTTTTTGAAAGTGCAGGTATTGATAAAAAAAACCTAGATTTTATAGCGTACGGTGTAGGACCTGGAAGTTTTGTAGGAGTACGTTTAGCAGCTGCTGTGGCTCAGGCTTTTGCAGTTGGGTTGGATATTCCTATAGTAGGTTTCTCAAGTATGTTTGCTATTGCAAAAAGTATGTCTACTAATTCAGATAAAGTAGCAGTAGTTTTAGATGCTAAAATGGGAGATTTTTATTTAGGCTTGTACAATAAAAAAACTGATGATGTGTTTTTAGAGAATGTTTATAAGCTACAAGAGTATTCAGCTGAATTGTATCAAGGATTTAGTTTGGTGGGTGAGACTATCGAACAAATAAAACTGGTACCGGAGATAACAGATTTTAAGCTTGATGTTAGTAATTTAATTGACTATGTTTACAGGCAATATCTTTTACAAAAACAAAACAGTAAGCTAACACAAGAAACGTTTCCAGTTTATCTTAGAGGAAATGCTCATTGGAGTAAGTAAATTTATACTTCAAATCTTATAATCTCAAGCAACAGCCACTTTCTGGATGTAAATACTTTTTTATTTATGTTATATTAGTGCTTACAACAGGGGTGCTATTTATAAATTTATTAGTAATAGCTGAGATATACCCTTTGTACCTGATCTAATTAGTATTAGCGTAGGGAGTTTGTTTGGTACCCTTTGGTAGAAAGGCTAAGATCATGCAAATTCCTATTAAATAATAATAGGAGAATCTTAGTGCAGAACATAGGCTTTATAACTTTAAATATTTCTCTAATAATATATTTTGTGCATTTCTTGCCTCAGATGGTTCATAATCAGTTTAAACATAAAACTTTTGAGATAAGCTTGTGGACACATTCTTTAATGATTTTAGCAAACTCTTTTGATTTGATATATGCTGTAGGTTTTAGTTTACAATGGCAATATGTATTAGTAGATATTATTTTATTAAGTTTTTTAGTTATTCAACAATTTCAAATTTTAAATGATAGAAAAAACAAATATATAGCTGCACATACAGTATTTATAATAACATTTTTATTGTTAGTAATATCTGTAGCTTTATATAAAAACCTCGATTCTAAGTATTTGCTAGTATTAGGGTCGATAAGTGGAGTTATCTATAACATATATTGGTTACCACAAATATATAAAAATTATCGTCAAAAACAAGCTGAAGGATTTAGTATAATTTTTTTAACACTATCTTTAGTAAGCGTAGTTTGTGATATAAGTAGCGCTATATTTTTGGGCTGGCCAACTCTATCAGTAATAGTATCTTGTAGTTTAGCTATACTGCTTTTGTTCCAAATCTTGCAGTATTTTTACTATAAAAACTGGGTCCAAATTTGTATCATATAAATTAGACAGGAGCAAATAATAGAAAAAACTCAATAAAAATATTTCATTAAAATTTGAGGTTTTAGCTTTTAATGTTTTTAAAAAGCATTAAAATTAGTTTTGTGGTGTGTAAGTATATTGAGGTTTTTTATAAATGTCTGATGATTTGATGATTTTTAGTGGTAATGCGTCAAGAAAGCTTGCCAATGAGGTTGCAAAAGAATTAGGAGCAACTCTTGGTAATGCAACAGTTGATAGGTTTAAAGATGGTGAAATACACGTTGTGTTAAATGAAAATGTTCGTGGTAAAGACATATTCGTAATACAGTCAACTTGTCCACCAGCAGATAATTTAATGGAACTTATTTTATTGGTTGATGCATTAAAAAGATCATCAGCTGAAAGGGTAACAGCAGTTTTACCATATTTTGGTTATGCTAGACAAGATAGAAGGTCAAAATCTGCTAGGGTTCCAATTTCAGCAAAAGTAGTTGCAAATATGCTTCAAGCAGTTGGTCTTGATAGAATACTGTCAGTGGATATTCACGCTGAGCAAATTCAGGGTTTTTTTGACATACCTTTTGATAATGCTTTTGCTACAAAAATATTTTTAGAATATGTGCGTAAAAACCCGTCAAAATATGAAAACATTAAAATAGTCTCTCCTGATATGGGTGGTGTGGTTAGAGCCAGATCAGTAGCTAAAAATTTAGGAGTGGAGATAGCAGTAGTAGATAAAAGAAGACCCAAACCGAATGTTGCTGAAGTTATGAATATAATAGGAGAGGTGGATGGGAAACATTGCATTTTAGTCGATGACATAATGGATACAGGTGGTACCATATGCCAAGCAGCTCAGGCTTTGGTTGATAAAGGTGGTGCAGCTAAGGTAACAGCTTTCTGTGTTCATCCTTTGCTCTCTGGTGATGCGATTAAAAATATCGAAAACTCAGCTATAGATGAGCTTATAGTTACTGATTCAATCCCACTTAAGATAAATGCTCAAGACTGTAATAAAATAAAGGTTATTTCATTAGCTCCTTTACTAGCTCAGATAATAGAGAAAACGAATGGTGAAGAATCTGTAAGCGATATCTTCCGTACGGATGGCTTGGTAGATTAAGCTTTTAAACTTGAATTATAGTTCTTAATTTAATACAATAGCTCAGCTAATCTAGGGTCGCATAGGTTAGCATTTAATTGTTTGTTTAAAAAATAAGGAATAAAAAATGACAAATTTTGTTTTAAAAGCACAAAAAAGAGAAGATTTAGGAACAGGTGCGAGCCGCCGTCTAAGAAGTGCTGGTAAAATTCCAGCAGTTATATATGGTGGTGAAAAAGAAGCAATATCTATAGTTATGGATCATGATAAACTTTTACATGCTACTGAAGATAAAATATTTTTTTCAAGCGAAGTGGTTTTAGATATAGATGGTAAAGAAGAAAAAGTTATTATCAAAGCTTTACAAAGACACCCGTACAAAGTTAAGCTTATTCATGCTGATTTTATGAGAATTTAATCTATAAAAATCTTTTATAGTAGAGCTAATAAATTATCAAGGCTCAATAAGCCATACCTTGCAGCTAAAGATTCAAGCTTCTGGCCCGTTTTTCCGTTTTTTAGGATACACTTATCTTTTTCATCCAATTTAAAAATACTAGAACTAGTGTCATAATTATAATTAGTTTGTTTTTTTCCGATTAGTGTATATAATTTGTTTAAAGCAGAAAATTTTTCTTGTTGAGAGTAGCCGATCCCGAAAATATTGTTATACTCATATTTTTTTTTCGTTTCTGCATAATGATTTACAAGTTCTCCAATTTCTTCTTTTAATTCTGGTAATCTTGTTCTAATATATTCTGTCGTTGTCATTGGATTCAGAAGTAGATTAGAGCTATCTTGGGATATTGTTTTAAGTACTTCTATATCATTGTGTAAAACTAAGGTGGTGTAAAAAGATAATATTTTGAATAATTCTAAATTTTGGTAAACATCTAGATATTTTTCTTTATTTTCTAATAACGCGTCCAATAAGAACACAAAACTACGATCAATAGTTTCTAAGGCTTGATAATAATTAATGTGACTTGATTGAGGTTGTTTAATGTTTGCATTTTTTGTGTTATAGTAAGTTTCTGCAGTACTTACGTAATGTTGTGTCAAGCCACTTAGAGTGTTAAGTTTACTTGCTGGAGCAGGCAGAGAAGGGTTTGAAGTAATATCTGATATTGATAAAACTAAGCTTCGAAGTCCTACATTATCTTTAAATAATTTATAATCAATACTGCTTGTGTAAGCATCAAGCTGGGTAACATAGTGTCGGCAGGGTGCGAGGTTTAAACTACTCTCGTGTTCTGAATCATAATCACTGCTAGATTTTATTCGTTTATTTATTTGTTTATTTAAATCAAGTATCGCATCTCGGATAGTGCGTAAAGTTACAATATTATTACTGTTTCTAGATTTATCAGTTTCTATATTTTTCCACTTTAGTTCTTATATTCCACTGATAATTTTAATTAAATTCATGAATTTTCCTTGCTTATTTTCATCATACTTATAAATGGGGCAAGTGTACGACAATGTTTTTAAACAACATATCAGTAGTTTTTAATAGCTATTATTTATTTTTAATAAGTAAAATGTGGATAAATTGGTTATTGAATATCAGTACTTACAAATTCTTGTATGTTTTCTAATAATTTTACAAATTCTTGATAATATTGTTCCTGTACTTTTTCAACAAAAATTGCATCGTCAAAGTCTGCTATCTGGCACATTTGTAAACCATTATAGCCACATGGATTGATATAACTAAAAGGGGTTAAATCCATATTTGTATTGATAGCTATACCATGATAAGTTTTACCTTGCTTAATCCTAAGTCCTAAGGAGGCTACTTTTTTATTGCTAATGTAGATTCCATGAGCATTTTCAATTGTATGAGCTTGCAAGTTATAATATTTAGCTAACATGTTTATGCAAGCCTCTTCTACTATAGAGACTAGTTTTTTGGCTCCAAATTTACTTCTTTTTATATCAAGTAAAAAATAAATCACAGCTTGCCCAGGTCCATGATATGTAACTTGACCACCTCTATCTGTGTTAACTATAGGTATATTATGTAGGTTTAAGATATGCTCAGGTTTACCATGTTTTCCTTGTGTAAAAACAGCAGGGTGTTCAACCAACCAAATCTCATCAGTGGTTTCATTGGTACGGTTTTCGGTAAAAGTGATCATATCCTCAAAAACTTTCGAGTATTCTTGTAATTGAAGATTTTTTTTAGTTATTTTCATATATATAAATTACTTAAAAAGATGCCTACCTTCGCGAGCACGACAATATTAGTTTAATATTCCTAGTTACCCTTGTTTATAAAGGGGTCATAATGGATCAGACTTTATATTAATGTGGGTGTCTTTATAAAACCATATGTACTTCAGGGTAAGCAGATATTTCTTTGTATATATTATCTAACTGCTCTTTACTATTAGCCTCAAAGATGGCTGTGATAGATATATACTTTCCTGTTTTACTTTCTTTTGTTTTAAAGTCAATTTTGTCATGATTGGGTACATACTTCTCAAAAACACCCAATACAAATTCAACAGTTTCTTTTTGAGGATTTGCCATGATTTTTATAGGAAATTGACAAGGAAATTCAAAGAAAGTTTCTTTTTGCTCTTGTTCAGACATTTAAAAAAATCCTTATTTTTATTTATAGATTACCACCAACCTTTTTTTGCAATATCATTTTGCGCTATAACAGGTATACTGGCTATTTTTTCTTTAGTATCACCTACCGTGATCACTAGATTACCAACTACTTGACCTTTATTGATAGGAGCTTTTATACTTGAATCAAATGCCACCCCTTGTTTTAAATAAGGAACATAGTTTTTCGGTACGGTTTTGTATATGTTTTGGTCAGATGCTACAGTTATCTTTTGGCCTGATTTAGCATTTAGTATATTATCAGCATTTATTGTTATAGGTGTGTTAGCTTTGTATAATAGAACATTTTCAAATTTAGTTAGAGCATATCTAAGTAATTTAGTAGACTCTAGCTCACGGGTAGTCGAGCTAGGAGCCCCTAACACCACACCTATGTATCTTTCGCTGTCTTGTACTGCAGAAGACACCAGACAATATCCTGCATCGCCAGTGTGGCCTGTTTTCATACCGTCTACCCCATCAAATGTAAATAGTAGTCTGTTTCTATTATTTTGTAATACAAATTTGTCACCAGTAGGAAAAAGTTTAGAGCATTTATTTTTGGTAGCATCATCTAGATTGGTTGCTGTATAGCTAGTGATTACACCACCGTCAGTACGATCAAATTTGGGTAAGCACTGTTTACGATCTGCTATACTTACAGATTTTTGTTCAGTTGCATTCCAAACTAGACCCTTTTCTCCATATATTTCATACGCTTCTGGGAAGTTATATATATATGATCTTGCTAATAAAGCCATGTCATGGGCAGTGGTATATTGCTCACCTCCTGGTAAACCATCTGGATTAGCAAACTGGGTGTTGTCCATGCCAATAGCTTTAGCAGTTTGATTCATAAGTTCAGTAAAGGCTTTAGGAGAACCAGCAATATACTCAGCTAAAGCTACTGTTGCATCATTACCAGATACTACATCCATACCTTTTACTAGATCTCTTACTGAAACTTTTGCGCCAGCTTTAACATACATTTTTGACCCACCAGTAGCAGCAGCTGTATGGCTTATAGGGATCATAGTGTCCCAAGTTAAATTACCAGCTTTGATTTCACTAGCTACTATATATGATGACATAATTTTAGTTAAACTTGCGGGTGCTCTTCTTACATCCATATTTTTTTGGCTAACAATATCTCCTGTACGGTAATTCATAGCTACCCAGGCAGGGACATTTAACTCTAAATCTATAGGTTTAACGATAATATCTTTTTGTTTAACGCTATTACCATTATCATTAAAATATGGATCGCTAGCAGATATATTTGGCGCTGATATAGCAATACTTGTACTCAAACCAGCTATAGTTAGCAAAGAGATTTTTTTTAGTTTTATCATTTGTTATTCCTTCCTTTACCGCTTAAAGTATAGTGTCTAAATTTAAAAGTTCTTTTAGTATTTTAATATTTATGTATTCTAAATACAAAGGTTTTTGTGGTAGACTGAGGTTTATGAAATATTTATGTCAAAATCGGTGAAAATATATAGGAGTAATTCACGATGATTAAAAATATACCTTGTGGGAAAGATGTCCCGAATGATTTTAATGTTGTTATTGAGATACCTCAAGATAGCGACCCTATCAAATATGAATTTTGCAAAGATACTAATATGATAGTAGTAGATAGATTTATGTCTTCTACTATGAGGTACCCTTGTAACTATGGTTTTGTACCAAACACATTGTATGATGACGGCGATCCAATAGATGTGCTTGTTTTAGCGCCTTATCCGTTAGCAGTAGGTTGCGTGATTAACTGTAGAGCAGTAGGTGTCTTTAAAATGGAAGATGATGGTGGAGTAGATGCTAAAATAGTCGCTGTGCCAAGCTCTAAGTTAACTAAAGAGTATGATCATATCAATGATGTAGATGATCTACCTGGAACATTAAAGCAAAGAATAGAGCATTTCTTTACTCATTATAAAGATTTAGATTCTGGTAAATGGGTAAAAGTAGAAGGTTGGGATAACGCAGCCTTTGCTAAAAAAGAAATCGAAAAATCTGTCAAAAACTATAAGTAAATAAAAATAATATTATATTTTTTAGTAAAGTTTTCTTTACTTAGCATGTTTTCTGCAGCATTAGATAAAACACTTCAAACTTTCTTGTTTATTTATTATAGAAGTGTAAAAATCTAGATAGTTTAAAAAACCTAGTTAGTCGGAAATGCAAGAGTCTCTAAAACTAAGTGAGTTCTTAGAACTGATAAAAAGCACTATAGAAATAAGTTTCGGCTATGATGGTTTTTGGGTAGTGGCTGAATTATCAGAGTGG
The DNA here is from genome assembly GCF_012222965.1 of Allofrancisella inopinata. Lineage (NCBI taxonomy): Bacteria > Pseudomonadati > Pseudomonadota > Gammaproteobacteria > Thiotrichales > Francisellaceae > Allofrancisella > Allofrancisella inopinata. Next base: position 998,564 of record NZ_CP038241.1, on the reverse strand, counting down.
CGAGCATCTGGTAAGCACTATTATGGTGAACTTATTGAGCATGACGGTGTAAGTAAATATCCAGTAGCTAAAATTAGGTGTAACTGTTGGGCAAATATAGCCGGCTATGTTAATAACAAATTTAGTGCTGTAACTGGTGAACTATTAAAACCGGATATGAAAGTACTGCTGAAAGTTGCTGTTAGCTACCATATAAGTTTTGGGCTTAGTTTAAATATTATAGATATAGACCCAAGTTACACTTTAGGAGATAGACAGGCTCGTAAATTAGAAATTCTGGAGCAACTAGCAAAAAAAGGTATTCTAGATAAAAATAAAAATCTCCAATTACCAAAAGATTTTACAAATATTGCTGTTATAACTAGTCTTACGGCGGCAGGTAAGGGCGACTTTTTTGAAGAAGCCGACAAGTTACAAAGTTTAGGATTATGTAAGTTTGATATTTATGAAGCAAAAATGCAAGGTAAGGATTGTGTTATTAGCGTATCTAAAGCTTTTGATAAAATAGTAAATAGTTCCAATAAATATGATGCTGCAGTACTTATCCGTGGCGGTGGTTCTCAAGCAGATCTAGATTGGTTTAATAACATTTTATTAGCAGAAAATGTATGTAATAGCACATTACCTGTAATGGTCGGTATAGGACACGAACGAGATAGCACAGTTTTAGATGATATTTGTACTAAAAGGTTTGATACACCATCAAAGGTTATCAATTTTATTACTAGATCTATACTTGATAATGCAACTCAAGCAAAATACAACTATGATTCTATAGTCGGGATTACAAGAACCTTGGCAAAACAAAAAAATAGTGAACTAGACGCCTTATATGCTAATCTAAGGTCCAAGCTAGATCATTACTTACAACATATAGAACAAATAGTACATCATAACTATAAAAATACTTTAGCTATGTCGAAAGGAGTGATTAAACTATATAGTCAGTCACTTGATACTCAATACAAAACATTAGTTTCAAGTACTAAAAATTCTATTAAATACTGTAGCTATAAAGTAGATGAGTACTATAGTCAGTCTGTACAAAATTCCAAGCATAATTTAAGTTTTTATAATAAATCTAGTGAATATTTGTATAAGCAAATATTATCCTTGTCAATACAGCCAACGTTAAAACGAGGATTTAGCCTTACAAAGGCTATAGATGGCAAATATATAACAACTAAAAAGCAAGCTCAAAGCCAAATAGGCTTTGAGGTTATTTACCATGACGGCAAAGTTAATGTAGAGGTAAAAAAAGATGGCAACACAGAGTAAAAAATTTGCAAAGAACTATGAAATATTAGAACAAATAAATGAAAAATTACAGGATAGTCAAGATAGTCCAGCCTTACTTGACGAATTAGCATCCATACTTGAGCAAGCATCAAAAAGTTATAAATTATGCAAGGAAAGAATAGATGCAGCTCAAAAGTTTATAGATGAGTTTGAGAGTTAATTTCCTACTGAGATTTTAAACTATTTCAAAAAAGAAAAACATCGGCTTTTGTAGAAAGGCTAAATAATAAAATTAAAGTTATGAAAAGAAAGTGCTATGAGCCTTTCCATTTAATTGTGTGATTCATAGAGATAGTTCCATAATAAGTGTTAAAATTAGCTGGTTCTTTAGCTATGTTAATTATTTTAACAAAATTTGCACTTGGCAGTATTGGATTTCAACACGCCCAATCTGGGATTTTAGATACTAGCGTATGGCCCATAATATAACTACTCCATTAAAATGATCATACCCTCCTATTTGGGACACTTAAGTGTTAAGAAAAGGAGACAAGATGAAGTATCAAAGATATACAAAAGAATTTAAAGATAATGCTGTTAAATTATGTTTACAACCAGATACAAATAGGCGAGAAATAGCAGATAATTTAGGAGTTAAATATAAAACCATTTGCAACTGGATATCCAAAGCTATGTCGAATCCTCCTAAAGAGATAAAGATAGATTATAAAACGCAGTATCAGCAATTATCTTCTGAAAATGCTGATTTAAAGAAAAAGCTTAAACAAGTAGAAACAGAGCGTGAAATACTAAAAAAGGCAGCAGCGTACTTTGCAAAGCAAGGACTGTAAGGTACGCTTTTATTAAGGAGCATTGCAAAGTCATGCCAGTAACAACATTATGTAAATATTTGAATGTAAGTACATCCTCATATTACAGATGGATACATGAGCCTATAGGTAAAAGACAATCTAATGATGCTGAGCTAGATAATGCTATTACTGCTATATTTAACGAACATAAATCTAGATATGGGAGTGTTAGGATATACAAACAACTTAAAGATATGGGTTGGAAAGTTACTCAACCTAGAGTATCTAAACGTATGAAATTACTTGATTTGCAGGCAAAAGCTGCTCGTAAACATAAAGCAATGACAGACTCTAACCATAACAAACATGTTTCTGAGAACTTATTAGAACAGAACTTCACAGCGTTGTCTATGAACCATAGGTGGGTTACAGATATAACTTACATACCTACACAAGAAGGATGGCTGTATCTTTTTGTGATTATAGATTTATTCTCAAGGGCAGTTTTAGGTTGGGCAATGGATTCTAGAATGAAAGCAGACTTAATCTGTAGTGCTTTAAATATGGCATTATTTAGAAGAAATTTTCCTAGTGGTGTTATTATACATTCTGACAAAGGGTCACAATATTGTAGTAAACAGTATCAGGATGTTATTAAAAATAACTGGCTATTATCAAGTATGAGTTCTAAAGGATGTTGTTATGATAATGCTGCTTGTGAGAGTTTCTTTGGTACTTTAAAAGTTGAGTTAGTTCATGATGAAAACTATAAAACTAGAGAAGAAGCTAAGCTATCTATATTTGAGTATATTGAGGCTTACTATAATACAAAAAGGAAACATTCTACAATAAATTATATGACTCCAAATCAGTTTGAATATATAATGGAAAATAAAAAGGTAAACTGTCCCAAATTGACGGGGTAGATCAAAATGAAAATGCTCTACAAAAAGGGATAGTTACCCATTGCGGGGCTTTGAATCACTATGATCAGAATGGACATTTATCTAAAGTAGGAACTTATACAGTCAAAGATCCATATACAACTAAGTACCAAGACTTAAGATCTACTGAATTTACGGAGGAATTTAAAGGAAAGTGTGGCGGTATGAGCGGCACAGTAAAAGTCTTAATTTGTAATAAGTTTATTTTTTATAAGAAACATTCAGATAATATGTCACACGTTGATTTATGGAACAAAATATATAAAGGAACTGGTTATGATGTTGCGTTTTATTTACCTTATGCAGCATACTATCCACAGGTACATGGAATTACGATTAATGTTCTTACCCATATCAATCTTGAACTAGATTTGAAGTCTGAACTATTACGGGCTTCTCACACATGGCTTATAAAAAAAATGGGATTATTCCAACAAGATTTTTGCTCACCGGATGGTACTATTTTTAATTCCCAGAATGTTTTGTATGAAGTATGCAATTTAAATAAAACTATAACATTTTATCCAATAGATGTTGCAACAATTTGTGAGTATGGTGAAATTTGTAAAAAAGACCAGGCACCAAAATGGCTTAGAGATCTTTAAGCACCCTTGAGATAGAATGACATTATTTTGTCATAGAACAAACTTTCTTAAACTAAAGTTACAAGCTCCTCGGAACTAGTAGGATGGATAGCTATAGTATCATCAAAATCACGTTTAGTAGCACCCATGTTGATAGCTACTGCAAACCCTTGTAGCATTTCATCGACATTTAAACCAATCATATGGCAACCAACAACTTTCTCATTTTCACCTGTTACAACTAGTTTCATCACTGTAGGCATTCTATGACCAGATATTGCACAATACAAAGCTGTAAAACGACTCTTATAGACTTTTACATTTTTTTCACCATATTTTTCTTTAGCATCTTTTTCAGATAACCCAACTGTACCAATAGCAGGGTGTGAGAAAATAACCGTAGGTATATACTCAAGTTTAGGCTTAAGTCCTTCTTCACCGTTAAAAAGTCTACGTGCTAATCTACGACCGCAAGCAATTGCTACAGGAGTTAGTTGAGCGCCACCAGAAGCATCTCCTAAGGAGTAGACACCTTTAACGTTTGTTTCTTGCCATTGGTTAGCTGGAATTACGCCTTTATCTGTAATTTTAATATTAGTATTTTCAATGCCCATATTATGAGTATTTGGCGCGCGTCCTGTCGCCCATATTAAAGTATCAACATTTTCTAAAATACCACTTTTATCTGTAGTTATTTTCAGGGTATCACCAGTTTTTTCAACTTTAGTGATATTTGTATGGTTCATAAGTTTTAAACCAGTCATTTCCATACATTCAACTAGAGTATTACTAATATCATCATCAAAATCCATTAAGGGTTTCTCTCTGCGTACTATCACCGTTGTATCTGTTCCATGGGCATTTAGAACTCCAGCAATTTCAACTCCAATATAGCCTCCACCAACAATTACAGCTTTTTTAGGAGTATCTTCTAGTTCAAAAAACTCATCAGAAGTAATACCTAATTCAGAGCCCGGAATATTTTTAGGTACAATAGGATAAGCACCTGGTGAGATGAAGATATTATCAGCTGTTAGTTCCGTACCATCATCTAGGATGATTGTTTTATTATCTTTAAATTTACCCCAATTATTAAAATGGGTGATATTCCATTTATCTAAAAGTCTGTCGTAAAAGCCATGAATATTACCGATATATTTAGCTCTTTTTTCTTTCAAAGTAGCCCAATTGAAGCTTTTAACTTCAACATCAAAACCATAGCCAGCAACATCATGCTTTAATTGCTCAGCAAGCATGCCGCCATACCACATAGCTTTTTTAGGTACACATCCTCTATTTACACAAGTGCCACCAAGTTCACGCTTCTCTATAATAGCAACTTTTTTACCAAATTTAGCAGCTTGTACAGCAGAAGCTATCCCACCTGAGCCACCGCCTAAACTTATTACGTCAAAGTGATTGTTTTTCATTTTTTCATTTCCTTAGTTATTTAAATATTTTATTTTAAATAGGCTGTGTGTCCAGCTAAAAGTAGCAAAATCATACCAATCATTTTATCTTTATCTTTTGGTTGTGATTCTGCAATTAATATTGTTAATGTTGCCAAAGTTTCTGGTGTTATTCTATGGTTATACTCAAATTTTTGTAAAAGCCAAATAAAAGCAAAAGCTCCACTTCTTTTATTTCCATCATTAAAAGGGTGGTTTTTAATTATAAAATACAGTAAATGTGCACATTTTTCTTCTACACTAGGATAAAGCTCTTGTCCAAACACGTTTTGAAAGACATTATTAACTATACTTTCTAAACTGGCTTTCGTTTTTTCTTGAGCAAAAAGGGCAGTAGCTTCTTTTTTGGTAATTAAGTCTATTTTTAATTGTGCTAGATCTTTGTAAAGATTGTCTACTGATATGCTAATATCGTTAGTTGTATTTGTTTTGGGGAATTTTTGTTCATCATAGCTTTGTAGAGAAAACCATGTATAAGAAAAAGTTTTTATTAGTTCTAACGTATCGTTATTATTGATTTGTTTCTGCGCTAATACTTTTATTTTTGACATTACTTCAATAAGAAAATTTGGATCATTTTCTACTTTTGATTCATTAACTGTATATCCTTGTATAATGTGTTGTTTTAAAGTTTGGGTTGCCCATTTTCTAAATTGTATTGCCTTAGAGGAGTTTGTGGAGTTTGTTCTATAACCAACAGCTAAGATAATATCTAAAGAATAAAACTTTATCTCTCTTGTTTGAGTTTTATTGTCTAAAGCTCCGTGCTTAGTGGTATGTGCAAAATTTGCACTTACCAGACTTTCATCTAGTTCAGCATCTTTAAAAATATTATTAATATGTCTATTAACAACGGTTCTATCTATACTAAAAATATTAGCTATATCTTTTTGACTAGCCCATATGGTATCTGTTTCAAAATCTGCTTTTAACTCTAAAGCCCCATTTTCTAGTTGATAGATTATTAAATCTTTTTGCTTACTCATCTTTTCCATTTTTAACTCTATTGAAATTTCTGCAGAAGCGGAAACCTCTATAAAACCTCATAATCATAACAAATACTGATTGGAGCATGATCAGAAAACCAATTTTCTTTGTAGATATAATCTGATTGAGGTATTACTTTATCTTTTAAAGCAGGTGTTGAAATATGGTAATCAATTCTCCAACCGACATTTTTTGCTCTAGCTTGCCCACGATTTGACCACCAAGTATATTGTAGCGGCTCTTGATTAATTACCCTAAAAGTATCTACCCAACCTAAATCATAAAAGATATGATCTAACCATGCTTGTTCTTCTGGTAATACTCCTGAAGTTTTACCATAGTTAGATTTCCAGTTTTTTATATCTATTTCTTTATGCACTATATTAAAGTCACCACAAACTATAAAATCCCTTCCAGATTGTATCTGCTGTTTTAATACTTGTGTGTATTTTTCTAAAAATTGCATTTTATATCCTTGGCGCACATCACCACTAGAGCCAGATGGTAGATATAAGCTTGCGATACTAAAATTTTCATAGTCAAACTGGATGTATCTTCCTTCCTCATCTGCCCAATCAATGCCGATTTCTTTAATTACTCGTATAGGTTTCTTTTTAGCATAAATAGCTACACCACTATAGCCTTTTTTTATAGCATCTTTATAATCGTAAAAATACCCTTCCGGAAAGTATGTAGGGTCAGATTCTAATTGATGAAATTGAGCTTTCGTTTCTTGGATACATAAAAAATCTATATTTTGGGTTTTAAACCAGCCCCAAAAGCCTTTTTTAGTTGCAGCACGAATTCCATTAGCGTTAAAGCTCGTTATTTTCATAAAACCAATAAAAATTATTATTAATGTTTATTATTCTAACATATTAAATGACACTTGTGGTTTTAAATGGTTTAGTCAGAATACCATTCCAGGCATTTGCCATAGTCCAGCAGTCCGTAGAGTATCTTTGATAATTAGAATTTTTTCTTGCATATTTGCTGGTTTATCTGAAGCATAATTTTTAGTTATAGATGCAAGATTATAAATTTTCAAAGACATTTTATTATTAGCTATTTCTTGCTCAAATATATAATTAGCTCTACGAATATGAGGATCAGAAGTAACTAGTAGAATATCCTGAATAGGTCTGTTTAGTCTTTTGATAAGACCAATAGTATTAATAGCATTTGTAACTGTACTAATAGATTGATCTTCTAAAATTATTTTATCAGTTGAAATCTTATGTTTTATTAGCCATTGTTTCATTTGATAAGATTCTGTAACTCCACCACATGCAGCTCCACCACTTACTATAATCATAGCATTTGGATACTTATGATAAGCTACAAGAGCAACTTTGAGTCTATCAGCTAAGGTATCTTTTATACTGCCGTCGTCATTTAAACCATAACCAAGAACAACTATAGCTAAATTATTATCTTTTAAATCTGTTAGTTGATCCAATTTGGTATTTACTTTTAGATCAAAGTTGCTTTTCGCTAGATTGATTGCAGAAATATAATGAGTCATTTCTGGCCACTTTGATTGTTTTATAGTAGCTATATTTTTAGAAAAATCTTGTGGCGTCCATATCAATGAATAAGCTGCTAAATAGACCTGTAACATAGGATTATTAAAGGAGTCTATATTGCCAAGTGCTTTAAAAGTTTGTTGAGCTTCTTCTACATGGTTATTTGAAACTTGTAATAATCCTAATGATATAACAAATTGGTTATATAAGTATGGGTTACTCTTAGCTTTATTGATTACCTGTTCCAAAGAAAGCATTGCTTGCTCGTAGTTTCCTCTTTGGGTTATAGCCGGACTTCCTTTATCGTTGCTTGATATATTTGTATCATATTGGATATTAGCAATAGCATTTTGCTGGTTTTCAAGTATATCAAGGTTAATAGTATGGTTAGCAAATAAGAATATAGGAAGTAATGTAAATATTATAATCAAGAAAAATTTATTTTTAATTTCTGACATATTTCTTCTCTTTAGTGACTTGAAACATAGAAATAATATAGAAGGTCCTTGAGAAATTAAATAGGTTTTTTTTGCAAATTAAATTACTATTTTATAATATAAGCAAAATAAATTTAATTTTTTAACCAAATGCAAAAAAAAATATCTTTAAAAAATATAGCATGTGCGGGCTTTGCAACTACAGTTGAATATTTTGACTTTGCTCTATTTGCGTATGTGACTGTGTTCATTTCAGCAACTTTTTTCCCAAATAATGACCCTACTGTAGCAATTATTAAAACGTTTGGTATGTTTGCTGCAGGATATTTAATGAGACCAATAGGAGGTATATTTTTTGGTAATTTAGGAGATAAAAAGGGGCGTAAATATGTTTTAATTGTTACAGTTAGTTTGATGCTTCTTTCAACTGCTGTGATAGCATTTACACCAGGCTATGAAAGCATAGGTATTATTTCAGTAGTATTTATAATTCTAGCTAGGATGATACAAGGTTTTTCTATTGGTGGTGAGTATAATGGTGTTTTAGCAATACTTAGCGAACAAGCACCAGATAATAAAAGAGGATTTATTACAGCATTTGGAACGTTCTTTTCTGGATTTGGAGTATTTTTAGGAACTTTGATCGTATTTTTATTTTCAAAGATGTTTTCAGAGCACCAAATGCATACTTTTGGCTGGAGGTTATGCTTTGTTATAGGAATGATCTTGGCTGTTATAGTTCTTATAATGCAGTTTTTTCAGGATGAATCACCAGAGTATTTAAAAGCTAAAGAAGATAATGTCTTAGAAGATACTCCTGTTATATCAGCCCTTAAAGAGTATCCGTACCAAATATCTATAGTATTTGCATTAGCAGGGTATTTGGGTATTGTTTATTATATGGTAGCAGCTTTTATACCATCGTTTTTAGAGTCTACTCTACATTATACTACCGATGCTGCAATGCTAGTTACTATGATAGCGTCTTTTATGTATTTTTTTACAGCTCCATTATGGGGTAAAGTGTCTGACATTCTAGGACGTAAAAAAGTTTTATTAGTCTCTTGTACAATGATAGGCATTTTAATGTATCCTAGCTTTTTGATAATAAATTTGGGAAGCTCTTCACAGTTTTTAGTTGCTATATTTATGATATTACTAATGTTGTTTATCTCAGCAGCTACAGCTACTTTTGTTGTAACTATTAATGAGTTATTTCCAACCCACCTTAGATTTAGTGGTGTAGCTACAGGCTATAATACCAGTAATGCTTTATTAGGAGGGACAGTGCCTTTAGTTTCGGGACTTCTAGTGCTATATTTTGGCAATATTGCTCCAAGTGTTTATGCAATTATCGCATCAATCATTATTGTGGTTATCATCTACAAAATGCCAGAAACAAAAGGAATTAAGTTGGAAAGGTGATTTTTTATTATTACTTTCATTTACTTAATAAATCTTTATCCATCAAATGACTTGGTAATACATTTGAAAGAGAATTTAAAATGTTACTTGGTACTTTAGGATTTTCATGTGCTAAGTCTTGGATAAGTTTTTTGACTTTCTTTCTCTTTAGATTTTCTTGCGAACCACAAAGGTTACATGGAATTATTGGGAAGTTTTCTTCTTTTGCAAATTCTATAAGATCGCGTTCTTGAACTAACACCATTGGGCGAATAACAGTATTTTCACCATCTTGAGTAATAAATTTAGGTGGCATAGATTTGATTTGCCCTTGATATAAGATAGACATTAGCAAAGACTCAATCAAATCATCACGATGATGTCCAAGAATTATTTTATCCATTTTATTCTCTTTTGCGTATCTGTAGATATTACCACGACGCAACCTAGAGCAGAGCGAACAATAAGTTTTACCTTCTGGTACTTTATCAACAACTACACCGTAAGTGTTTTTTGTCTCGATTTCATAAGATACACCTAAATCATCAAGATATTTTCTAAGTTGATTATCGTCCCACCCTGGCTGAGATTGATCTAGTGTATACACGTGAAGATCTATATCATAGGTTTTATCTTCAATTAATCCATGTAAAACTTTCAAAAGCCCAAAAGAATCTTTACCTCCAGACAGACAAAGCATAACTTTATCGCCTTTTTGTAAAAGATCAAAATCAGCGACAGCTTTAGTAATATAATGACGTAATTTTTTTTCAGTCTTTGTCATTTAGCGGTGTACCTTTTTAAATAGCCTATCTTTTTCACGTGCCCAATCTTTATCCTTTTGAGCTTGACGCTTATCATGAACTTTTTTACCTTGGGCTAGGGCAATCTCTACTTTTACTCTAGGACCTTTCCAATACATCGCCAGTGGCACACAAGTAAAACCTTTTTGCTCAATTCTACTCATGATTTTGTCTATCTCACGACGGTTAAGTAAAAGCTTACGTGTTGCTGCAGCATCCGCTACTATGTGTGTTGAGGCTGATAGTAAAGGAGTGATTAAACAATTAAAAAGCCAAGCTTCACCATGTTTTACATGCACATGACTATCTACCATCTGTACTTTACCAGCTCTTATACTTTTAACTTCCCAACCTTTAAGTACAATTCCAGCTTCAAATTTTTCTAGAATAGTGTAGTCATGGAAGGCTTTTTTATTTTTAGCAATAGTTGCTGGAGAAACCTTATGTTTACTCATAACTTTATTATTTTTTGTAAAAGATATACAATGTAATGCTATATATTATCAGCAAAATGTAAAAGATTAAATAAATGAATAAAGTTAATAAATTTGCCGTTGTAAACTACAGTGCTGCTCAAATGTATGATTTGGTGAATGATATCAAAAGCTATCCGCAATTTTTGCCAATGTGCTATGACGTTGAAATCTTTGAACAAACTGAAACACAAGCAAAAGCTTCTTTGAAAATAAAGTCTGGATTTGCAAAATTAGATCTAGCAACTCATAATACTATGGTAAAAAACCAACGTATTCATTTAAACCTAATAAGTGGTCCTTTTAAAACTTTAACAGGTGACTGGAATTTTGAGCCACAAGATGAAAATTCGTGTAAAGTTTCTTTAGATATGGAATTTACATTTGAAAATAAATTTGTAGAAATAGCTCTTGGTCCAGTATTCCGCGGTTTAGCAAATAAGATGCTAGATGCATTTTGTAAGCGTGCAGAAGAGGTTTATAAGTAAGTGAAAGTAGAGGTTATTTATCCACTTTTTAATGAGCAAAGGTCATTTTTTGTGGAGTTTGTAGGCAATCTTAGTGTTAGGCAAGCTATACAGAAATCTAAAATTTTACATACGTATCCTGAATTAGAAAAAATAGAAGATTTTAAAATAGGTATATATGGAGAAATTATTGATTTAGATGCTCCTATAAATGATAACGATAGGATAGAAATATATAGAGAATTGACTATTGACCCTAAAAAAGCTCGGATGCTAAGAGCTGAACAAAAGCGCAAAAAAGAAGGTATTAAGCTTTTCGGTGCATGATTTATGCAAACTTTTGTTAAAAGAAAATCTACTAGAATCAAAGGGTATGATTATTCCCAAAATGGCTACTACTTTATAACTATCTGCACCAAAAATAGAGTAAATTATTTTGGTAGTGTATCTAATAATGGTCAGATGGTGTTGAATAGTTATGGTAGTATTGTGTATGATTGCTGGAAGAGTATTCCGCAACATTATAATAAAGCTTATTTAGATGAGTTTGTCATAATGCCAAACCATATCCATGGTATTTTAATTATAAATAATAATGTAGAGACAGAACAGTGTTCTGTCTTATCAAAAGGTAATTCATTATCAATGACAGCACAATGTGCTGTCACTACAAATAGAAATATAGGTTTATCTCAAATCATAAAATCTTATAAAGAGATGTGTACAAAAAACATCAGAAATAATCTAGGGGATAATAACTTCCAATGGCAACGTTCATTCTATGATCATGTAATTAGGGATGAAAAATCACTTTTAAAAATCAGAGAATATATTCAAAATAACCCCACTAAATGGCATCTAGATAAATATAATTGTGAGAAGCAAGATGGGCACTAGAAAAATAGCTATTATTGGGGCAGGGCTTGCTGGGTGCTCAGTAGCGTACGAGCTTAGTAAAATAGGTGATTTTGATATAACTATCTTTGATAAAAATTGTCAAATAGCTGATGATGCTTCAGGTAACTTTGCTGGGATTTTAGCACCATATTTGACTTCTGATAATAACTATTCAGACCAATTTCACACTTTAGGTTATAAACTCTTATTAGGCTTTATAGATGAATATAAAGACAATTTAGAAATTTGTAATAAAGGCATGTTACAAATTTTAAATGATGAAAAAGAACAGGGCAGGCATACAAAAATTTTTAGAATTAGGGATATCCCAAAAGATTTAGCTAGTTTATTGGACAGGCAACAAACCTTCAAACTTCTAAATAAAGAACTTAATGTACCAGCAGCAGTTTATTACCCAAATGCCTTATCATTAGTGCCTAAAAGTATTTGTCAATTGTGGTTAAAATTATCAAATGCTAAATTGATTTTAGACACTGAGCTAGTAGATATTAAAAAATTAGATTCTAATGGTTGGCTTCTTGAGTTTGACAATTTTAATGAAAGGTTTGATATTGTTATTTTTACAGGAGGATATGAGCTTTTTAAAAAAATCTCCTACCTTCAAAAAATTCCAGTTTACCCCTCCCAGGGGCAGCTAACTGTTATTAATAAAACATTTGATATAAAAGACACTGTTATCGGTAAAGGGTATATAATTCCAAACTATAAAGATAATCTACAAGTTATAGGAGCAACTTTTCGAGAAAATAATGACACAACAGGGGAGATTAGAGACTCTGATAATGAATATAACTTATTTCAAATTAAACAAATGCTGCCAGGTTTATCCAAAGCCGACATAAATATAGTAGATTCAAGAGTAGCAACAAGATGTGTTACTTCAGATCATTTACCATTAGTAGGCAGACTTGTAGATTTCGATAAATTTGAACAAGATTTTTATAAACCTCTCTCAAAAGGTTATCCAAAGTCAAAAATGCCACAAGTAGAATATGAAAATGGCTTATATTTATCTTCTGGGTTTGGTTCAAAAGGTCTATGTTCATCTTTATTAGCTGCAAAGATTATTACCTGCCAAATTATAAATCAACCAGACATAGTTTCTGAAAAATTACTAGAAGCTTTATCACCACAAAGGTTTTGGGTTAGAAGTTTTAAAAAAAAGCTTTAGGTAGCATACTAACCCTAGTAGACCCACTTGGATTTTATAACTGGAGTTACGGACTTTTAAATTTAAGCAGTCATTTTGAGTATTTTTTTCATTTTTATAATTTCCCTATGACTCGCTTGATTGGCGGCGATTAACATTTTCCTTTTCAACGCATAGTGATTTTTATTTGAAGCAAGTTTTAGTTTTTCAAGTTCAATAAATGCACCTATAGATAAACCTATATGGTTAAGCTGAGTAGTAATTACAGATGTAGGTGATTTAGCAAGACTAGCGTTTTGTTTTATACTTCGATGATAAACTTCTATATTCCATCTTTTTTGATAGATATCTTCTATGTGGTTACTCTCTAGGTTTAGATCATTAGTAATTAAATAAATCTCACCTGTTGAATTGTCCCCGTTTTTGAAGACTTGGCGAGTAACCACAAGACTATATTTTATATCTTTTAAATAAATTTTCATAGCCTCATTTTCTAGCAATCCTAATTCATCTAACCTACAGTAGTTACCAGCAAGAGCATTAGCTTTACTCTTAGCAACTAAACGATTATTTGCTATACCTATTACATACGAGAGTTTATGTTTGTTAAAGAATTTCAAATTAGTTTTAGAAGCAAAATATCTATCAGCTACTATATAATCAAAACTAGAGAAATTCTTAATAATTTTCAATATCAGTTTTCTTGCCAGTTCATTAATTGTGTAGCGTGCTTTACGCTTTAAGCGCTCCATACCTGCTTTATCTTTTTCTACTACAAAGTTTTCCTTAGTTTGTACTTCAAAGCCTACAGGAATATTAGCATCTCCAACGTGGATTAAAGCACTAATAAGATTGATGCCTTTAACTGCTCTACCTACAGAATGATCATAAAACCAGTTTACTACCTCATTGACCATACTATCAGATTTAGGACTTATTGTATTGTCTATAGATAATATCTTTGGCTTATCTTTGTAGGCGTTTAAAATACTTTTACCTTTTAACCAGACATATTTACTTTCATAACTACCAACTTTTAACATCCGAGAAAAACTATCATGCTTTACTAGTTCATCTAACATACTTGAACACATTGTCGCACTTGCTTGGGAGTTTTGACATAATAAATATTCAGTATATAGATTGGCTAATTCACGTTGTTTCATTTTTAGAACATAACATAGTTGATGTAATTATAAATTAACACATAGAAAACTTTTTCGCTTTAACTTTTTCCCAAAAGTCCGTAACTCCAGTTTATAACCTTTTGTGAGGTACCAATCTGTTTTTCATTAACCTGACATTGAATCTTATACGAAATGTGTAAGATTAAGTATAAGTTTATTACAAATGAGTTACATTTAAGTATCAAAATAAACGTTGAGAATACAATCTAGGAAACTAAAATAATTTATTTATTATACCAGGCATTAATCCAACCTTTGACCCGGCTTTCTAATGTAGCCAAACTCGCTTTAGTATCTTTCTCTGTCAGATTAGCTTTATAGATACTTTTAGGCAATTTTCCGTAATATATTTGTTTTCCTCCAAATTGGTCCGCAGTAATATCAATACATAAATTATCCATTTGTAACCACGAATGGTCATGCCAAATATGGTTACTATCTTTATAACCATATCTATCTTTAACATTAAATGGGCGTCCAGAACTTATTTCCCATTTTTCTTCAAAGTCATTTACTAATATTTGCTTTAAAAAAATACAGCTATATCTACACATATGTGAAGATAAGCAAGAAGGAATTTTGCCCCAACTTGCATGAGCTTTTAACCATAATGGCTCAAGAAATCGACGTGCTTCTACAAGGAATAACCCTTTTTCAGATATCATTTATAAAATTTAGATAAGGAAAATAGAGATATTACATATTATAGCATACCTCTAGAGGCTTTTTTACGATCGCTTTCTGTAAGGTGTTTCTTTCTAAGTCTGATTGATTGTGGAGTTATTTCTACAAGCTCATCATCTTCGATAAACTCTAAAGCATATTCTAAAGTTAGTTTTATAGGTGTAACTAAAATAACAGCGTCATCTTTACCAGAAGCACGTACGTTAGTTAACTGTTTACCTTTACAAGGGTTTACAGCCAAATCATTATCTCTACTATGAATACCTATAATCATTCCCTCATAAACCTCTGTACCATGCCCTATAAACATTTTTCCACGTTCTTGCAGGTTAAATAAAGCAAAAGCCAAAGCTTTACCAGCACACATAGATACTAAAGTCCCATTTTGACGAGTTTCTAAAGCTTGCTTTTTCATTGGTCCATAGTGGTCAAATACTTTATTTAATATACCTGAACCAGACGTAATAGTTAAAAACTCTGTATAGAACCCTATCAAACCTCTAGAAGGTATTATAAACTCAAGTTTCACACGACCTTTTCCATCTGGTTCCATATTTTTAAGCTCACCTTGACGTAAGCCCATTTTTTCCATGACAGTACCTTGATGCTCTTCATCTATATTTATAATCGCATGCTCATATGGTTCATGCTTTTCACCATTAACTTCTTTAAAAATCACATGTGGACGAGATACCGCTATTTCAAAGCCTTCACGACGCATATTTTCTAATAAAATAGATAAATGCAATTCACCACGTCCAGAAACTTTAAATTTATCAGGATCATCTAGCTGCTCAACACGTAAAGCAACGTTATGAATCAATTCTTTCTCAAGTCTTTCTTTAATTTGGCGGGAAGTTACAAATTTACCTTCCTTGCCAGCAAAAGGGGAGTTATTAACTTGAAATGTCATACTAATTGTTGGCTCATCCACAGATAGTGGTGGCAGGGCTTCAACGTGCTCAGGGTTACATAGAGTATCAGATATTTTTAAACCATCCATACCTGTTACACATACAATATCCCCCGCACTAGCTTCAGGAACTTCATTTCTGTCTAATCCTAAATATCCTAATATTTGTAAAACTCTACCATTTCTTTTTTCTCCAGCAGCGTTGATTATAGTTACAGGAGTGTTAGTTTTTACAGAGCCTCTTTGAATACGACCAATACCTATAGTCCCTAAAAAGCTTGAATAATCTAAAGATGATATTTGCATCTGAAAAGGGCCAGTTTCATCAACTTTTGGTGGTTCAACTTTATCAATAATAGCATTAAAAAGATCACTCATATCAGTAGTTTGTTTTTCTAGATCGTCAGTGGCAAAACCATTTATGGCAGAAGCATAAATTATAGGAAAATCTAATTGGTCATCAGTAGCACCAAGTCTATCAAATAAATCAAATACTTGATCAACAACCCAGTCAGGACGAGCACCATCTCTGTCAATCTTGTTAATAACTACAATGGGTTTTAACCCTTTTGCAAAAGCTTTTTCAGTTACAAACCGTGTTTGTGGCATAGGACCATCTACAGCATCTACTAACAAAAGTACAGAATCCACCATTGATAATACACGCTCAACTTCGCCTCCAAAATCAGCGTGTCCTGGAGTATCAACAATGTTGATACGGTAGTCTTTATAATTAAGAGCTGTATTTTTAGCTAAAATTGTAATACCTCTTTCTTTTTCGATATCATTGGAGTCCATAACTCTTTCAACTTCTGGACCACGATTTTTTAAAGTCCCTGACTGTTGTAGTAGTTTATCAACAAGAGTTGTTTTTCCATGGTCTACATGGGCAATGATAGCGATATTTCTCAAATTTTTAAGCATGTAATTTACCTATTTTTATAAAATCAAGGATAATTATAGACTAATAAGGAAAAAAAGTACCTAAAAATAGTTTATAAACTTTAGGTTTTGCATATTTTAAAAATATACGGGTATGACGAAATTTTTTATAACAAAGAAAATTGAGACTCTTCTTTAACTTCTTTTTTTTCTTGAGAAATTCTTCTTTGTTGTACAGCTTTTGATAACATTTCTAACATTTCTAGTGTTTCATCAAAATTTACACAAGCATCTGTAACACTTTTACCATATTCAAGTGGTTTTTTATTAATGTCTTGATTTCCTGCTACAAGGTTACTTTCTATCATAACACCAAACACATCATCACTTTGAGCTATTTGCTTGCAAATATCAGTAAGCACAGTTTTTTGTTTGGAGTGATCTTTTTGACTATTACCGTGACTACAATCAATCATTACTTTAGTATCTAAGCCTGCTTTTTTGAGTTTTGCGATGCATTCATCAACATGTTCTTTGCTAAAATTAGGCCCAGATGCACCACCACGTAGGATTATATGGCCATTTTTATTACCTTTTGTTGCAAATATTGCCGTTGACCCTGATTTGGTAGTGCTTAGAAAATGGTGTGGGTAAGTAGCAGACTTAATAGCGTCTACAGCTACTTGAATATCACCATTAGTAGCATTTTTAAAGCCTATAGGTGCAGATAAACCTGATGCAAGTTCTCTATGGATTTGGCTTTCTACAGTTCTAGCTCCAATAGCACCCCAAGAAATTAACTCAGCAAAATATTGGGGTGTTATTACATCCAAAAATTCAGTAGCACATGGCAAACCCATATTAGTAATATCTGATAATAATTGACGTGCTATCTGTAACCCTTTATTTATACGATATGAATTATCAAGGTCAGGATCATTTACAAGTCCTTTCCAGCCAATAGTTGTACGTGGTTTTTCAAAATACACTCTCATTACAATAATGATATTTTTTTCAAATTTTTTGACTTGTTCTTTGAGCTTAGTCGCATATTCAAGCGCAGCTTTAGGATCGTGTATAGAGCAAGGTCCAACAACAACAACAACTCTATCATCATTACCATGAATTACATTAGCTACTTCTTTACGGGATTTTTTAACTGTTTCATACGAACCTTTTAAAAGAGGTATTTCTTGAATCAGTACTTCAGCAGGGATCAACACTTTTTCTTTTTCTATATTTATATTAGAAACTTTATCAAATCTTTTATCACCTATCATTAAATAATTTCCTATACTTATTATTTTTTACCTAGTAGATTTGCCATACCACCCACACGTTGCATAGCAGACATACGCTTCATTATATTTGCCATACCACCTTTTTTGCCAACTACACTTTTCATCATTTTTTTCATTTGAGTATGCTGTTGTAATAATTTATTAAGGTCTTGAACAGTGGTACCAGAACCTCTAATAATTCTTTGTTTTCTGCTATGTTTAATAAGTTCTGGCTTTTTACGTTCAAGTGGTGTCATTGAATCTATCATAGCCTCTATTTTTTTAAACATTTCATCACCAACGTTGCCAGGCATGTTTGGTATATTTGGTAAATTTGACATTATAGAGCCAACACCGCCCATTTTTTTCATTTGTAGAATTTGGTTCTTAAAATCTTCTAGATCAAAATTTTTACCACTTTTTAGTTTTTTAGTAAGTTTTTCGGCAGTATCTTTTTCTGTTTTTTGCTCTATGCTTTCTATTAAGCTAAGCATATCACCCATACCGAGGATTTTAGAAGCTACTCTATCTGGATGGAAAGGTTCTAAAGCATCAGTTTTTTCACCAGTACCTAAGAATTTAATAGGCTTACCAGTTATTTCCCTAATCGATAGAGCCGCACCGCCTCTAGCATCACCATCAGTTTTAGTTAATACTATACCAGTTAGTTCAAGAGCGTCATTAAAAGCTTTAGCAGTTACAGCAGCATCTTGACCGGTCATACTATCTACAGTAAATAGTGTTTCTATTGGTTTTGCAATTTTGTGAATTTGTTTGATTTCATCCATCATGGATTCATCTATATGTAATCTACCAGCAGTATCTATTATGAGCACATCAGCTAGTTTAGTTCTGGCTGTTTTGATAGCTTGAGTAACTATAAAGTCAGGCTTTTGGTTAATATCAGATTCAAAAAAATCAATATCTAAGCTATTTGCTAAAGTTCTTAGTTGATCAATAGCAGCAGGGCGGTAAACGTCTGCACTTACTACCATTACTTTTTTCTTATACTTTTCTTTAAGATATTTAGCAAGTTTTGCTGTAGATGTCGTTTTACCAGCACCTTGTAAACCAGCCATTAAGATAATAGCAGGTGGCTGAGTTTTTAAATTTATAGGTACAGCTTCTTCACCAAGAGCTTTTTCTAACTCTTTTTTTACAAAAGATACAAAAGTCTGATCTGGTGTAAGGCTTTTTTTAACTGTCTCACCAATAGCTTTTTCTTTGATATTTTCAATAAATTTCTTTACAACAGGTAAAGCTACATCGGCTTCTAATAGTGATACCCTGATATCACGTAAAGCTGATTGAATATTCTCTTCTGTAAGAGAAGTCTGTCCTTTTAATTTATTAAAAGAAGATTGTAATTTTTCCGATAAACTAGTAAACATAAGTCTATAAGTATTCCAACCCTTGGGGTGAATTAGTTATTAGTTAGGAAAATGTTAACATTTTTAGAGAAAATATACTATCTTAAGAGATTATACTTATGCCAATAACAACAAATAATAATAAACAAACTATAATGTATGTATAGTTTTTTTCTTTTATAAAGAAACAAAATTCTAAAAATATTCTCAAAACTGGGAAAATAATTATTAAGAATAGCCCAAAATTTATAATTTTTATCGCTACAGTCTCTTGATAATTTATTATATATTGACTACTACAATTAATGACTTCATAGCTCCTATAGAAAAAACCTATAATTAGGATTACTATAGAAATGATTAAGTTAGATTTTAAAACTTTATATATAATTTGACTTTTTGTCATAAAAGTAGCCCTTTACTGATCATTTGGATAGCTGCTATTAAGATGATGATAAAAAATGTTAACCTTAAGACTCTTACTGAGACAAAAGGCATAATTTTAGAACCTATTGTAGCTCCTAGTAAAGTTCCTAATGCAACTGGTAAAGTAATCACACTGTCAATATAGCCAGCAAAGTAATAAGTAGAAGTAGCAGCAAAAGCAGTTATTCCCATGATAAAATTACTCGTCGAAGCACTTACTTTAAACGGAATTTTCATTATTTTATCCATAGCAATAACTTTAAACGCTCCAGCGCCTATGCCTAGTAATCCACCAATAAATCCAGCTCCTAGCATACTTAAAAAACCTAAGCCAGGTTTATCAACGTTATAGTGTATTTCTTGATTATCAACCATGAATTTATCATTAAGTTGTAGTTTTTCTGCTAGTTTTGAAGAAAACTGCTGCTGAGAAGTTTGTCGTTTCGAGAAACTTAAAAATGCTATCACCACAAGTACTCCTCCAAAAATTAAGAACAAAGTAGCTGGTTTTATAGATATTGCTAGCTTTGCTCCAAGTGTTCCTCCGATTCCTGCTGCTAATGCTAAGAAGACACCAAGTTTTTCTTTTGTGAACCCGTGGGATTTTAAAGATACTATGGAAGTTGCTGAAGATGTACATATTACAGCAACTAAAGATGCTCCAATAGTATAGTGTAAAGGAACTCCTAAAACAGTTGATAGTAGAGGGGTAATAACTAAAGCTCCCCCTAATCCAACAACAGATCCTACAGTTCCACCTAACACTGCTACTAGAAAAATGATTACTTCAAATAAAAGGTTATTTTCCAAAATAAAAGAATTTTAAGTAACATTTTAAGTGAGAAAAGTATATCATTTCTAAAAAAGTTTGTTTTGGAAATATTGTGTTTTTATTGAAATGCTTTAGAATATAAAGCTGTTTTATATTTAATTATATAAGTTTAAAAATAATAATATAGGAGAATTAGCCACTATGGCAAAAGAAGATTGTATAGAAATGGAAGGGGTGGTTTTAGAAGCTCTTCCTAACACAATGTTCAGAGTTGAGTTAGAAAATGGCCACATTGTAACAGCTCACATTTCTGGGAAAATGAGAAAAAATTATATTCGTATCTTAACGGGTGATAAGGTTGTTGTTGAAATAACTCCTTATGATTTGACAAAAGGACGTATTAAGTTCCGTAGTAAATAAACTTGTTTCCTAAGCTAGTCACTTAATCACAATATTTTCTGGTTTGAATATTTTAAATAGGTTAGAAATTTACTTAAGAACTAAACCCTTTTAGTTTTTAGTCTAACATAATCACTTCTTTTGTCGATCTACAGAATGTTTCTTTAATAAAAAATATACTGATAACTATACCCATAGCTGTAAAAATAAGTAAAATGCTTAGACTTATTTTGTAATCACATATCGATACTTTATTTCCATTAGAGAGCATACCTAATGTACTACTAATAATCGGCGAACCAATTGCTACAGACAGTGTTATTAGAAAATTATTTACTCCTAATCCAGTAGCTCTATGTTTAGGTTTACACTGTTCAGCAATAATTGCAAATCCAATACTTTGGCCACTTGCACCAAACCCTAAACAAATAAACGATATATATAATACAAGTTTATTTATAGGAAAAAATATTATTGTGACTAAAGAAATAAATGTTAAGCAAATAGCAAAGGTCATTATAGGTTTCCTTCGTTTTAAGGTATCTGATATAAACCCTAAACCTGGACAACCTAATCCATAGCCAAGCCAAGCTATTGTAATTAAATAAGATCCTAATTGTGAGCTATAGCCATTTAACTCTAAGAAACTTTTTGTAGTATTTTCAGATAAATACTCTATAGCTAGATATGTTGTAGCAGAAAAGATAGCAATTAACCATATTTGTGTATTAGAAAATAAGCCTTTTATTTCACTAACAATAGATGATGGGCTACTTAATATAATAACTTTGTTTAATTCTTGATTATTATTTTTTACTACTATTATAGTTACAGCTGCTAATATTAGTCCTATAGTAGCTAGTGTTATAGATATAAAGCGCCAACCTATACCACCAGCTTGTGATAATGAATCCAAAGGCCCAGCAGCTAACATTGGCCCCATTACTCCTATGAATTGTGATAATCCTATATATAAACCAATATGCTTATGTGGTAGCCAATCATAAACAGCTATTAGTAGACATAAAAAACCAAAAGAAGCACCAAAACCTATTGTCATTCTATAAATAAGTGCTGCAGTAAAACTATTACATAAACTAAATAACCCGACACCTAATACACAGATTAAAATAGCTAAGCTAAGAGTTTTTTTTAAACCTAACTTATCAGTAATTACACCGACTGGAATTTGCATTAACCCATATGTTATTTGGTATGCGGTTGAACTAAGGATACTAAAGGTAAACAAGCTTAGATTTAAATCAGTAATTATTTGACGTTCAAATGTTCCGAGGATAGTTCTAAGTAAAAACTCATACATAAAAAAACTAGCACAAGTTAACCAAACTATTATTGCAATCAAGGAGATCCTGTTATTCATCACTAAAATTTTCTTTTGCTATTTCTTCCCAATTTTCTATTTTTGCTTCAGCTTTCTCGTCATCCTGAAAAGATGCTACCTTAAAAACTAAATCCCCTTCTTTTATTAGAGGGTAGTTATTGATACCTAAAATTATTCCATCGATAGGTGATTTAAGTGATACACTTCCATCATTACCAAAAGGATCTATCAGTTTACCAATTTTTTGATTTTCCTTTATTCTAGTGCCAAGCCCTATTTCTGTTCTTAGAATCCCAGGTTTATCGGATATAGTCCATTCAGTATCATTAGATACTACAGGTTTTATTTGTTGTACAAAATCTTGATCTTTTAAAATATCCAGTTTTCTCATGACATTTTTAATGCCAGAAACCCCTACATTTATAGCTTCTTCATTAAATTTATTAGCTTCACCAGCTTCATAACATATAAAAGGTATCTCTAAATCTTGATGAATTCGACGGATGCTAGATTGATCCATATTTACAGCAGTTATAACGGGAGCTTGAAATGCTCTAGCCATCTTTATAGAATCTTGATCTTTAGCATTAAAATAAACTTGAGGTAATATTTCATGATCTAAAGCACCAGTTTTTAGTTGTATTGAATAATCAGCTTTTTTGACTATTTCTTGAGTTACCCTATAGGCATAACGCTGCATGAAAGAGCCATTTTCATCACCTGGAAAAGCTTGTTCTAATGGTAAGCTATGTCTGGTTGAATGCACTAGTCCAAAAATATTTAATACAGGTATAGCTATTATTGTGCCATTTAACTGCTTGGGATTAATATCTTCCAACAGAGAATTTATTATTTCAATACTGTTAAATTCATCACCATTGACCATTCCAAATATTAAAAAACAAGGTCCTTGATATAAGCCATTTAGTATTTTTATAGGTAAATACATGGGGGCACATGAGTATTGACTTGGTAATGGCATGGCAAGCGTAGCCGTCTCTCCTGCTTGAAAAATTTTATTAAAAATTTTAAATTTCATAGATTTTTTTATAAGCTTAAAAGTGTTTAAGCTCTTTTATATATTAATCAGAGGTTTTATTAGTATAACAAAGCTAAGTTTACAATTCAAAAAATCGGCTTTTTGATATAAGCAATACTACGTTAAGCTAAGTGGAGATTGTAAATTCAGTTATGGATCAGGAGCAAATTTCAGAGAAAAAGCTATATAATAAGTATTGTTATTAGCAAATATTTCATTAATATTTTTTATTTAGTATTATTGATTATAACGTAAAGGTCAAAAAGAACATCATGAAAAAACTTTCAACTTTAGCTATTGTTTTTATTTCAACTGGTGGGATGATAGGTAGTGGCTGGTTATTTTCTCCATATTATGGTTATCAAACTGCTGGAGTAGGCGTGATACTTTCATGGTTTTTAACTGCTCTTTTAACTTTACTAGTAGCTTTATGCTTTGCTGAAGTTGCTTCGATGCTACCGATTGTTTCTGGTGCTATGCGTTTTTTAAGAATTACACATTCACGTGCTTTAGGTTTTTTATTTGTAGTGTTAGGTTGGATTAGTTATATTGTTTACTTGCCATTAGAAGCACAATCTGTTGTTCAGTATTTGGGTTTTTGGTTTCCTAACTTAGTTGATAGTAACTCTAGTGGAATATTTTTATCACACTATGGTGTGGTTATAGCTTTCTTTATTATGTTAGGAGTTACGTATCTTAATACTTATCAGCTTAAAAATGTTGCTAAAATTAACTCTATAGTAAGTATGTGGAAGATATTTTTGCCAATAGCAATAGCTGTAGGCATGCTAGCTGTATATGGATCTTTTGATAACTATCATGCTAATAGTGCTAAAATAAGTGTAAGCTTTGAGCATATACTTTTAGCAGTAACAGGATCTGGTCTTGCTTTTGCTTTTTCTGGATTTCAAAACGGTCTGATTATCGCAAATTCCGCTAGAAACCCTAAGCTAGCAATTCCATTGTCTTTATTTGCTCCTGTAGTTGTTGGATTGACAATGTATTTGTCTTTATCTTTATTGTTCATATTTTGTGTACCAGCGCAAGTAGATAATTTCAATGCTAGTGTTGCTCCTTTATTAGGACTTCTAAGTTTGTTTGGTTTGCATTTTGTATATACTATTTTATTTATAGATGCTATGGTAGCTCCTTTAGGAACAGCTAATGTATTTACAGCTGTAACAGGAAGAATACTTCAAGCTTTTGGTTTAGAGTTTTTCAAAGAGTCTATTTTAACTAAATTAAATAAAAGTTCAGTTCCTGTTTTTTGTATCTGGATTAATTTCTTTGTAGGGTTGGTATTTTTATTTCAATTTCCAACCTGGACTCAATTAGTTACATTTTTATCATCATTAGTTTTATTTAGCTGTTTATCAGGTCCAGTGGTTTTAATTATTTTTAGGGATAATTTCCCAGACTTAGAAAGAAAGTTTAAACTGCCATTTTACAAACTATTTGGTTATTTAGGTTTCATATCATGCTCTTACTTTATCTATTGGTCAGGTACCTCTAATCTTATGTATTTGGCAATACTTATAGTTTTAGTATGCATATTTTACTGGTTAGTTTTTATACCAAATGACTTCTTACGGTTATTAAAACAAACTTGGTTTGTTTGCTTGTATATAGTTATATTATGGCTAATTTCATATTTTCGCGAATTAAATATTATAGATTTTCCTTACGACAATTTATTGGTAGCTATAGATGGCGTTATCTTTTTAAAAATGTTTGTGATGACTCAGGCATCATCTGACTCTATTAAAAAAAACATCAAAAGTATTATGTTTGAAATTGAAAATTTACAAAGTAATTAATCACTCATTTTTATCGGCAAAAGCTAATTACAATTTTGGTTCTTTTAAGCTAGAATATGCATTAACATTTCTTTTTCATATAATATAATGACAGATATACATAAACATAAAATTCTTATTTTAGATTTTGGTTCACAATATACGCAACTTATAGCTCGTAGAGTTAGAGAAGTAGGAGTTTTTTGTGAAATTTTCCCTTATGATATAGATGCTGAGTTTATTAAATCGTATGGTGCTAAGGGTATTATCTTATCTGGAGGGCCAGAATCAGTATATGATTCTGATGCTAGAGCTTCGGATATGGTTTTTGAGTTAGGGGTTCCTGTCCTTGGTATATGCTATGGTATGCAAACTATGGTTATGCAACATGGTGGTGAAGTTAAAGGAGCTGATCAAAGCGAGTTTGGGAAAGCCATTATAAATATTTTAAATTCTGATAATAATATTTTTTCTAACTTACATAATGAGCAACTAGTTTGGATGAGCCATAGTGATAAAGTTACTAATACAGGTGAGTATTTTGAGATTATTGCTTCATCTATTAATGCTCCTGTAGCTGCTATTGCCCATAAATCAAAGCCTTTTTATGGGGTGCAATTTCATCCTGAAACTACCCACACAGAAAGTGGCAAACAAATAATAGAAAATTTTGTAGTTAATATTTGTAAATGTGACACCCTTTGGAACATCGAAAACATTATTGAAAATGATATTGAACAAATCAAAGAAAAAGTAGGTTCTGATAAGGTAATATTAGGTTTATCTGGAGGGGTTGATTCATCTGTAGTTGCAGCGATATTACATAAAGCTATTGGTGATCAACTTACATGTATATTTGTAGATACTGGGTTACTTCGTCTTAATGAAGGCGACCAGGTAATGAAAGTGTTTGCTGATAACATGGATATTAACGTTATCCGTGTTAATGCAAAGGATAGGTTTTTAGATGAGCTTAAAGGGATTTCTGATCCTGAGCAAAAACGTAAAATTATAGGTAAGCTTTTTATTGATATCTTTGATGAAGAAGCAGCAAAGATTGAAAATGCTAAATGGCTTGCACAAGGTACAATTTATAGTGATGTTATCGAATCAGCTGGAAATAATAAATCTAAAGCTCATGTTATTAAATCTCATCATAATGTTGGTGGATTGCCTAAAGAAATGAAGCTAAAACTTTTAGAGCCGCTAAGAGAGCTATTTAAAGATGAAGTTCGTAAATTGGGGTTAGGTTTAGGGCTACCTTATGATATGTTATACAGACATCCTTTTCCTGGACCTGGTTTAGGAGTGCGTATATTAGGTGAAGTCAAAAAAGAATATGTAGAGATTCTACAAAAAGCAGATGCTATATTTACAGCAGAATTATACAATCATGGTTTGTATCATGATATTTCTCAAGCTTTTGGAGTGTTTTTACCTGTAAAATCAGTTGGTGTGGTTGGCGACCAACGAAGGTATGAGTATGTTATAGCTCTAAGAGCTGTTGTAAGTATTGATTTTATGACTGCTACATGGGCAAACTTACCATATGATTTTTTATCATTAGTTTCTAACAGAATAGTAAATGAGGTAAAGCAAGTATCTCGCGTAGTATATGATGTTACAGGTAAACCACCAGGAACGATAGAGTGGGAATAATAACGTTAACTCTAAAAGGTTAACGGGATTTAAATACATATTTTCTAACTAAACAAAAGATTTTTAAAGTTATGTCAAAATACAATTTGTTAGATAAGATAAACACTCCTGCTGATCTTAAACTTCTTTCAGAAAATCAGCTTAAAGATTTATCGTCAGAATTAAGAAGTTTTCTTATTAACACATTAGATGTAAGTGGCGGACATTTCGCTAGTAGTTTAGGTGCTACTGAGCTTACAGTTGCCTTGCATTATGTTTATAACGCACCGCATGATAACATAGTTTGGGATGTTGGTCATCAGACCTATATTCATAAGATTCTAACAGGTAGAAAAAATCAGTTAGTAACTATCAAAAAAGATGGTGGCATATCTGGTTTTCCAAAGCGTTCAGAGAGTGAGTATGATGCTTTTGGGGTAGGGCACTCAAGTACATCGATTAGTGCAGCTCTTGGTATGGCTATAGCTGATAGGCTTAAAAACAAACCTTCAAAAACAGTAGCAATAATCGGTGATGGAGCTATAACAGGAGGTATGGCTTTTGAAGCTTTAAATCATGCTGGAGGAATTAAAGAAGATATTCTAGTAGTATTAAATGATAATGAGATGTCGATATCTGATAACGTAGGAGGCTTATCTGCTCATTTTAGCAAGATAATTTCTGGAGGGTTTTATAACTCTATACGTGAGAAAGGTAAAGAAGTTTTAAAAAATATTCCACCAGTATTTGAGTTAGTTAAAAAGATAGAAACTCAAACTAAGGGAATGTTTGTACCAGCGAATTTTTTTGAAGATTTAGGATTTTATTATGTGGGTCCGATAGATGGGCATGATGTACATGAGCTGATTAAGACTTTAAAGATTTTAAACAACCATAAAGGACCTAAACTTCTACATGTTGTAACTAAAAAAGGCAAAGGATATACAAAAGCAGAGTTTGACCCTATTAAGTTTCACCACGTTGCTCCAAGTTTTCATACAGGTGATAGCATCACTAAAGTGCCAAAACCAACTTTTTCAAATATTTTTGGTTCCTGGATATGTCAAAAAGCTGCTAAAGATAATCGTTTAGTTGGTATTACTCCAGCTATGAAAGAGGGTTCTGACTTAATAGCATTTTCACAGCAATATCCTGATAGATATTTTGATGTTGCCATAGCTGAGCAACATGCAGTTACTTTTGCTGGTGGTCTTGCTTGCCAAGGTTTAAAGCCAGTAGTTGCTATTTACTCAACCTTTCTTCAAAGGGCATATGATCAAGTTATTCATGATGTGGCATTACAAAACCTAGATGTCTTATATGCTGTAGATAGAGCAGGACTGGTAGGAGCTGATGGCGCTACACATGATGGTAGTTTTGATCTTAGTTTTATGCGTTGTATACCGAATCATATAATTATGACTCCAAGTGATGAAAATGAAGCTTTCCATATGTTAGAACTTGGATATCAGTATACTGGTCCTGCTATGGTTCGTTACCCTAGAGGCACTGGGATAGGAGCAGAAATCACAGAAAAACTAGACTTAGAAATTGGTAAAGCAAAAATTATAAAACAAGGATCAAAAGTAGCAATTTTGAATTTTGGTACTTTATTACCGATAGCTATGGAAGTAGCAAATAAATGTGATGCTACAATCGTAGATATGCGTTTTGTTAAACCTTTAGATGAAAGAGTGATTACTGAAATTTGTAAGTCTCACCAAGTAGTTATAACTTTGGAAGAAAACTCTATTGCTGGTGGAGCTGGTTCGGCTGTAAATGAATATATTTTTGCTAATGATTTGCATAAAAATCTAATAGTTAGAAACTTTGGTTTAAAAGATAAATTTTTAAGCCATGGAATCAAAGATCTGCTTTTAGAAGATAGTGATATCTCTGGTGTAAAAATTTCTGATGAAATAGTAAGAATGCTAAATAGTTGCTAGAAATCCCCAGAGAATTTTTCTTGCAAACTTAAGTTCGCAAAATAAATCTTCCGCAATTCTATATATGGGTTGTTGTACAATTTTTTAACTTCCGGGTCTCTCGAAGTAAAGAATTTTGTTTTCTTGATTGATTGAGCGTTATTTCTTCTAGTTTGTGATGATATTTCCCTGGCAAATTCTTCTATAAAAGAACTTGGTAATAGACTTAGTTTCTTAGTATCGTTTAGAAGTGTTCTTATTACTTTTGCAAGACGGTCAGGTAAGATTGCATTATTAATTTCTAAGTTTGGATGATTAATTTTTTTACCTGCAATACCTAAGGATATTATTCTATTTTTAACCTTGCCGCTATACTTATCTATAACCTTACTTATAAAAGTTACGTTGTTTGTAATAAACTTACGAGCGTGGGGAATATATGAGTCATTTGGAACAATGTGATTAGCATATTCATCTGTGTCTTCGATTAATGACTTTACTTTTTTCCTTATTAAATTATAATCATCATTATGTGGTAGTTTTTTCTTATAGCACATATTTCCGTAACTGATATGTTTGATTAATGGAGTAGGAATTTTTTGTCGGGATTTTAGTTTCTCAAAGTGAAGATTCTTGTAAAACTCAACTTCATTAATTGTTGATTGGAGGTAAAGTTCCTGAATATTTTCGTGTTTAATAAGATAATTTTCAAATACTTGTAACATTTTAGTGCCGATCGGTTGTCTCTGGGAATCAGGAAGAGCATGTACGTTTAAAACTACAGCTCTTTTTATTTCTATTTCTATGCTGGCAACTATTGCATAGTCATAAAATCGGCGGATTTCTTTACCGAAAACTTTTTCTAACAAGCTAAAAATTTTAATTCTTTCCTTAGCTTTAAATTTTGCATCTGAGCAGAGGTCATAGTAAGGACTACTTCTATGGCTGGCGATGGTATAAGAGATTTGGTCTGAAATAAAAGAATCATATCTAGGTTTTCTGTTAGGTTTATTTGGTTTTAAACAAATTGTTTCTATATCTGTCATAAACTTATTTACTCCTTATTATATACACTTTATTATATTTAACTTATTAACATTAAAATTAAGTAAACATAAAACAAGCATGTAGTACTACTTTTATGTCTAGTAGGCTATACACAATCACAAGGCTAATTCTGTAACTCAAGTTTAATGTTTATTGTTATTTTAATATTTATATTATTTGGTTTAATATATTAATAAAAATTATACAATATATTATTATTTTAGGTAAATTGTGGTTTTAAGATTAAAGGTGTTGCACTATATATGATTTTTTAGCTAGAT
Source organism: Allofrancisella inopinata (assembly GCF_012222965.1). Taxonomy (NCBI): domain Bacteria; kingdom Pseudomonadati; phylum Pseudomonadota; class Gammaproteobacteria; order Thiotrichales; family Francisellaceae; genus Allofrancisella; species Allofrancisella inopinata. The sequence continues at coordinate 968,370 of NZ_CP038241.1, read as the reverse complement.
ATTTCACTTTAGCAAAACTTTTGGTTGTTATAAATTTCCTTCCAAGATAGTAAAACATTAAGGAATATTACTTTCTTATGGGAGTTGTTGATATTGTTAGGTTTTTTTTGCTATTAAGTACAAAATTTATTAAGAAATCTTGGCTTGAATGGAATATGGCTTTACCTATTGTAAATTCAGTATTCATATGAAACGTATAAATACCAGATCCAGCAAGACCACAATTAACGCTAAGAATGGCATTATCAAAACCTTCTTTATAAAGGAAAGTTGTACCTGTTGTTGTATCATTAGGTAAAATTTCCCAATCTCCATTAACGTTTGTAAATGAGATTATACATAAAGGATTGTTGATAGCATCTCCGGATAGACTAAATTTAATAGCTGTTGGAGTTAAAGTAGAAGATGGCTGAGCATAGATTACTCCTTCAGGTATCCAAGTATAGGCTGGATAAGCTACATACGGTTGGGTATCAGCTGTATCATTATACATAAGTAGAGAAACATTATTATTATTTTCTAAACAACTGGATAAAAAAGAAACAAAGAATATGACAATTAAAGAAATACAGGTTTGTTTAAGCATGATAAAGCTTGCTATTTTTTATTACACCTGATATTAAATAATGATTAAATCAAAGTCAACATTAATAATAGTACAACGTTATGAAAAAGAAAATATTAAAAAAGGGATGTCTCTTAAGTTTGGGGCTATTGAGTTTTAACTCGTTAGAAGCTGCAGATTATCCATTAAAAATTATTAATAACGCTAATGTGGTCGATGATACTTATATAACGGTTGTAGATGGAGCAAACATTTATACAGTAAATAATGATGGATCTTTGACAAAAGGACCTTTACTAGGTAAGGCATATTTGCAAGACTATAGTAAAAGTATCGGAACAGCTGGAGACTTTACAATAAAACTTCCAGATCCATTTGTATCCGGACGAATATATGTATCTATAGGACATCCTTTAGGAGGTGTTGCTTCATCCATACCTTTTTATAGCACTAGCTCTTCAGATAGTAATTATTATATGTCTCAAGTAGTTTATGATAAATTTGAACTAACATGGCAGAACGGTGTGCTATATATAGATCCTACAAGTGTTGATTTTTTTGGTATACCAATTACTATACAAAATCCTTCTCCTATTGTTGTTAGTGATCTGACTGAATCTGGATACCCTTTAGGAATGAGTTGGAGTCAGATTATGAATAAAGCAGTACCTGAAATGCCAACAGGAGTTTATTCAGAAAACCAAACTACTTGGAGCTCTCTGGTATTTAATGATTCTGGATTAAATCCAATACGTATTATCAGTCCTTCCGGAATAGCTACTTCTTCTGGAGCTACAAATTCTTTAGGATCTCAAAAAAATATTGCAAATGATCCTCCAGCTACTGGTACAAGTTATTTACTACAAACTATATCTTCGACTTCTTATTTGAATAATCTAATAAGTTACTATACAGATACATCTCATCAGCTTGCTTTTGATGTAAGTCAGCTAAACCAGCCAGCTTATCCTCAAACAATTATTTTTAAAGACGTTGTTTATTTTGCAAATGGAATATCAGCTAATAGCCAATGTAGCCAAAAAATAAATGGGTATGATTCACAAGGTAGGCCGATATATGGAGCTTATGCTAATAGTAGTAGTTGTTGGGAGTTTATTCCGAAGGTATGTACAGATACTACAGATCTAAGCACATGTACAACACCGACAGGTAACCAAAGTATTTTACAAAAGGAATATATACCTATGGATTATGTAAGTTCATTTGATTTTTTTAGTCCAGGTCAATGGCCTTTTGATAACAATAACATATTACCAAAAGTGTATACAACAGTAGCTACTATTCAAACTAATCATCCAGCAAAAGGGCTTATAGCTGAATCATTGACAGCTCTTTTTTCAGCAGGATTGCTTCCTGTTTCAAATAGTCAAATATACAATATTGCTATAGATAAAGATTCTTTGAAAAATATCATAAATAGTAATGAAGATATTTTATATAAAAATAATTCTGCAAATGGAAGTTTAACAGATAAAGGTCCATGGTTTAGTCAATATTCAAAGGTTATTCATTCGCTATGTTATGATAAATCTTCTGGAGATCTTTGTACTAATGCGACAGTAACTTCTGACAAGCAATACCCAACGGTATATACGTTTGCATTTGACGATTTTTTAGCTCAAGATGGTACCCTTACCAGTAATAATATAAGTAATCCAATCACAGTCACTATAAATGATATGTCAGGTTATCCTCAGACTACTCCTGGAACGCCTCCTAGACCAAATATTAGTGTCGATACCCCAACTGTAGTTTCAGGTACTCTTTTAAACTGTCAAGATGAGCGTCCAAGCCAGACTTGCTCTGTAGCAGCTGTTTTTACAACTAAAAACACTCCGGAAGAGATATTAGGCAGCTACATTGTTCAAGCTTCTCCTATAACCTCTACAACAAATGGTTCTAACTGCCATCGAATCGGCCAGAGTAGTTGGGCTCAATGTGGAGGTATAGCACCAACTAATATTAACACAACCTCAGTAACAAAAGTCTCAGGACCAGACTCTAGTGCTAATTATACCTATAAAGTTACTTCAGAGGTTCCTAGAGACCAAATTGAGCAAATTGTAACAGGAGCTGTATGGAAAAATTGTCCAAACTCTACAACACAAAACAAATTTAAGTATTATGTTTCAGTTTCAGATGGTACAACCACTATTGCAGCTGAATCTCCAAACACATCTATATATCATAATATCCCTGGTTGCGCAGCTCCAAATTAGGAAATATTAGACAACTCTCAACTTCGGGTTGGGAGTGGTTTATGTATTTAGTTTTATCTTAAGTAAATAACTAGCAAAGTTCTGTTATATCCATTGTCATTTACTTTAATTACTATATCATTTAAGCCATATAACATAGTTTACATTTTTTATGCAAAATTTTACTTTTTTTATCAGTTGCGCTAAAGGTTTAGAAATTCTTTTAAAAGAGGAACTAGTAGGCCTAAAAATATCAGCTCAAGAAAAACTTGCCGGAGTAGAATTTGAGGGCCCTCTAGAGGATGCATATAAAGTTTGTATTCATTCACGTTTAGCTAGTCAAGTGATGCTTAAAATAGCTACCCAAAAGGTTGAAACTCAGCAAGAACTATATGATTTTATATCTTCAATAAACTGGAATGACTATTTTGATGTTGATAAAACTTTTAAAATTATAGTATCAGGAAATCATTATGATTTTAATAATACTATGTTTGTCTCACAAAAGACAAAAGACGCGATAGTTGACCAATTTAGAAATAATTTTAAAGAACGCCCGGATGTTGATACGGAAAATCCGGATAATGTTATTAAGCTACATTTACATAAAAATTTTGTGAATGTGTATTTGTGTATTAATTTAGAAAGTTTACATAGGCGTTCATATAGACAAAACCAAGGTCAAGCACCATTAAAAGAAAATCTAGCTGCAGCTATACTTATAAAAGCAGGGTGGCTAGAAGAGTTAAAAAGAGATACACCAATTTTAGTAGACCCAATGTGCGGTTCTGGCACAATTTTAATAGAAGCTGCATTAATGGCTAAAAATATTGCTCCAGCAATACTAAACGATGATTTCAAGGTTTTTAACTCAAGATTACATAATCAAGAACTATGGCAAGATTTACTAACTAAAGCTAAAGAAAGTGTAAAAATTTCAAAAGCCATTATCCAGGGCTATGATATCGATAATAGTATTTTAGATAAAGCTAGTAAAAATATTTCTTTAGCAGGATTGAGTGATATTATCACGATTAAACAACAAGATATTAGAGATCTTAAAAATGTATTTCTAAATACTGGTTTAATAGTTACAAACCCGCCATATGGTGAGAGATTATTCGGTGATAGAATAGCTGATTTATTAGATGCATTTAATGGCTTTGATGAAAGGCTTTACGCTGATTTTCAAAATTGGAAAGTTGCAATATTAACTAATTTCTATGATTCTATAAAAGAGTTACAGTTTCGCACGACTAAGCGCAATAAATTTTATAACGGTGCTATAGAAACTATCCTATATCAGTTTGAAATAAATGAGCAATCAAGATTTAAACATGAATCTCAATTAGAAAAAAATATTCGCCTTGCTGAAGCTTCTGCAGCTAAATCTGATGAGCATATGGATTTTGCTAATAAGCTACAAAAGAACCTTAAAAATTTAAAACCTTGGTTAAAGCAAGCAGCAGTAGAGTGTTATCGTCTATACGATGCTGATATACCAACATTTGCAGTAGCTGTTGATATCTATGGTGAGAATGTTTTTTTACAAGAATATAAAGCAGATGCAACTATAGACCCTAGTATTGCCAAGCAAAGGTTTTACCAAGCTATCTATCAGGTACATAAAACTTTGAATATTCCATATAGTAATATTTACACAAGAGTACGTCAACGCCAAAAAGGTAAAGATCAATACCAAAAATCAGATAGCAAAAATAAATTTCATATAATAAAAGAATTTGATGCAAAGTTTTATGTTAATTTCGATGATTATCTAGATACAGGTATTTTCTTAGATCACCGTAAAATTAGACAATTAGTTGCAAAAAAAGCTAAAAATAAAAGTTTATTGAACCTTTTTAGCTATACTTGTACAGCCAGTGTTCATGCAGCTTTGTTAGGTGCTAAAACCACAAGCGTTGATATGTCAAATACTTATCTAGAATGGGGTAGGCAAAATTTTAAGCTAAATAATCTTGATGTTTCAAAACATAGTTTTATTCAATCGGACTGTATTAGTTGGTTAAAGTCAAATACACAAAAATTTGACGTCATATTTCTAGATCCACCAACTTTTTCTAATTCTAAGCGTATGGATGACGTGCTTGATATTCAAAGAGATCATGAGTTACTAGTAAATTTAGCGATGGATTCTTTGAAAAAAGATGGGGTTTTATATTTTTCTAATAACTACAGACGTTTTAAAATTTCTGAAACTATATTAAACAAATATAACTGTGAAAACATTGATAAACAGTGTTTATCTAGGGATTTTTTATCTAATAAAAATATTCACAATTGTTGGCAGGTAAGGTATAAATAGTTGATGATATCTTTTACTATATTGAAAATTATTAAGATTTAAAAGTCCGTAACTTCAGTTATTAATAAAATTTATAATTAAAATAACCTTAATTACTATTTTGTTTCATTTATTATTGGTTTGTGTATAATTATTAATTTATTTTTCTTTTATATAAAAATTAAAAATATGTATATTTTATCATTAATGAAGCGCCTTGGATACACTATCAACGAAGACGGAATGTGTTATGGTGTAGCTTTTATGGCAATACAAGCTATTATTAGAAACGATATTAATACGTATGTTAACAGGTTAAGGTTTATTAATGGATATGAAGATAAGTTAAGAAATTATAAAGTTATAAATCTGAATCCACTGCCTGAACATCATGACTTAGATACTATATATATAAACCCCTCAAATAAAAAATATAGTTTTCACTATAATAAAGAAGGTACCCTTGAACTTATAACAGGTAAATTGCCTGCTGAAATTGCAAATGAAACTAATTCAATTTCACCACCTTTAATAATACCTAGCAAAGAAGGATTAAAAAAGTTAAAAGAGTTTTTTGCCATCGAGCTATTAGTTCGTGATATTAACAAAGCAGAGATAATCAGAAGAGCTAATAAAGACAAACTACAACCTCAACAGAGCCTTATTGCAATAGATAAATTATTAAGCATAAAACCTTGGCTTGAGGGGATAGCAATATATTTTGGCTTAGAAAGCCCACAAAATCTTAGTACAGAAGAAGAGGCGGTATGGAATAAAAACTTTAACACCTGGGATGGAGATAATAAACCATTTACACACCAAGGCTATAATCGTGGTAGGGAGTTGTTTAAACGACCAAAACACTCGCAAGAAAACAGGCCAAATCTTCGTCGTACTATATCAAACATAGGTAACCGTGGAAGTATACAAGAAAATAAAGTGCTAAAGCGTAGTAATAGTACAACATACTTTAACTTAACTTTATTTGGAGAGCAAGAAAAAGAAAGACAGAAAGATAATTCTATTTATTTACTAAAGAAACACTTAGGTCTCTATACTAAAAATAATACATGGGATCTAATAAAAAATTTATTAATTAATGAAAAACCTACTGCATGTTTACTTTCCAGAGCTAGTCATGTTATTGCAATTGGCGGTTCAAATGAAATGGGTTACCATTTAATTGACCATGACAGATATAAGCGGCTTGCCTTTTCTGACGTTCATTCGCAAAATGGAGGTAATATATTAGAGTCCTTATTTAGGGAAACAATTTCAGACGCTAATCAAGAGTATGCAATTTCTATTTTAGTATTTGGAGTAGAACAATCTGGTGATAACCTGGTTGTTCCAGAGGAGGGTTTTGACGAACCTAAAAGAGATTATTGGAAAAATTTATTACCAATCCCCAAAAGTGACAATGCTGGATTATTATATTTAGCCTTGGGAAATGGTCATGCATCAGCTGTTACAGCTTATATTAACTCTATAAATGGTATTAGCCTTGATAAGAAAATAGAATTATTGGCTGCTAAAAACAAAAATGGGACCCCTGGACTTTTTATGGCTTTACAAGAAGGTCATGCATTAGCTGTTACAGCTTATACTAACGCCATAAATGGTATTAGTGGTATTAACACTGCTAAAAAAATAGAGTTATTGGCTGCTAAAAACAAAGATAAGTCCCCTGGGCTTTACGTAGCTTTACAAGAAGGTCATACATCAGCTGTTATAGCTTATATTAACGCTATAAATAGTATTAGTGGTATTAACACTGCTAAGAAAATAGAGTTGTTGGCTGCTAAAAACAAAGATGGGTTCCCTGGACTTTACGTGGCTTTACTAGAGGGCCATACATTAGCTGTTACAGCTTATATCAACGCCATAAATAGTATTAATGATATTAGCATTTATAAGAAAATAGAAGAGTTGTTGGCTGCTAAAAACAAAGATGGGTTCCCTGGACTTTACGTGGCTTTACTAGAGGGCCATACATTAGCTGTTACAGCTTATATCAACGCCATAAATAGTATTAATGATATTAGCATTTATAAGAAAATAGAATTATTGGCTGCTAAAAACAAAAACGGGCCCCCTGGGCTTTTTATGGCACTGATGAGAGGTGATAATAACGATGAAGTTATTTTAGAATATTTTAAAATAAATAATGATCAGTTAGCAAACTTTATTGTACAAACCTGTAGTAAAGAAGGTTGCCTCGAAGGTTTCATAGGATTATTGAATGATTTTAAAAATAAAAATAAAATTACTATAGGTGACTACCTCCCACTATTACAAAGAATTGAAAAACTTATACTGTCAAGAAGAAATACAAGCGCTAATACTTATTGTAATATTTTTTAAGTTTTAGTTTTATTATGAAAATAGTAGCGATGTAGATTTTTTTTTTTAAACAAAGTATAATTTTTAAAAAAACTTCTACCTAGTGTAACATATGTTAAAATCTAATAAAATTTTAAAAGATAGTTTTTAGGTATGAGTAGATTTAATCAAAATGTTATGTATATAGTCGTAATAATAGCAGTATTTGTTACGTGTATTTATTTTTTTACCTCTAACAATGACTATGAAACCAAAGGTGTTTTTTTACCAGAATATAGTGTTAAACTACCCAAAGTTGCTCCTGATAGTGTAAAAATCTATAACCTACGTTACCAAAATGAAGCAGAAGGTGCAGTTGGTCTAATTAGGGTATCTACTCATACGACTAATCGGGATGATTTTACGAAACTATGTGATAGAAACTTAAAAAAAGCTGTAGAATTAGCTGCCGAAAATGGCGCAGATGAGATTAAATATATTTGTTTGTATCCAGAAGGCCAGCTAGATGAATTAAGCAACGTTTCTTTACAGGCGTATGCTTTTAGGAATTGATAAATGAAAAAGTTAGATGTTGTCTTTGCAGGAACGCCAGAGATTTCAGCTTACGTTTTAAAAGATTTATATGCAAGTGGTCAAAATATCAAGGCAGTATTAACGCAACCAGATAGAGCAAAAGGTAGAGGTAAGAAAGTCCAATATTCTGCTGTTAAAGAAGTTGCTTTAGCTAATAACACTTTGATACTTCAACCACAATCTTTTAAAAAAGATCCAGAAGTTTTAGAGCAATTAAAAGAACTAAAACCAGATGTTATCGTCGTTATAGCTTACGGTATAATCGTACCAAAAGAGTTTTTGGAAATTCCCAAGCATGGTTGTTTGAATATTCATGTATCTTTGCTACCTAAATGGCGAGGAGCTGCCCCAATTCAAAGAGCAATCCAAGCTGGTGATAAAAAAACAGGTATCTGTATAATGCAAATGGATGAAGGGCTTGATACTGGTGATATCCTTAATACTTTAGAAATAGATATAAAAGACACAGATACATCAGCAAGTTTACATGATAGTTTTGCTAAGCTAGCAATTAAACCTCTACTAGAAACTTTAGAAAATATTGATAATGTACAAGCTAAGCCTCAAATCGGTACACCCACTTATGCTCATAAGATAACAAAACAAGAAGGTTTAATAAATTTTAGTAATACAGCAGAACAAATTAGCTGTCATATTAGAGCCTTTACTCCTTGGCCATCAGCTTTTTTTATTCTTGAAAATCAAACTATAAAAGTAGGGCAATTTGAAATTTTAGAACAAAATTCACAACAAGCGTCTGGAACTATAGTAGACGTTTCAAAAATAGGCATAGATATTGCTACTTTAGATAAAGTTATTAGATTTAAACAGTTACAATTTCCAAATAAAAAAATGCTTCAAATAGCAGATATTTTAAATGGCAATGATTTAACTAAATATATTGGGTATAGAATAGGATAAACATAATGAAAATAGGCTTTATAATAGATAACCTAAACTCTTTTAACATCTCTAAAGATAGTACTTTTATGATGTTGTTAGCAGCTCAAGATAAAGATTGGGATATCTATACATTTTACTTAAATGATTTGTATATAGACAATGGCAAACCAAAAGGAGATGCCCTTGAGGTAAAAATTCATAAGGATAAAAGTCTTTGGTATGAAATTATTTCACAGCATAGGAACTTTTCATTATTGGACCTAGATTGCATCTTTATGCGTAAAGATCCACCATTTGATATGGAATATATTTATGTAACTTATATGTTAGATTTAGCTAAAAAAGCTGATGTTTTAATAGTAAACAATCCTCAGGCTCTAAGAGATTTTAATGAAAAAGTAGCAATTTCAAATTACCCTAAATATTCTCCCAATACGCTTATTACTAGAAGTTATGAGCAAATAAATAAATTCTATGATGAGCATAAAGATATTATAGTTAAGCCTTTAGATGGTATGGGGGGAAGTTCTATATTTAGGATAAAAGAGGGTGATAAAAATAAAAATGTAATTTTAGAGACACTAACACATCACCAGACTAAGTACATAATGGTGCAAGATTACCAACAAGCTATATCTAAGGGTGATAAAAGAATACTTATAGTTAATGGTGAGCCTATCAAATATTTGCTTGCACGTATACCTAGTGACAAAGACAATCGTGGTAATCTAGCAGCTGGAGCAACAGCAGAAGTTAGACCACTGGAAGATAATGATTATACAATAGCAAAAAAAGTTGCTAAGAAACTTAAAAAACATGGAGTAATGTTTGCAGGTATTGATGTAATAGGTGATAAATTAACGGAGATAAATATCACTAGTCCTACAGGTATACAAGAAATTTATAAAGCTACTAAAATTAATGCTGCAAGCTTACTGATGCAAGCAGTAGAACATAAAATACATAAAATCAGGCAGGAGCAATTAGATGGATAATAACACCAGCTCAGTTAATCTTTTTGAAGAAGCTAAGCAATATATACCTGGTGGAGTAAACTCACCAGTTAGGGCTTTTAAAAGTGTTAAACAAGATTTTCCAAGGTTTATAAAATCTGCTAAAGGAGCTTATATCTATGACGTTGACTGGAATAAATATATAGATTATATAGGCTCTTGGGGACCAATGATTTTAGGCCATGGTGATGATGATGTTTTAGAAGCTATCAAATGCCAACTAGATAACGGTTTAAGCTATGGGGCTCCTTGTAAGCTAGAAGTTGAATTAGCTAAAAAAATTATCCAATTAATGCCAAATATTGAACAAGTTAGGTTTGTAAACTCTGGTACAGAAGCTACTATGAGTGCTATTAGGTTAGCTAGAGCATATACAGGTAAAAATAAGATTATTAAATTTGAAGGTTGTTATCATGGGCATGCTGATGAATTTCTAGTAGCAGCTGGTTCAGGTGCTTTATCATTAGGACAACCGAATTCTCCTGGCGTACCAGAGGATGTTGTTAAAGACACTTTAATAGCTGATTTTAATGATGTTGAATCAGTAAAATCTTTATTTGAAAAATATAAAAACGAAATAGCATGTATCATAGTAGAACCTGTAGCAGGTAATATGAATATGATTTTGCCACAAAATGATTTTTTACATAGCCTAAGAATATTATGTGATGAAAATCAAAGTTTACTAATTTTTGATGAAGTAATGACTGGATTTAGAGTAGCACTAGGTGGAGCACAACAAGTATTTAACGTTAAGCCGGATCTGACAACTTTAGGTAAAGTAATAGGTGGAGGTATGCCAGTAGGTGCTTTTGGTGGAGCTAAGGATATTATGCAAATGGTATCTCCAGCTGGTCCAGTTTATCAAGCAGGTACACTTTCTGGAAACCCTATAGCGATGATAGCAGGCTTAACGACTCTTGAGAAAGTTAGCAAAGAAGGATTTTACGAGGAATTAAGTGTCAAAACTGCTAAACTTGTAGATGGTTTAAATACTGCAGCAGAGAATTATGATTTTGCTTTTCATGCTAAAAGCGTAGGTGGTATGTTTGGTTTATTTTTCTGCCACGAAAAAGTACAAATTCAAACATTTAAAGATTTAGGTAAAACAAATCTAAATATGTTTAATAAGTTTTTCGCATATATGTTGGAAAAAGGCGTTTATTTAGCGCCATCTGCTTACGAAGCTGGTTTTGTATCTATAGCTCATAGTGATCAAGATATAGAAAAAACAATAGCTTTAGCGAAAACTTTTTTTCAAGAAAATTAGGCTATTTATCTAAAAACTTGTCATAGTCATTTTTATCTAGTTTGAATAAACTTTATCGCTTTGTCTAAAGCGATTTTAGCGTTATTTAATGGGCTAATGCCAACGGTGCTTATAAAACCGTGAAACATTTCTTCATCATAGTGAGTTTCAACTAAAACTTCTTGAGCTTTAAGTTTTGCTTCATAAGCATATATACTATCTACAAGTATATCGTGAGTTGCGGCTATTATTAAAGTATCAGGCTGTTTAGTATTTTCATAGAATATAGGTGAAAGTTGCGGGTCTTTTAATTTATGGAAATTTTTACTAATATCATCAATATAAGCTATTAGAAACATCTCACACCACTGACTAGTTAGGTGGTATTTGTGAGCATTAAACTTTTTGATACTTTTATATTTAGTATACATATCTACAGCTGGATAAGCTAAAATTTGAGCTTTAGGCATATTTTCTTGACGCTCATGACAAATGATAGTAGAAAGATTACCGCCAGCACTATCTCCCATTACAAAAATATTTTTAGGATCTATAGCAAATTGCGTAGCATTTTCATATAACCAATCATATGCGTACAGGGAGTGTTCAACAGCTTTAGGATATTTTTCTTCTGGAGCTAATCCATACTCTAAAGAAAATACATGAAAATCACCATTATCACACAAATACCTACAAACATTATCATATGTATCAATGGAGCCTAAACACCAGCCACCACCATGGATAAATAATACGGCTTTATCACTGTCCATTTTAGGTTGATAATGCCTTAAAATAGTTTGATTACCTAATTTAATATCTTTTTCAACTATATTTGGCTTAGGAATTTGGTTGATAAGTTGAATTACATTTTCATTAAAAATTTTACGCTGAATGCGTAAGTCTTGTTTTTTTAACTCTCTAATTTCTGGAGTATCTAGTATTTTCTCCAACATAGGATGATATGGCATTTAAGATTTTCCTTTTAAACTTTATGTACTCTGATAATTTCAATGTTTTGTTGTTCTAGTTTTTGGGATAATTCCTTTGTTGCTAGATCCAATTCGTTAATGCTAGTATTTTTATTTAAACCTAAAACAGAAGGCTTACGTGAATGTCCAACCAAAGTTTTGAGGTTTAATTTATCTCTTATAACGTTTATATTCTCAAGCAGGTATCTAGCAGTTTCAGGATTTTTACTAAAGCCAAAACCAATATCAAAGTAAATGTTATCTTTACTTAAGCCTTCACTTACTAAAATATTCTTTTTTCCTTGTATATAGTTATAAATCTCTTCTATAGAGTCTTTTTTTTCTAGATACCGGTTTCTATATATAATACCTAGATTGTGAGTTATAACATATTTTTTGTCATATTTAGCAAGTAGCTTAGATTTCTGTTGAATATCATTACACTCAACATCATTTATCATCCAGATAATATCATGGTGTTTTGCTAAAATTTCTTGCATAACTTCTACTTTACGTGTGTCTACACTAATTAAAGGACGGTATTTTAAAGTGTGTAACTGAGATTCTAGGTAGTCTAAAAAACTATCTAATTTGGTTATTTCTTCATTTACAGATATAGGTTTAGCATCAGGTCTTGTTGATTCAGCACCGATATCTATAATTTCCGCACCATCTTCTATAAGTTGTTCTAAGTTATTTCTACGTTCATTATCAGTTAGAAATCCATCAGAAAAAGATTGCTCTGACAAGTTAACTATACCCATACGCATAGTGTTAGATAACCTTTGATTTAATATATCAATATTTTTTAGCTCCTTTAATCGAATATTTAGGTCAATATCTATATGTCTAGGATGATGCCAATTTTTATTGAGTTCTAATAATGGAGCTAAAGCAAAGTTTCTATTTAAAAGTTCTTTGTGGGGTATTATGAGCTGTTCAGTGTCTAAGATTAAATCTTCTGCTGCAAGGATATCTAAGTCGATAACTCTAGGTGACCATACTGGAGCGTTTAAATCTCGTCCAATATTTTTTTCAATATCTTTAAGGGTCTCTAATAGCTCTAGTGGCTTTAGTGAACTTTCTATTTTTATAGCAGTATTTAAATATACGATATCCCAGTCTTTAGGAGCATTTTCTTTTAATAAAGCTTTGCTACTGTAAAGGCTTGCTTTTGTTAGTAATTTTACATTCTCAGTGGAAGCTATAGCCTGTATAGCTTTATTAATATTTTCTAATGTAAAACCAACATTAGCACCTATACCAATGATATATTGCATTTTTAATTCCTAGATTTTATACTCAAAATTTATTGTTTTATTTAAAAAGAGCTAAACGGTTGTTATTTATAAATTGAAAGATAACAGTAACTAACAAGGGTTTAGCGAATTGATTATCCTATAAAAAGGTCGTTCTGGTCAAGTATTTTACTTTGAGAATACAATCTAGCGTTTCTATTATTTATTATTGGCATCATGAATTCAATATTTTTTAACGATTTAAGGATATTTATATTTACTATATCACTAGAAAGGTAATGTATATTTTTGTTTTAAATTATGTTTAAATAAATATAGGGTTTTAGATAAAGCAGGTAATTTTATTTAAGATTTTAGAATGAGTAATAAAGTTTATGATTATATGTTACTTAGAATTGGCCCAAGTAATTTAGGGCTAGCGGCCTTACTCTATAAGACTAGTATAGATTTTTTAGTCATAGATAAAAAAGAAAGATTTTATATTAAGTGAATATATTGAACTGGTTGAAGGTTGCTATTCAATCACTAAAAATAAAGATTATATATTTAATCCCAAAGCTTTCTATCCTAGAGAGTTTTTTGGTATTTATCTTATACATAGATTTAAAGAAGCTATTGATATGGCAAAAGACAATGGGGTGAGTGTTAAAGTCTATAGTTATTGTAATGTTGTAGATATGGATTTAAATATTTACAATAAAGTCAACATTTCTTATATAGTTAAAAAGAATAATTCTAAGCAATTACTAGATGATATTGATAAAGTATTATTAGTTACAGGGCATTGGAATAAAAATATATTAGAAGGAATAGATAATATTATTAATACGCCCTATCCGCCTGAAGTAGTTACTAATAGAATAATAAATTTACAGAGAGAAAATAAAAGCAAAGATATCACTATATATATTGAGGGTATGGGTCCTTCTGGAGTGGATTCGATTTTAAATATCTGTCAACATGGTAAATTTGTTTATAATAAAGGTATTCCTATAGATTATCTCCCTAATTGGAGTAAATATAACGTTAACAAAATTAATATTATTGCTATTTCAAGATCTGGAATCTTTCCAGGGGTTAGAACTGAAAAAGTTTCATATGAACCATATTATCTTTCAGAAAAAAAATTATTTAATTCATTTGTTGATGGTTATCTACCTCTAGAATCTATAATTAATCTTATTGATTTAGAGCTAAAGTATCAGTCTCAAGGTCAGTTAACAGTAGATGACTTTGTCAATGCTTCAGATGTTACAGCAAAAGATAAGTTGATGTTTGATCTAAAGGAATATGAAAATAGCAAATTACTATATACAATCATTCTTCATATTCGAAGATTTAAATTTTATAGGTATTTGAGTCCTAAGGATAAGAAAAAATATGATCAATGTTGGAATAGGCATTTTATTAGAGTTGCTGTTCCAATTCCTAGAATTAATGCTATAAAACTATCAATATTGTTTGATAAGGGGATATTGAAAGCACTAAAATCAGATAAGATGCACGATACAGGTTTTTATTTAAATCAAATGCCAAGCATGGTTATGATTTTTTATATAGTAAATATATTAATATAAATAATATAAATAATATAAATAATATAAATAATATAAATAATATAAATAAGCCATTAAAAGATTCTATAAGCATAAATGGGAGAATAATAGACGTTGAAGGGAAAACTGATATCTCTCTATGGATTACCTTTAGTGATTTATGCGAAACAAATAGAAGTTATTTAGACTATATTGAGATAGTTAATAAATTTAAGGTAGTACTGTTGCAGGATATACCAAAGTTTGATTTAAGAGGTACAAATAATAACAGAGAGAAAGATAGTCTAAGAAGATTTATTAGTTTTGTAGATGAAGCTTATGAAAAATCTATTATTTTGTATGCTAACTTTCAAACTTGTTTAGAAGATCTTGTTTATACCGATAATAGTAAAATAAAAAATGTTTTTATGAGAACTCAGAGTAGGTTATATGGAATGATGAAAAACGCAGAGGTTTAACTAATATGATAAGTAATATAACATTTAGTATGATAATTATAGTTTTTTTTACTGTATTCTTGGCATATATTGTATTTGGAATGATAAGTTTTGGAACATCTTTAATTGCTAGTCCAATATTAATATATTTTTTACCATTAAGCGTGATCATTCCTATATTAGCACTGTTAGATCTTACTGCATCATATAGACTAATAAAAGGAAATATACAAAAAGCAGATAGAAAAATTCTTGCTAGATTATTGCCCATGATTCTTATAGGTTCTATTTTGGGAGGAATAGCTTTATTAACTATAGATGTTTCTATTTTGATGTTACTATTGGCTATATTTATAGTTTTATATTCTTTATATTCACTTTTTAAAATAAACGTAAAATATAAATCTAGTAACAAAAGTATAGCATATACGTTCGGTTTAGTAGGAGGAGCATTAGGAACTTTATTTGGTTCAGGAGGTTTTATATATGCTATTTTTCTATCTAATAATTTGAGTGATAAAACGCAGATAAGAACAAACCAATCTTGTTTAATAGCATTTAGCACTCTTACTAGAGTTACGCTTTTTTTATTATCGGGGGCATATTTTAATTTATTTATATTAATCATCGCATTATTACTAGTGCCAGTTATGTTAATAGGAGTGCTTATAGGTAATAAATTACATTTATTAATACCTATTAAATTATTTAAAATATTAATTAATATTTTGGTTTTGATTTCAGGAATTACATTATTAATTCATTGTTTATATCTACTTTATTGATATATCTTATACCAATTCCAACACATATTATTACTTTCTAACTTTGTATTTCATACCTAATTTAATCCTTTAATATTTGCCAATAGCCACTGCTATTGCCTGCACATCAAAAACTTAAATTAGTCATAAACTCCTTTGTTATAAATGCAAAAATTTATGTTGGAATTGGTATTATTTATGATCTACCACCCTAATTTGGGAGATTTTTGAGAGTATATAAAATGGTAGTCTAAAAAAAGTTTCAAAAACTATAATTTTTTGAATATTTTCGAAAATGATTATAGGGTAATATATGTTGGATGTAGAGTTATTATTGTGCACAGAACCTAATTACAAAAGCTGCTGACTCTATTTGGGAAACAGGAGGTGATTTTATAAGTTTGAGATACTTAATACTAATAGTAGGGTGCTTATCACAGATAAATTGATAAATCTGTTTTGCTAAATACTCAATAAGATTACAACTAATATTATCACAAAATTTTTGGATATCATTTCTTAAGGTGTAGTAGCAAATTGTTTGTTCTAAATTATCAGTGTCACTTGCAGTAAAATTTTTACCAAAAACTAGTTCTAAATCTATTTTAACCATTTGTTTCTGGGCTTTTTCTTCTTCGGAACATCCAAGACTAACATATATTTCTAAGCCTTTTAAAAATAAAGATTGTTGCATATTTATAAATATAAACGAATGTAAGTTTAGATAACTTAATATATCATATTTAGAAATTAGATAATATATTGAAATACTAAGTAGAAAATGTCATTAGTTGAAAACTTTTTGCAAAGGGTAAGTAGTTACTCATCACAACATAAAGTTTATTTTGAAGACCAAGAATATAGCTATAATCAGATTGTTGCTAAAAGTTATGATTTAGCTAGGCTACTTGAATCTTATAAATATAAAAAGGCTTTCTTCAATCTTAAAAATTCACCTCTAACAATTTGTTTATATCTAGCTAGCTGGATTGCAGAAATTGAGTTAGTTGTACCAATCAACCCTAGGCTTATAGATAAAGAACTTGAAGGAATTTTAGAATCTAATTCTTTATTTTTGACGGATAAGAAGAGTTTTGAGCTGACAGAGTTTTATCAAAAGAATAATATCGAAGTTCTTATAATAGATGATGAAATCATGTTTTTGGAGAATATTCCTAAAACTACAGATTTTGAAATATTTAATAAAGCTGTTATAGCTCATGTAAGCTCTGGTACTACAGGGTCTTATAAAAAACATTTACATACTATAGATCAAATTATAAAGTATGCTAACAATAGAGCTAATGATTTAGGTTTAATAAAAGTTAATGATCATTTACTCATAGCTTTATCTATGAATCATGCGTTTGCTTTTTCGTATCAATTATTACCAGCTTTAGCAATGGGGTTAGATATTACAATCATTAGAGAATTTAATCCTCAAAAGGTGGCAAAAGTAGTATCAGAATGTAAAGCAACAGCTTTAGCCTTGCTACCAACTATGTATTATTTTTTAATAAAAGAGAATATTACTAAGCATAAGTTGAGGTCTTTAAGTGTTGCAGGAGATTTAGCTTCCGAAAAGTTACACAAAGCTGTAAAACAAAAGTTAGGGTTACCATTATTAAATGGTATAGGTATGACAGAGATTTTTGGTTATGGGCAAAATTTTTGTGAAAATATTAGGATAAACGTAGTTAAAATTTTTGAGGATACAGCAGTTAAAATAGAAAAATTTGAAGGTTATACGTATGGCAAGATCTTTATTAAGAGTTTTATGCTACCAATTAATAATAAAGAAGAATGGCTTAAAACTGGAGACATAGGTAGCTTTGATGAACAAACTAAAGAACTTACATTCTATGGTAGATATAAAGATATCATCATAAAAGGTGGTTCAAACATTTCTCCAGTAGAGCTAGAAAATATTATTTTAAAGTTAGCTAGTATAAAATCGTGTGTAGTTGTTGGCAAAAAAGATAAAATTTGGGGAGAGCTTGTTTGTGCTATTATCGTTAGCGAAAGTAAAATCTCTTTAGAAGAGTTAAACAAACATTTGTTAAAATATTTAGCTGAATATAAAAAAGTGGATATGTTATTAAATTTTGACCAAATACCTTTGACAAATACTGGTAAAGTGGATAGAAAAAAAATAAGGCAGATTATAGAAAATGACTGAAATTTTACCAGCATATGCCTTGTTTGAGGATTCTTTAACAAGGCAATTAAGCTATTGTTTTACCCACCCAGTAAAAGAGCTTGTCGCAACTAATGAGCCATCTCTATTAGAAGCTTTTAAAGAAATGTTAAAGTTACAAAAACAAGGTTTGTATTTAGCAGGTTTTGTTAGCTACGAAGCAAGCTATTATTTAAATAAAAATTTAGCACATCTAAGGTCAGATAACGACGGAATACTCCTTTATTTTGTAGCGTTTAAAAAATTTGATAATAATAACCTTACAAAAGAAAGTAACAAAAGTATCGACTTACTCATAGATAATCTTAGCTTTGATGACTATCAAAAAGGTTTCTTAAAAGTCCAAGACGCTTTACAAAATGGTGAAAGTTATCAAATTAATTATACAAAAAGCATTAGGGGAACTACTTCATTAACTGGTTTAGAGCTATATACTTTATTAAAGAAGCAACAGCCAGTTAGGTATGGTGCGTATTTACCATTTTGGGGTATTGAAATAATATCAATATCTCCGGAGCTATTTTTTAAAAAACAAGCTACAAAACTAATTGTAAGACCTATGAAAGGCACAGCAAAGCTTACTGGCGATGTTAACGAAGATGAAAAAACTTATAATCAACTACTTAGATGTCCTAAAAATAGAGCTGAAAATCTTATAATTGTAGATTTATTAAGAAATGATTTGTCAGGTATTGCCAAAACTCATACAGTAAAAGTTGATGAGGCATTTAATATAGAAAAATATAATAAGCTTTTACAAATGACTTCTGAAATTTCAGCAGAGGTAGATCAGGAGATATCTTTAAAAGAGGTTCTAGATAGTCTTTTTCCATGTGGATCGATAACGGGAGCGCCAAAGAAACGTACCCTAGAACTTATAAAAAATATTGAAAAAGATAATAGAGGCGTTTACACAGGAGCTGTTGGCTATATATTACCAAATAATGATATGTGCTTTAACGTTGCTATTAGAACTATTCAAAAAAAGGGTCAAAACTTACAACTAGGAGTAGGTGGAGGAGTTACAATATATTCTGAATGTGCTTCAGAATGGCAAGAAATGGCTACCAAAATAAACTTTATAAAACAAATCTATAAGCCTGATTTCTCATTAGTAGAGAGCATATATTTTTGTAATGGGTTTAGAAATCTAGAACTACACCTGCAACGTTTACAAAATACTGCTGAGAGATTATTTTTTGATTTTTGTATTGATAATATAGCTAAAAGTTTAAACGAATACTCTAAAAAATTAGAGGCAGATAAGGAATATAAAGTCCGTTTAGAATATTTTTATGATCAAAGTTTCAGTATTGAGGATACTGAAATTAGCAATTCTAAAATCATACCGGTAAAACTTAAGGTTTGTCCTGAAAAGATAGACTCTAAAAATAAATTATTTAACTATAAAACTACCCACTCATCTACTAGAGGTTTTTATTCAGCTATGCATGAAAAGTATGTTGGCAACTGCTCAAATACGGAAATTGTATTCTTAAATGAGTTTAACAACATTACAGAAACAAGGTTTCACAATATAATCGTAGAAATTAATGGTAAAAAATATACCCCCGAACTTAGTGATGGTGTATTAGCAGGTATAGCTAGAAAAACATTAGTAGGTAAAAAAGAAATTGAAGTTAAGAGTATTAGCTTAGAAGAGTTTAAACTCGTTGATAAAATATACCTTATCAATAGTGTCAGAGGCTTAATACCAGCATTTTTAGAGATTTGATTATGGTACTTTTTATTGATCATTATGATTCTTTTACTAATACTATAGTTGACTATATTACTTACCTTGGGCATAAAGTTTTAGTGATTAAAACAGATGATGACATACCAAGATTAGGTAGCTTTAGTCATATTGTAATAGGCCCAGGTCCAGGGCATCCAAATGAGTTAAAAAAACAATACCAAGTTATTAAATACTGTGAGCAAAATAATACTTCTTTATTAGGTATATGTTTAGGTCATCAGTTAATAGCTCAATATTATGGTTCTAAAATTGTCAATGCTAAGCAAGTTTATCATGGTAAAAATTCACTAATTTGGCAACAAAACCAATCACCACTTTATTTTAATCACCCAGAAAGTTTTGAGGTTACACGTTATCACTCTCTAATAGTGGATGATATTAAAGAACCTCTTATTACTACTGCTGTAACTGAAAATAATGAAATTATGGCTTTTCAACATAAGAATTTAAAAATCTTTGGCGTTCAATACCACCCAGAAGCTTATTTGACAGGGTATGGATTAAGTACATTAGGTAATTTTTTAAAGTTATAAGTCTACTTATTTTTCTAATAAGGTTCTTTTTTCTCCTCAAAAGCAGAAACAGAAGGAGAGCTATCTCTTAGAGGAGATGTGTATATGTCCTCTTCAATAATATCAGCCTTCTGGAATGGATTAGAGTCATTACTTTTGTAACTGTAACTGTTATTTCTATACCTGAGAGGAGTATATATAGATTTAGGTAATATTTTATCCACATAACACTTGAAAATTAAATATACTTGATTTTTTAAACTAGCTGAAAGTCTAAAGTAATCGTCATAGCTTTCTGCTTGTTCAGTGCATGATAGGATTTCTTTATAGACCTTTATAACTAATTCTTTAGGGTAGTTTTCTAAGAAATGAGAAAAATAACCTTGATGGATCAAGGTTATATCTCCGCCCATAGAGTGATAGAAAAATAAAGGCGACTTAATTTCATTCTCATTAAAAATACTATTTATTATGGTTCCTCTATTGTCTATTGTTTTAAGTATAGCTATTAAACTTCTAAGAAATGGAAGGAGAATATAATTTTTCAAATCCTTAAAGGTACTTCGTTCATCAGTAGATGAGTAGAAACCATAAGCTCCATTTATGAATTGATCATCAAAGCATCTCTCTAGAGCTAGATTACTATCGTTAATCCCACATACTTGTGGTATTTTACCTATAGCGTTACCAAATGTTAACTCTTGTATATAGCGTTTGTATTCTATGTAGCCATCCTCATCAGGATTTTTCTTAAAAGCTGCATTAAATTTGTTTCTTTTATGTTCTCTTTTAATAGGAGATGGAATTTCATTAGCTCTACTTAAGGTACTAGTAAGGAGTTCTAATAGCAAATAGAACTTTCCGTTTTTTTTCTTATATTTCTGACCTGGCGGTAATACAAATTGTTGGAACTGAGAAGGTTCGTTATATATCGCGAATGTTTCTCTATTTACATATTTATCAGGTGATTTAGGGCTATAAGCATTTTTACAAGATTCTAAAGCGTATTTTACTTCTGATACAGTTTTAGAGCTATTTATTGTATTTAGTAACTTTTTTGCCTCTGTTGTGTGGTGGCGTTGTTTAAATATCTTATTACCATTTATATAGCTATTTAGTTCCCGGTCAGCAATCTGTTTAAATTCTTCTAATGTCATTGTTTAAGCAAAAAGTAATCAATTTAAATATATTTTACATTATTTTTTTATTTATTAAAATTTTAAGTTTTAATAAAATAATATTTATTTGATGGTCCCAAACTGTTATATTGATCAAATATCTAAAACGCTAGATAGAATGAAGATTTTAAAAAGGTACGGGATATTTTCTTCTAACCTTCTCAATATCTACTAATACTTCTGCTGATAAATTTAAATTTATAGCGTCAATGTTATTTTTAAGTTGCTCCATAGAAGTAGCCCCTATAATACTACAACTCATGTATGGCTTTCTTATGGTAAAAGCTATAGCCATTTGACAAATATCAAGATTATGTTTTTTTGCTATATCTATATATGCAGCTACTGCTTCATCATTTGTTATCAGTCTAAATTTATAACGGTCTTCTTGACCATCTAGAATCTCTGGTGACATTCTAGTACCTTTAGGCCTAGCACCATTAAGGTATTTGCCTGTTATAATTCCTTGTTCAAGAGGGGACCATGCAAGGTAAGAAATATCCTCAAGAGCACAGCTTTCCATAACATCAGTTTCATCTCTTCTTCTATTTAGATTGTACTCATGTTGGATACTTTGAAGGCGTGGTAAATTATGTTTTTCAGCTAATTTAATAAACTGGTTAATACCCCAAGAAGAATCATTAGATAAACCAAGATACCTTATTTTACCTGCTTTTATTAGTTCGTCACATGTTTGTAAAATTTCTAAAATATTATCAATAATTTGGTTTTTATTTTCACTACCAATTGAAGGCTCAAATTCCCACCAATTACCAAAATGGTAATGAGCTCTATTAGTTGGCCAGTGGAATTGGTAAAGATCAATATAGTCTGTAGATAAACGTTTTAAGCTATTATCGACAGCTGTAATTATGTTTTGTTTGTCAGTTTTTGGATTTTTTTCATTTCTTGCCCACTGCATGGGTGAAAATTTAGTTGCTAGAATTACTTCTTGACGTTTTTTTGTAGCTTTAAACCAATTTCCTATAATAGTTTCTGTATCACCATACCTGTCAGCTGTAGGCGGGATAGGGTACATCTCTGCTGTATCCCAGAAATTAACTCCTTGAGAAAGTGCATAGTCCATTTGCTCAAAACCTTCAGCTTGGGTATTTTGTCTACCCCATGTCATTGTTCCAAGGCAAATTCTACTGATATCTATGTTTGTTGATCCTAGTTTCGTATATTTCATTTCTAAATTATGCAAGTTTTTTGAAAATTATAGCAAGTCTACGGTCTTATGACTATATGTATTAATATTCCCTATTTCAGGTAGAAATTTATAAAGACTGGTGTATCATTATTAAAAAGTAAAATAAATTAACAGAAGGTAATTAATGAAGAAAGCAATACTAAAAAAGGTCATGGCAACTAATGTAACCCACACTAGAACTAAAATGTCTATTATATTTTTAGTCTTAGTGGGGTGTACTCAGACTGTATTAGCAACTGACAATATACAGAAAATTACTAATAATGATCCTCTATCTAAATGTAAAATGAAAGGAAACGTTGTGATTAAATCTGACTCGGCAACTGTATATACAGATGAAAATAATGAGACTGTTGTTCTTTTACCTAAGTCTGATAAAAAACATCCAGTCTTATTAGAATCAGATTCTCAAGAATGCACTACAGCTAGTTCTTAAAATAAACACGACTCACACTAAAAGAATTTTCCTTTTTAATAAGTATCCTTAATTTCTCATCATATAACCTTTTATAATACCCATATATTCATGAATAATCCTTTGTGTGATATAAAAATTATAAGCATTAGGTAGTATTTTAAGTTGAGTGGTAGGATTAGATGAGGCTAGACTAATAGTTTTAATATCAAATTGATTAAAATATATCTTGGCACGTTTTAAATGTGTTGAACCAGTAATTAGGCAGTAGTTATTTTGGCTATTACCAATTATTTCTTTCACAAACTTAGCATTTTGATAAGTATTTTTTGCTTGTTTTTCCAATAATAGCTCTGGTTTTGGTACTCCTAGATTATATAAATCGTCTGCATAAACTTCAGCTTCTGAAAGTTTATTATCATTAGTAATTCCACCTGTTATTATTATCGTTTGAGGGTATTTGGTATAAACCTCAGCAGTCTTTAAAATCCTATCATAAGCAGCAAGACTTGGCTCTAAGTTGCCATTTAAGGGTTTCAATACTCCAGCACCTAGTAAAATTATACCTTTAGTATTTGAGCACATATTTATATCTGTAAGTTTGGTTTCTAGTGAACTAGCTAAAAGTTTTCCTAGTAAACCACTACCTGTTAGATAATAAACTATAACTATAAATATAAAAAAAATTCTCACGTATTTTCTTGTAAAAATACAGCTAATTATTAGCACGAAAAAGAAAATACAACCTAGATCAAGTAAATCACTTATTTTTAAAGTAACCGCCAGTAATTTGTGTAAAGGTTTCAGAATCTTTATTGTTTTTCCCTCGAAATGAAACACAAGTATGTTGGGCTGTTATTTTTACAGATACATCTTCTGTTTTGAGTATAAATTTAAGCGTTTCAAATATTTGAGCAGTCATCCTTTCTTGAATTTGTGGGCGTCTTGCAAAAAAATCACAGATACTATTTATGCGACATAAGCCAATTATATTATTATCTTTTGGGATAAATGAAACTTCTGCTGTTCCTTCAAAGGGTATAAAGTGATGTTCACAAAAAGACATTATATTAATGTTTTTTTGGGTAAGTACGCCATCATATCTAAACTTATTTTCATATAAAGCGCAAGCAGGAAAATTGTCATAGTCTAAACCATAAAAAATTTCTTGAGTAAACATTCGAGCAACTCTATGTGGAGTTTTTTCAAATTCAGTAGTAGTTAGTCCTAAAACTGTTAGAATTTCTTGATAAGCATTTGAAATAGTTTTTATTTGTTTAGATTTTTCTATTTCTAAGCTTCTATAGGCTTCTAGTCCCTTTGAAACTAGGTACTCTTGTATTTGTAAACCTAGCTCTTTATCGTATATTGTTTTCATTAAATTCGAGCAAAATAAAAGTTCTTAAAACAATTATATTATGTAATAGCTTGTAAATAAATCTAACTAATACTTTTATAAATGATAATATAGTATGACTAAATATTAAAAGGATACAAATGTCTACTAATTTTACTAAATTAGGGCTTTCAACACAGATATGTAAAGCTCTAGAAACTAAAGGTTATACAAATCCAACACCAATTCAAGAGAAATCTATTCCTCTTATATTAAAAGATAATGACTTAATGGCAAGTGCACAGACTGGTACAGGCAAAACTGCAGCATTTACATTACCAGTTATTGAAAAACTAATAAACCAGCCTAAAGCTAGATCAAATACAACTAAAGTTCTTGTCCTAACGCCAACAAGGGAGCTAGCAGCTCAAATAGAAGACCAAGTTAGCATATATGCTGCAAATACGCATATCCGTTCTACAGTAGTATTTGGTGGAGTAAGCATAAACCCTCAAATGATGAAATTAAGAAAAGGAGTAGAAATCCTAATAGCGACACCTGGTAGGTTACTAGACTTATATAGTCAAAATTCTATTAAATTTACTGACTTAAACACCTTAGTTTTGGATGAAGCTGATAGAATGCTTGATATGGGCTTTATTCATGACTTAAAAAGAATCCATAAGCTATTGCCTAAGAAGATACAAACACTAATGTTTTCAGCTACTTTTTCCCCGGAGATAAAAGATTTAGCCCAAAATTTTTTAAATAACCCTAAATCTGTTTCTGCTGATGTTGCTAATACAACTGTAGAAAAAATAACTCAAAGTATTATAACTGTAGATAAATCACAAAAAGTTAATGCTTTGATATCCCTAATCAAAAGAGATAATTGGAATCAAGTATTAGTATTTTCACGTACAAAGCATGGAGCTAATAAGATAGCTGAGAAGCTTAATGATGCAGATATAAAAGCTAGTGCTATTCATGGCAATAAAAGTCAAACTGCCAGAACAAAAGCCTTAGCGGATTTTAAATCTAATCTGATAACTGTTTTAGTGGCTACAGATATAGCTGCTAGAGGAATAGATATTCAGCAGTTGCCGTACGTTATAAATCTAGATTTACCGAGCGTTGCCGAAGACTACGTGCATCGTATAGGTAGAACAGCAAGGGCAGGCCAAACTGGAATAGCTGTATCATTAGTAAGTGCTGATGAAGTTGAGATGCTATCAAATATCGAACATCTAATAGGACATTTGTTACCTCGTGAAGAACTTGAAGGCTTTGAAGCTCAACATAATGTACCTGTTACAAGTATGAGTAGAAAAACAAAAGCTAAAAAAATAGATGAAGTAAAAATTATTGCAGCAAAAAGAGCAAACAAAAGTAAAAAATCATCAGGACATAATAAAGATTTTTCTAAATTAATTAGACAGAAAATCCATGCTAATAAAAGTGTAAAGGCTAGGGCAAAGTAGAGATTAAAGGAGCCTCTTCATTAAACTGTGTAAATAGTTTTATAGATACGCCTGCAACCTATCCTCGAAATGGATAATAAAGTAAGGCATAGCCTCCTTCCAAGTTCTAGCTGGCATAGTCCACTTTTTCTCCAAATTTCTGATAGCAAGGTACAATATTTTGTATACAGAATCATCACTTGGAAAAACTTTCTTATTTTTAATGACTTTCCTAAACTGACTATTAAGCGACTCAATCGCATTAGTAGTATAAATAACTGTACGTATTTGTTTAGGATATTTCAAGAAATTAATCAAATTATCCCAGTGCTTATCCCATGATTTTGATATCTGAGGATAAATACAATCGTATTTTCCTTTAAATACTTCTAACGCATCCATAGCGGTATCTTCATTAACAGCAGTATAAATAGTCTTAAGATCAGCAGCCACTTGTTTCTTGTTTTTATATGATACATATTTTAAAGAATTTCTAATCTGATGAACAATGCAAAGCTGATGCTCAGCCTGAGGATATACAGCTAATATAGACTCATTCATACCTTTTAGATTGTCTGTGCATACAATAAGAATATCTTGTAAGCCTCTGTTTTTAAGTTCAGTAAAAACACTAAGCCAATATTTAGCTCCTTCATTTTTACTCATCCATAAGCCCAATACTTCTTTCTTACCGTCCATATTAAGACCTAGAGCTACATATACAGCTTTATTGATTATCTGCTTATCTTGCCTTACTTTTGTAACAATACAGTCAAAATAGACAATAGGATAGATATTTTCTAAAGCTCTATTTTGCCAAGCATAAACCTCCTCAAGGACACTATTAGTGACTTCTGATATAAAGCCACTACTAACCTCTGTTTCATATAAATCATATAGTTGAGATTGTATATCTGAAACACTTAAGCCTCTAGCATACATTGATATAATCTTATCATCTAAACCTTTTATCTTTGTTACTCGCTTAGGAATTATTTGAGGTTCAAAGGCACTATTTCTATCTCTAGGTACTGATATATCTAACTTACCTGTATCGGTGGTTAGTGTTTTTAAACTACTTCCATTTCGAGAGTTAACTTGATTGCTTCTTTGATTTCTTGGATAGCCTAGGTGATGATTCATTTCTCCTTCTAAGGCTTTTTCTAATAAGCTTTTTGTTAATTGCTTAAGTACTCCATCTTTTTCAAATAATTGACTTAAATCTGCACCAGAATCTATAAGTTGATCCGCTATTGAATCGTATATGGTTTTTTCTTTCTTACTCATGTATAAATTCCTCTTAATTCGCTAAATTATAATTTAGCAGGTTAATTCGAATTTACACAGTTATTTGAAGACCCTCGATTAAAGAAGAGGCTTTATAAGTCTCATATTCTTTGGAGTCTAGTGTTTTCAGCGTACCTAATAGATCTTCTCGCACTCTTTTTTCTGATAAATTGGTCAAGTCAGTATCCAAATCCAAAGTTTCTTGAAACTTTTGTAGGGATTCATTTACAAGTTTATTATCATTAACACCGGCCATTTGTTTATAAAAATTTTGTAAACCTTCTAATATTTTAGTCATACCTGAATTATCATTGACATTTATTTTTCTAGAAAATAAAGAGTTACCTGCAAATTTTGAATATTCATCTTTTTGCTTAGCAAAATTTATTATTTCGACAATTATACGGTTTGCTATCTTATTTAATGTATCTTTATCGTTAGCATCTCTTATATCGTTTTTACTTATAGCTGCGATTCTATCGTGAAAACACATTATTCTATTAAAACCTGTCTTTCCATGGTGATGTTTTATTCCATGGTATGATTTTTGTTGATAGTTATCAAAATACCCGCTTAATGAAAAATCAAGTAAAAAATCTTTCAAAGTTTGAACTTCAAATTTTGATTGCATTAGTTCCATTTGTGGTAGATGGTCTTGGTTATATTTTTTATATTTTTTACATTTTTCTTCACCTTCACCGACTTTTTTATAGACTTCTTTATATTTGAAATTTTTAAAACTTTTTAAAACCTTGTTTAAACTCCTTTTGTACTCGTCATTAAAGCCACTCATATATTTTTCCTTAAAGTCTCGATATCCGATTTCTTCCACTTTACCCGTATAGCTGTAGTTATGGAAGACAATTTTATTATCGGATTGCTTATTACCATGTTTAAAATGTAATTCATCTGCTGTTTTTTTGAAAGCATATTTTCTATCTACTGTTGATATATCGTTTAATTTAAACTTATTTTTTGAACTCTTAGTTAGTTCAATAGCCTTACATGCATTATTATATGCAACGACAGAAGTCCGATTGAAATCATTTCTGTGTAATTCTTCCATCAATGATTGAGCAAAAAATTTAGGTGGAACTTCTTGCTCAATTTTACTTACCATAAGGAAAATTTGAAGGTTTTTTTTAGATAGATTAGGAATATGTTTCGATAGAATACTTACTATATCTGAAGCTTGAATAGAAACATTCTCTAAGTTGTCATGACCTGGAAGTTTTATAAGTTGTTGAATACTACGTTTACTTACGCTATATGCAGAGATATAGATCCTAGAATATGGTTGAATATTTTTTAATTCTTTTGCCATTAATTTTTCTGCAATCTCATAATTGCGGCAGTCCGAACTGATAGCTAGTTTTTTATTAAAGTAATCCTCGTCATAAGGAAAATTTATCCTAACAAATGGAATTTCATGATTCAGTAGAGCTTTACGTTTGTGATCGCTATGCATTTTAATCGTATACTCACGCTCTAGGTTTTTATCTTTTTGATAAAAATAGGATTTCTTAGTTTCACTACCTGTTCCATTCATATCTCCATGGAATGATATGTATATAGCATGTCTAAATTTCATAATATCACCTAATGTTTAATTTTTTAATTTTAAACATTGTACATTAAATAAATAATATTTTAAATATATTATAAAAATAATTAACAGTAATATTATAAACTATGTAATTATTTTAATATTATAATTAGTTTATAATACTTGTTAAATTTTTAACTTCTAGGTAATATCAGAAGACTATTTTATTTCATGTAATTATTTAATCATAAATTAATTAATATAATACTTGAGTTAATTAAAATTAAAATATAAAATAATTTTTAGTAATCATTTTACTTAAGCTTAGAAAACGCATTTAAAGTAAATTTAACTAATTTTAAAAATTTTTGTTTAATCGTACTAATGTTAGGAGAACCTATGGAATATAAAAAAACAAAATTACTTGGTGTACTCTTTATGAGTCTATTTTTTTCAAAATTATATGCTGGAAGTAAAGGTTCCGAATTATGCATTATTAATCAATATTCACAACCTATAACTATCAAACGAGTAGATTTTAACCCCAGTGACTGGGAAAATAAAAATACTCAAATTAGAGATAATTTTCAAGGCAAGATTGTTTTAGAGGGAGAAAGAGTTTGTTCTCACTTAGAACTAAATAAGTCGTTTTGGTCTAATGATGTCTCGGGGCCATATACAATGTATATCGAAACAGGAAATGATGATTTATTAAAATTTTCGACAAACCAAAATTTGGCTTTCAACTCAGGACCGTTTACAAAAAACATTTCATTAAACCAAGCTAGTGCTCCTGGTGATTCTGTTTTCTTAGTAGGATCTGAAGAAAGGCTTTCTATATATATAAGAGCAGCTAAGCCTGATAATACTAATTGGATGGAGCAGTTAATTAACCAAAACCCTAATCTACTTTTAAACCAATTAGTTATGCCTGCAACTCATGATTCTGGAGTATATCAAAGCTCTATTAGATTTAGTGATAATCCAAGTATTAGTGAGGTTGTTGTTAGCTCTATAGCACGTAAACATCCTGAATGGTACTTCACAAATGATTTAAATATAACAGAGCAGCTTCGTGCAGGGATTCGCTTTTTTGATGTTAGAGTGGGTATGTTTAATGGTAAAGAGATGGCACTTTTTCACCAAAATTATGACTGGGGTCATGGTTATGGTGTTTCCTTTAACCAATTTTTAGAAGAGATGGAAAGTTTTATAACAACTGAGGGAAAAAATGAAGTTATATTTTTATATTTAACTCACGTTGAAACGAATGAAAGTAGTTCTTCTACAATAAAGGCTATCGATAAGAAAGAAATGATATCAACTTTAAAAAGTAAACTAGATCCATATTTCTATAAACAAGAAGATGGAGATTCTCTACGTAAAGTTACTTTATCTGAATTAAAAGGTAAAATTGTGCCTTTACTAAATAAAAGGGAGCTTGGTACGTATATAGATTCGAAAGAAGGTTTATGGGGGTATGTTGGTTATCCAAATATTAGTCCAGAAAATTACACCATATATGATAAATACTCAGAAACTGCATCACCTAAAACTTTAGTTACAGACCAGAATAATAAGCTAGAAAATTTCGGGGGACTAGATAATTATTATTGGTTCTTATACAGCTTTACATTAACTGGAGAAACAGGGATTCTTGATATAAGATCATTAGCTGCTAGAGCAAGTTATATATTACCTGAGCAAATTCATAAAATGAGTCAATCACAGATGAAAAAAGCTAATATTGTATCTTATGACTTTGTTAATGCTTGGCAAAATAAGCAAATAATAGATTTGAATTTTGACTAATATAACCTGAGTTAGATATTAAAAGTTTAAGAGTTTAAATAATACAAAATTTTTTAATAGTATCTTTAAAAGTATGTAAAACTGCCTAGCACTATGCTATTGCGTAGCTGTAAGCCAAGGGCAGCTACAAAACTCACAAAGCTCAAACAGTTGTAGCTGCTTATTCCTTGTCTTTACAGCCGCTAACCGCAATGTGCCAATTGGCAAATATTAAAGGATTAAATTAGGTATCAAATACAAAGTTAGAAAGTAATAATATGTGTTGGAATTGGTATTAATATAAGGTAATAGGTAAAACTGATTCTAGTTTTAAATTAATATCAAAGATATTTTCCAGAGCTGACATGATGTTTATTTTTAAAGAGACTTTTGTATAGTTCGTCTGATCAATAGAGGTAGCTCCATAGATACAGACGTAATTTTCAATATTATCTATATAATTTATATCGTAAGGTTTTATTGCAGCTATGTTTATAGTTTTTTTAGATGCTAAAGATGTTAGGTAACTATATTTTTGGTTATACTGTTTTAAATTCTCCGAAACTAAAATAACTATATCTACTAAATTTATATCTTCTGGTAAATTATCATCATTTATATTTTTAGTCATGATTTTAGCTTGTAGATTTTTTTGTTTTAATAGCTGACTTAAACACTCAAGAAAATCTTTTAATCTCTCACTATCAAAATCTATAATTAAAATAGTATCTTGATCTTTCAAATTATATGGAATTAAACCATTATTTTTACTATAGTAGTGCTTTGTTTAGAAATTTCATAAGCTATATTTTGATGTTCGATGGAACTTACAACCTTATTAGCAAGTTTAAGTTGTTGCTCAAAAGACATGGTTAGAACAGGATTTTGACTTATTTTGGCATCTTTAAATTTAATTATTTTGTCATATGCTATATCTATAGCTTTAGTAAAGCTCTTATTGGAAACGTATTCATTTTCTAACTCGATAAAGAGTTTTTCTAGTTTATAAATATCCTGCTCACACCAAATTCGTGTAGGCATTAGCACTATATCTACGCCAGCTAGTATAGCAAGTTTAGTAGCTTGTATTGGGTCAAAATGAGTTGTTATAGCTTTCATATCCATAGCATCAGTAATCACTAGCCCAGTAAATCCAATCTCTTCTTTTAGAAGTTTTGTGATTACCTTATGCGATAATGTAGCTGGTATGTAAATTTCTTGATTATTGGATATAGAAATATGCCTTGTATCATCAATACTTGGAACACTAATATGTGCTGACATTACCATATCATATTCTTTAACAAGTTCTCTAAAGGGATATAATTCTATTTTTTCTAATTCATCTAGATTTTTATTTAATATTACATTACCAACATGGCTATCTACAGCAGTATCTCCATGTCCTGGGAAGTGTTTCACACAGTTAATAATATCAGCATTAGTCAAGCCTTTTATACTTTCTCTGGCGTATTTTGTAACTGTTTTGGGATCATCAGAATATGACCTAACTCCTATAACAGGGTTATTTTTATTTGAATTAACATCTATTACAGGAGCAAAATTAATATTAATACCCAAACTGTGTAACTCATCCCCAAGTATTTTAGACATTTGGTAAGAGTTTTTAGGATTGTTTGTTGCAGCTATAGCCATATTGCCACAGCCACTAGTTCCTTGAATTAGTCTATGAACCCTACCACCTTCTTGATCTGTTGCAAAAAATAGTGGGGTTTTATTACCCCCTTGCAAATCTCTAAGTAAAGAAATAGTTTGATGATTATTTTGTATATTTTCTTTAAAAAGAATAAAACCACCTAGGTTATACTCTTTAAAAAGGTTACAAACAGTTTTGTTTGCTTCAGTAAAAGCAATTGGAGTTTTATTTGGATCTTCACCCCAGTAGCGAAAATCCATCATAAAAAGCTGACCTAGCTTAGTTCTAATAGACATAAGAAAATACCTTATTTTTTACACCTTTGGTTTCCATCTGCTATAAATTCAAATTTTCATTATTACCGATTAGATTATAATAGAAAAATTTAAGAATCAGCATAAATAGTTAGGATATTTTGAAATAGAGAGTATAAAAAATCTGGTAAAAAGTATCCATATAATTTAACTATCAAAGACATAGAAAATAAATTTTACTGTAAGTAAGGTTTTAATTTTAGTAATATTGTAAATACACAATGTATAGCTAATTTCATACAATGAACCAAGATAAAATATTTTCGATCCCAAAAGTAATCTTACACGACCATTTAGATGGCGGTTTAAGAGCTGATACAATTATTGATATTGCTAATGAGCAAAATATAAACTTACCACAGCAAAATCCTCAAGATTTGTCCAAGTGGTTTTATGAAGAATTTTCCTCAAGGGATTTTGAAAGATGTTTTAAAGCATTTGATTTATCTTGTGCAGTGATGCAAACAGAAGATGCTATTGAAAGAGTAGCTTTTGAGTTTGCAGAAGACCATGCTTTAGAAAATGTTATATATGTAGAAGCTAGATTTTGTCCTTATTTTCATAGAGCTAAAAAGTTATCTTATAACCAAATTATAGAAAGTGTAATCAAGGGGTTTGAAAAAGCTAAAAAGAAATATTCTATCGAAACAGGAATATTAGTTTGTGGGATGTATCATTTAGATGATAAAACTAACCTTGAATTAGCGAAACTTTGTACAGAGTATAGCGAAGTAGTGGGCTTTGATTTTGCTGGCATGGATATAAATGGTAGTTTATCTGAGACTCAAATACAGACTCTAGAATTTTTAAATAAAAATAATATCAAACTTACAGCACATAGTGGTGAGTTTTCGACTATTGAAAATATAATAGATGTTGTAAAAAGTGGGGCTAGTAGGATAGGTCATGCATGTAATTTATTTGTTACGCAGGATCAGCAATTACTTGAAGACACTGTTAAATTACTAATAGAAAAACAAATCCACATTGAATCAAATGTTACTAGTAATATTGTTTTGGGTTTTATAGAAAGCTTTGAAGTTCATCCATTCAAAAAGATGTTTGATAAGGGTATAAGTATAGCTTTAAATACTGATGATCGTTTAATGATGCAAAATCTAACAATAACAGATGAATATACAAAGGCATACCAAAAAACTAATCTTTCGTTAGATAATATTGTCACTATGAATATAAATGCAGCTAAAGCAGCTTTTACAAATAAGCAAACTAAAGAAGAGCTTATTAAAAAAATACAAAATTATAATCTTAGATTGTATTCTGAAAGTTTATAAATACTTGAAAGAGAATTCTAGAGGATACTATTCAAAGTTACTGTGGAGAATTTTAAAAAAACTACTGTGAAAGAACCATGTTTTTATTATTTTTCTATCAAAAGGCAAGTTCTTTTAGTTTTAAATAATTTGGAGGGTAAATTATATACCCTTAGAAATATTTGCCACACCATCTTTTTGATATGAGTGGTAAATTTCTAGTCCAAGCTTCCTTCTAATGTGGCTAAAAGAAAAATATCCACGGATATATTGCTCATTTTTAGAATCCTCATCATATACAACTATATGATGATAGCTAGTATTCATTAAAGTATTCAGTATATGTCCTATTTTTGCATCTTTTATCATTGAGTGAGGGATAGCATTTACGTTAGATATGCGAAGCTTTATATCATCTGCAGTTAATTCAGTTATTTTCACACCTGTTTCTTGAGCAGTTTTTTGTAATGCTGTACTTTCAAGATAGTGAAGACCGATAGTTCCAGTTACTTGATTATCAGCGTTTACAACTAATATAAAATCTTTATGGTTATCAAAAAGTTTCTGTTTTACTTCCTGTAAGGATGCATCTTCAGATATAATTAAAGCTTTATGTTCTTTAAAGTCTCTAAATACATTTACAGCAGGGCTCTCTAAGTATAACAGTTTGCTAGCCTCATCATTAAAGTAACTAACAGCTTTTGTGTCAAAATGAAATAATTCAATAATTTTAAAATCCTTTAGGTCCACTAGTTTCTCCTAGTATAAAATAAGTTAAGATGTGTACTTGGAATTTTAGACAAAATGTTTATATTTTTCAAAGTATATCCGATATTATTTATATTACGATAGATTTTAATTTGCAACATATGCGGAATTATTTAGTTACAGGCGGATCAAAAGGCGTTGGTAAGGCTGTAGTGGATTTATTGCTACAGCAAGAAGAAAACTATATTATTAATTTAGATATTTTAGAACCAGAATTGAACCTACCAAATCTTAACTACATAAAAATAGATTTAACTAATCACTCACAAATCAAAACGGCTATAGAAAGTCTTCCTCCAGAAATTAGCTTTGATGGAATATTTTTAAACGCAGGAATGTTGATAAAAGGTTCTATATTTGATTTAGAAATAGAAGAAATCCAGAAAGTTCTAAATCTAAACGTGTGGGCAAATATTTATATAATAAAAGCTTTAAAAGGTAAATTAAAGAAAGAAGCTTCGATCGTTTTTAATGGTTCTGATCAGTGTTTTATAGCCAAACCTAATAGTTTTGCCTATACTCTAAGTAAAGGAGCCATAGCTCAGATGACAAAATCCTTGGCTTTAGATTTAGCTAAAGACTATATTCGTGTCAATACTGTTTGTCCAGGAACAGTCGATACTCAGCTATATAGATCAATTATTAAAAGATACGCTGATAATCAAGGTATTGAAATGAAGGTGGCACATAGTGCCGAAGAGCAAGAATTTCCATTAGGACGTATTGCACAACCTCAGGAAATAGCAGAACTTGTATATTTTTTATTATGTGATAAAAGTAAATTTATGACAGGTGGTTTAATACCTATAGATGGAGGTTATACAGCTAAGTAGATGTATTAATCTAAATTAAAAGCCAAATAAAAGTGTTATAATAAAATTATATTTTTATAACATTTTTAAAACATGATTGAAACAGATAGGATAATTTCTGCAAACTCTATCCAAAGTAATGATGAAAAGGTTATTGACAGAGCCATAAGACCAAAAACTTTAGCAGATTATGAAGGTCAGCCTAATGTCCGTGAGCAGATGGAAATTTTTATCCAAGCCGCTAAAAGTCGTAATGATGCACTTGATCATACCCTTATATTTGGACCACCAGGATTGGGTAAAACAACTCTTTCAAATATTATTGCAAATGAGATGGGGGTTGAGCTTAAGCAAACTAGTGGTCCTGTATTAGAGAAGGCTGGTGATCTGGCAGCTTTACTTACAAATCTAGAAGAAAACGATGTTTTATTTATAGATGAAATACATCGCTTAAGCCCTGTAATAGAAGAAATCTTATATCCAGCAATGGAAGATTATCAACTTGACATTATGATAGGTGAGGGTCCTGCTGCTAGATCTATAAAAATTGATTTGCCTGCCTTTACTTTAGTCGGGGCTACAACAAGAGCGGGGCTTTTGACTTCACCACTTAGAGATAGATTTGGCATTATTCAACGATTAGAGTTTTATTCGATAGAAGATCTTT
The DNA here is from genome assembly GCF_012222965.1 of Allofrancisella inopinata. NCBI lineage: Bacteria > Pseudomonadati > Pseudomonadota > Gammaproteobacteria > Thiotrichales > Francisellaceae > Allofrancisella > Allofrancisella inopinata. The sequence goes on along the minus strand of NZ_CP038241.1, from coordinate 932,027 downwards.
CTAAGATAGTTTATCGTTCCGCTAAGCTTTTAAATTTGGACATTACAGATGATGGTGCCAAAGAGATTGCAAAGCGTTCACGTGGTACTCCAAGAATAGCAAATAGACTGTTACGACGAGTAAGAGATTACGCTCAAGTAAAAGCTTCTGGTAAGATAAGCTTGGACGTAGCTGATAAAGCATTAACTATGTTAAAAGTTGATCCAGTAGGTTTTGATCATATGGATCATAAGTATTTGCTTACATTAATGGAGAAATTTGGAGGAGGGCCTGTAGGTTTAGATACTATAGCAGCAGCTTTAAGTGAAGAAAAAGGAACTATAGAAGATGTTATAGAACCGTATTTAATTCAACAAGGTTACATAATGAGAACAGCAAGAGGTAGGATAGCAACACTCTTAGCTTATAACCACTTTAAATTAAAAATACCAGATAATTTAAACTCAGGACAGCAGCCTGATTTGTCTATTTGATTATAGTTGAGGGTGTTTAGCCAGTAGTGTTGCATTATATATAAATTATGCTTTAAATAATTAACTCACCTTACGTAAAAGATTGTAAGTTTTAAAAAGATATTTAGAATACTGGACATAGGAAAAAATTCTGTTTTTTAAGAAATGGACAAGGATTTACTAGATATATACACAGACTATCTTATAAGCCAAACTAAGTATGCTACAGCCACAAAATTATCAGATATATTAGATCAAGAAGTATCACATGACAAAATAACAAGGTTTTTAAACAAGTCAGATTTAACAAGCTTAGAATTTTGGAAATATATAAAGCCTTTAGTTAGAAAACATAACAGCGAATACGATGTTCTTTGTTTGGATGATACAATTAGTGAAAAGCCAAGCACAGATGAAAATGATATAGTCTGTTGGCATCACTCTCATGCTAAAAGTGTTCATGTAAAGGGTATTAATATAGTCTCATGTATGCTTAGTACATCAAACTTATCTATTCCTATAGACTATGAGATAGTGAAAAAGGATGAGCGATATTATGATGAAAAAGATAAGCGGTATAAAAGAAGATCTAAAGTTACTAAAAACCAAATGTTTCAAAACATGATAAATCGAGCAGTTATTAATCATGTTAAGTTTAAATATATTTTGGCAGATAGCTGGTTTTGCTCTAAAGATAATATGAATTTCATACATCATAGATTATCGAAGAAATTTATACTTGGTATGAAGTCAAATAGAGTTGTTGCCTTGAGTGATTATGCTAGAAAGAGTAAGGATTTTATTAAGCTCTCTGAACTTGATATTGCTGATGGAGAATCTTTAAAGATATGGCTTAAAGATATGAATTTCCCTGTGCTTTTAACAAAAAAGATTTTCATAAACGAGAACGGTACAAAAGGAATTTTATATCTTGTAACAAATGATTTAGAAATAGATTCTAATCAGTTATACCATGACTATCAAAAAAGATGGCAAATAGAGGTTTATCATAAATCAATTAAGCAAAATACTTCTTTATCAGCCTCACCAACTAAAGTTGAGAAAACTCAAAGAAATCATATTTTTTGCTCATTAGTAGCTTTTTGTAAACTAGAAATGCTTAAGATAAAAACTTCACTAAACCACTTCGCTCTGAAATATAAGCTATTAGTTAGATCTAACGCTATTGCTCTTAAGGAGTTATATGAAATTAGAAATTCATAACTAAAATGCGTAAGGTGAGTAATTAAAAATAAAAACATTTAAGCGCTTTTTAACTTGTATTATCATTAATTATAGGTTAAATTTTACTACAATATTAATGTAGATATTATTTATTGGTATGAATTGTCTAAATTGTGGTAAGTATTCTGCTGAAAATAACAAATTTTGTTTTAAATGTAATACACTGTATCCCAAAGTAGATAAACACCATAAAGACTGGATTTAAGATAATGAGGCCCCTAAATGCCAGTTATGTAGAGTAAGATTTACTCTTATTCAAAGACATCATCACTGTAGAAATTGTGGTGCTAATGTATGCAATGGCTGTTCATCTAATCGTATATTTCTTCCAGCAAGAGAAAATAAGCAAAGTAGAGTCTGTAAAGAGTGCTATCCAAAACTTTCAAAAATACAAAGTTCAGTAAAAAACGTTTATAAAGGGTTTTATTATATAACTAGCCAGCCAAAAGAAGATTCTCAAGGGTTTCTACATTTAATATATTACGATAAATTAAATAAAACAGCATCAGACACAAAACCTTTAGATAAAGACTGGTATTATAATAAAGGGCGATACGAACTACTATATGGCTATAGAAAAGATGGTTCTAATTATGTGTATGACATTTTAGAAAGGAAACTCTATAGAAAAACATCAGACATTGTCGCATATGATTTTTATATGTTTCAAGATAAACCAGTACAAAAACAACCTCTTTCTACAAGAATTATAAAAGGAACACTACTTGAACTAAACAACACTGATTTATGGCTTGTGAAAGGCCTTAAAGCTTCATATTATTACTCACAATTATGTTATAAGAGTGGTTTGGAAAGAGATCGAATAATTAGTTTATTGTTAAAAGACAAAGGCAATAGATACAAGCTATTTGATAATTTTTTTCTAAAGAACGATAAAGATCAAAATTTCTCTTTTAACTATATCATTGATTTCTCAGATATTAATATACACCTATCCTCAGAGGTAATAGAATATAAATTACTAAACGAATTAGAATTAAGAGAAGAAATAGAAAATCTTAAAGCACAAGCTTTAAAGTGTAAGCATTTCAAAAAACAAAGAATTATAAATGAAAATTTCAATCAAAAACTTATATGCTTAGATTGTGGTCAGGATATGTAGACTTTTACGAACTAAAATTATATCAGTATCTGATTTTTTACCAGTTAATTTTTTTCTTAGTAACCCATTTATCTAAAAGAGCTTTATACTTTGCTTCTAAAATCTCCTTAGGTGGTAATTCTGGTAGTTTTGAGTATAAATCAGCTTTTTGAAAAGCTTTTAATAAAGGTAATAATAACCAGTCTTTTTCCCTAGCTAACTCTTGGTAAGCTACACCACCGGTTTATGGTGTATGCCAAGGGTAAAAAGAATGGTATCGTAGAATATATAAACCTTCATAAGGTATGTTATTACTACCTTGTTCAAAGGTTATATTATTGATGAACTTCCTATAGCTATAACATTCTCTTGATTAAGATATTTATCTTTATTGGTTGTATTAATTCCGCCAGTAGCATAAAATTTAACTTGAGGGAAAACAGCTTGGTAACTCTTTAGTAGATTTATTCCACCAACCATCTCTGCGGGAAATAATTTTATTATACTAAATCTATATTCTAAGATAGTCATTATTTCAAAAGTTGTAACGCCTCCGGGTAAATAAGGAAGATTATGGTCCCTAGCGAATTTTAGCATTTCTATAGTTGTCCCAGGAGAAACTAAGAAATCTGCGCCTAAAAATGTACATTTTCTCAATTGCTCTAAAGTTGTAATAGTTCCAACACCTATGGTTAAATCTTGATTATTCTCAATAACTTCCTTAAGAATTTCTAATGCGTTAGGCGTTCTAAGAGTAAATTCAACGATTTTTATATTTTTATTACGAAGTTTATATAAAATGTTATTTGCTTGATCTATTGTATCAGCAGCGACAACGGGTATTAGAGGGTTCTTTTTTAAAATGTTTTCTAATGACATTTAAAGCTCCTTTAGAGTTTGAGTGTAAGCAATCGTTATACTTCTTATCTATTATAGCACCATGATGCTGTATGATTTCAACAGCAGTCACTATTTTGTATATCTATATTATGGTAGCGATATTTTCAATTGTTTGTTCAGTTACAGCATCTCTCATTATTACATTAGAAAATTACAAATTAACTTGAATAATAAAACTAAAAAATGTTTAATTTATTTAACACCTAATGAGGTTCTATTTTGGAATCGATATAAACATTGAGAGTACAATCTAGCTAGTAAAACCAGGCATAGGAGTAGAATCTAACAAATTAACGCTGTAAGTTACAACAAAAAAGGATGAAATGGTTTTATATGAAATTAGTATTTATGGTATATCCATGTGATGTGAAACAAGCTTCTAACAAACCAGATTTCGATTTAGAAAATGAAAAATCTAAAAGAGATTTTAATTTGCAAGTTAAAACTTTAGGAAATTACGAATATAAGGTAAATAAACAAACTAGTGAAAATCGGTTAGGAATGTGGTTTAGTGCTAATAGCCTAGATATGTGTAAAAAGAAAATCAATGAATTTGTAGAGATAAACAAAGCTAAACTTTTTGAGAAAAATGGGCTTATATACTCTCTAAAAAAAGTAGATATAAGTGTGATATTTGTGGGTCATGGTTTGCCTACTAAACGCACTATGTCCTTTTTTAATGAAATAATAGACTGGGACGTTATAGGTAGTATGTTAAGATACATATTATCATTAGGCGGCCATAGAATTGCCTCACTTGATGATGGAAAGAATAGTGTGAAGTTTTTGCATTGTTTTGGTGCAGCTCCTAGAATGACAGAAAGTCTGTTTAACAAAACAGACAGTAAAATGAAAAAATATGTTAAAAATGATTTTCCTGGTGAAGTACCTATTTATGAATTTATATTTCCATATATTGATGGAATCAAGATTAAAATAACAAGTTTTTTTTCAGTAGTCTTTATTAACTTAAATACGAGTAAGCTTTCAGCTCAAGGAAGTTATGGCATTTACGAAGAAAAAAATATTAAACCTTTAATTTGTAATGTAGATGAAAATGGAAATATTACTTTCTTATATGGAAAAAAACAAATATCTAAGCTAGATACAGAAGACATTAATAATCTTTCTATAATGATGCGACCGCTAGAAAAATATTTCGAAGTTAATTTCGAAGCGATATATAATAACAAAAATCATAGTGACTTAGTAAAAATGTGGGAAAAAATAATTAACTATATTTCCTTAGGAGAATTTAGACTGGCTATGACTCTTGTTAAAAATCTCAATGACATGATTGATACAAGGCAAATTTAGAATCAGTATAGTTTAATTGCTCTTTCACTACAAAAAAGAAGGATCTTCAAACCAAGGTAGAATAAAGGGATAGAGTAAACATATTAAAAATACCTAAAGCAACTAATGGTAAAAAGAATTACCAAAAACTCGACAATAAAATGTTATAATAAATAATCACTTAAAATTAGATATACAAAAGTTATGATAAATATTAAAAAACAAAATCCTTTTTTCCTTTTATGTTTTTTCGAATTTTTTGAAAGATTTGGGTATTATGGTTTTAGCTACACAGCTATATTATTTTTTATGAGTAAGTATGGGTTTAATTTTACGGAGAAAAATGCTGTTTTATTATTTGGAGGCTTTGCCTCGTTAACATACGTCTTTAACGCTATAGGCGGTTATGTTGCAGATAAAATTTTTGGCATAAAAAAGACTATGTTTTTAGGAGCTATATTTCTTTTAATTGGATACTTTAGCTTAGCTCTTAGTCCCTTTATACAAGGCATAAGCAGTTATATATATTTTAGTTTGGCATGTATCATAGTTGGTTCATCTTTATTTAAACCAGCACCTACAAACTTAATATCTAAAATATATACAGATAAAAGAAAACTAGATTCTGTATACACATACTTTTATATGTCTATAAATATGGGCTCACTCTCAGCTTCTTTATTGATTCCTATTTTGGCTACAAACTACGGGTATACGGTTGCTTATGGTGTTTGTTCAATTGGTTTTGGTATCGGAATTTTAAATAGCGTGGTTAGCTACTCAAGTATTAAAGATATTGATAATGAAATTGGTCTACTAGGCGTAAGTATGCTCAAAACAGTACTTATTGTATTTACTTTTATACTTGCTATTGTGGGACTTAGTGTTATTTTACAAACAAATGACACCATAAATTATATACTATGGTTTGGCGCTGGACTTATTTTTGGGATCTTTGCATTTCAAATATATGTGGAAAAAGACCCGCAATCTAAAAAGAAAATTCTAGCTGCTATTATACTTTTGATTTATGCTGTACTTTTCTTTGTAATTTATCAGCAAAAAGCAACTTCTTTCTTTTTGTTTAACGTTCACCATGTTAATTTAAACCTTTTTGGTTACACAGTGAATCCACAAACAATACCTGGAGTTTTAAATACAGCAGGTATTATAATTTTATCTCCAATATTGGCTCTTGTTTACACTAGGTTAGGAAGTAGAGATTTAACTTTACCATTTAAGTTTGCTTTAGGTATTTTATTTTGCGGATTTGCTTATGGAAGTATGTTTTTAGCCTGTTTGCTTAATGATCCAACTGCGAAAGTAAGTATGCTTTGGGAAGTTCTAGCAATAACAATATTTTTCTCATCTGGCGAACTATTAATATCTGCTTTGGGTTTATCTTTAATGGCTAAGTTATTACCGGAAAGAATTACAGGATTTGCGATGGGAACTTGGTTTATAACTTCAGCTATAGGTATAAAGATAGGTACAACTATAGCTCAAGCTGTTACAACTGGTATAAAATACGATGCTAACACGGGGTTTTCAACGCAAGTAACTATAGAGAGTTTCCATAAATATCAAACATTATTTGGATGTGTGTCATTAGTGGCTATAATTTTTTCAGTAATTGCCTTTTTGATTGGTAAAAAACTCAATAGAATGATTCAAAATTAGATTTTTACAAATTTTTCTCAAAAAATATAAATTTTTATGATTTGTTAATATTTATCTATACATGAGAAAACTAGTTAAAAGCTTAATTTTATAAGTTTTAGAATTTTAATAAAAATGTTTTTTGTCTATAATATCGATAAGTTTTTAAATGGAAATAAGTATGCAACTAGTAGAGCAAATGAAAGAAAAAGCTCTTGATGAGCTTAACCTTGTCACAGATAGAAAATCTGTTGATGATATACGTGTTAAATACCTTGGTAAAAAAGGTAAGTTGACTGATATGATGAAAATGATAGGCTCCTTACCAAATGAAGAAAAGCCTAAACTTGGTCAAGCTGTAAACGTTGCTAAACAATCTTTACAAGATGCTATAAATACAAAACTAGCTTTTTTTGAAGAACAAGAGATTAACCAAAAACTAGTACAAGAAAAAATAGATGTGACTTTAAAAGGAGTAGGACAAAGCCAAGGCTCTCTCCATCCTGTTACAAAAACATTAAATAGAGTAGAATCTTTTTTCAAACAGAATGGCTTTGATATAGAGTTTGGACCCGAAATAGAAAGTGATTATTATAATTTTGAAACACTAAATATTCCCTCACATCATCCAGCTCGTGCTATGCACGATACTTTTTATATAGATCAAACCCATGTTCTTAGGACTCATACATCTGGTGTACAAATTCGTACTATGGAAAAGCAGGAACCACCAATCAGAATTATAGCTCCAGGCAGGGTGTATCGCTGTGATTCGGATGTTACTCATACACCAATGTTTCATCAAGTAGAAGGTCTACTAGTTGAAAAAGATGTATCTTTTGCAGACTTAAAAGGCTTATTGAATGCTTTTTTAAGTTCATTTTTCGAGAAAGATCTAAAAGTAAGGTTTAGGCCATCTTATTTTCCATTTACTGAACCCTCAGCAGAAGCTGATATAGAATGTGTTATATGTGGAGGCTCTGGTTGTAGAGTTTGTAAAAACACGGGGTGGCTAGAAGTTTTAGGTTGTGGCATGGTCCATCCTAAAGTTTTGAAATCAGGTTCTATAGATGCTACTAAATTCCAAGGTTTTGCCTTTGGTATGGGAGTTGAAAGGCTTTCTATGCTTAGATATGGAATAGATGATCTAAGAATGTTCTTTGAAAATGATCTAAGATTTTTAAAGCAGTTTTAAGAATTAGCTATAGATAGACTATTTAATTGGGTAATTGGGTAGAAAATACTGAAAAAAAACCAGTAAAAGATTATTACTGGTATATTTCAGGTTTTGTAATTTATGGCACTGTTGCAAACTAAAATTATATGTTTCTAACTGTGTTAAAAAGATTCTCAAAATGCTCATTTACTACATGTAAACTGCGCTTTTTCGAATATTTTTGCCTTGTTACCGCCCATTTATTTAATTCCAGCTTGCAACAGCCCCTTTATTTATTGCCTTTGTTTTTGTTATCTTCATCTTGGTTTTGGTTGGTACCACCACCTTTGTTACTACCGACAGAAGATGTTTCAGAATCATGCTCTTTTCTAGTTTGAGCAGCTTTTTTAGCTATTTCACTTTCTTCTTCTGGTGATTTATTATGTCTTTCCTGGGCTCCTTTTTTACCCATTTCAGAGAAAGCGTCAGGATCATGCTCTTTTCTAGTTTGAGCAGCTTTTTCGGCTATTTCGCTTTCTTCTTCTGGTGATTTATTGTGCCTTTCCTGGGCTCCTTTTTTACCCATTTCAGAGAAAGCGTCAGGATCATGCTCTTTTCTAGTTTGAGCAGCTTTTTTAGCTATTTCACTTTCTTCTTCTGGTGATTTATTGTGCCTTTCTTGAGCTCCTTTTTTACCCATTTCAGAGAAAGCATTAGAATCATGCTCTTTTCTAGTTTGAGCAGCTTTTTCACTTATTTCTGATCTACTTTTTTTTGCGTTATTATTATTATTATTATTATTATTATTATCGTAAGTCATAACTAGTCCCCCTTAGCTTGTTAGTTGACTACTTGAAAATATTAGCCTTATAGTATTATTAAAGTTAATATTTCCAGATGAAAGCCTAACACAAAGCAAATTTGCATACATATTTTTTATAGCAAATGCTTATACTTTTCGCTAGAATTTACTGTTCATGTAACAATAGAAGAGGTTTTAAACTGAAGCTTAAGTAAAAAAATAAACAAACTTGTTATTTTATTTTTATAATGGTTCATCAACTTCAACTATAACATAAAGGTCTTCTTCATATGTCCCATCATTTTCATCTTGCGCTTCATATTCGCCTAACGCATTTTTAGCTTCTTCGTAAGTATCAAATATCTCTATTTGATTACCAGTTTCTCTATCTTGTACTTTGTATTTCTTCATCTTACATCTCTTTAGTGTTGATTGTTAACACAATATAAATAACATGAAGTTAGTTAGTTTACAAAAAAATAAGCACCAATTTAAGACCAAATCTGATTACTTTAGTTAAATTTGTTAATCGAAATTTACACACGATTATATATTGTTATAATAGCATGAGTTATTATTTTAAATTTAAAAGTTTACATTAGTAGATTTGAAATATTATTTTATATATAGAATAATACCCTGTAATTAAGTTATTTATTTTGCAGATGTTTTAAATCAACATCTTTAGGAGATTTTACAAATGAAATTTAGTCATAATTGGTTAAATGAGTATCTAGATGCTACTCAAAGTAGTCAAGATCTAGCAGAAACACTGACATTGGCAGGCTTAGAAGTTGACGCTGTAGAAGCAGTAGTTACTGAAAAAGTCAGTAATGTTGTAATTGGTCAAATAAAAACTATTACAAAACATCCTGAAGCAGATAAATTGAATATTTGCACAGTAGACGTTGCTGGACCAGAGCCTTTAACAATAGTCTGTGGTGCTACAAATATCTATGAAGGTATGAAAGCGCCAGTGGCAAAAATAGGGGCTGTATTACCAGGTGATTTTAAAATTAAAAAATCTAAATTAAGAGGTCAAGAATCTTTTGGTATGATGTGTTCAGAACAAGAGCTTGGTTTAGCAGAAAATGCTGATGGTTTAATGGATTTACCACAAAATGCTCCTGTGGGTGAAGACATTAATAAATATCTTAATTTAGACGATAATATTATAGAAGTTGATTTGACACCAAATAGGGCAGATTGCTTAAGTGTATATGGTATAGCTCGTGAAGTTTCAGCTCTGACAAAATCACAATTAAAAACTATCAAAATAGTCGAGCCAAAATTCCAAATACAAGACACTAAAGATATCAAGATAACTAATTTAGATGCTTGTAAAAGTTACTATGGTTGTATTATAAGAGATGTTGATACTTCAGTTACTACACCCTTATGGATGCAAGAAAAACTTAGAAGAAGTGGAGTTGGTAGTATCTCTTTATTTGTAGATGTTACAAATTATGTAATGCTACTTTTAGGTCAACCAATGCATGTTTTTGACTTTGATAAATTAGAAGGTGACATTAATGTCCGTTATGCAAATGACCAAGAAGAGTTAACTCTTTTAGATGATACAAAAGTTGTATTAGATAGCGACACCCTTGTGATAGCTGATGAGAAAAAAGCTTTAGCAATAGGTGGAGTCATGGGTGGCTTAGATTCATCTATTACAGCTGATACTAAAAATATATTCTTAGAAAGCGCTTTTTTTGTGCCAGAGAAAATAGCAGGTAAAGCTCGTAAATATAATTTACATACAGATTCATCACATAGGTTTGAAAGGGGCGTTGACCCTAAACTTGCTAAATCTGCTATGAAGTTAGCTATACAGCTAATAACTGATATAGCTGGTGGAAAAGTTGGTGAAATTTCTTGTCAAGAAGATTTAGAGTTTTTAAATAAACAGACTACTATAAATTTGTGTATCAAAAAACTAAATAGAGTTTTAGGTACTGATTTTAAAATTGATTATGTGCTTAACGTACTTACAGCATTACATATGCAGGTCAAAAAAACAGATGAATGTTGCTTGGAGGTGATTCCTCCATCATATCGTTTTGATATGGAAATTGCTGAAGATTTAATAGAGGAGGTTGCTCGAGTTTATGGATATTCAAATTTACCAGAAACTATGCCTTTATATCGAGCATCTAAGGTAAATATTTCAGAAAGTAGACAGGCTGTAGAAATTTTAGAATCTAGACTTATCGATAGAGGTTACTATGAGACTATTAACTATAGTTTTATCGATCCTAAATATGATGAGTTCTTCTTTGATCAAAAAGGAGTAACTATACAAAACCCTATTTCGCAAGATTTATCTGTAATGAGACAATCTCTTATCCCGGGATTATTAAACACCTTTAAAGTAAATATTTCACGTCAGCAAAATAGAGTAAGAATATTTGAAAAGGGTGCTTGCTTTAAGTTAAAAGACAATCAAAGAAGCCAGCTTGATAAAATTGCTGGATTAGCTTATGGTGATCTTTTGAATATTAATTGGTCTAACTCTAAAAAAGTAGATTTTTTTGATATGAAATCAGATGTTGAAGCATTGTGTAATGATGTTGCTAACTTAAGTTTTGAGGTTTGTGATGATATTCACTGGTTACATCCATGTCAATCAGCATATATTTTAGCTAATGGTAAAAAAGTAGGAGTTATTGGAGTGATCCATCCAACAGTACTTAAAACTTTTCAAATTAAAGCAAAAGCCCCTATAGTTTTTGAACTAGACTTAGATATTTTAACTCAAAAAGAAATTCCTAGTTTTGAAAAAATATCTAAATATCCATCAGTATCTAGAGATCTTTCATTTTTAGTTGGTAAAGAGGTTTTAGCTAGTGATATTATAAGTGCTATTAACGAGTTAAATATGACTACATTAAAAGACATAAATATCTTTGATGTTTACCAAGAGCAATCAAATAATAAAAAAAGTATAGCTCTTAGTATGCTTTTCCAAGATAATAATCAAACTTTGGATGATAAAGCTATTGTTGAAAATGTAGATAGTATCCTCAATGTCTTAAAAGATAGATTTTTTATTGAGCAAAGAGTTTAGATTGTAAAGAGACAGTTTAGCTTCTAACCAGAGTAATATTTATTGTCTTTAAATTTTTTACAGTAGCTAACAGTCGCATGTTCTAGGATGCCAGATTTGATCTTGTTGTAGCATTGTAGCGAAGGGGCTATAACTGTTTTTAAGTTACAGTCATTTTGTTTATAAAAGTTATTAGGAACAATATTGCTTTGGAACATCTGATTAGGAAATTTTACTTTTAAACCACTATGAGAACCATGCCAATCTGTCATTTGATCACCAATAGACATTAACCAATAAACATTTCTTTGCTCAGCTAGAGCTTGCCTAAAAGAATCTTTATACGCAATTTTTTCATCTTGCTGTGTAGCACAAAGAGTATCATTAATTGAGCCAGATAGAAAAACATATTTACTTATCTGGGTATTTGTTAAATTTAGATTTTGTTTTAGCCATTGTTCTGTTGATATTGCTGCTTCCATATTACAATATCTGGCTGTTATAAAATAACAATCGACACCATTCTTAAAACATTGTTTTTTAACAAAATTAGTTAAGTACGGGGTTGGTCTTGTACCTTTACTAAAGTAATCATCGTCAAAGGATGTAAGCTCAAGCGTATTATCTATATCAAACATTAAAGCTGGTCGTTTATCATTTGCTTGTATAGCTTTAATAAAACCTATATCTATAAATTCACTCATGAGTTTATTTAGGCTTTCAACCAAATTTTTAGAAACTTTTGTATATTGAGAATTTTCACTATAGTCAAAGCCATCTTTACTACCCATATATTCATAAACATCAGAATTCTGGGTTATTTTTGAAATACATTTTTTTGCATTCTCTGGTAATTTGAATTTGCCTTCATATTGATTATCAAAAGCTGTTTCTAACTGTGTAACTTTTGTATATAACTCTAGAGGATCAACGCTCTTTTCAGTTTTGTTATTGGAGCAAGCTGTTGTAATAGCTATAATCCCTAAACTTAACAAAAAAAAAGATAAAGTGATGTTACTTATTTTCTTCATATCAGCTCATCATATAAATATTACACCAAAATCAAGAACTATAGTAACTTAAAAAAGCAACTTTATCATATACTTTTTTAGTAAAAATATTAGATTTAGGAGGGTATTGTATTAAAAGTTACATCAAAGGAGTAAGTATTTTCATAATACTTTCAACTATTAAACTACCTCGTTTATTAGTTATATGAGAAGTATTTTGGCTTGAATCATCAATAATTTTCTCTGCCCATTTATATAATTTTAATACTTGCTTAGGAGTATAAATAAACGTAGTTAGTTCATAGTTTAAAAATAGACTACGATTATCAAGGTTTACAGAACCAAGCATGGCTATATTTTCATCTATCAAAACAGCTTTTGCATGAACCATATTTTTTGTAAAATGTACTTCAATATCACAATTAAGTAGTTCTCTGATATAGCTAGTTCTAGCTTTATCAACTATTTTATGATTTGACTGTTTAGGAGTTATAACTTTGACATCTATGCCTCTTCGTTTAGCAAGTACTATTGACTGAAACAAATCAGCCGACGGTATTAGATATGGTGTAATAATCCATAGTCTGTTTTTTGCTGAGCTTATTGCTGTAATTAAGCCAGCATATAGCTGGTCTCGCTGCATATCTGGACCAGATGGGATAACCTGGGTAAAGCATTTTTCTTTAACATTATTTTTTATTTTAAAGTCTAATTCTTCATTTGTTGCGAAATGCCAATCTGAACAAAAAACTTTTAGAAAGTATACTAAAGATTCCCCTTGAATTTTAAATAATAAATCATCCCACATTCCTTCATGCTCTATAGGGCTCATATACTCATCTCCAATATTCATACCGCCACTAAATACTGTATGGTTATCAAAAATGTAAATTTTACGGTGGTTGCGATAATTAATGTAGTTACGTAAAGGATTTACTAATATAGGCATAAAAAAAACAACTTTAGCACCTAACTTACGTAAATTACTGAATATTCTTTTGTTATGACGGTAAACATAAAAGGATCCTAAAGCATCTATCATTATTTTAATTTCTATACCACAAGAGGCTTTTTTCTCTAATGCATTGAGTATTAATCTAGAGGTTGTGTCGTATTTAAAGACATATGTTTGTATATATATATTTGTTTTAGCAGAATTTATAGCTTCAATAAAAGCTTTGTATGAGCTTACACCATCAGTATATATTTCAAAAGAATTGTTAGCTGTTAAAGTAGGCAGCTCAAGATTTGAAAAAACATTTATAATATCTGTAGGAAGGTTTCTATAAGCAGTATCACTTTTAATACAAATATTTTCTAAAGAAGGCTGACGTATACTCATAGCTTCTTTTTGCCAAAAACTTCTTCTATCTTTACGCTGAAATATAAAAAAGAAGGGAATAGCTATATATGGAATAAATAAGATTGCTAAAAGCCAAGCTAATATATTTGAGGCTGATTTTTTGTCAACTATAAGCTTCAGAACAACAATTATAGTGAATACTTGGCAAACAAACAGAATTATGTTTGCCTCTAAAATATATACTAAATTTAATAAAAAATTTTCCATTTATAGAACAACGCGTACCTAAGGTTAAAAAAATAATTTCAGAATCTATGGGAATTTTAACATATGTGAAGTCTACTATATATGGTAGGCTGACTTAATTTTTGATAGGTTTAACCTATATTTCTTAGTCTTTAGACCAATAAAAACAATTTTAACTACCTTTTTAAAATAAAACTAATAAAGTATAATGTCATCAAATTATAGAAAATTAATTGCATGAAAAAGATAGAGAACGTTGAAAAAAAGAAAGTCCAACCTGGACAAAAGCTTTTACCTAATATCAAAAACATTATCCTAATTGCTTCAGGCAAAGGAGGAGTTGGTAAATCAACCGTCACAACTAATCTGGCTGTAGCTTTTGCTAAGATGGGAGCCAAAGCAGGTATTTTAGATACTGATATTTATGGTCCTAGCCAGCCAACTTTACTAAATCTTAAAGATAATCCAAAAACTACAGATAAGAAAAAAATTATTCCTTTAGAGCGATATGGTGTGAAAATGATATCAATCGGTAATCTAATTGATCCAGAATCGGCTGTAATTTGGCGAGGTCCTATAGTTTCGCGAGCATTGATGCAACTTCTTAATGATACTGATTGGCAAGATATAGATTATTTGTTTTTAGATTTACCACCTGGAACGGGTGATATCCAATTGACCATATCGAAAAACATGCCTGTAACAGGTGCTGTGATCGTAACTACGCCACAAGATTTATCCTTAATAGATGCTAAACGTGCAATAGTAATGTTTGAAAAAGTGGATATTAAAACTTTAGGTATAGTAGAAAACATGAGCTATTACATTTGCCCCAAATGTGGTAATAGTGAGCATATTTTTGGTGAAGATGGTGCTCATTTACTTTGTGGTAAAAACAATATTGAATTTTTAGGAAGTTTGCCTTTGCATAAAGATATTAGAGAAAATGCAGATCACGGTATACCATATGTAAGTCTAGAGAAAAATGATAATATAACTACAAGCTACCTAGAAGTAGCTGAAAATTTATTGCATGAAATACAAAAGTTACCTAAAGCAAGTAGCTTAGATTCTATTAGTGTTAAATTAGAAAAATAAGTGAGTAAAAATGACGATTAAATCAGATAAGTGGATTAAAAAAATGTCCCAAGAACAAAACATGATAGAACCTTTTGAGGCAGGGCAAGTTAAAATAGTAAATGGTGAAAAAATAGTTTCTTATGGTACATCAAGCTATGGATATGATGTACGTTGTGCAGATGAGTTTAAAATTTTTACAAATATAAATTCATCTATAGTTGATCCTAAAGATTTTAGTGATAAAAACTTTGTAGATTTTAAAGGGGATGTTTGTATTATTCCACCAAACTCATTTGCTTTAGCACGTACCGTTGAGAAATTTAAAATACCTAGAGATGTGCTAGTAGTATGTCTTGGTAAGTCTACTTATGCAAGATGTGGGATTATTGTAAATGTAACACCACTTGAGCCAGAGTGGGAAGGATATGTAACCTTAGAATTTTCAAATACAACTCCATTACCGGCTAAAATATATGCTAATGAAGGTGTTGCTCAAATGCTATTTTTTCAATCTGATGAACCTTGCGAAACTTCATATGCTGATAAAGGTGGTAAATACCAAGGTCAATTTGGAGTAACACTTCCTAAGTGCTAATTTTTTATAAAGCTAATTAATAATCTTTAGATGTTATTCTACCTGTAATAGCCTGGAAAGCTCTTAATTCAAATAGTGATAAACTAGCAAAAACATGATCAAAAATATCAGCTTGGATCTTTTCGTAGTTTACCCAATTGGTGTCATTTGTAAAAATATATATCTCTATAGGTAAACCAGATTCAGTAGGTTGTAACTCTCTTATTAAAAAAGTTAGATCCTGGTGTATTTTTGGATGCTTGCGTAAATAATTTTCTATATAAACTCTAAGCAAGGTTATGTTAGTTATTTTTTCATTATTATTTTTTGCTACATAGTCTTTTAGTAACTCTTCTTGTTTTAATTTTCCTAAAAGGTCATCGTTACAAAATTTTATAGTATCAATATCAATATTTATTGAACGCTTTATTCTACGGCCACCGGTTTCAACCATACCTCGCCAGTTTTGGACACTATTACTGATAAGAGCATATGTGGGGATCGTTGAAATAGTTTTGTCAAAATTACGTATTTTTACAGTATTTACAGAAACCTCTATGACATTACCGTCAACGCCAGCAGCTGGTACTGTAATCCAATCATCCACTCTCACCATATCTAAAGCTGCTACTTGAATATTTGTAACAAAACCTAAAATAGTGTCTTTGAAAACTAACATTAATACAGCAGATAAAGCACCTAGTCCAGTTAGAAAAGCAATAGGGGATTTATTTAATAATTGTGATACCACTAATATAAAAGCTATGAAAAACAAAATTATTTTGATAATTTGAGCATAACTACGTAATGAATGTCTTGCAAAATATGGTAAGGTTTGAAAGTATTCAAAAATAGCATCTGTGAAAGCTATGAAAAACCATATAATAACTAATGTCATATAAATTTGAGCAATTAATTCTATAGCATTTACTAAATTTAATGTCCAAGGACAATCTGGAAAACTGGCTAAGCTAATAGCTACATATATAAAAATGGCAGGCCCTATGTGGGATAATTTCCTAAAAACATGATATTTAATTAAAGATTTTCCAAAATTAGAATCCTTTTTACTAAAAAAAGCTTTGACAATAGTTACTATATATTTTTTTAGTACTAAATTTAGCATCCAGGATATAAATAGTACTATTACACAAATAGTTGCAAAACTTAAAACATTCGCGATACTGTTATTTCCTAGCAATTTAGTATAAAAAAATATTAAAGTTTCCATCATAGTATTTACCTCTTAGATATTATTTGCTTTGTGTATTAGATTCTAGATTTTTATTAGGATTAGAGCTATTTTGCTGAGACCCTTTATTACTAGCAGCTATTGATGTACTAGTATCATTGCCAACTTGTTCAGGTAAAAGTAAGGCTATTTGATTAATCATATTATTTACTAATTGATCTTGTAAATAATTATAAGTTCTACTTGCTTCATTATCTTGAGCTAGCACTGTACCGGAGTTAGACTGCCAGAATTGTTGTGTACTTAGAGTTTTATTCGGTACGACTGGAGTTTCATCATATGGTTTAACTATGTTGTATGTTACTGTATATATTAGCTGATATGTATTATTTGAAGCACCACCAACAACACTTGTCATTTGTGACGTCTTAGCAGCATCTTGGATATTTATGATATAATCAGCATCTTTATCATTTGTGACAATATTTGCTTTATAACTCACTAAAGTTTTTCTTAGTTCATTTGCGTATTGATCAAAGTCATTAGATTCAATATAGAATTTAGTACCCACAATACTATCAAAATTACTAGTATTGCCATTTATTGAAACACCACGAGGGTGAAAGCCACATGAAGATAGTAAACCAATAAACAAAATAAATAACACAAGTATATATTTTTTCATTTTAAACACCTATTTTATTACTATATTTATTAGCTTCTGTGGTACATAAATTACTTTCATAATTTCTTTATTTTCAATTATAGGTTTGATATAACTATCAGATAAAACAGCAGCTTCAACTTGCTCTTTTGATAAGCTAGCATCTAGTTCTAATTTGGCTTTTAACTTACCGTTTATTTGTACCACTAATAAGAAATCATCTTTTTTAAGAGCTTGTTCATCAACTACTGGAAAATTAGAAGTTAAAATATCACCTCCTAAATTAAGCTCTTGCCATAGATAATGACATACATGTGGCGTAAAAGGAGCTAATAGTCGAAGTAAGATATTAAAGCCTTCAGATTTTATATCTTTTGCTAAATTTTCATTATTGTTTAAACTATTTAATATTTTCATACAAGCAGAAACTACGGTATTAAACTGGCTTTTATCAAAGTCAAAAATAGCCTGCTTAAGAGCAGAATATATCTCAAAACGAGTTGTTTTATCATTTTTTGTTAGCTTTTTATGATCTACTTGGAAATTAGTAAGTAACTCATTTTGGTGAGTTTGAGCATAGTTAAATACTTTACGTAAAAATTTATGTGCTCCTTCAACACCTGTTTCTGACCATTCTAAAGATTGTTCTGGTGGAGCAGCAAACATACTAAAAAGTCTAACTGTATCAGCACCATATTTATTTATTAACTCTTGAGGATCTACAGTGTTGCCTTTTGATTTAGACATTTTTGCACCATCTTTTAAAACCATACCTTGAGTAAGTAAGTTTTCAAAAGGCTCATCCGAAGAAACTAAACCTTGATCACGCATTAATTTATGGAAAAACCTTGCATATAATAAATGCATGATAGCATGTTCAATACCACCTACATATTTGTCTACAGGTAACCAATAATTTGCTTCATCGACAAGCATTTGATTGGCAGTAGGGCAAGTATATCTTGCATAATACCAAGATGATTCAAAAAACGTATCAAAAGTATCAGTTTCACGTTTTGCTTTAGCGCTACAGTTAGGGCAACTAGTTTCCAAAAATTCAGGCATATCTTTTAAAGGAGAGCCTGCAGCTGTTAAGGTAACATCAGTAGGTAACCTTACTGGTAAATTTTCTTCTTTTTCTGGTATTATTCCACAACTATCACAATGAATCATAGGAATAGGACAGCCCCAATATCTTTGGCGGGAAATACCCCAGTCGTGTATTCTAAAATTAGTTGTTTCATAACCTTTATTGTTATCAAAAAGATATTTTTTAATAGCTTGGTATGCTTGCTTAAAGTTTAAATCATTGAATTTGCCAGAATTTATCAAAATACCTTTCTCTACAAAAGCTTCTTTTTCTAAATTAACGTTTAGTTTTTTATCATTAGATTTAATAACTTGCTTTAGAGAAATATTATACTTTTTTGCAAATTCCCAATCTCTTTGATCATGTGCTGGAACACACATAACAGCGCCAGTACCATAACCCATTAATACAAAGTTTGCTACCCAAACATCAATTTCTTCATTAGATATAGGGTGAATCACTTTTATAGAAGTTTTAAAACCTTTTTTCTCTTGTGTTGCAAGATCTGCTTCCATAGTTGTTGATTTTTTACATTCATCTATAAACTTATTCAAATCAGAATTTGACTTTGCTTGTTCTAAAACCAAAGGATGCTCAGAAGCTATAGCTAAATAACTTACACCCATTAAAGTATCAGGACGAGTAGTAAATACTTCTATATCATCTTGACCATCTTTAATTTTAAACTTAACTGTTAAACCTTTAGATTTTCCAATCCAGTTAGTTTGCATCGTTTTAACAGCTTCAGGCCAGCCATCTAATTTATTTATATCCTTTAAAAGTTCATCAGCGTATTCAGTAATCTTAAGGAACCATTGTGGAATTTCTTTTTTTTCTACTAATGCTCCAGATCTCCAGCCACGACCATCTATAACTTGCTCATTTGCTAAAACTGTTTGGTCAACAGGATCCCAGTTTACTACAGAGTTTTTACGATAAGCTAAGCCTTTTTTATATAATTGAATAAAAAACCACTGTTCCCATTTATAATAATCTTCATCACATGTTGCTATTTCTCTTGACCAATCAAAACTAAAACCTAGAGAGTTAAATTGAGATTTCATATGCGCGATATTACTTTTTGTCCATTCTGCTGGCGATCTATTATGTTTAATTGCAGCATTTTCAGCAGGTAAGCCAAAAGCATCCCACCCCATAGGATGTAAAACATTTTTCCCTAGCATTTTTTGGTATCTAGCAATAACGTCACTTATTGTATAGTTACGTACATGTCCCATATGTAAAGTACCACTAGGATACGGTAACATTGACAAACAATAAAATTTTTCTTTAGATGTATCTTTAATAGCTTTAAAACTATTATTTTCTTGCCAATATTTTTGAGCATCTTGTTCTATGCTAGTGAAATTGTATTCTTTCATTGAATAATAAAACCTAGTTAATTTATTACGAAAACTAATTAGGTAATTCTATGTGAAAACAAACAAAATATCTAGTTCTCAGACATCCATGTTTCTAAAATCACGCAAGCTGCTAAAGCGTCAACTTTCACGTGACTGACTTTTTTATTTTTAACACTTTCTAAACGCCACCGTGCTTCTCTAGTTGAGTAAGCTTCATTTATTAGATGCACATTTTTTTGGTATCTATCTTCAACTTCTTTAGCAAAGTTACGTGTATCTCTAGTTATATCAGTATCAAGATCTTTAGTGTCTAAAGGAAGCCCTATGATAATATCAGAAGGGTTCCAACGTTTTATAACCTTATCAAGCTCAAACCAGTTGGGTTTACCATCATAAGCTTCAATTGTGCCAATTGGGGAGGCTGTTTTTGTGATCATCTGACCACTAGCTAGCCCAATCCGCGCTCGACCATAATCTATAGCTAGTAAAGCTTTAAACATAAATTAAGCATGCCCTATGTTTTTAAATAAAGCATTTAAATTTTGGAAACTATAACCAGCATGTTCTAGGTGATGTTGCCATTTTGATTTATTTTCATAATTAAATAAAATTTTTTTACTAAGCTTAGTTGTAACAATCCAATCATTAGATTTAATTTCGTTGGTTAGCTGCTCAGCAGTCCAGCAACTATAACCAACTATTGGTAGAAAATACTCTGGCAGGATGTTATTAGCTAGATCTTCTAAAATGTCTACTGAAGCTGTAATAGCTAAACCTTCATCTAATCTAATAGTTGAACTATAGTTTCTACCGTTAGTAGTATGTAAAATTAAGATTTTATGTGAACTAATAGGCCCACCCATATAAAGAGGATGATTAAGGATTTCCTCAAAAGTATGTAAACAAGGTATCTCTAGCTCTTCAAACACATCTTTCAGGGTTTCTGTTAAAGGTTTATTAATAATTAGCCCCATAGCCCCATACTTATCGTTCTGACATAGATATATTACAGATTGCGTAAATATAACATCATTCTTAATAAGTGGGGTTGCAAGTAAAATTTCACTTTTATGGTTTTGAAACATATTATATAGTTAAGACCTTTATTTTTTTAATAAAACAAACATGAAAAAAATCAATGCAGCGATAGGGATAATTCTAGATGATAAAAGTTCTAAAGTCTATATAACACTAAGACAAAAACATCAAACTTATTCTAACTACTGGGAATTTCCTGGCGGTAAAGTTGAGAAGGATGAAACTTTTATAGAGTGTATTAAACGAGAGCTTTATGAAGAGGTTGGAATACTAGTGAAATCTATAAATAGCTTCTTTAAGAAAAAATATATCAATAAAGATAGTGTGGAGGTGAATTTGGAATTTTTTATCATTGATAAATTTGAAAACAAACCACATCCAAAAGAAAAACAACAATTAGAGCTTGTAGAAATTTCTAAACTTAAAAAGTATAAATTTTTACCAGCAAGTTTAGAAATTATCGACAGATTACAAGTTGTTTATTCGTAAGTTTTTACCCACCAGTTTAGTGAAAGAGTAGTTATTAACATGTTTTAAACATGCACTTATCAACAATATACATAATTTAACATAATATATATTATGCGAATGTTAGTATTGTGTTGATAAATATGTGATTCTTATACACAGGTACACCTACACAATGAAAATACTTAAAAAAACTCGTTAAAAATTTATTTTTCGCAAAAAAAATGTACTATTTATTTAAAGAGTAAAAATAAACTATGTAGCTTATACAATGTTAAATGATATATTTCATCAACCAATAAGAACGAAAATTATTACTTATTTATATTCTATAGAAAATGCTTGTTTTAAAGACATCAAGGCTTTACTTGAGTTGACAGATGGGCATATGAGTACTCATATGCGAGTTTTTATAAAAAATGGCTACATTACCAGCACAAAATCATTCAAATCTGGCAAACCTATGACGACTTATTCTATTACGGAAAAAGGTAAAAAAGACTTTTTAGAGTATTTAAATGAATTGGAATGTATCGTTAAATATATCAAACGATCCTAGATAGAAAATCCCCTACTTCTATAACTTTTCTTTGACCAATAGCACATTTTACAACATACATCTTGAGATTTTCTATATAGTAAATAGCATCTTGAAAATATTTTAAACCTAAATTACAAGCCTCGTCTATAGAGATCGCTTCAAACATAAATCCATCCTCCTTATGTCCTGTTTTCTCATCGAACCCGTTAATTTGGTATACCCAATCATAACTTTGCCTAAGTTCAATTTCTAAAACTTTATTTCTTGATAAGTTTTTTTTAAGATTAAGTTCTTGATTCATAGGGTTAAAGGCTGTAATAATAGCAAATTTTGGCGGATAATATTCAGGTACTACAGGCAGCTCAAATTTAGTATTAAAATACCAGTCCGGCATATTTTCAGTAGCATTTCTACTCATATACTTCTAGTTTCTTTTGAAGTTGAGAGGCTGTAAAAACACCGTTTAAAGTTTCAACTTGCTTGGCATTTTTAAATATGATTAATGTTGGGATACTTCTAATACCAAATTTAGCAGCTAGATTTTGGTTATCATCGACATTTATTTTTGCAATCAAAGCATTTTTATAGTCTTTAGATAGTTGATCAAGTATTGGTGCGAGAGTTTTGCATGGACCACACCAATCAGCGTAAAAATCTACAAGTATTGGTTTTGAGGTGCTATTAATTATCTTATCGAAACCCGCTTCATCTGTTTTTATAACGTTACTTATAGCCATTTTTATTACCTCTCAATAAATGTTACGTTCGCTTTTATACTTATATCTTTTGACACCGCAGCTTGATTAGTATTATCATTATAGTTGTTTGCTACTGTTTTCATTAACACTAAATTACCACTAGAAGGTAATATATTATAATCAGGACCATACTTAATTGACTGTATGATGTAATTACTATCAGTCTGCTTATTAAAGTTATTTAGATATTTTTTTGTATCATTATATATTTTTATCATCAACTTTTGTTTTGCATTTTCGATATCTTGAGTTGGTGGATTATAATCTAAAATATCAACAACTAACTTTTGTCCATTAATTTTTTGATTATCTAAAGCAGTTTGTAGTTTATTTAATTGAGTTTGAGTAATTCTAGCTTGTAATTCTGACGTGACGTTTAAAGCTCCACTTTGACTTGTACTTTGTTGAATATTTTTAACTTTCCAATCAGTATCAATAATGTTTTTAATATTAGCAGTAATTTTATGTTGAACGTTATTTATATCTTGTAAAGTTGTTGTAGCATAAGCTGTGACTTGGACTAATATGCTATCACTTTTAACGCTAGTTTCAGCTTGAGTTGTATAGCTGATAGTGTTGTATTTCCCTTGGTCTTTGTTATCACATGCATATAACGATGTCATTGTAGCAATACTAATCAAAGTCGTAGAAGTAATTTTTTTCATTAAAACTTTACCATCTTTTTCTTTTTATCTTTATTATCTTACTATACTTTTATATTTGGTTATAATTTAAATCTTTTAATAAGTAAGTAATCATTTCCATATACTCCATGCATGGGTAATAACATTACCCGCAAATTCCTCAGCAACATATTCAGGATCTTTAATACAAATTTTCATGCATCGTTTATCACCCCTGAAACCAGTTATATCAATAGCTTCTAATATCTCAGAATTTTTATTTTTAAACATATATGATAAATGTCCCACACCCTCACCAGTTGGCTCATACTTAAATAGACATCCTACAAAATTCATATTACCAATATATTTAGCATAAATAGTCTCAAATTCCTTTACACTACCATATACGTTTAGATCATCATTGTAAACTTCTAACCCTAAAACTTTTTCTTCTTTAATAGTCACACCTAGTTTTCTTAAAAATTCGATGGATGAACCTGGAGAGGTAAAGTCATCATGAATAAGCTTACTCCATTCGGAATATTTACACTTTATATTTACACCACAATCACTACTAGCGATAATACTTGCTGCAGCATTAGCACATCTTAGTTGGTGTGTTGTCTCAGATAAAAATCTAAAAGACATTTCCCCAATTTCTTGTGCTGTCATTGTATATGGTTGTAGTATTTTAGGATTATTTAGTAATATTGAGCGCTTAAGGTTTGGTACATCTCTATGTACACTTAAACTTAAGCTACCAAGGTTGTTAATTGTTATATTTTTTTTATAATCATTAAGTGTAGCTATTATAATAGTTCTAAGTGAACTTGGAGAATCATTGCCACTATTTAATAAAGCATATTGATCTTTAGTTATGTTATTGGTTCCAATAATTAACTTTTTATCTATATATTTTTTAAGTATATCTATAAAATCCGTATCAGAAGAGGAATTTAATATCTCTTTAAGTAAATTTGCTCTTTTTACTCCAGTTTTACCATGATGGTGAAATATTTGCCAAGATGTTAAAGAAGACTTCTCTTTTGATAAATAAAATTCAATTGCTTCATTTATAGCCTTACGTAATTTAACAGACATAAATAAAATTATTGTCCTTTACGAAGTGTTGTAACCTTATTCTTATTATACCATCAAAACTTATGTTATATAGGGTAAAATTTATTAGATTTATTTATATAGTCTACTACAGGAATAGCTTAAAATCAAACTACCCCTGTAGTTTACGTGGTCAATCTTGACGTAACGATGCTCTACTTTTTAGTGTAGTTAGCTATAAATAAAACATTCAGAAAATATTGCAAAGTGAGGGTTTTTGCTGGACATAGTCACCGTCATAATTAAGCATTTCTTCTAAAGTTGAAATAACCTCAATACTAAACTCTTTTGCACTTTTTATAGAGTAAAAACTCCCTTCTAAACGGTCAGGAACCCAACAATAAACATTTTCTATACTAGAAAAATATTGATTATCTTTATTAAGAATATCTATTATATATGTATCCTTATCATTTTTTAGACAATCTAGGTTATTATAAAACGATTTGTTTTTCCCTTCACTTTTATTAGTTACCACTATTATTCTATGTGATCCCCCATACTCTATAGGATGTAAAAAATCAGCACTATAGTTAGCATTAATATGTACTTGAGCGGCTTCAATATTATATAGTAAGTATTTTGATTTTAAATAAGCAATATACATCATAATTATGTTTCCACAATCAATACAATCAAATGAGCTATATTTATTTTTGCCTTGGTTATGTGATTTTATAAAGGATTTCATGTCTTTATAGTGCGAGTTATATAATAATTTTTCACTGTTATTTCTATTATTTACAAAGTTGTGATAGGTGTAATTCTCATAGTCGGTTGATGTTGCAAAACTCCCGTTGTGATATGCATCTATATTATATATTTCTAAAACTTTTTTAATAATATGTTGTATTAACTCTTCAATATTATTACAAAATTTTTGTTGCTTTATAGATATGTTTTGTTTAAACAATTTATCTAAATTTACTGTAGAAGTAATAACATTTACTTTAAAATTATTATCCTTTAATTTGTGTTTTTAATAAAATCCTTTGTTTCAATAATATCGAATGTGCTGTCAATGCTGTTACTTAAGCAAATGTAACTAGAGTCTAATATGATATTATTATTAGAGTTTGTTTTATTAATTACAAAGGATAGGAGTTTAATATTTACTCCATTTTTTATATAAAAACTGTAATATATTTGCAAATTCTCATACTTTAAGTTATAAAAATAGAATAAAACCTTTATGAGACTTATATCTTCCATCATATGTGATATAAACATAGAAGTTTCAAATATAATAGAATATTTTTTCTTTAAAAGCTTTCGGTTCTTAAATCACCAGATTTAATTTTTTCTAGGATATTTTTAATTGATATTGGTTATGAATCTTCATAGAGATGACCCTAATTATATTACTATTATCATCTTATATGTATCCTCAAAGTTTCCTAAAATTCATATTTTAAGTAATTTTCTTTTAACAAGCATTATGATTTTATATAACCGAATCTAATATAGCATCTAATGACTCTAAAATCTCTTCTTTTATTTCATTATCAAAAGGAAAATCATCGGCTGTTAATTGGGATTTAACAAAGCTTTCCAATAATAAATGTTGTGCATCATGTAAAGAAAGCCCTCTAGATTGTAGATAGAATAAAGCTTCTTTATCTAATTCCCCTATTGTTGCTCCATGAGTACAAATAACATCATCAGAATAAATTACTAACTCCGGTTTAGTATTTATTTCAGCCTTATTACTTAATTGTATATTTTTATTATTCTGAAAAGCTTGTATTTGGTTAACGCCTTTAGCAACTACTGCTTTAGCATTAAACCAAGCTTTCGAGCTTCCATTAACTACTCCACGAAAGTTTACATTACTGTAAGTGTTAGAAGCATTATGGTTAACAAGAAAGGTAGCATTAGCAATAGCTTGGTGATTGAGCAAATAAAGCCCTCTGATATCAAACCTTGAACCTTCTTGATTAAGGTTAACTATAAAATCATTTCTAAGTAATGCATCACTATTTAATAGATTAAAAGCATTAAATTCTGCATTTTTTTCTAAATTCACTAAATAATTTGCTGTAGTTAAAAGTGCTATATTATTAGAGTTATCAGCATTGTTTGTAAAATTAACTTTTGCTGACTCAGCTAACTCTATATCTAAAAATAAATTGGTAGCCGAATTTGAAGTCAAATTCACAAAATCAATGTCCAAATCTAAATTAGCAAAAATATCAACCTGGAGCTTTAAAGCGATATTAGTTAATTTACCTTTTGCATTCTCAGTATTTATGAATATCAAACTTAAACAGTCTTTAGTATCTTTTTGTATTTCTAAGATAAAAGGCTTTGAGTTTTCTATTGCTAGTTTAGACATTTCTCTTATGTCTTCGTTAAATTCTAAACTATTTATAGGCACTAGTTTACTACGATAATCAATTGCTAAAACACCATCAATTATAATTATAACGTTTTCTTGCGTATCAAATTTAAAACCTTCAAGATAATCTTTAGCTTGTGGAGATTCTTTAAGTATCTCGGATATATTGTTTTTATCGTAAATAGCAGCTAGATTTGTATATTTCCAGCTTTCTTGTTTAATAGTTGGTAGAGAATTCTTGTTTATTAACATCTTTTTTAACCTTTTTAACTATTTAACCAAGAATAACCTTTCTCTTCTAACTCTAGAGCAAGGTTTTTATCTCCTGTTTTAACTATTTTCCCATCTGCTAAAACATGAACAAAATCAGGCTGTATATAATCTAAAAGTCGCTGATAGTGAGTAATTACTAAAAAACTTCTATTATCACTGCGCATAGAATTTGCACCGTGAGATACTATTTGTAAAGCATCGATATCTAAACCAGAATCAGTTTCATCCAGTATAGCTAATTTTGGCTCAAGCATCATAAGCTGAAGCATTTCATTACGTTTTTTTTCGCCACCAGAAAAACCTTCGTTTACTCCACGAGACATATATTTTTGGTCAATCTTGAGAACTTGCATGTTTTCTTTTAATTTTTTCATAAAAGAAATAGCATCCATTTCATTTTCACCCTTTTGCTTTCGAATACTATTTATAGCAGTTTTTAAAAACTGTACATTACTAACTCCAGGAATTTCAATAGGATATTGTAAACTTAAGAAAATTCCAGCAGCTGCCCTCTCAGATATACTTAGTTCTCTTATATCTTTTTCAGCAAACTTTATAGACCCTTGAGTTATTTCATAACCACTTTTTCCTGCTAAAACGTTACTTAAAGTACTTTTACCAGCTCCATTTGGTCCCATTATTGCATGGACTTCACCATAGTTAACTTTTAGGTTTAGACCTTTTAAAATTTGTTTATCACCAACATTTACATGTAGGTTTTCTATTTCTAACAACATTTTATTAACCTTATTTATTGATTTATATTAAGTCAATTTGGATTTTTTAACCAACAGCACCTTCTAAACTTACTTCCATAAGTTTTTGTGCTTCAACTGCAAATTCTAAAGGAAGTTTTTTGAAAACTTCTTTACAAAATCCATTTACTATCATAGCGATAGCATCCTCTTCAGAGATTCCTCTTTGCTTACAGTAAAAAAGTTGATCTTCAGATATTTTAGATGTGGTTGCTTCGTGTTCTATTTGTGAGCTATTACTTTTATTTTCAATATATGGATAAGTATGAGCACCACAATTATGTCCTATAAGTAAAGAATCACATTGAGAGAAGTTTCGTGCATTATCTGCATTAGGAGATATTCTAACTAATCCTCTATATGCCTGAGATGCTCTGCCTGCTGATATTCCTTTAGAAATGATTGTACTTTTAGTGTTTTTACCAATATGGATCATTTTAGTACCAGTATCTGCTTTTTGAGCATGACGTGTTAAAGCAACTGAATAAAATTCGCCTACAGAATTATCTCCTCGTAAAACCACAGAAGGATACTTCCAAGTAATAGCAGAGCCTGTTTCTACTTGTGTCCAAGAAATTTTAGAATTATCACCTTTACACATACCTCTCTTGGTTACAAAATTGTATATCCCACCTTTGCCATTTTTATCACCTGGATACCAGTTTTGCACAGTAGAGTATTTAATTTCTGCACCTTTCAAAGCAACTAGCTCAACTACAGCAGCGTGAAGTTGGTTTTCATCTCGCATTGGAGCAGTACAGCCTTCTAGATAACTTACATAACTACCCTCATCAGCTATAATAAGTGTTCTTTCAAATTGTCCTGTATTCATAGCATTTATTCTAAAGTATGTAGATAATTCCATTGGACAAGTGACACCTTTTGGTATATATACAAAAGAACCATCACTAAATACAGCTGAATTTAACGCTGCAAAAAAATTATCACCTTGTGGAACTACAGAACCTAAATATTTTTGAACCAAATCTGGATATTTTTGTACAGCTTCAGATATTGGGCAGAAGATTACTCCTGCTTCAGCAAGCTTATCTTTAAATGTAGTCACTACAGATACAGAGTCAAATACCGCATCTACAGCTATATTTTTGACACCAGCAAGCATTTCTTGTTCATGTAAAGGAATGCCTAGTTTATTATAAGTTTCAATAATCTCCGGATCTACCTCATCTAAACTTTTAGGATGGTCTTTCATAGATTTAGGAGAAGAGTAATAACTAATAGCTTGGTAATCTATTTTAGGATAATTAAGGTCAGCCCAGCTAGGTTCTTGCATTTCTAGCCATTTTTTATATCCTTTAAGACGCCATTCTAACATAAATTGAGGTTCGTTTTTTCTAGCTGAAATTAGCCTGATAACATCCTCATTTAGGCCAGCAGCTATAGTCTCATTTTCTATATTTGTAACAAAACCATGTTCGTAATCTTGTTCAATGAATTTATCTAAATTTGCACTCATTTTATTTAGCTCTTGGTTATTCTTTATGATTAACGATATCATAAATTGAAGTATTAGAAAGCATACTTAACACCCTATTATTCATAATTTTCCAATAATTATGTACAGTACACCTTTTTAAAACACTACAGCTTTTTTGCATATCGCAACATTCAGTAATATTGACATCACTTTCCACAGCTTTAACTACCTCTAACACAGATATTTCTCTAGGATTTTTCACTAGGGTATAACCACCTTCAACACCACGTTTAGAAGATACTATACTCGCTAAGGAAAGAAGGTTTAGTAACTTTCTTATAGTAGGTATGTTTAAGCCAGTTATCTCCGCTATTTTTGCAGCACTATATGAAGAAGAATCATTTTTAGCAATCGTAACTACTATCAATAGCCCATAATCTAGTAACTTACTTATCTTTAGCATAACATTTGCTCAAACTATACCGTTTTAGTATCATTTTGCTGATATAATAATAATAAACGCTAGCAAAGTAAATTAAAATTTGATTATTTTAATACCTTAGATTAGTATGTTTGCAATCTAGTATTTTTTTAAACATTGTATCAATAAAATATGAGAATTGCTATTTTAGGTGCAGGACAACTAGGTGTTTATTTAACACAAAGACTCAGTTTAGATCACCAAGTATCAGTTATTGATTTAGATGAGGAAAAATTAGGGTTTATATCTTCTGCTTTTGACGTGCAAACTATAATTGGTGATGTTACTAAACCTAATATAATGATGGAAGCTAACTTTAAAGACACTGATATGATAATAGCTGTAACTTCTGATGACACTACAAATATAGCTGTATGTGATATGGCTTATAAACTATATAAAACACCTTATAAAATAGCTAGAATCAGGGACTCAGAATATAGTAGGTTTCCAAAGTTATTAAACAATATTGATTTAGTGATTAAATCTTTTTTTGAAACGACAAAGCAATTAGAGCAACTGATTTTTTTACCAGGAGCTTATTTTATATCCAGTTTTTTTGACAAAAAAGTACAAATAGTTGGGGTTGAGGTTGCGGAAAACTCACCTTTAATAGACTTTTCGGTAAAAGATATATATTTAGGTTTAGGTGATGTAAGAGTTGATATAGTCTCTGTATATAGAGGTGATGATAAACTCGATATAAATGACCCTAATATCTTAATTAAAGCTGGAGATAGAGTAATGTACTTATCTGATAAAGCATATTCCCCTCAAATATTATCTATATTCCAAACTAAAAAGGCGAATATCAAAAAAATATTTATAGCTGGGATTAATCACGCAAGTATAACTTTAGCTAAGTCTCTTGAAAATAAAGGATATATAATAAAAATAATAGATCCAAGTGCAAAAAAATGTGAAGCTGCAATAAACCAATTATCTAAATCAACAGTACTACAATACAATCCTATTAATAATAATCTTTTAGTAAATGAAGGAATAGATGAAGCTGACATGTTTTTTGCTCTTACTAATTCCGATGAAGTTAATATCATGTCATCAATACTTGCAAAAAAACTAGGCGCTAAAAAAACTGTTGCTACTGTTAATAGTGCTGAATATTACTCTATTACTAGAGATTTAAAATTAATAGATTTATCTATTTCACCACATAGTTTTTCATATACAACTATTAAGGCTTTTCTTACTCAAGTTGATATACTTAGGATGTATGAGGTTGAAGGTACAGAAGAGTTACTAGTCGAAATAAAAGTTCATGGCGAAGAAAATATGTCGACTATTATAGGTAAAAACATTTCCGAGGTTAAATTACCAAATGGATTAAAAATTTTGGCTATTATGAGAAATAATATGCCTATATTTTATATTGATAATATAGTTGTAGAGAATGAAGATCGTCTTATCATTAAAGTAGGTAATAAAGATGCTCTAAATATCCTAGAGAAACTTTTCCAAGTAATGCCATTATACATTGCTTAAAAAGTTACTAATTTATGTTATTTTAATGTACTATAACTTTTATGTTTAATTTTTTAGTTTTTTGTTTTTATGGCAAATAAAGTATTTGGTAAAGAAAAGATTGGTATTTTATTATTAATATTATTAATGACAGGTGCGATTGATAATATTAGAAACTTGCCATCAACAGCTACTTCTGGTACCTATATCTTTTTCTTTTTTCTTTTAGCTGTAGTTTTATTTTTAGCTCCTGTAGGTTTAGTATCTGCTGAGATGACTTCTACATATACAAATAAAGGTGAAGAAGGTGTATATGGCTGGGTGAAGAAAGCTTTTGGACCAAATATAGCAATGTTAGCTATTTGGTTTCAGTGGATTAATACGCTTATTTGGTTTCCAAGTATTTTGACGTTTCTAGCTGGAACTGTCGCATATCTATTTAATCCTGACTTTGCTCAAAATATAAAATTTACAGTCATATTTATAACGATAGTGTTTTGGTCTTTAACTATAATTAATTTAAATGGCTTAAAAATATCTGCTATCTTTGCTAGTATTTGTACATTTTTTGGTATGGTTATTCCAATGATGCTTATGGTAGTATTCGCTTTGATATGGTTAACTTCTAACTACCCTACTCAGTTACACTTTAGTTTAGATAATTTGACTCCTAGCTTAAACTCTACTGATTCATGGATGGGTTTGACAGCCATCATAGCTTCATTCTTAGGACTAGAGTTAGCAACGGTTCACATTACAAAAGTTGCCAATCCCAAAAAAACTTTTCCATTAGCTTTATTAATATCTACAGTGTTTATAATTTTTACTATGATATTAGGTGCATTAGCAGTTAGTATTATTTTTCCTCAGTCAGATATAGATGTTGTTCATGGCACTATTAAAACTTTTAAAGTGTACTTAGATAGCTTTAGTATTCCAATATTTTTTTACTATCTGTTGGGTATAATGATAATTGTAGGATCAGTTGGTTCTATGATTAATTGGATGATATCTCCAGCAAGAGGTTTGCTACAAGCTGCAGATAGCCATTTTTTACCGAAAATTTTAGATAAAACCAATAAACATGATGTACCTAATGGAATCTTAATTTTGCAAGCAATTATTATGACTGTAATATGTTTTCTACTTGAATTAGTTCCTTCTGTTCAAGCTTATTATTGGTTATTAACAGCCCTTAGTACACAGATATATTCTTTAATGTATTTAGTAATGTTTTTAGCAGCTATCAAATTAAAGCTACAAAACAAAACATCTCTAAAAAATGAAGAAGATTTTCGTATTCCATTTGGTAAGCTTGGAATGCTGGTTGTTTGTGCAGCTGGAATTATGGGTACTACAATATGTATATTGGTTGGATTTGTTCCACCAGATAATATGTATGATAACCCAATAGAATTTATAATTTCTTTGTCTATCTCTCTAATAATAGCTTTATTGCCAGTATTATTTTTTATAGCGTATAGAAAACGTTATTTAAAGAAAATGGAATTAATAAGTGTAAAAATAGATTAATATCAATTACTACAATATTTAGATACCTCTGGGTTTATTGTTTTGGAAACCTTCTTGTGGTCCATCGAACATCATTTGTCGGTTTAACTTTCTATCTTCATCAGAAAGTAGATTCAAGTTGTGTTGCATATTTTCAGGCACTTGTTTTTTTGGGGGTTGTAGGTTTGTAGTTAAATTACTATATTCATCATCCGCGCCTTTTTGTTGATCATTGATTTTTTGATGTGGTGGCATTTCCTTTGGTCTGATTGGAGGCGTCATATTACCAATTTCTTGTTGTCCTCCATCTATGTTATTTTCTTTAATTTTTGGTTTTATTTTTTTTATTTTCTTACGTTGAGATTCTATATCTTTCATATTATTATTTAGTTGCTTAGGAGGCTGTATTTTTTTAGATAGCATTTTACTGGTATAACTATTACCATCTACACTATTAGATAAATCGCTAAACCCAAGCGATGCTAAGCTACAAAATAACATTGATGTTAAAAGTTTTTTTTTCATGACTTATCTCCACAAGTTGGGTTAAAAACTCTTTTTAATAATATCTTCTAGTTCTATAGTGTCCTTTGCAAATAAACGGATTCCTTCAGCTAATTTGTTTGTAGCCATTGAATTTTCATTTAATTGCCAGCGAAACTCAGCTTCTGTAAGAGTTGGAGTTTGTTTTATAACTTCGACACTGCTAGACAAACTAGTATCCAACTTTTCATATTTATTTGCTAATTCTTCTAGTAGCGCTGGTGAAATCGTTAAAGCATCACATCCAGATAAAGCCATGACTTGATTAGTATTTCTAAAACTAGCACCCATGACTATAGTTTTAAAGCCATGAGATTTATATAGCTGATAAATACTTTTAACAGAATTAACGCCTAAATCTTCTTCAATAGCTGGAAAATCAGTTAAATTATTTTCTTTAATTTGCCAGTCTGTAATTCTGCCCACAAAAGGAGAAATTAGATATACACCAGCTTCAGCACATGCTTGGGCTTGAGCTTTGTCAAATATAAGAGTTAAGTTACATTTGATACCCTCTTTTTCTAGAAGCTTAGCAGCTTTAATACCTTCCCAAGTTGCTGCTATCTTGATTAAAACTCTATCTTTAGAAATATTATTTTGCTCATACCTTGATATTACTTTTTTTGCATAATCAATAGTTTTTGCAGTGCTAAAAGAAACTCTTGCGTCAACCTCACTAGATACTTTTCCTTCGATAACTTCTAATATTTTAGATCCAAAAGCCACTAATATTTCAATTAATGCTTCTTGCATTAACGTTTCTTGACCAAGAGTAGGAAAGTTCTGTTTAACTTGAGAAATAGATTTTTCCAATAGATACTCATATTTTTTGTCTTTTACAGCTTTTAAGATTAAGCTTGGATTTGTGGTTGCATCAACTGGTTTATATTTTTTGATTAGTTCAAAATCTCCAGTATCTGCAACTACTCTAGATACTCTTTTTAACTGCTCTAATACTGATTGTGTCATGACTAAAATGCCTCCATAAAACTTTAGAAACTGTCTAAAGTATACAAAAATATTTAGAGTAAATAATTTATTTTTTTGAATATTTAGCTTTTAACATAGCAAAAACTGCTCTAACAGCCATCATTTCACCACCAACTGGCTTACCAGCTGTAGAAGATAAGTTCCACGCCATTATATCAAAATGGATCCAGTTTGGTGGATTGTCTCCTAAAAAATGCTCTAGAAATAAAGCAGCTTTAGTAGCTCCTGCATATGGTGATAAATCGGCATGTACTAAGTCTGCAAAGTCACTTTTTAGGTTCTTTTTGTAGCAAGTAGCTAATGGGAGCCTCCAAATGGAATCTTGAATACTTTGACTATGGGTGTATAGTTCGTTAGCGATGGTATCATTGTTACTAAAGAATGCAGAGATTTCAGTTCCTACTGCAACTCTAGCAGCTCCTGTTAAGGTCGTAAAATCTAATAATAAATCCAGATTTTTTTGTGATTCCTCGTAGAGAGGTTCTGCTAATATTAACCTACCTTCTGCATCAGTGTTCGTAACTTGAACAGTAGTGCCATTTTTCATTTTTATGATATCACTTGGACGAAAAGACTTAGCATCTATAGAGTTTTCTACAGCTGGTATACTTAAACTTAAGCGTACTGGTAGTTGATGTTTGATAATTATATAAGCCAAACCAATGGCATTAGCTGCTCCACCCATATCTTTGTGCATAAGTTGCATAGCAGAAGCAGGTTTTATATCTAAACCACCTGTATCGAAAGCTACACCCTTACCAACTATAGAGATTTTAGGATTTTCTTTATTGCCCCAGTTTAGCCTAATCAAACGAGGTTCTCTATGGCTTGCTTTTCCAACACTATAAATGCCCATATAACCTTGATTAGCAAGTTCTTGACCTACTACTTCATCAAAACTAGCATTAAATTTATTAGCTATTTTTCTTATAATTGCTGATATCTCAGCTGGACCCATATCTTCAGCTGGCGTAGAAATCATATCTCTAACGATATAACTTGCTTCTATTTCTGGTAAGATATAACTGTATTCATTAGGCAATAACATCTTGACTTCATTAACGTTTTTGTCTGAAGAGAGGTATTTCCCAAACTTATAAGCTCCTAACGCAAAGCCTATATAATAAAGAGCTAAATCACTTATTTCAGAATACTCTATATAGTAGTTTCCTTTAACTAACTGGTTGGGTAAGTTTGCTATAGAAAACATATCATCTGTTACTATGCATATAATTCTATCTATATCGCCAGCCGAATTAGGAATAATTAGAGTCGATTGCTTTTCTCCTAAATGAGAGTTTTGGATAAATTTTTGCATAAATTGGTCTTGATTAGTAACCCAATTCTCAAGATTATTTTTTTTAACCAAGTAAATAGGATACAACTTTGTATCTTTTTCTGTAAAAAAGCAGTTTAG
Source organism: Allofrancisella inopinata (assembly GCF_012222965.1). Lineage (NCBI taxonomy): Bacteria > Pseudomonadati > Pseudomonadota > Gammaproteobacteria > Thiotrichales > Francisellaceae > Allofrancisella > Allofrancisella inopinata. The sequence goes on along the minus strand of NZ_CP038241.1, from coordinate 896,064 downwards.
TTGGGTTGATATGTACATATTTATAACTCCACCTTTTGATTAAACAACAACCATTCATTAAAATCTTCTACCGTTTTTGTAGTTAATATACCAGCAGTTTTATATAAGCTTAAAAATCCTAAAATGTAATCAAATTCAGCGTTATTTAGCTCTATAAGGCGTTGGTAATATTGGTTTAATAATATGAAATATTGAGTAATGGTCGTTGTACCCTGATCATATCTTTCTTTATATTTTTCATAAGCGATCTTAGCACTAGCAGCGGATTCTCTTAATGAAAAAACTTTATTTTTTCTTAACTCCACAAATCTATAAGCATACATAGCATCATTTTGAGCGACCCTTCCTGTTTGTATCATATCAAATTCTGATGACTGATAATTGTAAGCTGCTTCTTTAAGCTCAGCAAAGTTAGTACCACCTGATAAAATGTTCCATTCTAAATTTATTCCAAAGTAAAAAGCATCAACAGCACCTCTTGCCGGTAAATAATTATCAAAAATTGGATTACCTAGGGATGTAATAGAATTATAACCTGGTGAATACTTTATCTCAAAGTTAACCTTTGGCATAAATGGGCTAGTTGCTGACTGGTAGTTATAGAATTTACTTTCTTTAGTGTGTATAGAACTTAAATATGCTGGATTACTCCTCATAGTTAGCTCCTCCCATTCTTCTTCTGAAGATGGAGAAGGGTTTTTAAGTTCAAATTCATTACCGTATATTACAACATCATCATCATTGTTAGTAAATTTGCGTAATTCAGCACGAGCAACTTTTTCTTCTCGCTTTGCAGAAGCGTAATCAGCATCAGCTATATAGTAGTTTGCTTTAGATGTCTCATAATCAGCTATATCCGTTGCTCCAGCATTATACTTATTTTCTAATTCAGTTAGATTTGTTTTAGCAGCTTTACGATTATATGCTGTGTACTTAACATTTTTTATAGCTTTAGCTAAATTAAAATAAGCATAACTAACATCATACAAAAATTGTTGATAATTTGTTCTGTAGTCTTGCTGAGCAAATTGTGCTGTTTCTTGGGCAGATTGTAAATCTTTATAGGCACCATAATCATATAAAGGTTGGGTTAAACTGACTAAACCTTTAATTGAGTTGTAAGGCCCTGTTTGAATGTATGATTGGCTATTTCTACCTTGTAGTATATTGTTTTGGCTTATAGTTCCAGAAATATCTATTCTTGGTAATAATCTGCCCAGCTGGATAGCTGGATTCATCTGACGAGAATCAAGCTGATATCCTATATACTTATATTGAGGCGAATTATTTATAGACTGTTGTATCGTACGATTATAGTCAGCAATAGTATCTGCAGCGTAGCTAGTATATAGAATAAATACATTTAGTAGTATTATTAAAAAATACTTTCGTACTAATTTCAAAATTTTCTGCTCTTAGTTTAAGTTGGATAAAATAAATTTTTGTGTTAGCTCTAGAGCTGTTTGTATATTTTGAGAATTATTACCACCGCCTTGAGCCATATCTGGCCTGCCACCACCTTTACCATCTATATATTCACTTAGATGTTTAGCAATATCTCCAGCTTTTATTAAAGAGGTAATAGATTTGCTTACGCCTACTACAAATTGAACCTTACTAGCAATTATAGTGCTAAGCATCACTATGACTTTATCGTTTTTTGCTTTATAGTCATCTGTTTTTTCACGCAGTGTTTTTATATCAACGTCATTAATATTTGCTATAATTAAAGTTATATCACCATATTTGGTTTCTTTTATAGAACTATTTGAACCTGATAAAAGATCTTTCTTTAACTTAGAAATTAGCTTCTCTTGGGCTTTTAGTTGTTCTTGTAAAGAATACAGTTTGCTAAGGATGTTAATATCATTACATTTTAAAGTATTTTTAATATTAAAAAGCAAATTTTCTGCCTCTTGCGTATTTTTAATAGCTTGATCTGCTGTTACTGCTTCTATTCTTCGGATACCTGCGGCTATGCCGCTTTCTGATACTATTTTGAATAATCCAATCTCTCCTGTACGATTAACATGAGTACCTCCACATAATTCTGTAGAAAAATCTCCCATAGATATCACACGTACTATATCACCATATTTTTCTCCAAATAGTGCTTCTGCACCCATTGTTTTTGCTTTTTCTTGAGTAGTTTCAATAACAGAAATCAAAAAGTTAGCTCGGATCTGAGCATTTACTAAAGTTTCAATCTCTTGGATTTGTTGAACAGATATAGCTTGATCATGAACAAAGTCAAATCTTAATCTTTTAGCGTTAACTAATGAGCCCTTTTGCTCTACATGGCTGCCTAATACAACTTTTAATGTTTTATGTAGTAAATGAGTAGCACTATGATTAGCTGCTGTAGCTACTCTTATTTTATCATTCACTCTTGCAGTGACTTCATCATTGATATTTAAAGAACCTTTTACTAGTTTACCTATATGCAAAATTGCTTGGTCTGCTTTTTGTACATCCTCAACAATAAATTCTAAACCTACTCCCTCTAATATACCTTTATCACTAACTTGCCCACCAGATTCAGCATAAAAAGGTGTTTTATTGAGTACAACTACAACTGTATTATCACTACTATCTAGACTTTGAACAAGTTTACCATCTGTATATATTTCTATAACTTTAGCATCTTCAATTAAAGATGAGTAACCTCTAAACTCTGTTTTTGTCTGTGAGCTAATAACGTCATTATAGTCCACACTAAATTTCCCAGCTTCTTTAGAGCGCTGTTTTTGGTGCTGCATATGCTGCTGAAAAGCTTCTTCATCGATCTTAAGACCTTTTTCTCTTGCCATATCAGCTGTTAGATCCAAAGGAAAGCCATAAGTATCATATAGCTTAAAAGCTATCTCCCCAGAAATAGTGTTATCTTTTATATTCTGTATTTCATTTTCAAAGATTTTTATACCATTCTCAACAGTTTTTAAAAATAATTCTTCCTCTTTAATTAAAGTTTTTTCTATTAAATCTTTCTTGTTAATAAGCTCTGGGTAAGCTTCTCCCATTTGATCTATTAGCTTATTGAGAAGTTTATAGAAAAAGACTTCTTTAGCACCTAGTTTATTACCATGGCGTATAGCTCTACGAATGATCCTTCTAAGCACATATCCTCTGCCTTCGTTAGATGGTAATACTCCATCAGCTATTAAAAAAGCACATGACCTAATATGATCTGCAACTACTTTTAGAGATGGTGAGTTTATATCTGGAGCATTAGTTACTTGTTGAGCTTTTTTAATTAATGCTTGGAATAAATCAATTTCATAATTACTATTTACATGTTGAAGTACAGCAGCTATACGCTCAAGTCCCATACCTGTGTCTACAGATGGCTTTGGTAATTCTGTAATGCTACCATCTACATGACGGTTATACTGCATAAATACAATATTCCATATTTCTATATATCTATCACCATCCTCTTCAGGCGTGCCAGGTAAACCACCAGCAATATGTTCTCCATGATCGTAAAAGATCTCTGTGCATGGACCACATGGCCCAGTGTCACCCATTGACCAAAAATTATCAGATGAGTTTATCCTAATAATTCTTTCTTTGGGTAGACCAATATGCTTATGCCAAATATCAAAAGCTTCATCATCACTAGCGTAAATAGTTACCCAAAGCTTTTCTACTGGTAAATTAATATCTTTAGTCAAAAATTCCCAAGCAAAGCTAATAGCTTCTTTTTTAAAGTAATCACCAAAGCTGAAATTTCCTAACATTTCAAAAAATGTATGGTGCCTAGCAGTATAACCAACATTATCAAGATCATTATGTTTACCACCAGCTCTTAAACATTTTTGTACAGTAACTGCTCTTGAAAAGTCTCTTTTTTCAATACCTAAAAACACATCTTTAAACTGTACCATCCCAGCATTAGTAAAAAGTAAAGTTTCATCGCCAAAGGGTATCAAAGAAGAGCTTGGCTGGTGACTATGATTTTTTGATTTAAAATAATCTATAAATTTATTACGTAATTCTTTTGTTGTAATCATACAGATACTTACCTTTAATAAACAATAAAATAGCTATCGCTTCTTTATTCAAAACATTTAACATTATAAACTATTTTATCTACTAAAATAAACTCTACTAATCGTATTTATACTTAATTAGTATATAATTGCTAACAAATATAATTATTATAGAGCGGAAAATGAAAAAAAAATTAGTCATAACTATAGCTTTAACTATCATAATAATTGCATCCTTCGTTATATACCATTTTATAAAGGCAGTTAAAGTAGAAGAATCTTCTAAACAAGAAGTTGTAATAACTCAACCTAGTAACTACTGTTTGATTACTTACCAAGTTTCTAAAGATAATGCAAAAACATGGCAAAAAATCACTGTAGATGATGGCATGACTCCTTCTGAAAAAGCAGAATGCTGGAAAAAATACTTACTGCTTTTGAAAGAATTTAAAACTGGTATCAATGAAGATAAAAAATGGTATGGTGAAAATTCAGATGGTCAACCTATAACTAAACCAGCCATGAAGTTTTCTGAAAAGCCTTTTACTAAAGTGAAAAAAAGTAAGAAATCTTCAAAAAATGAAAGTTCAACGGATGAAGCTAATTTAAGAAGCGACTAAATAACAAAACATTTTTCATATCTCAAAGTTCATACATAATACTTATAATAGGCAATTGTCTCTCTAAAATCTCTAAGATGCCTAAATCTGATACTAGCGCTGTAAAATAAATGATATCCGAGCTGTTTTTATGATATAACATAAAATACATTATTTGCTTAAAAAAGGGGATTAGCACGATGTTACTTACAAAGAAAAATATTTTTTTTATACCATTACTTCTTTGCTTTACTTGTGTTTCTTTTGCCGAAGACTATAGTAATGAAAAAGATGAAAATGGTGTAGGTGCAAAGGTAACTTTAATTAATAATAGCAATGAAGGCTTATACATATTAACATCTAGTAGTGAGTGTATGAATAATGTTATTCCTACAACATGGGTGCTTCCTGGTCATAAACACAGTATGTATATAGAAGCTAATGGCAATTTTTTTGGTTGTGGTTGGCAGCATTCTGAAGCAACTTTTCAAATTGGGAGAAAACCAGGTGATGTAGTAGGTACAGTTAAATGGATTGATGCTGAGATTCCTTTCGGATCTAACCATGCTGATGCTTATGTACCAAATGGTTGGACGATTGATATTTCTTTGTACGATCGCAATCATGTTGTTATGTTATATGCTATTGCAAGTGATCACCGCTTACAACCTGGAGTTAATATTAGTGGATCATTTACTGATTTTACTATCCAGTACGATGGTTAGGTTAAATTAAGGTACTGCTAGACCTTTTCTACTATTTCTATCTACAAAACTACTGTATTAATCGTTTAATATTTTAATGAAGTTAGATGATAAGAGTATTTTAACCATAATAAATTTTTAAAGGTTGTTTTTTTTAAAAAAATTTTCAATTTCAGCTAGCTCATCAGCAGCACTTTTACCTTTTGGCGGAGGATTATTTCGCATGCGCTCTTCAGTTTTGTTTATAAGGTCCCTTAAAAATTTTTTCATATCTTCTTTATGTTCGTCCATACGGCTCAAAGGAGAGTTACTTTTTTTATTGTTATAAGAAATTTCTTCATCTATTTCGATAATTCCTTCACTAGGAAGGTAGTTTAAAAGAATATTATGGATTTTGCTCGCCTTTTGAGAGATCACTGACTTATAAATATTAGGAATAATAGTATTTGTCAGTAATTCAGCATAAAACTTAGTATTAAACGACGATGTATCATAAAGCATACCTCCAACGTTAAAATTCCCTATAGAACCTATAAATACAGTTGTGGAGATACACTCGTTAAATAAATCTTTTCGTGGTATTTCATTTGGCAGGTTATCAATATTTATATTATTTGGATTAGCTAAAGGCTTTAATGGAGGGAATGTAGCCATTTTTTTATTATGATCTAATAATGCTTTTCTGATTTTACTATTATTATCTCCTATAGTATTAAAAAATGTCTTATATACTCCATAACCCTCATGTTCTTTAATTGCATTTTCTGCAGTTCTAATCAAGATCTTGGAAAAATCATTTGGAAATTTATAAATATATGTAATAAATTCTTTAATAATTCCATTTAGTTCATCTAATTCATTTGGTTTATTTTTAAACATAAAGGTTATTTTGACCGTATTGCAAAAATTGACAGTAAATTTATTTTACATAGAATAGGTCATAAAGTCTTTAATTTTTACATTTTTTTAAGGCCTCTCTATCTCCTTAGTTTAACATACTAGGGATTGTTGCAAACTAAAATTATACGTTTCTAACTGTGTTAAAAATATTCTCAAAATGCTATATCTCTATCTCAAGCTTATTCAAAACCTTGCAAACTTCTCTAGCTACCCTACTAGGCAAGATGCCTATATAACCACCAAATTTTTTAGCTAAGTTATCACCTGCTAAGCCATGGATATATACAGCCAGCCTACTTGCTGATAAAGTGTCTAAACCTTGAGCTAAAAATGCTCCAATAATCCCAGATAAAACGTCGCCTTGCCCTGCTACTGCCATTCCTTGATTACCAGTGGAATTTATATAAATAATATTTTCCTGGCAGATTAAACTACCAGCTCCTTTTAGTACTACAGTTGAATTATACTTTTGTGCTAGATTTCTAACTGCTTCAAACCTGTCATCTTGAATATTCTGAGTATTACAACCCAATAATCTAGCTGCCTCTGCTGGGTGTGGCGTTATTATTTTATTTTTTAGTTTTATAAATTTTTCTCTAATTTGTGGATTCTTAGCAATTATATTTAATGCATCAGCATCAAATATAGCTGGTTGGATTAGGTTATCTATGATTTTCTCTAGAATTCCTTGGGAATATTTAGTTGTGTCAAACCCTATACCTAAAGCTAAACCAGTATAAGTTGCTATTTTTTTAATAGTACTTTCTAAATCTTTGGTCATAAGCTCAGGTTTAGTCATATCGGGGCTAAAGTCAGTATCTAATGGTGTTAATGTGACTTTACCACAACCACTATATAAAGCACTAATCCCAGCTAGCTGTAATGCTCCATTCATGCCTATATTACCACCAATTATTGCTAGGCTACCGTAACTGCCTTTACTAGTGTTTTTCTTCTTTCTTAAGGTAATATCTAGATTTATATCTTGAATTTTATTTTTATAAACTTGGTAAGATGTTGGTATTAGCTTTATAAACGAATTATCTATTAGCTTTGCAACTGTGACCTTGCCTGCATAATCTAAACCCTCGGCACTATGCAAGCCTTGTTTATCTGCTAGGAAGGTGATAGTTTCATCTGCTAAAATTGCCTCTTTATACACTTTAGCATTAAAAGCACCTAATCCACTAGGGACATCTATAGCTAATGTATATTTAGAGTTGCTATTTATAGCTTTAACGATTTCTAAAATATCACCTTGTAAATCCCTATCAAGCCCTATACCAAATATACCATCTACAACTACATCATAATTACTAATATTAGGCATGTTTACCAATGGAGATTTAAGTTTAGAAAATTCAAGGTAATAGTTTTGATTTTCTTGGTTGGCTTTTTGGAAGACTCTATAGACATTAACATTATAATTTTTGTTATAAAGTTTGATAGCTGCAGCGATAGCATCGCTACCATTGTTACCAGCACCGACTATAAAAAGTATTTTTGTATCTTGTGAGAATTTTGTCATTATATGCTTGACTATTTCATCAGAGGCGTATTCTATAAGGTTTATACCCTTAGAAATAGCATATTCTTCTATATTACGATTTTGCTTTTGGGTAAGAAAACACATAGCTTTGGTGAGTTTAATTTAGAGCTTTATTGAATATAATAGAGTAAATAATGGTGTATTTGTAGGAATAAATTTGTATATCCCTATGAGCCAGTTTACCAAAATTACAAGAGATTACTATTTTATAATTTCTAAAAGAATTTAGTGCTGAATAAAAAAATTAGTCTTTTATAAAATTTTCAATATCTGGAATAAGATCTTCCGGCATATCCTTAGGTGCAAATCTCTCTATAGTTTCACCACCTTTACTTATAAGAAATTTTGTAAAGTTCCATTTTATTCTTTCTGTACCAAGCACACCTTTAGCATGTTCTTTTAAATACACAAACAATGGTTCTGCGTCTTTACCATTAACGTTTGTTTTTTTCATAATTGGAAACGTTACATTATAGTTAGTTTCACAAAAATCTTTAATCTCAGCATCAGTTCCTGGTTCTTGGCCACCGAATGAATTACAAGGAAAGGCTATAACCTCTAAATCAGGGTATTTTTCATACAAATACTGTAAACCTTTATATTGCTTTGTAAAGCCACATTTACTAGCTACATTCACCACTAATAAAACCTTATCCTTAGGTAGGTAAAAGTCTGAGCCGTCGTTTGCTGTTAATTTAAAATCATAAATGCTGTTCATTATATTTTCCTTTTTTTATTATATGCTTTTAAACTTTTTTCTCTAAATCTCTGGAGTTTGAGATTATCACATCAAAGACATTATTTACAAGCTCAGGCGAAACATCATACTGCAAAGCTATAGCTTCATGAGTTTTTTTAAGTTTTGCTTCTCTGTCTGGGTCATATACAGCTAAGTTATGTTTTTTCTTATATTTACCTACTTGTTTTACTATTTGTTCTCTTTGGGCTATTAGCCTAATAATTTCTTGATCAATATTGGTAATCTTTGTTCTATATTGATCTAACGAAGGTGTATTGTGCCTTCCCATAGCAGATACACTACCCCAACAAATTATCCCTACTAATAATATAGTTATAGCTTTTTTCATAGTTTTAATTATTTTTGATATTTTTGTATACTATAATCTTTTAAAATAATTTTTAAAAGTCCATAATTACAAATTTGTTAATAAAACATTTAATTACAATGACTAAAGATAGAGATCAATTAGATATTAATGCTGAAAATTATCTAAAACCTAAGGTATGGAAAATTTTTAACTGGATGGTTTTCTGCTCGTTTATATTGATATTGTGCTCTTATATAAACGCAATATTTTTTAGTAGTGCTTTCATAGCTACAATCATAGTATTATTAGTTATTAAACTTTATCTAATAAATAAACTACCACCTATAAATTTCAGGATTTATATAGTAGTTTTTTTTGCAGTATTCATATTATGCGAATACAACCATTTACAAATTGTATATTATAAGTCATTTAAAATAAGCAACCTTGATTATACTAATCTGATAACTGATCCAGGAATTTTTGTAGGAGCTTTATGTAACATAGTTTTTACAACTAAAATCCAAGTAGCTCCTACTTTGTTTTTTAGTGAAGAATTTATAACTTGGGCTCAATCATATCTACAAGTGTCTTCATCAGAAGTAGTTATTCATATTGATGCTATATTTTTTATAATATTTGGTTATATAGTGCCAGTATTAGTTAATGCCTTTTATGCAATGCTTTGCGGTGTAATAAGTGTAAGGACAAAACAACTGCTCAGAAAATAAACTAGAAATAAAAGAAAATTTACTGTAGGTAATTTATAGTAAATTAAATCACTGTCTGTGGTACTCGCAACTGGATTCGAACCAGTGACCCCTACCATGTCAAGGTAGTACTCTAACCAACTGAGCTATGCGAGTAAATCGAGCATAATTATAGGTCTTTTTTTTGTTGATGTCAATGTTTTACAAACTGGCAAAAACACTATTACAAAACCCTGCCACTGGTGCAAGTGCAACATTATTTTCTATTTCAATATTAGCTATTTTTAAGCCCATCTTTTATACCATCTAATAAAAACCACTGCCCCATCTGCTTAGGTGAGTTAAAAGTTATACCATGCTTAACAAATACTTCCTGGACTTCTTCAACTTGATTTTCTATGATTCCAGATAGAGCAAGTTTTCCACCTTGTTTTAGACTACCAGCTATATTTTCAACTAAACTTATTAATATATTTGAAAAAATATTTGCTACAATCAGATCAAATTCTTGTGTTGGTGGCTTATCACTAAAATGTGTCTTATCAACAACACCGTTTTCTTTAGCATTTTTCTGTGAAGATTCAATAGAGTTAGGATCTATATCTATACCTTCAGCATAACTAGCACCTAATTTAATTGCTCCAATAGTAAGTATACCTGTACCACAACCATAATCTAAAACAAGAGAATCTTTAGTTACATGCTTTTCTAACCATTCAAGACACATTTTAGTGGTTTCATGGTTACCACAGCCAAAAGCAATACTTGGATCAACTATTATATATGTAGCTTTATCGTCTTTAGGCGGCTCACGCCAGTTTGGATATACTATAATATTTTTACCAATCCTAATTGGCTCATAGTCATATAACCAGGCAGCTTCCCATTGTTGATCTTTGATAACTTCATAATTAATCTGACTTTCTAACACGTTTTCAAACTCTTTTTCAAGAGTAGCTATTATCATATCTATATTATGATGATTTTCGTATAACACTATAACATTAACAATATCATTTGGCTTATCAATCTTAGTTACAGATCCAACCTCATTATTAAAAAGATAATCTTCAACAAGATCAAAAAAATTAGATTTTATCTCAAATTGTAATTGGTGCCACTGTTGCATTTTTTTAGGCTTAAAATTTCATGCTTTAAAATAATACTAAATATATTCTAATACTAAATATATTAATTTACAACTGCACCTTTTATAAGTTTCTAAAACAATATATCATAAAATATTTTTTCCTTAAGTAGCAAATATGTGAGCGAAAGTTTTATAGCATATCAATAATGAAAATACTTAATAATCGCCAACCTAAGTAAATTCTATTTAGGGACTAGTAAGTATGGTAGTGTGGCTACTGTTACTGATATTATACCAATACCAACACATATTAGTACTTTCTAACTTTGTATTTCATACCTAATTTAATCCTTTGATATTTGCCAATAGCCACTGCTATTGCCTGCACATCAAAAACTTAAATTAGTCATAAACTCCTTTGTGATAAATGTACCAATTTATGTTGGTATTGGTATTAGCTCTAAATAAAGATGGTTGTTATTAAAAAATGAATATCTACTCTTCAACTTTCCCAAGTGAAACAAACATATCTTTAAATGACTGAGGAGAATCATCTTTTAAAAAAGTATCAGAAGATGAAGCATACATTGTCTTTCCTTGAGTATAGGAGTAAAAACTAACATTACCACTATCAAAAAAATCCATAGCATAAGAATTACCTTCTGAATCTTTCATAAAATAACGATCTCCCCAGCTATATGCATAACTTGAACTACCTGGAGTAAAAGCGATAACCTCTCCAGAAGGAGTTGCTATTTCAACATGACCCTCATCAGGTGTACCAACCCACTCAAACCCTGCTCCATTAGCTGCAGAATAACTCGTTTGTGTATTAAACATTGATTTGTCATTAATCGATGTCTGTTTAATGGCTCCTGATTCTATTAAACTATCTCTAGTTGCAGCTATACTTGAAGGAGTATCACCGGCACTTGTTTCATTATTATTTGATACCCCAGGAACCATATTGCTTGGAATATTTCCTGCTGTTTTAGTTATTTCAATAATTGTAGCATTCAATAATGACATACTTAAAAGAATGCTCCCCATAATGATTGCTAATTTTTTAATGTTCATAGGTATAATCCTCTCTAGCTTTTATTTTACTGAGACAAGGTTAAATTATATTGATAGTATGGGTCTTCAACATCAGGTATTAAACTTTGCTCAACATAAACTTTTATAACCGCGTTTTGCGAGTCAATTCTCTCTTTACATACTTGTGTAACGTTATCTTTATTTAGCTCAACACATCCCCAAAGATCAGAATCTTGAACAGGGATTACTCCCGTTTCATATGTATAGTGAGTAATTTCATTAATATAGGTTCGAGCTGCAATATCTGCTTTAGAAAGCTTTGCTTTGACTTGATAGTTTGAATATAGTGGCACCGCTATAGCCGCAATAATAGCAATTATAGCTATCACGACTATTAATTCGATTAAAGAAAAGCCTTTTTGTATTCTCACTAGTAGTATCACAAATAGCAATAAATTACTTTAGTATAATAGTTTTTTATTTAAAAACGTAGGAAAAATTGATAAGTGAAAACTATTTTTAAAAAATAGTTGAATTGCAACAAAATTATAATGTTTATAAAGAATTATGGCTGACTATAAGACCAAAAAAGTCTGTTTGCATCATCTGATGGACTAAATTCAGTCTCTCTGTTATCTATATATTCGCCATATCTAGAGTTTATAAACTCTCTATCTGGTGGCACATATGCAGCACCTTCAGCACGTTCTTCTTTAACCTCTGGACCATCATACATGTTTGGTCCGGCGTATCTCACATATGAATAACCAACCATAGAGATTATAAGTCCTATTAAAACCAAAATTAACTTTTTCATAGTTACATCTCCCTATAAAGACCTTATTAGCCTACTTTCCATTATAACCTGTTTGCTACTTATATGAAAAAAATTTAACTCTTAGAGAAACATTTTTTGTTAAAATAATTTCTAGGCAAACTCATACCTAATCAAACAAATGCAAAAATATAATGGGAAATACAATAAAAAAGCCATTCTCTTAATTAATCTAGGAACTCCTGACTATTATGACACAAAATCTATCAAAAAATACCTTAGAGAATTTTTATCTGATCGGAGAGTTATAGAAGCAAATCCTATTTTATGGAAGTTAATTTTAAACCTTATAATCCTACCTATTCGCTCCAAAAAGAATGTTCATAGCTATAACCAAGTTTGGAACAAGGAACATAACAAGTCACCTTTACTACTATATACAGAAAACCTAGCTAAAAAACTAAATGAAAAGTTAAAAGGCTATACTGTTGATTATGCTATGAGATACGGTAATCCTAGTATTAAAACTAAGATTAAAAGCCTACAGGAACAAGGTGCTATTGAGATATCCATATTTCCACTATATCCGCAGTACTCTGCTACAACTACAGCTACAGTCTATGACGAGGTATATAAGCTTTTAACTAAACTTCGTTGGCAACCAACTATAAAAGGTATAAAACCTTATTATGATAATAAATATTATATTAAAGCTATTAATCAACAAGTTAGACAACACCTGCAAGAATTAAGCTACATACCAGATATAATTTTATTCTCATTTCATGGTTTACCACAAGAGTATGTTAACAAAGGGGATCCATATTACTGCCACTGTCATAAAACTTATCGTTTAGTTAAAGAATCTTTAGCAACTGAATATTCAAATGTAGATTTTGAGCTATCTTTCCAATCTCGATTTGGGCCTAAAAAATGGTTAGAGCCATATACTACAGTAAAGCTAGAAGAACTTGCCAAGCAAAATAAAAAAGTTGTTCTAATAGCTCCAGGATTTAGTGTTGATTGCTTAGAAACCTTAGAAGAACTTGCTATTACTGAAAAGCAAAATTTTATAAAAAATGGCGGAGAAAAATTTACTTTAATACCATGTTTAAATGACTCTCAAGCTCATGTTGAAATGCTATGTAAAATACTACTCAAGAATTATGAAAAAAGTTGCTATTCATTGGTTTAGACAAGACTTACGTTTGTCTGATAATCCAGCTCTTAATCATGCAAGCCAAGCTGATGAAACTATAACTATATACATATATGATGAAAAATATCCTATTGGTGGAGCAAGTAAACTATGGTTGCATCACTCATTAACAAAACTAAATACTTCTCTCTATAACAAGCTAAATATCTACAAAGGTAATCCTCTTGAAATTGTAAAAAGTCTTGTTAAAGAACATAATATAACTGAATTTTATTGGAATCGGTGCTATGACAAATATAGTATAGATAGGGATACACAAATTAAGCAATTTCTCCAGGAACAAAATATAAACGTAAAAAGTTTTAACGGTAGTCTACTTATAGAGCCATGGAAGTGTGTAAAGTCAGATAACTCGCATTATAAGGTTTATACACCTTTTTATAAAGAGCTAATAAAAATTAGAAAATATAGCTCCAATATTGCAAAACCAAAATTTAACAATCTTAAGAAATTAAACAATTCAAATGATATAGCTTCTCTTGAGCTATTAGAACCAAGACACTCTTGGCAAGAGATTATTAAACAATGGAATGTAGGCGAAGAAGCGGCTATAAATATATTGGAGCAATTTTTAGATGAAAAAGTTAAAGACTACAAAGTAGCCCGTGATTATATGGATACAGATGCAACATCAAACTTATCACCCTATTTACATTTTGGTGAAATCTCACCAAATCAGCTTTATAATGCTATACAAAATCTAGATTCACTAGGAAAAAATGAAGAACATTTTATAAAAGAACTAGTCTGGCGTGACTTTTGTTATTACCAAGCTTATTACTACCCTGATTTAGATCATAAAAATATCAACTCCAAATTTAATAAATTTGAGTGGCAAAGTGACCAAAACCTACTAAAAAAATGGCAACAGGGGCAAACTGGCATCCCTATAGTAGATGCTGGAATGAGAGAGCTTTGGCAAACTGGCTATATGCATAATCGTATACGTATGATAACTGCTAGTTTTTTAATTAAAAATTGCTTAATACATTGGAAAGAAGGCGAGAAATGGTTTTTTGATACCCTTTTTGATGCAGATTTCGCTAGTAATAATGCTAATTGGCAATGGGTTGCTGGCTGTGGACTTGATGCTGCTCCTTATTTTAGGATATTTAACCCAGTTTTGCAGGCAGAAAAATTTAAAGCTCATTATTATATCCGTAAATATGTACCAGAGTTAAAAAATCTGCCAGATAAATATTTAGCACAACCATGGGAAGCTAGTGAAGCTATGTTAAAAGAAGCCAAAATTACGCTAGGTGAAACTTATCCAAAGCCTATAGTTGACCTTAAAGTATCTAGAGATGAGGCTCTAAGAAGATTTAAAAGCTTATAAAAAGGTCTAATACCAATTCCAACACATATTAGTACTTTCTAACTTTGTATTTCCTTTATTGTATTTAAAATATCTCTAGCTATTTCTTGCTTATGTTTATTTCTAAATTCGAAACTATCATCGTTCATCTTAGAAAAAATAGTTATACTATTACTATCTTGGCCTAGTACAGAGATATTATTAGCGATCACCATATCTAAATTCTTCTTTTCTAGCTTCGCTTTAGCATACTCTACTATATTTTGTGACTCTGCTGCAAATCCTATTGCAAATATTCCTGGATAATGGTTTTTACAATTAGCCAAGATATCAGGGTTTTTTATAAATTCTAAAGTTAAAGTATTATCACTTTTTTTTATTTTATGCTCAAATTGTTGTTTTATTTTATAATCAGCTACTGCTGCACACCCTATAAATATATCTTTGTCTTTTGCTAGCTCTAACATAGCTATATTCATACTATCAGCACTAAGTGTCTCAACTATCTTTAAGTTAGTATGACTAATACTAAAATCTATAGTTGTTTTAGCTTTTAAAACAGTAACTTGCGCTCCTCTATGTAAAAGTTCTTTGATTAGCTCAAAACCCATTTTTCCAGAACTATAGTTAGACAAATACCGAACACCATCTATATCCTCAACTGTAGCACCAACTGTTAGTAATACTTTTTTATCTTTAAAATCTTGCGATCCTGTTAGTAGCTCAAATAATCGTTCAGGTTCATGTAACCTACCGTATCCTATATCACCACAAGCTTGTTCTCCTTGGTCTGGCGAAATTATATTAAAGCCTAAACTTTGTAATTTCGATACATTTTCTTGCGTAAGTTTGTTTTGCCACATATTTACATTCATAGCTGGAGCTATATAAACTTTAGAGTAATCATTATTTGCAAGAATACACTGACTTAACAAGTCACTAGCAAAACCAGCAGCGAATTTAGCTACCGAATTAGCAGATGCAGGTACAATTATTATTTTATCAGCCCAACGTGATAAATTTATATGAGCCATACTTTGCTCATACGAATACATATCTAAATTGCAATCGGTATAAACTTGACAACCTAAAGCAACTAAAAGCTCTGGTTTAATAAATTCTAAACCACCTTTTGTGATAATACTCTTACATTCGTAACCACTTTTTATAAATAAACGTATAAGATTAATAGCTTTAAAAGCAGATACACTACCAGTTATCCCAAACAAAATTTTATTAGACATTTGTATCTCTCTAAAATAAACACTCTTTTAAAGACTAAAAATAAATAAACTATACAGTCAAATAGAATGTGTAACTTATTTAATGACAGTTCCTTACTTATAGAATGCGTTTTCTCTTATAAATAAATATTATCAATAACACCATAAACGCTATAGCTACCGCCATAGCATTTATATTACTTCTAAAAGTATTTTCATCTGTGATCCAACATGCAAATACCATACCAAAAAAGATACTACTAGTCCGACCCAATGCAAAAATCATGTTACAAGAGAGAGATCTGACTTCTGTGGGAAATTCTCCAGCAGCGTATTGGGCCCACATTATATTATAACCACCTCCTATTAAGCCTATAACTACTCCATAGAAAAATATTGTAGCTGAAGATATATAACTATATATAAATATGCTTAGTAAAAAAATAATTATGTTTATTATAAAAAATAAGTTTGGAGTTTTAAAAAACTGGTTGTAAATACCGCTTAAAATACAACTTATAATATTCCCTGTAAAAAAGCCAAATAAAAATACTTTTACTAAGGTAGCAAAATCAATCTCAGAAGAGATAAACCTTACTAAAGCAAACATAACTGTTATTACGAAAAAATATGGTATTGTTATTAAAAAGTTTAACAGTAAAGGTTTACTATAATTTTTGAACAAGAAAAATATGTTACCAGCATTTTTAAATTTATCAGATGCATATAAATGTATAAAATGTGGAGATTCTTCTAATACTTTCCTAACAGCATATATTCCTAAACCAGCAACCCCTCCAAATATAAACATAAATTTGTAAGAAAAAACTCCAAAAAGTGTTGCTACAATACCCCCGAGAACTCCTAGTATATACAAGAGACTCATTCCCCAAGCAGCTAATTTAGGTGGGAAAAATTCAACTATAAGTACTGTAGATACAGCAAACTCACTAGCTAATCCTAAGTAAGCCAAAAATCTTAAGGATAAAAAAACATAGATACTACTAACAAATATCGACAATATAGTAGTAACAGAATAAAGCAGTATACTATATTTAATTACTGTAATCCTGCCAAATCTATCTGCTAATATACCAAATAATATTGCCCCTATTAATATACCGGCCATTTGCACATTATTGGTTAGATAATACATCTGCTGTATAGATGTTGAATTTAAAATACCAAACTGCTCTTTGAACAAATCTACATAAGAAACGCTCATTACAGTTAAATCATAAAAATCTATAAAATACCCTAAGCATAAAATAGCAAGAATCCATTTAGTATTTTTTTTCATGTGAATGAATCTAATTTAATAAAACTAAAACAATATTATAAGAGCAAAAAATTTATATAGCTATAGCCAATTTATTTATAATACCAATACCAACATAAATTGGTACATTTATCACAAAGGAGTGTATGACTAATTTAATCCTTTGATATGGTATAATACTGTTATAAAACAAAATGCTTATAAATATCAACAACATGGTTAATAATATAGTACTTTATGGCAAATTAACTTATATTAATCAACAATAATGTTTTTCTCATTAGCAGTTGTTTTACAAAAAGTCACATAACGTTTGTCTGTTACTATCCAATAAAATATAGCTCCAATAAAACCTTCTAATAGATAGTTATCAAGCGGTGCAACAATAGCTAAAAATATTATAAATGGAAGAATTAGATATGCCAATTTTTTAAAACCTACTCTTTTGTATTCAATACTTCCATATAGAGCCATTAATATTACTAATACTATACTCATATTAATATTTGTTTGAACCTCAATGGTATTTAAAAGTAAAGTCAAAAGTACAAACACTACAAGACCAAATAATCGTGTACGTGGTGCTAAAGCGCCCATACTAATTGGGGCAGCCATATAACCTATTATATGAAGGCCTGTTACAATTATCATTAAGCCCGCCCAATTCTCTGAAAATAATAAAAATATTGCTGATAAGCAAAAATTAGCAAGCAATGATCTTCTAGAGACATTAACTTTTGGAGTTATTTTTGCAAAGTATCTCGGCATTTGCCCTTCAGAAGACATCGCATAAAGCATCCTAGAAGATGCCCCTAGATAGCTATAACCTGTCGCAGATGGGCTTAAAATACTATCAGCGATCAATAAAAAAGCTATATAACCTAACCCCAACATAGTAGCCAACTGCAACAATGGCGACTCAAAATCTAAACCTGACCAACCGCCTTTTTCTACCAAATAAGCATGTGGCACTGCTTGCATAAAAGCGTACTGTAAAGCTGTATATAAAGCCAATACCAGAATTAATGCTATTATAATAGCTAGAGGTACGTTTCTACTAGGATTCTTAACTTCACTGGCATAAGCTACTACTGTTTGAAAACCATTAAAAGAATATATCAAACCACCTGCAACAATAGCAGTTAAAGCGTTAGAAAATCCATAATTGCTATTGTTAGGAATCTCTGAAGAAAACATACTAAGATGCTCATTGCTATGTGTAACAGCATATATTATAAATATTATTACAATAAGAACTGGTACAAACATCTTAAAAACTGTAATAGCATTATTAACTTTAGATAAGAGTTTAACTCCATAAAAATTAACTAATAGATATAATGCTAGAATAAATAAAGCAAAAAGCTCTCCTGGAAAGGTAAGTGCATTATCTGTCATAAGCCAGGTCATACTCTTTACTCCAGCAAGATATTGAGTAGTAGCTAATGCTTCGGTAGAAATAACTACAACGATTCCAAACCAGTTTGCAAATGCAAATGGCATGGCGAAGATACTGTTGTGAGAAATAGCGCTAGACCTGGTCGTAGCGCCTCGCACAGGGTACATTGAAACAACTTTGCTTAAGCACAATGCTATTAACAATACAATACCTGCTGCTAACACCCATGCTAAAAAAGCCCAATTACCAGCATTTTTCACAGTCAACTGAGCACTAAACAGCCAACCTGAGCCAACCATACTAGTTGCACCTATCAAAACAGCACTCACCAACGACATCTTTTTAGAACTATCAGCATCAATCTTCATATCACTTCCTTATTATTAAGTTTAGATTTACCACCAACTCAATGCTCAAATAAATAAGTATTATAAAATTAAACTTAGCACTATTTTTTTTAGTTTACAATAAATTTTATTCCTCTAAACTCATTAAAGATGCATTACCGCCTGAAGCTGTAGTATCAACACTTACAGTTTTTTCTACCACAAACCTACGTAAATAAAGTGGCGACGCTGTTTCTATAGCAAGCTTAGTACATCTGCCATTTTTAGTAACACTTTCAGCTACAAAAGGTATAATTGCTCCTCTACGCAGTGCCAAAGCTTGATGAACTTGTTTTACGGCAGATACACTACCAGAAAAAGCTACTAGTGATACTTTACTATTAAATAATAATGCTGAAGTTACTTCTTCTGTATCTGATAAAACTAATTGTATAACTTTCGGACTTATACCTATTTTTAACATTAATTTAACAACATTATAGGCTGTAAGACTTCCTGTATACGCCGGTTTTGCTATTACAGTATTACCAGCAAGCATAGCAGCAGTAGCCTGACCTACAAACCTTATAAGAGCATCATCACTTGAGCACATGCTTACAACAACACCACGTCCTTTTAAGCTTAGCTCATCAATCTCACCAGTAGGCCCTGGTAACCGCTTAGGATGAGCAAGCTCTTTTTTAGCTTGTAAACAATAATATGCTACTTGTTGAATAGTTTTATCTATTTGAATGTGGGCCTCTTCTACTGATATTTTTGATTCAGTTACCAAACTAGCAGCAATCATATAACGTTCTTTCTCCAATAAACTCAAGAACTTCTCTATAAAATCTGCTCTTATTTCAGCATTTATATTATTCCACTGGTCAGCTTCAGAATAAGCAATCTCAATCGCTTTATCTACAACATCTACTGTTGCCTGGAAAACTTTACCGATTGTCGTACCATTGGTGTCTTTTAAATCATTAAAGCTATTTTTACGAGGAGCATCTCCATTGACGATACTAGTAATGGTGTGCCTATTTTTTATATACTTGCTAGTTAGCTTCTCATCTGTAGCTATTTTTTCAGGGTTATAAACTTCTTCAATAGCTCCTACACCAGATAATTTTTCATTTGCTAGCCTATGCATATAAAAAGGTCCGCCTGCTTTAGGACCTGTACCTGATTTTCCTTGACCGCCAAATGGTTGCACCCCTACAATAGCACCAACTATATTTCTATTAACGTAAACATTACCAGCTTTAATATGGTTTTTAACATAGTTCATAACTTCGTTTATCCTACTATGTACGCCTGCTGTTAGACCATACCCTGTAGAATTAATGTCTTTTATAAGTTGAGAAAGTTGATTTGCCTTAAATCTAAGGATGTGTAAAACAGGACCAAACTGTTCTCTACCTAAATCTGATAGTTTATTTACCTCAAAAGCTACTGGCATTACAAATGTGCCTTTTTGAGTATTTTCGTTGGTTGGTAATTGGTATACTAACTTAAATTTAGACTTTTTCTCTTCAATATATGCATTAAGGCTATCAGCAGCTTCTTTGTCTATAACTGGACCAACGTCTGTATCTATATATTTAGAGTCACCAACCTTAAGTTCTTTCATAGCTCCAACTATCATTTTTATATAGTTATCAGCTATATCCTCCTGTAGACATAATACACGCAAAGCAGAGCATCTTTGGCCAGCACTATCAAAAGCTGACTTAATAACATCTGCAGTAACCTGCTCGGGTAAAGATGATGAATCAACAATCATAGCATTTTGACCACCAGTTTCCGCTATAAAAGGTACTATCTCGCTGTCTTTACTTGCTAAAGTTTGGTTTATAATAGCTGCTACTTCAGTTGAGCCTGTAAAAATAACTCCTTTACAAATAGGACTTTTAACCAAAGCGCTACCAACCATCTCACCAGCACCTGGTACAAATTGTAAAACTTTTTTAGGCAGTCCAGCTTTAAACAAAAGTTTAATAGCCTTATAGGCAATTATAGGTGTTTGTTCAGCAGGTTTTGCCACCACAGTATTACCAGCTGCTAAACAAGCTGTAATTTGCCCTAAAAAAATAGCTAGTGGGAAATTCCAAGGACTTATACAAACCATAGGACCTCTACCACTAAACTCAATTTGCTTTAGGTTTTCCGATAATGCTGGTAGCTGAATTGCGCCACTAAACTCCTCTCTAGCTTGGGCTGCATAATAACGACAAAAATCAACCGCTTCTCTAACTTCATCTATAGCATTACTTAGAGTTTTTCCAGCTTCAATCATAGCTATAGCTATAAACTCATTGACATTTTTCTCTAATAAATGAGCGAATTTTTCTAAAATGACAGCCCTTTGGGAAGCTGGTGTATCGTTCCACTGCTCAAAAACTTCATTAGCATTTTTAAGCGCCTTTTTAGCAATTTTTGCATCAGCATTTATTACGTATCCTATAGCTTCATTAGTGTTCGGGTTTATAACGTCCTCATAATTATCATCTAACTCTTTTATACCTGACACTATTGGTTTAGCTTTATAAGAGTTTTTAGAATTATATTTTTCAATTTCTTTATATATATTATCTAACACTGCAAAATCATTAATATTATAACCTTTTGAATTAAGTCTAGGAGCTACAATATCTTTTGGATATGGGATATTTGGATGCTGTCCACAGCCATGATTTATAGCTTTTTTAACCGGATCCTCTATCAACTCTTCTATAGGCAAATTTTCATCTACAATCCTATTTACAAAGGAGCTATTTGCACCATTTTCAAGTAGCCTTCTTACTAAATAAGCTAATAAATGCTTATGCCCACCAACTGGTGCATATATTCTACAAGGAATATCTTGGTATTCTACATGACCAACAATATTGTCATATAAAGCGTCACCCATACCATGTAAACACTGAAACTCATAGTCTTTATTGCCGTTAGACAACTCTAAAACTATAGCTACAGTTTGAGCGTTGTGTGTCGCAAATTGTGGATAAATATACTTATGGTTTTCAAAAAGCTGTTTAACACATGCTTGATAAGACACATCTGTATGATATTTACGTGTAAATACTGGATAACCTTCTAAACTTTGCTCTTGTGCATGTTTAATCTCAGCATCCCAGTATGCTCCTTTCACAAGCCTAACCATAAATCTCCTATTAGTTTTCTTAGCTAAACTAGCTAAATAATCCAGTACATACGGAGCACGTTTTTGGTAGGCTTGCACTACAATACCGATACCGTTAAAGCCCTCTAATGAAGGCTCATGAGCTAGCCTTTCAACCAGCTCTAATGATATTTGTAACCGTTCTGTTTCTTCTGCATCAATATTCATACCTACATTGTATTTTTTAGCTAGTTCTGTAAGTTTAAGTAGCTTTGGATAAAGCTCAGTATGAACTCTCTCATGCTTAGCTACTTCGTAACGCGGATGTAAAGCAGATAATTTTACTGAAATACCAGGATTTTTCTTAATTTCTTCATATTTAGCATATTTTGCTAATTGATCAATAGCATATAAATATTGCTGATAGTAATATTGAGCATCTTCCATAGTCATAGCAGCTTCACCAAGCATATCAAATGAGTAGGTATAACCCTTTTCAACCTTAATTTGAGAAATTTTTAAAGCTTCCTCTATTGTTTCCCCAAGAACATACTGTTTACCAACTATCTTCATAGCTTGTTTCATAGCTTGACGAATTACAGGCTCACTAGTTTTTTTAACAAAATTTTGAAACACCCTACGAAAAGATTTTTTAGTATCTTTTAAAATTTTACCTGTAAGTATCAAACTCCAAGTTGCTGCGTTAACAAACAAATGCTTTTCCATACCAACATGCTCTTTCCAAGCAACACTTGTAAGTTTATCTTTGATTAACAAATCTATAGTGTAAGTATCTGGAACTCTTAGTAGTGCTTCAGCTAAACACATAAGTACAATACCTTCTTCTGAAGATAAATCATATTCAATCATGAAAGCATCTATACCAGATTTTTTAAGCCTATTTTTTCTAACTTTGGCTACTAAATCATAAGCAGCTTCTCGAACTTTAGCTTTTTGAACACTTGACATTTCAGCCTTTTTAACTAACTCGGTTACAGCTTGTTTTTCGTCTATCAACCAAAAGTTAGATATATGCATTATTTCTCTAGAAACAGGATAGTTACCTGTGTGACTTAATAATTTATTCATATGAAAACATTCCTCTACTTTAAGTTTTGTTCATTAAACTTCTTTTTCTCTTGAATTATCTTATTAACTAGCTTCTGAAATTTTTCTGGAGGTTTGACACCTTTAAATAACCAGTCAAACATATCACAATCTTCGCTAGTTAAAAACTCAACAAACAATTTTTTACTTGCCACACCCTCGTTCATATAACAATTATCTAAGTATGGTGCTAGCATAATATCCAGCTCTAACATACCTCGACGTGCAGAATATTTTATTTTATTTATAGAGCTAAATATTTGGTTATCGTTTTTTATTAGCATTTTCAGAAAGTGGTTGATATTATAATAGATTTGGTTAAGTTTATACTATAGAATCTTCCCTACCAAGAGCAGTAGTCAAATTATTTTAAAATTGCTCTTTTAATTACGCTAATATTTTTGTATTATCTCTAACAAACTTTAATAATTTTCAGATTATTAACGTCTTTTCTAACATATTTTCATGAAATAATAAGGATCCAAATCTAATGGCAATTAGTCAAAGTGCAATTAAAATACTTGAGCAAATCGATGAATTAGACTTATTTAGCAATGTTTCTGATGAATGGTCAACTCTGTTAAATGAGCCTGACAACGAAATAAAAATTAAAAAGCTTTATTCTGCTTTAGTTAAAGAGAGTGTACGCAGGGAAACAGCTGAAAGATTGACTAAGGATGCAAAATCATATTGTGACTTTATCCAAGAACAGTCAAAACAAAGAATATCAGATTTAAAAGAAAGTTTAGAAAATCAAATTACCTTCTTGACACAACAAATTAAAACTCTAAAAGAAGAATCAGCTAAAAATCTAGATTACTACAGAAATGAACTTAGAAAAGCTACTAAAAATTTAGCAGAGAATAAAAGCTAACTTAAAAACGTTCCTAGTTCTTTTTGAGATTTAACTACTATTTCTAAATCTCCTGCTTCATTAAGTAAAATAAACTTAAGTTGTCCATTACTGTTTTTTTTATCAACCAACATAGCATCTAGATACTCGTTTTTGCTTATATTTTTAGGAAATTCTATAGATATACCAAAACTGGTTATAAAATCTTTAGCTTTTTTAGCTTTTTGACAATCAATCATACCTAGATAACGTGAGAAATCTATAGCTTGTGCCATACCAACGCCAACTGCTTCACCATGTTTTAAGCCTTGATAATTTTGACATTTTTCTATTGCATGACCAAAAGTATGACCAAAGTTTAGTATCACTCTTGCTCCACTTAGCTCTTTTTCATCTTCGGCAACAACTTGCGCTTTTATTTGGCAACTTTTCTTTAGCATTTCTACAAGAGTCACAGTATCTTTTTGTAGAACTTTTTGTCTGTTAGATTTTAGCCAAGTATAAAAATCTTTAGAAATAAAACCATATTTTACAACCTCTGCCATACCTGAAAAATATTCGTGCTCAGGCAAGGTTTTATAAAACTCTATTGAAGTATAAACTACTTTAGGTTGATAGAAAGCTCCTATCATGTTTTTACCTAAAGGATGATTTATAGCAGTCTTACCTCCCACAGACGAGTCAACTTGAGATAGTAAAGTTGTTGGGATTTGTATAAAATCTACTCCTCTTTGGTATATGGCTGCTGCAAATCCTGTGATATCTCCTACTACACCTCCTCCTAATGCTATAAGAACTGTAGATGCTCGAGTAAATTTATACGTCAGTAGCGAACTTAAAATTTGATCTAAACTTTGTTGAGATTTATACTGCTCCCCATCCTCTAAAATACAGGTTTTAACTTTCGTTGCTATAGTTTTTATACCATCTAATAAAACATCAAGATATAATTTCTGGATCGTTGTATTTGTAACTACTAAAACTTGTTTATTAGTTATAAAAGAATGAATATTAGAAAAATCTAGAGAAGAATCTATTAGTATATTGTAGCTATCACTAGTTGTAGGATTTACTTGTAATTTATCGATCACAATATTGATTCTTCTACCAAAAATGTAGATATTTTGTTAACTATATTTTTAACTGTTGCACCATTTGTTTCAACTACAACGTCAGCTATACTTCTATATAATGGCTCTCTTTCTTCCATAAGCTTTTCTAACACTGGCTTTTTATCATCTACTCTTAAAAGAGGCCTTTTAGTGTCTTTAGCTGTTCTTTCTAACTGTTGCTCTATAGTTGCTTCAAGGTAAACTACCTTTCCACGAGATGATAATAATGATCTAGTATCAGGGTCTAATATAGCTCCTCCACCCGTAGCTAAAACAATATTTTGCTTTTCCGATAAAATTTCTGCTATAACGTCTCTTTCACGATTACGAAAACCATCCTCACCTTCTAGATCAAATATCCAGTTGATATCTACTCCACACTTTCTTTCTATAGTTTCATCAGAATCAATAAACTCTAATTTTAATTCTTTTGCTAATTGTTTACCTATAGTAGATTTACCAGCACCGACTGGACCTATTAAGAATATATTTTTTGTTCTTATCATTTTTGACTCAAAATTATAAGTTAATTATACACTGTGATAGTTAGTACTAATCACCCCTTTAAATAATAAATTATAGGTAAATAAGATACCTAAAGCTTTTGTTTTTTTCAACCATTATCTTTATTTATTGCCTTTCTATTTTTGTTTCTAATATTTTTGGCGTTATAAAGATCAGAAGTTCTCTATCATTATTTTTTATATTTGTATAGCTAAATAAATACCCAAGATACGGAATATCTCCCAAAAGAGGTATTTTAGTACGAACTTCATCTTGCTTAGTTTCATAAATCCCCCCTATGACTATAGTTTGTCCATCTTTAGTCATAATCTTTGTGGTTATTTCTCTTGTGGCGATACGAGGTGGTAACTCTTGATCTTCAGAATTAGGAATAACTGAGTTTTTTGTTACTACAATTTCTAAAATGAGATTACCATCTGGTGCTATCTGTGGAGTTACTTTTAGCTCTAAAACTGCCTCCTGAAACGAAATAGCTGCTGCTCCTGATGCTGTGGTTTGTTTATATGGTACCTGCTCCCCTTGCTTAATAAATGCTGTTTCATTATTAGCGACAATTAAGTGAGGAGAAGCCACTTGATTTAATAAAGATTCAGACTCTAATGCTTGAATCTCTATAGTTAGTTTCATACCTCCAAAAACAGTGTATGCAAGTTCAGCAGTTGCTCCTAAAGCATCCTTTGGCATTTTAAAAGTATCTAAACCTATATTAACTGCTCCACCAGTAGTATCAGTAAGACCATAGTTAAATCCAAGTTCTAATGAAGTATCCCTATTAACTTCTACTATTCGTGACTCAATTAAAACCTGATCGTTTGGAATATCTATCTCATTAACAACTTTCTTAATCTGAGGAATCTTCTCTTCAGTATCAGTTACTATCAAAGTATTAGTACGTACATCAGAGGTGATACTACCACGTGGTGACATAATACCACCATTTTGTTTAGCCATAGATGTTACAACTGTCTGTGCAGCTTGAGCTGTAGTATAGTTTAAAGATATAAACTCAGTTACTAAAGTAGCATTATTCTCTAATGATCGTTTAGTTTGTAATTCAAGCTGCTCTTGAGCTGCTATCTCTGAAGCTGTGGCAACATACAAGATACTATCCATCTTTTTAGTAGCTAAACCTTTACTAACTAAAACTATATTCATCACCTCGTTCCAAGGTACATTTTTTAAATCAATAGAGATATTTCCTCTTACACTACTACTTACTACAAGGTTTAAACCAGCAAATTCAGATAATACTTGAAGAACCGTTTGCACTGGAGCATCTTGAAATGAAAGTGATATAGACTCATTTATGTTAAAATTCTCAATTCTACTTTTACGTCTATCTATTTTAAAAGTAAAGCTATTACCTTCTTTAAAATCAGTAAGAGCTATTCTATCAAGTGAGTGAATTATAAAAACTACATCATTATTTTCATTACGTACCTTTATGATATCAACTATGGTATTAAAAACTCTTGTATCAATATTACTAATCCATTTATCAGAAATAGAAGTATTTTTAAAAGTTATTGTAAGAGTATACCCATCTCTAGAAAGCTTAGTTTTATAATCAGAGAAATTCCCCACATTCTCCTCAAAAGCTACGCTAAAAACTGCGCCTCCATTTAAACTTCTATGAAACTCAAGGTCTTTAATGTGGTGTCTACTTAATATTTGTTTACTTTCTTCTCTACCAACAATTTTTACATTATCTTCACTAGCCTTCCCTGCTGCAGTTACTATATCCTTTTTAGCAATATCAGTATCAGCAAATGTTGTACTAAATCCTACAACACTTACTAGTGTAATTAATATCGTCAGTAGCTCCTTTTTACCCAAAAACATCCTCTAACCTTAATTAAATTAATGTATAACTACTTGTGTTTTTTTCCAAACCCTATTTTGCATATCTTTATACCATTGGCTTATTAAAACACCTTCTTTTGTAATATCCTCAACCTCTCCATAATCTGGGCCTATTAGCTCACCTTTTTTGATGTATAGAGGTTTTGCAGGTTCTCTAGTATTTTCAACCACTCCCCATATGTTTTTATCTTGATAAACCATACCTTTAAAAGAAAAGGTATTTATAGGGTAAGTTTGTAGTTTTGTTTTTTTAGCGTTCATTATTTTCTCTAATTCTGGAGGTGTAACTATAGGTTTTGGTTTAGCAACCTTTGATTCTTGTTGTGGTAGGATTTCTCTTTTTTCAAAAGGAAGATAATGATTCATACTAAAAATATTACGTATTTTAGATAACCTTTCGAAAGTTAAAATATCGCCCTTATATTCAGGAACTTTAAGTTTCTCCGTGCTTTTAGTAGTTTGTATTTTATTTGCTATCAAATTATCAATTTCTTTTGTTTTAGCGGCATAGTTAGCAAAAGCTATACTATACCCTTCCACGATAAAAACTAAAATAAGCAAAAACCTTAACACGTAGATTTTAAAGTTAAAATACATGCGATCTAAGCCCCCACTCCTTGACGAGAGTAAGTTTGCAGATTTAACTCTACAACTAGATTTCCATCAGCCTCTCTTTTAATAGCTATATTAGTGATTATAGCTATATCTTTCATATCAACCAAAGCTATAAACAGCTTTATTAGCTCAGGAAAACTGCAACTTAATTTTGCCCTAAAGTTTATAGCGTACAAATCTAAATATTTATTTTTCTCTACACCAGCTGGTGATAAATCAATAATTGTGACACCTGAACTACTTATAGCTTCATTCAAAGATGATAAAAATATAGGCACAGAATGACTTTCTGGTATACTAAATTTTGTTTCACGGTTGCTTTGCTCTAAAATCTCAACCTGCTCTTTTAATTTTTCTAAATCTTTTTGTTTCTTTATTAATAAAGGGATTTGTTCCTTCATAGAGTTTATATGATTTTCAACAGAAGCATTATTTGTGAGCACTGGTCCAACAAAAATACCATAAAAAATTAATGAAAATAACCCTAATAATATCAGCATTGCTATTAGTCTAAACTTTAAAGGGGCATAAATAACTTTGTTGATATATCTATTAGATAGGAGAGATTGTAACTTATCTATCATTTTACAGAATCTCCTCTAAACGCATTTTCTTCACCAAATTTAAATTGTAAAGAGAAACTTCTCTGACCATTTTTTTCAGGACCAAGGTTTTTTAACTCAACTTTTTTTATTTTGAATTCAACCTCTAAGTTTTTCATAAACACAGAAAGTAGCTTTAGATCTTTTGTTTCACCATTAAGCACAACCTCATCCTCAGGAGCAATATAAGTTATACCTGAGAGTTCAAGCTTGTCTGTTATAGCTCTAGATATTTTTTCTATACCAAGTAGCATATAAAACTGACTTGCTTTAATATTTGCCAGATTGTCAGCTACATCAATCAATTTATCACGTTGCTTTTTAACCTCTTGGTACTGTAAAGAATTTTTATTAAGCTCTGTAATTTTAGTTTGAATATACTGCTCAAGTCTCATATCTTCTCTACTTGACCAAGATAAGATGATAGATAAAGTAAACATCGCAAAAAAAGCGACTAAAGCAGTAAATCCTATATCAATAGCGATATACGTTAGCTGCAATTTTTTATGACGATCTTGAATAAAATTTAATGGTTTCATCATAATGCCTCCATCATAGCTATTGCTACAGGCATTACATATCGATAAGGAGCTTTAATATCTACCTTGTAGTTTTGCTTCTGAATATTTACAAATGGATCCAAAATACGACAATCTTTTGTTGAAAGTTCCTTTATTAACTCAAAAATCTCTTCAAAGTTTGTTTTAATCCCATAAATATATACAGTGTTATCTTGAGATGAAAAATCAGAAAAATCTAAAGACATGAAATCTATAAATCTTAATAATAATTGAATAGCCTCATCAACGTAAGTAGCATCTGTAATCTTAGTGTCAAATATTTTCACAGCTTCATAATTTCTAAGTTCACCACTAGGAGAAAAACTGTATATACATAATTTATCAGTGTATAGGCCAAATAAAATACTATTAGTAGCATGTTGTGAAATTTCCGATAAAAACAGTTTCTGCACAAAGTTACTAATAACGATATTATCAAGAGCGCATACAGAAACAGCTTTCTTAGACTTTTTAGCAATGTTATACAAACGCTCTGTAATTTTAGTATCGGCAATGTAATAAATAGTTATTATTCCTTTTTCTTCTAATTCATCATCAAAATCAAAAGCAATATCTGAGTAACTTTCTGGAAATTTCTTTTTTAAGAAATGTTCTTTTAGGTAAAATTCAACACCCTCTTTTACAATTATTTCAGAGTTTTTTTTATCACATACTATTTCTTCTTTTGATATATCTATGTCTTTATAGGTAACAAAACCCAATCTAGTAAAAAAACCAAGTTTATTTTCTAAAATGATATTGCTAATTACATTTCCTATGTAATCAGAAATGAGTTCCCCCTCGAAATATGCTTGCTCAGAAAATATATCACTACTGCAACAAACCAATGAATATTCTTGGTTTTTTTTATCAAGCTTAACCGCTGCTAAGGAAGTAAAGTCATACTCTATACCCAAAACAGTTTTTTGCGCTTTTTTTCTTTTTTTTTCAAGTAACAGTGATAGCATCTAAAATAAGCCTATTTTTTCCTTAACAAATTACCTAGCAAATTACATAATACATTAATTCTAGATATATTATTGTAATTATTTTATAATTAAAACCAAATTATGTAAACTATACTTTTAAAAGGTTATAAGTAAATGCAAATAATTCTCTTAGGAGCTCCAGGAGCCGGCAAAGGTACTCAAGCAAAAATAATTGAGCAAAAGTATAATATCGCACACATATCAACCGGTGATATGATTAGAGAAACTATAAAGTCAGGTAGTGAAATTGGTAATCAACTAAAAAAAATTTTAGACTCTGGACAGTTAGTATCCGATGAATTTATTATTAAGATAGTTAAGGATAGAATTTCAAAAAAAGATTGTAAAAATGGTTTTTTACTTGATGGTGTACCCAGAACTATTGTACAAGCTGAACAATTAGATAAATTAGGTGTAAACATCGATTTTATAATTGAAATAGATGTTGACGATAAGTTACTAGTAGAAAGAATAACAGGTCGTAGAATTCACCCTGCTTCCGGTAGAGCTTATCATGTAAAATTTAACCCTCCCAAAGTTGAAGGTAAAGACGATGTAACAGGCGAAGACTTGATTATCCGTTCTGATGATAATGAAGCAACAGTCAAAGAAAGACTTTCTGTATATCGTGAGCAAACTTCCAAATTAATAGAATTTTATAAAAACTTTAAATCAAATAATACAAAAACACCGGAGTATATAAAAATCAACGGTGATCAACTAGTTGAGGAAGTATCTCAAGATATTTTTAATGCGTTAGATTAGTTTATAACTTCTTATAAATCTAAACTGATACATTCCAAAATTAACTCAACAAAAGAAATATATTCTATACCAGAGTGGTAGCTAAGACCGATCTGGCAGCTACGATTGAAGCTTACGCCTATATCGCAACCTTTTATTTGGTCTGCTAGTGAACTTAAGCTACTTGCATTTAATTCTGGGGTAGTAAAACCCTTATCGCCAGCAAAACCACAACAGTAAATTCTTTCTGGTAGTATAACCTCATTACAGCATAACTTTAAAAAATTAATATATTTTTCATCGGTATTTTGTTTTCTGGTTGAACAATCAATATGAAGAGCTATCTTATTAAACTTTTTGGTAAGTTTTGTAGTATCAATATTTTCTATAATAAAGCTATTTATATCAGTTAAAACTATATTTTGTTGTTTTGCAAAACTAGCACAAGAGCTATTATCTATCACAACATAATTATATTGACCTAAGTTTTGATTATTAAACAATTCTTGAGTTCTATATTGTTGGGCATAATTAGCTTTTGAGTTATACATCTGACCACAACATATATCCTTAAGGTCTTCTGGATAATTGACATCAAAACCTAACTTTTCTAAAACCAATTGACTAGGATATTTAGAATATTTTTTATTACTAGCAAATATTTTATTAGGACATGATGGCATTAGTAATACCCTATTATCATTATTGGTGATTGAGTTCTTAAAATATACATCTTGAACTTTAGGCATAGTTTCTAAGTATATCGGTATAGATTTAAAGTGATTATGTAAAACCTTAGTTACCTTTTGCAAATTTGTCTTCCCGATGATACTTCCAGTTAAATTAGCCAGTTTAACTTTTTGTTTAGCTTTGTTAATTTCTTGAGAGTGATTAACTAACTTATTAGCTTGTCTTTTCTGTTTTAAAATAAAAGCTCCTGTATCTATGTCAACTGGGCATCTAGTTTTACATAAACTTGTAGTTGCACATGTTTTCACACCATAATATTCAAAATCTTTTTGCCATCTTTGTTTATCACTATCTGCTAAAGTAGGTATCTTTCGTATAACAGCATTTCGTTGGCGGGGAGTAAGACTTAAATTACGTGAAGGACACACTGGTTCACAAAACCCACACTCCATACACTTATCTATTTCATTTCCAATTACATTAAGCTTTTTGAGATTTTGGATATGTAAGTCTTTATTATGTGTTAGCTTAACGTCAGGATTTAAAATATTTTTAGGGTCAAACAACTTTTTTATTTGCCACATGATGTTCCAACACTTTTCTCCCCATTCTACTATTGCAAAAGGCGAAATATTTCTTCCACTGCCATGCTCAGCTTTTAGTGAACCATTAAAACCTTTAGTTACTATATCTGCTAACTCATGCATAAATTTGTCATATACCAATACCGACTCCAGTCGGAATACATGTGTAAACCGGTAGTATGATTTTTAAAATAGCTCTCTATCTCTTATATGGTCTACCTTTTCAGGTATTGTATTCAGATCTAAAACTAGTTCTCCAAATCGCTTAATATGTTCAGTTAAGTATGGGCTTAAATAGCTTAAATCTTCTGCTGTATAGCTATATCCTTCTTGTTTTAATTCATAAAGTATATTCGACATATCTACAACATTCTGGAGAATAATAGAATTAGCTATTAGTTGATTATACTTTATAGATTTCTCCATTTCATCTGGATTATTTGTAGCAACAAGCTTTTTGCTTCCAAATCTTATCCAGTCAGATAATTTATTATATGATTCTGCTTTATTTGTAGTATCTGTAACTTTTTGTCTAAGCTCAATATCATTCATAAAATCTAACAAATAAATTGTTCTCAATACTTTTCCAAGCTCCTGAAAAGCCTTATATAGCTTGTTTTTATAGTTATATGAATTTAACTTGCTTAATATGAAAGAGGAAGATATTTTTCCATATTTAACAGATAAAACTACTTGCATTAAGTCTTTCCAATGGAGTTTTATTAAGTCCCAATTAATAGCTGAGTCACAGAATAAACTATCAATATTCTTATATGCAGAATCTTTTGTTTGACGATAAATCTTTAATTCTTTCCAATTTCTAATCCTTGGCATAAGTTGAATTCCAAATAAATATGCAAAAGCAAACACTGGTAACGACTGTCCTTGAGTGTCAGCATGTATAATTCTGGGCTGGACCTCAGAAGCGTTTTTCATTAGCCCATCTATTATGTGTATAGCTTCCCATACGCCACATTGAATAAATGTTGAAAATAATGCTATATAATTATCAGCTACATGATGATAGGCTATCCCTCCTTTCTTTCCGTAGCGAATATGATGTTCAGCTACCATATTATTATCATGAATTTCTTCTAAAGTTCCATCCGCTGCACAGCTTTCACCAGTTCCCCAAGCTTTTATTAAAGGAAATTCGTTAATAAAGTTTACCAGCCTAACTATTGATTTATTAAGAGATTTAACAGAAAAATGTTTTTGATTTACTCTTGATAAAATACGCGGAGAAATATTGCCTCTAATATGCTTTGCAGTTTGAGTTACTCCCAGCCCTGTACCTTGTGAAAGAGTTGTTAGGATGAATTTTTCAATTGGGCTGTCTAATTTAACATCATAACCTTGTGGTGAAGTACATTCTTGAGTCCATTCAACATAATATTCTGCATTTGATAGTAAATCTAATAAGTTATGCTCTGGCATTCGAGACTTTAGAATACTTTCCAGTTTTTCAGCACTTTCTAATATTGGCTTAGCATCATATTTTTTTAAAATAGGCCTGCCACTAGAATCAATAGTGAATGCGGGGTTATTTAAATAATCATTATCTACATTGCTAGCTTTTTCTATTAATTTTTTATTTAGATAGTCAAACATATCGTCAGGTGAGCTAGGTAAATCAAGGTGATTACAATAATCGTCTATATACTTTAGGCATTCATCCCAAGGTAATAACCCTGCTCTATAGTCACTATAGTTTCTAGCACCTTTAACATATACATCTCCTGAATTTAGACCTTTTACCAAAGCATCAAGAACACTAGTAATTAGCTCTTTTCGATTCATTTTATAACGACCATTTATTTTCTTAAGAATGCGATTTTTCCAAAATTCAACAGTAAATGATAAATCTATCTTTTGATCAAAATATTCACGAGTTGCTGTTCTATTTTTTTGAATAAATTTTATTGCGTCAGTTAAGGACTTGTTATTATTAGATGATTGAGGATCTATGGTATCTATAAGCGTGTGAAACATATTTTGTTGATTATTCAAAAGTACTTTTGATAGAAATACTCTTGATTCAGAACCACAAGTTAATATGACATCATTACATTTATTAGCTATATGTTCAGGACCTCCTGACTTGGAAATTAAATCTGTTATCCATTTAGCGTAAATATTTGGATTCTTAATATCTACACTACGTTCAACTATTGATTTTAAAAGAGAAGCTATATGGGAAGAATTATCTTTATTTTCATCAGCTTTCTTTTCTAACTCATCCTGAGCATGCTTATATCCTGTGGCTACTAGTTTACATAGCATATTTGCAATAGCATCTAATGAGTTAGATTTACTCAAATATACAAGGGATAGTATATATGTATATTGTTTTGCTATATTCATTTTTTTGATTTCATCAATAGTTAGAATTTTTGCTTCTTCAGCAAATTGTTCTATTTTAATTTGAGCAATTCCATCAAGGTAATCATTGGAGTTTCCTAATGAATCTAACCATTTTGAATGTTCTATAAATTTGTATACATTTTGTTTGGTTAGTTTCTGTGGCTGCGTTTTTAAGTTATTGAATAAGCTAAAATAAGAGTCTCCTTGGCATTTTAATAATTCTGTAATTTTATTTCTATTATCTAATTGAGCATTTACCCTATTAAAGACTTGCTGAAATATTTTATTGTTAACTAAATGTCTTGTATGTCTAACAAGTCTATTTAAACTGTAAAAACTTGGAAGCTCATAGTTGTTTTCTATCATGCTCTCAATAACTGCATTAATAATGTCAGGAATATTATTCATGCTATGTGATATTTCATAAGAAAGTTTAACTGCACTTTTTAATCCAAGGTTGATATGCCTACCATTATTTTCCAACTTCCCCCATCTTGTGATGTTCATATGCTTTCTAATAATTTCTCGATGGTTATAAAGTGCTTTAGAAAAATCACCTTTATATTTTTTGTAACCATATTTTTGGGTATAATGAAATTTAGAAGTTTTTCTTATGTAATTAATTATTTCATCAGGTACATTATCAAGGGGTATGAAATAACCTAAATTTTGAAAAGTTTTTAATTGAATTGCAAAGCTTAATCTATATTGATCACTACGAGCATGTTTTTTCATTAACCTTATCTCACTCGAGTTAAGTCTATAAAAATTATCGAGCTCTTGAGACTTAATTTTTCTTCTAGATGAATATCTTGGGTAAGCAGTTCTTTCTATGGTAGACATATTTTCTCCTATAGTGTAAATTAAACTAAAAGTAGTCAGGTTTATGTAACTTAAAATATGTTACGAGTTATTTAACATATTTTATGAAGTTTACAGATAAAACTGAGAGTGTTAAATAAACGGACGTTTGTGAAACAAAAATGTTGATAGGTTACGCAAGAGTTTCAAAAGTAGATGGATCTCAAAATTTAGATTTGCAAATTGATGCTTTAGTCAAAGCTAGAGTTGGCCAAGAAAATATTTATCATGATCATGCTTCTGGTAAAAATATTAAACGTCCATCTTTGGAAGCATGTTTAAAGGCTTTAAGAGAAAATGATATTTTAGTAGTTTGGAAGCTTGATCGCTTAGGAAGAAGCCTTCATGATTTAGTGAATTTAATTCAAAAGCTTTCTGATAAAAAAGTAGGGTTAAGAGTTCTTACTGGTAAAGGAGCAGATATTGATACATCAACTCCTGCAGGAAGAATGTTTTTTGGATTCTTTGCAGTGCTTGCAGAGTTTGAAAGAGATCTAATAGTTGAAAGAACAAAAGCTGGTCTTGAATCTGCTCGCTCAAGAGGTAAGAAAGGAGGCAGAAGGTTTTCCTTAACAAAGTCACAGATAAGACTTGCTCAAGCTGCAATGGGTAATAAAGAAACTATAGTAAGTGAGTTATGTGAAGAATTAGGAGTAACTAGACCAACTTTATATAGATATGTTAGCCCTAGTGGTGAATTAAGGGAACATGCTAAGCGTATCCTAAATATAAAAGATAGTATTTAGGAGTTGTGCGTGCTTACAAAATTTAATTATCATCAAAAAAATATAGAAGGTACAGATTTATTTTTATTAGATGTAAATGATAATAAGCATTTAGTAGATGAAAGCATCATTCCAGATAATCAATTATCAGATATACAAAAGTATAAGATAGAATTTGATCATCTTAAAAGATTAGTATCAAGAAGCTTTCTATATATATATCTAGAAAGTAAATATCAAATAAGTAATTATGAGCTTACTTATAATGAGTATAAAAAACCATATTTAAAATTCCATCAAAATATAAACTTTAGTATTTCCTACTCAAAAGAATATATTTTAATAGCAGTAAGTGATAAGTGTCAGGTTGGTACTGACATTGAATACATTGATAAGAGCATTAATCATAATGAACTTAAAGATGTAATTATGCACCCAGAGGAAATTAGTCATTATAACCAACTAAAAGAAGATCTTGACAAAATCAACTTTTTTTTTGAAGTATTTAACATCAAAGAATCAATAATAAAAGGTTTAGGGATTGGGTTATACTTCGATATTAAAAACATCAATATTTTAAACAATCATAAAACAAAATTGTTCCATAATATTTTTAAAATATTACAGGCTAACTTTAAAACATCACTTTATCTAAATAAATTAAACAAAAGTAGACACATATGATAAAAGCATCCCCATATACAAATTTATTTTGGAATGAATTCCAATTAGATCCAGATCGTAGCGACTATAATATTGTCTTTGATCAAAGAATTAGTGGATCTCTAGATATTGAAAACCTTAATTTGAGCTTACAAAAGCTAATATCTGAACATTTTATTTTAAATAGTCATTTAGTTCAAAAAGATGAAGATATTTTTTGGGAAGAAAATGAATTTATAAATGAATTAGAAATTTACGGCTATAGTGATATTGATAGAATAAAAGAATGGGTATCTAAACCTTTTAATATTGAAAAAGAGCCTTTATATCGTTTTGGATTATTTAAAGTATCAAAAAATGAATATGATTTAGTATTAGTGTTTCATCATGTTCTTATAGGTGGAAACTTATTTGATGAAGTAATTGATAAAATTTCAAAATATTACAATAGTAATAACTCAAAAAGTTTTTTTATAGAAGACCAAAAAAAAGAATATATAGATTATGTTTCTTCTTTACATGAGATAGTAACTGCCGTTGAGTCTAAAAATGAATGGGGAGAGCTATTAGGAAATTGTTTACCTAAAGTAAATTTCTCATCCAATAATAATCAGGGCCAAGAAGAGCTTATAGAAGAGTTTAGTTTTAATATTGAAAGTGAACGATTAAATCTAAAACTATTAAAAAGTATTAATTTAAGTCTTTTTAATGTGTTAATTACACTATATGGCTACATATTAAGTAGATATGTAAATCAAGAAGAAGAGTCTTCGATTGGAATCTCATACCCTGTTGGTATAAAGAATACAAAAGGTTTAATCTTTGGCACTCAGCTTAATACTTTAGTTTTTCCATATAAAAAAGTCAATGAGAAAAAAACTTTTAAAAATCTGTTTGAGGATACAAAGCTCTTTGTATCTAATGTTACAAACAATGATCTTATATATCTACCAACCTCAAAACTTATTTCAGATTCACCGGTTTCAAAACTAGATGTAAGTTTTATACAGACAAACTTTAAATCTAAGCACTTAAATTTAAGGGGATGTAGCTCACTACCGCAAAATAGATTTAATATCGATGTTGGAGGCTCAGATTTATCTTTACAGTATCAGCAATCCGATGATTTTATAGAGTTTAAATGTATATACAAAAATAATTGTTTTCACAAAGAGTTGATAGAACAGTTTTGCAATCATTATAAGAAATTAATAATTGATATATTTGATAAAGCTGATTTAATAATACAAGACTATAAATTATTGATGCATCAAGAGTATCAAACGATACTCTATGATTGGAATAAGACAGATAAAAATTATCCAAAAAATAAAACAATATATCAAATATTTGAAGAACAAGCTCAACAAAACCCAAACAATATAGCATTGGTCTTTGAAGAAGAAAG
Source organism: Allofrancisella inopinata (assembly GCF_012222965.1). Taxonomy (NCBI): domain Bacteria; kingdom Pseudomonadati; phylum Pseudomonadota; class Gammaproteobacteria; order Thiotrichales; family Francisellaceae; genus Allofrancisella; species Allofrancisella inopinata. The sequence continues at coordinate 857,508 of NZ_CP038241.1, read as the reverse complement.
CTTAACTTATAAACAGTTAAACGAAAAAGCTAATCAATTAGCTAGATATATAAGAAAGCAGTATAAAGAAGTTACAAATCAAGAGTTACAAGCAGACACGCTGATACCTCTATGCTTAGAAAGAAGTATGGATATGGTTATAGGTATCTTAGGAGTAATAAAAGCAGGAGGTGCATATGTGCCAATGGATCCTGAGTATCCTAATGAGAGATTTAAACATATACTGAGTGATACAAATGCTAAGTTAGTTATTACGCAAAGTCATCTAGAGTATAGATTAAAAGATGTATCTGATATAAAAACAATATCGATAGATAATCAAGTATATATACAAGAAGATAAATCAAATTTAGACCTTCAAAGCAAAGCTACAGATCTTGCTTATGTGATATATACATCAGGTACTACAGGTATGCCTAAGGGTGTGATGGTTGAACATCTGAGTTTAGTAAATAGATGTTTATATATGTGTGATTTTAGTAGTATCAATATTAATGATGTTTACTTATTTAAAACAAATTACTTATTTGATGTATCTGTATCAGATATTTTCACTCATTTATTAGTAGGTGCAAAACTCTTAATGACCAAGAATGAATTTGATCTTAAAGAGTTAGAAAGAATTTTAAAAAAAGGAATAACGAGTATACACTGTGTTCCATCCCAGTTTGATTTACTAGAAAAAGCGATAGATAGCTGTGGTACTATTAAAAAAATCTATTTTAGTGGAGAAGCATTAGATTCATCTTGTATCAAGGCGTTACCTAAAGATCAAAAAATCAGAAAGATCAACTATTATGGTCCAACAGAGACAGGAGAGATAACTTCTAAAATAATCAATATAAAAAAAATAAGTTCAATAGGTAAGGTATTTCCTAATTCTAAAGCCTATGTTCTAGATAAGAATAATCAGTCAGTTCCATTTGGAGTTATAGGAGAGTTATATATAGGCGGAGCAGGATTGGCTCGTGGTTATTTAAACAGACCTGAGTTGACAGTAGAGAGGTTTGTAGATAATCCATTTGCTACTGAGTCAGATATAGCTAAAGGTTATACAAGGTTATATAAGACAGGAGATTTAGTTAGATGGTTGCCAGATGGTAATATTGAATATATAGGCCGAAATGATTTTCAGGTTAAGATCCGTGGGTATCGTATAGAGTTAGGAGAGATAGAGTCACAGCTATCTAAGCTTGATGGAATTAAGCAATCAGTAGTATTAGCTAAGGAGAAAGCTGAGACTAAGAGTCAATACTTGGTAGGTTATTATGTAGTTGATGAGTTAGGAATACTTAAGCAAAAAGATTTACTTGATCAGTTATCTGAAGTATTACCTGAATATATGGTGCCTAGTGTATTGGTGGAGTTAGATAGTATGCCACTTACTGTAAATGGTAAGTTGGATAGGAAGGCGTTACCGGATCCTGAGTTTGTTAATGAAGATAGTTATGTAGAACCAATTACAGAGTTAGAAGTTAGTTTATGCAATATTTATGCCGAGTTACTTGGATTAGAGAGAGTAGGTGTTACTGATGACTTCTTCAAGATTGGTGGTAATAGTATATTAGCTATTAAGTTAGCTAATAAAATCTCTAATAAAATGGGGGTAGATATTCATGTTGCCGAGATTCTAAAGTCTAAGAATATTCATAGTTTATCAAAATTAGTAGTTTTAAGAAATCATAGAATTAATATTACTAAATGTAATCAAGAAAATGCCCCCCTTTCTTTTGCACAAGATAGGCTTTGGTTTATAGATCAATATGAAGAGGGAGCTAAAGCATATTATATTCCTATTTTAGTTGCATTATTACCAAATATAAATATAAAATACTTAAAGAAGTCTATTATGAAAATAATAGACAGGCATGAAGTACTCAGAAGTATATTTAAGAAGGATAAATTTGGAAATAATTATCAAACAATATTAAATAAACCTTTTAAAATAAATGAATATAGATCTAGTGATATAGATTTAGAGAAGCAAGTTTTTCATGATATTAATACACCATTTGACTTACAAAATGATTTCCCTATTAGAGTTTGTATTTACTATTATAAAGAAGAGACTAGGTTACTAATCAATATACATCATATTGCTAGTGATGGATGGTCTTTTGACATTTTTTTTAATGAATTAAAGTCTCTTTATGAGTTTTATTCTAGTGATCTTAAAGAAACTAAACTTCCTGAACTAAAGATACAATATAAAGATTACGCATACTGGCAAAGAAACTATCTTAAGGGTAGTATTCTGGAGGAACAATTATATTTCTGGAAGGAAAAATTATTAAATTATGAAGAAACTTCTATTCCTGCTGACTATATAAGACCAAAAAATATAAATTATAAAGGTAATATAATCAATTTTGAAATAAATAAACAACTTTCAAATGATTTAAGACAACTAGCAAAAAGAAATAGCGTATCTCTTAACGCTGTAATGTTAGCGGGATTTTATATTTTACTATATCAACACAACACTAGCCAAAAGGATCTCGTTATAGGGATGCCTACTGCAAATAGGCATTTTGCACAGATACAAAATCTTATAGGTTTTTTTGTAAATACATTAGTGATTAGAGAAAAAATAAATATAGAAGATTTTATTCATATATTTATAAAAAAAGTTCAGTCTAGTTTATTAGATGCTCAAAAACATCAAGACCTTCCTTTTGAGAAATTAATTGATTTGCTTGATATTGATCAAGATCAGAGTAGAAATCCAATATTTCAAATATTATTTGTTGTACAAAGCTTTATATCTAATAAGATAAAAGATAATAGTGAACTTTTCTGCTCTACAAATAAAGCTAATGATTATTATAAAATTTCTCGATTTGATTTAGAATTTTTTATAGATGATAGTACAGATACTTTAACAGCTACTGTACACTATGCTACTAATTTATATAAAGAAGAAACTATTCAAAATATTATAAGACTATATAAGAGAGTATTAACAAATATAGTTAATACTACTGACACTAGAATAAAGGACATCAACCTACTTAATATTGAAGAGTATAAAACTATTGTTTATGATTGGAATGCTAAAATTAAATCCTACCCTAAAAATAAGACTATTTATCAGTTATTTAATGAACAAGTAGAAAAAAGCCCCAATAATATTGCATTAGTTTTTGAGAATCAAAAGTTAACATATAAAGAACTCAATGAAAAAAGTAATCAATTAGCTAGACATATAAGAAAAAAATATGAACAAATTACAGGAGAAAAGCTAAAGCCAAATACACTAATACCACTATGCTTAGAAAGAAATTTAGATATGATCATAGGTATATTAGCTGTTATGAAAGCAGGAGGAGCATATGTTCCTCTTGAGCCTGGATATCCAGATGAGAGATTTAAACATATATTATGTGATACAAAAGCTAAATTAATTATCACTCAAAATCATTTAGAGAAAAGACTTAAACAAATAATAAATATATTGCCGATATCTATTGATGAACAAAATAGTATATATGAATATGAAGAAAAAAATGATCTAAATCCACAGAGCAAGTCAGCGGATCTTGCATATATTATTTATACATCTGGAACTACTGGATTACCTAAAGGTGTAATGGTCGAGCATAGAAATGTTATTCCAATTATAAAATTTCTAGATCAAATATATGATATAAAGCAAGGCTCAAGATTTACACAGTTTACTTCATACGTATTTGATGTATCAATCGCCGAAATATTTGCTGCTTTAACACAGGGAGCTACTCTTTTTCTTCTTTCAGAAGAAGAAAAACGAGATACTAATTTATTATCGACTTATTTAATTGATAATAAAATCAACTATTGTTATTTGCCACCTGTAATATTATCTGAGCTTAAAAAAATAAATTATCCTAATCTTAAAGCTTTAATATATGCGGGAGAACCATTAGATAAAAGAACGGCGGCTTATTGGTCTCAAAACGTTTTATTATATAACTTATATGGACCTACTGAGACAAGTATATATGCATCATATAAGAAAATATCTGGTGATGAAGTAGAACAGATCGGACATGCGATTCCAAATGTAAACCTCTATGTTTTGAATGAACAGCTTAAACCTGTACCTGTTGGCTTATCTGGTGAGTTGTATATAGGAGGACCTAGTGTTGCTAGGGGATATTTAAATAATCCAAAACTTACAGAAGAAAAATTTATATACAAATCTCCTTGCTCAGAAGATGTATTGTATAAAACTGGTGATATTGTCAGATGGTTATCTAATGGTAGCTTAGAGTATTTTGGTAGAAATGATTCACAGGTTAAAATTCACGGATATAGAATAGAGTTAAAAGAAATTCAATCATATATCAACAAGTTAAATGGTATTAAACAATCTGTTATACTAGCACAGAAAAATAAAGAGACAAATACTAGTGAACTATCATGTTACTATCTAGTCAATGATAATTTTTATAATCAAGATTCTCTAGCCTTAAATACATGGGAAGAAGTATACGATGAAAATTATGATATAAACATAAACAATGGAAACTATATAGATGATTTTTCTGAATGGAAAAGCTATATAACTGGAGATATCATTCCTTTAAAACAAATGAGAGCATGGAGAAATACAACTATTTCGAGAGTTAAGTCTCTAAACTCCAAAAGAATTTTAGAAATTGGTGTTGGCTCAGGTTTATTGATGTATCCATTGCTTGAAGACGTTGAACAGTATGTTGGTATAGATATATCCAAAAACGTTATAGAAAGACATAAAAGAAACTTTTCAAAATTAAAGAAGACCACTTTTTATCATTTAACTGCAGATAAAATCAATGAAATCAATGAAAGTGAGTTTGATTGTATAATTATAAACTCTGTTATTCAGTACTTCCCTCATATTAAGTATTTTGAAGAAGTATTAGAAAAAGCTTTATCAAAATTAACAGATGAAGGTACTTTGTTTATAGGGGATGTAAGAGACTATAATTTACACAAAGATCTAATCAAGGAAAAGCTTCAATATAATAATAAGAAATATAATGAATTACTTTTATCTAGTATATCCTTGCAAGAATCTGAATTATTAGTAGCTCCCGAATATTTTATAAATCTTTTAGGCATTAAAAAAGATTTACAACTAGATATATTAGAGAAAGATTTTTCATATAACAATGAATTAAGTAATTACCGTTACGATGTACTCTTGACCAAACAGAAACAGAAAAGTAACGAAGTAAAAATATTTAAAACCGATTATGACAATATAAGTTCTATAAATTTTGAACGAAACATATACTTTGTAGATAAAATTCCTAGAAGAAATTTTATTGTTCATGAATCTAATAATATAATTTTTGAATATCAACACTATAGTGAATATGGTTCTGATTATATGTCTGCTATTATGTATCATAAAGATATGGGTATAGTACGCTTAAGTGACTGTATTCAACCTAATAACAAACAAACTAAAAATTTAAATAACATACCTTCATTAAGTAAGTTAAGGCCAAAAGATATAAAAAATTATTTATCTAAATTGGTTCCTGAATATATGGTACCAAATAATTTTATAGAATTAGAGTATATACCACTGACAACAAATGGAAAAATAAACTATAAAGCATTACCTAAAGTAGAAGTGATATCACAAGATGATGCATATATTGCTCCAAGCTCAGAATTAGAAAAACAATTATGTAATATATGGAAAGAAGCTCTGAACCATAAAAAAATAGGCACCCATGAAAATTTTTTTGAGGTTGGTGGAAATAGTATTTTAGCAATTAAATTAGTTAACTTAATAAATATAAAGCTAAGTACACAAATAAAAGTAAAAGACCTCTTTGATTACAATAATGTTCATGATTTAGCTTTATTAATATCAGGTATAGAAAAAGATTTTAAATATCGCGAATATACTATAAAACCTAATATAAATGATAAATATAATCCTTTTAGTTTGACTAACGTGCAACAGGCATACTTATATGGAAGATTATCAAATTTTGAAATGGGTAATGTATCAACGCATAGTTATTTTGAATTAATTTTTGAGAGTTTAGATGTAGCTAAACTTGAAAAAGTATTGAATATATTAATTTCTAGACATGATGCTCTAAGAACTGTATTTACCGATGATAGTCAAACTTTCATGTCAAATAAGCATAACTACAGTATTACTTATCATACAAATATTAATAAAATAAAATTAAAAGAGATACGTAATAGGCTTTCTCATAAGATATATGATGTAAGTAGATGGCCTTTATTTGATATTGAAGTTAGTTACCACGAAAGTAAATATATATTACACTTAAGCTTTGATATTTTAATAATGGATGGCTCGAGTTTTGCTATATTTTTTAGCGAGTTAGCAGAGCTTTATAATAGTGCAAATATTAATGAAGTAAAGTTACCTCAACTAGATGTCTCATTTAAAGATTATATTGAATCATTTGAAAAAGTAAGAAATAGTGAGTTATTTAAAGAGGCTAAAAGATACTGGGTAGATAAATTATCTAACTATAACTTTGATGCTCAACTACCAATGATTGTTAAACCGTCAGAAGTTAAAGAGCCTAAATTTACTAGATTAATAAAGGTTATAGATAAATCTATATGGAATAAATTAGAGCAGAAAGCTAATCGATATAGTGTCAGCCCTACTACAGTTGTACTTTATGCATATGGTCAGGTACTAACTAGATATAGTGGTACGAGTAAATTCTGTATTAATTTGACTCTATTTAATAGATTACCTTTACATGAGCAAGTAAATAATTTATTAGGAGACTTTACAGTACTTGAATTATTTAACTTTGATCAAAGTAAGTTGGATACTAATATTAGTCAAAGTCTTAAAACTAATCATGAAGAATTATGGAATGATATAGAGCATAACTTATTTGATGGCATCGATTTTCAGAGATTAATCCGTAAAGAGTTACATATAGGAGAAACACAATCGTTAGCTCCAATTGTATTAACAAGTGTACTAGGTGATAAAGATTTTGAGCTTAAGATGGATGGTTATATAGGTAGAGGTTATTCTATTACTCAAACATCTCAAGTTTATTTAGATAATAAGGCATATGAGACATCTGAGGGTTTTATAGCAGAGTGGGATTATGTTGAACAGTTATTTGATCCTGAAGTTATTTCATCTATGCACAAGTCTTATTGTGACTTAATAGAATAGTTAGCTGAGGTAGATTGGGAGTGTAAGTTACCTGAAATAAGTTTGCCTGAATTAGACAAATCCGTAATAGAACAAGCTAATAATTATATTCAGCTAGAAGTTAAATCAACATTAATAGAATTATTTGCAGATTCATTAAAAGCTACCCCATCATTTATAGCAGTAGTAGATTGTGAGGGACAGTATAGTTATAAAACTATATCCGAATATTCAAATGCTATTAATTTATATCTGCATGATAATGGCTTGTGTAAATCAGGTAAGCTAATAGGTGTCTTGAGTGAGAAAGGCTATAAGCAAGTAGTAGCTACTCTAGGGATAATGCAAAGTAGTTCAGCTTATTTACCATTAAATGTGGATTGGCCAAGAGGTAGGTGTGATGAAGTACTATCAGAAGGTAATGTAGATACAGTATTACTATCTAATTCTGAGTTTAATGGCTGTATAAAGGGTAGTGATATAGAGGATAAATATAATTGGTTAATAATAGAAGATATTATCAATTATAAGTCTAATACTAAGTTAGAAGAATTATTTAAACCAAGCTTAGATGATATAGCCTATGTAATCTTTACATCAGGAAGTACAGGTAAGCCTAAAGGTGTGACGATATCACATAGCGGAGCAGTTAATACAATCCAAGCTGTTAACGATAAGTTTGATGTTAACAAAGAAGATAAAATTTTAGCTTTATCAGAGTTAAGCTTTGATTTATCAGTGTATGATATCTTTGGATTGTTAGCAGCTGGAGGGACAATAGTATTTCCAGATCAAAAAAAGACAAAAGAGCCAAGCCATTGGTACGAATTAATAGATAAGCATAATATAACTATATGGGATACGGTTCCTCAGTTAATGAGCTTATTAGTTGATTATGTGAGAGATAGTAGTAAGCAGTTACCATCATTGAAAGTTACCTTAATGAGTGGGGACTGGATACCATTAAATCTTCCTATACAAATAAAAGAAGTATGCCCGAATATAACGGTAATGAGTTTAGGAGGAGCAACAGAAGGAAGTATCTGGAGTATATGGTATGAGATAGCACAAATAGATGAAGGCTGGAAATCTATCCCATATGGCCAAGCAATGCCTAATCAGAAGATGTATATACTTAATGAGCAAGGGCAACATAATCCATTGGGTGTAATTGGGGAGATTCATATAGGTGGTCAAGGAGTAGCGTTGAACTACTGGCAAGATCAGGAAAAAACACAAGCAAGCTTTATAGAGCATCCACAACTTGGAAGGTTGTATAAGACGGGAGATCTTGGTAAGTGGGATAAGAATGGATATATAGTCTTTGAAGGTAGGATAGATGGTCAAGTTAAGCTCAATGGCTATAGAGTTGAATTAGATGAGATATCATCAAAGCTAGCTAAGTTACCTGGAATAGAAAATGCTTTAGTGACTATACAAGATAATCATCTTGTGGGATATTTGGTATCAGAGAGCTTTAAAAAGAAAGACAATGAAATAGATTATCAAGCCTTTAAGTTAGAGCAGAGAGGTATTCTTAAAGATCTAAAAACTACATACAATTTAAATCCAATTATTGATATTGATAGATATAAACTACGCAAGAGTTATCGTAAATTTGATCATAAAGTTGATATTAGTAGTTTAGATATACAAATACAAAAGAAAGATAATCATAGATCAATATCAACGAACCTTACTCATGAGCAATTAACAGAATTATTGTCACCGCTTAGAGGAGTTCAATTAGAAGATAGAGTATTACCTAAATACTTATATCCATCAGGAGGAAGTGCATATTCTATAAGAGCATTTGTAAATATACCTAAAGGATATATAGAAGGTATAGATGAAGGCGTATATTATTATCATCCAACAGAGCATGCATTACAGTTTTATAAAGAAGTTAATGATAATAAGTTCTCAATAGAGTTCAACTTATACATTCCAGCTATGGAGCCACTATATAAAGAAGAGACATTAAGGCTGGCTTATTTAGAGTTAGGCCATATTTTACAACTATTAAATGAGAAATATCCAGTAGCTTATGAAATACAAGATAAGCAAGATGGGGATTACCATAAACTTGTTAAAGTAACTTTAGATCAACAAGATATAGCCAACAAATTAAATATTAAAAAGATAGATAATGATGGTAGCAAGTTCGATAGTTATGATTTAAATTCTCAATCGATAATGTTACAGAGATCTGAATTAGGAAATATACTTATAGGCTCAAGTGGAGTATTAATTTTTGAAGCTGATAAAAATCAGGAGTCATATATACAAGCCGGATATAGAGCTCAAGAAATAACTACTTATCTTTATCAACAAAATATAGGTAGCACAGCATTAGGTTTTAACTTATCTGATTCCTCAATATATACTATAGCTATAGGTGGCATTTCACAAGAGCAAAAACAAAAAAGTGAAGTTAACGTAGATCAAATTAGTTTAGAAAACTTTATAAGCAAAAAGCTTATGAATTATCTTCCAAGATATATGATTCCAGAGGTTTATTTAACTATAGATCATTTGCCATTAACTGTTAATGGTAAAATAGACTATAAGAGCTTACCAATGGCAGAATTAGTAAATCAAGATAATTATGTGGCACCGACAACAGAACTGGAAAAGCAGCTTTGTAAAATATGGGAAGAGGTGCTTAAACTTGATAAAGTTGGTATAACAGATGATTTCTTTAGGATTGGTGGTAATAGTATATTTGCTATTAAATTAGCACATAAGGTATCTGAGCAACTACATATAAAAATTAATGTAGCAGATATTTTTAGACTTAACTCTATTAATAATTTATCAAATGAGTTACATGATAGATTTGCATGGAAGAAAGAAACTAGCTTACTTAATCTCTATACTTTAAAATTTGATGAGTTTTTACCTAATATGCTATTTATTCACCCTGCATTTGCTGGTGCTGAAGTATATCAGTCTTTAGCCACAAAACTTTCGAAAAGTTTTAATTGTATAGGTATTGATAATTATAATATTTATAGTAAAAATAAAATAGATAATTTAAATGATTTAGCTAAGCTTTATGTATCAGAGTATCTTAAGAATTATAGTATTACTAATCCTATATATTTATTAGGATGGTCATCAGGGGGAGCTTTAGCTCTAGAAATGGCTGGCCTTTTAGAACTTAATGGTATTAAAAATATAAAAACTATATTGTTGGACACATTAATTTCTAAGAAAAACATACCTATAAATGATTTAGAAAAAGATATATATAATATAAAAACTACTTTAAAGAAATTCTTTACTAGTCTAGGTCATCAGCCAGTATACAGTGATAAAATTATCTCTTCATGTCATATTGATCTTAAAATATCTAACATTAAACCTTCAGCTAAATTAAGGTTCACAGATGTTCTTTTAGTAAAAGCAAAAGAAATAGATAATCGGCCAAATATTATTTTTAGAAAAGATCAAGCTAGCTTAGCATTACCCATGAATAATATTGACTTGGTTTCAAAAAGAATAACATTAAAAAAGTTAGACTGTCATCATGGTAATATTTTAGAGTTTGAAGAGGATATAACTGATTTTATTCTACAAAATAAGTGAAATTATTTCTATACTACCGGATTACACACGTATTCCGACTAGAGCCGAATACTTCTTCATTATTGTGAAAATCTGGTGTTATAACAAAATGTATGTTTCCTGCTAACACATGTCCGAAAATAGCAGCATTAATATAACCATACTTATCAAAAAGCTTTCTTATCTGAGTTATAAGACTTGGCAAATCTAAAATATTTACAGCTATATCTTCTATAATCACACTAGAACCTGACGGTCTTAGCCCAGCTATGGTAGGCACTATCCCATTACGTATTTTCCATAGAATTTGCGCTTTAACTTCATCTTGGATAAACCCAACTTGATGAATTATACTTGTTTTTTCTATGTAACTATTTATAAGTTTAAGCTTATCTTCTAAATCTTTTTGGCTTGACTCTGCAAGCTCAACCATAATAGCAGCTATTTGGAAATTTTCTAAAGGGATTAAAAAAGGCTTTAACTCAATATTATTAGCTACTGATTTGAGAGATGCATGATCTAACAATTCAACTGAAGATAAATTAAAAGCCTCAATTTGAGTCGTAAGTTTAACTAAGTCATCTAACTTACCATATATTAAATTTAAAGCTTTGTACTTATAGTCTGGCACTGTATTTAAGGTTACATTGCTAACAAATCCAAGTGTGCCTTCTGAACCTATTATTAGTCTCTCTACTATTTTAATAGGGTCTTTAAAATCTAAAAAGGCATTTAAACTATAGCCACTTGTGTTTTTAATTGAAAATTTCTTTTTTATGAAATTTGTTAACTGATCATTTTCTAATATTTGAGTTTGAATCCTTGAAATCCCATTCAAAAAGCTTTTTTTAGTTTGCTTAAAATCTTCTATACTTTGACAGTCTGAAGTATCTAAAATACTACCATCATTAAAAACCACTCGCATAGAATCTAATGTTGCATAAGAATTTTTAGCTGTACCACAACACATACCGCTTGAGTTATTAGCTATAATTCCACCAATTTTAGCTGTATTTATAGAGCCTGGATCTGGTCCTATTTTGCGATTATAAATTTTCAAGTATTTATTAGCTTCACCTCCAATAATGCCTGGCTGTAATTTTACCTTTTTTCCATCATCATAAATTTTATACTCTAGCCAAGAATCGAAAGCCAATATAACTAATACTTGGTCTGTAACAGCCTGACCGGATAAACTAGTTCCTGCGGCTCTAAATGTTAATTTTACATCGTACTCATTTGCTAACTCAACAATCTTTTGAACTTCTTGTTCTACTCTAACTACTAAAACTAGTTTTGGAACCATTCTATAAAAACTAGCATCTGTTGAATAGGCATACCTTAATAATTCATTTTCAACAATTTGTTGTTTACCTAGAACTTCTAACACTTTTAGCTTAAAATTTTCTAACACAACAAATCCATATACCACAAATTATATAAAAGTCTACTATATTATATAGTTTCATTTTATTACATCAAAATGATTTTATTTTTGATTATATTCCAAAAGTTGTTTATGATGTTGTAATAATTAAAACTACATTGATATTTATTGATATATGACATTACTTGAAAAAATTTCTCGAACTGGTTATTGGAGTGATTTTTATATATATCCTATTACTACTGTCTTTTTTTTAGTATTAAGCTTTAGGTATTTTAAGGGTAATTTATTGTGGATATTTGCTTTTGTTTTGTTGGGAGTTTTTATTTGGACTTTTATAGAGTATATGGTTCATAGATTCTTATTTCATCATTTTCCATTCACCAAAGAATTACATGCTGTACATCATCAACACCCTATAGATTTAGTAGGTAACCCAACATATATTTCGTTACCAATCTACACTATTACACTGTTTTTACCTTTATATCTAGTCTTTGGTTTAGGTATAGCAAGTGCAATTTATAGTGGAGCTTTACTTGGGGCTTTATTTTACTTCTTTATACATCATAGTGCCCACCATATAAAAGCAAAAAAAGGCTCTATTTTATTTCTATACAAAAAGCATCATGCTCTACATCACCATTATGAAAATACAAATTTTGCTGTAACCTTTCCACTATGGGATAGGATATTTAAAACAAAAAAATGATTCCTTTGTATCACAAATTTTCTAAAATAATTTTCTTAGCAAGCAACCTAATATCATTTTCATCCTTAAAATTACTTTTATGTAGCCACATTTTAAGTGTCTTATTAGAACCCTCTTGGAATATATAAAGATAAATCCAACCATTTATGATTATATGTTTTCTTATTCTCCAAAAGTCACTTTCTTGCTTATCTATAATTACTTTAAAGCTCTTCTCATTTTCTTTAGGCAAAACAATTGCCTCTAAGACTGAAAAACTAAATAGACACTCATAAAAGATAGATAATATTATCAAAGCAAAACCGATATACAACAAATAACTACTTCTAAAGTAAACCCCTATTACAAAGCTACTAAGTACAACTGTCAAAGTATAAAATAATTTTCGGTATTTACGTGATTTATCTAGGTAAATAACTTTTTGCATAAAGAAAATTTATATCAAGTCATATCCTAATGACTTTAATGCCCTATCATCGTCAGACCAACCACTTTTAACTTTAACCCATATTTTTAAGTTGGCCTGCATACCTATCAGATGCTCAATATCTTTACGCGCATCTATGCCTATTTTTTTAAGTTTAGAGCCTTTTGCACCAATAACTATACCTTTTTGGCTATCCCTTTCAACAAGGATACTTGCATAAATATCTGCGATATTTTTTTGTTCATCAATTTTATAGCTATCAATCTCTACAGCTATTTGGTATGGTACCTCACTGCCTATAGTACGCATAATTTTTTCACGAATTATTTCTGAAACTAAAAACTTAATACTTCTATCTGTAATTTGGTCATCATCATAAAAAAAGTATTCAGATTCAGGAAGTAACTTTTCTATTCTTGACTCAAGCTCATTAATGTTATGTCCTTGCTTAGCTGAGACATAAATAACATCATAAAATGTAAATTTGTCTTTAATAGACTCAATAAATACACTAGCTTCAAGTGATTTTTTCTTATCAACTTTATTTACCACTAAAAATATTGGAATTTCTGAATTTTTAATTTTAGCTACTATATTATCCTCTAATTCTGTCCATTTACCCATCTCAACTATAAATAAAATCACATCAACATCTTTTATCATTGTTGTTGCTGCTTTATTCATAAATTTATTGATTGCTTTAGGCTCTTTAGTATGGATACCTGGAGTATCCACATAAACGAATTGAGTATCTCCAACTGTCTTTACTCCTATAATTTGGTGTCTTGTAGTCTGAGGTTTACGAGATGTTATACTAACTTTATACTTAAGAATATTATTTAACAGTGTCGACTTACCAACATTTGGTCGACCTATTATAGAAATATAACCACATTTTTTCATAGTTTAAGTTTTAGATTGTTAGAGCATAATAATATTAAGATTGTAACACACTAGTTAACTCTCTCTGAAAAAGTTTTTTACTCCCTAAATTGTAATACCTTAGTTATATGCTTAAACACATTCTTTAAAAAAATAACTTAATTTTAAAGAAATTTAAAAAAAATTATTTTTATACTATAATTAATTAAAAGTAGCATTTATTAATATAGCCAATAAGATGCAGACGCTATGGTATTTTAAGTCTAAAAGCTTATTTATATAGATAAGCTTAGATAAAGAAGGCTATTAGCTATTCAATAATAAAGCTATTACAAACATTAGCCGTAACAAAAATTTTTAAAAATCGAAGAAAAATTGCTAGGACTGACTATGCCAAACTTTGTAGAAATTTTCCAAAATTATCCTGAATTATTTATTCAAAAAAACTCTTTTAAGCTAAGTTATACAGAAAACCCGACAGATGATCTTGCTGTAGACAGATTAATTAATCGAAAAAACAATTTTTATAGAGATATAAAAGTACAGCAAAATGGTCTTAAATATAAAACTTTTATTATAAACGATCCGCTTTTACCTTTTTACCCAAAAGATGTCTTAGATAGTTTTTTTAATTTTATGCTTTATCTAGGTTTTAACGAAGGCTATTTCAAAATTTATTTATGCAAACAGGGAAAACTAAAATTATTAAACATTCCTATACAACACTACAATTTAGAAGGGATTGTATATCATAGTCCAGTAAGTTATGAATTACAAATGCTATTAGAAGAAAATTCTTTAACTTCAGACAATATCTTACTTATATCTCCTGGTGATATTAATCTGGAAGGTAAGGATAAAGGTAAACTAGAGTTTGTAAATAAAAAACTGGTAATGGATCTTGATATTTTATCTAAATACCTGGAGACCAATAATAGCGCATCCTTATTAGAGTATTTACAAGAGTTAGATTTCACTATAAAACTATTTTATACAAGCAAAAAAAAGCTTCCTAAAAATACCGTTGAATTTGTCAGGGGCCTTAGTAAAAAAAAATCAAATATACAAAAACATTTTAATCTTGAAATAGAAAGTACAAATGATTCTAAAATTTTTAGGCGCTATATCTCTGATTTACTCTTTTCAGAAAAAAATTCTAATTTTAAAAATGATCTGGCAATAATAAAAATTTATGTTCTTGATAGCATATCATTAGCGGACTTGTTATGGTTACTGTCATTTGATATTCAATTACTACAATTATTTTTGCAAAAAAAATATATTACGGCTAAGCAACTATATCCTGGTCCACAACATACTGGCCTTATCCTACACGATATAACTTTCACTATACAGAAACTAGATACACAAATGTCTTTCAAGCTTTTTCAAGCATATGGAAAAAAACTTTTACTGGAGGATAGTAAAGTTAAAAAAGCTTATGAAGCGAATTGGGCAGAAAATACTACTTTTAAATCCATGACCATAAACGTAGGTTCTCTACTGAATGCTTCGCACTGTCAGTTATATTCAAGTATTTGTGAAGGGTTTGATGAGATAGTCATTTGTAATTTTCGTTCAAATGACATACTAACTCAGGATGAAATTATAAATTTTTTTCCTAACTCAATAAACGTACGCTACTTTGACAAATTAGGACGCCCTATTGTTGAATATATTGGAAAAAAAGGTTACGAACAAGAAATAGCAAATTCAACTCACCATATAGAACCTTTAAAAAAAATAAAAGATGAAATCAAAAAATTAAAGGAAAACATTATAGATGACCAGATACAAAATAGTAAAAAAAATGAATTTTATATAGCTCAAGATGGTCTTTTAGGAGAGGAAAGAAAATTTGGAAGAAATTTCTCTCCTAACACTCCAGTATACTATTATAAAGCTTTTAAAACCTGGCAATCTACACATTTTAGTTCAAAACTCTCACTGGATCAATTTAATGAAAAAATTTTTACAAAAGAAGGAAATAATATATTACTAAAATTTAGAAATAAGCAACAAATAGATGATTATCTAGATTATGTTTACTCATTCGCTAAGGATAATAGACATGAACTTCTTTTTATATCAGCCTCTGAAAAAATGACTTGTAGTGATGAAAATATTATTCTTTCGGAGGACGGGACTGGAATCATCAAACAAAAGCCTTGCGGAGAAGTATTTGATACTTTAACCAAACAATATACTAAGCCATTAATACTTATAATTGATTACTCGGATTTTAAAGCACAAGATATCGTTAGGTGTAATAGTGCAATAGATATGCCAGTAGAAAATAGAAATATAGACGGAGTAAAAATACCTCATAATACAATCATAATTGGTTTAATAGACATTAATCATAATTACAAAGGAGAAGATTTCTTCTCAAGATTTACTCTTCATGCTCCAATATTTCAAATGGAAAATATTAGTGCTGAGCTCAAAAATCGAACAAAAAACTTAAAAAAGGAAATCTTAGATTTTGATGTAGCTAGAGAAGTAGCACAAAAAGAAAACTTTTTTTTAATTTATAATTACGAGTTAAAAGACTGGGAAAGTTCTTTAATAGGGTCATGGAAACTAAACTATAAAGAACTAATCCTTGACCCAGGTTCACTACTCAACGTAATACGACAAATTTCAATTAAAAAAATTAAAAATGCTTCAATTATAATCAACAACCCTCCATTAGATGATAAAAGATTTGGACATATTTTAAGGCAACTAATAGTCTATAAAAAAACATGCTTATTTGGTTTAACCATAACTATTCCTGATAATACTAGCTTTCAATTTAGCGATGGACTTAAAGTATTTGATTTTAGTAATATATCTTATTCAGACTATTCTCATATAAAACCAGATTATATTCTCACTGCTTCTAATAGGCGTTATCTTTTTGAGGATATAGAATTAAATGATGGTGGTTTTATGAAAAATACACAAGGTTTTTTAGATAAAACACCCAAAAATGACATAATTTTGTATATTCCGTTTACCTTTGATAAACTGATTTGGATCGATTTATTATCTAAACTTGAATCTTATAAAAAAAATATTTCT
Source organism: Allofrancisella inopinata (assembly GCF_012222965.1). Classification (NCBI taxonomy): domain Bacteria; kingdom Pseudomonadati; phylum Pseudomonadota; class Gammaproteobacteria; order Thiotrichales; family Francisellaceae; genus Allofrancisella; species Allofrancisella inopinata. The sequence goes on along the minus strand of NZ_CP038241.1, from coordinate 840,320 downwards.
ATTGCTTTACACCCATCGGTAAGCGTTCCAAATGAAATATTTACTAACGAACTATATAGTAAACTGAACCAATCTAGATATCAAGGAGCTCAAGAAATACAATCAGAAACTAACAATAACCTAGAAAGCTTAATATTCACAAAAACAAACTTCGTTATATTATCTGATAGCATTGAAAAAACGGCGCAGGATTTGATTAAGAATAATAATATTGATTATAGTATTCCAATATCAGAGATCATGGTACATCAACTATTTGGATCTATTGAACCAATTTCAACACAATTTCCACTAAGATTCCGTAAAAAAATGACCTTTTTTACAGAGAAACTGCGAGAAAATAAAAGAATTTTACTATATGGGGTATTTTCATCTGAAATTCTTGAGAATATAGTAACATTCTTTCATAAACATTCTCTGCTTTGTTCTGATAAAGATAATCAAGCTCAAATAATCCTTCTTGCTGATATTTCTCAACAAAACTGTTTCCAATTTACTAAAAATATACTTTTCTATAGACAAAATAATAATACTATAACTAATTCAAAGATAGTAAATATTAATAACAATAACCAGCGTAAATTGCAGTGCCTAGAACAACTAAATGATTATCCTTGCATTGCAATTATAGGACCAACTTCAGTTGGAAAAAGCACATTTATTAATTCCTTACAATCAGATATTAATCTTAAAGTTTTTATAGGATTAGACTCCTTACGGGAGTGGACTAAAGCTATTTCAAATACTTCTATCAAGTATAACATTTTAGTCGTTGATGAATATAATTTAACTAATAGCGATTTTAGTGTTTTTAATAATATATATACTTCTTCACCATCAATATACGTTGACAATAATTATTTTTATCTAACAAATAAACACAAAGTTATCTTTGTTGGAAATAGTATAGAATACGGCGGAATGAGAAAACAGCCTAGACTTTTTGATATACAGAATATCCCAATTTTAAAATTTGAAGCTATGGATATTGAAAATCTATATTATTACCTACTGCAAAAGTATTCAAAAGGAGAATCTTTAAAAAAATATTTTGTAACTTTGCTAAAAATATATGCCTATGTACAAAAACTAACGGCTGGTGCCAGTACCAAAGTTTCAACCCGAGAATTAGAAATGATGATCCTCATTATGCTAGTTTTAGATAAATATAAGCGTTTTAGTAAAAAGACCCTTATTTACCAACCTGAGATACCAGCGATTTGCGCTTATCTAGTTTTAGCAAATATATTAAACAAAAGTCAAAAAAGTAAATTTATATCATGTCTTGAAAGCAACATGCAATTTGATATTAACCTTGTTGAAGACTCAATTATGTTCCCTAATAAGAACTACAAAGAAAACTCAAATTTTATATTAGTTAAATCTAGATTTCTGGCGTACAATCAATTACTTGCTTTTATAGAAGTTAGAAAACTAAAAATTGAAGAATCACAGCATCTTAATTCACTTATAGGTTTGAATGCTATTAAAATCGAAGGCATGCCAGGTCTTGGCAAAAGTCAATTTGTAAAATCTGTGTTAAAAAATGAAGCCTTTGTCCCAGCATCAAAATTTTCTTTTTCAGAGTATATATTTATAAGTGCTAACTCAAAACCTAAAGAACAGGAAAAAATGCTGTTGCAAGCGTTTTATTCTGGACTTATTGTTGTGATCGAAGAAGCAAACACCGCTGACCTTAATGAAAGATTAATTAATACTCTATTAATGGGAACAGATCTATCAGGTGCCCCGTCTCCTAAAAAAGGTTTTGCCCTTATTATTACTCAAAATCCTATACAGATGGGAGGAAGAGAACCATATAGCCAAGCTCTGCAACGTCGTATGCTACACGTTGATTTTCCTGACTATAGAGATGATGAATATAAGTCTATTATAGATAAAAAATATAACTTAAATATAAATGAAGCAGAATATTTAATAGAAATCTTTATAAAGCATCGCGATTATGCACTACGACAAAAGTATAGACCAACACCAACGACAAGGGAGCTATTTAATGAGGCACATAGAATTAGTTTAAAAAATAATAAATATATAAATTTTGATTCTTCATTTTTTCTTGCTTTTGATGTAGATGATCACTGGAAAAATCTATTTCCAGAAAAAAAAATGCAAGGGAGAATGTACGGAAAACTTTCCACTACAGAAGTTATAACACCAGAGTTTGACTTTGAATATATTGAATATACAAATGACTATGAAATTAAAACAGTGAAATTACCTAAACACTTATTTTCTGTTAATGAGCCTCAAGTAAAAAATAGAACTTGGATGATAAATATAAGTGCTCATGGATTAGTACAAGTGGATAGCAGATATTTTTCTGTCCAATATTTCAAGAATACAAAAATGTATGATTTTCCTTATAAGATTGATAAGTTTGTTGAAAATATAAAAGAAGCAATTGGTGAAAATAACACATATAACATTGGGTTCTACTTATGGGCTTGTGGATCCTTCACAGTTGCGTTTCGGATGATGGAAGAATTACAAAAAAATTATTTTAAGAATTGTTTTACAGTTACTTACGGGGGAGATAACAAAACAGTTTTCAATAAAGCAGGTATAGATTTAAAATCTGAACGTATAATAAAAAAAGACTACCCAGATGGAACAAATCATAAATTTTCAAAAAATCCTTTTGAAGGAGTTATTGATCAGCAAAAATGGTCAAATAAAGATAATAAATTAGCTGTTTTTTGTGGATATGAAGGAGATTTACAAATTCTTCCTTACTCACTGTTTAAAGATTCATTCATGAGCAGATCTTCTAACGGTTTTACATTGATGAAAAACACGATAACTCCTGTAGGTATACTAAAAAGGATAATAAGGCTTATGCCTAACATAAAACATTCAGAATATACAAAAAAATATTTAAATAAATTTATTTTATGGAATGACATAATACCAATTTATAATAAAATCGCTATCAACTATGTAGATAAAATGTTTAAAATGCTTATATATCACGATCCACCAAGGATTAACCAGGAACAATTTCTTAATCAATACGTACCAAGAAACTTAAATTATGTAGGGTTTTCATATAACGATTTGTTGAAAAAAGTACAAACTATGTACACACCTTCGTTTTTTTGGAGGGATGGAAATTGCTTAATTGAGGATGACGAAATTGAAAAATTACAAGGTATATTTTCTAGTTCAAATCCCATAAAATATTTACACGATTATCTTAATGAAGAAAACTTTGATACTCATACCATTAAATATGGGTTTAAAAAGCTTAACGAACTACTCAAAGATTGGTTTATCGAGGTTGAATATGAACATGGTAATTATTAGCTGCGATAGTTCTTTTTCCTCAATTGCAGGAAATCACGACTATAGCACTTGTTAACAGAGTTCTAACTTCTATTTTTTTAATGCTCCTGCTTCATGTTTATGTACAGGAGTAACCGTATACTATATATCCATGAGATATTTATAGTAAATTTTATTTTAGACACAAGGTAACAAGATATTTAAAACCCATGTTAAACTATAAACATATTTAAACAAATATTTATCATCAGACACTTTAAATTTTTTATTTTTTATATTAGCATATATTAAAAATTTATTTTTAACAAAACAAAGAAAATGGTCTTGTTAATATAGTCAGGCAGAGAACCTCTCTTTCACAGCCATTATTCTTTTTTCAAAAGGTAACCTTAAAATGATAAAATATAAATATAAGATAGCCAGCGTGATAATTTTAATTTTATTAATCACGCTTAGCATATTTGAGCTTGTAAAAAATAATAATCAATACCAAATACTTCCTAACAATAATGGATCTAATTTAACTGACACATCTTGGGTTAAAAATAAATACTTAAATATAGCATATGCTACGGTATCTGATGCCCAGAAACTAGATATTTACCTACCTAATGATAAAAAATTTCCTAAACCATATCCTATTATAATCGCTATACATGGGGGGGCATTCTTAGGTGGAGATAAAGCTGACTACCAACTAAAACCTATACTTGAAGGTATAAAATATGGCTATGCTGTAGTAGCCATTAACTACCGTCTATCAGGAGAAGCAATATTTCCTGCAGCGATCCAAGATGTAAAAGCGGCTATAAGGTTTATCAAAGCAAATGCTACTAAGTATGATCTAAACCCGAATGCTATAGCTGTTTGGGGGGATTCTGCTGGTGCAAATTTGGCTGCTCTTGCTGCAACCTCAGGAAATAAAATAACTCAACTAGACGATTTAAGTTTAGGTAATAAAAAGTACTCAGCAAACGTACAAGCTTGTGTTGATTGGTTTGGACCTACGGATTTTAGCAAAATGGATGATCAGTTTAACCAATCAGGTTTAGGCAAAGCTAATCATTCCCAAGATGACTCTCCTGAAAGTTTATATATTGGTAGCAATGTTGGTAATAGTCCTGAAAAAACGAAGTTGTCTAACCCAGAGACGTATATAAGTAAAGAAACCCCGCCATTTCTTATAGAGCATGGTAGTATTGATAATATGGTACCTACCCAACAAAGTATAAATTTCTATAATAAATTAGTTAAAGTGATTGGAAAAGACAAAGTTGAATTAGTGATTATTGAGGGGGCTAAGCATGGTGGTGAAAAATTTGAAACTAAAGATAATTTAGAGCTTGTATTTAACTTTCTTGATAGAATTCTTAAATAAGAAAAACTCTAACGAAGGTCACTTCTAGTAGCTTTGAAGTATTTATTTTTTAGACCTGATTGTATTTTGTAAAGCTTTACGTATAACCTCTGAAACATCACTAGTATCTACTAGGGAACTTCTGACCATTTTTTCAGCGTCTTTTTGCTTATAACCTAATGCTAATAAAGCATCTACAGCTTCATTAAATATAGAATTAGAAATAATCATTGAGCTATCTTGAGCGGTTGAGTCTTTTGGTAGCTCAGTAGAGTTTTTAATATCAGACTGGCCATAAATTTCATTAGCCAATTTAAGTAGTTTATCATATATTTCAACAACTAACCTTTCTGCTGTTTTTTTACCAATCCCAGGTACAGTTGCTAATAAACCATAATCTTTATTTTCTATACAATGAAGTAGCGTTTTACAGTCCATTCCAGAAAGTATTGCTATAGCGGTTCTGGCACCTATACCACTAACTTTTATTAACTCTTGAAAGACTTTTTTATCAACTTTAGTTTTAAAGCCATAAAGTTGTTGTATATCTTCTCTGACAACAAAATGTGTATACAAGCTTATCTCACTATTAGTCTCACCAAGAGTGTAAAAAGTAGTCATAGGTACGAAAATTTCATATCCAACACCGTTTACATCTACCAATAACGCGGTAGGATCTTTTTCTAAAAGAGTACCTCTTATAAAACTTATCATAATAATCTATTTTTGGTATTTTACTCTTAAGGATAAAGCTTATTTGGCAATAATCAAGTTAACTTTATGTCTTTGTCTCCATAATTTTATCGAAGTGCTTGACCGTGGAATTGTTTGTAATAATTTATATTTTATATATAGAAACGGCAAAGACTATTTAAAAGTCTATTTATTCCAATAGCTAGAAGAGGTTGCCGGCCAGTTATCTTTATCAAACCCAGGAGCTTGCTCTAATTCTTCTTTTGATTTGTTCAGTTTAAACTGCGAATTTGCTGTATCAACTTCAAAAGTAGTCATCGGAATAGCAAATAGTTTATCTCCCATTCCAAGCAACCCTCCAAACGATACAACTACGTAAGCTACTTTACCTGAGTTAGGGTTAATCATAATTTCTTTTACTTTCCCCAAGTTTTCTCCTTTATAGTTAACTACCTTTTCACCTATTAGGGTACTTGCTGGTAAAGCTAAATTTGATATAGCTTGTTCATTTTTAACCGCAACTTTTGATACTATGGTGTCGCTGTTTTCATTTGAATAACCTAAACCTATACCACCAGCTAACAATATAGTTGTTATAATTAATTGTGTTTTTTTCATCGTAGACTCTCCTAATGTTTTTTTTTATTTTTATAGTATTACCCCTACTTAATCTTTGCTTTTGATGCTTCTGCATATTATCTCCTCCTTTTTGTTTGTAGTCTCTTTAAATTAACATATAAGATTGCTTACATGAATTTTTATACAGCAGGTTTTCAACGTTAGCTATTTAAAGACTGTAATTTTTTGGCTTTCAAGACGGTAGATTACCACGTGAAGCACGAGGATAATCAGTTATACCAATTCCAACATAAATTGTTGAATTTATCCCAAAGGAGTTTATGACTAAAAGTAATAATATAGCCTACTAGGCATAAAAGTAGTACTAACTGAAATAGCTTAAAACCAAGCTATTTCAGTTAGTACTACTTTTTAGTATCGTTAGCTATATGTGTTGGAATTGGTATTATGTAATATTTAATAAGCTTTTAGAGTTGATGACATTTATTTAATTCTTTTTTGAGCCACTCGACTTGCTCCAACAATTTTAGCTAAGGATTTACTGCTATGATAATGGCATATAGCTATAGCTAAAGCATCTGCTGCATCTTCTGGTGGCTTTTTACTTAACCCTAATAGAGATTGCACCATATGTTGAACTTGAGACTTTGCTGCTGCCCCTGTTCCAACTACTGCTTGTTTTATCTGCTTAGCCGAATACTCACTAACACCTAAGCCATTTATGGCTAAAGTACACATAGCAACACCTCTTGCTTGTCCTAACTTTAAAGCACCTGTTGGATTCTGAAACATAAAAATCTGCTCAATAGCAGATTCTGTTGGAACATATGTATTTATAACTTCTGTGATACCATCTGCAATCTGCTTGAGCCTATTTGCTATAGTTACTTCTGTAATACGAATACACCCACTAGCAACATAATATAGTTTATTATCTTGAGCCTTAATAACCCCAAAACCCGTAATTCTTGAACCTGGATCTATACCTAAAATTACCATTTAGCTCCTAGACTTATTAAGAATGTAATATCTATCAAATTATAGTTAACTAAGTCGTTCCATTAATTCTTGAGTAAAATTAGCGTTAGAGTATACATTTTGTACATCATCAAGGTCTTCTAATTTATCAATTAGATTCATAACCTTTTCTGCTGTTTCCAGGTCTAACTCAACTTTAGTTTCTGCATCAAAAGTAACTTCAGCACTATCTGGATTAAAACCTTTTTTTATAAGTGTTTCTTGCACATCAGAAAAGCTTTGAGGGTCTGTTATTACATCTATACTACCATCTTCATGTATAATTACATCATTAGCCCCTGCTTCCAAAGCTAGTTCCATTAGAGAATCTTCATCTACTCCACTTGCAAATGAAATAATACCCTTTTTAGTAAACATATATGCTACTGAACCATCTGTTCCCAGATTTCCACTACTTTTAGTAAAAGCATGACGAACTTCACCAACAGTACGATTACGATTATCTGTCATACAATCAACCATAATAGCTACACCATTTGGTCCATAACCTTCGTAACGTACTTCTTCAACATTTGCTCCCTCTTCACCACCAGCACCTTTAGTGATAGCTCTTTCTATAGTATCTTTACTCATATTATTAGAAAGTGCTGTAGCAATAGCGGCTCTTAGCCTTGGGTTAGCATCTTTATCCCCACCCCCTAACCTAGCTGCTACTGTTATTTCTCTAATCAATTTAGTAAAAATTTTACCTCGTTTTGCATCTTCTTTTGCTTTTTTATGCTTGATATTAGCCCACTTACTATGACCTGCCATCTTTTTATATCCTTAAATATAACTAACTACTTTTTCAACTAATTTTTCTATACCTTGTGACGCTTCTAAAATATTTTTAGCACACATATACGCTGGTGTGGAAACCACTTTTACTCCCTCATCAACACAAATATCTGTAGCATCCATCATTACAATTTCAGCACCCTTTTTCTCTAAAATTGCTGCTGTATTTTCATCATTACCGATAGTTACTTTTGTGCCTTCTGGGTAGACTAAAGGTATCATTAAAGGAGAAATACAAATATAACCAGCTGGCTTATCTGCAAGATAAAAAGCTCTTGCAAATTTTAATACTTCCTCATTCATTTGATAACTATCATCACCAACAAATGCAAAATCCATAATATTTTTAGCCGCACCAAAGCCACCTGGAAATATTACAGCGTCATAATTATCACTATCAGCTTCTGCAAGGTCTATAACATTGCCTCTAGTAAGACGTGCTGATTCTTCTAATATATTTCTAGGAGAAGCTTTCGCATCAACAGATTGATTCAAATGGTTTATTACATGTTTTTGGTTTTCATTTAAAGCAACTCCTTGCCATTCTACACCTTGCTTTTCTAACGCTAGTATAGTCAGTATAGCCTCTTGTATCTCGGTACCATCAAGATGACCACAACCTGATAATACTATTGCTACTTTTGCCATTTTCTTCACCTTTTGTTTTTAGTTTTTTAATTTTATAAGTCTAAATTATTTCTTTTAAAAACTCTATCTGCTCTATAGCTAGAACGAACCATCGGGCCAGATGCTACTTCTAAAAACCCTTTTGCTAAACCTACTTTACGATACTCATCAAATTGTGCTGGCGTTACAAACCTTTGTACGCTTAAATGATGCTTAGTTGGTTGCATATATTGACCTAGTGTTAAAATATCAACCCCTACACTTCTAGCGTCATCCATAGTTTTATAGATTTCTTCTTCTGTTTCACCTAGACCCACCATGATACTAGTTTTGGTCAAAACATTTGATGATTTTTGTTTTACATATTTCAAAAAATTAAGAGTCTGCCAATACCCTGCTCTAGGGTCACGCACAGGATGAGTCAAACGTTCTACAGTTTCGATGTTTTGTGCGATAACATCAACTTGCGTATTTATAATTTTATCTATATTTTGTTCTACGCCACCAAAATCTGGTGTTAAAGCTTCAACTTTAATCTCTGGACTAAGTTGTTTTATTGCTGAAATTGTGGCTGCATAATGTGCAGCTCCACCATCTTCTAAATCATCACGATCCACCGAAGTCAAAACTACATATTCCAGATTCATTAATTTTACACTTTTGGCTGCATTTTTAGGCTCATCTTTATCAAGCCAGCCTTTTGGATTTCCTGTGTCAACTGAACAAAACTTACATGCTCTAGTGCAAACACTCCCCATCAGCATGATGGTTGCTGTACCATGAGACCAACATTCATTAATATTCGGGCATTTCGCTTCTTCACAAACAGTAGAAAGCTTATGTTTTTTCGTGATAGTTTTAACTTTAAGGTATTCATTTGAATCTTGTTTTTTAACCTTTAGCCACTCAGGTTTACGAATATGTACAGAATTTTCTTTTTTATTTCTAATACCATCTTTAACTGCATGAAAACCTTGCTCTGTAGTATATTTACCACCACTTTCAACCTTTACTTTTAAATTAGAAATTTCTCGCATAAATTATATAACACTTAGATGTAAACTTAGTAAGCTAGCCACTATTATAAGGAATAACCTAAATTTTATAAATACATATAAGCCAGATTTTACTTTAAAATAGTTGTTTTAAACCTTTAGAATGCTTTAGACAAGTACTTATTATCAGATCAAGTTTGAGCTACTACACCTATAACTAGTAGGCTATACAGTTTCACAAAACTTGTAATGAAAGGGCTCAGGCTCCTCTAATCATCTATTGCTTTCATGCACTTTTTTATGTCTATTCAAATCTCCTTTTCTAGCAGACCTGTAACCACAGATTTCACATTCATATGGTTTCTCACCTGTATGTACTCGTTTATGTTCAACCAATCGTGTTGATGTAGTACAAGTTTGACTACATCCTTCAAAGTCACACACATATGGTTTCTCCTCATGGCTTTTTTTATGTCTATTCAACTCTGCTTTTATAGCAAATTTTCTACTACAGCCTGCAATGTCACAACTAAGTAGTTTCCCTTTATGTCTTTGTTTATGGATTTTCAACTCTACTTCTGTAAAAAATTTTTTATCGCAGTCTTCAAAGTCACACTTAAATGATTTCCCCCCTGTATGTCTCAGCTGATGTGTTTTCAACTCTACTTCTGTAAGAAATTTTTTATCACAGTCTTCAAAGTCACACTTAAATGGTTTCCCCCCTGTATGTCTCAGCTGATGTGTTTTCAACTCTACTTCTGTAAGAAATTTTTTATCACAGTCTTCAAAGTCACACTTAAATGATTTCTCCCCTGTATGTCTCAGCTGATGTGTTTTCAAACTTGCTGAAAAAGTGGTTTTATAATTACAGCCTGGAAAATCACATTTATATTGTTTTTTTGTATATGTTTGCAGCTGACTACTTAGACTAACACTATTATCAGTATTAAATCCTTGTCCTATATTACCCATAACACTAGGTACAATATCAATATTATTATTTACTACTTTTTCTAAATCAGAAGTCGATATGGAAGCCTTTCTTTTCTTGATTTTATTAGGATCTTTGTTGCCAGTTACTTCGCAATCTTGGCACCATGACTCAATAAAATTAGTTACATAATCTTTAGTTTCATGATTATTTTCACACCTAATAGTAATCTCTGCAGCATAACTATTAATTTCATCTCCACCAGCTATTACTGCACTATTATGGTGACTTTTAATAAGGTTTTGGATTTCATTTTTAGCCCTATGAGTATAAATTTCATCATGTAATCGCGCAAAACTAAATTTATCAAAAAAAGTATCGTTACTTTTAGGGCTCAATGGATTATTAACTATATCCGAACCTATGCTAGGATGTCTCACATACTTAAAGTTTTGATCGTTATGGAAGTTATTGTATTCATCAAAAAAAACTCTATTTTGTGGGCTTAGTGGCTTGCCTGGGCTATCTGAAACTATACTCAAACGCCTAGTATTTGTATTTATTTTAGCTGTTATAGTTGCATTGGTATCTGGGTGTTCTAAAAAAGAAGCTCTATTTGCTAAAACATAAGGGCTTTGGGTTTGTTTTTTATAAAGTATGATATATGGTTGAGGGTTAGTGTAGCCATATTTAGGTTTAAAGCTATTAATTACATCGTCTATATTTTTATAAGCTGTTTTAGTTACTTTAGTGTCATTATATATAACAAAATTATCTTGGCAGGTATTACGAGATACTGCTATATAATGACCCCTATCGATATTTGGGCCAATATGTACAATACAAGCAATGGGTTTGTAACATACCCCTTGGGTTTCTATATCGTTAATATAAATGTTCTCTGTATATTTACTTCTGGAAGTATCAAATAATACCAAATGTACAAGTATATAGTCTTGATCCATGAAGTCATAATATATTTCACTTCTCGCATTTTGCTTAGTACCGCCACAAATTCGGCTAGAACATAGGTATTTATTTTCTCCACTTAAATTTTCTATTGAGGGATTATTTTCAGTGAAAACTGCATTAGAAATTACTAAATGGGGTTGATTACAATTAACTCCTATAAAAGTTTGGGGATTATCTGTTACACTTCTTTGACCGCAATTGGAACATGATACTATCCTTTTATGTATTACACTCGGGTTATCTAGTACAGTTATATCTAATAATTTTATTATAAATTCATGAGCATCTCCTTGAACGTTCCTAAAAATAGGAGTATCCAGTGCACTATTTGCTACATTTTGTTGTTTAAAACAATCTAATAGTCTAACTATATCTATAGAAGTTTTTTGTCCGCTAATTAACTGAGTCATTATTTCATTAATTACGTTAAAAAGATTAGTAGAAGAAATATAACGCTTATATTGCTGTTGAATAGCGCCATCTTCAGATAATCTTTGTGAGATTGCAAATGCTCTTTGATTTATATCGCTTATATCTGTTAGTTGGCGTAAGATAGGTTCCATACATGATAGTAATTGTAAACTCGCATTAATATAGCAGTTAACACGATGATTAACTATACCGGCTCTTATACTTGCTTGTTGTTTACCATAAAGTTTTAGTACAGTACCTGGTTTATTAATAAAGAAGCTAGGTTTTTTAGTAGTAAAACTATTTATTTGATTTTGAGCATTTGAGTTTAATGAATCAATTGACATATGCGAGTCTATACTTGAGCGTCTAATATGCTTAAAATCTGTATTATTATAAAACCTATTATTTTCACTAGATAAACTTCTATTTTGAGGACTTAATGGATTATCTGACATTTCTGCATCTATTATATTAAAAACTCTAAGATCTTCAAAACTTTTATAAGAATCATCATGTCTCTCAAATATGCTGGTGTTTTTCAATCTTAATTCACTATCTATACTAGATGTTCTAGAATTAGAATTTAAACTCATAGTAGCTCTTATAGATTCATTTGGATTTAAATACTGCTGCTGTTTTAAAAAAGAAGTTTTGCTTACTAAGTTACATGGATTTTGAACTTGTTGTTTACTATAAGGTTGGAGGGTAATATTTGGTTTATGAATAGCGAAGATAGGTGTTTGCAATTTTTGAGAATATAAGTTAGCACTTGCTGGTGCTAAAAGACATTTGAGGTTTTCATCAAACTCTCCAGTATAATACGCTTTTTTATATAAATTTGTTCCACCGGTGTTATTAGGAAATTTACGCACTATTCGTCCAAGTATTTGCTCACCTTTTGAGCCATACAAATCTCCTAGCTTAATAATATACCCTAAATTAGGATCATCAAAACCTATCGTTAAGCTTCTATAGGTTATCAATACGGCATTATCTTGTTTGTTTTTAAAGTTTTCTAATTTATAAATATTCAGCTTATCAGTATCATCTATATACTTTTTATTATATTTTTTACTATATATATAATTAATACTTACGTTTTGAAAACACTTTTGTAGATATGAGGTTAACAACTGTAAGTCATGTTTTGCTGAGTTTGACTTTTTAAAACTTTGAGGGATTGTTCTTATAAGCTCTCTTAATCTTCTTTGTCCACTCACATAAATTATACCTTTAAACGGTTTATTTTCTAAAATCTTGTTTTGAATTTGATCAATAGTACAAGCTATTTTATAACCTTTTACTTTTCTTATCACATCACGATCGAATGCTTCTCTATAATTTAGTTTATACGTATATTTATGGTCAAATTCTGATCCAGACATTAGTAACTTTTCACTAAAATCAGGTAGTTTAGCTAGCAACTTTTCGGGGGCAGTTATCTTAGCTTCGTCAAAAATAAAACTAACGTTATTTAAGTTACTTTTATCTACAGAATCAAATAAATTTATAAAACTATAATAACTAACGATATATTTTCTTTTTTCCCTTAAATGTTGCGGTTCTCTCATCCTCTCAGCAAAATATGCTAATGTAAGACACCTATTGTAACCTGTAGCAACCTTAAGGACAGGAAACTTATACTTAACATCCAAGTTAGGTCGAGGTATATTCTCTAAGATTTCTCTTTTAAAAAGAGAAAACATTTGATCTACTAATGACAAAAAAGGTTCTATAATAATTACATCTTTACCTTTAATATAGTCATTAAGCGCTTTATAAAAAATTACATAAGTTTTACCAGTTCCAGTTGGCAAAAAAACTCTTTTAATTTTTTCTTGTGAGGATTCTATTTCATTTATAGCTTTTTTTTGATAATCCCTATAATTATTCTTAACATATGAATTAAGTGTATAACTATCTATAACCTTAGCTAACTTAGAAATATTCTCTTTAGGTATATGATTTTGTAACATGAAAAGTTTTAAATAAGGTATATTTATCTTATTTTGATAACGTTCAATAACAGTTTCTTGGAGAGCGGTTATGACGAAGTCTTCTACATCACTTGCACCTTGACTTACTGTTAAATAGTCTTCAACTCCTTTTAGACCCAAGGATGATGCAGATTTTCTATATCTGGAAACTTTGATATTATCTATGTCTATATCTATATAACCATTTTCATAATTATAAGCTAGATTTTGTTTATATAAAACTTCTAACGCTATTAATGTATATGCTGAATCAGCAGCATAATTATAATATTTTACCGGTATTAATTCCCAAAGATTATATCCTGCGTATTTAAAGAGATTTTCAAAGATATAAGAACTATTATAATAAATAATAGCTGCTATACCACTGCGTGTTTTTTGTTCATATTTTTCTTGCCCAATTAAGCCAACAATATGACCATTACTGGTTACCTTTTGTTTAGTATATTGATACAGTAATGACCAATCATAGACATAGTCATTGGCACTTACAACCATATTTATATTACCTTCTATAATAAGAAAATCATCTATGCTCTGAGAATAGGCATAATGCCAAGCAACATATTTCTTTATTACTATATACCTGGCTAAGTCATGGCCGTTATCATCACACTTTAATTTGATAAAACTTATATTATCTTGTAATCCAGTTATTTGATTATTGTTGACTAATATTTTTTTATATTCAGCAGATGTACATATTACTATTATTTGGATATCATTATTGCATATGTAAGGAAGCTTGGTATTTTCAATATCTATGCTTATTACAAATATTACTGGCTTTCCCTTTAAATTGATATTTTTTTCTTTTGAAAGTATATAATAACTTAAATCTAATGTGTTTCCTGAATACGTTATTTCAGGCTTAAAAAGAGCGCTTTTTACAAATACAGAACAATCAGAGTTTGACAAATAAAACAAAGGTAAAATATTTACTTCATTACTTTGCTTTTTGAATACACTACGTAAATCCTCTTTGGCACCTACAAACATTTTATAGTGAATCCCAGTTTTATCAACAAATTCTCTTATACTTAAGAATTGTTTTTTTCTTACTAAAAGGTTATCTCTGTATAGAAAATATATTTTATAAAACCTTGTAATCCTAACTTTGTCACAATATAACTTGTGAAGTTTTATTTGTACTTCATTAACATTAGATCTCAAATGGGGCTTATTTGCACATTTTTTACAATTATAATTCTCACCACTCATAAGAAGTTTTATAGGTTTAATGGAAAAATAACCACATAGCTTACACATACAGTAAATAATACTCTCATCAGAATCTATAAAACCAACAAAAGCAAGATTATGTTGTTGGTATTTAGACATTAGACCTTTATGTAGAGTTTTATTGCTATAATATAATCCAAAATAGCTTGGGCTTGCTTCAAATTTATCCGCAAGTAAAGCATCAATTTGCTCATCATAATCGCTCTTAAAATCTTGTTTACACTGCTTACATATTAAATCAGCACTCTTATATCCAACTCCTTGGAAATGTATGTCTTTATGAAGTTCAAATGTTTGTTCTACATTATGAAACTTGCATTTAATAATAACCTTAATATGGGTATAGCTATTATTAGATAAAACTTCCACGTTATAGTTATAGTAATTAGTATATGCATAATGCTCTAGAGCATATGTGAGTTTAATAAATGAATCATAAGCGCCATCATATCTACGAGCTATATGATTGAGTGTAATGCAATGGATATTTTTAAGTGACTGCATAAGTTATATTTCCATAAGTTTAGTATATTTTTAAAACAATAATAATATAATTGCAATGCATAATATCATAATTACCATATAATTTGTAACTTATTATTAACTTAATAAAATTTCATTATCTTGCTTTTTTTACCCTGTTAAGAATATAGTGGTGCTTTGGTAAGTTGGCAGGTGCATACAGTGTTTGAAAAATGACTAAAAGAACCTATTTAAAGGGGCTGTTACAACAATCCCTTAAATCATATGGTGTACTTGTTACAGGGTTTTGACTATGAAACCCACATGAAAAATTTTTTATAAAAATTTTTTATTAATTAAACCCAATATTTTTTAAAAATTTCTCTACAAACTCTATACGTTGCTCGGCTGTTTTAGTAGTTTTTGTTATCAATAAATCTTGATCTTTGCTTAATTGAAAATCCATCGGACTAGATTGAATAACTTTTATTAGTTTCTGAAGCTCAAACTTAGTAGAGTCAGAAAATACTACTTTACCAGAACTAGCAAACATTTTGATTTGAGCTATCCCTAAATCAATAGCGTCTAATTTAAAATGAGCAACTTTAAGCAAATATAAAACCTCTAGAGGTAACTTACCAAAACGGTCTATCAACTCTATCTTTATATTTACTAATTGTTTATGATCAGCTTTAGATATACGTTTGTATATGTTTAAACGAGTATTAACATCATTTACATAATAGTCAGGTATCAAAAGTGGGATATTTAACTCAATATCACAAGTGGTTGAATTTACTATCTCATGTATATCAAGTTTTTTACCTGCTTTTAAATTATTTATAGTTTTATCAAGTAACTCCATATACAGATTTAGGCCAATACCATCAATATTACCACTTTGCTCTTTACCAAGAATTTCACCAGCTCCACGAATTTCTAAATCATGATTTGCAAGTGTGAAACCTCCGCCTAATGATTCTGTGGTACTAATAGCCTCTAATCTTTTGGTAGCATCTTTGGTAATAGCTAACTCACTTGGAATAAGTAAATAAGCATATGCTTGATGATGAGAACGCCCCACTCTTCCACGTAGTTGATGTAGCTGAGCAAGACCTAAATTATTTGCGTTTTCGATAATAAGAGTATTTGCGTTTGGAATATCAATTCCTGTTTCAATAATAGTCGTACACAATAAAATATGGTATCTATTGTGTTTAAAATCAAACATAACCTTTTGGATTTCTTTTTCACTCATTTGACCGTGTGCAATAGCTATTTTCAAGCGTGGGAAAATCTCTTGTAAAAACTCCTTTTTCTTTTGAATAGTTTCTACTTTATTATATAAATAAAATACTTGACCACCCCGAATAGTTTCACGAGTTACAGCCTCACGAATTATAGCGGTGTCATATTCTTTAACAAATGTTTTTACCGACAAACGCTTAGCTGGAGGTGAGGCAATAATAGACAAATCACGCAAAGCTGAAAACGCCATACTCAGACTACGCGGAATAGGAGTAGCAGACATTGTTAAAATATCTATCTCTGCCTTTAGTGATTTAAGCTTCTCCTTCTGAGATACACCAAAACGGTGTTCCTCATCAATTATTAATAAACCTAGATTGTTAAAATCTATTTTTGAAGAGATCAGCTTATGTGTACCTATAACGATATCAACTTTGCCACTTTTAAGATCTTCAAAAAGCTTCTCTTGTGCTTTTGAAGTTTTAGACCGAGTAATCACTTCTATATTTACAGCTGTTTTGGCAAATCTATCTTTAAAACTGTTATAGTGTTGTTGAGCTAAAATAGTTGTAGGAACTAATATGGCTACTTGTTTTTGATTTTGTACTGCTAAAAATGCTGCCCGCATGGCAATTTCTGTTTTACCAAAACCTACATCACCACAAATTAGCCTATCCATGGGTTTACTAGAAATCATATCTTTAAAAACATCACTAATAGCTTTTAGCTGATCAGGAGTTTCTTCAAAAGGAAAATCTGCACAAAATTTTAAGTACTCTTTTTCATCTAATGAATTACTAAAACCCTGTCGCATCTCTCTCTTTGCATAAATCTCTAGCAAGTCCGCTGCTACATCGATAATTTTTTTAATAGTTTTTTCTTTCTGCTTTTTCCATTTATCTGATCCAAGCCTACTAAGAGCTATACTTTCAGTCACAGAAGAATTATAAATACTTATTAAGTTTAGTGATGTAATAGGGACGTAAATTTTGGCATCAGCGGCGTACCTTAATAAAATAAACTCATCTTTTTTGCCATTTAACTCAACGATTTCTAATCCTTCATACCTACCAATTCCATGGTCTATATGTACCACATGCATCCCAGGTTTTAGATCTGTAAGGTCTTTAAGATCTGTCGTGTCATACTCATTTTGTTGGAAGTTTTTTGATACAGTTTTTGTATGTTCGGGAAATAAATCTGCCTCTGTAATTAATACTAGCTGATCATCTAATATTATGCCTTCTTGAAAAGGTGAAACTATAAGAAAATATTGAGCTTGAGATGCTAAAGCTTGCTCAAAACTATCACAAACTTGTATATCTAAATCTATTTTAGTCAAATGCTCTAAAAGTATCTCTGCACGGCCATTTGAATCTGTTGAAAAAATCACTTTCTCAAAATTATTTTTTGAAAGTAGATCTAATAAATGCTTAAAAGGATTAGAAAGCTTATAGTTTGCCGAAATTCCAGCTAGTGTTTTTAAGTTTATTTTCTTTGATTTTGATATCGGTTCTGATAACCACTTTATAGTTTTATATTTTTCTATGAAATTAATAAATTCATTTTGTGAATAAAAAAGCTCTTCGTAATGTAATACTGGGCGGCTTACATCAGCTTTTAACTCATTATACCTAAGTTTAACCTCACTTAAAAAAGCTTCTATACTATTAGAAACATTGCCATACAGATGTAGATTTGTAGTTTTAGGTAAATAATCAAACAAACTGAATAACTTTTTATAAAATAATGGTAAATAAAACTCTACCCCACTAAAGTATTCTTGATTTTGTATAAAACCTGCTATATCTGAATTAAGTGCAGTTTTTGGACAAAGATGTGCTAACTGATCAAAGGCTAGGTTTGTTGTATTATCAGTATAAACAAATTCATGTGATGGCATTATATCAATATGGTTCACATCTTTTTTTGAGCGTTGCGAGTCAATATCTAGCTCTTTAATACTATCAACTTCATTGTCAAATAAGTCTATTCTATAAGCTACTTTTGAACCTATTGGATAAATGTCGATAATACTACCACGGATACTAAATTCGCCTTTAGCGAAAACATTATTAACTAGTGTATATCCAGCCTCGATAAATTGAGATTTACGTTTTGTAGTATCAAAAATATCTCCTGCTTTTAAAATAAAACTATGTTCTTGTATAAAATCTATTGGAGCTAGCTTTCTAAGGGCATTCTCAACGCTTGTGACTAAAACTATATTTTTTGAGCTCTCATTTGCTAGCTTATAAAGGATTTTTTGACGTTGTGATATGATATCAACCGAAGCAGAAAATCTATCATAAGCTAAAATCTCTAAGCTTGGGAAAAACAAAACTTCTATATTAGAAGTTTTAGATAAGTATTTTAACTCTTTATAAAACCTATACGCCTGCTGTGGTTCTTCTGTAATTATAAGATTAAAATTATCATTTCGTTTAATATATTCTTTGAGTAAAATACTAAACGATGCGCCATAAACATTGGAAATTACATTATCTTTCGGAGTTACATAATTAAAAAGCATTTATAAGAATTTACGAAATCAAAAGTTATAGCAGATAATAATATAAATTATTCTTTATCGCCAGCTGCAATCCCGAAAATTTGTAATAGAGTAACGAAAATATTGAATAAAGAAACATATATATTAACTGTTGCTAAAACGTAATTATTCTCTTCACCTCTAACTATAGAGTTAGTTTGCCACAAGATAAAACCACCTGAAATAAATGCAAAAACTAGCGAAATCACAAACGCTAAAGCAGGTAACTGTAAGAAAATATTGATAACTAAAGCAACCAAAGCAACTATAGCACCAACTGCACAGAATGAGCCTACTCTATTAAAATTTCTAGAAGGGTTCATCGCTAAAGCAGATAGACCTAAAAATATTAGGCCAGTAGTACCAAATGCCATCATTATTAATTCAGCACCATTTTTAAACATAGTGATATACGCGTTTAATATAGGGCCTAATGAATACCCTAATAATCCCGTTAGAGCAAAGGTTAACACTATTCCCATAGGTGAATTTTTAGTAGCATTTATACCAAATAATAATCCTATGTATACCACTATCATAATTATAGGGTTCATAAAACCAGCATTAGTTTGCATAGCTATAAATGCAGTCAAAGCACTAAATAATAAAGTCATAGATAGTAGTAAATAAGTATTCCTTAGTACTTTATTTGCTCTTAAAGCTGACTCTTGTGTTAATGAGTCAATAACTCTAGTATTATTAAAATCGTTCATTTCTTCTCCTTAGAAGTTTCCTGAAATTATACATTGGTTATTATAACATAAGTGTTATATACTTTGTTCTAAAATGTGAATTCATAACTATTTTTCAAGTATTTTCTAGATATTAATAGAAATATCATATAAGAAAGATACAAACACCAATGATGAATATATTAAGTATAATAATGTCGTCGTTATAGTTTCGTTTTTACCACCTGCTAATATCTTTCCTAAAGAAAAATAAATAGGAATTATAAATATATTAAGAATAATAGACAATATTATAGATATGATAAACATCGTATTGCTCACTAGATTATTGTCAATAAACACTGCTAATGCTAATATAAAAACTTTTGTTACTTCTAAGTAAAGCATCACTTTTATCAATTTAGAGTTTATTATTGACTCTATTTTTAAGCTTATAATCTTAAACTGCCAAGCAATATAAACAGCTATACAAAGACCATAATTAAACATAAGGAATATAACTGTACTAATTACTGAATTAATATATTTTGGATCTATACTATTATTGTCATACTTAAGAAAAGTAAGATAAATCATTTTATTTAAAACTATAAGTACTAAACTAAAATACACATATTTAAGAAGCTCTAAGCCAGTTTCTTTATTATTAGTCACAGTCAGCACATGTAAATAGACTAAAGAAACAGGTAGCACGATAAGATTAAGGCTGCTAAAGATTTTTAGATTAAGAAGTAAGTAAAACAATATTACTGAAAAAACAAAAAATATAATAAAAACACCATAAAAACTTATATCTACTCTTTCTGTTTGACTAGTTAAAGAAGTGTTAAGTTTATAACTATTTTTAAGAAAAAAATTAGCAAGAATATAATAGTAAAAAGATAGAATAATTTAAATGAATATGCATCTTTAAGAACAATAAAACAAATAAAAACACCTATAGCTATTCCCAACAAAGCACTCGAGTATACTCCAATAAAGCCATATAAGCGACGGGAATCAGTTTTTAGGTAAAAAGAGCTTAAATTAAAAAGTAAATTAACTATAACGATAGAAACTCCTGTCCATAAAGCTGCTAAGCTAAAAAGATAGGTATTTTTTATAAAAGATAAAATAATAGCAATGATTACAAATTGTAAGCCATGAATTATCGATTTCGTTGAACCAAAAAAATAGTTACTTATACACCCAAAAACACCGGCAAAAAACATTACAGAAATATGGTCATTTCTGTTATAAAAGAAGTTGATATCGCCATAAAGAGTTAAAAGTGTTACAAAAGGAGCTATACACAAGCATAGACAAAAAATCATTATTGCAATGATATGTAAACCCACTGGTTGCTTAAAATCAACATTGGTTTTTGGAACACTTCTACCTATAATTTTTTTCATTACTTACTCTTTATTTTCTACTTAAGCTTCATTTTTTTAGTAATAACTGATTTAATTTATCTAGATAAACTTTGTCCTCTGGAAGAGCATTGTATTTTTGTGATTTCCACATCTCTTCAGCTAGATAGTCTATCATAATATGCTGGACTTTATGTTCATCAAAATTGTACTTAGCTAGTAGCTTTGTATATATACTTGCTATGCCTGCTGGGCGATTAGTCTGAATTTGCTCAATAATAGCAAGATGTAGACCAATGTGTAAAAAAGGATTTATTTGCCCCATTTCAGGAGAATAATCTTTATCGATATTATCCATATTTATTTGGTTATGGTATTCTGGGTGTAGCTCTATAATCCTAGATATTTGCTCTTCTATAGCAGTTAAAGGTTCTCTAGCTTGAAACTTTTGCCAACTATCTATAAAAAGTTTACGCAATTGATTTCTATCTTGGGAAAAAATCATACAAATTTTTCCTTATCTTTAAATTCACAATATTGGTAAATTATACAATTTCTACATTTGGGCTTTTGAGCTGTACAAATATATCTACCATGTAAAATTATCCAATGATGAGCATCTTTTAAGTACTCTTTTGGAATTACCCTTAAAAGCTTTTTTTCGACCTCATTAACGTTTTTTCCCTTCGCTAAAGGAATACGATTAGCAAGTCTAAATATATGAGTATCCACAGCCATAGTTGGTTTACCAAAAGCTGTATTAAGTACTACATTAGCAGTCTTTCTGCCAACTCCTGCTAAAGAAATTAAATCATCAAAATTATCAGGTATTTCGCTATTAAACTTTTCTATTAAATCTTTACACGTCGCTATGACATTTTTTGCTTTTGTTTTGTATAGCCCGATTGATTTTATATACTCAGCTAGTTTTTGTTCACCTAAAGCATATATTTGCTTAGGGGTATTAGCGACTTTGTATAAAACAGCTGTAGCTTTATTTACACTTACATCAGTTGCTTGTGCTGATAATATTACAGCTATTAATAATTCAAAATTAGAAGTATATTTTAGCTCTGTAGTTGGATTAGGGTCATTGTGTTTCCAAATTTCAAAAATCTTTATGCGTTTTTCTTTATTCATCAGAAGTGGAGACTTTTTTCTTATTTCTAAACTTTGCCAAAGATGCTGCTATATATGCTTTTTTATCTATTTCTTGTGCTGTCGCTATATTTTTATAAACTTCACGTTGTTTAACTTTTGTTTGTTTAACTCGTTGCTTGTGAAACTCATACCTTTCACGATAATGATTTTTTTGTTGTATATATTCTTTTTCAGGTAGGTTCTGTGGTTGTTTACTCTCTATAAGATCAATCAAAGAAATACAATCCATAGGACAAGGTTCTATACAAAGTTCACACCCTGTGCACTCTGATTCAACGATTGTATGCATAAGCTTTTTGGCACCAACTATAGCATCTACCGGACATGCCAATATACACTTTGTACAACCAATGCACATACTTTCGTCTATCTTTGCTATAGCACGAGGCTTTACTCTTCCTAAACTTTCATCTAAAGGAATTTCTGGTTTACCTAAAAGCTGTGATAGTTCTTTTAAAGTTTTTTCTCCGCCTGTTATACATTTATTATGTTTTTCGCCATTTGTAATGGCCTTAGCATAACTATAGCAGTCTTGGTAAGTACATTTTTGACATTGAGTTTGAGGTAAAATTTTATCTATGCTTTCAATTGATACTATCATATTTAGTACAACTCTATATTTGTTTTATTTTCCATAGACTGGATATATTTCTTGATATTACTAGGAATTTCTAGCAAATCTTTTGCCATAGTCAAAATATAAAATATCGGAAAAATATTTATATCATCCCATGAAAATTTATCACCATTTATAAATGGGGTATTTATGTATGGGTCTATTTCTAAAAGAATCCTATTTATTTCATTGATAGAATCTTTAGGGGGATTTCTTAGAAAAATATCCATATCACCAATATACTGTGATTTTTTATTTATAAAATACTCTTTTGCGCTTTGAGTGGGGAAATCACACTCATTTTTAGGGTGATAAGGTATCCTAGGGTACACAACTCTACGATAATGCGGTGCTAACTCTGCTATTAAACCTTTTACAATAGGACTTATACTTGAGTTGGCTATTTCAAAAGATTGAATTTCTGCGATGTATTTGCATATCTCATCACTTTCTTTTAAACAAGTACCTTCTTTTTTTTCTAAAAAAGGTACTTGTTTAGACCCTATTCTATCTATATGAGCTTTCTCATCATCATTTGCTAAAAACTCTAACTGATAGGCTAGCCCACTTAGGTCAGCAACTAGCCTAACTTTGATACAATAAGGGCAATGATTGTATACATAGATTTTCGTATTTCCACTCTTATTCATAAATTAATAATATAAGCTATATATTTACTTCTTAGGAGCATTATAGCATAAATTACTTTGTCGTATCATGGCTTGACACAGAATCTATCATTCACCTACTTTAAGACCATAGATCTCTAATAACACTTAGATGCTTTTTTGAAAGCTATAAAATTAACGTTCTAAAGAGTTACTAAAATTACCTTGTTTATTAAAAGCAGCTGCGAAAATAACTACAAGAGCCAAAAACATAACCCCTTTACCATACGCCATCATAGAATCAAATAATGAATTAATAAAAAATGTTACAATTAGTAATATAGAAATGTTAAATGATAGTTTAATTTCAGTATTTTCTCCCCTTTGAAGGAGAAAAAATGCAAAAGTACTTACCCAAAAAATACACCAAAAAATAGCACCAACCACTCCCATTTTTCCTAAACTATTAAAAAAATCGCTATGAAAGTGCTGAAACTCCACCGCAAGAAGTGATGCTTGGTTTTTTTCCATAAGGTCTTCTTTTATTGTATGTGCTTGCTCTATATTACACCCAATAAAAGGATGCTGTTTAGCACATATAAGTGATGCCCTATATAATTGAAGCCTTATTCCTGTAGAAGTTGAAAGAACTTGGTTGTTTTCTGAAATTTCAATACTATGAAACATCTCTGAAAATCTTTCCACATAAGAAGAATTCTTAAACCCTGTAAACAAAACCCCCACTATAAATACACTACAAGTTACAAATAAAATAATTTTCTTCCAATTTAAAAGAAAAAAAGGTATACAAAAAATCGCAATTAAAAGGCATATAATAGCACCTTTACTTGCCATATATAAACATGCTACAGACATTACAACAAAAACGAAAAACATTAAAGTTGATAATAAGTATTCTTTGTTTTCTAAAAACAAAATCATGAAGTAAAAACAACAGGCCGCCTCTGTTGAAGAGAAAAGACCTGAGTAAATAGTATTATAATATGTTGGATCAAATCTTACTGCACCAGAATGAACCGCTATTAAAACTTCAATTAATGTAATTATAGCTCCTATCAAAATGCAAATTAGAAAAAGACTCTTTTGCAAAGTAATATAATTCAACGACATAATTAGAATAAATGGAATAAAAAAAACTAAAGGTATAGCCATTAATCGACCATCTAAATGAATAAGTGCCATAACCAAACTATATATTGGTAAAAGCAATAGTAAAAAGATAAACCGTCTATTTTCTTTAAAAAGCTTATTACACTCTTTTATGTTCTTTATATAGAAAAAAATATTTAGTAATATCAAGCTTACAGCAAGAATTTCTATAGTTCTTAAAGGCGTTAATAAAAAAATTAAACCAAAAGCTAATAAATAATTAGTACACCTTGAATAAGCTTTTACATTCATGATATATCTGGTATAAATTTAGACCGAATTAAAAGCTATTATACTTAAATATCTATTGTATGTATAACCCTTTTACTAAAAAAGAGTGATCTATCTCTGTATACAATAATTTTTATAATTTAAGCTCAAATATGGGACAATTCTAAGTCCCACAATAAGTAGCTTTTACAATTTGGTCTTCTGTGGGCTCTAACATATAGCTTTGATATTTTTTATCAAATTTGTATGGGTGTTTTAGAGCCTTGTTTAAATTATAAAAATCTCCTAAATCACCACTTTCTGCTGATTTAATAGCTTTTTCAACTTGGTGGTTACGAGGTATAACAAATGGATTAACTTGTCTCATATCAAAAGTATCAACTTTTGGAGCCTTAGAAACCCATTTATCTAACCAGTTAGCTAAACCTTGCTTTCTTAAAGCTTCAAAGTGTTGATAAGATAAATTATAAAATGTATTCGTATAGTCAAGGTTATTCTTATACATTTCTATCAACAGCTCTGAAATTAAACTTTCATCTTCGTTTTGGTAACTAGCCAGACCAAGCTTTGATAAAAACATCTTTTGCCACTTAGTTTTATAAATTTCAGAGTATTTAGTAAGCGCTTCTTCAGCTAGGCTTATAGCTTCTTTTTCATCTTCAGATATCAAACTCAATAAGCTTTCTGCAAGTCTTGCAATGTTCCAGCCACCAATAGGAGCTTGATTTGCAAATGCATAACGCCCATTTCTATCAATAGAACTAAAAACAGTTTCCGGATCATATTTATCCATAAATGCACATGGCCCATAGTCTATAGTTTCACCTGAAATAGTCATATTATCAGTATTCATAACACCATGAATAAACCCTACCCTCTCCCATTGGGTAATTAAGCTAGTTTGCTTATCCATTACATAATTTAACAAGCCTAAAGCCTTATTTTCACCATAAGGAATATTATGCCTTTTTATAGTATAATCTAACAAACTTTGGCTATAATTCTTACCCAGCATTGCTGCGTATTGAAATGTTCCAACCCTTATATGACTACTAGCTACTCTTATAGCTATAGCACCTTGTTCAACTGATTGTCTTTGAACATTTTCACCTGTGGTTATTACCGCTAATATTCTGCTGGTTGGTATATTCAAATTATGCATAGCCTCACTGACTATATATTCTCTAAGCATTGGTCCTAAGATTGCTTTTCCATCGCCTCCCCGTGAAAATTTAGTAAGACCAGCCCCTTTTAGATGAATGTCTACTACTGTACCATCTGACTTTTTATATTCCCCAGTAAGTATTGCTCGACCATCGCCAAGCATTGTAAAATGCCCAAACTGGTGCCCAGCATATGCTTGGGCTATTGGGTTTTCACTTTGGTGACCTAGCAGAAAATCTAAAAGCTCTGGTTCATCTAGTTGCTCTAACTTTAAATCAAGCTCTTTTGCTAATACGTTATTAAAAGCTAATAGCTTTGCTTTTGGATATTTATAAACTGATTGTTTAGAATAAAATTCTGCTGGTAAGCTCAAATAACTATATTCTAATGGAATTAACATCGATTGTATAATGTTTACTAATTTAGTAACATTTTAACAAAAGATAGCCAATAACATAGCTTTTAGCTAAAATAATAAGAAAATATATTTTGGAAGCTTATTGGATGGAATATCTTAGATTAGCTATAGTTGATTCAGAAAATTACAATAACTTCGCTGGGGTAGCAGAAAGCAATTTTGATAGAGTGATAGTTTTCACCAATAGCCAAGAACTTGAATCTAATTTTAAAAAAACTCAAATATACAACAATTTTGAGCTAGTATCTATCATTTATGGTGAAGGAAATAAGGATAATATGGATGGCTACATTTGTGCTAAAGTTGGAGAATATGTAGAGAGATACCGTAACTATCGTACTTATCTTAGTATTACTATATTTAGCAATGATAAAATATTTAAAGGTATTGCCGCTTACTACACTCGTAAAGGGTTTAACATTGCAACGGCTGCACCAAATGGTTGCATTACAGGCACTAGTAACACAGACCCAAAAGTTAGAATAAAAAATTTCCTAATGTGCTCAGAAGAAGTAAAAAACCAAAACTTTAAAAAAGGTTTTAGTGAAACAGCTAAAGATGCATTTTATCGGTTAATTAATAAAAAACTAGATAAAGATATTCCTAAAGAAATTACTGATACTTTCATTGATAAAAAAGCTGTATTTTTCTCTAATCATACACGTAAAATTACTATTGATGAAACAAAGTTATAATGGTTACTGGATAAAATTAAAGAGAGTAAATTTATGCAAAGAGTTAACACTCCTTTTTTTAACCAAAGTGCGCTTTCTTTAGCTCATGCTTTATTGGGGAAAATCATTTGTAGATACTATAATGATCACTGGCTTTATGCACAAATTATTGAAACTGAAGCATATGAGTTAACAGATAAAGGAAGTCATGCCTCTTTAGGTTTTACACTTAAACGTAAAGCCTTATTTATGCCAGCTGGAACAATCTATATGTATTACTCTCGTGGTAAAGATTCTTTAAATATTTCAGCTTGTGGAGAGGGTTGTGCTGTTTTGATCAAATCAGCTATTCCCTATAGAGAACTTTCTGGTAATCAAATGCTTGACATCATGCACCAACTTAATCCACTACCAAATGGAGAGAAACGTTCAATTCATAGATTAATGTCAGGACAAACTCTACTTTGTCGTGCCTTAAATTTAAAAGTTTCTGACTGGGATCAACAACAATTTTCACAACAGTTTTTTATAGCCGATACTGGTTACAAACCCCAAGAAATTATTCAAACGACACGTCTAGGTATTCCAAAGGGGCGTGATGAGCATTTACCGTACCGTTTTATCGATGCTAACCATGCAAAATCATGTACAAAAAATCCGCTAACAAGTCGTATTCCTATTGACTATAAAATTTTGAAATTTGAATAACGTTTAGCTTCACATCTTTATAGATATACACTTCTTATAATGCTAAAATACGGTCATATTTATTTTACACAGTTTTGAATAAAAGTTATGGAATACAGAAAATATATTTGCATTGTTTGTGGTTTTATCTACGATGAAGCTGAAGGTTGGCCAGAAGATGGTATTAAGCCAGGTACCAGATGGGAAGATATACCAGAAGACTGGGAATGTCCTGATTGTGGTGTAACAAAAGAAGAGTTTGAGCTTTTAGAAGAGTAAATCTATTACTAATGTCATCTCTTTTTCAAAAAATTATTTTTGATAATAAACGTTTTATCATTATGAGAGATGATTTAAACCATCCTGTTTTTTCAGGAAATAAAGCTAGAAAGTTAGCTTATATCTTAAAAAATCCAGAAAAATACTCGCATGTCAAATCTATAGTTTCATTTGGTGGTAATCAGTCTAATTTTATGCTTGCATTATCACAATTAGCTAAGCTCAATAATTGGCAGTTTCATTACTGGGTTAAACCTCTACCAAAGTTTCTAAAACAACACCAAAATGGTAACCTCAAGCTAGCTTTAAATAATGGTATGCAACTTTTTGAAACCAAACATCCTTTAAATCTAGAAAGCATAAAATTAGAATATACAAACTACTCAAAAGATATTTATTTTTTTGATCAAGGTGGTAGGAACCCGAATGCTGAAATAGGTATAGCAGAATGTGCTAACGAAATAGTAAAATATTGTAAAGAAAATAATTTTCAAGATTATAGTGTAATAGTAGCATCAGGCACAGGTACAACGGCCTTGTATTTGGAAAAATACTTACCTAATAAAGTTTATACTGTAGCTTGTGTTGGTGATGAAGATTATTTAAAAAAACAATTTTTTATAGTTGACCCCAAACAAACTCCACCTACGATCCTTGTAAAAAGCTTCAAATCTACGTTTGGTCAACTAGATGTAGATAACTATAAACTATATAAAAAGCTGCTAAAGCAAACCAACATCGAATTTGATCTATTATATGACCCTATCACATGGAAAGTATTATTAAAAAACTACGATCAATTGCCAAAACCTATAATATATATTCATTGTGGTGGCACATCTGGTAACATTACCATGTTAAATAGATATAGTAGACTAGTAGCTAATTAGTATTTAGCTTTTTAAGCCTATCCCTAAAATGGCTATTAAAAAAACTCTACTATATGTTATTATCCTTAACATTAATTACCAATGTTTAAACTTATCAGTATGAAATTTTATTTTAAAAAAATCATAGCTATAACAATACTACCTTTAGCTTTAATTTCTCAATCAATAGCATGTACTGCTGTTACTCTTGTTGATGCAAAGCAGCATGTAGTCTCAGGACGAACTATGGAGTGGGGTTTAGACTGGGACTGGAGAGTTATTTATATACCTAAAAATACTGAACAATCCCTAACAGCTCCAGCTGATTTAGCATTACCCATACAAACTTATAAATCTAAATACTCCATTTTAGGTACTGGCATTAAAAATGATCGTCAAACCATACTTATAGATGGTCAAAATGATCAAGGTCTTAGCGTTAGCGCTAACTATTTACCAAATTTTACTCAGTATCAAAAAGTTAGCAAAAATGATAATAAATATGTGTCTATTATCGAATTTACTACTTTTATCCTAAGTGAATTTGCAAATATTAATCAAGTAAGACAAGCTTTAAAAGAATATAAAGTATGGTCAGATAGCACAACTATGGTTGATGGTATATCTCCAGAATTACATTTTCTTATCACAGACAAGCAAGGTGGTGGTCTAGTTGTAGAATATGTAAATGGAGATGTAAAGCTTTATGATGTAAATTCTAACATCAAAGTAATGACAAATGCTCCTACTTACGATTGGCATCTTACTAACCTAAAAAATTATTTAAACTTGAGTAATAAAACTATAACTAAAATAAAAATTAAAGATTTTATCGAAAATAGTAAAGATAAACAAGAAACTGCCCAAGAAGTAAATGGGCTAGGTGAAGGAAATGGATTTTTAGGATTACCTGGAGACTATTCGCCACCATCTAGATTTGTTAAGATTGCTATACTAGCGTACTATTCTAACAATGAAAGCACCTTTCAAGAAAGCTTAGTAACAAAAATTATCCATATATTACACAACGTTGATATTGCAGAAGGCACTGTCATAGTGAAAATTAATGATCAAACAATGTATAATCATACTGCTTATACTGTCATTAAAGATTTAGATGAAAATATACTTTATTTGTCATCATATTCAAACCCAGCTAGTTCAGTAGTGATAGATCTAAATAAGCTAGATAAAAATAATACGAAAGCATTTGATACTATAATTAAGGATATTAAAATTCCAAACACTGATATTACAAACAATTTTCTACAATCTAATATCTTAAAAGACTATTAACTTAATATCATAATAAATCTGTGTTTAAGGCAGAAAACACCTCTACAAATTGATTAAACTGTTTCACATAATTTTCCATAGTATGTTATCATCGTAGCGTAGTAGTACATAGTGCAATTTTAAACTTTGGAGAAACTCGTGCAATATAACTATGACATAATTATTATTGGTAGTGGCCCTGGAGGTGAAGGTGCAGCCATGAAAGCTACTAGAAATGGTAAAAAAGTAGCAATTATCGAAGGTGATGCGCTTGGTGGAGGTTGTACACACTGGGGAACAATTCCTAGTAAAACACTTAGGCAAATTGCCAGAGAAATTGGCATGAATGGACAAAAAGGTAACTATGATTTTCCAAAAATGTTAGAAGGCGCTTACCAAATAGCAGACCTTCAAACAGAAATCAAAAAAAATAGATTTATAAGCCATGAGATAGATATATACTATGGTTTTGCAAGTTTTAAAGATAATCATACTATAAGAATATCTAGAAAAAATGGTTCTACTGAAATAATTACAGCTGAAAACTTTATATTAGCTACTGGATCAAGACCGTACCACCCTTCGGATATTGATTTTTCTCATCCAAGAATACTAGATAGCGATAAAATTCTTACCTTGCAAGATAAAAACATTAAATCAATTTCTATTTACGGTGCTGGTGTTATTGGTTGTGAATATGCTTCTATTTTGAGAGCCTTAGACATACATATTAATCTTATCAATACCAGAGACAAACTGATGTCTTTTCTAGATGACGAAATTGTTGAAAACCTCACTAACCACTTTTGTATAAATCAACATATTCATTTAATTAATAATGAAACATATAAATCAATACAAGCAAATGATGATTATGTAACTATTACTCTACAATCAGGAAGGATCATAGAGTCTGACTATGTGTTATTTGCTCTTGGTCGCTCTGGAAATATTGAAGGTTTAAACTTAGATAAAATAGGAGTTCAAATCAATCCAAGCAGAGGACAAATAACTGTAGATGATAGCTATCAAACATCTGTACCAAATATATATGCTGTAGGTGATGTTATAGGACCTCCGTCTTTAGCTTCAGCTGCTTTTAACCAAGGTAGATTCGCAGCAACTCATATTATAGATGGATCATGTAATGATAAACTAGTAGAGGATATACCTACTGGTATATATACTAGACCAGAAATTAGCTCTATTGGTAAAACTGAACAAGAGTTAATAGCTGAAGGGGTCCCATATGAAGTGGGTAGATCTTATTTCAAAGAGTTAGCTAGAGCTCAGATATCTAAAAATAAGACTGGTATGCTTAAAATTTTATTTAACCCTGACAGCGGGGCTATACTTGGTATACACTGTTTCGGCCATAGAGCATCAGAAATTATTCATATTGGACAAGCAATCAAAGCTATGCCAGCTGAACACAATACCATAAGGTATTTCTTAAATACTACTTTTAATTACCCTACCATGGCAGAAGCTTACCGTATAGCAGCTATTGATGGTGTTAACAAAGCGAAAGTAAAAAAAATAGCTACAGAGAAAGCAAAAACCACAAAAAAATAATTAATCACTATATTTTTAAAACTATAAACTATAGTATATAATCATCTCTATTTAAAATTTTACCAACTATCTTAAATGTTTGATATAGGGTTAGTAGTACTCTTTTTTGCTTTTCTATTTGGTGCTGCCATAGGTAGTTTTTTAAATGTTCTAGCTTTTAGACTTCCAGAAATGATAAAGCAGCAAGATGAAAAAACTGCTAAAGAAATACTAAATATAATTGATAACGAAGCTGTTGATATAGATGTAAAGCAACAGGAAAATATCCTAAGACCCTCAAAATGTCCCAAATGTTCTAACAAATTAAAATATAGACATAATATACCTATATTAGGCTGGTTTTTGCTAAAAGGAAAATGCTATTTTTGTAAAGTAAAAATATCCATTCAATATCCTTTAGTTGAATTAGTATCAGCTATTAGCTTTTGTACCATAACTTATTTATATGGAGTAAGCTGGCAAGCTTTTGCACTTATTTTACTTTTGTGTTTTTTTATTCCTCTTTTTATAATCGATTTAAAACACTATATATTGCCCGACGAACTAACTCTTCCTCTTATTTGGATAGGATTAATTATAAATAGCTATGGAATATTTACCAGTTTAAACAGTGCTGTATGGGGTGCTGTCATGGGCTATTTATCATTGTGGAGCATATATTGGATATATAAAATTTTCACTGCAAAAGAAGGCTTCGGCTATGGTGATTTTAAGCTTTTGGCTGCCATTGGTGCTTGGTTTGGTTATCAGATGTTAATTTATACTATCTTTGCTAGCTGTATAATTGGCTTAATAATAGCTGGTTTAATAAATTTATTTGGACGTAGAACAAATGTTATTGCCTTTGGCCCTTCTATAATTTTAGCTAGCATTTTTTATCTAGCTACTAAAGATAATCTTTATATATGGTATAATCATGTTATGCTAATTCAGTCTTCACTATGAGATGTCAAAGAGAAATTTCACTATCCTAATATTAATAGTTATAATATTAGTATTACTTTTATACATCTTTAATACTTTTAGAATAAATGCTAGTATCTCAAACAATAAACAAGGTTTATTTATTGTCCAACAAGCGTTTCCACAATACAAAATCATAAAAACTTTCGATACGGGAATAAACTTACAAGGATATGTTCTTGAGGATAAAAAAGATCCTAAAAAGCGTACGGTCACATTTACAAGTGATGATGGTAGCGTAATAGTAAATGGTGAGCTTCTAGCTTGGAATAGAAACGAAAATACACTGACTAATCTTAACCAAATTTATATAAGTTACTTCACTTCAGATGATACTGCGAACAACCTTTATTTGGAAATAAAGAAAAATGCTTCTTATATTCAACAAGGAAGTGATACTGCTGCTCATAAGTTTTACGCTATTATAGATCCTAGTTGTAGTCATTGTAGTACTCTCTTTGATGCTACTCAACCAGCTATAAAAAAAGGCTTATTAGCTGTACGTTGG
The DNA here is from genome assembly GCF_012222965.1 of Allofrancisella inopinata. NCBI lineage: Bacteria > Pseudomonadati > Pseudomonadota > Gammaproteobacteria > Thiotrichales > Francisellaceae > Allofrancisella > Allofrancisella inopinata. The sequence continues at coordinate 806,889 of NZ_CP038241.1, read as the reverse complement.
ATACCAGTTGGCGCATTAAACAACAGCACAAATATCGTTAATAGCTTTTTTAACTCAGAAAACCCATTGAAAGCTCTTTTGCAATTCTATCAAGATAAAAAATATAACAAAAAACTCACTGAAACTAATCAAAAAACCTCTGGTAACCTTAAGTTATCTAAACATATAAGTGGTTTTCCAACTATTATTTACAAAACTTCTCAAGGGGCTCTTAAAGTATCTGGTGGCAATAAACTTCCACTTACCAATGCTACTGTAGCTAAAAAAGAAAATGTTAAAAAACTTAATGAATTTTTACTTTTAACCTCTGATCAGTTTTAAACCCATGAAGAAAATAATTATTTTTTTAGCTAGCCTAATATACATTACTATAACTTTTGCTACTTCAAATAGTATTGAGATATCAAATCAAATAACTAAACTAGAAACACAATATGGTGGTAAAATTGGAGTATATTTAATTGATTATAATGACAAAAGCAACTTCGGGTATAATGAAAAATTTCACTTTCCTATTTGTAGCGTTTATAAATTTTTAGTAGTTGGAGCAGTACTTAAAGAAAGTATGGTGACCCCGAACCTTCTCAATGAAAAAATAAAAATCAACGAAAACGACATTATTGGATACACTCCAATAACATCTAAAAATATAGACAAAAAACTAACTATAACAGAATTAAGTAAAGCCACAATGTTAAGCGATAATACTGCTGCTAATTTGCTAATTAAAAAATTAGGCGGTTTAAAAAATTTAAACAAGTTTATCCAATCTCTAGGTGATAGAGATACTATAATTACTGCAGATGAACCAGCTATAAATAATATCAACCTTAGAGATAATTTAAATAAAACATCTCCCCAAATAATTGCTAAAGACCTTAATAAAGTAGCATTTGACAAAAAAATTCTTAATAAAAAAAACCAATCTCTTTTCAAAAAGTGGTTACAAGAAAATAATACAGGAAAAGATAGAATAGCTTTTAATATACCGAAGGAATGGAAAATTGGGGATAAGACTGGAACATGTGAATATGGAACAACAAATGATGTTGCTATTATTTGGCCTAAAAACAAAAAACCTATTATAATAGGTATTTTTTATACTCAAGTAGATAAAAATGCTAAAGCTAATGATATTGTTATCCAAAAAATTACTAAAATATTACTGAACAACTTAAAGTACAATGACCAAAATTAAAATGATAGTTGGCCTAGGAAATATAGGCAAAGAATATGAAGATACCCGCCATAACGTTGGAGAGTGGTTTATCGCTAAAATTGCTCAAGATAAACAAGAAAGTTTTAGTGTAAACTCAAGACTTAACTCAAATATCGCTAAAGTAAATATTGCTTATAATAATGTAATTCTAGTATTCCCTACTACTTACATGAATAACAGTGGTTTAGCTGTTAGCAAAGTGGCTAATTTTTATAAAATAAAACCAGAAGAAATACTAGTTGCTCACGATGAGTTAGATATTGATTGTGGTCAAATTCGTCTTAAAAAAGGTGGCGGTCATGGCGGTCATAACGGTCTTAGAAGTATTCACCAACATTTAGGTACAAATGAGTATCTGCGTTTAAGAATTGGTATAGGTCATCCAGGCCATAAAAGTAAGGTTTCAAACTACGTGCTATCAAAGCCATCCGTAGAGCAAAAAAAACAAATAGACATTAGCATTGATAATGCGATATGTCTTTTAGATGATATAATAAACTATCAACTAGAGCCTGTAATGCAAAGGTTGCATACTAAATAAACATTATGCTGTCATGCTGAATTTATTTCAGCATCTCACCGTAAACCTCATGATGAGATCCTGAACCAAGTTCAGGATGACGTTGAAGTAAAAAAGATAAGGAATAAAATAATGGGATTTAAATGTGGTATAGTTGGTCTACCTAATGTTGGTAAATCTACCCTTTTTAATGCACTTACAGAAGCTGGAATTCAAGCTGAGAACTACCCTTTTTGTACTATTGACCCAAATGTTGGGATTGTGTCTGTTCCTGATCAAAGGTTAAATGAGTTAGCCAAAATTGTTAATCCTGAAAGAATACTTCCAACTACTATGGAATTTGTTGATATAGCAGGATTAGTAGCAGGTGCTAGTAAAGGTGAAGGATTAGGCAACAAATTCTTAGCTAATATTCGCGAAACTGATGCTATAGCCCATGTAGTTAGATGCTTTGAAGATGACAATGTAATTCATGTTAGTGGTAAAGTTGACCCTATAGACGATATCAACACTATCAATATGGAACTTATTTTAGCTGATATTGAATCTTGTGATAAAGCTGTTCAAAGGTTTTCAAAGATGAAAAAATCTGGTGATAAAGAAGCTCTAGCAAAAGCAGATTTTTACACTAAACTTAAAGAGCATTTAGAATCTGAAAAACCAGCTAGAATTTTTGGTATGACTGAAGATGAAGTTAAATGGCTTAAGCAAACCCCACTACTAACAAGTAAACCTGTATTATATATTGCAAACGTTGATGAAAATGGTTTTGAAAATAATCCACTTTTGGATAAAGTTATTGAGTATGCAAAAGCAGAAAACTCAAATGTAGTGCCAGTTTGTGCAGCTATGGAACAAGAAATAACCCAACTAGAACCAGAAGAAAAATTAGAATTTTTAGCTGATATGGGACTGACTGAAACTGGTCTTGATAGAGTTATTAAGGCTGGTTATTCTTTACTTAATTTACAGACTTATCTTACAGCTGGTGTCAAAGAAGTTAGAGCATGGACTATACCAGTTGGGGCAACAGCACCTCAAGCTGCTGGAGTAATACATACCGATTTTGAGCGTGGATTTATTCGTGCTGAAGTTATCGCTTATGATGACTATATAAAATATAATGGTGAAAAAGGTGCCAAAGAAGCTGGTAAAGCTCGCCTAGAAGGCAAAGATTATATCATGAAAGATGGTGATGTAGTTAATTTTAGGTTTAATGTTTAATCAAAAATACTCCTATCTTCCTCAACGATAGCCTTTGCATTTTAAAGTAAAACCTAAGATTTTAACATAAGATCCATATTCGGCTGGACGCTACCATTTTTCACTATTCCGCGCTCTACAAAGTCTTGGAAATATTCTTTAGAAATAAAGCTAGAGTTTTCATTTAAATTAAAATCTACAATATTATCTGCATCAAACACTACTAGTTTTTTGTTAAGGTATCCAACATTTTCTGGACATAGATCGGCCATGAAACGTTTATCATCATCTAAGGACCTAGCAATTGTAAAAAGATCCCCGATATTTCTATTTTTAGAATCCATAACTTCTATAACAGGCATTTCCAACACTTTTTGATCCTTGCCAACCGCTTTAGGAGAAAAATTACTTTTTTTATTTATGGATAATGAACATAATATCCTAGAAGTTCTTACTGCTCTTGTTTCTTCACCACCACAATCTTCTTCTATAAAAAACTTATAGACTTTACCATTAAAACTATAAACCTGACCAAAACTACCTTGACCTAACTTTTTACCTTTAAACGTAACAAGAGCTTTAATCTCTTCCATATCCATTTCTTGGAAACTACATTGAGAATAATATTTTTGCCAAGCTAACTTTGGCTTAAAGTTATTATTTCTCGAAGAAAATCCTCTTATATAGCTCTGTATTCTAGTTATTGACTTCTCCTTCATTATAGAATTTTTAATTGAATCAAGACAACCTTTATAAGCGGAATTATCAGGGTTTCTATAATTTCTATTTTTCATGTGTGAAAACAAAAAATGATTATTCGACTTAGGATGTCTCTTTGAGGTATAGTAGTCAAATTGGTTTTGATTATTATTTATATGCGTTCCATACTTAAGTAAAAGTATTTCATTATCTATCAAATATTCTAGTTGTTTTATATTTCTAGCTTGATTTACCGCATCTATTACCTCAATTGCTCTAGAACGATGGTTAGTCCATCGCCTATTACAATAAAGTTGAATTTGGGTAATGATATCATTTTTCAGAGATTCTAAAGACACTCATAAATAATTATTTTTTTTATTTATTCAATTAGTAACACATAATAACTTAATACGCAAGGTTATTTGAAAGATTTAGAAAATTTTATAGTATCAATCATTTAATACTTCTTTAATTGTATATCTATAGAACTGAAAGCTTTATAGATACTATCTTATTATCTCTAATTTCTGTGATTTCTAATAGAACGTCATTGTCTTTTATACAACATGGGCCAGATGGTAAATTTTCAATCTCTTCGATTATTAAACCAGAAAGCGTTTTAGCATCCTCACTTTCAAATTGAATACCAATATGGCGATTTATTTCTCTAAGCGTAGCACTACCTCCTATTAGGTAACTACTATCATCAAGCTTGCGAATATTATTATGGATGTCGAACCTATCAGAAAACTCCCCTACTATTTCTTCCATAATATCTTCTATTGTAACCACGCCGGTAACATCTCCATATTCGTCAACAACCACAGCAAAACGCTTACCTTTCTTTTGGAAATTGATAAGTTGAGTCTGTAAAGATACAGTTTCTGGGATAAAATATGGCTGTTGAGCAATCTTACGCAACTTAGATTTGTTAATACTAGACTTAGATAGTATTAACAAGTTAATTATTTCTTTTAATCTAATTACACCTATTACATTATTTATACCATTTTCACATACAAGAGCATTTGTGGACTTCATTTTAGAAATACGTGCAAGTATTTTTTCTATGGGATTGTTTAAATCTATATATTCTATTTTATTAAAATGAGTCATCACCTCTTGAATCAAAATTTTATCAAGCTCAAGTACACCTAAAAGCATATTTTTATTTTTAGACCCCAATTTTGCATTTGACTCATGGACAACAGTATGTATTTCGTCTTTATTTAAAGATTCATTATTTACTGATTCTATTTTAATACCAAATATCTTAAGCGCCACCCTAGATATTATCCCTAAAACTATAACTATAGGATATAAAACCAGCATAATTAGTTTTAAGGGTAATGAAAATGGAAATGCCAACTTCTGTGGATATACTGCTGCAAATGATTTAGGTATGATTTCCCCGAATATCAAAATCACCATGGTAACCACTATTGTAGATACCATAAGCCCAAAACTACCAAAATGGGTTTCTGAATAAGATGATATAACGGCTCCTGCAAAGATGTTTGCAAAAGTATTGCCTATAAGTATAGTAATTAAAAGTTTTTCTGGTTTAGCTACTAATGACAAACTACGCTTTGCAGCTTTATTATTTTTCTTTGCTAGATGTTTTAGCTTATATTTATTAAGCGCCATCATACATGTTTCTGAGCTTGAGAAAAATGCCGATACGCATACAAGGGAAAATAAAATTACTATTACGGTATAAGTATCCATTATCTACTTAATGATTAGAAAAACAAACTTGAAAGTAATTCTAGCATATACAAGTTGCTAGGTAAAAATATATGATTTTATTTGCTAGATTGTATTCTTAAGATTAGCTAAGAAGTTAAAGCTAATAAATAAAATAATTATTTATAAAAAATTTATACATTAAATTTAAAAAAAATATATTATATAATATTATTATAGTTACTCATTAAGTTTTTTAGTTAAAAAAATCTGTGCATGTATTATTTAAATTTTAAAAAAAAACAGTTACAAAAACTGTTATTAGCAACAACTTTAACCCTCCCAACGTTAGGATACTGTGGATTTATAGATTGGATAAGTAACTATACAGAAGTTACAAATGAGATACAGCAACGCCTTGAGCAAAAATATTATGGTGATAAGTTTGAAGTTTGGGATGTAAGTTATTCAAGCAATTTAGATGAATATAATTTTAAATATAAGTTAGAAGACAGCAATGATGCTACTTATATAGGGTCGTATTCCCCTAAAGGAGATAGATTAGTAGCAAATGAATATATGTGGGAAAAAATCTCTAAAGAATGGAGAGCAATATTTGTGCCATATGTTAAAATTGCTAGTAATAATTATTTTTTAATTGGTGGTATTGCTACACAATATCATAAAAATTCCAAGAAATATAAAATTGATTATAGAAGTAAAGCATTAGACGATTTATTTAGTGAAAGTTTAACTGCTCAAGAGTGGATTAATAAAGATCACAATGTTATTGCTGGAAGTATATCAATATTTATAGAGATACCAAGAACAGCAGAAGGGATATACAAAACCCTACAGATGGCTGAAAAAATACACGCAAAGCTTAGATCCTTTGGCTTGTCTAGCTATAAGTTAGAAATAATAACTTATGACTTACCTAACAAATTTGACATAGATAAATATTTTAATCAAGTTAAAGATAATTTTGTAACTTCCATTGATTGGTGGTTTGAACCAGGCATTCAGAAGTATGCATGGGGGTATTTATATTTAGATTCATGTCAAAAGGTTGATACGCTTGAAGAGTCTTGTGATGGTTATAAGGAAAATGATACAAATAATGATAACTTAACACTAATAAAAGATCATACACCTGAAAATAGAATACGTAGCTTAAGTTATTTAGCCAAAAAATTTCGTTTAGTAGATTGGTTCGGCACACCTAACAAATGTGATCCTATATTTGGGTGTTCAAGTATATGGCTTGCAAAACTAAGAGCTAATAAATCATTAAAATCTAGTCAACATTATCCAACACTAGTAAAACTAATAAATAAGGAAGGGTAGTAACTATAAGTAACTAAGTTAATTAGAGACTATAAGAAAGTCTTCAAGAAAGATGATCTAGATGGGTGTTTAAGCTTTCTAAGAGCTTTTGCTTCGATTTGTCTAATACGCTCTCTGGTTACGTTGAATTGCTTTCCTACTTCTTCTAAAGTATGGTCAGTATTCATACCTATACCAAAACGCATCATCAAAACTTTAGCTTCTCTTTCTGTTAAGCCTGTCTCTATCAATTCTTTAATTGCTTCTCTTAGGTTTTCTAAGTTTGCTGACTCTATTGGAGAATAGTTATTTTTATCTTCAATAAAATCACCTACTGTAGAATCTTCATCATCGCCAATTGGGCTTTCCATTGAAATAGGCGTATGCGAAATATTAAGAATCTTCTTAAGCTTTTCTTTAGTCATATTTGGCGTATGTTCGATAATCTCCTCTTCTGTAGCTTCACGACCTTTTTCTTGCATAATCTGACGCTTAACCCTATTTACCTTATTAATAGTCTCTATCATATGCACTGGCACACGAATAGTTCTAGCTTGGTCTGCAATAGAGCGTGTAATAGCTTGACGAATCCACCAAGTAGCGTAAGTTGAAAATTTAAACCCTTTACGATAATCAAACTTATCTACAGCTTTCATCAAACCAATATTACCTTCTTGGATAATGTCTAAGAAATGTAAACCTCTATTTGTATATTTTTTAGCTTCAGAAACAACTAACCTTAAGTTTGCTTCTATCATTTCTTTCTTAGCTTGCGTGATTTTAGCTTCACTTTTTGAAATTTCCAAATTTACTTTTTTAAGCTCTTCAATATCCATCATCATTAAACTTTGGAATTGATTTATCTGCTTAGTTAGTGTTTCTATCTCACGAATAACATTTTCAGTAAACTTATATTTTTTAATAATAGGCTCAAGCCAGTCTATTTTGCCTATTTTATATACTTTTAGAAATTCTTGTCGAGGAGTTTTGGCTCTCTCGACACTTAACCTTAAAATTTTTCTTTCCAGTTCTCTAACTTTTACAAATGGTAATCTGATATAATCCACCAATTTTTGTAAATGTGACGTTGATAACCTTAAGTTATCAAACTCTTTAACTATTGTTGCATAGAGCTTTTTGTTTGGTTTTTCTTGATACTGCTCATAAAGTTTTTCAAGATTTATAAAAAATTCATATGCTCTTTGAGTATCTATTTTTTCCTCATGATCGCTTTCAGCTAATTTCTCCTCAACATCTTGCTCATCACTAAAACCAGCCATTATTTCATTAAATCTAATATATTTAGTTACAGGTTCTTCTTCTATTTCCTGAGAAGCCATGTATTCAGTAGCCTTTTCCTCTAGCTCACGAAATCTTTCAATATATGTTTTAACAACTATTGGATAACTCAAAATAGTACTAAAAACCTCGGTTGTGCCTTCTTCAATCCTTATTGCTATTTCTGTCTCACCTTTTTTATCTAAAAGGTCTACTATACCCATTTCTCGCATATACATACGGATAGGATCAGAAGTTTTTCCTTTCAAATCATCAAGGTTTGCTTCACTTACTTTACGTTCGTCCTCTTCTTCTAACTCAGGAGTTCTATCGTAAACATCAATTCCAGCATCTACTAATATTGCCTCTATCTCTTCATATTTTTTAGGATCATCCGAAATATCACCAGGCAAAGCATCTAAAATATCAGCTCTCGTTAAGTAACCCCTTTCTTTACCATCAACGATTAAATCTTTTAGATCTGAGAGCAAATCTTCTTTTGTCATTTAACACTCCAATAGAATTTTTATTTTTATTTTTATCATTTAATATTTAAACTAAACACCTAATTTTGCTACTAAATATTTACGTTCCATCTCTTGGATTTCTGTCCTAAGTGGCAACGATGCTAAATATTTAAGTTGCTGCTTTACGCTTAGAATCTCAACTCGTTTTAACATATCTACTATTTGCTTTTGGTAATCAGCTTCTTTTGCATGTTTTTTAAGTGTATTTTCAATACCATAACTCAAAATTTCAAAAAAATACTCTCGACACTCCGGATAGTCTTCTGCTAATAATTGTATAAGTATAATAGCTTCGATTTCATTAGATGTGTCCTCTTTGAGAATTTTCAAGCTCTTTGCTAAAATATCTAGATTTTGCGAAGCTGAAAATATCTCAAAAACAGTATTTTTTTGCAACTCTTTAAAATCTTCTATATTTACAAAAATTTCTGCCAATAATATTTGTTCTAAAAGCAAGCTTTTGGAAATCCTTAGTTGCTTATTATAGCGTTTTACAGCTAAATTTTGACTTATAGTACTGTCTATTCTCTTGCGTATTTTTAAAATCTTCTTTACTTGATCTATTTTTATATTTACCTTATCAGATAAGGTAGCTATTATGCTTTCTGAATAGATATTTTCCTCTACTTCAGTTAAAAATGCTTTTAAATTTTCTAGCACTTCTATTTTTGCTTCAGCGGCATTAAGATCTCGATTACCTACAAAATTTTTAATTAGAAACTCCGTTACAGGTAATGCCTTGTCTAAAACATCCTGAAAAGCTTCTAAACCATATTCTTTTATATAATCATCTGGATCTTTATTATTTTCTAAACTCAGTATCCTAAGTTTTTTATTAGCAGTTAAAGTTGGTAATACTATTTTTATAGTCCTCATAGCAGCTTTTTGTCCAGCTTGGTCTCCATCAAAGCATAACACCACCGAATTAGTTTCTCTAAATAAAATTTTCGCATGATTCTGCGTAAATGCTGTCCCCAAGGTAGCAACTGCCCCATAAAAGCCATGCTGTGCTAATCCCACCACATCCATATAGCCCTCTACTACAACTAAACTTTCACTTACATTTTTGTGTTGTTTTTTAAATTGTCGATACTCATATAAACCGTAAAGTATATTATTTTTTTGGAAAACTAAAGTTTCTGGCGAGTTAATATATTTCACACCGTCTTTATCATCTAACACTCTACCACCATAAGCTATAACATTTCCTTGAATATTACGTATAGGAAACATTATCCTTTTACGAAAACGGTCATAGATATTACCGTTATCTTTTTGTACTACTAAACCTGTTTCAATTAAAATATCTTCAGCAAGTTTTGCTTTTTTCGCCAATTGGATAATGTTATCCCACCCATCACAAGCATATCCGATACCAAAAAATTTAGCTAACTCGCTACTTATAGCACGTTTTTTTAAATAATCTATAGCCTTATCTTTCATACTGGAATTTCCTAGACTCCAACGATAATATTTTTGAGCCGTTTCCAGAAAACTTATACATTTATTATATAACTGTTCTTGCTGTATATCTTCTTGAGAATGGTTTTCATATTCTATAGGCTTACCTATCGTTTCTGCTAGATTTTTTACAGCGTCAATAAAATCCAAATTATTAACTTTTTTTATAAAAGTAATGGTATCTCCTGATTCTTGACACCCAAAACAATGAAAAAAATTTTTATCCGGTGTCACAAAAAAAGAAGGCGTTTTTTCATTATGAAATGGACAACAGCCTTTATAGTTTTTACCAGACTTTTTAAGCTTAACAAACCGTGAAATCACATCAACAATATCAACGCTAGATATTAGATCTTTGATAAAACTATTGGAGACTCTTTTTGTCATATTCTAAAACAGCTGAAAACTATATTAAATTAGATTTTACTATAGCACTAACTTTACTCATATCTGTTCTACCAGCTAACTCTTCTTTTACATATGCCATTATTTTCCCCATTTCTTTCATAGAGGTAGCACCTACAGACTCTATAGCTTTTTGCACTATTGCAACTACCTCTTCGTCACTTAGCTGCTTTGGCATATAATTTGTGAGAATTTCTATTTCTCTTTTTTCACCATCTGCTAATTCAACTCTATTAGCTTGGATATATTGATTATAAGAATCTTGCCGTTGTTTGATCATCTTACTAATAACAGCAATCACGATATCATCAGTTATAGCAATTTTTTCATCTATCTGCTTTTGTTTAATAGCAGCCATAGCCATACGAATAGTAGTTAGCCTATTTTTATCTTTATTTTTCATCGACTCTTTCATATCTTGAGTCAACTGATTAAAAATTTGTGACATTGTATAAATAAGATTTCCTAATAAAATAGATGAGAGTATTTATTTACTCTCAAGGTGAATTAAATTATCCTGCTACTATATTGCTTTTGAAAGCCCTTTTTACAGCAGCAGCTTTTTTTCTTTTGCGTGCCCAAGTTGGTTTTTCGTAGTATTCTCTACGGCGTAACTCAGATACTATTCCAGCTTTCTCACAAGATCTTTTAAATCTTCTAAGAGCAACGTCAAAAGGTTCTCTTTCTTTAACTCTAACGCTTGGCATACTTCTCTCACCTCACTTAAAAATGCCAGTTAATTAAGTTTATAAAAGTTTAGGGTACACCCCATTAAATAACAAAACAAGATTTTAGCATATATTCAATTAAATGCAAATTTTTAATAAAGTTACTAGCTCTTGAAGTTTGTACTTTCAAAAATTTTATCAGCTGATTTAGCTACAAAACCTTGATATAACTTACCATTTTTATCCGGATACCTTTTAGCAAATTCATAGTAACAGCATGGTATAGTTTGCTTACCTTCGATAAAATCTACTTCTACCAAACCAGACATTGTACTTGACTGCTCTAACAAATCATCTGGAGTACCTTTTATTTCTCCACCTGAAAAGTTAAGCTTTATACCGTTTTGTTTTAAGAAATCATTTACTTGTGCTACTTCGTCAAAATTTTTTAATTTATTGATAAATACTGTAAAATGATTTGCCCTAAAACCAAAGGCATAAAACCAAGCTGCATATTCAGATTCTTCTAAAAGTTTAGTATAAGTTTGATAACTTAACTTACCCCAACTAGTACCTGAAATCAAAAGTTGTTCTTTATTATCTAATAATTTTTGTGGAATAGCTTTGATACATTCTTTCATAGTTTCCTGAACAAAAGAGCTAAATTCTTTTGTCAATAACTGACTTATAAAAATTTTTGGCTGATTTTCATCTACGTGCTCAAGATGTATTGCTTTTAGTTTTTTAACTTCAAAATCATAACTTCCACAAATACTATACCCCTTGTCTATAAAAACTTGAGCTAAAGCATTTATATCTATACTTGAGTCATCTAATGTTCTTAACGCAATATGATCATTAATAGGATTTTCTCCCTGTTTCACAAATAGATCATAAATTTGTATAACATGAGGATTAAAAGCAACGTATTGGTCCCATAGCTTATTTAAAATATCTATACTCATAACCTCTTAGTCCTCCAAATTAAATTTGATACCTTGTGCTAGTGGTAAGTCTTTACCATAGTTTATAGTGTTGGTTTGTCTACGCATATAAGCTTTCCATGCATCTGAACCAGCTTCACGACCACCACCTGTATGCTTTTCTCCACCAAAAGCTCCTCCAATTTCCGCTCCTGAAGTTCCAATGTTTACATTAGCAATACCACAGTCACTACCTTGGCTTGAGAGAAACTTTTCAGCATTTTGTAAGTTATTAGTAAAAATAGAACTTGATAGCCCATAATTAACCGAATTATTTAATTCAATCGCTTCGTCTATATTTTCAAAAGGCATTATATATAAAATAGGACAAAAGTTTTCTTCTGCTACTATACGCATATCTTTGTTAGCTTCTATAATAGTTGGCTCTACAAAAAATCCTTCTTTTTCTATTTGTTTACCACCGATTATAAGTTTACCACCTTGCTCTTTTGCTTTTGAAACCGTATTGATAAAATTCTCAACAGCAGCTTGATCGATAAGTGGACCCATTAGGTTTTTTTGATCTAAGGGGTCACCAACTTTGATTTGTTTGTAAGCATTAAGCATTTTTTCTTTGACCAGATCGTAGATAGACGTGTGCACTATTAGACGGCGTAAACTTGTACAACGTTGCCCAGCAGTACCAACAGCTCCAAATACAGCTCCAGGTATAGCAAGTTTTAAATCAGCACTTTCATCTATTATTGTTGCATTATTACCACCTAACTCTAAAATACATTTACCAAAACGCTTTGCTACCTGTTGACCAACATCTTGCCCTACTTTTGTTGAGCCAGTAAATGAAACTAAGTTTACCCTTTCATCGTTAACTAAAGCCTTTGAAGCTTCTATATCCTTTGAAATAACAGTGTAAAAAATTTCTGGGTAGTTATTTTCTTTAATAACCTTTTGACAAATATTTTGTACAGCAATAGAACATAAAGGAGTGTTTTCAGAAGGTTTCCAAACTACTGTATTACCACATATTACCGCTAAAAATGCATTCCACGACCATACAGCAACAGGAAAATTAAATGCCGAAATAACTCCTACCACACCCAACGGATGCCACTGCTCATACATTCTATGCTCAGCTCTTTCAGAATGCATAGTTGCCCCATATAGCATACGTGATTGACCGACAGCAAAATCTGCCATGTCAATCATTTCTTGAACTTCACCGTCACCCTCTTGTTTAGATTTACCCATTTCTAATGACACTAAACTACCTAAAGAATCTTTATTTTTACGTAGTTCTTGTGCTATTAACCTAACCAACTCCCCTCTTTTTGGAGCTGGTATCTGACGCCACTGTAAAAAAGCTTCTTTAGCTTTTGCAATAGCATCTTGCATATCTTTAGTACTATGATTTGCAACTCTAGCAATAATCTGACCATTAGCTGGATTGAGGGTTTCAATAGTATTTCCACTATCATTTACTATATAGTTTTCTAGACCTAAGTTAAATTTTTCTAACATATTTATAATAACCTCCCGCTATTAAGCTTGTATCAAAAGACCTGAATTTTTATAATAATCTCCAAACTTATTATTATAAAACTCTTTTAAGCATATAGACTCTTGATTAATAAAACCAGAAGCTTTTTGTGGTTTATTTAGCATGATATCTATAGTCACGCAAAGGCTTGTTGCTGTAGTTAATTGTAAAGCTGAAAAACGCTTTTCAAACATAATTTTGGATGGGTATTTTTGAGCAAAATGACGCTCAGACTTAAGGCCTTTACGAGTTCCATCTACTGAAACATATATCAGTACTATATCTTGGTTAATACGAGCAAGAGCATTATCCATAATTTTAACCATTAGATCTAAATCATCACCAAGCTTCATATCTTGCATCAAAAACTTCATTTTCTCACAATGACCTGGATGGCGAATACTTTTATAATTCATATTTTTGACTTTATCTTTATAAGTCTCAATCATCGAACCAACACCACCTGAAGTATTAAAAGCTTCGTAAGTTAAGCCATCAATTTTAATCTCTTCAATATCAGCTAATGGTGCTAGAATCCTCTTTTGCCCTCCTACGACTGCTTCACAAGGCTTAGCGTACTCATTTACTAAACCTTCTGTAGACCACGTTAAACCATATTGAAGTGTATTTGAGACATTAAGAGGTAAAGCTCCTACACGCATACGTACCATGTCAACTTGCTCAAATTCACCCAAAAGACTATTAGTTACAATGCTAATAAATCCTGGTGCCAAACCACATTGGGGGGCAAAAAAACTATTTGATGTAGCTGCTAATTCTTTAATATATTTTGTTGTTTCAACATCTTCTGTTAAGTCAAAGTAGTTAAGGCCTAACTTAGCTGCTAAACTTGCTATGCCTTTATTAAAATAAAACGGTAAACAAGAAACTACAGCATCAAAACTATTATCTTTAGAATACTTTTCTAATTTTTCTGTATTAGTTACATCTAATTCAATGTATTTAAGATTTGTATTATTTTTTTCCAAGGTTGGACTATCTTCAGGTATAACCTTATCAACTAAATGGACAATATATTCACCACTGTCTACAAGCAAGCATGACGTCAAAGAGCCTACACGGCCAGCCCCTAAAATTAAAACTTTTTTCATAAGATACTTCCTTGTGTATTATTATGAATATTCTAATTAAGTTATATCATTTAGCCTATAGAGAGTAAATATAATTACAGCTAGAAATCTTGTGTAGCGCCGTATTATGGGACTGTTACAACACTCCCTTTCAGTAATTTTGATGAAATAAAAATTCATTTCGACAGGTAGTTACTGAGCTTGCCGAAGTACTCAATGAGCTTTTATTTGATATATTTTAATAGTCTTATGATAAATTATCTCATATCATAAGTTTTAGTAACTAAAATATTAGTTCTCATATCAAATAATAAAATAAAAAACTTTTTTAAAGCTACCTATATCGACAACCCATAGTAAAGTTGTTTTACCTTGCTGGACTGATATTTTTTGACGTATATTATTTATTTGGATAGTATATGTACCACTATCTATCTGTTGTTCAAACAAATCCACACTATTTGGTAACAATAACCAACTTCTTAAATCAGCTTCTTTTGGTTCTGTTTTTGATAAATCAAATTTCAACTTACTTCCTAGCAACCCACCTAAGGCAAACTTTTTATCATAATTATATTTAAACACCTCAATAACTGTATTTTGCATAATTACCTTAGGATATTCAGCCACTAAAGATTTTATAGCGAATAAAGTACCATCTAATAGTGTTTCTGTATAAGTATTGACTAATTCTCTATCATTATCTGAAATTATAACCTTTTTAGGCTCAAAAAATTGGTACTGGGTATTGTAAACAGGTAATTGAAATTTCCTAACTCCAATATTGCCAATATCTAAAGGTGCTTTTATGGAAACTCTAGTGTTTACTAACCCCTGCTCATAAAAAACAACTATCCGACCCATTCCCATTGGAAATGGTGACGTTTGGCTTTCTATTGCAGAATAGAATTCTTGTACTGTTTGGTCAAGGTAATGATTTCCAACTGTATATTGCTGAGCTTTTATTAAACTTGTTAAAGCAGCATTATAATCTTTAGATATAGAACTTTCTAAAATAGCATTTAAGTAATACCCCATAGGATTACCATATGAATTTGGAATTCTGTCAGAAAAATTAGTCATGCTTTCTAAAAATTCGAAATTTTTAATGCCCAAATTTTCTATATTAACAGCATCTGTTTTAAGCTGTTTTTGTGCTAGTTTAGCCATACCTTTAGCTATACCATCTTGTTGGAGAGTCCAAAATTTAGCATTATCTAGCTGTTGTAATGATTTAAGAGCAGAAGTTGGGTCACTTTGCTTTAAATAGTTTAAAGCTTGATATATATACAAGAAATTTATAGCATAATCAGGAATTATATACGCATTATCAGTATCATAGTAATCATAGGTATTTTTATTTAACAATATTGCTCTTGCTTGTTTTATAGCTTCTTCTTTAGATGTCGCTACAGTGCTTAAAGCTTTATTATACTCATCTATGGAAATTTGGTACTGATCATTTAGTTGTAATAATCTGCCAGACTCTAAACTATTTAAATTTTTAAGTTGCTCTATATTTCCAATATGGTTATTGCTTTTTATAGCTGATTTTAAATTTGCCTGTGCTAACCTCTCACGTACAGAAAAAAATATTTTAGGATAGTTGCCAGATTCAAATTCTACTTTCGTAAGATCATCTTTAGCATCTATATAAGCACTACTGCAACTACCTAATAAACATACCCAGCAAAACAAAAATAATTTATTTAATTTTTTCATCTTTATAACACCAGTGCCATGGCTCATAAATAAAACCATATTCATTATCTCTAGGAAAACTCATTATAAAACCATATTTTGAAGCATTTTTCTCTAGCCAATAAAAAGCTTCTGTATTTTCAAACTGCTCAGTTAGAACTTCTTTTTCACCTAAGGTTGTCAAATCTATAGCTTTACCTGTATGATGCTCACTTTCTCCCACTAAAGCATTTACTTTGCTAATTTGCTCTAATGTTTGGCCATTGGCTAATTTTCTATCAATAATCTTTTGTTGATAATCATAACTTCTAAACCCAGATACAATAAAAAGTTCTATATCATCAGACTTAGCAGCAGCATATAAAGCTAACCAAGCTTTATAAGTATTTTTTTCTAAATATACATCTCTTTGAAAGAAGTCTTTTCCGACTAGTACAAGAGTATTTTTATCAGCCTCTATAAACTTAGGTTTTTTTACCATCTAATTTCTTCTTCTAGTTTGAGTATTTCCTGAAGATATTTATCATGTTCTGCAAGATTACTAACACTTGCTTGACGTAAATTTAGTCTTTCAAAATCTATATCGGCACTATCTTTAGTTGCAGATTTAGAAGTTTGTAATGACAGTTTAGTTTGTCCTCCTGTCATAGCAAGGTATACATCTGCTAAAAGCTCACTATCCAGTAAAGCTCCGTGAAATGTTCTATGATCATTTCTAATAGCATAACGTTTACATAAGGCATCTAGATTATTTTTTTGCAGAGGGTGTTTTTTCCTCGCTACTTCTAGGCTATCTACGATATTAGCAACATGATCCTCAAGTTTTCCATACTTGTTGTTTTTTAATAAATTAAGCTCCCAATTAATAAATGGTACGTCAAAAGCTGCATTGTGGATTATAATTTCAGCATCCTTTAGAAACTCTATCATATCATCAACTTTTTCATCAAAAGTTGGCTTATCTGCTAAAAATTCATTTGTTAAACCGTGTATCACTAATGCTCCTGCTTCAACTTCAAAATTTGGATTACAATAAAAGTGTAAAGTATTGCCAGTTATCTTCCTATCAATAACTTCTACAGCTCCAAACTCAACAATTCTATTACCAATTTTAAAATCAAAACCAGTAGTTTCGGTATCTATAAAGATTTGTCTAGACATTTGGTAACAACAAAAATATAACCATAATGAAATTATATCAACAGATAGCTATAAATGTAGTATATAGTTCAAAGAAATTATTTAAATGCATCCTAAAAAAGTATTTACTAAAAAATGAGTACGATAATTTTTTTACTATTTGGAGCTGTTGCAACTAATAGCTAAGTGATTCTAAACTTTTTTAACAAATTGTGATTTTAGTTTCATAGCTCCAATACCATCAACTTTACAATCAATATCATGATCACCCTCAACTAAGCGGATACCTTTGACTTTTGTACCAACTTTTATAACTTGCGAAGAACCTTTTAACTTAAGGTCTTTAATAACTGTAACAGTATCACCATCTTGTAATAAATTACCATTTGAATCTTTGACTATAAGTTTATCATCCTCATTTTTAACTTCATCCAACTTCCACTCATAACTACACTCTGGACAAGTTAATAGATCGTTATCTTGATAAACGTACTGTGACTGACATTTAGGGCATTGTGGTAAATCTTGCATATTTTTATAACCTTAATAATTTACATAAAAACTATTTTAACACAAAAGCAACTATAACTTTTTATATAAAAATCCTTAAATACAGTGATAGTAAGTTATCTTGTTGAAAAGACTTATTTGCTTGGGCATTAATATAACTATAACTAAAACCAAGCCAAGCATCTGCAAAGGTGTTATATCTAAATCCTGTATCTATAATAGCTGCATAGTTAGTACTAGATTGCTGTAGTTGAGAATAACTAATATATGGTACTAGATCTTTATTGTAAAACTTTGTTGTGTAATTTAACTGTGATGACCATGAATATACTTGCCCACCAGATGATAAGAAATTATTTGTATTTAAATTTGGAAATAATGAGGTATAAAATCCTTCTTTTAAGTTAAAAGATCCAGAAACATCTGTAGTTTTATCTACTCCTTTATCGGTAAAAATAAATTCACTCATAAATTCTAAGTCACTAACACTAACTCCAAAGTTAAAGTCCACAACTCCCACGTTGTCATTGTTTTTATTTGTAAAACCTGAGACATTTGAGTAAGCTGAGCCAAAATACCAGTAATCACCTACTGTATTTAAGTCATATGTGTATTTCATATTTACAGAAAAGCCAAGTTTTGCATTACCATTGTAAGCATTTGCAACTTGCAAAAATTGGTTCTGAGAAGGCGCTAAAAACACTACGTTTGCCTGCAAACCATCCTTATTATACGATAAGTTCACATTACCACCAGATTGCATAAAGTATATTCTAGTAAGTGTTGGTATAAAGTTAGTAGTTTCATCAAAATTACCAAAATTAACCGTAGAAAGTGCAGCATATGTAAATACTGGTAAACGCTTTAAATCTCCTAAAAGAAAATAAATGCCACCAGGATTTACATTCCAATCACCATTATCAGTATAAACGTTTACAGATGCAAAAACAGAAGTCCAATCACCTAGAGTACTTACCATATAATACTCAAAATTATAATTATTTATAGAAGTTGAATTTTGGTTGCTAGTGTTGTTTCTACCCCACATAGGTAAAAATGAAGCTGTTCCCCCAGCATAAAGATAATCATCTTTTAAAAGACCATTTTGGCGAGATAGCATTATAAACAAAGGATCCGCAGTTTCTTGCTGGGTATTCATCATTGCTTGTGAAAATATTACATTATTATCTATAGCTTGGTAATATGGTAACTTAAGCTTATTAAGGTAAGTGTAATCTAATATAGTTTTACCTATATCAACACTTGTAGTTGGAACAAAGGTTTCTCCCTCTTGCTGCTCAACTATATCTATTACAGATTTATTTTCGATTGATGACTGATCTTCTGTAAGTTGCGATTTTTGATTATTATCAGAATAATTATTAGCTGCATAAACAAGGTTGCTAAATACTAGCATACCTATAATTAAAAATAATTTTTTCATTTATACAGCTCACTAGGATATTTCTAGTACTTTATTTATGAAAATAAATAAGTTTTTCTTAGAAGAAAAAAATAAACGTTTAGACTATAGATCTGAAAGGTGACCAGCTAAATATTCAGCAACGCCTTTTGGAGAAGCCTTCATGCCTTGGTCACCCTTATTCCAACCAGCTGGACACACTTCACCATGTTGCTCATGAAATTGTAAAGCTTCAACCATTCTTATAACCTCATCCATATTTCTACCTAATGGAAGGTCATTAACAACTTGATGACGTACTACACCTTGTTTATCAATCAAAAAAGTACCTCTAAACGCCATACCACCTTCAGCTTGGACATCATAATCTTTTACAATTTTTTGATTAATATCAGCAACCATAGTATAACTAACTGGTCCAATACCACCCTCATTGATTGGTGTGTTTCTCCAAGCATTATGCGTAAAATGAGAGTCTATAGATACAGAAACAACTTCCACACCTAGCTCTTTTAGTTTAGCTGTTCTTTTATCTAAAGCTATTAACTCAGATGGGCAAACAAATGTAAAATCCAAAGGGTAAAATACTACTACAGCATATTTACCTTGGATCGCTTTTGCAAAATCATAGTTATCTACAATTTCACCATTTCCTAATACTGCTGGTGCGTTAAAAATTGGTGCTTTTTTGCCTACTAATACCATAATTACATTCTCCATTTATTGGTTTATGTTTATTTTAAAAGATTATTGATTTAACGCTAACAATTTTGCTTATTAATTATTCTTATGTCAACTTTATTTACTCTAATATACTTAAAGATTTCTTTAAAACTTACTGCTAAAATGTAGACCATATATTATGATTAATAGCCAACTTAACATGAATAAAAAGATAGTACTTTTTTTAAGTTTAGTATCCTCTTTTGGATACTCTGAAATAGTTAAGTCTGAAGTTTGGAAAGTTAATGATGTAAGTAACACTTATAAAACAAAATATTTCTGCAATAAAGATTTATCCAAACAAGATTGTGATAAAAATATAAAAAATATGCAGGTATTAGATGTGGACATAGATCATCTTAACTCACAAGATATAAAAACTTTACAGCTTAATAAAATTTCGTATAAAACTACAAATACCTTTCCAGCTAGTGGAAAAATTACCTCTAAAGTTTCTGGATTACTCATACTACCAGATACAGAAAAACCGAAAGGTGTGGTTCTATACTATCACCCTACTGTATTTGATAATAGTGGAGTTCCATCAAACTTAGGTAAAAACAATAAAACTAGCCTAATGCTTAATACTATTTATGCAGCTCTTTACGCTGCTAATGGCTATATAGTTGTAGCCCCTGATTATATAGGTCAAGGAGATGATTATAAAAATTATCATCCATATGTCCTATACCCCCAGCAAACTGTAAATACAGCTATAGATCTACTTAATGATATCTCTAATGTAATTAAGGAAAAATACAAACTAAGTGATACAAAAAGGCTAAATCTATTTTCTGTTGGCTACTCGGAAGGTGCTCCATATTCCATCTGGACAGCAAAATGTTTAGAATCTACATATAATTGCGATGGTATTAGCAAACTTGAAAAGTTGTACAGGTATAGGGCTGCAGTTGGTTTAAGTGGTGCATATGATATCAGTAATACTACCCTACGTTTTATGATAGATAACAATGATTCAAAAACATATAAACTCTATAGTAAAATCATAACCTCTATGCTAAAACCAGCATTAGTAGCAAATACTTTGATGAGCTATTTAAATTACAGTAACGCTGATAAAACTATTAACATTAAAGACATTGACAAAGGATTTTTTAACATGAAATGTTCAACCTTTGCTCAATCTAAATGTAATATAGACGGTAAGCACTACACACTTGCAAATGTATTTAACCAAAAAGATCTACCAAATACCGTCTTAGCTGAAGCTATTTTTAGTAGTTCTTTATATAAAAAATTTCCAAACCAAGACTCTGCTTCTCATTATAGTATACCAACAGGTAATAACTCCATGCTTGATCTGTTAAGTGAAAAAATTTTTCATGACCGTGAATTTTTACAAACGTTACAGAATGCTGATATTGTTGATTTTGGAACTAGGACTAGAACACCTATCTTCCTTTTTAGCTTAAAAGAGGATTCCATTGTGACGCCTCTTAACTACGACAGCTTCATAGCAAAATCTAATGCTATAGTAGACAGCTTTGTTCTAGATAATGATAAAATAGTAACCAAAAGTATAGATTGGCTACCTGATGTTTTAGGCATAGGTAAGGTTGATCATATAACCGGTGAGATATATGCCAATCTTTTTGCATACAAATATATAGATGACTTAAATAAGGTTTACATATAATTATGATACAAGCAATTACAGAAAGAACTGGAATATTAGTTAACTCGAAAGGTTTAGAAAAACTAGAAACTGCAAATATCTTTGTAGCAGGATGTGGTGGCGTAGGATCTTTTGTTATTGAAGCACTCGCTAGATCCGGTGTTGGAAAACTAACAATAATTGATATGGATATAGTAGACCCCTCTAATATCAATCGCCAACTTATTGCTTTGCATAGTACAGTTGGTAGGCCTAAAGTTGAGGTTATGAATGACAGAATTTTAGATATAAATCCTAAATGTCAAGTCAACGCCTTGCAGACTTTTATTAATTCTGAAAATACATATAGTCTACTTACTGCTGAAAAGTATGATTATGTAATAGATGCTATAGATACTCTAAATGCTAAAGTTAATTTAGTAAAAGCATCACATGAATTAGGAATAAAAACGATATCAAGCATGGGTGCTGGGGGCAAAACAGACCCTATGCAAATAAAGGTTGCTGATATTTATAAAACTGATGTTTGTGCTCTGGCTCGTGCTATGAGAACACGTCTAAAAAAACAAAAAGTCAAAAAAGGTATAAAGACTGTATTCTCTACTGAAAAAGGTATAGCTCCATTACCTCCTAAAGAACCTCAACCAAACCAACAAGGTCGATCTAGAGCCACAAATGGTACCCTTAGTTATATGCCATCTTTATTTGGACTAACTATAGCTGGTATTGTAATTAAGGAGATAGTTGATGATGATTTTAATATTTAATTTTAACTTAAAAATTATAATTTATCAGCGAAGCATTCCATAACCTTTTAAGAATTATCTTTTTCAAATTTCTTTAATTCCTTACGAAAATCTAGTGAACAGTCATAGCTCAAAAGAATAAATATCATAAACAAAATTACTTGCTTCATTTATATGCAACATAGAAATTTTATTATTTTATTATTATATATAAGTTTTTTTAATAGAAAATAAATGTTAAAATGCTAATTAAATATTAGAGATAATTTTTAATTACTTTAAATATATAATTACATACGTTTTTGGAGAATATTTTTAATGAATTTTTACGATATACTATATTCAAATATAGAAATTATATCAAAAAATTGCCATTTGGGTGATTATTATACTGCTCTAGGTTTGCCAAAAGGTCTATGTTTTGGTATGGCTGCTATGTGGGGTCAAGCATATTTAGCTGATGATCTTAAGACTTTTTATAAAAGATTAGAGTTACTTACAAGTGTCACTATAAATAAGCAGTTTAATGGCATTACCTATACCAGATTAACTGACCTTATTAACGCTGTACATAATTATGAAAGACAACTACCTAAACGCAAATTAGCTGGACAGGTTATTACTAATCATATAGTTCAAGAAAGAGAAATATATGAGTTAGTTATTTCAATAAGAGCTTTCTTAGATGGGTTGCTTGCTTACCATGAAGCTAAATATACTTTAGTTAACGGTGAGGGTATAAATTTTGGTCAAAATATATTAAAAACTTCACCATTTGTTATAAATAAAGAATTAACTGTTGTTAGTCAAGGAATATTTGGTGATCAAGAGTCTAATGTTACTTATCAAAAGGTTTCTCCATTGATGGAAATATACAATTACCCTTTTATTGGAAATAAACTAGATTATTATGATTTCTTAAAACTATTAGTTGATAAGTTTGCTAAATATCCGTTTCGTGCTTATATTAAGGTATCTAGTATTAATCATATGGTTGCATTTAATATTAAATCTGATTTACTTGGTGGCTATAAATTAAAATTGTATAATGCTAACAATTTACAGAAGAATAAAGTTGAAGCCGTAACATTTACTGATGTTTATGGTTTAGTTAATAATGGTATTTTTGAAGCTTTTGGTTTTAATGTAGAACAAAATAGCCTCCTAGCTTTAAATTTATCAATCTATATTAGCCCTACTATAGGAGTCGATAAAATTGATGCTTATGAAAACGCTTGTCGGATTAAATTTCAAAAAAAGATTGAAAAAATTAAATTGGAAATATACAACCAGTTAAATAGATATGTAAGTAGCTATTTTAAATGGAAAAATCATAAGAAGCGTGCAATATATACTAGAGATAAAGTAAGAACAATGGATATAAATAAGCTTTATAATTTTATTGCAGATGAAAAACACATATTACGAAGAGAAGAAAATCTGAATGAGCCAACGGAAATACATTTTAATAATAATATGCCGTCATTAGAGAACAATTTAGAAAAATCTGCATATATGAGGATTATTGAAGTTTCTCTAAAAAAGATTGAAGCAACTTATGCTGACAACATATATAATGACCGCGGTTATAAGGAGATGCTATTTAAAAAAATTTGTAGCAAAGGATATCATTGTAATACTGATTTTTTATATATTGCTTGCCGAAATGGCCACACAGAAATAGTTAGTAAGCTATTAAAACATGGTGGAATTGATGTAAACAAATATACAAAAAAAGGTGTTACTCCTTTATATATTGCTTGCCAAAAGGGCCACACAGAAATAGTTATTGAGCTATTGAGACATCCTGAAATTGAGGTAAACAAAGGTACAAATACAGATACTCCTTTATCTATTGCTCGCCACAATGGTCACCAAAAAATATCTCGTGCGATAGTTAGAGCGGGTGGTAAGGGAAAACCTCTGCAAGCATAAGCATAACTCGAAAAACAAGTCAAATATTTCCAGCTATCACACAATAACTACTAAAACCTATAAGCCAAGGTAGTCATAACTTTTGACTGGAGTTTCATTATAATTCTGACAGGTTTAGGAAGTTTCTTTCCCCCTGCTTTCTCCGCCTCTACAGCATGTTGTGCCTCGTCAAGATACATCTGTTTTAAGATTTCACGTGAGCGATTATCATTTACAGGTAAATTTTTTAGATGTGAATCCAAATGTTTCATTACTTGTTTTTCTGTTTCTACTACAAAACCATAGCTTAAACTATCACTTATAGCCCCAGCTGTAACCCCTATACCAAATGATGCCCAATACCAAAAAGGATTAAGTAAACTTGGTTTTGCACCTAACTCCTGTAATCTCTCGCCACACCAAGCTAAATGATCATACTCTTCATCAGCAGCTTGATATAAATAGGTCTTTGTTTCTACTGATTTAGCTACTGCAGCTTGCCCACGATATAAACCTTGAGCACACATCTCTCCGGTGTAGTCAACTCTCATTAGACCTGCTGAATGTTTTTTTTCTGCTTGGGTTAACTGTTGATCATATATGTTTTTACTAGGAGACTTTCTAGTGGGACTAACTTTAGCCTTTGTAAATTTTGCGTAGCTATCAAGCTCTTCTATAACCCTATCTAAAAACGATAATTTTCTCATAAAATATAAATTCCCTTTTGAAATTATATTTTGCTAATAAAGTCCATACAAAGAAATTATTGCAACTAAGGCAAATAATATGTTTAGTGCTAAAAAAATCCAGCTCACAGTAAAACCTTGTCGTATAGAAAAAACTGCATAAACAGACAAGAATATACCACAAATTACCATAAATTCATTTCTGGCTAGTACGATCCCCAAACATAAGCAAACTAAACCAATAAATGCACAAATTCTAGCAAAATTTAGTTTATGCCTAGCAAAATACCAAATAGCAAACACAAAAATTAAACTAACAAAAACAGTTAAATTATAAACCTGGGGAGCTTGATAAAACACCACTATTGCACTTATTACAAGTGCAATACCTTCCAAACCTGTAAAAAATTGTTCCTTTTGAATCAATGCTGCTACAAACATCAAAAGTGTGGCATATAGTATCACCACATTTTTCTCAAAAATACCTTTCTCAACTAGCCCAAACACAAACAGTGCTAAGCCGATTACGCCCAGACAAAACCCTATATTATTTATGTATTTTTTTAACATGCTTTAGTAAGATCACTCTTTACTCTAAGATACACATTATATGTTTATATTATACTTGTAAATATAAATTTTAGCAAAACTTTAATTTGTTAACTTAACAGCGTATTATGTTATAATCTGTTTGTTTTATTTAACTAAAAATATAAAGGAGATTTAATGTCTAGAAAGAAAATTGCTCTTATTGGTGCAGGTCATATTGGTGGAACTTTAGCTCACTTGGCACTTATCAAACAACTTGGTGATGTTGTTTTATTTGATATCGCTGAAGGTATGCCTCAAGGTAAAGCTCTAGATCTAGCACAAACATGCCCGATTGAGGGAATAGACTTTAAAGTTAAAGGAACAAATGATTATAGAGATTTAGAAAACTCTGATGTAGTTATAGTAACTGCAGGTGTGCCAAGAAAGCCAGGTATGTCTCGTGATGATCTTCTTGGCATAAACATAAAAGTTATGCAAGCTGTTGGTGAAGGTATCAAACACAACTGTCCTAACGCGTTTGTGATCTGTATTACAAATCCTTTAGATATTATGGTTAATATGCTACAAAAATTCTCTGGCATCCCAGATAACAAAATAGTAGGCATGGCTGGTGTACTAGATTCTGCTAGATTTAGAACTTTCTTAGCAGAAGAGCTAAATGTATCTGTTCAACAAGTTCAAGCTTACGTAATGGGTGGGCATGGCGACACTATGGTTCCTCTTACAAAGATGTCTAATGTAGCTGGTGTTTCACTTGAGCGTCTAGTACAAGAAGGTAAACTTACACAAGAAAGACTAGATGCTATAGTTGCAAGAACTAGAAATGGTGGTGGTGAAATTGTTGCTTTGCTAAAAACAGGTTCAGCATACTACGCTCCAGCTGCTGCTGGCATCCAAATGGCAGAAAGCTACTTAAGAGATAAAAAAATGATTCTACCATGTGCAACTAAAGTAAAAGCTGGTATGTATGGTCTTAAAGAAGACTTATTTGTGGGTGTTCCTACTGAAATTTCAGCAAATGGTGTTAGAGCTATAGAAGTAGAAATTTCAGATGTAGAAAGAAAAAATTTACAAGTTTCAATAGATGCTGTTAAAGATTTAAATAAAGCAGCAACAACTATTTTAGCTAAATAATTTTTTACTAATCTTCTTAACCCTTTATATTATCTAGCTCTTAAAACACCTCTAGTAATGTCAAGGATAATATTTCCTTTTTTGCTATTTTAAAATCCTAAAAAGTTGGTAGAATTCTAATAATAAAATATCAATTATACTTATTTAGTATAGATTTAATTTATTTGTTAGTTTATTAATAAGGTTTATTATGGCTAAAGAAAATTATCTAGGCATACATATAGATGTCTCAAAAGACCAAGAGCTTTCTCTACAAGCTCAACAATTACTTACTAACTATTATTGCTTAGAGAATGAACCATCTCCTCAGTATGCTTTTGCTAGAGCTGCTATAGCATACTCTTTTGGTGATAGCAACTTAGCACAACGTATATATAATGCTGCATCTAACGGTTGGTTTATGTTTGCTTCCCCTGTATTATCAAATGCTCCACTTCCTGGGGCTAAAGTCAAATCTTTACCTATTAGTTGTTTTTTGTCTTATGTACCAGATTCCTTAGAAGGGTTAATAGAGCATTCATCTGAATTAAGATGGTTATCTGTAAAAGGTGGTGGTGTTGGTGGTCACTGGTCAAGAGTTAGATCTGTTTCTGATAAGGCTCCTGGACCTATACCTTTCATGCATACTGTAGATGCTGATATGGTTGCGTATCGTCAAGGTAAAACTCGTAAAGGCTCGTACGCAGCATATATGGATATATCTCACCCTGATATAGTTGAGTTCTTAAGTATTCGTGTACCTACTGGTGATGTAAATAGAAAGTGTCTAAACTTACATCATGCTGTAAACCTAACTGATGAATTTATGCAAGCAGTTGCTAACAATGATAACTGGAAACTAGTTGACCCTGATGATAGATCAGTTAGAGATATAATCAAAGCCCGTAAGCTTTGGGAAACTATATTAGAAACTCGTTACCGTACTGGTGAACCGTATTTAAACTTTATTGATACTGCTAATAGAGCATTACCAAAAGCTCAAAAAGAGCTTGGACTAACTATCAAAGGTTCAAATTTATGTAATGAAATTCACCTTGTAACAGATGAAAAACGTACTGCTGTTTGTTGCTTATCTTCTGTAAATTTAGAAAAATATGATGAATGGAAAGACACAACTCTAATTAAAGATCTAATTAGGTTTTTAGATAACGTTTTACAGTTTTTTATAGATCATGCTGGTGATGAAATATCTAAAGCTAGATACAGCGCTTCTCGTGAAAGAAGCCTAGGGCTTGGGGCTATGGGCTTTCATTCTTATTTGCAGATGCATAGAGTACCATTTGAATCCAAAGAAGCTGAAGAAATAAATGAAGAAATTTTCAAAAGAATAAAAGAACAAGCTGTTGAGGAAACTTTAGAGTTAGGTAGAGAAAAAGGTGAAGCTCCTGACATGGTAGGAACTGAGCGTAGAAACGCTCATTTACTTGCGATTGCTCCTAACGCCAATAGCTCCTTAATACTAAATACTTCCCCTAGTATAGAACCTTGGAAAGCTAATGCTTTTACATCTAGAACTAGAGTTGGTTCTCATTTAAATAAAAACAAATATTTGGAGCAAGAACTAGAGAAACTAGGCAAAAATACAGAAGAAGTTTGGTCAGAAATTATAACCAATGGGGGTTCTGTGCAACAACTAGATTTCTTAAGCAAAGAAATAAAAAAGGTATTTAAAACTGCTATTGAGATGGATCAAGACTGGCTAGTGTATTTAGGTGGTGCACGTCAAAAATATCTATGTCAAGGTCAATCTTTAAATGTGTTTTTTCCTGCTGGAGCATCTAGAGCATATTTACATAAAGTGCACTTTAATGCTTGGAAATATGGTTGTAAAGGTTTATATTATTTAAGAACAGAAACTTCAAATAGAGCTGAAAATATTTCTAAAAAAGTAGAAAAACAAAGGCTTGTAGAGTTTTCAGAAGTTAAACAATCTGAAAGTGAATGTATCGCATGTGAAGGATAAATCTATGAACGTTAAAATGTATACTAAAACTGGCTGCCCATTTTGTACTGGAGCAAAACAATGGTTCGATCAAAATGGTATTAGTTATGAAGAAATCACTCTTGATAATAATCAAGAACGTAATGACTTTTACGATAAAATGAATCAAAGTGGTAAGGTCAAATCACATATTAAAACAGTACCCCAAATTTTTATAGATAATGAGCATATTGGTGGCTTTACAGATTTACAGGCTAATGCAAGTAAGATTTTAGGTAAAAAATAGGTAGTAATGTGGAAGTAAAAATATATACAAAAACTAATTGCCCTTTCTGTGATTTAGCAAAAAGCTGGTTTGGCGCTAATGATATTTCTTTTACACAAATTACCCTTGATGACGATATCGAAAGAGCTAAATTCTATGATGAAGTAAATAAGAATATTCTATTAGTAGAAGAACATGTTAGGACTGTTCCGCAAATTTTTGTAGGTGGTGTTCACATCGGTGGATACGATAACCTAATGACTCGAGCTGGCGAGGTAATCGCAAGGGTTAAAGGATCTTCACTTACAACTTTCTCAAAGACATACAAACCTTTTAGCTACCCTTGGGCTGTTGATCTAACAGTTAAACACGAAAAAGCTCACTGGATTGAAGATGAAATTGACTTGTCAGAGGATGTTACAGACTGGAAAAATGGCAAAATCTCAAAAGTAGAAAAAGAATATATTACAAATATTCTAAGGCTTTTCACTCAGTCAGATGTTGCAGTTGGTCAAAACTATTATGATCAATTTATACCAGCATTTAAAAATAATGAAGTTAGAAATATGCTAGGCTCTTTTGCAGCTAGAGAAGGTATCCACCAAAGAGCATATGCTTTACTTAACGATACTTTAGGGCTACCTGATTCAGAATACCATGCTTTTTTAGAGTACAAAGCAATGACAGATAAAATTGACTTTATGATGGATGCTGATCCAACTACTCGTCGCGGTTTAGGACTGTGTTTAGCTAAAACTGTGTTTAATGAAGGGGTTGCTTTGTTTGCTTCTTTTGCTATGCTGCTAAACTTCCAGCGCTTTGGAAAAATGAAAGGTATGGGTAAAGTAGTTGAATGGTCTATACGTGATGAATCTATGCATGTAGAGGGTAATGCCGCTTTATTTAGAATTTATTGCCAAGAAAATCCTTATATTGTTGATAACGACTTTAAAAAAGAAATCTACCTAATGGCTAGCAAAGCTGTAGAGTTAGAAGATAAATTTATTGACTTAGCATATGAGTTAGGAACTATTGAAGGACTAAATGCTGATGAAGTAAAGGTGTATATTCGCCATATTACAGATAGACGCCTCACGCAATTAGGACTTAAAGAAATATATAATATAGAAAAAAACCCTTTAACTTGGTTAGAGTGGATTCTAAATGGTGCTGATCATACCAATTTCTTTGAAAATCGTGTAACAGAATATGAAGTAGCTGGTTTAACCGGTAATTGGGATGAAGCATATAGGAGTTAGTGAAAAATTATAATGTAAGTTTTGTCAAAAACCACTATAGTTTAACAAAATTAGACTTTGTATCCTACTAAAATTCTGTCAACATGTCCCTGCTCAAATGATATCTCTTAAAAATCCTATTCTTTATATTCTCTTTTTCTAATTGATTTAAGTTACTTAAGTAGTTTTCGCATTCAGCTAAATTACTTTCATATAAAAACCTTAGACTATTTTTACACTTTAAATCTTTTGGATAGGTATTATTTTTTACTTTATACCATGCAGAAAGCCTGTCAATATCATCTGCTGTTACTATAAAAAGATGTTTTTTCACTCTTGTAATAGCCACGTAAAAAAGCCTTCGCTCTTCTTCTAAAACTTCATCAGAAATTTTTGAGTTGTTTTCACCAAAAAAGCCTCCTTCTGTAGCATCATGGATAACTACGTAATCCCACTCTAAACCCTTTGCTTTATGCATAGACATTATTTGAACCTGATTAGGATTAGTAACATTAAGTCCTTGTTGAGTAGATTTTAGATATAATTCATATAAAAGATCTATGAATACATTAAGAGTTTCTTTGTTACTTTTAGCAAAGCTGGATATTCCCTCTATTATCTGCAGTTTTGATCTACTAGAATATGTCTCTGCTGAGACTTTAGATATAAGCTTTTCTAGTTCTAGCGTTTCAAATATGAAGTTTATGGCTTTACCTGGTTTTTTTGCACGTGTATTATTAAAAATAGTTCGCCAACAGTGTGCTACAGCAAGGATATTTTTTTCTTTAAAAGATTTATCAACGTTTTTGCTTAACTCTATGATTAAACTTGTAGCTTGATCAATATCTTTAGCAATTTTTATAGCTAGAGTTTGTTTTTGCTCTTTTTTAAGGTATAAAGATGGATAGTCAAGCATAGCCTTTATAAATTCTATACGTTGATCTATAATATGTTTTTCGAAGCCATAGCCTTTATTTAAAAGCATTAGATAGCCATAAATAGCTTTAAATATATTTTCACTAAAAATGTCCTTATCAGCAACCACATGATATGGCAAATCATTATATAAACAACTTAATTCAAAAACGGTTGTTGAATTATATTTTCTAACTAATATAGCGATGTCACTTGCGTTGATTCCCAGTTCAATTAAAGCTTTTAGTTTTAACACAGCTTTATCGCTATTATCTAAAATACTAATATTTGTAGTTCTATCTAACTTTGGATAAGTAATACATAGGTTGTCGTGACGTTTTTTATTATTAGTTATAATGTTATTAGCCATAAGTGATATTAAATCACCATAGCGAAACGTATATGAAAGGTGATATTGTTTGACTTTTTTAAAGTCATTTTTGAAGCCCTCTAACATATAGTATGGAGTTGATCCACGCCATTGATATATAGTTTGATCAACATCCCCTACTGCCATGATGTAGGTATTATCGCCTACCAGACACTTTAAAAAAAATTGCTGTATAGGGTTTATATCTTGGTACTCATCAATAATGATATGTGAATATAAATTATTAGCTCGTGAGATATTTGTTTTATTTTTCTCAAAAAATTTTGCTGGAAGATAAATCATATCGTCGTATGTGATAGCTTTTAACTTTTCACATTGCTTGTTAAATTCAACAAATATTTTATCCAAAAGTTTTTTTTCTTTAGGGTTTAAACTTGTTAGCTTTTTATTATTTAAGCAAAGATCAGATTTTAAAATAGAAATATATTCTTTAAAAGCTTCTACCCTATCACTATCTATCTCTTTAATGATTTTAAATTTTTTTGGTAGTTTTTAATTAAATTTAATAAAATACTATCAACCTCATAATCTTTGAGAATTTTATTAAATTCAATATATCCTGCTTTAGCAAAAGCTTGTAAAAAGCTATTACCTAAAGAATGCATTGTACGTACATTTATATATTTTGATTTCTCAGCAGATAAAACTTTTTTTAATCTGTTTGCAAAATCTAATTGCGCTGATTTATTATACATAAGAACAAGTATTTTATTTGCTGGAATGCCCTTAGCTAATAAATACTCTATTCTTGCTATAAGTGTTTGGGTCTTACCACTTCCTGCTACTGCTGAAACTATTGCATGACTAGATATGTCATGCTGTATGATTTTTTGTTGCTCGGATGTATATTGCATTTAAAGTTTTTTTTAAGAAGGTTCTTTATTTTTTGTAGAGAAAAGTTTAGAAACTATATATAAAACAGTGAGTACTATTTGTTTTACAATACTAGCTACAAATTTAACTATATACAAAAGTGTGTACCCAAGATATTTAATATAGCTGCTAACACTAATATTAGCTTTATTATCTTTGATAAATCTAAATGGACTAAAAACAAGTAAAACAAAGCTGACCATAACTATATACGAGAAGATAGATCCTAATGCTTGCTCATACCAAATAGAAAATTTGTAGAATAATAATAATGCTACAGCGATCAATATTACTAAAGAAAAAAATACAAATAAGCCTTTTTTATTCATTTGAGTCTCTCCTATTGTTTAGTACTGTCATGATACCACTATTTACAGTAAGTTATGTTATAATCTTAGCTTTAAATTATACAATATTATTTTTTATGACTACAAACCAAAGACTAGACGTAACTATAGAAGCTTTAGATGATTTAAAAGGTATAAATATCCAAGCTATAGATGTTGAACATTTAACTGATATGATGGATAAAATTGTTATTTGTACTGCTTCTTCTACTACACATGCCAGAGCATTAGCTAAACATTTAGAGCAAGAGCTTAAAAAAAACTCTATTTCCATATTAGGCGTAGAAGGTAATAATAAAGCTGACTGGGTATTAGTCGATATTGGCGATATAGTTACTCATATAATGCTTGAGGAAACAAGAGAGCTTTACGCTTTAGAAAAACTTTGGGATATCAAACGCAAAGATAGCTAATTATGTAATTATGAAACTGGAACTAACTTTAGAGCAATGGCAAAAAGTTAAAAATTATGCTGTAAATGAGTTAGGCTTATCATCATTATCAAAAGCTGATTGTGATTTATCAGAATATATTCCTTACTACAATAAATGGATAGAAAATGGCTACTATGCTGAGCTTGATTATATGGTTAAGCATGGTCAAAAGCGTTTTATTCCTGATCAGCTAGTTCCTGGTACAAATAGTGTTATAGTAGCTACTCTTAATTATCTTAATCGCTCTATTTCCACAAAGACTGAAGTAAAGCGTCTAAGAACACCTTCCGAAATAGCTGAAATTTCTATATATGCTCATGGTAGAGATTACCATAAGGTAATGAAAAAAAAGCTACAAAAACTAGGAGAATATATAGATAAAATTACAAGCGATCACCAGTTTAGAGTATTTACAGATAGTGCACCAGTATTAGAAAAACCACTAGCTGAAAAAGCTGGTCTTGGCTGGATTGGTAAAAATTCAATGCTAATGAACAAAGAACAAGGATCTTTTTTCTTTATTGGAGTTATATATAGTAATTTAGATTTGTCTAAATTACCAAATACAGATCCTAAATTAAATGAATGTGGAAAGTGTCAAGCATGTATTAAGCTTTGTCCAACAGGAGCAATTTTGCCCAATAAAATGATCGACTCACGTAAATGCATATCTTATCTAACTATAGAGAATAAAGGAGCTATACCTCTAGAGTTTAGAGATAAAATAGGTACTAGAATTTATGGTTGTGATGATTGTCAGTTGGTCTGTCCTTTTAATAATCAAGCACCTGTGACGACTGAACAAGATTTTCAACAAAGAAATTTTTTAGTAAATAGACCTTTACTTGAGCTTTTTTCATGGTCTAAAGAAGACTTTGACAACTATACACAAGGTTCGGCTATTCGTAGAATTGGTTATGATGCTTGGATAAGAAATATTTCTATAGCCATAGGTAACTCACCATATAAACACGAAAATTTATTAGCTTTAAAAAACAAAAGAGCCGAATATTTAGATAATTTTCTAATTTTGGAGCATATCGATTGGGCTATAAATAAACTATATAATAAACAAAAATCATCCATATAAAAGTTGGGATTATCCATATAGTTTGTTAGAATGATTTTAAAGTTACTAAAAAAATTTCAAACAATGGGAGAAAATAAAATAATGAAATTAGCTAAAACTTTAATTATAGCCCCTATATTAGCAGGTGCCCTAGTAGGAAGTAGCTTTGCTGCTGACAACAAAGATGATATTAGTTATTCTGTAGGTTACTCTATGGGTAAAACTCTTCAAACACAAATGGCTCAAAGCAATATTTCTGCAGATAATGAACAAATAGTAAATGGTCTAAAAGATGGTATTCTAGGTAAGGATGCTAGATTAACTCCTGAACAAATGCAAAATGCAATGGTTGAATTCCAAAAACAAGCTATAGCTAAACAAAAGGCAGCTGTTGAAACCCAAAAACAAGAAGTAACTAATAATAAACCTACTCAAGCAAGTGATGATGTAGTACAAGCACAACCTGAGAAAACACAATTAGCAGGTACAGCTTCAGCTGAACAAGTAGCAAGTCAAACTAAGTAACCATATTGGTTAAGGAGTAAAATTATAATGACTAAGAAAAAACTTTTAAAAGCATTAGCAGTTGCAATTATAACTACTAGTCTAGTAGCATGCTCTGGAAGTAGCGATAATAATGATGAAACTACATCTTCGGTAGCTATAAGTGCATCTACTGCAAATGAATCTAATCTGGATAACGTTAAATCAGATGCTAGCTATACAATTGGTTATGGTATGGGTTCGCACATTACTCAAGATCCTAATCTAAAAGATTACAGCTTTAACTCTGATAAAGTTATAGCTGGGTTTGAAGATGCAATCAATGGTAAAAAGCCCGCTATTTCTCAAAAAACTATCGATAATAGTATGAAAGAACTACGTGATAGTTTGATGCAAAAAATGAGCACTGAACAAGTTACTAGTTTCTTAAAGGTCAAAGATAGTATATACAACTCGGATTTAACACCTAAAACAGATATAAAAGATCCTGCTGTAGTTATCTATGAGTTTTTTGATTATCAATGTATGTATTGCTCGAAGGTTGCACCAGAAATTGAAAAAGCAATAGTAAATCATAAAGATGTACAAATTGCGTTTGTAGAATTTCCTATCTTTGGCCAAAGAGCTCCTGCTTCTGAATATGCCGCTGAAGTAGGCACTGCTATATACAAAATTTATGGTGCTAAGGCTTATGTTAAGTATCATAATGGTATATTTGCTACTGGTGAAGATGAAGGTAAACTTAAAAATTCAACTATTGATAATGTAGCAAAAAGTGCTGGCGCTGATATAACTAAAGTTAAACAAGTAATTAAAAATAATAAAATTTCTGAGCATCTACAAGATACTTTGGAGATGGGCTTTAAAGACTTAGAAATCCAAGGCACACCTTTCCTAGTTATTGCCCCTGCTAAAAAAGCCGATGACAGTAACACTACTATAATCGGTGGCTATACTGAATATTCTAATATTGAAGCAGCTATCGCAAAAGCTAAAGCTTAACTTTTCTTTTTTCTTTATTTTCTATAATTTTTAATTTTTGATAAGTACTATCTGTTAAAATAGTTTATCAAAATTACAATAATTTTTCCTATCAGTATGAAACTTAGAAAAGGTAGTAAATATTTAATATTTTTTATAGTTATCTTCGTTGCTTTACCTCCTTTTGCTATTGATACTTATATTCCTGCTTTTGGTAACATAAGTGATTTTTTTAATATAGATGTAAGTAAAATGACAATTACAGTATCTACATATCTTGTTGGGTTTGGTGTAGGTATGCTGATATGGGGAGCATTATCAGACAGATATGGTCGCAAAAAAATACTTATTTTAGGTATGTTAATATATACAATTAGTACTATCTTATGTTCATTAAGCTCAGACTTTGAAACTTTAACTTTTATGAGATTTATCCAAGGTCTTGGCGACTCTCCTGCTGCTGTAGCTGCTATGGCTATATTAAAAGATTGCTACCGTGGGCAAAAATTAATCAAGATGATGGCAACTATGGTTATGGTATTTATGATAGCACCTATGATTTCGCCTATAATTGGTAGCCTTATTATTTATACAACTGGTCAATGGCAAAATATATTTCATTTTTTAACTCTATATGGTGTAGTTTTGTTATGCTTGACATTTATAATGCCAGAAACTCACAAGCCACAGAACAGATCAGCAAGTTTATTACAAAGTTTTTACGTATATATAAAACACACCAGAAATATACCTTTTATTTTAGGAGCTATTGGTGCTGGACTATGTTTTGGAGCGCTATTTAGCTTTATAAATACATCATCAAACCTTATTATAGAATATTTTAATTTAGGATATTTACAATACTGTATTTTATTTGCGACTAATATTTTGGGTATAGTCTTTGCAAGCTACTATATAAAGAAGAATATAACTCCATATAATCAAAATAACATTATTTTTTCAGGATATGTTATATCTACAGTTGTTATAATAATTAATCTAATATGCTCTTATATACTTAATAACGTCTATGTTTTTGTATTATTAAATACTATTGCAACAGCTTGCTTTGCTTTGGTAAATATTACATTAACTTCAAAAATTATAGACTTACTCAAAGAAGGCTTTGCTGCTGGTAACGCTATAAATAGATTAACCAAATTCGCTATAGCTGGTATTGGTGGAGTTATACTTAGTTTTTACTCAACCACAGAGCTTATGGTAGAGATACCAATCCAACAATTAGGATTTATAATTTCGTCATTGGTGATATTTTTGGTAATAAAAAACGAACTATTTTTGAAACAGTCATCTGCAAAGCCATATAATATGTAGTAGTTCCGAAAATTGCAAATTAACTTAAATACTAAAACTTTCGTGATTTCTTCTCCAACTCTCTCCACTGTCTACTGTCGGTATCCTTATCAAGACAGTCACGATACAATTGAGTAACTATCTTTGCTGTCCTAGATTTTGGATTTTTGTCAATATAGTTTTCAAACTTAGCTTGATCTAATTCATTTTTCCAAGATTTGTTGCTTTTTGACCATTTCAATAGACCTGATTTTCTATGCGAATAATCATGAATATCTTTAATTAACGTTAACTTAGGAGAAGCTGTTGAGTTATTATAATAGTGCTTGTTATAAAGTTCCAGCGCTTTTGCTGATCTAGAATTTGGATTGGCGTGTGCATAACTTAAAAATTCCTGTAAATTTATACGATCGATATTTATGCCACTGCGGCCTTTAAACCAAGCTGTACTTCCAGCAGCTAATCCGTGATATATTTTTTTTAAAATTATTAATTTTATACAATCTTCTGAGATTTTTTGGTACTCACTCTCTTCCTTGTTACGTCTATCTTTCGCAAGTTGCTGGTCTTGTGGTGAGAGGTTGCTTATGCATTTAGTTGGTGAGTTATTGGTCTGCCGATAATCCAAATTTGAATTCACTCTGCAAGAAGGGTGGCTAGGATATTGTAGATATTGAGCCCAATCTTCAATTGGTGGTTTATCTTTTCGCGTATGACTTATAACTTCAACTCTTTTTAAATAGTGGGGCTGTAATACTGAGTTTAGCTCGACAACTGTTGCTTTCTCTTGTAATTTTTCATATAGAGTATTCAGATCTTTTAGCCTATTACCATTATAATCATCAAATAAGCTTAGAAAGTTATGTTCTCCGATATTATCAGGGATATTCTCTTTTAAGGAAAGCTTCTCAAGATTTGGAAGACCTGCAATAATATCCGGTAACTCCTTAAGATACTCTTGCAGAAGACCATTATAGCTTAAATCAAGTTCAGTGACACTTCTTGGAATAAGTTTAAAGATCTCACATAACCCTTCACATTCTATGGAATATAAGCTATTATTGCTTAGATCAAGTTTAGTGATATGTGACGGAATAGCCTTTATTAATTCACTTATTTCAGGCGTCATTTTTTTAAATGGAAAGTTCAAGCCTCTCCCCTCTCTACACCACATAAGACTCTCATCGCCTGTATAGTTCATAATAGGTCCATTAAACTGAAATAAGGAAGCTAAGTTATTATTGCTTAAATCAAGTTTAGTGAAATATGAAGAAATTCCGTTAAAATCCTGTTTTACCTTATATATTAAACCTTTTTTACCATAACGGTCTCCGTATTCTCTATATATATCTATTTTCCATGTACTCATTATATGCTTTATCTCCAATTTCAAACATTAAATTACATTTTAAAACTATTTATATAATAAATAAAAATTAATAAAAATCAAATTTTTCTTTCAAATATTATTTATTTTTAAAAACTTAAATATTTTATAGCTTTGGTAACGTAAAATTAATGTTTAAATCTATATCAATAGCCATTACTTTACTTCTAAGCTGTTATAAAATTGGTATAGATAATAAAAAATATAAGCAAATGAACTATAAAATACTATAAATTTTTAAGTTAACAGGAAGTTTGGCTAGGCTACTTATCATAAGAACATACTATTTCCAAAAAGTTAAAATATTTTTTTATGAGTATGACAATACGGTAATGAGCCTTTTTTAAAATAGTAATCCAGATGATAATCCTCAGCAATATAAAAAGGCTTTACTTCTATAATTTTAGTAGTTACATTATAGCCTTTATCATTTAATGTTTTTTTAATATTTATTGCTATCTGTCTTTGCGTATCAGTATAGTAGAAAATTGCAGATTTATATTGTTCTCCTATATCTGGACCTTGGCCATCTACTTGTTCAAAATCATGTATTTCAAAGAAATATTTTAAAACGTCATCTAGAGACAATTTATCCTTATCAAATATAACTCTGACTACTTCTAGATATCCTGTATCACCATCACAAACTCTTTTATAATTAGGATATGGCTGATCACCACCACAATAGCCGGATTCCGCAAGGAGTATTCCATCTAATTTTTTAAAGTAATATTCCACACCCCAAAAACACCCTGCTGCTAATATAATTTCTTCTGTTTCACCAAAACCTCTAAACGGTATAAAATCCACAGACGCTGAGTTTACACAGTATCGAGTATTTAGCTGAGTATAGCCTTCACCATGGAAAATATGTCCTAAATGTCCATCACAACTATTACATAAGATCTCTATTCTACGACCATCTCTATCGGGTAGTTGCTTTACATTATCAGCGATATGAATATCATAACTAGGCCAGCCACAACTTGATATAAACTTACTATCTGATTTAAACAATGGTGTAGCACAATTCCTACAAATATAAGTTCCTTCACAATCTAGTTCATTATATCTACCAGTAAAAGACTTTTCTGTAGCTTTATTTATGATAATATCGTTTTGTAACGGAGTTAAGCTTTTAGTTTTTAGCATATAGAGTCCTAATTTCTTCAAAATAAACTTGCCTAAGAGAATTATCATATAAACTTCCACAAATGTATATTCTTCAACTATAATTTTAGCCAATAACAGCGTTACAGTAGCTCAGGGCAATTGCATTAAAAATGTCTTGACAACCTTATTATTTTACGGTTATAACCAGTAAAGTTACTATTTTTGGTAGAGTGTCCACCTAAAATGCCTATAAATACAGCTTATTTAACGAAGCTATAAATAATAAAGCGTCATTTTAATCATAATCAGTTAATTTTAGGAGATCTGAAACTGCTTGTATTGATCTTGTAAAGAAGTTAAAACTATTATAAACAAAGGATTCTAGCAAAAAATATTTTAATGCAATTGCCCTGTACAGTAGCTATGTTTAAGCCTTGAAAGGGGCTGTTGCAACTATTAAAAATTATTGCCTCTTATTAAATACACCCCATATCAAATTATACTTTAAATTTATATATTTAGCAGGGAGTAAAACAATAAAAAAGGAGTTATAATGTTTCTACTTGCTATCCACAAAGATAAATTACAAAATAATACATTTACTGCAACTGATTTGAGGAATATAACACAATCTGACATTGATCAACCAAGTATATATAATGAAGAATATTATATGATCCCTTGGTTTTCTTTGTACAAGCCAGAAGAGATAATAAATGATTTTCTAACGTATGCTTATGAATTTGAGATGCTTGATGCTAACTTAATAGAACCAACTGTTCTAAAATATAAGGATATTTATATTCAGCAATGTTTAATATACTTTCATCCAATTTTAGGTAAAGTTCCAGAACAACCACTTACTAACAAAGTTAGCGCTAACATTTTAACACACGAAGGTAGTATAAATAAGCAGCTAAAAACATTATATACTTATTTATCAAAAAAAAATGGTGGTTTGACAAATCTCCCAACAGAAGAAGTATTTAATTTTAAAACTAAACAAATTATAAATAATGAAATATTTCTTGACTTAAATAATGATATGTCGTTTATAAATGAAGCCGAATACTTTATTACATATCCATCTATACAACTTGCTTTTAAACATATAGCTATGAAAGCTAGAAATATTGCAACTGGCAATTTCGCTCGTACAAAATTACTGGTTGAAAAACTGATTAAAGATGAGAATGATCAACTTTATAAAGCACAGGTCCAAATTCTCAAAAAATGGAAAAATAAATATCAAAATGCTCTATCAGCCTTGTCACCCGAGAAGAAAGAACAACTAGAAAAAGATTTTAAAATAAAAGAACCAGACTTAATTAAAAAATTTAACAAAATACCATTAGACAAGCGATTATCTGATGGAAAAGAGATAACAGAGGAGTTATTTCTTCTGGGACAAAAGGAAAAAGATATAAAAGCACAAGAAAATCAGAAACTTACATCCTCTTTGGGCTCAAATGAATATTATAAATATTATCAGAATCTTAAGGATAATAAAATAACAAACGCCTTAAAATCATTTAAAACATTTGAACTTTTACTTAATGAGTTTATTGAAGACTTTCCAAAAATTGGTAAACAAAAAAACAATATATTTAACATTTTGCCCAAGGTTGCAATAGGTGCCATGTTGATTAATGATACGCGCAAAATCATTACCTCTGTATTAGAAAAACACAAAGATCCCGTAAAGGAATCAACAGTTTATACAGGGTCTAATTGGAATAATATCATAAGAGAAAAATATAAACTTGGAGTGCTTGGAAAAGCTCCTAGCAATAATATGACTTACAATCATTATTCTAAGCCTTCAAATATAGTAGCTGCCCGGAATAAAGCCTGTTATGAAACTGGTATGATGCTTGGAAATGGAGTAAGTGGTCATATGGCTTCTATACTAGATATTCATGACTGCCAAAAGCCTATAGAAAAAATGACAGTTGCTTGTAGCATGCTCATCTTCTGGGATAAGTTTTATGATCGACAAGTCACCAATGCACATTCATATATCGAAATTTTTGAATCTATTATGTATGAAGAAGATTATAATAATCAAACACCCAAATTGGTTTATCCTAATATTTCAGGAAATGTGTTTAATATTTTAGTTCGTTATTATGATAAGAAAATGTTTAATCCTATCGATACTTTGTCTTTTTTAACAAATACATCATTACAGAAAAAGTCTTTATTAAATAAATCAAATAGAAGTATCGATGATAATAGCATATCTACTTACCGAAAGTTTTCTAAGGAAGAAATAGATGAGCTCTCTCTCGCATTGAAACAAGGTGGGACTGTATATCTTTATTAACTCATAAATGGTTTTTACTTGTTCTCACAACTTTTAAAATTAACTTTTTGCTAGAAAATGTATTTATAAATCTTTTATTTTAGTTAATAATTTCATCTAATAATCAACTATTTACTAACATATGAAGCTAATTTCTATAAAAACAAACGCGCACTATAAGAGAAAAATTCATGATTCAAAACTTGCTTTTAAGAGTTAATTACATTGAGATACCAAAATAAATTTAGCATGAAAGTTTTATAATGAATTCTATATGGCAAAAAGGAGAAAACTTTACTCATTTATATTTGGTAACTACAGGGGGAAAGATGGTTATGCAGATAAGTTTTTTAAAGACTATTGAGCTGTTCTCTCAAGCATCCAATACTACACTTGAGCAGCTTTCAAAAGTGGCGATGAATTTTTTTTATAGAAAAAATACTTTAGTTATGGATTATGACCAGAGTTTACGAAATTTCTTATATGTAACTAATGGCTGGCTAAAACTTTTTAGAGTAAGTGTTGATGGTGAAGAAATTATTATTGATATCCTTTCACAGGATAATTATTACGGTGAATCACTTATTACAACCTCATCTAGAGAAGAAGCTTATATGGCGCATGCCATTTCTGATCTTAAGGGTTTTACTTTGCCTCTTGATAAATTAAAACAATTGTTAACGTTAGATAGCAATTTATCATTTAGCTTTTTACAAAAAATGTCGCAAAAGCAACTTTTATTAAATGCCCATATTGAACATCTATCTATCCAAAATGCTATGCAGCGTATAGGGTGTTTTTTATTAAGATTAAATAACAATGTTAATACTAATTATCAGAAAAGCACCACTATACATTTACCCTATCCAAAAAACATATTAGCCTTAAAACTTGGTATGAGACCAGAGACTTTTTCAAGAGCAATTAGCAAACTTTATACTCGTTGTGATGTTCAAATTAAGGGAGAATATGTTGATATCCCCCAACCTAAAAAGTTAATTTCTTACGTTTGTCAACATTGCTCAAAAACATTTCCTTGCAACTTACCAATTGATTAGTATTTATAATTATAAACTATGATTCTGCATTAGCATCTTTAAATAAGTCGGCTAATGAAGTCTTATCTTTTACACGATGAATAACATCTATAAGAGATAAAATACCACAGAAAGCCCCTTTTTTATTTTTTATCAACACGCGACGTATATTGTGGCGAGTCATTTGAGAAACAGCATGCTGTAATGAATCCTCTTCTTCACAAAAGACTGGATTCTTACTCATAACTTCTGTGATACAGGTTTTCTCTAGGTTTTTATTTTTTGCTATCGCTCTGACTATAATGTCTCTATCAGTGATAACACCTTTTATATCCTTATCGTCATCAACTATCGGCAAAATACCACAGTTAGATTCTTCCATTTCCTTAACAGCCTCTAATACAGTTGCGCTTTCATTTAAAGTTATAGGCTCCTTTGTCATCAAATTTGCTATTTTCATAATTACCTTCTCCTTATGTTAAATTAGTAACTTAAAATTTAACTAACTTTTTGTTTACATTCATTGATTTTAATCAATGACGCCCTTAGGAAAAATAGAGAAT
Organism: Allofrancisella inopinata; assembly: GCF_012222965.1. Classification (NCBI taxonomy): domain Bacteria; kingdom Pseudomonadati; phylum Pseudomonadota; class Gammaproteobacteria; order Thiotrichales; family Francisellaceae; genus Allofrancisella; species Allofrancisella inopinata. The sequence continues at coordinate 763,479 of NZ_CP038241.1, read as the reverse complement.
ATAGTAGTTGCTTTTCTAACACTACCAATAGGAGGTAATTATGAATTTGCTAGCTACTAAGAAAAATGTTCCTATTAATTTAGGTCAGCGTAAAAATACACCATTTTGGTCAACAGCACAAAACGAGTTTAATAAGGCATTTAATAATATCTATGAATGGTTTGAACCATTTAGCTCCTCTATTGAACGTTTTGAAGACTTATCTCTTTGCCCTGCGGTAGATGTTGTTGATGAAAAAAATCAACTTAAAATTGAGATTGAAATGCCAGGATTAGGTGAAGAGGATATTAAAGTTTCCATAGACAATGGAATTTTAACAGTTAAAGGAGAAAAAACCACGTCCAGGCAAGATAAAGATAAAAACTATATGATGCGTGAAATTAATTACGGCAGTTATGAACGTAGTCTATCTTTGCCTGATACAGTAGATACTGATAAAGCTAAAGCATCATTTAAAAAAGGGATGCTTTGGGTAGTATTACCTAAAAAACCTGAATGCACTAAAGAATCTAAAACCATTGAAGTTGAAAAAGTATTGTAACTTGATAAACCCTTAACACCTGGATGCACTTTTGTACACCGTTTATTAAATAAATGATAGTGTAACGTACTTTTATACTTAATCAGAGATTTTAATTTTAAAGTAACTATATAAAACACACTATTAGTATATTTATATTAAACAATTTATAAATTTTATACAAATTAATTATTTTTAGTTTTGTTTATTTTAAAATAATGTATAATTATGTAATTATTTTAATATCACATATAAATTACAAATATGATTAGCATTTTTTTAATGAAACGCCTTGGATACACTATCAACGAAGGCGGAATGTGCTATGGTGTAGCTTTTATGGCAATACAGGCTATTATTAGAAACGATATTAATACGTATGTTAACAGATTAAAGTTTATTAATGGTTATGACAATAAGTTAAGAAATTATAAAGTTATAAATCTGAATCCACTGCCTGAACATCATGACTTAGATACTATATATATAAACCCCTCAAATAAAAAATATAGTTTTCACTATAATAAAGAAGGTACCCTTGAACTTATAACAGGTAAATTGCCAGCTGAAATTGCAAATGAAATTAATTCAATTTCACCACCTTTAATAATACCTAGCAAAGAAGGATTAAAAAAGTTAAAAGATTTTTTTGCCATCGAACTATTAGTTCGTGATATTAACAAAGCTGAGGAAGACAGATTTAATAAAGACAAACCACAATCTCAACAAAGTCTTATTGTAATAGATAAATTATTAAGCATAAAACCTTGGCTTGAGGGGATAGCTGTATATCATGGCTTAAAAAGCCCAAAAGATCTTAGTGTAGAAGAAGAGGCGGTATGGAATAAAAACTTTAACACCTGGGATGGAGATAATAAACCATTTACATTTAAAGACTATAATCTTGGTAGGGAGTTGTTTAAACAACCAAAACACTCGCAAGAAAACAGGCCAAATCTTCGTCGTACCATATCAAACCTAGGTAACCGTGGAAGTATACAAAAAAATAAAGTGCTAAAGCGTAGTAATAGTGCAACAAACTTTAACTTAACCTTATTCGGTGAGCAAGAGCAAGAAAAAGAAAGGCAGAAAGATAATTCTATTTATTTACTAAAGAAACACTTAGGTCTCTATACTAAAGATAATGCCTGGGGTCTAATAAAAAAATTCTTAATTAATGAAAAGCCTACTGCATGTTTACTTGGTAGAAATCGCCATGTTATTGCAATTGGGGGTTCAAATGAAATGGGTTACCATTTAATTGACCATGACACATATAAGCGGCTTACCTTTTCTGACGTTCATTTGCAAAATGGATGTAATATATTAGAGTCCTTATTTAGGGAAACAATTTCAGACGCTAATCAAGAGTATGCAATTTCTATTTTAGTATTTGGAGTAGAACGATCTGGTGATAACCCAGTTGTTCCAGAGGAGGGTTTTGACGAACCTAAAAGTGATTATTGGAAAAATTTATTACCAATCCCCAAAAGTGACAATGCTGGATTATTATATTTAGCCTTGGGAAATGGTCATGCAGCAGCTGTTACAGCTTATATTAACGCCATAAATAGTATTAATGATATTAGCATTGATAAGAAAATAGAATTATTGGCTGCTAAAAACGAAAACGAAACCCCTGGACTTTACATGGCTTTACGAAAGGGTCATGCAGCAGCTGTTACAGTTTATATTAACGCTATAAATAGTATTAGGGGTATTAACATTGCTAAGAAAATAGAGTTATTGGCTGCTAAAAGCAAAGATAAGTTCCCTGGACTTTACGTGGCTTTACGAAAGGGTCATGCAGCAGCTGTTACAGCTTATATTAACGCTATAAATAGTATTAGGGGTATTAACATTGCTAAGAAAATAGAGTTATTGGCTGCTAAAAGCAAAGATAAGTTACCTGGACTTTACGTGGCTTTACTAGAGGGCCATACATTAGCTGTTACAGCTTATATTAACGCTATAAATAATATTAGTGGCATTAACACCGCTAAGAAAATAGAGTTATTGGCTACTAAAAACAAACGTGGGTTCCCCGGGCTTTACTCGGCTTTACAAAATGGTCATGCAGCAGCTGTTACAGCTTATATTAACGCTATAAATGGTATTAGTGGTATTAGCCTTGCTAAGAAAATATGGTTACTGGCTGCTAAAAGCAAAAATGGGACCCCTGGGCTTTACATGGCTTTACATGGCTTTACAAAATGGTCATACATCAGCTGTTACAGCTTATATTAACGCCATAAATAATATTAGTGGTATTAACATTGCTAAAAAAATAAAGTTATTGGCTGCTAAAGACAAAGATATGTTCCCAGGACTTTACATGGCTTTAGAAAATGGTCATGCAGATACAGTTGCTGTCTATTTAAAGATTAATGACTATGATAATAGTTATGCAAATTATATAATGAAAGAATATAAAGGTAGTCGCAAAAATTTTAAAAACCAACTATTAAACTGGGCACAAAGCTACAAACCAGAAGAAGAAAAGAATAAAAGAAACTATAAATTACTTGTTACTCTTCTTTCTTTTAATAGAAATTTTATAAGCAAAAATCCCACAAAATCAATGCTATACTTAAACGCAATAAATCATTGGAATTAAATTTAACTATAAATTCAAAAGATTTGATTTTGGTAAAACATTAAACCTTATAAAGAAAAGTTATTTACATGTGTCCATAATGGGACTGTTGAAAGCTGAAATTAGGCAAATAATAATAAGGCAAAAATATTTGAAAAAGCGCAGTTTACATCTTCATATACTAAATATTTAATTACCGGCTTCAAATAGTAATCCGTTTATAACAATCCGATGATTAATATTACTATTTAAACTAATAAGTAAAAAACATACAATAACTACAAAAGTAAAAAACATACTACCTCAAATGCAGACTTTGACTCAAAAGCTCCAAAAAGAAATAAAAAAATTACACTCAAACCAAGGTAGAAAAAAATCTCAATTTTACATAATCGAAGGACTAAGATGTTGCCAAGAGGCATTAGTTAGGCTCGATAAAACCCAAATTGCGGCACTTATATTGACTAAAGAAAGTGATAATGAAAGCTACGATATAGAGCAAAAATTTATCGTTTCTGAAAAAGAGTTTACTGAGCTTTCTCAAACACATAACTCCCAGGAAATCATGCTACTTGCATATAAACCAAAAGTTAAGAATCTAAAATTTAATGATGATTTTTTATTAGTCTTAGATCGTATCCAAGATCCTGGCAATATGGGGACAGTATTACGCACTGCTATTGCTGTTGGGCTAACGGAAGTCGCGCTTATAAATGGTACTGTAGATCCTTTTAACCCTAAAGCAATACGTGCTGGCATGGGAGCTCAGTTTAGTCTAAATTTCGGTTTTTTTGGAGATTTGAAAGAACTTTGTAATCATTCCCAGATAAAACAACGTCAAGTATGGTTAACCACCCCTCACGAGGGAGTATCTTGCTACGATCAAAGTTTTAAACTTAATAACAGTGTTTTAGTTTTTGGTGAAGAAGCTAATGGTATAGTAGATTTCTCCGTTGGACAAAAAACTATGATTCCAACACTTAGCAATATAGAGTCACTCAATGTGGCTCAAGCTGCTACAATATATTTGTTTGAGAGTTTAAGACAAAAATTAATAATTTCGTGATACTATTTTAGAATGTTTTAAAGAAAGTTAGTTAACAATATCCTTATCCGCTACAGCTAGGTGTAAATAATGAAGATGTTTATCATATTGGTTAATAATATCAGCTATAACCTGCTCTTTTGAGTAACCCATAATGTCATAATACTGACCACCATGACTTAGAAAAACTTCCACTCTAGTATATTTATCAATATCATCATCTCTATAACTAGGGGAGTCATAAACTCTAAGCATAACTGTATATACAAAATTATCTGAATTTATCTTAGAAATTATCAAATGAATTTGCTCTTTTCCTAAGTCTACTTTTGTGTCTAACCCAGTTTGTTGCATTTTATTAGCTACTTCTAGTATAGCTGGTTTTACAATTTCTTTTAGAAACTCTCGGGCTTGATTTTTTGTTGGTTTATTAACTATAGCTGCTAACCTGTCTTGCCAAGATGTATTTGCCTTAACGTACTGAACAACTGTTGAGTGAGTTTCGATACTCTTTATACGTAAGTAATCTAACCTTAGACTATTTATAAGAGATATACACATAAAAAAAAGTATAAATAATAATGGAAAAGCACTGATTATAGTTGCAGCTTGCAGTGCTTGCAACCCTCCTGCTAAGAGCAAAGATATAGCTAGCAAACCACTTAGTATAGACCAAGAAATGCGATGTGCCGTAATTGATTCTTTAGCATTACCTGTTGCTAGTATATCTATAACTAAAGAGCCACTATCTGCTGAAGTTACAAAAAATGTTATAACCAAAAATACAGCTAAAATAGACGCAAAAGTAGAAAATGGAAAAAATCTTAAAAACTCAAATAAAGCTACAGGAATATTATTTTGAGAAGCATTTATTAACTCTGAGCCTGCTCCACTCATAACTATATTAATAGCTGAATTACCAAAAATAGTCATCCATAAAAATGTAAAACCAACCGGAATAAATAAAACGCCTACGACAAATTCTCTAATAGTTCTACCTTTTGAAACTTTAGCAATAAACATCCCAACAAACGGCGACCAAGCTATCCACCAACCCCAATAAAATAAAGTCCAACTTTTTAACCAAGTCTGATTGTTTTTATTGTAAGCATATAAATTAAAAGTTTTATTAACAATAGTGCTTAAGTAGTAACCTATGTTTTGGAAATAATCTTTTATAAGGTCTGTAGTGTGACCAAAAAACAATACAAAAGCTAGTAACGCTAACGCTAAGATAATATTAAAATTACTAAGAAATTTGATTCCTTTATCTAGTCCTAAGGCTACTGAAACTGTAGCTAGAAAAACGATAAAAACTATGTAGATTACTTGCATATTTATATTATCTGGAATTCCTATCAAAAAATTAATTCCAGCACTAACCTGCATAGCACCAAAGCCTAAGGATGTAGCGACTCCAAAGAGTGTACCTAGTATAGCAAATATATCCACCGCATGACCTATAGGACCATAAATATGCTTACCTAATATTGGATATAGTATAGACCTAGGCAATAATGGCAAGTCATGACGATATGCAAAGTAGGCTAATGATAACCCAACTATAGCATAGACAGACCAAGCCTCTACTCCCCAGTGAAAGAAAGTAATATTCATAGCTTCTTGTGCTAAATAAAATTGGTCTAGTGACTGATCAGGTGGAGCTAGATAGTGTTGCAAAGGTTCTGCAACACCGTAAAACATAAGTCCAATACCCATACCCGCAGCAAAAAGCATAGCAAACCAAGAAATATTGCTATACTGAGGTAAGTCATGTTCTTGACCTAATTTTATATCCCCAAACCTGCTAAACATTAGAAATATGCATAAACAAACAAATATACTCATCCCTAGTATATATAGCCACCCTAGGTTACTTAAAATTAAATTTTGTATCGCTCCCATATATTTTGAGAATATAGTTGGAGCAAATATTCCCATCAAAGAAAAGATAACAGCTAAAATAATAGCTGGATAAAATACCGGTGCATATGCGCCTTTGTTACGTTCTATCATTTTTAGTTTTTTTATATTAAGGGTACTTATTAACTTAACATAATAAAAACTAATAATCAAAGTGGTTAAAAATAGTAACTAGATTTTGGTTTAACTATTATTCCCTTGTAGATTCTAACTCTTCCAAAGCCTCAAACCACTCTAACTCTATTTTATCTATTTGCTCTTTTAATTTTGTATGCTCTGACAAAGTTTTCTGTAATTTTTCTTTATTATCATACAGATTTTGGTTTTGTAATTGTTTTTCTATAACTAGATTTTGTTGTTGTAGCTTACCTAAACTTTTTTCTAATTTTTTAACTTTGTCTTGGAGGGGTTTAAACTGTTTTCTTTTATCTGCTGAAAACTTACGATTTTCTTTTTTAGTATCTACATTTTGGGATTCCAAGGAAACATTATTCTCCAGCTTTTTAATTTCTAAAATATACTTATAATAATCATGCATATCACCATCAAAAGCTTTAACACTTCCCTGCCCAACTAACATATATTCATCAACGGTAGACTCTAACAGAAATCTATCATGTGAAACTAGAATAATAGCTCCCTGGAAACTTTGTAATGCTACTGTCAAAGCTTCACGTACGCCAATATCTAAATGGTTTGTCGGTTCATCAAGTAGTAAAAAGTTTGGTTCTTGATAAACTATCATCGCCAAAGCTAACCTTGCTTTTTCACCACCAGAAAAACTGACTACTTTAGCTAAAGCTTTATCTCCTGTAAAGTTAAAACTCCCCAGAAATGTTCTAAGTTTTTCTTGGGTAGCTTTCATATCTAACCTTTGCATATGTAACAAAGGACTAGCTTGCATATCTAACATATCTAAAGAATGTTGTGAAAAATACCCTACTCTAAGATTTGGGTGCTTTTCAATCTTACCTGAAAGTATATCTATTTCACCAATTAGAGATTTAATCAGAGTTGATTTACCAGCACCATTTAGACCCAAAAGCCCTATACGCATTTCATTATAAATAACCAAATTTATATTATTTAAAACCTTATTTTGAAAGTACCCCAAATCTGTATTTTGTAAACTGACAAGTGTGCCATTTAAATGCTCTTTTGGTTGCTTAAACTCAAAACTAAATTCTGACTCAGTTTTTATAGCTTCTATGCGTTGGATTTTATCAAGCATTTTAACGCGGCTTTGAGCTTGTTTAGCTTTTGAAGCTTTAGCTTTAAAGCGATTAATAAAACTCTCTAAATGCTCTATATGCTTTTGTTGTTTTTCAAACTGCTTTTGTTGAAGAACCTTTTGTTCATAAGATTGTTTTTCAAAAGATGAATAATTACCCGTATATGCAACTATCTTTTTTTCATCTATGTGAAAAACCTGCTTAACAACGTTGTCTAAAAAAATCCTATCATGCGAAATAAGCAACAAAGAACCTTTATATTCTTGCAAATATTGCTCTAACCATAAAACTGCATCTAAATCCAAATGGTTTGTAGGTTCGTCAAGCAGCAAAATATCTGACTCTTGTAAAAGTGCTTGAGCAAGGTTTAACCTTATCTGCCAACCACCAGATAGCTCTTTTACTTTTTGTTCTAATTGACTAATACTAAACCCTAAACCAGCTAAAAGCTTACTAGCTTGAGACTCTATAGTATAACCACCTAATGATTCATATTCCTCATGGTATTTAGAATACTCAACAAAATCTTCTTTATCTAAAGCTTCTGCCATCTTATGTTTTAAAGATCTTATAGATTCAACACCATTAATCACATAGTCTATAACTTTAATTTCAAAATCATCAACTTCCTGTTTAACCGTAACTATACGCGTATTTTTAGCTATCTCTATATCACCTTTATCAGGTGAAATATTTGCTTGTATCAGGTTGAAAAGTGTAGTTTTACCGGTACCATTCTTACCCACCAAACCTATTTTTTGATTTTGGAAAATAGAAAAGTTAATATCATTAAATAACTCTTTTATCTCAACTTGATAAGAAACATTTTTAAAGAAAATCATTTAGTTGTACTTTTTATATTTATTAGGAGTAATTATATATAGTTAATTCATTATAAAAAAGTCACGCTAGGTTAATTTTAGCATCCCGCCATAAGTATTGGTTTTATTGATGTTTTATAATCTATAAGATGATATAAAAACCGATTACTTTATTGTACTATTTATAAATAAACAGTTTATATAAAAAAAAGTATGTTAGAGATAGTAACTATCTTATATGATGAGTTTGAGACCTTAGATGTATTTGGACCAATTGAAGTCTTAGGAAGCTTCAAAAATGATTTTAAACCAAACTATTATTCAATTAATGGCGGTATAGTCACTAGTAGCCAAGCAGTAGAAATAAATACTAAAGATTTCTCTAAAATAACTTCAAACGATTATGTTTTATTTGTACCGGGCGGCATGGGTACTCGTCAGCTAATTCATAATAAAAAATTGATCACTGAACTTACTAGACTAGCAAATAATGCTAAATATATTTTTACAGTTTGTACTGGTTCTTCTTTATTTTCTCAAACAAAGTTACTTGATGGGAAAAAAGCCACCTCAAATAAGAAAGCTTTAAACTGGACAAAATCTATAGCTGCTGATGTTATATGGATAGACAAAGCAAGGTGGATTAAAGATGGTAATATCTATACAAGCTCAGGAGTTAGTGCCGGCATAGATATGAGTTTGGGCTTTGTCGCTGATTTACTAGGTTATGAGGTAGCAAAACAAAAAAGTATTGAAATAGAATATAATTGGTATGAAGACTCTAACATAGATCCTTTTGCAGATATTTATAAGTAAAAAATCATGAGTAAAATAAGAAAAATCATACATATTGATATGGATTATTTCTTTGCTCAGATAGAAGAAAAAGCAAATCCAAGCCTAAAAAATAAACCTTTTGCTGTTGGTGGCACAAATCCCAAACGTGGTGTAATATCAACTTGTAACTATATCGCACGTAAATACGGTGTACATTCAGCAATGCCAACGTCTATAGCGATGCAAAAATGTCCCAGCCTTATACTTTTAAATACAGATTTCACAAAATATAAGGCAGCTTCTGCTAGTATTAGAGAAATATTTCATTCTTTTACAGATAAGGTTGAACCACTATCTCTTGATGAAGCTTATATCGATGTCACTGATATAGCAGACTACCAAAATAGTGCCACTCTAATTGCTCAAGCAATAAAAAAACAAATATTTGAAAAAACTGGCTTAACTGGCTCTGCTGGAATAGCCCCAAATAAACTTTTAGCAAAAATAGCTAGTGATATAAATAAACCAAATGGTTTATATGTAATAACGCCAAAACAAGTCGATGATTTTATAAAAGACTTACCTGTTAAAAAACTCTTTGGTGTTGGTAAAGTATCTCAAGAGAAGCTAAAAAGCATGAATGTTGAAACTTGTTCACAATTGCAACAACTTAGCTTAAATACTCTTATAGAAAAATTTGGTAAGTTTGGTAGTAGTTTATACAACTATGCTAGAGGTATTGATAACCGTATAGTTAACCCCATTCATATCCGTAAATCTATAAGTGTTGAAAATACCTATTTAGATGATCTAAAAACCTTAGAGGCTTGTCTAGAAAAACTACCTAGCTTATATCAAAAGCTAGCTAGTCGGATATCAGAAAATCATTACAAATGTATAGTTGGCATATTTGTCAAGTTTACTGACACTAAATTTAATAAAACTAGTGTGACTAGAGTCTCTAGAGCTATAGATAGAGAGATCTTCACAAATCTAATAATCGAGCTTTATAAAAAGCAAACTTACCCGATTCGTTTAATAGGTATTGGCATCAGACTTGGGGAGATTGATGATAGGCAGATGGAGCTGTTTTGAAAAAGGTATTATACAAAGACAGTTGCAAAAGTTTATTAAGTTTGTAGGACTAAACATCTAGTCTACTGCTAAGCTAAGCTAACCTATCTGTAGCAATATGGTAATCTTCATCTTCTAAGATATTTAATTCTACTAAGTTACCCGCTTTACCTAGTAAAATTTTACATTCTTGATTTAAATGGCGTAAATGCAATCTTTTACCAAGCTTAGTATATTTATCAGCAACCCACTGGATAGCATCTATAGCAGACTGGTCAGCTACACGTGAGTATTTAAAGTCAATTATTACTTCTTCTGGATCTTTAGCAAATTTAAATAAACCTTTAAAACTAGTTGTAGAGCTAAAGAACAAAGGTCCATGAATAATGTACTCTTTTTCACCATTCTCATTAGTCCTCTCTGCTGCCCAAATATTCTTAGCTGTCTCCCATGAAAATACTAATGAAGCTATAATAATACCAATAACAACTGCTATTGCTAAATCAAACATCACTGTAGTGATTGTCACTACTATAATCAATAACACATCTTTTTTAGGAACTCTACGCATCATTTTAAAAGAAGCCCACTCAAAAGTTTCTATTACAACCATCATCATCACACCGATTAATGCCGCTAATGGAATTATTTTAATCAAAGGCATTGCAGCAATAATAAATATAAGTAAAAATACACCTGCTGTGATTCCTGATAAACGCCCTCGCCCGCCAGAAGATATATTGATCATACTTTGACCAATCATAGCACAACCGCCCATACCCTTAAAAAAGCTAGATACGATATTTCCAACCCCTTGAGCAATACATTCTTTATTACCTCTACCACGGGTTTGTGTACGCTCATCAATAAAAACCAAAGTCATCAAAGATTCTGATAAACCGATAATAGCCAATATAAATGCATATGGCACAATGATTTTAAGTGTCTCTAAAGATAAAGGAATATGAGGAATACTAAAACCATGTGATACCGTGTCCCCACTCATTGCCATTAGACTACCTACTGTTGGCATACTAACACTTGCTGGCATTGGTACAAATACTACTATCAAAGTAACAACTATAATAGCTGTAAGTGCTGAAGGCAAAAGTTTTGTAAAACGAGGTAAATAATGAGTAATCGCCATAGCTAAAAGTACTAAACTAATCATAATCCAGAGGCTAGCTCCACTAATCCATACAGAAGGTTCAACTCCTGGTGGTGAAATCCTAAAAGATTGGATTTGTGATATAAAGATCACTATTGCTAAACCATTAACAAAACCTACCATCACAGATTTAGGCATCATACGTATAAACTTACCCAAACCTAAAACCCCTATTACAACCTCTATAACACCAGTAAGTAAAACTGTTGCCATTAGGTAGCTTAAACCAGTTACAGGATCACCTGGAAATAACAACATTATAGATATCATAACTATAGCCATTGAGCCAGTAGCTCCAGATATCATACCAGGGCGGCCGCCTATAATAGCTGTTATTATACACATAAAAAAAGCTCCCCACAGTCCTACTGTTGGGTTAACTCCTGCTACTAAAGAAAAAGCTACTGCTTCTGGAACCAAAGCTAAAGCTACGGTTAAACCAGATAAAAAATCTACCCTATAACTGCCACCAAATGGCATCAAAAAATTATTAATACTTTGTTTCATTTTTATTTGTTACCTCAAAATATTTTAAAATTAAAAAGAATGCTTCAAAAATACCCTTTTACGTATAAATATTAATCGTAAATACAGACTTAACGAAAAAAATTAAAACTAAGGTGGAGTAACAAATTTCATTATTTTGAATCTATAGTTTTTTTATTTATTAATAAATAATATAGCAAAAAACAGCTAGTATCAAAGCATAGTAGCTACATAGTTACATGATCCAATCAAATATTATTTCCATTTGTAGTAAATACTATCTTTGAAAAAACATACAGGTTAAACTAATTATGGATATTGTATTAGTCTAAGGAGATTTTGATATGCCAGTTATGTCTGATAGTCTAGGTGAGGTTTTTGTAAAAGATGGAGCATTATATGGAGCTCAAACTCAAAGAGCTATAGATAACTTTAAAATTAGCAATCTACAAATGCCTAAGAATTTTATAAATGCTGTCTTATATATAAAAGAAGCTGCTGCTATAGTTAACTATAACTCAAACAAGCTAGCTTTTGAAAAGTCTCAATCAATACAAAAATCCTGCCAAGAACTAAGAAACGGAGATTATTCTAATCAATTTCCTTTAGATGTATTCCAAACAGGCTCAGGTACTAGTACTAATATGAATGTTAATGAAGTCATTTCTGGATTTGCAAAAGAAAAATTTGGAATAACTTTAGACCCAAATGATGATGTCAATATGAGCCAAAGCAGTAATGATACAATTCCTACAGCTATAACAGTTTCTTCGCTCTTATTAGTCAAAAGAGACTTGATGCCTAAGCTAGAAAAGCTTATCAAGGTATGTAAAACTAAAGAAAAAGAATTAAAAGGATGTGTTAAAACTGGTAGAACTCACTTAATGGATGCTATGCCTATAGATTTTTCTCAGGAAATATCAGGCTGGAGATTTCAATTTGAAGAAAATTTACAAAGAATACAAAACTGTATTCCTAGGTTTTGTAAATTAGCTCAAGGTGGGACAGCTGTTGGTACAGGAATTAACACACCAAAACATTTTGCTAAAGAAATAGCAAAAACCATTTCTGAAATTACAGGTGTTAGCTTTGAGCCTAGCCAAAACCATTTTGCTTTGATAAGTGGTCAAGAAAACAGCTTAGAACTTTCCTCATGCTTAAAAAATACTGCCTCAACGCTTATGAAAGTTTCAAATGATTTAAGGATAATGAATAGTGGCCCACTCTCTGGATTTAATGAAATAGAGCTACAAGCTCTACAACCTGGAAGTAGTATAATGCCAGGTAAAGTAAACCCAGTGATACCAGAGGCTGTATGTATGGCTTGTGCTCAGGTTATTGGTAATGATACTTGTATTACAATTGGAGCTCAGAGCGGGCTATTTCAATTAAATGTTATGTTACCTGTTATAGCTTACAATCTACTTCAAAGTATATCTTTGGTAGCAAATTCAGCAGAACACTTAGCTGAAAAAGCTATAGCTACTTTTAAAGTTAGAGAAGACAACATACAAAAAACTGTTTCTAGAAATCCTATACTAGCCACAGCTCTTAACGAACACATTGGATATAAAAAAGCAGCTGAAATAGCTAAAAAAGCTTATAAAGAAAATAAATCCATACTAGAAGTTGCTTTAGCTGAAACAGATATAAAAGAGACAGAATTAAAAGAAATATTAGATCCTAATAAGCTTATTTGTAAAAGTCTAGACTAATTCACAACTGTATAAGTACTTGTGTTTTAAATACACCGTTTAATAAAGTAGCTCGCTCAATTTTAACATTACAATCCATGGAGTGATTCCCTATGATGTTTCAAAACGTCACTTCGAGTAAATGTAAGATTGCACACTTCACATACATATGGCCGCTCTCCTGTATGTTTTCGTTTATGTCTAATTAAAACACCTGGTCGAATAGTGTAATAATCACAGCCTTCAAAGTCACACTCATATTTCTCCCCTGTATGTGTCCGCATATGTATCTTTAGTTCATTTGAGGTACTACAACTTTCACCACAATCCTCAAAGTTACATACATATGGTCTTGCTCCTGTATGTATTCGCTGATGTTGTATTAACTGCGTTGAAGTCTTAAAACTTTTACCACAGTCTACATAATTACACTTATATGGCCTCTCTTGTGTGTGTATTCGCTGATGCCTCTTTAGGTGCGATAAATTAATAAAAGCTTTATCACAATAATCACACTTACAGGGTCTTTGTCCTGTATGTATTAATATATGTGTTTGCAAACTGCTTGATTGTTTAAAAGTTTTTTCACAACCTGGAAAAGCACATAAATAAGGTCTTTCTCCTGTATGTGCTCGCATATGAACATTTAAAATCGATGGATAGGGAAAACTTCTACCGCAGCCTGGAAAAGTACAATCATATAGCCCGCTTGTGTGGGTTTGATTCTGCTGATCAAGATCACTTCTGATTTCCTGTTCTAGAGTATAAGGTGATAAATCATAACCCTTCCTTTTTTGACCGACTACATTGTAAGAAGATTGCTTTGATAAGTTTTCAACAGGTGAGGTAAGTTTTTGAGGTTTGTTAATCTTTAAACTACTTTGTTGTATTTTATTCACATTGGGCACACTAACATTATTTTCTACTAGCTGGCCTGCAAAATAATGGTCGCCAGTATAACCTAATGTGATGATATTATGACCATTACCAACCGTTTGCATATTGTTACCGCCTACATATGTTGAGACAATATTAATACTCAAGCCCGGGTAAGCCAATGAGAGTAATTGTGGTGCTAAATCGCCAGCAGAATTATTCCAATTACCCATCTGAATTAGGCTACTTCTAATATTAGCTAAGTTACCCGCATTATATCCAGAATTCCTTAAAGCTTGCTGAAAATTATAACTATCAAAAACTTGTAATAAATCATATCGCATTGCTTGGATTATTGCTTCATCACTAGCTCTATTGATAGGTAATAAATGAGCACTATTATTATCTCTTGCTGCTCTTAATACTGCTCTATAGAAACAATTTCCATCCGATTCTACATCTTTATAATTACTTATTTTATACCACTGGTTATCAGGTGGTCTCCTTGGTGTCTTAGAAGGTGGTTCATATTGTAAAGCTTTAATTAGTAAGTCAATTACTTCCTTGCTAAGGTTTATATTAGATCGGTCTGAAAAAACTTGAGTTTGTTTAAAGTTATAAAATTTATCTATTTCTGGTAAAATATCTTTACTAAATTTAAGCTTATTTTCTCCATTAAACTTACTTCTTACAATCCTGCTTATAATTATAATTTTTGATATATAATTTGTGATGTTCTTTATCTTTTTCTTAAAATATGGACTACTTCTATTAATAATGTTTTTTGATAAAAGAAAATTTAATTCTTGAGCTGTTAATAAATCCTCCCTAAGAGATCTGGCTTTATCTAAAGGGTTTTGGTTATTGATCTTTAAAGTCATTAAATGTAATTGTTTTATAAATTTGACTAATTCATCAAAATCCTGTTTATCCCAAAAAGTTTTGAACAAATTATCAAAAATTTCCTTACCATCGTTGTGATTATATTCTATTATTGTGAGACCACTTTTTGCTCTAGGATTTTGAGAATATTTGTTTGGGTTATTAAACATACTTCCATAATAGCCTAAAGCCTTATCTGTACTTTCAAGTTCAGTTTTATAATTATAGCAAAATACAGATAAAAGAACTCTAGCGTAACCATTAGCAAAAAATCCTGATTTTTTTCCTTCAAACTCTTGTTTCTCTTTATATACTGCATTACTTGAGTAAAGGTATGATATATGAACAAAGTTTTGTTTAGGATGTTTAGGCTTATTATTACCAGAATTACCCCAATTATAGTAACAGTGTAACCCATGATCTATCGGAGTATCGTAAACCAATACTGCTAAAATTAATTTAGTTACTTTACAAACTAATAATAATGCTCCTCCACCGATATCAGGTAAAAATGGTCTTAATAGATTATCTTTTGGATTATCTATTAGAGTAACTAACTCTTCAGGTTGTAATTGTTGTTTACAAGCATCTACACTCAACTTAGGAATTATATACTTATTGTCTCGAAGCAGTTGGTTTTTAGCTGCTATTGCTTTAGCTTCTTTTGCTACAGTTCGGTTTGTTTTACCAAACTTAAGATATCCATACTCTATATAACCAAAGGCAATTTTAAATCCTGTGCTTTCATAAACTAAAGAAACTAGTTTTTCTGACCAAGGTATAGCATAAATATCTGCTTGAATAGTTTCTAAGAAATCTTTAAATCCTTCAGGAACATGTAAATTATATAACATTAGTAATATCCTCTAAATTATTATGATGCATTCTATTGACTTATAATCAGTCTGCTTATCATCACGTTATAAAAACAATACCATATTAAGATTAATTTTAATTATATAGAAATAATATTTTAAGTTAAATAAAAATAATAAATAACTTGAAATTTTTTTGGCAACTCCACTATAATATTGGCCCATTTTATTTAACAAGTTCGTATCTACCCTAACTGGTTCTCATCAGTTAGAGCTTTAATCGTATTTAGCAGAAGCTTCACATTTATTACTAAATTTGGTTCATGAATCGTGTTTATTAGCGTTATCATGTATAATTAAACTTTTATTTCCAAAAACTCATAAACACAAATTCGACAAGGAAAACTATGGAACAAATAGTTGTATGTGCAATGTATAAGTTTGTCACTCTTGAAAATTACAAACTAATGCAGAAACCTATTTTAGATGTGATGGTAAAAAATAATGTCAAGGGAACCCTTTTGTTAGCTAATGAAGGAATAAATGGCACTGTAGCAGGATCGCGTGAAGGAGTAACTGCTCTACTTGATTACTTAAAAACTGATAAACGCTTAGAAGATATCGACTATAAAGAGTCTTATCATGATAAGATGCCTTTTTATCGTTCTAAAGTAAAACTCAAAAAAGAAATTGTAACATTGGGAGTAAGTGACATAAACCCTAACGAAATCTGTGGGAAATATGTCAAACCTAAAGACTGGAACAAACTGATCTCTGATCCAGAAGTAGTATTAGTAGATACACGCAATGAATATGAGATAGAAATTGGTACATTTAAAAATGCTGTAAACCCTCATACAGATAATTTTAGAGAATTTCCAGAATATGTTGATAAAAGTTTAGATCCTAAAAAACATAAAAAAGTAGCCATGTTTTGCACCGGAGGTATTCGTTGCGAAAAATCTACAGCTCTTATGAAAGCCAAAGGTTTTGAGGAGGTTTATCATCTACAAGGTGGTATTCTTAAATACCTAGAGGAAGTACCTCAAGAAGAATCTCTATGGCAAGGTGAATGTTTTGTATTTGACTCAAGAGTTGCAGTAAATCACAATCTTGAAAAAGGTAGTTATGACCAATGCTATGCTTGTCGCATGCCTATAACAGAAGAAGATAAAAAAAGGTCTGAGTATGAAAAAGGCATAAGCTGTCACCACTGTTATGATAAATTAACTGAAAAACAAAAATTACGCTTTACAGAGCGTCAAAAACAATCTCAGCTAGCAGCAGAACATGGCTTTTCTCATGTAGGAGATGAGGCTAAAAAATTAGCAGAGTTGAATAAAACTAAAAAACTAAAAGCAAAAGATAAGGCTCGAAAACAAACAAGTAACTGAATATATCTCTATATAATTTATAAAATTTCAAAATTTAAGACCATAACATTTAAATTGTTTAATATGAGATAGTTTAAGTAAATTATTTATTCTTTACCTAAATCTCTAAGTTTAGAGCCAGAAACTAAGTTACTTTCTATTTTTTCTAAGCTAATTCCTTTTGTCTCTGGTACAAAAAATTTAAGAAATATAATAGAAAGTAAACAAAAACCAGCATATACGATAAATAATAATGGTTTACCCCATTCACCTGCACTCATTATTACATTTGAATTACTTACAACCACATATACAAAAGTCCAGTTTACAATAGTTGTTACTGTTAGACCTACTTCACGAACTCTCTGTGGAAAAATCTCAGAACATAAAGTCCAAGCAACAGGTCCCCAAGAACATGCAAAGCCAAATATATAAACCAAACAAAATACCAGTAGTACATATTTTGGAGCGTTAGAAGTAGTATGGCTTACATCAATTAGATAAAAACTATATGCTGCTATCAATAAAGAGACCATCATAATTATAGCTCCTACCGTTAATAGCTTTTTCCTACCCCATTTTTCTACCCATTTTATCGCTGGAAAAGTAGATAAGAAATTAACAAAGAAGACCATTAGCCCAGCTAATATAATATTTAAACCCGCACCTTCTAAAAATTTAGGTGCATAATAAATCATCATATTGATACCAACAAGTTGTTGAAACATCTGGATAACTATGCCTACAAATAAGATTTTCCAAAAATATTTCTTAGCAATAGCTTCTGCTATCGAAACTTTTTTCTCTCCAAGCTTTTGCTTAATTTCACTAATTTCTAGCTCAACCTCATCTTTTTTTCTGGTTTTAGCTAAAATAACTCTTGCTTCTTCTTCTCTATTTTTCAACATCAACCATCTAGGGCTTTTTGGTAAAAAGAAACAACCAACAAGCATTAAAAATGCAAACAGTGTTATTACACTAAACATCAAAGTAAGAGAAATTTTTGTATGACCTACAAACTCTACGATAATCACGTTTGTAAGGCATATTAAAAATATCCCAAAAGTAATCATAAGTTGAAATAGTGTCGACATAGCTCCTCTTACTTTCGTTGGAGCTGTTTCAGCTAGGTAAAGAGGTGTTGCAAAAGAAGCTAGTCCCACACCAAAACCTAAAGTAAATCTACATGCTGTTAGAATTTCGATAGGTGGCAATAAAGAAGAAACAAGGGCCCCTATCAGAAAAGAAAAACCAGCGACTAGTAAAGTATTTTTCCTTCCTAAATAACGAGTAAAAAAGCCACTACATAGAGTTCCTGCTATCCCACCAAAAGCTAAAATAGCGTTAAAATTACCCTCTTGTATACTTCCATCTGCAATACCATATATATGATTAAGAGTTTTGCCAGCATTAGCAATAAACCCCTGATCTAAACCAAATAGCAAACCACCAAGAGCTGCTACTATGCATATGAAAATAACGATTTTTCTGAATTCTTTTTGACTTTCCATTAGTTAAAGCATTTTTAATACACTGTTACTATAAAATAGATTATTCAGCGAACTAATGCAATTAAAATTTACATCTAGCCGAACATATTTTTTAATGCTGAAATGTTTTGTTTTGAATTCTCTTTGCGAGTTTCTGGACATTCTTTTTCACTACCAACCCAATATAAATCTGTTTCAGGCAACTCTTCTATAAACCTACTTGGAACGGTGACTATTTTTTCACCAAATTTTTTACGATGTTTTGTAAGTGTTATCGTTAAATTTTCTTTTGCTCTAGTTATAGCTACATAAACTAGGCGTCTTTCATCTTCTATAGATTCTTCTTCTATACTTTGCTGATGAGGTAATATACCCTCTTCCATTCCCATTATATAGACTTTTTTAAATTCCAAACCTTTTGAAGCATGCATTGTTATAATCTGAACTTGATCATCGTTTTTTTCTTCGTTATCTCTATCTAAAATGTCTATAAGCAACATTTTATTTAAAACCGAAGATAAGGAATCAAGCCCATTGTATGCCTCATCCTCTAACTGATTAATTATCCACCTTATAACTTCTAATACATTAGCGTACCTAAATTCAGCTTGCTTTTCTGATGAGCTTGAGTCTATTAACCACTGTTTATACGAAATTTTTTCAACAAAATCTCCCAAAATCTTCTTAAGTTCTGTTGTAGAAATACTAGCTACTATTTCTTGCTGAGTAGAGATTATCAAATCTTTAAACTTACTAAGATTTGCTTTAGCATACTCACGTAATTCTACTTTATCTAAGTTATATAACGTATGGAAAAAACTACAATGCTGAAAGCCAGTATATTCACCAAGTTTATGAATAGTTGCACTACCTATTTCTCTTTTTGGGGTATTAATAACACGTAAAAAAGCTCTATCATCATCAGGATTTACAATAAGACGTAGATAAGAAACAATATCTTTAATTTCAGATTTTGAAAAAAATGAAGTACCTCCACTTATAGCATATGGAATCTTATGCATTTGCATATACCTTTCTAATACAAAAGCTTGATAGTTACTACGGATTAATATTGCGTAATCAGAATTTTTTGAGTTTGTTTTTATCCTATCAAAAAAAATATCACTAGCTATAAATTGTGATTCATCCTCATCATTTAGCAAACTTATAACTTTAACCTGATCACCATATCCCTTAGCTGACCAAAGTTTCTTTTCAAAAATATGGCTATTATTTTCTATAAGTTTATTTGCTATATTTAAAATTCTACCAGTAGAACGATAATTTTGCTCTAACTTTATAACTTTTAAATCAGGGAAATCTACTTGTAAGTGGCGTAAATTTTCAGGTCGTGAACCCCTCCAGGCATATATAGACTGATCATCATCACCTACTACTGTAAATTTATTTTTACCTTGCGTAAGATACTTTAATAGCTGATATTGTGATTCATTAGTATCTTGATATTCATCTATTAGTATATATCTAAATTTATCTGCCCATAGTTTTTGTATATGTGAATTAGTTCTAAAAAGCTGAATCGGCTGGAATATTAAATCATCAAAATCAAAAGAGTTATATGACTTCAAGTATTTTTGATACTCTTGATAGATAAACACTGCTTGCTGCTCTAGTTCATTTTTAGGATCAACTTGCTCTGGTGCTAAAAGAGCAGATTTCCAAAATGAAATCTTAGATTGTATCACTCCAGCATTTTGCTTGGGTAGCTGATACTCTTCATATGCTATATCATAAATAAGAGCTAAAGAATCAGCACTATCAAAAAGTGTAAAGCTTTTTTTGTACCCTAAATCAGCATAGTGTTTCTTTAAAACCGATAATCCTAATGAGTGAAAGGTAGATATCATTAAGCCTTTAGATGAATCTTTATTAAGTCTAGCTCTAACTCTTTCTTGCATTTCTTTGGCTGCTTTGTTAGTAAAAGTAACAGCTAAAATACTTTTAGCAGGATATAATAACTGCTCTATAAGGTAAGAAATTTTCTCAATAATAACGCTAGTTTTTCCACTGCCGGCACCAGCTAATACTAATAAAGGTGATCCTATATACTTTACAGCCTGTTGCTGTTGAGGGTTAAGATTATCTAGCATTTTATGATTTTATGGCCATCTTCTAGCTGGTATTCTGACTCTGTAGATTCTTTATGGAAAACTACTAACATATAACACTGGTTATCTAAAAAGACTTTATTTACTATATTTGCTAATGGTTTACTGTTTTGATCTTTTAAATCTAGTTCTTGGATATCAAAACTAGATTTTACAACTACTAGTTCTTTTTTCAACTTAGCTTTATAATGCATTCTAGCTATAATTTCTTGCCCCATATAGCAACCTTTTTTGTAGGATACTACATTTTCTAAACTATCTAACTCTAGCTCCGCAGGGAGAAATTTTTCAGTATTTTTTTCATCAATAATAGCTAGTTTATTTAGGATATTTTGTTGTTGGACTTTTTCAAAACTAATATTAGACTCTAAACTACCTGTGGGTAAAATCTCATGCTTTAAAAATCCATTATCAGTAAAAAATAAAGCATATTGAGCGTTTATAGAAAAGCTAACTTTAGAAAACATACCATACTTTTTAAGCCACGATTGCAATATACCTAAAATACCATCTTCTACAGAAAGCAAGAATTTATCATCAGATATATACTTAATAAAACTTAATGAAATTACTCTACCTTTGAGGTTCGCAAACGCTGTAAGCAAAAGATTGTTATTTGATGATAATAGATTTAAATCAGCAGTTACAAGACCTTGAAGAAACTTTTTAGTATCTACACCTTGCACTTCTAATATTTTAAAATTTTGGTATTGATAAACACTCATAAGTATATGTAACCTTTATTAGTCTAGATTTAACAATTTTCTTAACCGTAGCTAACCAATTAATAATTTATCACCAATGAATATTGTTTAAAATATCTATAATATGTCATCATGCTCATAAAGACAGACATCGCTTTGTGTTAAACTCCACCTACGTGGGAATGACATATTAGTTTTATGGTAAATTAGCTATAACAAATTTTATATATTTAAGATAAACATGTAAAGCTTAGTTAAATCAATTAACAAAGCATATTTTAAATGATTTCAGATAATAGTTTTATATTTTTAAGCGTCTAATTCGATAGTTAGCTATTATTATAGAAGAAATAATCACCAGCATACCTATCATCTGTATAATGGTAATTTTTTCATTAAGGAATAATACTGCTAAAATTAAAGTAAATATAGGCATCAATGCGGTTAACATCCCTGTAGTTGGTGCTTGAAGATATTCACTCCCTTTACTCCAACATAAATAAAAAAGTCCTGATGCAACACCTAAAATCAATAGCATAACCCAATCAAACATACTTAACATTTTAATAAACCCAAAATCCACCCATAGCAACATCGGTAGTACAAAGATTGCATTTATGACATTAATAATAATCGAGCCTATTAATGGATTAATAGGAATCCTTATCACTTTAATCAATACGTAATAGCCTGTCTCTGGTAACATAGCAATAAGAATAAGTAAGTTACCCAACCAGCTTATACTATTAACGCTTGTACTAGCGTGAGAATACTGTAAATTAACCATAATTAAACCTATAATTGCCGCTACAACACATATCCACTGTTTCAATGTTATAGATATTTTTAGTAGTAACCACATAGCTAAAATCACCATTGCAGGCAAAGTACTTGTGATAATGCCCGCCATAGTTGCAGAAGTATAATGAATCCCTGAAAGCATTAACAAATTAAATAATGCTCCACCACATAAACCTTGAGCAACTAATACCCACCATGCTTTTCGAGGCATTGACTTAAGAGCCAAGACTTGTGGGGTTTTGCCACTAATCATTAAAATTATTAGAAGCGATATAGCGCCGATAATGAAACGCATCTCTAGCAAAAAAATTAAAGGGACATGTTCTACTAAATATTTTGATCCAGTGATATTTATGCCTGTAACAAACTGAGCTACTAAAATACAACATAAACCAAATATAACCAATGCTCTGGAGTCTTGTTCCATGTTAATAACCTTAAAATTTTAGGCTCAAAATAAACTTTAATTATGACAGACAAAAGCTATAAAACGCAATTGGATTTTTTCATTAAAATCTAGCTTTACTTAGTATCAGGTCGAATAAATTTTCTAATAAATGTATTAACAATACTTATCCATAATGGACTAAATAGCAATGATAATGAAACCAAAGTTATACTCATTTGATATGTAGTATTATCTAAGATGTTTAGCACATACCCCATTGTTATAAGTACAAAACTAAACTCTCCTATTTGTGAAAGCATCGCCCCACCCATTAGAGCTTCTTCCACTCGCTGACGCAATGCTCTAAATATAAGTGTATTGACAATAGTATTAATTACAAAAATTAATATTAAAAAAATAATAAACACAGATAAATAGTTTAATACTAATTTTAAATTAATAAGCATACCTATGGAAATAAAAAATAAAGCCATGAAGATAGTTTTTACTGTAGCTAAGCTATTACCGACCCACTCTGTTTCTTCTACTGTAGCTACAATCATTCCTCCTACAAAAGCCCCTAAAGCTGAAGAAAGACCTAATTCACCTGTTAAAGATGCCATCCCAAAACATATTATCAATGCAGCAAAAACCTTCATCTCATCATCTTTACCAAGAGCTGGTATAAAAGGCAATTTGATACTTTTCTTAATAGCCATAATAGCTGCGATAATAATAACTAAAGTACCACCTACAATTTGTAAAACAATCTGACTATAAGATGGAGCCTCACCTCCTAAAAAACCTATAATAATAAGCATAGGTACAACCGCTAAATCTTGTACAAGTAGTACTCCTAATACATTTTGGCCTAACCGAGTCCTCATACTACCGCTGTCATGTAATAATTTTAAAACTACAGCTGTACTACTTAAACTTACAACAGATCCAAAAAGCACTATCTTAGCTAAAGACCATTCTAAAGCTACTCCAACTAATGAAACTAGCAGAGTTGTTATAATAATTTGTAGCATAGTCCCTATAACTGGGACTTGCCAGTTTTCAGCAAACTTACGTGGTGAAATCTCCATACCTGCAAAAAATAATAATAAAATTACTCCTATTTCTCCTAATCTAGCAAGATTATGATTATCTTCTATAAGATTTATGCCATATGGACCTAACAGTATTCCTGTTAGTAAATACGCTACAACATATGGTTGTTTAAGCTTTTTTATAATCATCGTAAGTACTAGTATCCCTAGCATTACAAATACAAATAATGAAATCAAAGGTTCTGTATGCATCTTATATATCTTTTAAAATTGTATCTTTATATTAACCATTGCTCTACAGTTTTTACGCTTGCTAGCCTATTTATATTATTAATAGATGCTACATGCGCAGCTTCACTATAAGTTGTACACGCATCCTCTAAAACAGTTACATTATAATCTCTATCATGAGCTTCTCGGGCGGTTAGTTCTACAGCCATATCTGTTGATACTCCCATAATTACAACATCTTTAAAATCATTTGCTTTTAAAACACATTCTAAATCTGTGTTATAAAAAGCACTTATTCGGTGTTTAATTACGATATGATCACTAGCTTTAACATCTATTTGATCATAAATTTCTGTTCCCCATTTCCCTAGCTCTAAAGCATTAAATTTCTTAGCGTTACTAAAAATTGGTGAGTTTTCTGGACACTCTATATAATTAGCTGAAAATCCAACCTTCACATGTATAACTTGAATATCATTTGCACGTGCCTTGCTTATAGCCAAATTTGCATTTCCAACGACGTCATTTTTGACTAAGTTAGGTATAAACTTAGCTGCTAGCTTTCCTTCTGGATGTACAATTTCATTAATAAAATCAATTGAGAGTAAAACTTTTTTTGTCATTTTATAACCTAACCTATACTTATAGTTAAATAACTTACTTAGCTATATTATACAAAACCATTATTTGTTAAACCAATAAAAGCTACCTCTAATGACAATAAATTAGATTACTCGCCTATATCCTCATTCCAAAGACTAGGACTATCTTTGATAAACTTGTGCATTATCTCAATACATTGGGCATCATTTACAACCGTAATGTTTATATCATTAGCTTTTAGAAGTTCTTCTTGCCCCATAAAATTAATGTTTTCACCAATCACTACATTTTTAATACCATAAAGTAATATAGCTCCTGTACACATCGCACACGGTGACAAAGTAGTATATAGGGTAGCCTTTTGGTAATCAGCTGCTTTTAACCTTCCAGCCTTTTCTAAACAATCCATTTCTGCGTGGAGTATAGGGCTATCTTTTTGGATTCTTTGATTGTGTCCAGCTCCAATAATTTTATTATCAATTACTAACACCGCACCTATTGGTATACCACCTTCTGTTAGTCCTTTTTTAGCTTGTTCAAAGGCTTGCTGTAAATATTTATCCATTTCTTAGTAAAACTTTAGATTATTTAGATAAAGCTTATAATACTCTAATATAATCGAACAGCTTTATTTTCAATCTGTCAGTAAAATATTCTATAAAAGGGCTATTGCTGCTAACAATTACCTCCAGCTGTGTCTTATATGAGCCCTAACTGGACTAAGCCATGAAACACACCATCATGATAATTCGCTTTTGTTATTAAAGTTGCCTTTTCTTTTAACTGCTTAGTGGCATTTTCCATTGCTATAGCAACATCCACCCTATCAAACATTTCTAAATCATTATTGCCATCACCAAAAGCATAAGTTTCATAATCTTGTAAGTTAAGATATTCAACCATTTTATCTATACCATCAGCTTTAGTATGACCTGCCAAATAACAATCAACATAGCCATGTTCAATGTGCGGTGCTGTAACATAATCATCACCTAAGGTGTGTTGTAATGCTACAACATCAACATCCCTACCTAACACTAGAGCATTATAAATTGTTACATTTTGTAAGTTGTGAGCTTTTATAATCTTATCTTTATTAACAATAACTTTATTATAAAAATATTTCAAGTCTTCTGACTCTAGATCATCTACGTAAGCAAAGTCACCTTCAAAAAGCCAATTATGATTATGTTTTTCGCAAAATTTAAGCACACAAGTTATAGCTTCTTGAGGAAAAAGCTTTTCATAGACTAATTTATCACCAACTCGTATTACAGAACCATTTGCAGTAATATAGCCATCCATTGGTAAATCATAAACTCTAGGTGGAACAAAATTTGGTGTCCTTCCTGTAGCTATAAAAGTTTTAAAACCTTGGGCTCTAAGCTTTTTAATAGCTTGAATATTTTTATCAGAAACAAAAAGTTGGCCTTTATTTTCGTAGACCAACGTACCATCAATATCAAAAAAGAATGCTTTTTTCATTTTTCTCCTTAGTAAATAAACATCGCATCGCCATAACTATAGAAACGATATTTTTTATCTATAGCATGTTTATACGCTTTTATTATATTTTCTTTTCCTGCAAATGCACTTACTAACATTATTAAAGTCGATTTTGGTAAATGAAAATTAGTAATCATTGCATCAACTACATTAAATTTTTTGCCAGGATATAAAAATATATCTGTCTCACCTTGATAAGCTTGTATTTGCCCACTTTGTCCTGCTGTTTCTAATGAACGGACAGAAGTAGTTCCTATAGCTATCACCCTACCACCATTTGCTTTTGTTTGACGGATCTTTTGGCAAACATCTTCTGGTACAGATATAACTTCTGAATGCATTTTATGGCTCTCTACATCATCAACCTGTACAGGTTTAAAAGTACCAGAACCAACATGTAAAGTTATATAAGCTGTACCAACTTCCTTATTTTTTATCTGTTGCATTAATTCTTCTGAAAAATGCAAACCTGCTGTGGGTGCTGCTACGGAGCCCAAATCTTTTGCATAAACTGTTTGGTAACGCTCAGCATCAAATTCTTCATCTTCTCGCTTCATATACGGAGGTAGTGGAATATGCCCAAACTCCTCCATTAGTTGATAAATGTTCTTTTCACCTTGCAACTCAAGAAGATACACTCCACCATCTTTATCTAAAACTTTAGCTAATGTGTCTTGAACATATATTTCACTACCAATATTTGGTGAGCGATTTGCTTTGATATGAGTTTCAAAAACTTTTGGTGTTTTGATTTTTTCTACCAAAAACTCAAGCTTTGCACCTGTAGTTTTTTTACCGTAAAGGCGAGCTAACATTACTTTACTATTATTAAAAACTAGTAAATCTTTTGGGTTTATAAAATCGATAAAATCTTTAAATTTATAATCTTTGATATTGCCAGTCTCTTTACTTAACTTTAAAAGTCTACTTTCATCACGCTTATCCAATGGATAACTAGCTATTTGTTCCTCTGGTAATTTATAATCAAAATCATCTGTTTTCATTTTTATCTCTTTTTATAAAACTTATATTTGTAAAATTCCCCTCTTAAGAGGAGCATCTTGCTAAGCAAAAGGAGTAGAGTATGGTAACTACTAACTACAAAGCCTGTTTTACAATAATTCTTTTTATAAAACTATTTTTATCAACAAACTTTAATCCAAGCCTACGTATTTTCTTAAGGTACTTATTATCACTACCAAATACCTCTTTAAAAGTTTTCATTAAAGTAATCATTTTAGTATTATCAAGTTTTCTATCACGTTGATATTTGTCTAAAGTTGATTCAGCCCCCAATAATCTACCTTTTGCAAAACTCTCACTTAGAACATTAGTCAAAGAAATAACATCCTTAAAACCAAGATTCACACCTTGTCCAGCAAGTGGATGAATACTATGAGCAGCATCCCCTACCAATACAACTTTATCTTGAATATAACTTTTGGCATGGCGTTGCAGCAATTCAAAGCTAAATCTTTTTGATAATAATTTAGTATCACCCAATATGTTTCCAATCGCTAAAGCTAAAGCTTTTTCAAATTCTTGCTCTTTCAAACCCATTAAATAATTAGCGTAATCTGTCTTAACTGACCAAACAATTGAAGCTTTATTTTTATCCTCCAAAGGTAAAAAAGCTAATACACCTTTATCATAAAACCTTTGGTATGCTGTTTGGTTATGTTCCTTTTCGATCTCTAAGGTAGCCACTATAGATATGTGATCATACGGTTTGACCTTTGTTTCAAAATTAAAATAATCTCGAACAAATGAGTTAGCTCCATCAGCTCCAACGATTAAGCTAGTTTCGATTGAAAAGCTCTCCTTAAAGTCATCCTGAACTCGTTTTAGGATCTCACGTTTATTAGAACTAACAAAATTAGATTCCGGATTAAGCTCCGGAATGACAGATTGTAAGAAAAGCTTTTCAGTATTATCATTTCTTTGAATTTCTTTAATTTTTTGATTATCAAATATTTCAATACCCGTGTGGCTAATTTTTTCCAATAAAGCTGTTATTATAACATCATTTTCTACTATACATCCTAAACTATGTTCTGATATTTCCTCTGCTGTAATAGTAATTTTTTCTTCAAGATCATCATCCCATACCTGCATTTGGTAATATGGTGAAACCCTATAAGATCTAATAATATTCCATACATCTAGCTCTTTTAAAAATCTCTTTGATGTATGGTTTATAGCACTAACTCTAGTTTCTATTCTGTTTTGGTCTAGTACTTTACTGCTAATGCTTTTAGCTTCTATTATTGCCACTTGTAAACCCTTTTTATGTAAAGCTAAGGCTAAACTTAGCCCTACCATACCAGCGCCCACAATCACAACGTCTTTTTGCAATATCATCACTCAACAACCTTTCTCATAAGAGTTGAACCCTTGCTAAGTTTACCCATCATTACACGAGATAGAGCTTTTTTGGCTAACTTACTACGCTGTAGTAGATGTAATCCAATATTTCTACTTGCAGCTAATTTCGGATCATCTGACACAAACCAGCGAATAAATCCATGTATTATATAAATAGTTCTATCGTGATCTGGTTTTCTCACTTTAGCAAATTCTGCTAACTTTTGATTTAAAGTTTGTTCTGAAAAATCATTATTCAGCAAGTCGTATAAAAACCCGATATCACGAATACTTAAATTTAAACCCTGACCTGAGACTGGATGTAAAAAATGTAAAGCATTCCCAAAAAATAAAACATTTTGTTTATACATTTCTTCAGATTGCATAAGATATAGTGGGAATACAGCAGGTTTAGAAACCAGTTTTAGTTGCCCTAATCTATAACCAAACCTACCTTGGATAAGCTTTTCAAATTCTTTAACATCAAGGTTTAATTTTGATTTTGACTGACTTCTATCTACTGTCCAAACACAACCCATAATGTTATCAGTTTTTGGCAAAACTGCTAATACTCCATCACTCATAAATCTTTCAAAAGCTGTGTTTTTATGCTCAAGCTCTGTTTGGATATCAAAAACTATAGCATCTTGCTCATAATCAGTAGTTTTAGCCGCAACGTCCAGCATTTTGCGAATACTTGAATTTGCACCGTCACAAGCAATTATAAGTTTAGCTTGTATTACTTCCTGGTGAGAACTGTTTTTATGCTTAACTGCTAAAGAATAACTTTGATCCTGGTTTTCAAGACCTTCGACATTAGTGGCAAAAGATTTTGTAATATTAGGATTATTAGCAACGGCTTCTAAAGCTACTCTAAGTAATTCTTGCATTGGAGCAATAGTACCTAAGAATGGTAAATTCTCATCTTTTGCAAATATTTCTGCTCTACCATATTTACCTTTATCTGAAATGTGTACTTTTTGAATAGGCTGTGTACTACTTGTAATTTTATCCCATATTTCTAAGGTATTTAAAAATGCTATTGACGAATATGAGAGAGCTAAACTTCTATTATCATTTTTTACTTCTAGTTCATCTTTTTCTATATGGATAATGTTAAGCTTCGCTTTAGCTAGAGCCAAAGATGTTAATAAACCAACAACACCTCCTCCTACTATTGCTATATCATATTTACTAGCCATAAAATTTCTAAACCTTTTCACTATCTATTAGAAGCACAGCTACACGTGTGTATTCTAATAATTCCAAAAAATCGCTTTCGCTAGTATCATTATCTTCTAAACTACTATAATCCATATATGATATTTGCATAAGGTCATGAATAGCCTCTTTTACCTCTTTACTTTCAGCGTTTTCGTAATCTAATCCAAATAAGCCCACTCCTGATAAAAAGCCCTTAATCCAATGACTAAGGCCTTCAGCACGGTAGCTAAGAGACTCCTCGTCCCCTGGAATAAATAAGTCAAAACTTAAGCCTTTTTCATCAAACTGATTTTTTGTAAAATCATATAGTTCTTTCATAGTTTGTAGAGCAGATGCTGCTATAACATCTCCTTGTTCAAGTGACTTAGTCATCAGTGAGTCAGACCAAGCTGTAAACTTGACTTCTGCACCAAAACTAAATAAAGCGCACAATAATCCATGAGCTTCTGAAGCACTTGGCAAAGCTTGCATAACTTTCAAAGCTTCATTTATATCTTCAAAATTAGGTTTTTTATTTTTTTGCATAAAAGAATATTTATCATTTTATATTTATTGCCAAATATTCTACTTCATATGGCAGCTTAGTTATAGATGTTTTTTGAAAATGTAGATATAGTTAAGTTAAACAATTTGTACAAAAAATTTTTGTTATAACTAATGATAGAAATTTTACTATAATAGATTAGGACTTCAACTAGTTTAATTAATAAAAATATAGGAGTTGATTCTTGAATTATATAAAGGCCTTAATCGTCGCTAGTATAGTAAGCTTACCCATAATAGTGTTTTCGGAAACCAACTGCAATGGTAATACTTATGAAATTAATCAGTGTTTAAAACAAAAAATGCAAAATCTTGATAAAAAGTTAGATAAAATAGGAAGTCATAACATCCAACAATTTAAAAAATATAGCTATAAAATTTGCTCAACTATAAGTTCTGCCTACAAAGGTGGTAGCTACGAAGCTATAAAATATGGAAATTGTATTATTACTCTTGATGAATGGTATATTGAGCAGTTAAAGAAATGATAATTTTCGTTAATAAGAATTGGATAATGTTTAAACAAATTATTATGGCAATAATAGTTATATTTTTAACAAGTTGTACACCGCCGCAATCATATGATAAAAACTTATGGTATAGATATCATAATAAATATTCTTCAAGTTCTAAATTACACTCTAAGCTTATAGAAATGAATGAAAAAACAGGTAGTAATTTTAATTGGACGCAGTATGACGTTAGAAATAAATAAGGTAAATAATATAAATCTGTTGCAAGCTGGAATTTTGCAACACTCCCATTTTAGATAAATTAAACACAGTCCATTCTTTAAGAGCCTCTTCATTAAAAATAAGTAGTATGCCACATTGGAGAAACTTTACCTACAACAGCTTCTCTTTCTGGTATATTAATTAAAAAATGTAAGCCTGTACGGTCCTCAATGTCTGTTATAGAAGTTCTGTAATCAGCGACTTTTCTCTTCTCAACTCTAGAATTTGGCATTACAAAAGCTATAGCTTTATTTTTAGAAGGTACATATATTATCTTAAAAAAATAATCAGGTACTGCTATTTTATTATCACCTATCGTTTTATGGATTTTTTGTTTTTTGTATATTGGACCTGCATAAACATAAATACTATTATACATATTTGCCCAAATACGCTCATCTGTTTCTAAAGCTCCCCACCCTTGTCTATTTAGGCCAGCTTTTTGTGGAGAAATATTAGAAAGTAAAAATGACTGTTCTGCTGATTTTTCACTAAAATCAGTAGAAGCATATGAAGCAAGATGTCCTCTATCATAACCAGATTTTTTATAGTCACTTAATTGAGCCCTATAAACAAAAGGCACATCAGTGTCTTCACGAAAAGCATCATCCCGTTTTTGTTTATTAGCAATCTTTGCTTTAGTAAGCTTAAAAGCAACCCAACTAGCTTGCTTAGTTTGATAATTATAACCAACCACATAGCCATCTCTACACAGGTACAAATTAGACTGACCTAACCCATTAGTAATATCAAAACTAGGGTTACCAAATTCCAGAAAACCATGACAGTAATCAGTAACAGCGGGTAAAGTTCTTTGTGGAGCATATTGTTTTAAATTATTAAACTGGTTTATTTGTTGCTTTTTTGCTTCTTCACTTTCAGAAAAAAACCTTGCTATAATATTTTTATCATCTTCTGGAGTATAATTTTTAGTTGGCTCTCTAGTAAAATAATCATAGACAGCATGTCTAAAGTTTATAAATTTTTCTTTAAGATTATACTTATCAAAATATGCTCCAGAAAACCCTGCAATTACAGCGATACCAAGATAGAAAAATATTTTAATATGTTTTTTATCCATATTTTTTTTATTTAATATGTCTTGTTTTAAATAATAAAAAATCTTTCACTTCTTTTTCTTCAATTAATGGTAAGACTTCTTTTCTAACTCTACTATAATAGTTATTTATAGTTTTCTTCTCTGTGTACGTCAGCATATACGTTTCTATTAACTTATATTCATAAGGTATTAAAGTTAAATCCTCGAAACAATAAAATGGTCCGTGACCTGTAGGAGATTCTTGGTTACGTTGTTTAACATAACATAAATTTTCTATCCTAATACCAAACTCACCTGGAAAATATGCTCCTGGCTCATTACTTAATATCATACCAGGCATTAGCTCAACTTTAGAAACTGAATTAATACGTTGAGGGCCTTCATGAACTCCCAAGAAACTACCCACACCGTGTCCTGTACCATGACTATAATCAGCACAAAAATGCCATAAATGCTCACGGGCTAAAACATCCAAATGAGACCCTGTAGTTCCTTTTGGAAATACAGCTCTACCTAAAGCTAAATGTCCCTTTAACACTAAAGTATAATATCTTCTATGCTCTTTAGTTGGTCTACCAAAATGTAATACTCTAGTTATATCTGTAGTACCTTCATTATATTGCCCTCCAGAATCGCATAGCAAGGGTGCTTGGTCGTCAAGTGTTTTTAACTGAGAATTATTTTTGGGCTTATAATGTATAACGGCACCATTAGCACCATGCCCTACAATATATGGAAAACTATCTTCAACATAGCCTTTTTGCTGTGCTCTACATTCAGCTAACTTAGCAACAGCTTGTAGCTCATTGATCCCTTGGTAATTATTCTCTAGCCAATACCACCATTTTATGAACGCTGCTGCGTCTTTTCTATGAGCATCTTTAGCGCCATTTATTTCTACTGAGTTTTTTATAGCTTTACTTAACACAATAGGTGATCTATCCACTAGTATTGAACTTTTAGAATTCTTCTCAATTGCTTGTTTTATAGCATAGCTAGCGCTAGTAGCATCTAATAGATACTTAGCTTCATAGGTAGCCAAATCCTCAAAAAATTGTGTGTACTCTTTGACTGTAATATTATTACTTGATAAATAATCTCTTATTTGAGCGTCTAACTTAGAACTATCAATATAAAAGTAAACTTCTTCTAAAGTTACAACTAAGTAACTAATAGCTACTGGAGTATGCTCAATATCTCTACCGCGAATATTAAGAGTCCACATGACTTCATCTAAACTAGAAACCACTAAAGCATTTTGAGATTTTTCTTTTAACTCTTTACGGATAGTGTTTAGCTTTGATTCAACAGATTGACCGGCGTATTGGATTTGCTGTTCAAATATTCTTGCAGTTGGTACAGCTACTACTTGATTTAATTCTTGCTGAGCTCTTGCAACCAAATTCTCATTATCAAAAATTATCTTTCCACCAGATTTTATTGCAATATCTAATAAATTTGAAACTCTAGTTATACCTATTTTTTTAGGATCTATAGCCATCATTTTGCCAGCAAAACTTTTAGCTAACCATTTTTCAATTTCAGATTCAAAGCTAGCTTGCTTTAATAAAGTAAAATCACCCTTTGCTAACTGATATTCAGCTTGAGAAAAATATCTACCATCTGTAGATAAGTATGCATGATCTAAAGTTACTAAAACATCTCCTGCAGATCCATCAAAATCACTAATCCAACTACGATACTGCCAACACTCAGGTACGTATTCGTTATTATGGTCGTCTACTGAAGGCACTAGATAAAAATCATAGCCTTTTTCATTCATTAACTTTCTTAAAATTTGTAATTTTTGTGACATAAATATCCTTTTATATTTATTTACTCAAACCATATAAAACTAGCTTGTCTGCCTGTAACCCCTTCTTTACGGTAGGAATAGAATCTTTTATTACTAAATGTACATAAACCTGAATCAACTACATCAAAACAATGATTACTATTTAAAATTTGCTTAGCAATAAACTTAATATCAAAAAGATATTTATTTTCTCCTTTTGGTTTAAAAGCTTGGATAAACGTTTCGTCTTGCTTGATAAAACTATCATACACATCTTGACCAACTTCATAATACGGTTGTGTTATACAAGGTCCAAGCCACGCAACAAGATCAAAACCTATAAATTCTTTTAAGCTAACTTCTAATACTCCATGAGCCAAGCCTTTCCAACCAGCATGTATTGCAGCTACTTTTGTCATTCTTTTATCAAAAAGTAAAATAGGAAGGCAATCTGCTGTCAATACAGCACAGACTTGATTTGGTTTATCTGTAAAGATTGCATCACAGAATCCTCCATCATATTCACTGAAACTTTTGATAATATTTGTATGGTTTTGTCTAAGCCACTTAACATTGGCATTTACACACGATTTAAATAAATTACGATTTTTTTCCACTGCTAGAGGATTATCTCCAACACTATCAGATAAGTTAAACTTAGCAAACTTTCCTTTACTAAATCCTTGAGTATTATTTGTATAGCCAAATTTAAGCTTTGGGAATGGCGTTTTAATAAAAACTACTGACATCTTTTCTATTCACCCACTTTTCCATAATTATTTTTAACATAATTTTCGACTATCTCTATAAACTCTTTAGAGATATTATCACCTCTTAATGTATGAGACTTTTTACCGTCTATAAATACAGGTGCTACTGGTGATTCTCCACTACCAGGTAAACTAATTCCAATATCAGCATTTTTAGACTCACCAGGGCCATTTACCACACAACCCATAACAGCAACCTTCATGTTTTCAACACCTTTATATTCTTCTTTCCATTGGTGCATCTTCTCATCAAGATATTCTTTGACTTGGCTAGTTAGCTCCCTAAAAAATGAGCTTGTTGTTCTACCACATCCAGGACAAGATGTTACACTTGGAGTAAACGTTCTTAAACCGAGATTTTGCAATATCTCACGACAGACTCTAACCTCCTCTGTGCGTGGAGCATTTGGGGCTGGTGTTAATGATACTCGTATAGTATTGCCAATACCTTGTTGTAAAAGTATACCTAAACTAATAGCACTAGCAACTATACCTTTCGTGCCCATACCAGCTTCTGTAAGCCCAAGGTGCAAAGCGTAATCGCATTCTTTAGCTAATTTTTGGTAAACAGCAATCAAATCCTGGACTTCGCTTACTTTACATGAGATTATTATTTTATCTTTTGGCAGCCCTAAGTCTTGAGCATATTTAGCACTTTCTAAAGCTGATGTTATAAGGGCTTTATGCATTATTTCTTTTAAATCTAACGGATTAGCAGAAGAGTTATTTTCATCTATTAATCTTGCCAGTAAACTTTGATCTAAACTTCCCCAATTAACTCCTATACGTACAGGTTTATCGTTTGCTATAGCTATTTTTATAATTTCAGCAAACTGAGTATCTTTTTTCTTCCCAAAGCCAACATTACCTGGATTAATTCTATATTTGGCTAATGCTTTTGCGCATTCTGGATATTTACTCAAAAGAGTATGGCCATTATAGTGAAAGTCCCCTACCAAAGGTACATGACAATCATGTTGTGCTAGCTCTTTTACAATCATAGGAACCACCTTGGCAGCTTCTTCATCATTTACTGTAATTCTTACAATTTCACTACCAGCTTTATGTAATGCCAAAATTTGCTTTACTGTTTTATCTACATCAGCAGTGTAAGTATCAGTCATTGACTGCACTACCACAGGGTTATTACCACCAATTAAAATATCACCAACTTTTACAACACTTGTTTTATACATATGAAAACCCAAAAATTATGCTTTTACATTTTAAATACTATCGCAGAACATATACAATGTAAGATTATACCACTATAAACTTTATTTTTCAGACCTATGCACTTTAAAGACCTAGAAAAGTTTCTAAATAATTATTTTGAAATAGATATCTATAAAGACTATGCACC
This sequence comes from Allofrancisella inopinata, assembly GCF_012222965.1. Classification (NCBI taxonomy): domain Bacteria; kingdom Pseudomonadati; phylum Pseudomonadota; class Gammaproteobacteria; order Thiotrichales; family Francisellaceae; genus Allofrancisella; species Allofrancisella inopinata. Next base: position 727,437 of record NZ_CP038241.1, on the reverse strand, counting down.
TAATGGCTTGCAAATACAAGGCAGCAAAAACATCAAGAAAGTTATAACTGGAGTAACAGCTTGCCAGGTTTTAATTGATAAGGCTATAGACGAAAATGCTGATGCTATAATAGTGCATCATGGCTATTTTTGGAAAGGTGAAAGTTACCCTATTACTGGAATAAAATATCAACGCATAGCAAAACTTATCAAAAATGGGATACATTTATTTGCTTACCATTTACCTCTAGATGGTCATAGAGAAATTGGCAATAACGTACTACTAGCTAAAAAGTTAAATTTGGAAAATATTTCTTTTTTTGATGCTGGAGTGAAGCCTGACATTTCAGTGATAGGTGATTGTAATCTAGACTTTACTAGTTTCAGTAACCTTTTAACAAAAACTCTAGATAGAGAGCCTTTAATTATCAATGCTAACAGCTCAAACAAAAAAGTAGCTATATGTACTGGTGGTGCTCAAGATTTCATAGAATATGCTTATAATGCGGGAGCAACTACATTTATATCAGGTGAAATATCAGAACGTACAACTCATATTGCTAGAGAACTAGGTATAAACTATATCGCAGCCGGTCATCATGCAACTGAAAGAGAAGGTGTGAAAGCTATTGCAAATCTTCTTGAAGAAAAACTCAATTTAGAAGCTAAATTTATAGATATTAGTAACCCAGCTTGAACTATTATTTAATAAATTCTTGTTCTATTTCTTCTAAAGAACGTCCCGTAGTCTTAGGCACAAATTTGAACACAATAAAACAATATACCAAAGTGCACCCACCGCAAATAAAAAACATACTGCTTGTTCCCAACGAGTAAGAAATAGGAAGAAACACTGATGCCAATATAGCAGATGCCATGCTATTTAAAAATAAAGCTGTTCCTAATGCCTTACTTCTTATATTATTTGGTAACAACTCTGACATTATAACCCATACGTATGCTCCAGGACCTATTGCAAAGAAAAATATAAAGCTAATTAATCCAGCTAATAGCACCCAACCTTTGAACTCACCTGCAGGAAGCATCCACAACATTAGGCCAGTTATTATCAATGATGCTGACACCATAAAAGTTCCAAAGGTTATTATGAATTTTCTTTCTAACTTATCCGCTATAAATACAGCTAAAAGTGTGGCAAAAAAATTTATCGCTGTAATAGTTACTCCGCCTAATATAGAAACATAGTTAGAGCCTAAACCAGATTCTTTTAACATTGTAGCAGAAAACTGTAATATACTGTTTATTCCTGTCATTTGAGCTAAAATTGCTATAGAAAAAACTAAAACTATAGGTCCTAAATAATGCCTATGGTGAAGATTTTTCCATATATTTCCTTCTTCTTTTGACTTTTTAATATTAGCCTTGATTTGGTTAATTTGTTCTTTTGCTTTTTCTAATCCTAAAGTTTGAACTAGTAGATTTCTAGCTTGTTGTTCTTTATTAACCATCATCAACCATCGTGGTGACTTTAACAAAAAGAAACTACCTACAAAAAATATTACCGCTGGAACTAAAGATGTTAAAAACATTGCTCTCCAGTCACCTGTGGATTCAAAAAGTAAACCAATATAATTAGATATCAAAATACCTGCAGTCAAAAATAATTGAAAACAAGTAACTGCGACTCCTCGGATATTATCAGGCACTACTTCAGTAAGGTACAAAGGTGCTGTAACAGTTATAAAGCCCACAGAAACTCCCTGAACTAAACGAGATAATAAAAGCATCTGGTAATCGTGAGATTCATATATCATCCATACAGAAACTATAAATATAAACCCTGCTAATAATAAAGTATTTTTTCTTCCTATAAAATCAGCTATTACACCTGCTAGTAGTATCGCAAAAGCTCCACCAAAAAGAACTGAACCTCCTAAAAGCGAAGTTTCAAACGTCGTCATGGGAATGTCATTATTAATAAATAAAAATGCACTATTAATGACACCTATATCATAGCCGTAAAGCATACCCCCCATTGCCGAAAAAAATATCAGCATTACGATTTTGAGTCTTGCTTTTTTAGTATCCATAAAATTTCTCCTGATAAGAATTTAAACTGTTTCTGTAACTTTTTTAAGGTTTGTTGGACTGTCTGGATTAAGTCCAAGCAAAAGAGCCAAATCATTAACCATAATGTAAAATTTTTGCAATAACACTATTGGTTCAAGTACTGGATGGGTTTTTAATTCCACGTTGAGATTAACCTTAGACATAGCTTCTGACTGAACCCCAAAGCTGGCAAAGATAGTATTAACCCCTAAATTTGACATTCTATTTACAATATCAACTGTTCCAGAAGCACTTTCGTCACTCTGGAGTATAGTAAAAGTTGTAAATGTTTGGTTCATAAGGGCAAATGGACCATGTAGTACTTCGGCCCCACTAAAAGCTTCTGCATGAATTCCACAAGTTTCTTTAAATTTTAAAGCCATCTCTTGAGCTATAGGAAACCCAAATCCTCGACCAATAACGAACATATTTTTGCTTTTTTTCAAAGTATCAATAGCTAAAGTCCAGTCTAAAGTCAGAGAAGCCTCTAATACTTTAGGTAAATTTTCTAAGGCTTTAAGTAAACTTTCTTCTTGAGAATATTCTGCAATTATATCAACTAAAGCCACTAGTGAGGTAATAACACTTTTTGTTGCAGCAACGGCATTTTCCTCACCAGCCCTGACAGGTAATACTAAATCTGCCGCCTCAGCTAATGGAGATTCTTCCTTATTAACAATTGCTAAAGTAGTACAACCTGCTTTTTTACATCCCTGCAAAGCCAGCCTTAAATCAGGACTACCTCCAGATTGCGAGATAGCTACAGCTAAGGTTTCACTATCACCTATGTTCTTGCCATAAATAGTAGTTACTGACGGTGACAGTGATGAAACACTAAACCCCAATTTTACTTCAAATAGATATTTAGCAAAATTCGCTACGCAATCAGAGCTTCCTCTTGCTATTGTTATAACTCTTTTAATATTCTTAGATTTTAATAATTTAACAATATCCCTTACTATATCTTTATTTAGTTCTAGCTGGTTAGCTACTTTCTGAAAGCTACTAACAGCCTCTTGCTGCATAAGTGTATTTGACATATTACTATTCCAGAAGGCTAATTAACTTCATTATAATAATAGATTATATTTTTTTACAACATAAATTTGTATTTAAACATTTAATAGAAGTTATTAGTTTATACATGTACAATATTCAATTATTTATAATATTTATAAGTTATATAGAGGTTTAAATAAGATGTTCTTCATTCTAATAGTAGTTTTTTTACTGCTAATTTTCCTACACCTAAAAAGCTATAGTTTTAACTTTAGAACTATCACAGCACTAATCGCTGGTACAGTTATAGGAACCTTCTATACTACCATGGGTTATCATAGTGAAGCTTTTATTCAAGCTAGTGATATACTAGGTGGTGGCTATATCTCACTATTAAAAATGCTAATTATCCCTATAGTTTTAACTTCTATAGTACATTCTATCGTTAATCTTAAAAACTATAATAGCTCCTCTATAATTAAGTTTGCCTATAAAACTATAGTTATTTTACTCATCCTAACTGGAGCAAGTGCTGCTATAGGGGCAACGGTTGCTATTCTTATGAACATTGGACATGGACTAGATATAGCTTCAATAGCTGGCAACTTTGCTAAAGAGATGAAAACTACTACTTTTTCAGAAACTATCTTAAGCTTTTTACCTGATAATCTATTTCATCAAATGGATAATAATAACGTCATGGCTATCGTTATATTTGCCATCTTACTCGGCTTTTCTATGCTTATAGCCCACCGTGAAGATAGCAAACTTGCTAAACCATTTATCGATTTTATAGATTCAGCATTTTTTGTAATTAAAAAGCTTGCAAGAATGATCATTGCAATTACACCTTATGGTGTGCTCGGTCTTATGATCCAAATGAGCATAGAACTTGATAAGAATAGTATCTCAACAGTTCTATACTTTATTTTAACCTGCTATATAGCTATGTTTATTGTTTTAGCTATGCATATTGGCCTATTAGTAATATTTAAAACTAACTTGACTAGGTTCTATAAAAGTATTTGGAAGGCTATGTTAGTAGCAGCTACCTCCAGGTCAAGCATGGGCACACTACCTTTATCAATAGAAGGTTTAAATAAATATGGTACATCTAGTACTATCGCGACTTTCGCTCCTACCATGGGAACTACGTTAGGCATGAATGCTTGTGCTGGAGTTTTTCCTGCAGTATTAGCTATTATGGCTATGAACGCTACTGGAGTTGATATTACATTCTCATGCGTTATACTTATATCTTTTATTTGTATGCTAGCGTCTTTAGGTGTATCTGGTATACCAGGTACAGCTTTTGTAGCAGCTGGCGTAGTATTTTCTTACTTTGGTTTGCCTTGGCAGCTTATTGCTTTAATTATAGGAGTAGATGCTATTATTGACAGCTTTAGAACCCCATTAAATATTCATGGTTCTATGACTACAGCTATTATCGTTGATAAAACTACAAAGGTTAATTAAGTCACGTCTAAAAAAGTCTTTAGAACCTTATATAATACTAATTCCAACACATATTATTACTTTGTATTTCATACCTAATTTAATCCTTTAATATTTGCCAATAGCCACTGCTATTGCCTGCACATCAAAAACTTAAATTAGTCATAAACTCCTTTGGGATAAATGCAACAATTTATGTTGGAATTGGTATAACTGTACTTTGTTAACAAAATATGAGTAAATAAATCCCCAAAATTTAACTCATAAGGGACTGTTGCAAACTCGTACTTAAGCTCTATTAAGTATAAATTTTAACAACTTCTCTCTCATCAAAATATTCTTTAATTCCATTTTTATCTAAATAACACTCATGCCCCTTACCAGCTAATAAGATTACATCGTTAAAGTTAGAATTCTTAATACAATAGTTTATTGCTTTTTCACGTGAATTAATAAAAACATGGTTTTCAGGTTTTAAAAAGCCTTCTTTAATATCACTAAAAATATCTTCTATATTTTCAAAGCGATTATTATCTTCTGTTACAATCACTTTATCAGCAAGTTGCTCTGCTATTGTTGCCATTTTAGATCGTTTAGATTTATCTCTATTACCACCACAGCCAAATACACACCATAATTTAGCTTTTGAATACTTCCTTAAAGTTTGTAAAACCTTCTCTAGAGCGTCTGGAGTATGAGCGTAGTCTATGACAACTTTAGCATTATTTGCTAGTTGTATAAGCTCCATACGTCCTTTTACTGGTTTAATTGTAGCTACGCTTGCTAGAAGTTGATCTCTAGCAATATAATCATTTAATACAGCTAAACTTAAACCCAGGTTGACCAAGTTAAACTCAGCTATTAAAGAGGTCTGAAAACTACCAACATATTCTTGGAAAATATACAAATCAAAACTTGTCTGCATATTGTATATATTTTTGACACTTATATAAACATCAGCATTTTCTGATTTTAGACTAACAGTTACAACTTCACAATCACAAATATCACAAAGCTTTTGACCATACTCATCATCTATATTTATTACAGCTTTTTTTAGGCTTTTAAACTTAAATAGCTTAGCTTTAGCCTCAAAATAACTATCCATAGTCTTATGATAATCAAGATGATCGTGACTAAGATTACTAAAGACTGCGACATCAAAATCTAGTCCCTCAATACGCTTTTGATCAAGTGAGTGTGAAGAAACTTCCATTACTAAATTAGCATTATCAACTGTCATTCTGGACTTCGATCCGGAATCTATTTGAGGTGATAAACAAGTTTCATAATGAGATCCTGAAGCAAGTTCAGGATGACATTTATTTATTTGGCTGTATCTACTTATTGTTTGATATAAAGACAAAATATCAAGCGTTGTATGTGAGCTTTCTTTTAAATTAGGGTAAATACCATTACCATTTGTACCAAGCAATAGTGACTTTTGTCCAGCTAGGTTTAAAAATTGCGCAATGTAATTAGAAATAGAAGTTTTGCCATTCGTGCCAGTTATTCCTATAATATTTTGTGGTTTTTTGTAGTTATAAAACCATTTTGCTAGGCTAGGTAATTTATTTTTTAAATCTTTTATACATATAATTGTTGTCATTCTGGACTTCGATCCGGAATCTACATGATATAAGCAGTAATCATTTTTGTGAGATCCTGAAACAAGCTCAGGATGATAGTTAGATAAGTATTTTAAACTTAAATTATCACTTAAAACGAGCTTTACACCTTTAGCTAAGACATCCTCAATATATTTATTACCATCAGTTGATTGACCTTTGAGAGCAATAAATGCCGATTTATTATCACATTTATGACTATCTAAATAAAGTGTTTCAATTTGAAAATCTTTTCCAACTAGAGTTGTGGAACCAAGAAAATTTAATATTTGATTTTTATATTTCATATTCACGATTTACCGCTACAGAATTCTTGTCATTCCCGTGCAGACGGGAATCTCCTATATTATCATTAGTATTCAAAAGATACCCGCCTACGCGCGGGTATGATTCTACTTTTGTATTTATAAATAGTGATAACTATTTCTTAAAAGCAGGAAAACCCAGCTTTTCTCTAGCGCTATAGTATTTTTTAGCTACTTCTAATGCTAATTTTCTTACTCTTAAAATATAGCCTTGTCTTTCTGTAACAGATATAGCATGGCGGGCATCTAATAAATTAAAAGTATGCGAAGCTTTTAATACAAACTCATATGCCGGAAGAGGTAAATCTTTTTCTACTAATCTGTAACCTTCTTTCTCGAATAGATCAAACTGTTTAAACAGTTCTTCAACATTTGCTTCTTCAAAGTTATAAGTCGACATTTCAACTTCATTTTGGAAAAATACATCACGATAGTATAAAGGTCCATTTTGCGTATTGGCCCAAAGAATATCATACATACTGTCAACATTTTGAATATACATTGCTAAACGCTCAAGACCATAAGTGATCTCACCCATTACAGGTTTACACTCTAAACCACCAACTTGTTGAAAATATGTAAACTGTGTAATCTCCATACCATTTGACCACACTTCCCAACCAAGACCCCAAGCACCCAATGTTGGTGATTCCCAGTTATCTTCAACAAAACGAATATCATTCTCTAATGGATCAATACCAAGCTCTCTAAGTGAACCAAGGTATAACTCTTGAATATCATCTGGCGATGGTTTCATCACAACTTGATATTGATAATAGTGTTGTGTACGGTTTGGATTTTCACCATAACGACCATCTGTAGGTCTTCTTGATGGTTGTACATATGCTGCTGTCCATGGCTCTGGACCTATTGCTCTTAAGGTAGTTGCCGGGTGAAATGTTCCAGCACCAACCTCCATATCTAATGGTTGAATAATTGCGCAACCTTTTGATGCCCAATAATGATGTAACTTTAAAATAATTTCTTGAAATGCCAGCATATTATATTTACAAAAAGAAAGATTAAATAACTACCGAAAATTTTAACATATTTAGGGGTTGTTGCAAGCTGGAATTAGATGGATGATAACAAGGCGAAAGTATTTGAAAAAGCACAAGTTTACATATAGTGAAAAAGCATTTTGAGAATGTTTTTAACACAGTTAGAAACATATAATTTTAGTTTGCAACGCTCCCCCCTTATTAGAACATAAGTAGAAAACGCCTATAAAATTAAACGTATTACTATACTTTAACCACTATCCTACCTTAATTAACTTTTGTTTTTATTTGAAAAAATAAAATTTACTGGAAAAAAAATAAAAATTATTATAATTTTTATATAAGTTTAATAATTTTAATTAAATAATGACTATCAAAAAATAATATTTATATGTTAAGTTTTTTTCGTATTATTTAATGTATGTAAATGTGGCTGCTGCAAGCTGGAATTAGATGGGTGGTAACACTTAACTCTTTACAATTAGCACCCCAAAAATAGAATAATGAACCCTAAGTGAAAAAGGAATACCTTAATGAAAAGCTTGCAAGAGATTATAAAAGAAGTAAAAATAATTATAGCTATATGTAATAAAAGACTGGACTCATTATTTAAAAACATTAGTATTAACAATGTAAAAGAGATAAAATTAGTTTACACAATAATAAAAGATTTAACTGAGTTCGAAAACTCATTACATTCTTTACTAACATTTAAAGAAGATACTGCCAGTTATGACAAAGGCATAAAAATATTAGTAAAACAGCTAGCAAGAGTAAAGCACGATATTAAATTCTTATTACTACAAAACTTCGAATATCACCACATATTTAGAGCGATATTGACATTACAAACTGCTTCAAATTATAACAATATTACAGATATAAGTAGTGATAACGCAAAAAACATGCATGCTACCACTAAGCCTAAACTTAGCCAATTATCCAAATATAGAAGAAGTGAAAAAAGTCATCCTTTTAGCCTACCTAAAGAAACAAATAGTTTTTTTAACCAAATAAATGACGCTGGATACCTTATAAATCTCGAGCAACACAAGTAGGCTTTAACATAGGAGGTTGGAAAAACAAAATAGATAACTTGTATGTATATAGAAATTACAAGATAAAATCACAATCACATGATCACAAATTACAGGAATTTATAGATTCTATTATTTCTTCCAAAAATGATGGCGTGGATTATGTCATTACTCAAAGCAACTATTTACAAGATAATAATAACTACCTTTATATAAATAAAAATCAACTTACTGCAAAATATCCATGCCTTATTATTCTTTATAACAAAGCCTTGTTTGAAATCATCAATGATAAAAATTATAAAAATACAAATTGTGTATTACTCCATATTGTTATTTATGAAATAAATAAATTATTAAAAGAAAACAAATATTGGCCACTTATAGAACACCGTAATAGTTTTGGATTTAACACTCCTACTCTTAGTGATGTTCTGACTGGTCTTAGATTATCTCTAGGGATCGTCCCAAATAATCACTGGTATGATTTTGTTATCCAAGGAATCACTAATGCTAATCGAACGATACAAAAAATAATAAATTCAAAACAATTGATAAACATATGTGATTTCTTTCAACAGAATGTTAGTCTGCAAGCTCTTGGATACCAATTTATGGATATAATATTAGATGAAACTTATAATTTGAACCACGAAAAAATCAATAATTATCTAAATGAAGAAAATAGTAAAGAATATTTTAAGTACAACAAAGACACAACTGTTATGTTATCTACCAAAGCCAAAAATATATTTAATAGGCTACTGTCAACTTATAAATATGCACTAAAAAGTATTCGCCCAAATACCGAGTTTACAGAAAATGAAAACCTACTAACCTACTCTGATCGCATAGAATTGTTGTCTGATCAAATACTGATGGCCACGTTTACCCAGAGCAATATATTCAATATTGAGGAATCTAGCGATGATGAATATGGTCAACAGAAATACTATAGTCCATCTGGCATGAGTTCACTTGTAGTGCCCATGGTAGCTTACAGAGAACTAAACATGATTAATCAAAACGATAATTCATTTCCAACGATATATCTTACCGCGAAATACTGCTATTTTGAAATGGTATCAATGAATAGAATTTTACATAATGATTACTTTTGGGCATATAATCAATTAGGTTATATCTTAGTACATCAAATTTTCTTAGAGGGTTTTATTGAAAATTGCTCCAACTCTTATAAAAATGAGAAAGCCAAAAAGGACTATGCGATACAGCAAATGAATAATAATAATAACAAGGAAATAATTAACAAAATTATATCAGTAGTTGAACAAAAATTGCTATTTTCATGTAGGGATAACGATTATTATTATAAAGATGTTGAAGGACTTTATGATGAAATTATTTACAATATAGGTGTAGTCATTGAAAATAAAGTAATATTAGCAATATTAGAAAAATTCAAACAAGAATCTTTTTCTAAAACACTTGAAAAGTATAAACCGCAAATTATACAAATTGATCATACTCCCTGTGTTAACAGTAATGATCAAATGACATCCGCTGATGATTTATTACATAAAATAGTCAATAGTAATGATAATGGTTTGTATTCTAGATTAGAGATGATAGTTCTAGATATTACTTCTTCAACTTCGGAACACTTAAATAGCTTTATTAAAAAATTTCATCAGCAACAACAAATTCCTTTCTTAGTAACAGCATGCAGCGCGTTAAAAAATAGTGAATTAGGTCTAGACGCTTGGCAACTTGGTATCAATAAAGTATATTTATCACAAGGGTATATTATTTCTAACCCTAATGATAATAGACTTGAAAAATTAAAATCATTAATTCATAAATACACTAAAAATACTGAATCACCTTATAGTAGAATTAACCGTAGATGGTTAAGAGCTGCTGTAAATAAAGTTTAAATTGCATAACCATGCTCATATTAAAACTTTTTTAAAAAACATGTAAATACCCATTAGTTAGGTAAATATTATGCTTGCTTTATTAGTTGTCTACTAACTGTAAAATTATATCTTAACTACTTGGTTTGCCAAACAATATCTAGCTCTTTCGCAGCTTTGACATCATCTAAACGACGAGCTGGTAGATTATATGGAGCTCCTTTTAAATATTCGGGATTTTCTTTAGCAATATCACGAATCTCTACCATTGCTTGGATAAATTTTTCCATACTATCGACATTTTCAGTTTCAGTAGGCTCTATTAGCAAACACTCTGGCACTAATAATGGGAAGTACATAGTAGGAGCATGTACACCTCTATCTATCAAACATTTAGCAAAATCTGTAGCTGTGACACCATATTTTTGTAGCTCAGGTCTCAAAGTTACAATAAACTCATGTGAAGCTCTTCTTTCTGGATAGGCTATAGTAAAACCTTCCTGTTTTAAGCGTGCCATCATATAATTAGCATTTAAAGTAGCTATTTCAGATGCTTCTGTCAAACCATTGCCACCTAAAAGAGCAGCATAAATATACGCTCTAATCAACACCCCAATATTACCGTTAAATGCAGACAGTCTACCAATAGTATTTGGCACATCTTTTTCTTCTAACCATACAAATTTATCACCTTTTTTACCTACCATTGGTATTGGTAAAAATTCTTTTAGCTTATCATTCACAGCTACTGGGCCAGCACCTGGACCACCACCACCATGAGGAGTAGCAAAAGTTTTATGTAAGTTCATATGTAAAACATCAAAACCCATATCCCCAGGACGAGCTTTCCCCATAATAGCGTTTAAATTTGCACCATCATAATACAATAACCCACCAGCTTCATGCACCATCTTAGCAATAGTTGCAATATTTCTCTCAAATACACCTACTGTAGAGGGGTTTGTTAACATAATGCCTGCTGTTTTTGGTCCTAGAACTTTTTCTAGAGCCTCTAAATCAATATCGCCACATCTTTTAGTAGGGATTTCGATAACTTTTAGACCACAAACTTTTGCGGTAGCTGGGTTTGTACCATGAGCAGCATCTGGCACAATGATTTCGTTTCTTTCAAAATCACCACGCTTTTGATGGTATGCCTTTATCATAGCAACACCAGCAAACTCACCTTGAGCACCAGCCATAGGAGCCAGTGAAACACCAGTCATACCAGTTAGTTCTTTAATAACTTCTTGAAGATCATACAAGCACTCTAAAGTTCCTTGTATACTTTGGCTACTTGCATATGGGTGTCTTTCCAAAAATCCTGCTAAGCTAGCATACTTGTGTGCCGCACGAGGGTTGTACTTCATAGTACAAGATCCTAGTGGATAAAAGTTAGTATCAATACAAAAATTTTCACGTGATAACTGCGTGTAGTGTCTTACAACATCTAGCTCTGCTTGCTCTGGTAATATAGGTTTTTTAGAACGAAGCATATTTGCTGGAATATTTGAAACATCACCTTTTTTGCTAGGCATTACAGCTGGTGAATTTACACCTCTAGTTTTTTCAAAAATAACCATTTTCTAACCTCCTAACCTAGCTAAAACTTTTTTAGCTGTAGTGATATAATCGATAATGTCTTCTTGCGTATGGACTTCAGTAGAGCAAACCATAATAGAGTTTACTAAATCACTATGGTACTCACCTAAGAAATAACCTGCATCTATGCCTTGTTTTTCCATCTCTGTTACAAACGTTTCAGCATTAACAGGTAAATCAACAACTACCTCATTAAAAAATGCTTTATCAAATCTCACCTTAATACCATCTAGCTTAGATAGTTCATTAGCCAAGTTTGTAGTATTTTCATGTGATACACTAGCTACACGCTCTAAACCTTCTGCACCAAGTAAACTCATATAAATAGTCGCCGCTGTTACCATTAGACCTTGGTTAGTACATATATTTGAAGTGGCTTTCGCACGGCGAATATGTTGTTCTCTAGCTTGTAAAGTTAGACAAAAACCTTCTTTACCATCTAGATCAACAGTTCTACCAACTATACGTCCTGGCATTTGGCGTACATACTCCATTTTACAAGTCATAAAACCAAAGTACGGACCACCAGAAGCTAAAGGCACACCCATAGGTTGACCTTCCCCACAAACAATATCTGCACCATTTTCACCCCAGTCAGCGGGTGATTTCAAAATTGCTAAAGACATAGGATTAGTCACAGCAACAACCAAAGCACCTTGATTATGAGCCCAATTATTTAAGCTATCAACATCAGCAATTTGCCCTAGAAAGTTAGGACTTTGAATTACTACAGCTGCATAGCTTTGGTTCTGATACTTTTCTAAACTACTTATATTAGTTTTTCCATTTCTTGAGTCTAGCTCGACTATATCTATCTCTATACCTTGATGCTTAGTAATAGTTTCTAAAACTTTTAAATATGTAGGGTGTAGTGCCTCTACAACCAATACCTTTTGCGACTTAGCTTTTTTATTAGAACGAATTGCCATTAGTACAGATTCAGCTAGAGCTGTTGCTCCATCATACATAGAGGCATTAGAAACTGCCATGCCTGTAAGCTCTGCCATCATAGTTTGATATTCATAAATGACTTGTAAGCTACCTTGAGAAGCTTCTGCTTGATATGGTGTATAAGCTGTATAAAATTCTCCTCTACCCACAATATCCCAAATAGCTGAGGGGATGTAATGACTATATGCTCCTGCTCCAATAAAGTTGGTATTTTGGTGATTCTTACCCGCTCTTTTTTTTGCAAGGTTAGCTAACTGAATTTCATTTATCCCATCTTGTATTTTTAAAGTTTTTGCCCTTAATTGCAATGGGATTTCATCAAATAAATCATCTATTGAAGAAACTCCAATAGTATCAAGCATTTTTTTAATCTGCTCTGGTTTATGTGGAATAAAAGACATATACCCTCCTATGTCTTTGTATAAACTTTACAAAAGGTTAAAGGTTTATAGTTAACTAAAAAAGTTTTGTCATGCTACGACTTAATCATAGCATCTTTTTTTGACTCCTTAACTATGGATCCTACAGTCAAGCCATAGGACGACTTTAGTTATATATCAAATTCAATATTTATTTTATGAAAAATTAGTCTTCCACATTTTTTGCATAGTCTTCAGCACTTAACAAGCCAGCTAACTGAGACTCATCAGAAACTTTCATTTTAAAAAGCCAACCATCATGGTATGGCGTTTGGTTAACTTGTGAAGGATCATCAACTAAAGCTTCATTTACTTCTATAACTTCACCATCTACAGGCGAGTATACATCAGAAGCTGCTTTTACTGACTCAACTACACAAGTTTCATCACCAGCTGCAAACTCCTCACCAACCTCAGGTAACTCCACATATACTAAATCACCTAACAAAGATTGGGCATGTTCTGTGATGCCTACAGTTATCTGATCTCCATCTACTTTTATCCATTCATGAGTTTTTGTATATTTTAAGTTATTAGGAATATTCGACATTTTATAACCTCCATACTTATAAATCAGTTAAATTTTAAAATTTATATTAATGACTTCCCGTTTTTAACAAACCTAGGCTTAACTACTTCAACCTCTAATAACTTTCCTCTGATGTTAACTTTTGGGTTACCACCATCTTTAGGAATATATGCCAAAGCAATAGCAATTTTTAAAGTCGGTGAAAAACTACCACTTGTTATGTAACCAGTTTTACCATTATCAAATACTATTTCTTGGGCTGCTCTAAGAACTCCTTTTGATCTTAAGACTATACCAACCCACTTAGTATCTATACCTTTAGCTTTTGTAGCTAAAAAAGCTTTTTTACCTATAAAATTTCGTAACTCATCAGATAAATCAACGCTCCAACTCAAGCCTCTTTCTAGTGGAGTTGTGTTTATATTCATATCTGAACCATACAAATGCATACCAGCCTCTAGCCTTAAAGTGTCTCTAGCACCTAAACCAGCGGGACTTGCCCCTAAGCTAATTAATTTATTCCAAAATTCCACAGCGTTTCCAGCTGGTAAAATAATCTCAAAACCATCCTCACCAGTATAACCTGTACGAGCAAACATCCATTTGTCAAACATGCTAAATGTAAATGGCTTTAGATCTAATACTTTACCAGCAATATCAGTTGATAAAGCTTGTTTTACAACGTCAGCTGCTTTTGGTCCTTGAACAGCTACTATTGCTAAATCTTCTTGTGGAGCTATATTGACATCAAAGTTTTTAGCGTTTTTTCTAAACCATGCAACATCTGACTCTCTATTACCTGCATTTACAACTATTCTAAAATGTTCAGAATCTACCTTGTAAGTAATTAAATCATCAACTATTCCAGCCTCATGATTTAACATACACCCATACTGAGCTTGGTTAGATCCTAACTTAGCAACATCATTTGCAAGTAAATAACGTAAGAAAGCTTCTGCATCTTGTCCTTTTATGTCTACAGCAAACATATGAGAAACATCAAATAAGCCACAATTCTCACGAACATTATTATGTTCTTGAATTTGTGAACCATAATTAATAGGCATTGACCAGCCTGAAAAATCTACCATCTTAGCATTTGCAGCAAGATGGCACATATATAGAGGAGTCTTAAGCATAAAAAAACCAATGATTTTTTATATTAATAACAACAATATACATTTTTTAAATTTTTTTTATAAGAGTCTAGATAAAAAATTTTCTACTCTTCATTAATCACTTTTATATAAAGCTTACCATCTTTAGACCTTTCTGGACCATGTATATCAGTATCAAAACCAGGTAGCATAGATCCAATTTTTTCCAGCATTAATAAGAAATCCAAAATCACCTTCGAATCGGCAGTAATTTTTTCCCCAGGGAATATTACTGGTATCCCGGGTGGATACGGTAATATCATAACTGCAGAGACATGACCATATAATTCAGCTAGCGGAACTTTCTTAACCTTACCTTTAAGTAATTTCTGAAAAGCCCTATGCGGGTTTATTTGCTGCTCTGGAAGCGCATTAAAAGCTTGGTACATAAGTGTAGGTAAATTAGCTTCATACACATAGTTATGCAACTGTTCACTAATTTCTTTTATTCGTTTGTCATCATAAAACTTCGGATCTTCTGCATATAAGGTTGGCAACATCTTTTCTACTAAAGCATTTTCGTCATACATCTGCTTAAACTTATTTAAAACAGATATAAGTCTTACAGATTTTGCTTTTGTTGTACCCAAACTAAATATAAACAGTAAAGAATATGGACCTGTTTTTTCAACTACGATATCATGCTCGTCTAAAAACTTAGCAACAACGTCTGCTGGTATACCCCAATCTTGTACCTCATTGTCTTTTATTCCCGGAGTCAATATAGTTATTTTTAATGGATCAAGTGATAAAAAATCTCCATCTACATCTTTAAATCCATGCCAGCTATCAGTATTCTTTAGTAACCAAGTTTCTTTATTTGAAATATCATCTGGTTGCCAAACGTCAAAAAACCATCCTTGGGCTTCGGATTTTAATTTGACTAATTCTTTTCTAAAATCCATAGCTAAATTAATAGTTTTATCTATCAAATTATACCCTTGTTCACCATCCATCATAGCTGCTGCTGTTTCAGTACTTGCAACTATTGGATAAAACGGTGAGGTTGATGTATGCATCATAAAAGCTTCATTAAGTACTTCTTCACTATAATCTCCTTTTATATGTAACATCGAGGACTGGCTAAATGCTGCTAGCAACTTATGTGTTGAGTGTGTTTCAAAAATAACATGCTCCGGCTTAGGAACAATTTGCATAGCTGACTTATTCTTATATATAGGATGGAAGATAGCGTATGGTATCCATGCACCATCAAAGTGTAGCTTTTTGATATCTAGTTCATTATGAATTGTATCTGTATTATATAGAATACCGTCATAAGTTGAATTTGTTATAACCGCATATTCTGGCCATTTATCAGCAATCTTACTTTCCTGTATTTTTTGCTGTATAACTTCTTTTCTAAACTCTTTTTTTGGAATACCTCCAATAATTCCATAAGCATTTCTGGTTGGTTTTAAATATACAGGGTTTACATCCACCATCATCATAAGGTGAGTTACAGATTTGTGACAATTTCTGTCAACTAAAATAGTATCACCATCAGCAACACTATACATACCAACAATTTTATTTGCAGTTGAGGTACCATTTGTAACTATTAAAGACCTATCTGATTTAAAAACCTTTGATATATATTCTTCTGCATCTTTATGCGCATCAGAATGATCAAGCAAGCTTCCAAGTTCTTTTACAGAAATTGAAAGATCTGTTTTAAATATATTCTCACCAAAAAAATCATAAAATAGTGCCCCTACCGCTGATCTTTGAAAACCATAGCCGCCTTGATGTCCTGGCGTACAAAAAGAAGAGTTAAAAGATTTAGAATACTTAAACAGCTCATATGTAAATGGCGGTAAAATATCATTAAAATAATTAATTATAGTTTTGTTGATAAAATCAGCATCTTCCCCAGCTAAAGCATCATACTGTAAGAAATTAATATTTAAGTTAAAATCTTTTAGATTAAGCTTGATACTATTGTTATAGTCAGAAACCACGAATATAGGTAACTTTGTATTTAAATGTGCTATGTCATGAAAAGCATCAATATTAAAACTTGCTCTATCTAAAACTATCGAACATATTCTAGAATTTTCCTCAAGGATTTCGACAACCTCATCCATATCATCAACTGCTAAAGTATAATACTTATAAGCTTGGAGATCCTTTTTTATTTTTAAAAGGAAACTTTCTTTATATGATTTTAAATTGTTTTTATAGACAAAGACTATTGTTTTCATGTTCTAACCTTAACACCAAATTTTAAATAATTTTATAGTATGCACTATACCAAAAAACTATCAACAATAAAGGATTATTATATAGAACAGCTTGAAATGTAGTTGGAATTGCTGTACACAAAATTAAATATTGGTTATTTAGAAAATTAACGTGTATATTTAATTAATAAAAAGATTAATTTTATAGTATGAATTATTTTAAATATGTAGCAAATACTTTAGTTATGGTTGAACCTAAGTATTTTTGTTTTAATCAAGAAACAGCAACCAACAATGCTTTTCAAAATAAACCGAATATTACAAATCAAGACTTACAAAAAATAGTAATCAATGAATTCTATACCATGGTGGATAAAATTCGATCAAATAATATAAACGTCATAGTTTTGGAATCAAATTTTGAAACTCCTGATGCTGTTTTTCCAAATAATTGGTTTTCAACACATTTACTTAACCAGAAGCCTTATATTTTCATATACCCAATGCACGCTCAAAATCGTCGTAGAGAAGTTCAAATTGAAAAGCTTATTGAAAAGCTTCAAAAAAATACGGGGCTCACCTATAACATACTAGACTTAAGAGGAGATTATTCAACAACTCTTGAGGGTACAGGAGCATTTATTTTCGATCACGAATATAAAACTGCTTATGTATCTATATCTCCTAGAGCAAATAAGAGTTTAGCGCAAGATGTATGTAGGAGGCTTGATTATAAATTAATTACATTTACAAGTTTCGATAAAAAAGGGCCTATTTATCATACAAACGTAATGTTAAGTATAGGTGAACGTTTAGCTATTATATGCTTAGAGTCTATCAAAGCAGATGAAGAAAGAAAAACAGTAATCGAAAGTTTACAAAAAGCTAATAAAGAAATAATAGAAATATCTCTAGAACAAATGTACCAAATGTGTGGAAATGTTTTAGAGGTTAAAAATAAAGATGGTAAAAGTTTTTTGATTTTATCACAAACAG
This sequence comes from Allofrancisella inopinata, assembly GCF_012222965.1. Lineage (NCBI taxonomy): Bacteria > Pseudomonadati > Pseudomonadota > Gammaproteobacteria > Thiotrichales > Francisellaceae > Allofrancisella > Allofrancisella inopinata. Next base: position 709,249 of record NZ_CP038241.1, on the reverse strand, counting down.
CAAACCAATCTTTTTTAGAGCCCCAATTAAATACAATTGATAAGTATATAACACGTATACCGTGCGATATTAAAAATATTGAAATGGTTGGTGGTGGAAGTGCTAGGTGCATGTTGGCAGAAATTTTTTATTGAGACTTGTAAAACTATTATTAATCAAGGATGCTCATATGTCTAATAATAAGCTTGGGATATTCAAATATATTGGTTGTATTTTATTAGTAATTAGTTCTATGATAGGAGGCGGAATATTTGCTTTACCTATTATGGCTTTTAAGCTTGGCATAATTGCCACTATTATTTTAACTCTATTAATATACGTACTTATGACGATATCAGGCTTATTAGTTGTAGAAATTAGTATAAAACTACCTAGGTTTAGAAATCATTATACTTCATTGGCATACGAAGCTTTTGGGATGCCTGGAAAAGTTTTAGCTTTAATTGCTTTTTCTATAGCAATTTATGCAGCACTTACTGCTTACATAGGAGCCACTCCAGCACTAATTAAATCTGACTCTTATAGCGCAGATTTTAATTTTTATATAACCCCTACCGTGGTACAAGTGACTTTTACCGGAGTACTAGCTACAGTTTTAATCTATAGTATGAAATATTCTGAACACATAAATAGGTTAGTAATGACAATTAAATTAATGTCTTTGGTTACAGTAATATTCTTACTTTCTAAATTTATTAATATTAGTAACTTGTTTATAGTACCAATAAATCTTTCAAATCTAATTGAAGCTACTCTTATTATAATTTTAGCTTTTTCTTACCAATCAATATTACCAAGTATAGTTAGCTATGTAGGCCCAGACTATAAGAGACAAATTAGGAATATAATTTTAGTCGGTACCTTAATTACATGTATTATTTATCTATTATGGATAATTGCTATCGCGGGTTTTATAAAGAGCGTTGGTGCAGATAGATTATTCATATCTAACCCTACTCTAGAGCAACTAGTAGCTATAATTAAAAACAATAGTTCTAATTCTATTGCTATAGCAGCTCTCAACGTTTTCTTAAATATTACCTTATTCGCATCATTTTTAACCATTTCTATAGCTTTTATAGACTTTTGGATTGATGCTTTAGGATTGAATAATAATATTTATGGACGTTTAATTGCCGGGGCTACTGCCTTATTACCATCATTATTGATAGCTTTATTTTTTAATAAAATATTCGTAGTTGCACTAACAGTATCTGGTTTTGCTGGTATTGCGTATTCTATATTACTACCCTCTGCCACATCTTATAAATTGTTTGACAAATACAATAAAAATGGGTCCTATTTTTTTGGAGGTGGTAAGAACGTAAGAGGACTTATCACACTTATAGCTATAGTATTTATGATTTTAGCAATGTATTTTTAAAATCTATTTTATTGCAACTTTTACTAGTTTGAAATAAGTTAGCTGTTATATTACAATTCCACATATAACTATATAAATAGGAGGATATTATGAGAATACTTTCTGTTCAAGATATGTCTAGCATTGTTACTAAGCACGGTTTTGATAAATTTATAAAAGACCTAGTAGAGTATCTTAAAGAAGATTTCATAAGATGGAATGAATTTGACAAATCACCACGCTATGCTGCTCACGTTCCAGGTGGTGTAATAGAGCTTATGCCCACAGCTGATAAAAAACTATTTACTTATAAATATGTAAATGGCCATCCTAAAAACCCAGAGTCAGGCAAACAAACGGTAATTGCTACTGGTCAGCTTAGTGAGGTTAAACATGGCTACCCATTGCTAATTTCTGAAATGACATTACTTACAGCTTTAAGAACAACTGCAGCTACAATTTTAGCTACTGATTACTTAGCCCGTGAAAATAGTAAAACAATAGCGTTAATAGGTACTGGAGCTCAAAGTGAATTTCAAACTTTAGCTCATAAATTAATTCGCCCTATAAAAACGGTTAGATACTTTGATACAGATCCAAAAGCTATGAAAAAGTACGCTAATAATATGAAAGGTGCTGGACTTGAGCTAATAGCTTGTGATAGTGCAAAACAAGCCTGTGAAGGTGCTGATATTATAGTCGTTTGTACTGCTTGTAAATTACATGCTACTGTTATAGAAAATGACTGGATTAAAAAAGGTGTTCATATAAATGGTTTAGGTGGTGATTGTCCGGGTAAAACGGAGCTTGATAAAAATATTTTGTTTAGAGGTAAGGTTGTTGTTGAATATACACAACAATCTATGATCGAGGGAGAAATTCAAAATCTAACCCAACAAGAAATTGATCAAGTTTTACATGCGGAAGTTTGGGAAATTGTTGCAGGAGCTAAAAAAGGTAGAGAAAGTGATGATGAAATAACAATATATGACTCAGTAGGCTTCGCGATAGAAGATTTTTCAGTATTACGCTTGGCTTTAGATTTAGCAGAAAAATATGATATTGGTAGCCAAATGGATATGGTTCCACCTATTAAAGATCCTAAAAATTTATATTCTATTCTTTAACAAAGGCTCCAAGCATATACCTCAGATCATACTTGTGAATGGCTATTTAAGTTACTTAACTTTTTTTTTAAAATCATACCTCCACCAGTCGTTTGATGAGCTGGGACATCAACTGAAATAAAGCCTCCATTATCTTTTTCATATTTATAAACTACTAGACTATCAGTATTACTAGTTACTAGTATATTTCCAGATAAAGATCTATTAACTGAAATATCAGCATTTATATTAGTACTAGAGTTTAGAAGTTTACTATTATCTTTTTCTGTAACTTCAAATTCCCTAAAGAATTTATTTTTTCCATTTATCTCACTTATAGCAACAATGATTTTTTGATTATTATTACCATCTATTTTTACTTCATTTTTATTATTTTGAAATTCAGTGATGTTAATAGTGTTCTTATTTACATCATTAGCCAATAAATATAGCCTACTAGTCATAAAAGTAGTACTAACTGACTCACCTTACGCATTTTAGTTATGAATTTCTAATTTCATATAACTCCTTAAGAGCAATAGCGTTAGATCTAACTAATAGCTTATATTTCAGAGCGAAGTGGTTTAGTGAAGTTTTTATCTTAAGCATTTCTAGTTTACAAAAAGCTACTAATGAGCAAAAAATATGATTTCTTTGAGTTTTCTCAACTTTAGTTGGTGAGGCTGATAAAGAAGTATTTTGCTTAATTGATTTATGATAAACCTCTATTTGCCATCTTTTTTGATAGTCATGGTATAACTGATTAGAATCTATTTCTAAATCATTTGTTACAAGATATAAAATTCCTTTTGTACCGTTCTCGTTTATGAAAATCTTTTTTGTTAAAAGCACAGGGAAATTCATATCTTTAAGCCATATCTTTAAAGATTCTCCATCAGCAATATCAAGTTCAGAGAGCTTAATAAAATCCTTACTCTTTCTAGCATAATCACTCAAGGCAACAACTCTATTTGACTTCATACCAAGTATAAATTTCTTCGATAATCTATGATGTATGAAATTCATATTATCTTTAGAGCAAAACCAGCTATCTGCCAAAATATATTTAAACTTAACATGATTAATAACTGCTCGATTTATCATGTTTTGAAACATTTGGTTTTTAGTAACTTTAGATCTTCTTTTATACCGCTTATCTTTTTCATCATAATATCGCTCATCCTTTTTCACTATCTCATAGTCTATAGGAATAGATAAGTTTGATGTACTAAGCATACATGAGACTATATTAATACCCTTTACATGAACACTTTTAGCATGAGAGTGATGCCAACAGACTATATCATTTTCATCTGTGCTTGGCTTTTCACTAATTGTATCATCCAAACAAAGAACATCGTATTCGCTGTTATGTTTTCTAACTAAAGGCTTTATATATTTCCAAAATTCTAAGCTTGTTAAATCTGACTTGTTTAAAAACCTTGTTATTTTGTCATGTGATACTTCTTGATCTAATATATCTGATAATTTTGTGGCTGTAGCATACTTAGTTTGGCTTATAAGATAGTCTGTGTATATATCTAGTAAATCCTTGTCCATTTCTTAAAAAACAGAATTTTTTCCTATGTCCAGTATTCTAAATATCTTTTTAAAACTTACAATCTTTTACGTAAGGTGAGTAACTGAAATAGCTTAAAACCAGCTATTTCAGTAGATTCCGTGGTCAAGCCTGACGGAATTGTAAGTTAAATTCTTAGTATAATGTTTACTAAGGAGTTAAATCAGAGCTGTTTAATAGTTTTGATTATAACCCAAGCGACCGTCCCGGAATAGATTTAAACAATCGTCGTCATCAAGGTACTTGGGTTATCTCCTTAATACGTTTGGATAGTTGCTTGGTTTTAACGACCGTTTACAATCGCAAACATTTATAAACATACTAAGGAGATACTTGAAATGTATCATAATTTTATCGGTATTGATATATCAAAGAATGATTTTGTAGTAGCAATTCATGCTAAGAAAAAGACTTTTAAATATCTTAATAACTTAACTGGTTTTGATGAGCTTTTATCAGATCATCCTATACTCAAGGATAATTCTTTTGTAGTTCTTGAAACTACTGGAGGCTATGAAAAAGCTTTACTTGAGTATTTAATAGCTAAGAATATAGTTGTTCACAGAGCTAATACTAGAGTAGTTAAACATTTTATTCGTTCTACAGGTCAATTAGGTAAATCAGATAATATTGATGCTATTGGACTAGCTAAATATGGGTATGAAAGACACCGTGATCTAGAATGTTATCAACCTAATGATGATAAAATGCAGAAGCTTATAAAATATATTCTTAGAAAACAAGATATTAAAAAACAGTTAGTAGCTGAAAAAAATAGATATCAAGCACCAGACCAAAAATGTACAAAAGACTCTCACCAAAGAATGATAGGATTCTATAAACAAGAGATTATGATTATAGAAAGTTATATAAATAAGTTAGTCGATGATTGCCAATACTTAGTAAAAGCTAGAGATCTATTAGTTAAAGAGGTTACTGGTTTAGGAAATGCTACAGCCACATCTTTACTTGCTTTGATGCCTGAGTTAGGAAACTTAAACCGTAAACAAATAGCTTCTTTAGCAGGAGTAGCTCCATATCCGTATGAAAGTGGTAAGAAGGTTGGTTATAGAAAGACTTATGGTGGTAGAGCTGATTTAAAACCTATATTATTTATGTCAGCATTAACTGCTGCTAGAAGTAATGGTAAGCTTGGAATATTTTATAGAGATCTTGTTGAAAAGGGTAAAAAGAAGATGGTAGCACTTGTAGCTGTTATGAGAAAAATTATAGTCATTGCTAATGCTAAAATTAGAGATCTAAAAAGAGATTTGAAGGTCTTATAAAGAAATTAGCAACATAGTTGATGACGTACTACTTTTTAGTATCGTTAGCTATATTTGAAAGTTTGAGCCTTTCCACTTAACTGTGTAAATTCAGTTACATGAATCTCTGGATTCTATCCTCAAACTCAATAGCGAAATAAGGCATAGCCTCATTCCAATATCTGACAGGCATAGACCATTTTTTAGTCAAATAATCTATAGCCAAGTACAAAGATTTGAAAACAGAGTCATCCTTAGGAAACAGCTTTTTATTTTTAATAACTTTCCTAAACTGACTATTAAGCGATTCTATCGCATTAGTAGTATAAATAACTTTACGAATTTTTGGTGGGTATTGCAAGAATACGGTTAAATTATCCCAGTTATTTGTCCATGATTTTGAAATTAAAGGATATTTAGCGTCATACTTATTTGCAAAGTTATCAAGTTCAGATTGAGCTATTTCAATGGTATCAGCATCATATATTTTCTTTAACTCTCTAGCTACCTCTTTTTTGTCTTTATATGGCACATACTTAAGACTATTACGAATTTGATGAACCATACAAAGCTGATGCTTTGTCTCAGGGTATATAGCTTGTATAGCATCAGACATACCTTTTAAATTATCAGTACATGCTATAAATATATCCTGTAAGCCTCTATTCTTTAATTCAGTAAATACTCCTAGCCAATATTTAGCACCTTCATTTTGACTGATCCAAAGACCTAATACATCCTTATGACCAGTTAACGATATGCCAAGAGCCACATACACAGCTTTATTAATAATATGCTTGTCTTCTCTAACTTTAACGACTATACAGTCAAAAAACACTATTGGATAAACTGACTCTAAAGGTCTATTTTGCCATGCTTTAACATCATCAATAATAGCTTCTGTAACATCACTTATAAAGCTTGTACTTATCTTTGTATCATATAACTCAAATAACTGTTGTTGGATATCTGTAGTACTCATACCTTTAGCATACAAAGATATTATTTTTTGGTCTAATCCATTTATCTTTGTTACTCTTTTGGGAACTATTTGAGGCTCAAAGTTACTATCTCTATCTCTAGGAATTGATATATCTATATTACCAGTATCCGTAGATAAACTTTTATTACTATAGCCATTTCTAGCATTTGAAGAGTTACTGCGTTGATGCTTTGAGTAGCCAAGATGACTATTCATTTCTGTATCTAGTGCTTTTTCTAATAATCGTTTTGTTAGTTGCTTTAGCAAACCATCTTTCTCAAACATTTGATTAACATCAACACCTGAATCTATTATTTGATCTGCAATAACTGAGTAAATATCTTCTGACTTCTTATTCTTAGACATCGTTTCTATCCTTAATATTTTGCTAGATATAATCTAGCAGGTTAATTAAGAATTTACACATTTATTTGGAAAGTCCCGAAAGTTTAAAAACTTTTTCAAAATTTATGTTATTCACAAGCCACTCTACCAACTTAAGAAATAATGCTAATTTTGACTATATTAACGAATACTTTCAATTACCATGTAATACTACAATATATAGTTTATTTTTATTTTCAATAAGTTCTTTGTGGCGCTTCTGTTTGGAATCTAGGATTCAATGACACATAAACTGTAAAACATTCTATTTAACCCATCAAAATTGACTCCTGCTTATTAAATTTAACATATATCAATAACTATTTTTATCACCTATTATTAGTCACGTAAAAGTTATCAAATTTAATACAAACAATATATTTTCGAAGGAGATAAAAATCAGTATGGATATTAAAAGAATTAAATGGGAGAACGGTCTGAAATTATATAGAGAGGGGAAATACTTATGAAAAGAGTATGCAATATCTTTGTAATCCCTGATGAAGGTAAACAAACGATGCAGGATGACATATATGATGCATTTATTAATTCCGAAAAATTTTGGAGAAATTCTTTTAAAAATAAAATTAGAGATGATTTACAGTTAGAGTTTGATATTATTGAACATAAAGGGAACTTAAAAGAATATAAAATCCATAGAAAAGGTCAATCTACCAATGAATTACAAAATAATAATCTAATTCGTTTCAAGAATCCTGCTTATTTAAACAACAATAGATCTTCTTTATATCTTAAAGAACAATATCAGCATATATTTATTAATTTTTTAAATTCACAGCGCAAAGAATATGACTGTATATATAAGCAACAAAATACCAAACTACAGAAACAGAGTTTTGTTGAATTCTTAATGAAGAACTTAGAATCACCAACCAATTGTGATCATCTAAGTCCTATATTAGAGTGGATTGAGAATATAAAATACTTTATATCTCACTATAAGGGATTAATTATAGAGTCCACTGGAACAACCGGTGTGCATCCTATTTTTTATAAAAAAAATGTAGTTATAGGCCAAGAGAACCATGATAAATGTGGTCATAGATCTAATAACAGTTTATTCATTTGTTTTTTTTCTTTAGTAGCACTTGATACTGCTATCAAAAGTAATAAAGTTATTTATGGTACTTGTCATGGCGCTCAGCTAGGATGGATACTTTTAGGTGGAGGAATGGAAAAGATTCCTTTTGTTGATAATCCTAGCTTAGAAGGTATAGCTCAATGGAGTCGGACTCATAAAACTCAAAATAACAACAAAGGATTATTAATGCATGATGGAATGATAAGCCTTTTTAAAGATGTTATAGACTACAAAAATATCCCTCTAGATACTTTTAAACATAACTATGAATATCTTAAAATTATAAACGACAATAACTTACACGAAAACTCTGAAAAATTTGAATACTATATTAACAAGGATTTCAATCATACATTACTAATGACAGCTCCTATTCCCGATAAGGAACAATTATCTATTGATTCTTATCATCCATTATCATCTATACCTGGAGCTAAAGATTCTCTTATTAAATTTAGTGATACAAACTTATACCCAAATGAATATGTTGGCCGTGGAGACGAGTATTCAAAAGATATCGGAAAACAAATTATAGTAGATGCATTTCACTATAACACCTTCTATGGTTTCCAATATCACCCGCAGTACACATTCAAGAACTCTGATACAGCTTTGATTTTCCATAGAATAATATTTGATTTATATAAAATTACACTAAATTAAAAATTTTAAACCTTGATATTCTTAATGGACTCTTCATTTAGGCAGATTACGTGTGTTATTTAAACTATGGAACTACTGCAAAACCAGTTGCCCATCCACTAGTCTATAAATTTTATCCATACGGCTGGCAAGTTGCTCATCATGAGTTACTATTACAAAACTAGTGCCAAAATCTTGGCTTAATTGTTGAATTAACTGAAATATACTTTCTGATCGCTGGCCATCTAAATTACCAGTTGGCTCATCTGCCAGTATACAGTTTGGGTTAGTAACTAGTGCCCTAGCGATAGCAACTCTTTGACGTTCACCACCTGAAAGCTCTGCTGGTTTATGCTCAAATCTTTCTGTTAAGCCAACTTTTGTTAAAATTTCTTGAGCTAATTTAATAGATTCTTTTTTAGTGTATTTTTTTGTAATTGCTAAAGGAATCATAACATTTTCTATAGCTGTAAACTCTGGTAACAAATGATGTAACTGGTAAATGAAACCTAAGTGTTTATTACGCATCAAAGCCCGCTTATTAACAGACTGATTGTCAAATCTTTCACCCATTAAATAAACTTCTCCGGCTGTACATTTATCTAATCCACCAAGAATATTTAGCAAGGTAGTTTTACCAGATCCAGATAGCCCTAATATTGCTATTTTTTCACCTTTGTGGATATTTAGATCGAGATCTTTTAAAATATCTATTACACTTTTAAATTCCGTATATTGTTTAGATACATTCTTACAGCTTAATACAATTTCTTTACTCATATCTAAGAGCCTCCACTGGTTGTACTCTTGAAGCACTCCAAGCTGGATACAACGTAGCTATAAAGCTTAAAATCATCGAAACTATAGTTACTTTTATAACGTCATCTAACATAAGTTTAGATGGGATGTAGTCAATCAAATAAACATTTGCGCTAACAAGCTGCCTACCTGTAACCTGCTGGATAAAATTAACAATTTCTGTAGCGTAACTAGAGAGTAAAACTCCTAATAATACTCCTAGAATAGTACCTATCAAACCTATAATAGAACCTTGGTAAATAAATATTTTGATAATTTGGCGTGATGACATTCCCATAGTTCTTAATATAGCTATATCACTACGCTTATCAGTAACCAACATTACTAAGGAAGATAATAGATTAAATATGGCAACTGTAATAATTAAAAGTAAAATGAAAAACATCATCGTTTTTTCCATCTTTAAAGCATCAAAGAAAGATTTATTTTCATCGGTCCAATCTCGAGTAAAGTAGTAAGACTGTATAGCCCCATCGTTAAGTTTATTTTTTATCTCCGGAGCATCATAAATGTTATTTACGCCAAGTTGTAAAGCTGAAACATTATCACCTAACTGAAAAACCTTTTGTGCATTTTTAATATTTATAAGTGCATAATAAGCATCATACTGATAACTAACAGAAAAGATCCCTGAAACCGTAAACTGTTTAATTCTAGGTATCATACCTGCTGGAGTCAAGCTCACCTTTGGTACTATAAGTGTTACCTTATCACCTATTGTTACTCCTAAACTATCAGCCAAAGCACTTCCTAAAACTATATTATATCCTTTATCATCTTCTAGTGTCGCCAAAGAACCATCAATAATATGATCTGCTATAGGTAAAACTTTGGTTTGGTACTTAGGCTCTATACCTTGTATTTGCACAAAAGCTGTCGTACTACCACCACGATTTGCACTTAATAACCCTTGTGAATCTATAACTGGTGCTGCTGCTTTTACCTTAGGTATCTTAGATTCTATTTGCTTTGCAACACCTTGCCAATCTTCTAGTTTTCCACCTAACTCATAAACTTTCAATGGTGGCACCATCATAAGGATACGACTTTTAATCTGCTCATCAAAACCGTTCATCACAGACATAACTGTAATAAGCACAGCTACACCTAAAGATATCCCTAAAAAAGAAATTGCAGAAATGATAGATATGAATCTATTACGTTTTTTTGCACGAATATATCTAAGTCCAATAAATAAAGGAAGACTTCTAAACATCTATTTTTTTATATACATGAAACTAAATGTATAGGATAGCATATTAAAGATTGAAAAACATTTTAAAATCTAACTATGAAAAATTATCAGGAAACAATATTAGGTTTGAAAAGTCCTGACGATTACCTACTTTCACCTGGGCAAATGCCAGACTATCATCGGCGTTAGTCCGTTTCACTTCTGAGTTCGGAAAGGGATCAGGTGGTTCCAGACTGCTATTATCGTCAGTGCATATATGATACTCTTCTTAATTCATAAGTCAACTGTTAGTTTTAGTATTGCCACAAAAAAACTTATAATTTTAATCTATCTATCCATACATATCTTAAAATTGGTCATAAACAAGGGCAGGGGTAGAAATTAAATTATTTACTTAATAGCCTTTATGATTTTTTTTACCTAACCATACATCTTCAAAATATTTATGATCATTTGGTCGCCATATTCTAGCTGACTTTGCATCTGAGTATTCTTTTGAAAGAGCAACAGCATCGTATGAGTATGAATTGTTCCCCCGGTCACGTAGCTGTTTAAATTTATTTTTAGTATCATCACGCCAGGCCTTTCCTTGTTCGCGAAGGTTCATAGCTGTACCCGCTGAAAGGGCATATAATCGTAATTGAGCATAACGCTGATGAGTAGACCTCATATCAAATCTATGATTATTCAATAGGTCACTAATATTCTTAATTAACTCGTTGTGTTTTTTATACTTGTCGGGTGTTATATGCTTTTTAGGCTCCGTCAACAGGCTAACGAGCTTGTCCGCACAAATATGATGGCTCCCAAAAAATGATGGTTTATCTGCTAAACAACAATAATAAACTAGTTCTGGTAAAGTTTTTGAATGCAGTAAATCCGTGTACAACTGTGGAGAAATATTTTGTCTTTCAATATTATTAAGAAAAAACTCTTTAAACCCTTCAAAAACATTTTCAATCTGCTTTGCTTCATTAGGATAGTTTGAATTGTATATCTCCTCTAATGCTTTGTACCCATTCCCACCCGACTTATATTGACCGGATGAAACTGACTCTTGATCATCCCAAGGATAACACCCATTATCCATTTTCAAAAGTTGTGAACTCCATGAATTTCTTGTTCCATTTAAGGGAAATTTTTCCACAACATTTTTTGAACGAATGTAATAATCAAAGTCTCTAATTAGGAAGTGTGTTGCCTTTCCTGTATGATATTCCACGATGTTCCCATGAGAATGTAAATCAGTTATGAAACGTTTATTTTCTTTAAATGACATATGAAGCTCAGAATTTATGAATTGCTCCGTAGACTTAATAGGATCCATAACCTTCCCCCCCACAAAAGGCATATCCAACAAGTAAACTGCCCCTATGTTTAGGCTGCGTGCAGTTGCTAAACCATCATATTCACCAGAATAAGCATTCTGGTAAAAATCATTAAACCCTTGAACAGATCTTTCTATAGGGAGTCCATTTAATGCCCCGTAGTTCATTAATTTAATCACTCGGTATTCTTCTTTACCAAAATGATTTACAGTTTTATATATATATATATTGATTAAATGACCGCCTCTAATAGCATCCCCTTGTTCATTCTTTTTCAGGACGCGCAGATTAGAGAACTCGAACGGCGTATAACTTTTTTGAATTGCAGCTGATATATACTCTTTATCAAAAATAAAAGAGGAAGACTGTTGCCAACATCTTTCTCCTGGTATGACATTTAATTTGATAAATGTTTCAATAGCCATCTTCATAGTAACACCCTATCCTTATATAAACATCTAATTCTAAACATTACAATCTTTACTCATTTTTACGATACGTGCAGCGATAGAAAATAAATTATATATCAATCTACGCCTCTCATTTCATAGTAAATATTTTCCTCTACTGTTTCAAAACATAGAGTTGATTAGTGTTTTCTTGCTGAAAAATCCCATCTTCACTCTTAGACTATTACATGTTATACTCTTTAAAAACTTAAGTAAAAAGGTAATAATTGACAGCTACTATTAATAATTAACTCTTAAGTGTCTTGTAGTGCTTGACTGACCTAATTTATGTCTTAAGGGGATGTTGCAAGCTACAAATAATTGCTCTAAAATGCAATAAACTTCCTCGGGAACTAGATTGCAAAAATTATTTCAGGAGAAGATTGAACTACTACATTTTATAAGGAGTTAGATATAAGTGAATTTACACAGTTAGATGGAGAGGCTCATACAACCCACTAACTTATACTATCCCAAACTAACCGTACTACCTTCTGCTATTAACCTACTAATGTCATTAACAAACTCATATATTGAGGAAGGTTTCTGTAAAGTATCAAAACTAGCCTCTACTCCATCTAGAGATACAATTATTTCTAAAATATTTGATTTTTGCTCATTATGGGAGTTAATATTATTTCTAAAGTTATTAAGGACTTTATTTAGATTAGTAGGGTTTATATTTTCACATTTTAATGTCAGCTTAACTTTACTAAAGTTTTCATCTATATATTGAGAAATTGGCTGGACTTTATCAACACTTAGCTTATTTCTCTCTCGCTGTATATCTCGGCTAACTTTACCTTCTACCACAACAATATCATCCACACTTATACTATCTTTAACAGATGCAAATATATCTTCACTAACCAGACAATCTACTCTGTCAAACTCATCATCAATATTGATAATATATAAAACCCTACCGGTCTTAGTCTTTCTACGAATAGCTGGGGTTATCATACTAGCAATAATTCTAACTGAATTTCCATCCATATTTGGGCGTTGTATTTTTTCAAGATCACTAAAACTTACATGATTACGCCAATGACTTTCTTCGTCAAGAATATGCCCACTAAAGTACATACCTAAGGCTTTTTTCTCATTTATTAGTAATTCCCTTAAGCTCCATTCTTCTGTGAAACATTCTTTTTCAAATTCAGAATCTGTATCACTTTCTTGTTCTGTAAAGCCAAATAGGTCATCTTGACCAGCAGCATTCATCTCGTTGACGTAACCGGCATTTTTTATAGCTTTTTCTATAGAGTTAAAAGCTGTAGCTCTGTTTTTTGAAATACCATTTATAGCACCAGCAAAACATAACGCCTCAAGAGCTTTTTTATTAACTTTACGTAAGTCCACTCTACGACATAATTCAAAAATTGAACTGAATTTACCTGCTAACTTTCGTTCCGTAAGAATACTTTTAATGGCTTCTCCACCAAGCCCTTTTATAGCTCCCAAACCAAGTAATATAGTACCTTTTGAAACAGCAATACAATCATATACACTAGTGTTTACATTAGGTGCTTGGACTGATATCCCCATGTTTTTACAATCTAGAATAAACTTCACTAGCTGATCAGTATTACCCATATCACCAGACATAAGAGCAGCCATATATTCATCGGGAAAATGTGCCTTTAACCAAGCAGTTTGATAAGCTATTAAAGCATATGCAGCAGCATGGGATTTGTTAAAACCATAACCGGCAAAAGCTTCCATCTGATCAAATATTTCATCAGCTAAACTAGACTCAATGTTATTGTATTTTTTAGCACCTTCTTTAAAAATTTTACGTTGTTGCTCCATCTCCTCTGGTTTCTTTTTACCCATTGCTCTACGTAAAAGGTCTGCTGCTCCAAGGGTATAGCCAGCTAGTTTTTGTGCCATTTGCATTACTTGCTCTTGGTAAACTGGTATACCATAAGTTTCCTTAAGGACCTCTTCAAGTAAAGGATGTAAATAAGAAATCTGCTTACGCCCATGTTTTCGGTCTATAAATGTTGGGATATTTTCCATAGGTCCTGGTCGGTATAGTGCAACTAGTGCAATAATCTCTTCAAAATTTGAAGTGCCAAGATCTTTAACTATCTGACGCATTCCCTGTGATTCAAGCTGAAATATTCCAGTAGTATTACCGGCTTGTAAAAGTTTATAGGTTTGTTTGTCATCTAAAGGAATATCAGAAATATTTAAAAAAGACTCACCAGCTTTTTTCTTAGCATTAATACTTTTAACCGTATTATTTATTATCGTTAAGTTTTTTAAACCTAGAAAGTCAAACTTGACTAAGCCAACATCTTCCACATCACCTTTATCAAACTGAGTAACAATATCTCCACCTTTGTCCTCACAGTATATTGGAGCAAATTCAGATATAACTGTTGGTGATATTACAATACCAGCAGCATGCTTACCTAAACTACGTGGTAAACCTTCAAGTTTTTGGGCTTTTTCGATTATTTCTGCAACATCCTCATCAGCCTTCATTTCCTCATACAAAGGCTCACCTTTATGAAGGATCTTTTTAAAAGTTGTTCCAGGTGTTTCTGGAATAAGTTTAGCTATCCTATCACCAAAACCAAAGCTTTGTCCCATAACTCTAACTACATCACGCACAACACCTTTAGCAGCCATTGTTCCATACGTAATAATCTGGGCTACACTTTCCTTACCATACTTTTGTTCAACATATTTGATTACTCTATCTCTACCTTGGATACAAAAATCTATATCAAAATCAGGCATTGATACTCTTTCTGGGTTCAAAAACCTTTCAAAAAGCAATCCATATGGTAAAGGATCTATGTCTGTAATCGATAAGGAATAAGCTACCAAAGATCCAGCTCCTGAACCACGTCCAGGTCCCACTGGGATGTCATTTTCTTTTGCCCAACGTATGAAATCCTCAACTATAAGAAAATACCCTGGAAAACCCATGTCACAGATAATATCAATTTCTCTCTGCAACCTTTCTTTATAAGTGTTAGTTATCTGCTCATGCTTATCTGCAGACTTAAGAGGTAATATTTTTTCTAAACGTTTTTGTAGCCCTTGATAACATATTTTTGAAAAGTATTCTCTTTGTGTTAAACCTTCTGGGATACCAACAGTAGGTAATGATGGCTTACCAAGTTCAAATGTAACGTTACAACGCTTTGCTATAGTTAAAGTATTGGTTAACAATACTGGTAAACCACCAAAGGTCTCATGCATTTCTTCTGATGACTTTAAATATTGCTCTTGGGTAAACCTAGATTTTCTAGTTTCATCTAAGATAGTTGTTTTCTCGTTAATACAAGCTCTAATTTCATGAATATCGTAATCTTCTGAATTCATAAATACTGTTAGATTAGTAGCTACAGCAAGCAAACCTTTTTCATGGGCCAATTCTAAAGCTTTTTCATTATATAAGCCTTCATTTTCATAGCCTAATTTATGGATTTCTATAAAATATTTATCTTTGCCAAAGATAGCAATATACTCTGATATAACTTCTGAAATTTTATTAGAATCTTTTGAAAGTATAGCCTTACCTAACTCACCATTTTGCCCACCGTTTAAGCAAATAGTATTTTTAAAATCCATTTGCTTAAACCATTCTTTAGGCACTAAAGGAATTGGGCCTACTCTATCAGCCTCCTGATATGCTCTAGAAACAAGGTTAACGATATTTTGATAGCCTTGATTATTTTCAGCTAATAATACTAAGTCACATATTCCAAAGTGTGTATCAATTTTTAACTCAACACCAAATATTGGTTTGATGCCAATTTTTAAGGCTTGTTTATAAAATTTAACAGCTGCAAATAAATTACATACATCAGTCAAAGCTAAAGCAACTATACCCTTTTGTTTAGCTGTTTCAAAAAGCTCATTTAGTCTAACTGTACTATCAATAACAGAAAACCCTGTATGAACCCTAAGGTGAGAAATCATTATAAATATTTTTTTATAAATAAATTTAACTATAAATGTTACTATAAAAGAATTATAAAATCATGGTAGAATTTGTCTATGAGCTTTAAATGGCCCTAAACATACAGTAAGTACCGCATATTAGCGGTTAGTAGTTACAAAAACAAATGATTAAAAAATAAAACTGTTTGAGCTAGTTTTTTAAAAATTAGCGAGTTTTTTATTTTCCATTTGTTTATAACTACGTGAGCGTAGTGCTAGGCAGTTTTGCATACTTTTTTTGCCATGAAAAAAGTATGTCGCTATAGCTTACGCAGTAAGCAGCGAAACCTATTTTATTTATAAAAAATAATTCTTTGACCTTTCAGGAGCGACGAATTAGGTTTAACTACCGAAAGCTTAGTTTATAAGATAACTTAGATCCAAGAAAGTCACTAATATGCTTTTGCTTATCTTTAAGGACAAAATTATTATATACAATCATATAAACTAAAACTTTACGAACATAGTGCCTAGTTTCACCAAATGGTATATTTTCTATCCAAATGGGAGCTGGAACTTCTTTAGTATTTAACCACTTAGCTACATTACCAGGACCAGCATTGTATGCTGCTATGCCCAAAATCATATTTTTATTAAAAAGACTATCTAAGAAATATAAATTTGCTGTACCAATTGTAATGTTATTCTCAGGAGTGAATATTTGAGTGTCAATAGTATCTAACTTATCTCCAACTAAAGATAGTTTATATTTTTTAACTATAAATTCTGCTGTTGGTATAGTTACTTGCATTAAACCTTTAGCCCCTGCTGGTGATTTTGCTTCTATATCAAAAAGTGACTCTTTTCTCATTATAGAAAGGATTAGATCTTTATCAATAGCGTACTTATCAGCATTCTCCTTAACCTTGGAAATAAAAGCCTTAGGAAATAGTAAGCCAATATTTGAGTACTGCCCAATAACTGACATATTAAATATAGCTGCATAGTACATATTCTCATTAGCTGCTAATTGGGCTAATTTTTCTATTTCATCTTTTCGGTCATTTTTTAATTTATTTCTAATAGTCCACTTCCATAAACTAGTTGAATCTGTATACTGGTCAATCTGGTACAAATCAATAGCCTGTTGTATCGTTTGCTCTTTTAATAAGTCATTAATATCTTTAATGCCTAGCTTACCATTAGGTTTATCACCATAGTTATATGGTTTACCCAACTCATCAGCAGCCAAAAATGAATAATATTCTAAAGGTTCTTTAGCTAACTGCTCAAATATTTGCTTCGCTTTCTCTTGTTGCCCTAATTTCTTATAACTATATGCTAACCAATATCTCCAAGCGTCATCTTGTTGAGATTTCTTAGGAAGCTTACTATAAGTTTTTATATAATCTTTAAAATCACTATTATACAGATCTACTCTTAATAACCATTCCCAAACAATAGTATCAAGATATCTCTTATCTACTTTAGCAAGCCACTGTTTAGCTTGTGATGATTGAGAGCGCGCGAAACTTACTGCTATTTCAGAAATACACTGATGTTTTGTTTTCTCATCTAGATAGCTTTTATTCTTTAGATTGTCCCAAACCTTAGTATAACTTTCCGGATCTTTTTTGATTAAATTTTTCGATATCTCTACAAAGATATCATTAAACTTTCTATACCTATTAAATTTTGAAATAAAGTTATCCAGCTTACTAGGATCTTTTGTCGTTTCTTTCCAAGCTGTAATGTAATTTACATAATCGTCATTACTTTTCACATAAGTGTTTAGTAACCATAACGCATCGCTAAATTTATTTGCAAAAGCTAAAGTATAAGCTTTAGTTACAATATAATCTTTAGCTTTATGATCATAGTTATCCCAATATTTTTGCATTTCATTACAACCAGATGGCATATACACCCTATCTTGCCATAGCTGAGCATATGCATTTAAAGCCTTTTCCTTATCTCCTTGCTCATACTGAGCTTGCATACTCCAACATTTTCCGGAAACACCTAGACTACCAGTATAATATTTATCAAATAACTCCCAATTATGATTTTTCGCATAATATGTTGCAAGGTCATCAGACAATTGAGATATCCAGTATGTGTCTTTATTTTCTTTATAATAACTATCTATAGTCATTTGATCAAAAGTACCTGGTTCTGAACTAATCTCTTTATATTGTAAATAAGGGTAAATGCTTGTATCTTTAAGCTTTGACTTAAGAAAATAATAAGACTTATAGTCTTTGTTGTACAGAGCCTTAATAGCTTGCTTTGAAGACTTAATTTGCTGGTCTGTTAGACTGTAGCCATATTCTAAACTTGTTATAGTTAAAAAAACGATAAAAATTTTTTTTGTCATTACTATCCTTGTTATATTCTTTGTATTAAGCTAAAAACAAAATTTGCTGATTTTTGTGCTGCCATTTTAGCAAATTCATCAAAGTTTTCTGGTGCGTCGCCATCTGCGGTATCTGATATACTCCTTAATATTAAACTTGATATACCAAGCTCATTACATACTAAATTAACACTACCACCTTCCATCTCTATGGCTTTTGCAGCAAACTCCCCCACTACAAAATCTTTCTTTACTGTATCACAAATAAACTGATCTCCAGTAGCAATTACACCCATTTTAAGATCTAACTCTAATTCTTTTGCTACTAATTGAGCTTTTTGTAACATATCTTTACAGGTGTCTATTTTTATTTCTGAAACTGGATTTTTACCATGTGGATAACCAAATGCTGTTATGTCAACATCGTGTTGTACTGTCGCTGTAGCTGCTAGCAAATCACCGACTTGTAGCTCTTGTAATCCTCCAGCTACTCCAGTAAAAAGTAAACATTCGGCTCCAAAACGCTCAATCATAATAGCTGCTGTCATAGCAGAAAATACTTTCCCTATTTTGCTATATGCGATAATCAATTCTTTATCTTGGTAATTAGCTAAGTAATATTTGTTATTTGCATATTCAACTATCTGATAATTGTCTAATTTTTCTAGTATAGGCTGGATTTCAATTTCCATTGCACCAAGTATAGCTATTTTTCTCACTGTTTTTCCTCAATCTCAACTTTAGTGATTTTTCTAAACCCCTGTGGTAAAAGCACTCCACCACCTGATGGCTTATCTGTAATATAAGCGTCTATATTTTTATTATCTATGCGTATAAACCTTTTACCCGCATTTAAAATAATTTCTTGGCTTGCTGGGTTAAAAAGCTCTAAATATTTTATTTTATCTTTTTTATCAAGCTTAATTATAGACTTGCCTTTACCTTTTTTTAGCTCAGCAAAAGTTGAAAAGTCTCGAATTACAGCCCTACCTTGGGCACTTATAATTAAAGCTTTTGAACTACTGTCGAAAGCAACGAATTTTACCACATCATCAGCATCAAAAATGTTTTTCCCTGTGACTTTATTTGCTACAAGATCATCACTAGGTATTACAAAGCCTTTACCACTACTATTTGCTAATAAAAAATGTGAAGCTGTATTTACAAATGCAATACCTATAATTTCATCTGCTTTATCTAAAGGGATGTAAGTTGTAATATGCTCACCATATCCCCTTGCTGAAGGCAATTTATCTATATACATAGAATACGATTTACCTAGTTTAGATAAAAAGATGATTTTTATATTACTATGTCCTGATGTTGTTAGATAATGGCTATCTTCCGGCTTATAGCTAAGCCCTGTAGGATCTATATTATCACCCTTAGCACACCTTACCCAACCTGCTTTAGAGAGTAAAACTGTAACCTTTTCATTAGGGATTAAATCTTTTTCTTCTAAGGCTTGAGCTTTCTCAGCTTCTATAATTTTTGAACGTCTTTGATCGCCAAAATCAGCTAGTATCTGCTTAAACTCTTTTTTCATAAGGTTTTTAAATTTAGTTTCACTATTTAAATAACCCTCTAAAAGCTCCTTCTCTTTATCTAGCTCCTTTTGTTCTTTTTTAATTTCTATTTCTTCAATTTTTGCTAACTTCCGTAGTCTGATATTAAGTATTGCTTCAGCTTGAATCTCTGAAAGGGCAAATCTATTTTGTAACTCTATACTTGGATCATCATAATTTCTGATAATATTGATTACTTCATCTATATTTAAAAAAGCTATTAGCAAACCTTCTAAAATGTGTAAACGAGCTAATACTTTATCTAAGCTTGTAGTTAACCTTCTTCTTAAAGTTTGCTTTCTATATTCAAGCCATTCTTGCAATATGTCGAGTAAATTTTTAACCCTTGGGCGATTATCAAGTCCTATCATATTCATATTTACACGAAAACTTTTTTCAAGATCTGTTGTTGCTAATAGATGTCCCATTAGCTTTTTAATGTTCTTTTTTGTGGTATTGGAGTATAAAACTATTTTTACAGGCTCTTTATCATCAGACTCATCTTGAATATTTTTAATCCATGTTATCTTTTGCTGTTTTAGTTGGTTAGCTATTTGCTCCATAACAGCTGCACTTGAAACTTGATGAGGTAATTTTGTGATAATAACATTACCATCGTTATCAATGTCATACACCGCTTGCTGTCTAATTGATCCTGTACCAGATTTATAAACTTCTGATATCTCCTGTTTGGTACTTATAATATTAGCTCCAGCTGGATAGTCTGGTGCTTCAATTATCTCTAAAATATCATCTATACTGGCTTTTGGATTAGATAAAATATGTAAACAAGCATTTATAACTTGTGTTATGTTATGAGGTGGAATATACGTCGACATACCAACAGCAATCCCCATAGCTCCATTTAATAATATATTGGGGACTTGTGCTGGTAAAAGCTTTGGTTCATCTAAAGTACCGTCAAAATTTTTAACCCAATCAACGGTACCTTTTTTTAACTCATCCAAAAGAAGAACTGCGTACTTTGAAAGCCGAGATTCTGTATAGCGCATTGCTGCAAATGATTTCGGATCATCAATAGAGCCCCAATTTCCCTGACCATCTATAAACGGATATCTATAAGAAAAATCTTGAGCCATCAAAACCATAGCTTCATAACACGCGCTATCGCCATGTGGATGGTATTTACCTAATACATCACCCACTGTGCGAGCAGATTTTTTGTATTTAGAAAGGTAACTTAACCCAATTTCACTCATTGCATATATGATACGCCTTTGCACAGGCTTTAAACCATCTGAGATATGTGGTAATGCTCTATCTAAAATCACATACATCGAGTAGTTTAAATAGGCTTGTTCTGAAAACTCACCTACTGATTGCCGATTCTCTAAACTTGAAAATAAATCCATCTAATAAATCAAATGACTGACTTTTAGTAGATTATATATTAACTATCTAGAGTATGCTAGTTTGACCTGTTTCTAAAGAATACTCTGTTTTCTATGGTATTCTATAGTCTCAAGCTCCTTTGAAAACACAAACTTGTTTCTTCTAAGAAAATCAAGTGTTTTAAATATATCGGTAAATTCGGATAATACCCAAGCTTGAATATTATAGTCATAAACTGTTTTTGCTTTTAGATACCTACTAACACCTGCTCGGCATTCTTGAGTTAGAAAATCAGTAGCTGGAAACTTTATAACAATATGACCTCTTTTATCATACACAGCTACTTTTGAATATGCTCCTAAACTAACAAGCTGCTCCTTTAATCCTTTAAAATCTTCCCAAGCTAAAAGAGTTTTCTCGAAATTGTCCTTCTCTAAGTATTTAATAGCTGTCGAGTTATAATTTTGTTTTAATTCGTAGGTTTGGTCTTTTAGCTCATTATACTTAGTTAGCAACTCATTATATCTCTTATTTAGAGTTAAATTTGAAATTTCTAAGCTATCATTTTTATTTGAGAGCTCTGCTTGCTTTTCTCTATTTTTTTTAGTTTTAGTAGCAACCTCATTGTCAATATATTTGACAAGTTTACTACGCAAAGATATAGCACAATCTTTCTTATCAATGTCGAATTCTTTTAAAGTTTCTTCTATCAACAGCAACAGACTATCTTTTGGCTCCTCTTTTTTTACATCTTCTTGCAACTGAGCTAATTCTAAAGCTTTAGGGTAATTTTCTTTATATAAAGTAACTTTATCTACCAAATCAATTATTGAAATAGCTCCACCTATAAGTTTTCTAACCTTATTAACTGTTATCTCTTCATTTTGTGATTTTAAAAGGTCACATTTTTGATTTACTAGACTCTGTGTTACTTTTTGGACCATATTAAACTTTTTCTTCTTCTCTTAAAGTTAATACTTCACAACCATCTTTAGTAACCAATATAGTATGCTCCCATTGAGCAGATAAAGATCTATCTTTTGTCACCGCTGTCCAACCATCTTTTAATACAGATACTGCCCTTTTACCTATATTGATCATTGGCTCGATAGTAAATATCATACCCTCTTGAAATTTTGCTCCTGTTCCCATTTTACCATGATGCATTACATGTGGTGGCTCATGAAACTCTTTACCAATACCATGACCACAAAAAGTATCTACAATAGAGTAACCAAATTTTTTAGCATGACTTTCTATAACAGCCCCGATATCTCCAAAATGGTTACCTGGCTTAACAACCTCAATCCCTTTCCATAAACATTGGTGAGTTACTTCCACAAGCTTTTTAGCCATAACAGAAGCCTCCCCTATTATAAACATCTTACTTGTATCTCCATGAAAGCCTTCTTTTTTTACAGTTACATCTATATTTACAATATCACCTTTTTTAAGCTTTTTATCACAAGGGATACCATGACAAACAACATGGTTTATAGAGGTGCAAATAGACTTTGGAAAACCATGGTAATTAAGAGGCGCTGGATAAGCTTGCTGTTCATTTACTATATAATCATGACAGATTTTATCTAGTTCTGCTGTGGTTACTCCTTCTTTAACATATGGAGTTATCATTTCTAAAACTTCAGCTGCTAATTTACCAGCCACACGCATTTTTGCTATTTCTTCAGGCGTTTTTATAATTATTTCACTCATGACTTATTAAATTTCTAAAAATCTGGTTATACAT
This sequence comes from Allofrancisella inopinata, assembly GCF_012222965.1. Lineage (NCBI taxonomy): Bacteria > Pseudomonadati > Pseudomonadota > Gammaproteobacteria > Thiotrichales > Francisellaceae > Allofrancisella > Allofrancisella inopinata. The sequence goes on along the minus strand of NZ_CP038241.1, from coordinate 686,108 downwards.
TATAAACTATTGACTTATAAATATATAGCATCGCCTAAGATGGTGATAAAATTACGTATAACGGAAAACTAAGTGTAAACAAGTAAATATGTCTATTAAAAAAGCTCAAGAAAGCGTTTCTAACCTTTTTAGTGATATTACCCACCCACGTCTTGCTAGTTTTATTGCTCTAACAGAAGAAGTAGGTGAACTAGCTAACGAAATAATGAAAAAAGAAATTTATGAAGAAACTAACGATTTTACAAAAATTAAAGATGAAATAACGGATGTGTTTGTCAGCTTATTAGAAGTTGCTAATTTATATAACATCGACCTTGAAACAGCTTTTAATGAAAAAATAGAAAACCTAAAACCACGTATAAAAGAGTGGAATAAAGCAAAAAATATTCTAAGCAAAAAAAGAGAAAAGCTCGACTAATCTAGGGCTAATCTATAATAGCTTAGTCTAGAACCTAACATTTTACATGTAATTAATACTTACACAGTTATTAACACAAGTTATACAACTTGATTCCAAAACTTTATTCTGCAATGTATTTCTCATACTCACTTGGTTTAAAAAGTTGATCAATTTCTTTAGAGTCGCTAAACTCTAATTCAAATATCCACCCTTCATCATAACAAGAGTTATTTACTAATTTAGGGTTATCAACTAGTTTTTCATTGATTTTCACCACTTTGCCTGATAATGGAGAGTAGATATCCGAAGCTGTCTTAACAGATTCAATAACGCAAATTTCCTCATCTTTACCGTAATGTTGACCAAATTTAGGCAAGTCAACATAAACTATCTCTCCAAACTCATTTTGTGAATAATCATCTATGCCTACCCTAGCGATATTATTTTTTATTTGAATCCACTCATTTGTTTGCGTATACAAATAGTTTTTATTTATTTCAGGCATATATCCCTCACTTTTGAATTTACAACTTATGTCATCTGTGTTCTGGACTATAGATAATAACACAAAAATCCTTTAAAATTAATTTTGAGACACACCTAAAACACATATTTTAAAATGGATAAATTAACCAACAAAAATATAATAATAGCTGCTGGAGGCACTGGGGGACATATTTACCCTGCTATGGCTGTTGCTGAGCTTCTTCGTGAAAATAGGGGTAATGTAACTTGGGTGGGTGCACCTAACAGTATGGAAGCAAAGCTAGTAGCAAACACTTTTAACATACAATATATTAAAACATCTGGAATTAGAGGAAAAAGCTTTGTAAAAAAATTATTATTCCCTATAAAATTAGCTACTAGTACATTAAAAGCTTACAAAATCCTAAAACAAACCAAAGCAGATTTAGTTATAGGGTTTGGTGGATATGTTTCTGGACCTGTGTGTTTAGCAGCAAAACTAAAAAAGGTTCCTATAATCATACATGAACAGAATGCTAAAATTGGACTTACAAATAGAGTTTTAGCGAAATTAGCTAACAAAATATGTCTAGCGTTTGAGATTGATAATATAAAAAACTACTTTAACCCTCAACAACTAGCGAAAACAAAAATCGTTGGTAACCCAGTAAGAAAAGATATTCTAAACCTTAACAACCTAGAAAAAAACTTCTCTCATCCAGAACTAAGGATTTTAGTACTAGGTGGTAGTCAAGGTGCAAAAGCTATAAATGATATTATACCCAAGCTAATATTAAAATCTAAAAAACACGGTATAGATATTAAAGTTTGGCATCAAACAGGAGCTTTGCTCTTTGAGCAAACACAAGCTAGCTATGCTGATATCCCCCAAGAAAACATCAAAGAAATTTCTGCTTTTATATTTGATATGGCAGCAGCATATAAATGGGCAGATTTAGTGATTTGTCGAGCTGGTGCTCTTACAGTATCTGAATGTGCTATTGCCGGGTTACCAACTATATTTATACCTTTTCCGGCTGCAGTTGATGACCATCAGTTTTTTAATGCTCAAATTATTGTAAAAAATAATGCTGGTTTTTGTATTAGACAAGATCAGATGGATTTAGAAAAATTAATAAGTATAATTAAACCCTTAGTGGATGATCGCGATAAACTAATAAGCTTATCAAATAATGCAAAAAAAGCATTGATAAAGAACTCTAGTGAACAGATATTAGAATGTGTTAAAGAAGTTTTATGTTAAGTAACTATTTAAGGATTTAAAAATGAATTTTGATATGTCTAAATTAATGCAACAAGCACAAAAAATGCAGGAGCAAATGAAAAAAGCTCAACAAGAACGTGAAAATATAGAAGTAATAGGAGAAGCAGGAGCTGGATTAGTAAAAGTAATTATGACTGGTAAACATGACGTTAAATCTGTAAATATAGATCAAAGTCTTTTAAATGAAGATAAAGAAATGCTAGAAGATCTAATAGCTGCCGCTGTAAATAGTGCTGTTAAGAAAGTTGAGGTAAATTCTTCTACCGATCTACAGAGAATGGCTCAAGATGCTGGAATAAACCTACCTGATGGAATGAAATTTCCATTTTAATAAAAAATTTTAAACAAAATGAACAATAAAATATTCTCTCCAAAAATTACAGCTGTTATTGAGTCTTTAAGAAAGCTTCCTACTATTGGTAAAAAATCTTCACAAAGACTAACTTTATATTTATTAAGTAAATCGCCTGAAACAGCTATTGACATAGCTAAATCTCTTATAGAGGCTACTCAAAGTATTACTAACTGTAAATACTGTCAAGCTCTAACTGAAAATGAAATATGTGAAATATGTAGCGACTCTAAACGTGATGACTCTAAACTATGTATAGTAGAAAACTTGCTAGATCTCGTTGCCATAGAAGATGCTAATACTTTTAAAGGAAAATATTTTATCTTAAATGGAAGAATATCTCCCCTAGATGGTATAGGACCTAAAGAGTTAAAACTAGATTTATTAGAAAAGATTATAGCATCAAGAAATATAAATGAAATTATATTAGCAATTAGCCCTACAGTTGAGGGGGAAACTACCGCTCATTTCATATCACAGATTATAGGTAAAAATATAATAATTTCTAGAATTGGATTTGGGGTGCCATTTGGTGGTGAGCTTGAATACTTAGACCAACAAACTCTATTACATGCTTTTAATTCTAGGACAAACATTTAAGTAGGTTTATTTAAAATTCTCTCTACATTTATTGTCACATCTGATTTTCTAATTAATCGTAATAATAAATAGAGCTCTCTTCTATTACGCACTATTACTATAGCTGAAAGCTTAGCTTGTTTATTATCGATTGACATCATGTCAAGGCTACGAATATCTATGCCTTCTCTGGCTAAAGTCGTAGTAAGTTTAGCAACTGCTCCAGGAATATTTTTTAAGGTTACAGCAATCCTAGCTCTAAAACTAGGCTCATCATCATTATTTACAGACCATTCTGCTTGTATCTGTTTAGTATCTTGCATTTTTAATATGCTATATAACTCATTACAGCTACTTCTATGAACCTCTATATTATCTTGTGCTATTATTGCTTTTATTTCATCACCAGGCAGAGGCAAACAACACTCAGCTATACGCTGGTCATCTCCATATCTGATTTGCACTTTTGATGCTGAGGATTTACTATACGAATGTTGAATATCATCTACGTACTTAGCTATAAACTCAATAAAATTAGTAGGATCTATTAACCCTAAGCCAGTATCTAGGTAAAATCTATTTACAGTTTCTATACCCTCATAATTAAATAAAGCTCCATTAATAATCCCATTAGGAATACTTTTAATGTCAATATTATGTTCTTGTAATTTGCTTTCAACAAGCTCCTTACCTGTAATGTAATTAACATTCTTATATTGCTGTTTTAGAAAATCTTTAATTGCTGATTTAGCTCTACCAGTTTCAACAAAATCCAACCAAGCGGGATTAGGGTCAGCTACTGCTGAAGTTACAATTTCTATGTTATCTCCTTGTTTTAAACGGTAATTAAGAGATACTACTTTTCTATTAACTCTCGCAGCTATACATTTATTACCTACATCTGTATGGATGTAATAAGCAAAATCTATACATGTAGAATTCTGGGGTAATTCAACTATTTCTCCTTGTGGAGTGAAAACAAAAACATCATTATTAAACATATCCGTCTTAACATTTTCTAAAAATTCTACAGAGCTAGCTGTATAAACGTTAATATCTGATATCTTCTTAAGCCACCTTTGTATAGCTTTATCAGTTTTTTCACCTATCTTATAGCTCCAATGAGCTGCTATACCATATTCTGCTTGTCGATCCATCTGTAGTGTTTTAATCTGTATTTCTAACGGTATATTATAAGGTCCTAAGACAACAGTATGTAACGATCTATAACCATTAGCTTTAGGGGTTGCTATATAGTCTTTAAAGCGTTGTGGTATCGGCTTATACAGTTCATGAATTTTCCCTAAAGCCACATAGCAGTCAATACGACTAGGAACTATTACTTTATAAGCATACATATCCATTATTTCTTCAAAAGAAATACCTTTTTTACGCATCTTGTTATATATGCTATAGATTGTCTTCTTACGCGCCTTTATACTATCTTTAGATACCAAATCACCTAATTTATCTATTAAAGTTTCTTTAACTTGATAAAAAACTTTTTCTTTATTTTTTTCTACCTTCTTAACCTTTTCATCTAAAATATGGTATCTATAAGGGTACATTCCCTGAAAAGCAAGAGTCTCTAATTGTTCTTTAAGAGTATTAATACCTAACCTATGAGCGATAGGAGCAAATACGTCTAAAGTTTCTTGTGAAATCCTTCTTTTTTTTTCTGGCTTAAGTGGTGCCAAGGTACGCATATTATGCAATCTATCAGCTAATTTAATAAATATAACTCGGACATCTTTTGTTACAGATAAAAGCATTTTCCGAAAATTTTCTGCCTGTTGTTCTGCTATATTTTTATGTCTAATTTGGGTTAATTTAGTAACTCCTTCAACAAGTTGTGATACCTTAGAGCCAAAAAGTTCTTGTATCTCCTGATGCGTATGCTCTGTATCTTCAACAACATCATGAAGTAGCGCTGCTATAATAGTATCAACATCCATTCTTACTTCTGCTAAAATACAAGCTACTGCAACAGGATGAGTAAAATATGGCTCTCCAGAACTACGTACTTGAGTCTCATGAGCATCTGCCCCAAAAATAAAAGCTTCTGCTATTTTTAAACGTTCCAGGTCAGGAAGATACTTAAAGATAAGCCTATTAAGTTCATAAAAACAAAACATAATAAAATAAATAATATATATTAATATTATAGATAATAAATCGATTTGATAATCAAAGCAATTACAACTCTACTTTGTTTTATAAGAAATTAGATATTTTCTTGAAATTATAGCCATCCCAACAACTAAACTTATGTCTATTATCAATAAAATAATTGCTAGAGTCGAGTTATAATTTTTTTGTGAAAAAGCTGCCCCTTGCCCTGGAGGAATAACTCCTGTTGGGTTATATGCTAATCCATACTTTTTAATAATAGATGAGTTTATATCTCTAATGTTAACTACTGGAATCCCTTCTTTTAAGAAATTTACTGCAACAGAATTAATATTTTTATATTCAGGAGGCAAATCTTTCACTACACCAGAAGGAAAGCTAGGTAACTTAACAAACGTATCTTCTTGTTCATTAGATTTAGTGTTTGCAAATTTTTCTTTATTACCTTTATCTTCTTTTTCTGATTCCGGCTTAATTTGCTTAAGTCCTATAGACGCCATATTACCGCCAACATTTATATATGCTTTGATTTTTTCATCACCAGCAGCTTCTTTATACATTTTCAAACGCGTTTCTACAGAAGTATTCGTGGCATCTTTATATGGGATATTGATAGTTTCATAACCATTTCTCTTGATTGCGTCATTTAATTTTAAAATCGCTGAAGGAGTCATACCATAACCATTATCTCTAGAGCCCCCTAATGTTGCTCCTAAAATTGAATAATCAAACATACCCTTTTCTACCAAATTATGATAGATATCTAACCATGTAAAATTAGGCCTATTAGCCCCATATTGGGAAGAACCAGCTGAAAATATAACTAAAGGTTTAAGCTCTAAAGTTTTAATTGCTGATAACATAGCAATATCTAAAGCAGGGTATGATCCAGTTTCTTGAACAGCAACAAGATCACCTTTTTTAAGATCTAACTCATTCAACCAGCTAACAAATATCGCCGCGATATTTGGATTAACAGAAGACCTTTTAGAATATAAATCTCCAGAATCAGTAGTAATTTCTGTCATTGATAAACCTACCAAACCAGTACAAGTCACATCACCGACATCTTTACATAAGTAACCTTTAGATATAAAAAAGTTTTGTGTAAGTTTAAAAGCTTGACTACTGGTCTCTGCTGCTTGTAATTTTTGAGTATAACCTTTAGTTTCGATAACTAAGTTTTTCTCTACTATATATAAAGAAATTATCATGAACGCACTTAAAAACAATATTATATAACGCGACAAATATTTACGATGCCAATACATATTTTTCATTATTTATATTCCTACTATTTGAGGGCCAATCAATACTATCAGTAACAAACGAATAATAACAGACGCTATTAATAATGAACCAATAGTTTCAATGAGGCCTTGTCTATCGATAGATAAAGTAATAAGACCAGGTATAATATAACCTATAACTTTTATATTATCGAAATAAAAACTAGAAGTCATATGCTCAGATAATATACTATTACATATAGTCCCTAATATAAAAGATAAAAGTACTGTAATAGCAATTCTTCTTCTACCATAAATAATCATAAATTTAGACATCAATCTAACTATTCCAAAAATTACTATCGAAATAATTATAGTTAATATGACTCTATCTGGTGCCCCCATTTCTAAAGCAAAATAACCTGGCACAACCATACCACCTGTAGATAAACCTAAAAGTGACACAAAGACTAGCCCAACAATCAAACCTATCCCTATAGAGAGAGTTAATGGATCCATATTTTCTCCTATTAAATGTACAATTTTTTAAAACAAACCGTATTTATAAACCACGCTTCTCTTTATGACTTTTATCACAAAAATCTACTAAACTCATTCCGATATCTTTAATATTACCAACTCCAACAAGTATGTATGAATTAGCTTTTTGAGTTTCGTATACTTTTTCAAGGATTTCAAGAGGTTGCATGTCTTCACAAATGATAACTTGAGACCTCTTTTTATTAAGTGATTTTGCATACTTTTTGTAGAAAGAAGTAAAAACTTCTGTACCTGTTCCAATAAGAACAACTAAATCCGGAACTTGCCAATCAAGTATAGCTTCTGCTATTTGTTTAGACCTATCTTCCCTATCTTCTCGGCAGTTAACAATTAAAACTTTTTTATCACAACTCTCATACTTACTATAAAGCTTATCCCAAAGCATTTTAGTTGAAACTGGATCATTTGCAGCAAAAGCATTAGCAAAATTCATTTCAGAGCCTTTAATATCAAAATTATACTCTGTCATAGCTCCAGGATCAGGGGTTGCTTCCCACATACCTTTTAAAGCCACTTCTCTTGGTATCCCCAAATCATCTGTCACTTTTAATGCCAAAGCTACGTTAATTTTAAACTCAGAGTATACAAATTTATTAATTTCTTCATCTGTTATTTTCTCAGCATCAGTAGCAGTAGCAACTATAAGTTCACTTCCCCTATCTTTACATGCATATTTGAAAAAATCAACATGCACATCTTCAGCTGTAAAGTATTTTGCTTTTACAGGAACTGCCCCAGCTAAAGCTTTTGCAACATCTCTTTCTGTTGGACCCATCACATCTAAATGATCAGGTCTAGCATTAGTAAGTACGCCATGTGTAGCTTTAACTAATTTTAGCTCGCATAAAGATTGTAATAATGGTTGGAGTGCCATACATTCTATAACTATAGCATCAGCTTTAGCTCTTTTTGCTTTAAACATTATTTTTACTTGCTCAGCTATATTACTAAAACCTATTCTAAAAACTGGAGTTTCTGAACCATCAACATCTATGTACCTAGCTAAAGTTCCTGTAGTTTTTGCAACAGTCCTATGGCCTCCAGCACGCACACCAGCTGCTATTAATCTAGCAACACTTGACTTACCTCTAGTACCATTTACATGAATACGTATCGGGATACTCCTAATACTTATATTATGGATAATATTTTCTACTATTAGATAAATACTTAGAACAAGAAAAACTCCTATAATCAGCCAAAAGTCCAAAATAAACCCCTTTTATCCCTTTAAAACTTCTTTTCCTAATATATCATAAAAGCTAGCTTATCAAAAGCTAATGAGCTAATTTAAAATTTTTGATAGTCCCTTTAGTAGCAAAATAAATACCTATGATAAGCACAATACCCCAAATAATAAAGTTCGCAGTTACTTTCTCAAGGTGAAAAATTATACTAAAAACACCCGCCCAAAAAATAAATGTAGCATTAAAAGTAGTTCCTAGACTTGCTCCTATACGCTTTATAGCATAATAGTAAGCGATATATGATGCCATAGCAGACATCACACATATGATAAGCATTTTTATCATGAAAAAGTTTTCCACCACTTTTAAAAATTCTAAAGGAAAAAATATACAAATAAAAGTTAAGCAAACTAAATAAGATATTGCTGAACAAAACTGCCTTGTAGCTAATAAAAATGAACTATGATTTTCAGTAGCCTTTTTTAAGGCCAATGAAAATAAAATTGATTCTAGCCCCCACCCAAGCATTGCACAAAGAGCAAACATAATGCCAATTAATGTTTTACTGCCTCCATGACGCTCACCAGCAATTGATATAAATATAACGGCCAAAACTGATAGTAATATGCCAAGTATTTTTAAATTTGTTGGTTTTTCTTTTAAAAAACATATTGCTAAAAAAAGAGCCACTATCGGATAACATGAAGTGACAACCCCAGCATAAATAGGTCCAGCATATGATATACCAACTATACCAGCAACCATTCCTAAAGGGCCCGCAAAAATAGCCGCTAAACACAATACCCAAAAGATTTTCTTTAAAGATCTAATTCTAGTAAAAAAAGTTTTTGGAGAACTAAAATAATGGTATCCAAATATAGCCAAACAAGATGAAGTATCTTGCACAGCAGCTAAGAGTAAAGAAAAAATTATAGTTAACAGTCCTGTTGATAGAATTTCTATTTTAATACTAAAAATATTGATATATACATCATTAAGGCCCCACAGGACACCTGATAGGACTCCCACAAATATACCAAATAATTTTAAAGACTTAAAATCTAGCAAAATAAATCTATTACAAAATAAAACTAGAATCATGATAACATCTTAAAAGGTTTAAATAAACCATTTCAAAACGTTTATTTATTTTGTGGGTTTATGATACAAAATAAAACTTTATGAAATACCTTTATGGTGCGGACGGGGAGACTCGAACTCCCACGGTCACCCGCTGGAACCTAAATCCAGTGCGTCTACCAATTTCGCCACGTCCGCAATAACTGGGGTGATTGATGGGACTTGAACCCACGACAACCGGAATCACAATCCGGGGCTCTACCAACTGAGCTACAACCACCATTACAAATTGCAATATTCGTAATGGCACGTCCGGCAGGATTTGAACCTGCTACCCTCGGCTTAGAAGGCCGATGCTCTATCCAGATGAGCTACGGACGCATCAAACAATGGTCGGAGCAGAGGGATTTGAACCCCCGACCCTCTGGTCCCAAACCAGATGCGCTACCAAACTGCGCTATGCTCCGACAATAACTTAATAATGGTGGCCAGAGGCAGAATCGAACTGCCGACACGAGGATTTTCAGTCCTCTGCTCTACCGACTGAGCTATCTGGCCAATGACGTATATTATAACTATACAAATGCTTTTAAGTCAATATGTTTTTATAATATTTTACTGATAAAATGTTTTAAATTGTCCTTCTTCAGCATATGCGTACAATGTTTGAGCTATATCAGTAGATCCTGAATAGATATTGCCTTTTTTATCAGTAGCTATTAATCCCACATAATCACCTAGACTATTGCTTTCAGCAATGGATCTATCCACAGCTTCTTTTAAGCTCATGCCATCTTTTACACGAGTACATACTTTAGCTGCTACAGCTTGATTAACAATATGCTCACCTATACCTGTACAAGAAATACCCATTTCTTTTGTGGCAAAATTACCAGCAACTGTTGGACTATCTCCTACACGCCCTGGATACTCAAACCCTGCTCCACCTGTAGATGTTATGGCACAGATTTTTCCTGTAGAATCTAAAGCTACTACACCTATAGTACCAGTATATCCTTTTATTGACTCTAGATATTCTTTATATCTTTTAGGTGTCATAGGCTCATATTTAGGTAATTTCATGATATTATGAGCAAAATCAGTAGCTTGCTCTGCTGCTAAAATGCTGTGGTGCTGCTGCATCAGTCTATTTGCAACTTCTATAGGGTTCTTAATATTTTGGATATTAATGACCCCAGCAAATTTTTGTTGCTTACTATCCATTATCGAAGCGGACATTCTAATTTGACCATCCTGCTGGACCCTTGAGCCAGTTCCTGCATTAAAGATTTCATCATCCTCTAAAAGCTTAGCCGCAAATATTGCCGCTTTATTAGCGTCATCAGTTTGCTTTAAATATTCATAAGATTTTTCAACTATAGGTAACAGATGATTATGGTATTCAATAAAAGAAGTATTTTTATCCTCTCTTGCTCCACAGCCACCATGAATAATAATTTTTTGCATAATAAACTACTCCCAGCTTACAATAAAAAGAATCTTAAATTAAAAATCCACTAGAGAAGTATTTAAATCGAACTTTTGACCTTCTAATAACATATGCATACGAATATCAACTAAACTTATAGGCGCATTATTGCGAGCGTTATGTAACGATGAATGCTTAAGATGTGAAAAATCTATAATTGTCACCATACCAGAACCTATAACTTCTATCACATTATAAGAATTTAAAAGTGCTGCTGTATCTTCGTCAATACCCACACCGACCATATATGGATTATAAGAAAGCGCTGCTAATAACCTACCTAACCTATCTCTTTGAGAAAAGTGCTGATCTACTAAAAGTTTATTTGTTAGACCTAAACCTGGTGCTAAATTTACCATATTACACCTAGGCATAAGACCAGCTTGACCTCCTGCTATCATAAATCCAGAGATAAAAGCAGCTCCAGCTGAAGTGCCAGCTACATTAACGCCTTCTGCGTTTAATTTTCGAATAAGTTGGGCTATTGGAGTGCCTCCTAAAGTAGTTGACAATAGTAATTGATTCCCACCTGTCATAAATATACCAGTACATTCAGACAATTTATCTTGATGTTCTTTATTAGTAGCTTCTAAGCGGGTTTCTATCTTTAGGTTATGAATTTCTTTTACTCCCATTTTAGTAAAAATATCAACATAAATATCTCCCGTATCGGGAAGTTTAGACGCTGTAGGTATTACAGCGATTTTAGCATCTTTACCTCCAGATAAATCTACGAATTTTTCTAAAACTGTAGGGCATGCAAACTTATCTTCTCCTCCCCCTATTGGCATAATAAATCCACGTTGATCTTTTGCAACCGACTTAGAAGGCATCTAAATATTCTCCTATTTATTTTAACTTTTGTTAGAAATAATACATTTTTATAAAATAATACTAAGTAATTACAGACTTTTCTATAAAAAATGATCTGTTTCTCGTAAAGAGTTTTACTTTTATAACCACCAAGGTCATTTACGCTATCAAAATTTGATGATATGCTATTCCTAAAGTACTAAAAAATGATTTTTAAATTTAAAAATGAGCAAAACTATAAAAGTTTTAACCATAGGTGGAGCAACCCTAGATACTATAATACAGTACGAGGAAATGTTTACCATGAACATGCAAAAAAAAGATAATACTCAATCTTTCATGCTGTTAGAAGAAGGTGCTAAAATTGAAGTTAAAGAGCATAATTCTTTTACAGGAGGTGGTGCTACAAACGCTGCTGTTTCTTTCAAAAAACAAAACCTTGATGTTAGTTTCTTTGGAAAAATTGGTAAAGATATTGCTGGTGAGAAAATCATTCAAGAACTAAAAGATTTTGATATAGATATCTCAAATATTCGTTACTCCAACAAGTATGGGACTGCAACGTCTTACGTAATACCAACTTTAAGTGGTGATCGGACAATATTTGCCTATAGAGGAGCTAATAAAGATATATTAAAAGATGATTTACCTACTCAAGCAATAATTCAAAGTGACTTTATATACATAACCTCTTTAAGTAAATCTTCTGCTGCTAGGCTCCCAGAAATAGTAAAATTAGCTTCACAAAATAATACTAAAGTAGCTATCAATCCAGGATCAAGCCAACTCAGTATCGGAGAGAGTTTTATTAAGGACTCTATGTTTGGAATAGATATACTAGTACTAAACTACCAAGAAGCTCAAAAGCTGATGCTTTCTTTATTATCTATTGATGATCAAGGCATTACCAAGTCTACAGATAGACTAGAGCAGCCTAATCTGGATGAAGAAAATAGCGATTTCCTAAATGCCACATTTAGGTTAAAAGATTTTTTTAAGATCTGTCTAGATCTTGGCCCTAAAATAATTGTTGTTACTGATGGAGCTAATGGTGTTTATGCAGCTACTAAAGATAAATTTTACCACAGTCAGTCTCTTAATGTCAGTAACGTAGTTAATACCCTAGGAGCTGGTGACGCTTTTAGCTCAACTTTTTGTGCTAATATATACAAAGGCTTAGCTATAGAAGAAGCTATAAAATATGCTTTAATAAATGCTTGCCAGGTAATTCAACATCCCGATGCTAAATCTGGATTACAACATATAGCAGACCTGGATAAAATGAAATCAAAGATTGATACTGAGTTAGACTCTAAAATCTCTATTAATTCCTGGTAGCAATGTAGTCACCCTCTAAGAAAGATTCTACGTCTTTGACATAATAATCAATTTCTTGACTTTCATAAAAATTAACAGCAGATTTTTTGTCATCTGCATGTATAAGAACCGTTTCCATACCTAAATATTTAGCTGTTACTAGATTATGAGATGAATCTTCAAAAAAGATAGCTTTACTAAAGTCAATGCCAAACTTATTTTTACCAACTTCAAAATATTTTTCTTTAGGTTTAGCAACTAATTCTGTATCTTCCAATGTCAATACTCCATGAAACAGGTTATCTAGCCCAAACTGCTTCATAACCCTATCTGCATGAAAATTAGAAGCATTAGTAAAAACATAAACGTTACTAGTATTTTTGAGAGTCCTTAGATGACTATTAAGCTTTAGATTAGGTTGAAAATGGCCAATATCAATATCATCGATAAAATTTAGATATTCTTTATAATCAATATTATGGTATCTCATAAGCCCCAGCATGGTTGAGCCACATTCATAATATAATTCATCTCTAATAGCATCAGCTTTTTCGTCATCTGAAATTTTCAACTTAATTTTTATATACTCACGCATTCTTTCAAGTTGGCTATCAAATAGACCATTTTTATAAGAATAAAGGGTGTTGTCTAAATCAAATATATATGTTTTCATTATTTTTTAGGTTTCCAATAAAGATATTTATATTAACTTATAAATTATGGGACTGTTGCAAGCTGGAATTAGATGGGTAGTAACAAGGCAAAAATATTCGAAAAAGCGCAGTTTACATGTAGTAAATGAGCATTTTGAGAATGTTTTTAACACAGTTAGAAACATATAATTTTAGTTTGCAACGCTCCCATTATTAACTTTCTCAAGCTCATGTTTCATATTAGCTATTGTTATTTCATAACTACCAGAATTAAAAATAGCAGAACCTGCTACAAACGCATTGACCCCACAACTAGCTATTTCAGCAATATTATCAATATTCACACCGCCATCAATTTCTAAAAGGATGTCTTTACCAGTAGTGTTTATCCACTGGGAAACTTCTTTTGCTTTTTTCAATGTAGCTGGAATAAATTTCTGTCCACCAAACCCAGGGTTTACTGACATTAACAATACTCTATCAATGTGTGTCTGAACATATTTTAAACATTCCAAACTTGTTGCGGGGTTCAAAGCAAGACCTGCTTGTATCCCAAAAGATTTAATCAACTGTAAACTTCTATCAACATGCTCACTAGCTTCCGGATGAAAAACTATACTACTAGCCCCAGCTTTAGCAAAGCTTTCAATCAAACTATCAACTGGCTTAACCATCAGATGCACATCGATTCCTGCAGTTATACCATAATCTCTAAGAGCTTTTAGAACCATTGGGCCAAAAGTAAGATTTGGCACATAATGGTTATCCATCACATCAAAATGAATATTATTAGCACCAGCCAGCAAAACACTTTTAACATCATCTCCTAATCTAGCTAAATCAGCAGACAAAATAGATGGGTTAATCTGAAAATCCTGCATACCTAATTTCTCATATGTAACAAAATAAAATTCAATTCTAACATAATCATATAAAATATTTGAGCTATTGGGTTTCTAAAACTATAATACAGAAGCTAGTTAATTATTTTATTCTAAGAGACTATGAGATATGAGTAGAAATTATATTGAAAATGCAAAAAAAACCTTTGAACTTGAAATTAAAGCTCTAGAAAAACTAAAAAATGCCATTAATAGTGAATTCGAGCGCGCATGTAAAATTATTTTAGCTAATAAGCACGGTCGTGTCATTATAACAGGGATGGGTAAATCAGGTCATATTGGAAAAAAAATAGCTGCGACTTTAGCTAGTACTGGTACTCCTGCATTTTTTGTTCACCCTGGTGAAGCAGGTCATGGAGACTTTGGAATGATAACATCTAATGATATCTTAATAGCCATATCAAACTCTGGCAACTCAACTGAAATAATGGGATTAATGCCTATGTTAAAGCACTTAGATATTCCTATAATAACTATTACTAGTAATGAAGATTCTATGATGGCTAAAAGTAGTGATGTAATACTTAATTTACACGTTGATAAAGAAGCTTGCCCGCTAAACTTAGCTCCAACATCAAGCACTACTGCAACTTTAGTATTAGGTGACGCTTTAGCCATAGCTTTACTAAAGGCAAAGAACTTCTCCGCTAGGGATTTTGCTTTTTCTCATCCTAGTGGTTCGCTTGGTAAAAAATTAACATTAAAAGTAGAGAATATTATGCGTAAAGGTGATGAGATTCCAAAGGTTAAATCTACAGATACTATTCGTAAAGCGATTTTAGAAATTAGTGATAAAGGTATAGGTAATACGTTAATTGCCGAAAATAATAAACTTTTAGGTATTTTTACTGATGGTGATTTAAGAAGAATATTTGAAACAGAAAGTTTTGACTCCCAAGTTTCTATCAACCAAGTTATGAGTAAAAATCCAAAAACCATTCTAAAAGATGATATGGCCGTCACAGCATTGGAAAAAATGGAAGAATTTGCAATAACAAATCTTGCTGTGATTGATAACGATAAAAATATATTAGGAGTAGTAAATATGCATGATTTAGTGAAATTAGGTTTGAAATAACTACTCTAAATGGGTATTACTTCTAGTTTTAAATCAAAAATTAGCAGGTAGAAAGCTTAAAGAACATTACCCATACTTACACAGTGGTAACCAGCATCTACGTGTATAACCTCTCCAGTGATACCAGAAGCCATATCTGAGCATAAGAAAGCAACTGTATTACCAACTTCCATAACATCAACATTTTTCTTAAGTGGAGATACTGTAGCATTATAATCTAGCATTTTCTTAAAGTTACTAATACCAGAAGCTGCTAAAGTCTTAATTGGGCCAGCTGAAACAGCATTTACATTTATACCATCTTCACCTAGAGCTAATGCTGTATATCTAACAGTAGCTTCTAAAGATGCTTTAGCAACACCCATAGTATTATAGCTTGGCATAGCTTTTTCAGCACCAATATAAGTAAGTGCAACTAAAGAAGCTTTTCTACCTTTCATCATCTGACGGCCTTCTTTAGCTAAAGCAGCAAAAGAATATGCACTAATATCATGAGCAATAGCAAAACCTTCACGCGTAACACAATCAATAAAGTTACCTTCTAACTGATCACGAGGAGCAAATGCAATAGAGTGAATGATACCATCAAGGCCGTCCCATACTTTATTCAGGTCTACAAATAAATTTTTGATTTCTTCATCCGAGGTTACATCACAAGGCAAGACTGCTGCAGGATTAAACTCTGTACATAATTTTTCCACTCTATCTTTAAATTGCCCTACGTATGTAAATGCAAGTTCCGCACCCTCTCTATGCATAGCTTTTGCAATACCATAGGCAATTGATTTATTGCTTAAAAGCCCAGTAATTAATATTTTTTTACCCTTTAAAAAACCCATGTTTACATTCTCCTTTGTGGATTTTAACTAAAACTTAATAGACATACTTAACAAGACATATAGTATG
Source organism: Allofrancisella inopinata (assembly GCF_012222965.1). NCBI lineage: Bacteria > Pseudomonadati > Pseudomonadota > Gammaproteobacteria > Thiotrichales > Francisellaceae > Allofrancisella > Allofrancisella inopinata. The sequence continues at coordinate 669,682 of NZ_CP038241.1, read as the reverse complement.
AATACCTTAAACTAATGAGTTATAATTATAAATAATCAGACATTAAAACACTAGATTAATTTCAGTATAGGCAATAAACATATGAAATGTAAAGGTAAAAAAATTATAGCTAACGCTCATGGAGAAGTAAGTTTTGATCGTGCTAAAGCAAGTTGGAATATAATGAAAATAACTTCTGAGCTTGTTGAAGGTTATGAACGCTTAGATAATATTACTCCTGCTATAAGTATATTTGGATCAGCTAGGTTAAAAGAAGATGACTACCATTATATTCAAGCTGAGAAGCTAGCTAAAGTACTTTCTGATAGTGGATTTTCCATTATTACTGGAGGAGGTTCAGGAATAATGGAAGCTAGTAATAGAGGAGCCCAACAAGGGTGTTCTTCTAGTATAGGGTTAAATATAACCTTACCCTTCGAGCAAGTTCCAAATAGTCATCAAGATATATCTTTATTTTATAGATACTTTTTCACCCGTAAGGCAATGTTTATTAAACACTCAATGGCATATATTGTTATGCCAGGCGGATTTGGGACATTAGATGAATTATTTGATACAACAACACTAGTACAAACTAAGAAAAAAGCCTATATGCCAATTATATTAGTTGGTAAAGAATTTTGGAGTGGGCTTTTAGACTGGGTTAAAACCACTATGGTGAATAAAGGAGTAATAACAGAACAAGAAGTTGGATTATTAACCTTAGTTGATAGTGCTGAAGAAGTAGTTGAAATTATACAAGAGCACTATAATAATACCTACAGTTCTAAAGAGCATGCAAAAATCGTATTTTAGGAACCTAATATGGATATCAATACTATTTCTATAACCCTAATAAATAACTCCCTACCTATAATTACAGTTTTCTCCATACTTATACATATTTTTTGTGGCTTGGCTATAGCAAAAGATATACCTAAAGTCCTAGATAAAAGGCTTACAACAATATTGCTACCTAAAAATATATGGATTTTGGTTGGCTTGATATCTGGAGTTTGGGGGTTATTAATATATTGGATTATTCATCACTCTAATATCTCAAGAGACTAATACCCAATTATCTTAATAGATATATCATGAAGCGTGACCAGTAGTAGGTAAAGTAAGTTCTGGGTATATAGTTTCAATATCTTTTTTTATAATCTCATTGATAACCTCATTACTTAAGGTATGTCCTAATTCTTTTATAATGTTAGGTTTATTAAAAGCATTTTCAAAAAACTTGTTATCTACTATCTCATCATTCTCTGCAAGAGTTATCCTTATTGCCTTGTCAAGTTTACCTAGGCTACCATTTAATAGTAGCAGCAAATATGCTCCTAAAAATTTCCTAATCTTAACTTTCTTTAAAATAAACATAGTTTTGTAATTAATAAAAAAAGGTGTAACTAAATGTAATCTGTCATATAGTGTCTTATCTAATAATGAAGAAATTCCAGCTGACATTGAGATTGCATAAATAAGATCATAATTCTGAGCATTTACTTGGTATTTCTTGATTATTTTCTTAAGTTTTCGTCTGACAAATATAGGTCTCCCTAACGCCACTGTTGTAACTTTAACTTTTAAACCATTTATTTCAAAATTCTCAACACTATCACCTTTACTATAATAGCCTCTTAACACTAAAACGTTCATATATGGATTTTATCTCTCTTTTTTCTCTATCAACTCTATCTGATATCCGTCAGGATCTTTAATAAATGCTATAATCGATGTACCTCCTTTTACAGGACCTGCTTGACGCGTGACAATACCTCCTTTAGATATAACATCTTGACAAGCCTTATAAACATCATCTACCTCCATACATAAATGTCCAAAAGCATTGCCATGATCATATTCATGTTCACCCCAGTTATATGTTAATTCCAGAACTGTATGATCATTAATATCTCCATAACCTAAAAATGCTAAAGTATATTTATAATCTGGATTGTCAGTTTTTTTAATAACTTGCATGGCTAGTATATTAGTATAAAAATTTATCGATTTATCTAAATCTTTAACTCTTATCATAACATGTGCAAATCTCATAATTTCACCCTCTAAAATTGCCTTTATAAGTTTAGTTTGCTATATTATAACAAATTTTATGCCCCTGTTCGCAATCATCCAGGGTTATCAAAACTAAGGGTTAACATGACTAATTTTGAATTACTTATATTTTATACTTTTATTGATTTTTTTGTCCTTTTTTTAGCTTTCAGGTTATTTGGAAAAAAAGGAGTTACTATCTTTATAATCATTAGTCTTATAGCTGCTAATATCCAAGTAAATAAAGGAGTCCAATACGATATATTTGGATTACACGTTATAGCGACTTTGGGTAATGTAATGTTTGGTGGTATTTTTGTGGCTAATGATCTGCTAAATGAAAAATATGGAAGAAATGAGGCACGCAAAGTTGTATTAGTATCTATTTTCTTTGGAATCTCCTTTATTCTGCTGATGCTTGTCTCAACATTTTACCAAACAGTTAGCAATGATGAGTTTTATCAAAGCTCCAGTGATGCTCTTGATATTTTTTTCTCTCTAAGCGGTGGTGCTCTTAAGGCTGTTATAATAGGTAATTTGGTATATCTAATTTCACAGCTTTTTGATGTTTTAATATACGCCAAACTTAAAAGCTATAGTAACGATTTGAAATGGCTTTGGTTTAGAAATACAGGTTCTACTTTAATCTCACAAATTATTGATACCATTCTAATTACCTATGGTTTTGCATTAGCTGGTATTATTCCTATGCAATATGCTTTAGAAGTAGTAGCCTCAACTCTTTTAATCAAATATATAATTGCTATTATAAATGCGCCTTTATTTTACCTATTAGCTTTTGTAAAACCAAAAGATTTATAATATTATACCAATTCCAACATAAATTGTTGCATTTATCCCAAAGGAGTTTATGACTAATTTAAGTTTTTGATGTGCAGGCAATAGCAGTGGCTTTTGGCAAATATCAAAGGATTAAATTAGGGAACTGTTGAAAACTAAAATTATACAACACTAATTGTGTTGGAATTGGTATTACACATACCAAGAATCTAACTTTTGTTTAAATTTATCAAGGCCTAATTTACTTAAAGAAGAAAATAGCTGATAAGAAACTTTTTCCGTTGATTTAAAGTTTTTGAGGAAACTTTCAAGCATTCTACTAGCTTCTGCTTTTTGCTTATTATTGAGTTTATCAACTTTAGTAAGCAGAATATGTAAATTTAAATCACATGAAATTGCCAACTCTATCATTAAGCAATCAAACTCTTTTAACTCATGACGAGAATCTACTAAAAGGACTACCCCATTCAAACATTGACGTGAGGTTAAATAGTGCTCCATCTCTCTTTGCCATACTTTCTTTATAGACTCAGATACTTTAGCATAGCCGTATCCAGGTAAGTCTACTAAACGTTTATTATTACCCAAATCAAATAAATTTATAAGTTGGGTTCTACCTGGTGTTTTACTTACTCTTGCTAAACCTTTCTGCTCTGTCAAAGTATTTAAAGCGCTTGATTTGCCAGCATTAGAACGACCTGCAAAAGCAACTTCAATCCCAGTATCTTCTGGAAGCTGAGTAACCTTGGCAGCACCCATTATATATTTTGCATGATGATAATTCATAAATTATGCTCTTTTTTTATTTTTTCAAAAAATTCATGGCAGGCTGTGTCTAACATTAGAAAAACTTTTTCAAAATTATTTTCATAATATGGATCAGGTACATCTGTTAAAGAGATTGTGGGTGCATAATCTAAAATTTTAGAAACTTTTGAAAAATCAACACTAGGAAACATCTGTTTTATTGTATCAATATTTTCTTGATCCATAACTAATACATAATCATAATCAGCAAAATGAAACTCTTCTAACTGCTCTGAAATTAAATCTGATAAATCACAATCGTATTTTCTTGCCATTTCTACTGACCTGATATCAGCATAGTCTCCTTCATGACCCCATTTACGTGAGCAAGTACCAGCAGAAGAAATTAAAATAGTTTCATGTAAACCATTTTGCTTAACAATATCTCTAAATATCCCATGAGCAGTTGGTGATCTACAAATATTGCCTTTACATACAAATAGTATTTTTACTAAACTCATTTTTTAATGACTCCTACTATTTAGCCTTTTTCATATCTTCGGCAAGTTTACTATCTGGTTTTAATTTAAAACCTTGAAAAAATTTGCTATCTGGTTTAAGCATAAATACTACTTCATTCTTACCACTAAAACTTTCTTTATACGAGTTCATACTCTTTAAAAACTCATACAATGGTATTGAGCTAGAATAAGCATCTGCAAATATCTTAGCCGCTTTTGCATCTGCTTCGGCTCTTATAATTTTAGATTGCTTTTCTGCTTCAGCCATAGTTACAGTTACTGTAGCGTCTGCCGATGCTTTAGTTTTTTCAGCTGCTCTTTCACCTTCTGCTCTTATACGAGAAGCATCTTTATGTCTGGACGATTTCATACGCTGATATATTGACTCTGTTATGGTTTCTGGCAAATCAATTTGGTTTACTCTTACATCAACAATAGAGATTCCAATTTCTTTAGCTTGGACAGCAACATCTTTTGTTAAAGCTATCATCAACTTATCACGATCATTATTTACTAAGCTTTGGATATCATTCTTACCAACTTCTGCTCTTAATGATGATTCTAAGAACTGTTTTAATAAAGTTTCTGCTCTAAAAACCTGCCCACTTGTACTAGTAAAGAATCTAGAAATATCATTTATTCTCCAAACCACGTAAGCATTTATTAATACATCTTTTTTCTCTTTGGTAACCACACGTGATGAATCTGTTGTTAAGACCCTATTTCTCATATCATAGTTTTTAACTGTATCTAAAAATGGTATTTTGATATGGATTCCTGGTTTATACTCTATTACTTTATCATCTTTTTTAACAAGCTCACCTAATCTTAAAAGTACAGATTCTGTACCTTGTTTTACTATAAACTTACTACTTAAAATTAAGAATAAGCCAACTACCACAAGTACTAAGAGTATTTTTGATAAATTTTTCATGTTTTAATTACTCCCTTGTGCATTTGAAGATGCTAGTATATTTTTTTGAGCTTGATCTAAACCATAAAAGATATTTTTAGCACCATCTCCATCTATTAGGAAAATCTTATTATTTTGCAACACGTTTGAAATTGTATCAAAGTACATTTGATTAGTTACAATATCAGGATTAGTTTTATATATTGGCAATAACTGCTCAAACTGAGCCACCTCTCCTTGTGCTTCTAATACAACTTGTTGCTTGTAAGCATTTGCCTGATCTACAATCCTTTGAGCTTTACCTTCTGCTACTGGTATAATTCTATTTGCATAAGATTCAGCCTCATTTTGTAACCTAGCTTGATCTTCTCTAGCTTTTATCACATCATCAAAAGCCTCTTTTACAGCATCTGGTGCTTGTGCTGGCTGCATAATTACATCACTTACATATATACCAGATTTATATTGCCTCAATAAAGCTTCCATTTCATCTTTAACGCGGATCGCTATAGCGGCTCTTTTTGTTGTTAAAATATCCGATAAGTTACTTTGGCCTACTACTTGCCTAACGGCACTCTCTAATGACTGCTGCAAAAGTTGCGACGGATCAGTATTAGCAAATAAGTAATCCTCTAAATTTGAAATACGATATTGTACTGTAAAAGAAATATGTACGATATTCTCTTCAGAAGTTAACATATCTCTTTGTAGTGACATGGTTTTTAGCTCTTGAACATTTTCTTTATAAACTTTATCTATACCTATAGGATACCAATGCAATCCTGACTCAACTATTTTAGAAAACTTCCCCAACCTAAGTACCGCAGCCTGTTCAGCTGGTTGCACAACATAAAAACCAAAACTAGCCCAAACAGCTATAAGCAAACCTATTACTATAGCTACTATTTTACCTATTGGAGGCGTTTGAAACTTCTGATTTTTATTAGCATTCTTTGAGTAAATACTCTCGTTGTCATCACCATTATTCTTTTTCTTCTTGGAGAAGAATCTTTTAATCATCTCTTCTAAGTCTGGTGGTCCCTGTTCTGAATTTTTACTCCAAAACCATCTTTGCTTTATTTTTTTAATCATTTTATATTCCTATACTATGAAACCTTATATTAAAAACTGCTGAAGGTCTAACTCAAACTCTCTATTGAAGCGTTCAAAATCAGATTGCGCTATATTTATATCTAGTAAATAATTACCATCTTCAGATATTTGTTCTTTTTCTATAACACCAAGATCATACATCATAGATCTAATCTTGGAATGTTTTGGTGGTAACTCTAAGGTTCCTTTAAACCATGACTTATTAAAAAAAGTTGCTAAAGCCGTATAAAACTCCTCTAATCCTTCACCTGTTACTGCTGAAAGATAAACTCTAGCCACGATACTATCCTCTGAGTTATCGAGTGCTACAAAACTAGGTTTTATATTTTCAAGCTTGTCTATCTTATTATAGACACAAATTCTCTCTTTATCACCTATACCAATTTCATTTAATACTTTGTTTACCTGCTCTATATAACTTTTATAATCTTCATCAGCGTAGTCTATAACATGAATCAATAAATCTGACTCTATAGCCTCTTCTAAGGTTGCATGAAAAGCTTCCACCAAATCATGAGGTAAGTTTTTGATAAATCCTACCGTATCTGAGAAAATTACTTCACCTAACTTAGGCACAATTACTTTACGTAAAGTCGGATCTAAAGTTGCAAATAATTGATCTTTTGCTAGAACCTGAGCATTTGTGATTTTATTAAATAATGTTGATTTACCAGCATTTGTATAGCCGACAAAAGAAAGCGTTGGAATGTTATTTTTACGCCGAGAAGCCCTGCTTAAATCTCTATGGTGTTTTACTCTTTCTAACTTTTGAGTTATCTGCTTAATTCTTTGCCTAATCAAACGTCTATCTATCTCAAGCTGAGTTTCACCTGGTCCACCTCGCACACCAATACCACCTTTTTGTCTTTCTAAGTGAGTCCAACCTTTAACTAGTCTAGTTGATTGATAATTTAACTGAGCTAACTCAACTTGTAACTTACCCTCATGGGTTTTGGCACGTAAGGAGAATATCTCTAATATAAGACGTGTTCTATCCATTATCTTACATTCAAGATATTTTTCTATATTCCGCTCTTGAGATGGGCTTAATGGATGATTAAAAACGACTAGATCAGCTTTTATTTCATCACGCTTATTTTTTATCATTTCCATTTTACCCATACCACAAAAATACTTGATATCAGGTTCAGGGTGGTTAAAATCTAAACTTTCTAAGACAATTTTATCTGCTGCCAACACTAAACCTTCTAGCTCAACCGGATCAGCATTTAATTCGCGGTGATATTTAAAATTTATATTTACAAGCAAACATTTACTGCCTGCTTCGTAAGATTGGAAAAATTCCATTAAATAATATACCTCACAATGGAATTATTAAAGAAAAAGAAAAAAGTATTATTGTTCAATATGTTCGTTACTTTCTTGAACTTCAAGTTCATCAGTATGAATATCATCTACATTTTCATCTTGATCATCATTAGAATTTTGATGATATGGATTAAATGAACTATAAACCATTCTTACACTTTTAGCTGGTACTATTGTTGAAATAGCATGCTTATAAACCATTTGATTTACTGTATTTCTAAGTACTATACAAAACTGATCAAAAGCTTCGATTTGCCCCTGAAGTTTAATTCCATTGACTAAGTATACAGATACACTGATTTTTTCTTTTCTCAACGCATTTAAAAATGGGTCTTGTAAAGAGGATATTCTTGACATTGTTTCACTTCCTTTTAGTTATTTAATTATAATTATTATTTTATCAAGTTTAACAATTAAACTTAGCTACACATTTTAACAACATTTATATTTATCAGCAAATTTTATTTGTGAAATATTTAATAAGCTTTCTCAAGGGTGTCAATCCATCACATCACTTTTATCAGCTATTATGGGGCTGTTGCAAGCTGGAATTAGATGGGTGGTAACAAGGCAAAAATATTCGAAAAAGCGCAGTTTACATGTAGTAAATGAGCACTTTGAGAATATTTTTAACACAGTTAGAAACATATAATTTTAGTTTGCAACAGCCCCATTATACTAAACCCATTTAATCCAAGCCAAAAAACTTTAAAACTTTAGATTCTTTATTTATATCTTCCATTGCTATAAGCTTAATATCCCCCTGCCAATTTCGTATCCAAGTAAGTTGACGTTTTGCTAGTTGTCTTGTTGCTACAATACCTTTTTCAACAAACTTGTCATAATCTATATCACCATCTAAATATTCCCATGCTTGACGATACCCAACGCTTCTTATAGCTGTAGTATCTTTAGTTAAATTTGGATTTTTTCTAAGATTTTTGACTTCATCTAGAAAGCCATCTTCTAACATCTGTTTAAACCTTAACTCAATATTTCTATGCAAACTAGCTCTGTCTTTGGGAACTATAGCACACAATCTAATTTCTTCATCTAACTGACCTACTTTAGATGTTTTAACAAGTTGTGAATATTTTTCACCACTTATCATAATAACTTCTAAAGCCCTAAATATTCGCTGTTGATCATTTGCATTAAGCTTTTGGGCTGCATCTGGATCCATCTTATAAAGCTGTTGGTAAAGGTACTCCAAACCTTTCTCTTTTTTCTCTAATTCTAAAATAGATCTTATTTCCGGTTGGCTTTCAGGTAAATTTGATAACCCTTCTATTAAACCTTTAAAGTAAAGCATTGTGCCGCCAACTAATAAAACTTGCTTTCCTCTAGAGTGTATTTCTTTTTTGAGATTATTAACACTAGAAATAAAATCTGCTACCGAAAAGTTTTCAGTGGGCTCTATGATATCAATTAAATGATGCTTTATACCATCTTGCTCTTGTTTGGTTGGCTTAGCTGTGCCTATGTCCATCTGTTTATAAACTAAAGATGAATCAACACTAATAATCTCAGCATTAATCTGCTTAGCAATAGATATTGAAAGAGCAGTCTTACCTGAAGCTGTAGGACCAGCTATACCATAAACCAACTTATTCATTTAGATATTTTTATAATTTATTTTTACTGGAATATCTTCTTTAATTCTTTGCAGGTAAAAATTAAGCGCTTCTTGCTTGTAACTTGCTTCAACCTTATTGGGAATAGTAGCTTTTTTAGAGTTTTCTGGTTGGACTTTTATCACCTTATAAACGTAGATACTTCCATCTAAAGCTTCATATTCATGGTAATCGGTATTACTATTTAATAATACAAAATCACTAAAATCTTTTGAAAGGTCTTTAGACTCACTAGAAACTACAGCTTTTTCAAAACTTTGCTGTACTTTTTGTTGTTTATTCAAATCAGATAATAGCTTATCTGCTTTCTCTAAAGCTAGAATTTGTGATTTTTCTAAAATATAAGCTTGGGTAACCTTATCTTTAACCTTATCAAATGGCTGTAATGTTGATTTTTGTTGTTTATTTACTTTGTAAATTAAGGTCTTGTCTTCTGATAATGGAATACTTGCATACTTCTCTACATTGACAAAAAATGAACTATTCTTAATACCTTCTATATCAGTATCATTATTATCTATAATGTTTGCAATTTTTGGCTTACCTATTTTTTTCTCAAGTTCATCGAATTTAATACCATCAACATCTTGAATAAAAGAATTATATTGTTGTAAAGCTTCTCTATTTTGAATAATCTTTTTAATACTAGCTTTTGTATTATCATCAAATTTTTCAAATAGATCTTTATTATTCTCGTAATACTCTTTTATTTGCGAGTCACTAATATTAGCTTTAGACTTAAAATTACCCTTTGTAATAACAAGGTAGCTAATATTAATTTTTGCTGGATTTATATATTCATTTTTATGAATTTCATAATAAGCATTTAATACTTGAGTATTTGGTTTAACCTGAGCTTTTAAAGCTTGTGGAGAAATTTTTGTATACTCAATTGTTTTATTAACTGAGTAAACATTAGATAAAGATTTTAACTCATACTCAGTGGTGAAGGATGTATCCATGATAGTTTGAGGAATAATACTAGCCTTGATGTTTTGTGAAAGTATCTGCTCTAGCTTGCCTAAACCGCCCAAGTAATTAGCTAACTGCTTTAACTTATCATTAGAAAATTTACCCTTTTCAAAAAACATAGGATTATTAAATATAGTTGCTTGCAACATTAGTTTTGAAACCTGAATGTTATGCTGCTGAGAATCAGCTAAAACCAAATACTGGCTAACCAGCTGGTCAAGCAATTGTTGCTTTTGAATTCTTGTTTTAGCACTTTGTGCATATTGTTCAAACTGTCTTGTGCTAATTTCATTATCTCCAACTTTTGCAACATATGATCTACTAGCTCCTACATTTGTAAAAAAGAAACTCATACCAGTTATTACAAAAATAAAACTTATTGAGATAATAATTATCCAAGTAAATGGGCCTTTTAGCCTATCATTAAAAGACTGTAACATTTTTCCAACCTTATTTAATAAAAGTTCTTAAACTTAGTAATCTAAATATAGCTAATCCAATTGGGACTACTTTTTAGTAACGTTAGCTATATAACGAACTTTAGATTAATGTTTTTAATTATAGTTATTATAACAGGATTATAAAGGGTTGACTATATATCATCTTATGGGACTATTGAAAGCTGAAATTAGGCAAATAATAATAAGGCAAAAATATTTGAAAAAGCGCAGTTTACATGTAGTAAATGAGCATTTTGAGAATATTTTTAACACAATTAGTGTTGTATAATTTTAGTTTTCAACAGTTCCATTATAGATAAAAAAGCATACTGTTAAGCATGCTTATATAAAAAATCGCTAATAAAGTTTGATTTTTTATTATTTAACTGCGTCTTTAAGACCTTTACCAGCTTTAAAGCTAGGAACTTTTGAGGCAGCAATTTTGATAGTTTCACCTGTTTTAGGGTTTCTACCTTCTCTTGGACTTCTTTCTTTAACTTGAAAAGTACCAAAACCAACTAAAGTTACACTATCACCTGCTTTTAAAGCTTTAGTTACTGCTGCGATTGTAGCATCTAAAGTTTTACTAGCAACTTCTTTAGTAACATCTGCTTCTTTTGCGATAGCACTTACTAATTCACCTTTATTCATTTTTAAGACTCCTTATGTTTGTAATGACATACTGTCAATTAAGGTTATAACACTAAAAAAACACCTTTTCAATACCAAAATACTAAAAAACTCTTAACAAAACCTCTTTTATGTTGTTAACAGGGGTTATTTTTAGTTTTTCTGTTATTTCTTTATCAATTTCAGCTAGATTTTTAACATTTTGTTTTGGGATTAAAACTTCCTTAATTCCACCTCTTAATGCAGCTAAAAGTTTCTCTTTTAAGCCGCCTATAGCTAAAACATCTCCCCTTAAAGTTATCTCACCAGTCATTGCAATATCATTACGAACTGGCTTATTTGTGTATACAGAAACTAAAGCTGTAGTCATAGCAATACCCGCACTTGGACCATCTTTTGGAGTAGCCCCCTCTGGGACATGGATATGAATATCCTTTTTCTCATAAAAATCATCCTCAAGCTTATAGTCTTTTGACATAGAACGAACAACACTAAATGCCGCATCAATAGACTCTTTCATCACATCACCTAAGCTACCTGTATATTTAACTTTTCCTTTACCAGGCATAGCCAAAGCTTCTATAGTTAAAAGTTCACCACCAACAGATGTCCAAGCCAAACCTGTAACTTGCCCAACTTTAGATTTTAAACTTTTAACACCATAATCGTACTGATAAACCCCCAAGCACTCTTGTAAATTTTTTTGAGTAATCGAAGCTTTAGTAATTTCTGGATTTTTAAGTGTATTTTTAACTACTTTACGACAAACACTATTAATTTTTTGTTGTAAGTTTCTAACTCCGGCCTCTCTGGTATAATATCTAATAATATCGAGAATTGCCGTTGGTGTGAAAGTTAATTCTTTACTGCTTAAGCCATTATTTTTCAAAGCTTTCGGTATTAAATATTGCTTAGCGATAGCCTGCTTTTCTATCTCAGTATAACCGGCCAAATTAATAATCTCTAATCTATCACGCAAAGCTGGATCAATATCTAAAGAATTAGCTGTTGCTACAAACATAACTTTTGACAAATCATAATCTATTTCTAAATAATGATCATTGAAAGTATTATTTTGTTCAGGATCAAGAACTTCAAGCAGCGCTGCAGACGGATCACCTCTAAAATCAGACGAAATTTTATCTATTTCATCTAATAAAAATAATGGGTTTTCAGTTTTTGCTTTAATTATCTTTTGGATTATTTGTCCTGGCATAGATCCTATATAAGTACGACGATGACCTCTTATTTCTGATTCATCTCGGACTCCACCTAATGCCATACGTACATATTCTCTACCTGTTGCTCTGGCTATAGATTGACCTATAGAAGTCTTACCTACACCTGGAGGCCCCACTAAACATAAAATAGGAGCTTTAGTATTAGAATCCCTCTTAATCTGGACAGCTAAATGCTCTAATATACGCTCCTTAACTTTTTTGATGCCATAATGGTCTTTTTCTAAAACCTTTTCCGCTAAATTAATATCTTTTTTAACTTTAGTACGCTTACCCCATGGCAAAGAAAGTATAGTCTCAATATAGTTTCTAGATACGGCAGATTCCGAAGATGACGGTGGCATAGATTTTAGCTTTTTGAGCTCTTTTAAACACTTTTCTTTCGCCTCTTTAGACATCTTTGCAGATTCTATTTTCTTCTTAAGAGCCGAAGTTTCAGATTCTTCATCAGCCTCACCTAACTCTTTGTAAATAGCTTTTACTTGTTCGTTTAAATAATACTCTCTTTGATTTTTATCAACTTGAGCTTTTACCCTATCTTTAATTTTTGCTTCTAACTCAAGTATTTCAAGCTCTTCTTCTAAGCACGTAAGCAGAATTAATGCTTTAGCCTTTAAATCCTCTACTTCTAAAATTTTTTGTTTTTTAGCAATACTAGAATTAAGAATAGCTGCTATTTCATATACAAATTTCTCCGGATGCTGAGTATTTATTAAAGTAGACAATGCTTCTTTAGTAATAGTGCCGCTATATTCAACAAACTCTTTCAGTGACTCTGATATAGATAAAATTATAGCTTTTAACTCTTTATTTAACTGAGTAGAATCTTGTGTTTGAATAGGCTTTGAAGTATCTTCTATATGAGCATAAATGCAATCCTTTTCATCTACATATTTATCTACTAGTGTTTTAGCTACTCCTTCGACTATAATCTTTAAACTTCCATCCGGAAGCTTCATTATCTGTATAATTTTTGCTAAAGTAGCTATATCATAAATATTTTCAGCAACATCACCTGAACTAGAGCCATTTTTCTGAGTAGCCAACAATATGGAATTATTATAATTGTTGGATGCTTCTTTTACTGCGTTTATAGATTTTGTACGCCCTACATTCAAAGGGATCGTCATACCAGGATAAATAACCACATCTCGTAGTGGAATAACAGGAACAACGCTTAAAATTTCTGACATAAGTTTATATAACCCCTGTAAATTAAATTATATCTTTTAACTTTTTATATTCTTGTTTTTTCGTGACTAAATTAGGTTCTTCTTGGCCCAAGATGTTTTTATCATCTATTATAATTTTATTTATATCTTGGGTTGACGGAATATAAAACATTAACTCAAGCAAGACTCCTTCAAGAATAGTTCTTAGACCTCTAGCACCAGTTTTTTTAACTATAGCTTTTTTAGCTATCTCAATAAGAGCCTGGTCTGTAAATTCAACCTCTATACCATCGAATTTAAATAATTTAATATATTGTTTTATCAAAGCATTTTTTGGCTCTTTAAGAATCCTTACTAAGTCCTCTTCTTTTAGCTCATTTAGCACGGTAACAATAGGTAAACGCCCAATAAGTTCTGGAATCAAACCAAATTTAGTTAAATCTTCACTTTCTACTTTTTGCATTAGTTTTTCTATGTCAAGACTGTTTTTTTGCTCAACTATATCCGCATTAAACCCTATACTTACCTTATCCATTCTATGTTTAACAGTTTTTTCAATACCAGCAAAAGCTCCTCCACAAATAAACAAAATATTAGTGGTGTCAACTTCTATCATCTCTTGATTAGGATGCTTTCTACCTCCTTTAGGTGGTACTGAAGCTACTGTACCCTCTATAAGTTTAAGTAATGCTTGTTGTACACCTTCTCCTGATACATCTCTGGTTATAGATGCACTTTCTGATTTACGCGCAATCTTGTCAATTTCATCTATGTAGATAATACCTTTTTGTGCTTTAGCCACATCAAACTCAGCGTTCTGCAATAATCTAACAATTATATTTTCAACATCATCACCCACATAACCTGCCTCTGTAAGAGTTGTTGCATCTGCAATAGCAAATGGAACGTTAAGTAATTTAGCTAAAGTTTGCGCAAATAATGTTTTACCAGAACCAGTTGGCCCTATTAAAAGAACATTACTTTTTTTAAGCTCAGTATCGTCTTCATTTAGTATTTTAGAGGTAATTCTTTTATAATGATTATACACAGCTACAGATAAAACTTTTTTAGCATTATCTTGACCAATGATATAATCATCCAAATATTTTTTAATTTCTAGTGGTTTAGGTAATTTTTCAAAACTTATGCCTTCAGCATCTAATATCTTATTGCCACCATGAATTTTAATTACACATTTATCAATACACTCATTACAAATGTTACCTTCTCTACCAGCTATAATATTTTTTACTTCTTGCTGTGACTTCCCGCAGAAAGAACAATATAGGATTTTAGACATCTTTATTAATTAGATTCCTTTAATTATTTACTTTTTTCATTGCTTCACGTGACTGAATAACATTATCTATTAAACCATATTCTTTTGCTTCTTCTGCCATCATGAATTTATCTCTATCTGTATCTTTTACTATAGTTTCAAGATCTTGACCTGTGTGGTAAGCCAAGATATCATTTAACCTTTCTTTAATCCGTAGAATATTTTTAGCATGAATCTCTATATCAGATGCTTGTCCTCTAAAACCACCCAATGGTTGGTGAATCATTATTTGTGAACTAGGCAAACTATATCTTTTGCCCTTTGCTCCACCTGCTAATAAAAGAGACCCCATACTAGCAGCAAGTCCTATACAAATAGTATTAACGTCTGGCTTTATAAATTGCATTGTATCATACACACCCATACCAGCTGTTACCATTCCACCAGGAGAGTTGATATAAAAATAAATATCTTTGTCCGGATCCTCTGACTCTAAAAATAATAGTTGGGCAATGACAAGATTTGCTGATTGATCATTCACTTCACCATTTAAAAAAACTATTCGCTCTTTTAAAAGTCTTGAATAAATATCAAAAGCACGCTCACCACCGGCACTTTTTTCTATAACGGTAGGTACTAAATTATTAGTTATCATCTATAAAAAAACCTCTTCTATCTGAATTTTAATTTAAAACCCAGCTTGTTGTGCTTGCATATTTTCTTTAATAATCGCAAAGAAATCTTCTTTTTTATCAGTAACTTTAGCTTGGTCTAAAACCCAATCAGTTAGCTTATTTTCTATCACTAATGCTTTTAAATTATTAATTTCTCTCGGGTTTTTTTTGATTTGCTCTTTAGTTTTTTCTGGTTCCTCATATGCTTGAACCATTTCATCTAATAGACTGTCAACTTCC
Source organism: Allofrancisella inopinata (assembly GCF_012222965.1). NCBI lineage: Bacteria > Pseudomonadati > Pseudomonadota > Gammaproteobacteria > Thiotrichales > Francisellaceae > Allofrancisella > Allofrancisella inopinata. The sequence goes on along the minus strand of NZ_CP038241.1, from coordinate 653,942 downwards.
TTATCATCAGCTTCAAAATTTTGCGTTTTAATTATGCTATCAAGTATCAAACTTGTTTTTACTTTTTGCTTAGCATTTGCCTCAAATAAATTATCTGGTAACTGGTTAACATCAAAGTTACTTTTTGCTCCACCCATGCTATTTAGTAGGTTTTTCTTAGCAGCATCAATTTCTCTTTTAATTAAAGCTTTTGGCACGTCAAACTCAACTATATCTCTTAATCCTTTAAAAACTTGTTCTTTAATTTTCCTTTGGATTATAAACTTCAATTCGCGTTGCATATTTTCTTTGATTTCTGACTCAAAGCTATCCACCCCACCTTTTACTCCAAATTTCTTAACAAATTCTTCATTTACTTCTGGTAATTCTGGTTGTTGGATTTTTTTCACTGTTATATCAAACTGAGCTTCTTTACCTGCAAGATCCTGATTTTGGTAATCTTTTGGAAAAGTAACTGTAATAGTTTTTTGCTCATCTTTTTGCATACCAATAATACCATCTTCAAAACCTGGTATCATCTGTCCAGAACCAATAACCACATCCGTATCATTAGCTGAACCACCTTCAAAAACCTCTCCATCTTTTTTGCCAACAAAATCTATAGTAACTTTATCATCTGATTTTACAACCCTATCAACCTCAGAATAAGTAGCTAATTGCTTTCTAAGGTTTTCTATCATTTGTTGGACTTCTTTATCACCTAGTTCAACTATTGGCTTTTCAACCGTTATAGTGTCACAACCATTTACTTCAATTTCTGGAAATAATTCAAGGTTAGCTACAAACTTAAGGTTTTCACCTTCTTTATTTTCTTTTAAATCGATCTCTATGCCAGCGACTTCAAGCTTTTCATCCTGTATAGCTTTTGTGTATTTTTTAGGTATTAAATCTGATATAACTTCAAAACGGATTTGCTCACCATATTTCTTTTTTACTAAACTTGCTGGAACCTTACCTGGTCTAAAGCCATCTAGTTTTATTGACTTAGCAGTTTGCGCTATTTTTTGAGTTACCATATTATCAATTTCATCAGCCGGTACTTCTATTAGTAGTGAACAATTAATTCCTTCTTTCTTTTCAACAGTTACATCCATTTTAACTTTTTCCTATTTTTATTTAACAATATACCTAGTAGCAAATTTTAACTATCATCACCTAGATTGTCTATATCTTTATTTTGTAAATATATGACAAGGCAAAATATTTACTGTAAAATTCGACATACTTATTTTACAACTTTCAAGATCATTATATGGTAACTATTATTATAAGTATATGTCTACTAATAACACCTTTTATTCTCGCTTTTTGTCACAGCATTATTATTTACAGCCAAAATCATAGTAGAATATACGCAAACTACTTTATAGCCTGCAACTTCAGCATTATAACTTTTATTAACAGCTACATGTGTTTGTTATATGGGGATAGTGTAAGCAAATTTCAAGGATGGATTTTCACTCCTGCAATTTTTCAAATTGGTATTTTCCAGTTAAGCATGTGTTTTTTTTCAATAATTGCTATAATTAAAAAACCCCCATTTAAAGCTGCTTGTTTGGTTTTTTTTAGTATTTATAGTATTCTAAGCTCTTTTACATTATTAACTGATGATACTTATAATGAATTCATAGTTGCTTTATTCACCATAGATTTAATAACTGCAATGGTTGCATATATACTATATGCACTACTGGATAAATGACTTTTAAAATTCATTTACTCTCAACAAAACTGTTATTAAGAACCTATTTTTTATAAGTTTTCCATATATTGGCAAGTGAAGAATACTTTTTTGTATTTAATAGCTCTAAAAAGTTTTTTTCAATTTGCTTATTGGCATATATCCTTGTGCATATTTTGTAGCTTTCTAACAAATATGAATAAGCTTGTTCATAATTTAAAGGAGTTATTTTATGAGAATCACTTATATTCTTCAGAAGGCGTTCAAATTTTTTCTTCAAATGATTATCTCCAAGATGCATTATTTTGTTATGTACTGAATTTTTAGTATTATTAATTCCAAATGACATAACTTCTAGCTTTAGAATAAATGCTCTTAATAGCAATGCTAGAAAATTTTTAAATGCTTTATTTATTGGATATGTAGCTGAATCCAACTTTTGTAATCTGGCAAAACCAGGATTTGCCCAACTGTAAAGAGGTAAATTAGATTGAGAATTTAAAAAATACTTATCAATATGGAACATGTAAAAAAGTCCATACTCATCTTTTTCTTTATGAATAAAGTTACCTCCGTAAGTAGTTCTAAAGTAAGAATAGAAAACCGTTTGCGAAAATATAAACTCTATAGAATCCCTAAATCTGCCAAGTATTGAGAATCCGTCTTCTTCATTTTTATTTATAAAAGCCTCAGCATTTTTAGCACTGTAATACTTTAAATAATCATTATCTTCACCTTTAAAAAAACTATTTTTTAATTGCTGAGCTTTAGGTCCTTGAAATATTTCTTTGTAAATTTCGGTTTCATCAACATAGTGCGGACCATTGTTTTCAGTAATTTTTTTTTGCAAACAGTTTTCTATTTCCTCAATTAAAACATCTATACCACCCTTATGAAAATTTATTATAAGAGCATTTTCTCGCTGAAATGTTGACTTAAGACAATACAAATAATAATCTTTAGGTCCTAATGTAAATCCAGCTAGGGCAAACAACCCCATTACACGATCAATATTGCGAAAAAAAACTTTTTCTTGGTTAGGCAAGAAATCTAAGTCTAGGTAAAACCCTGGAAAATGATTTACAATAAGTAACCTAGCAATATCTGATGCAAACACATATAGTCTATTATCATTTAAATAATTATAAAACTTAGTTAATTGTGGGATAGAGCTATAATAACCACTAAACTGATCATAATCACAAACAACTATATTATTAAACCTAACGTCACAAAATTTATATGTATCAATCACAACATCTAAACCATCAAATTTTAATTTTTCTTTCTTTAGCGGAGTGATTCTAGGCATGGAATATTTTCCAGCTTCAATCCCTAATTCTAAACTAATGAGAGATCCTATAATGTCTTCAGATGTCCACAATCTAACTATGAATTCACTTTTGCTCTTACTTAAGTATCTAACCCATGTTGCTAAATTTCTTAATACACTTTTTTCAGGAATGTCACCATACCAATAGAAATTAATATTAGAGACCATAATCAATGTTAACCTATTAACGCATCATTATTAATGACGTATCATATCATAAAAACCATAGATACCATGTTAAAATTTAACTATGAGGATTTAATTTAAACACAAACCATCTTAACTGTAGTAGGTTTCAATTATTTTTGACTATATACTATTGACAATATCTAGACTTAATAGCTTCTATTGCTTGATCATAAACAATATTCATTTCTTCACGAGAGCCTACACCACCACCTATTTCATATAACTTACCATCAGCAACACCATATATAGCTGCATGGATAGTAAACTTCAAACCTTTATGCCAAGCTGCTTTCACAACAGTAGTTTTGCATAAATTTAAAGCCTGATGGAGAGCATTTAACTCACACATAATATCTACTTTTTTCTTCATATAATTTTCTTGATCATGCCTAAAGCAACTTAAGGTTTCTTCTATAAATTGTTTATTTTGCTCTTTAACTTCATGGATAGATGTTAACCAGTTATCAATAAGACCATAACTTTTATCTCTTACGACAGTTTCTACTCCACCACATGCATAATGTCCACAAACTATAATCTTTTTCACTTTCAAAACTTCAATAGCAAACTGTAAAACTGACAGGCAATTAAGGTCTGTTAAAGAAACAACATTTGCCACGTTACGATGTACAAAGACCTCTCCTGGAACTAATCCGCAAACTTGGTTAGCTGGTACTCGACTATCTGAACACCCTATCCAAAGATATTCTGGTGATTGTCCTTTTGATAATGTTTCAAAAAAATTTGGATTAGTTTTTTTAACTTCCTCAGCCCACTCTCTATTACCTTTGATCAACTCATTTATATCACTCATATTATTCTCCTATATTTTTTACAAAAATTCTTCCCATTCATTATTTCCACGTAAGTAGAAATCTCCTGCAACTTATCTAGTTTTAAAAAATAAACTAAAAACACACACCTTAACTAATCAATTTTTCTTTCATATTTATTTAATTTACTATAGTGGTGACAGTTAAGCTTCAATAGTAACTTCTCCTTGCAAAGACTTTTCAAAAAATTCTTTCACCCGGTCTTGTGATAAATTTTTTTGACTCAACAGATAAAATAACTTACCAAATGCTGCTTCATCTGTCATGTCGTATCCTGAGACAACACCTGCTTTAACTAAGCCACTAGCGGTTTTATACACACCCATCTTAACACTTCCATACATACATTGTGTGCAATTAACTATTACAACTCCTCTATCATTTGCACTAGCAAGAGTATCGTGAATTTTAGGTTCATCCATCATATTCCCAGTTCCATAAGTTTTAAGGATTAGCCCTTGAATAGGAGGCTCTAAAATATTTTCTAAAATTTTTGCACTCATACCTGGAAAAACACTCAAGATAGCAATATTAGGTATTTCGAAATTTGCTAGTTTTGTTGGTTTAGCATCTATAGTGCGCTGCCATAGTAACCTATCATCCACTCTAATATCTACACCAGCGTGAGCTAGTATAGGGTAGTTTGGTGACAAAAATGCATCAAATCCTGTTGCACTTATTTTTGTAGTTCTATTACCTCTTAACAAGCGTTTATTAAAATACACACATACCTCTTTAATCACATCACTACAAGCAAATATAAGGCTGTTTAGAATATTTGATACAGCATCTGAGCGAATTTGTGAAATAGGAATTTGAGAACCTGTCACAATAACTGGTTTTTGAACCTCTCCCAGCATAAAAGACAAAATAGAAGCCGTATACGCCAAAGTATCTGTACCATGTAAAATTACAAATCCATCATAATTGTCATAGTTTTTAACAATATCTAAGGCTAAAGTCAGCCAATTTGCAGGCTTAATATTAGAAGAATCAATAAGTGGTCTATACTCCTTTATAACAAACTTTGGCATTTTATGATTATAAAAGTCAATTATGCTGTTAATTGTTTTTGTTAAGTAACCTTCTTCTACATCATAGCCATTAGCTGTACTAACCATACCTATAGTGCCACCAGTATATAAAACCAGAATTTCTTTATGATTAAGATTTACCATAGGGTTTTCCCATAAGCTCTAATATAGCTTTATTTGCCAATTGGTCTGCCTTTTCATTACCTTGGTTACCACTATGCCCTTTAACCCAGTGCCAATTAACTTCATGTATTTTTGTCAACTGATCTAATTCTTGCCATAAATCTTTATTTTTGACTTCTTTTTTACCACTAGTTTTCCAGCCATTTGCTTTCCAGTTAGTCAACCACTGATTAATTCCATTTTGCAAATACTTCGAATCTGTAAAGATACTAATTTGGCATTTTCTTTTTAGGGTTTTTAGTGTTTCAATTGCGGCTAAAAGCTCCATCCTATTATTAGTTGTATCAAATTCTGCTCCGTATATCTCTTTAGTAATATCACCATAGCTTAAGATAGCTCCCCAACCCCCTATACCAGGATTTCCTTTACAAGCTCCATCAGTATATGCAACTAAATTATTTTTTTTCATAGCAACCCTTGTATATCTCTTTAGCCCCTACACCGCGGTATGTTTTACACTTAACTGGCTTTTCAAGTAATTCTGAAATCTCTACAGGGTCTATTTTAAAGAAATTATCTTTTTTAAAAAAAGCAACAAATTTTTTGCTAAAAATTCTTTTAAATAAGTCTATAAGGACACTCTCAGAGTTTATTAACAACTCTATCTTTTTATTAAGAAATCCATTAGAGAGGAATTTTGAAACTAGATTATAAGCCCTAATGTTTGTAGTTCCTGCAACGATAATTTCTCCATCATCTGAAAGACAGAAATATAATTGCTTTAATAGGGCTTTTTGCTCTTGTTTACTATCTACAAAAGCACTATCAATTATGATCAAATCGAAAAATCTAGGCTCAAATGGCCAGGCATGTATATTAAAAATACAACCCTTTTTACCAGTTTCTAAATAGCCTGAGCAAACTACTGTTTTCAAAGATCTAATATTACTTGAATAATTACATTCTAAACTTGTAATTACCAAAGTTTTTTTATACCATCGTTGCTGCAGATATTTAATAATAATCCGGTCTTTTGCTGTCATAAGCTAACTTACCAAACTTCTCATTCTATCAAAATAATCTGGGCAAGTTTTATTAACAGCCTCAGCATTAGTAATAATAACCTTATCAATCCTTAAACCTAATAATGCTAATGACATCGCTATTCTATGGTCATTATAGCTATCAACTTCTGCTGGTTTAAAGCTACTTCTTGCTGGTGAAATTAATATACTATCTTTTGTAGTTTCAACATAAACTCCTAATTTAGTTAAACCCTCTGCTATAGCTGCAACCCTGTCTGACTCCTGCCCACGTGTATGACTAAGACCTTCTATATAGGTGTCACCGTCGGCAAAACAAGCTACAGCAGCTAAAGTCATAAAAGTGTCAGAAAAGTTACGCATATTAACATATACCCCTTTTAACTGATTATTTCCAATCACTTCAATACCCTCGTCATAATAATTAATAGTACAACCTATCTTTTGTAACACTTCTAAAAATTTTATATCGCCTTGCTTAGACTGCTTGGTTACATTCATAACCTTAATAGCAGAACCTGTAATAGCAGCAAATGCCCAAAAATATGAAGCTGTAGAGACATCAGGCTCAACTACGTATCTTCCAGGTGAAACATAATTAGAATTTTTAGCTTCATAAACGTTATTATCAACTTCAACATTTACTCCAAATTCTGACATAACTTTAGATGTCATTTCTAAATATGGTTGCTTATGATCTGTAATTGATTCTATAAATAATCCTTTTCGCATTAGTGGTGCTGCCATAAGTAATCCAGAAGCAAACTGTGAACTTTTTTTACCATCAACCTGTATACTTCCACCATTTAAAAGATTTGAATGCATAGTCATTGGCATTGCATGGTTAATATTATGATATGTAACTTGCATACCAAGTTTCTCCAGTGGTTTTAACTGATCAGCTAAAGGTCTTTCCATCATTCTTTGTTTCGCATACACATAAAACTCACCACCATCTTGGGTAGCACACATAGGAATTATAAACCTAGTTAAAGTACCAGATTCATTACAAAAAATCTTAGCTTTTTTATTTTTAAATACCCCATCACAGCCATCTATAATTAAAGACTTTGCTTCTTGGTTATGTTTGATATCGCAGCCAAGTTCTTTTAACGCTGCCACACAAGCTAAAACGTCTGCACTATTAGGTAAATTTTCAAACCTTGTTTGACCTTTAGCCACAGCAGCAATTATTAAAGCTCTATTAGATAAGCTTTTTGAGCCATCTAAAGTTACTTGTTTTTTTACTTGCAACCTCAGCCTAGGTATACAATCTTTCATTCAAATTATTCTATTAAAATTTATAATATAATAGCTATTATATTAGCATAAGTAATTTCAAGATAAAGATTTTAAAATGAAGAAAGGTTTATTAACTACGGTTTTTAATCGCTTTTTTAAGCTTAACTAAAGCTTCTTCTTCTATTTGACGAACTCTCTCAGCAGAAATTTTATATTTATCTGCTAAATCTTGAAGGGTAGTTTTCTCTTCCAACAAATACCTAGACATAACAATGTCTTTTGTACGAGCATCAAAATTACTTAGAACCTCTTTTACAGCTTCCATAAGGTTATCATAATAATCTTGCTGGATTACCTGATGCTCAACATCTGAGTTTTTATCTTCAAGATATAAGCTTTGTTGATTTGTATCTTCTCCTTCACCATCTTTATATGGTAGATCAAGACTAGCGTCTCCCTGACACATTCTTTTTTCCATTTCAATAACTGTTTCTTCTTTAACTCCAAGTTCATCAGCTATCTGCTTTATATCTTCAGGGCTTAGCCAACCAATCTTACCCTTGCTACTCCTTAAATTAAAAAATAATTTCCTTTGTGCTTTTGTTGTCGCCACTTTTACAATTTTCCAATTCTTAAGTACATAGTCATGCATTTCTGCCTTAATCCAATGAACAGCAAAAGAAACTAATCTAACCCCCTGTTCTGGATCAAACTTACTTACTGCTTTCATAAGACCAATGTTACCTTCTTGGATAAGATCAGCAATAGATAAGCCATATCCAGCAAAACCTTTAGCAATTTTGGTCACAAATCTAAGATGTGCCATTACTAGCTGTTGGGCTGCATCTAGATCCTTTTTATACCTATAAAGTCTCGCCAACTCTTGCTCCTCTTCAACTGATAATATAGGTAAACTATTAACAAAATTAAGATATGAGTTTAAATCATTATCAGATACTACAGGTAAAGTTTTAGACTTAGTTGTGATAGGAAAACATTTTTTTTTAGCCATGTGGCTCCTATTTTTTAGCGGTAGATAGCCTGCTTTAATTGGTTAATTTGTATTTGTTGGTTTTGTAAAGCCATGGAGAAATCTTTTTGCATTCTAACTATAACTCTTTGTAATTCTATTATTTGCTGAGCCTGTATTTTATTATCTTGCTCTAACTTTTGTACTAGATTTTGTTTATACATACGCTTTGCATATCTATCTTGAGCTTTTTTTAGCTCTTCTAAATTAATCCAACCAACGTTACCATCTTTTCTAACAACTTCACACCAGTTATTATCTTTGCAATAGAAAACATTATAATCGTCTAGGTTTTTAAAAGTTATAGTATCAATAACTTTAGAGCTGTTTACATCCTCTGCATAAATACTTACAAGCTTATCACTATGATGCTTGTGACATTTTGGAGCAATTTCTTTAGTAGAATCATTTGCCATAGCTGGTACTAAACCTAATGTAGAAATTGACAGTACTACTGCTAAAAAAGTTTTTTTCATATTACTTCCTTATTACAAATTCTTAGTGATATTATACACTATTAAAACTCCAAACTAACTACATCTTCATTAAAATACTGACGTATCATTCTTTTCAACTTGCTTAGGTAATAGCGACTCTCTACTTAATCCTAAAGCTACTGCTAAAACGCCTGCGACATATATAGAAGAATAAGTACCAACAACTATGCCCAAGATTAGTGCTAAAGAAAAATTGTGTACCGAACTACCACCAAACAAATACAATACTACAACTACTAACATAGTTAATCCTGATGTAAGGATAGTTCTTGATAAAGTATCATTAATACTTCTATTAACTACTTCTACTACACTTGCGTTACGCATTTTTTTAAAGTTTTCTCTAACTCTATCATAAATTACTACAGTGTCATTTAACGAATAACCTATTACAGCTAACACAGCTGCTAAAACTGTAAGGTCAAATTCTAATTGAAATGCAGCAAATATACCTAATATAACTATAGGATCATGCAGCAACGCCAGACATGCACTTATACCAAATTTCATCTCAAATCTAGCACTAATATATATTAGTATGCACACTAAAGCTATAATAATAGCCAAAATACCATTGCTTGCTAGTTCTTTACCAACTTGTGGACCTATATAGTTAACACTTTGAACCTTTGCATTAAGGACAGTTTCTATTTTTTGCTGCAATTGCTGTTGAGCATCATCTAAATCCTTAGCTTTAAAGTTAATTACATTAGGAGCAAATTTGATTAAATAGTCACCATTTTCACCAAAAGTTGTAATAGTTGTGTTATCAAATCCTACCTTAGCTAACTCATCAGCTAAAGTCTGTGAATTTTCATTTTTTTGTGTATGGATTTGTACTTGATAACCACCTGTAAAATCTAACCCTAAATTTAGACCTTTGGCGAAAATAAAAATCAATGATATAACAATCATTAACACTGATAAGATAGTTGTGTATTTCTTTATTCCTAGAAAATCTATCTGAGTCTTTTGCTTAAAAAATTCCATTATAAACCCAACCTAAAAATTATATGCCAATAGAGATTTTATCTAGTTTTTTTCTCTTACCATAGACAAAATTTGTCATCGCTCTAGATACTGTGACAGCTGTAAACATAGAGGTTACTATACCTATCATTAGAGTAATGGCGAATCCTTTTACTGCCCCACTGCCGATAAAAAATAAAATTACTGCCACAATCAATGTTGTTATATTTGAGTCAACTATTGTTGTAAATGCTCTTTGGTAACCTATATGAATAGCGCTTTGACGTGGTGTACCAGCACGTATCTCCTCTCTAATTCTCTCAAAGATTAGTACATTACCATCTATAGACATACCCAAGTTAAGCACTATACCGGCTATACCAGGTAAAGTTAAAGTTGCACCGGGTATAATTGACATAACCGCTATTATTAACAGTAAGTTCATGATTAAAGCGATATTAGCAATAACACCAAAAACTCTATAATAAACTACAATAAAGATTATAACTGCTAAAAGAGCTATCACTATTGAAAGAGTCCCTTTCTCAATATTATCTTTACCAAGGCTTGGACCTATTTGCTGCTCTTGTACAATATGAACCGGTACCTGCAGCGCACCTGATTTAATCATAAGAGCTAAATTACTTGCTTCTTTTTGATTTAATCCTGTAATTTGAAAGTGTGAACCTAAAGCTGACTGAATAGTTGCGACATTAATTAACTTTTCAGTTTTATTTACAGTATTTTGCTCTTTACCATTTTCATCTAAAGTCTTTTCATAAGTCGTATTGATAAGCATTACACCCATAGGGTTGCCAACGTTTTTACCAGTAATTTCTCTAAAATGACTAGCTGCACCCCTACTTAGCTCAACCATAACAATTGGCGTACCAGTCTGTTGATCAATAGATGGATTAGCACTAATAATATCAGCGCCACCTGCAACTGGGGTCCCTTTTAAACTATAGTAACTTTGATAACTTCTGCCACTATCTAATGAATAAACTTTATAACCCTGCTCCTCTGTAGCTAAACGATCAGTAACAGGATTCACTAAATAAAAATTTGCTGTAGCTGTACCACCTAATATCTGCTTAGCTTGGGTAGCATCTTGTAAACCTGGTATTTCTATAACCACACGATTTCGTCCAGCTTGAGCTACTGAAGCTTCAGCCACACCAAGAGCATTAATACGATTACGCATGACTGTTACTACTTGAGAGATAGCACTTTGCTCTAACTGCAATATCTTTGGACTCGTATAAGTAATAAATATTGTATTACCCTTAGCTGTGTAAAGAACGTCAGGATCTTGGTTTTTTCTAAAATCTGTATCTAGGTATGCTATAAGTTTCTGCATGTCTGAAGGATTATTCACCGTTAGTGAAATAAAACCATTATTAGTATACTCTGTTGGTACATTCATAACAGTCTTGTCTTCTGCTTTTGTTGAATTAGTTATATTTATACCTTTTTCTTTAGCTGCATTTAAGATTATGCTTAAAGTATTACCAAGCTGAGCATCTATAGCTGATTGGGTGTTAGCTTCTAACATAAGGTACATACCACCACGTAGATCCAAACCTAAGTTCATTGGATTAGCACCTAAAACTGACAACCAATTAGGAGAATTAGTAAGCATATTCATAGCTATAATATACTGGTTTCCTAATTTATCTTTTAAAATTTGTTTTGCTTTAAGCTGCTCAGCAACACCCCAAAAAATTATAGCAATATTACTTTTATCATCCGCTATGGTTACTTTTTGATAAGCTATATTCTTTTTGTCTAAAATATCCTCAACCTGAGTAAGAGTTTGGCTAGTTATCTCACCATTTTTTTGTGAGATTTGCAAAGCTGGACTTTTACCAAAAATATTTGGTAAAGCATAAAACAAAGCTATCACTAATATAAAAACTATCAAAAGGTTTTTCCATAAGGGAAACTGGTTTATAGAAAGACTTTTATTATTGCTCATTGAAAGGATCCTTTTATAAAAAAGAAAAAGGTTAAAAAAGTAAGATTCAAAGCCTATTAAGCCTTAGTAGCCCCTTTTGGTAAAATATTTGATACAGCATTTCTTTGTACTTTTACAATTATATTTTCAGCAATTTCCAAGTCAACGAAAGTATCATCTAATTTAGCTATTTTACCAATAATTCCACCATTAGTTACAACTTCATCACCCTTAGCTAATTCAGATAACATTTTACGAAGTTCTTTGTTTTTCTTTTGTTGTGGTCTAATAAGTAAAAACCAAAATATAGCAAAAAACACTACCAACATTAAAAGACCACTATACGGGCTACCAGCAGATTGAGAAGCATCTGCAGCAAAAGAGTTTGTAGTAAACAACACAATAGCCACTAAAGACAATATAATCTTTTTCATTAATTTTTCTCCAAAAATTTTTATTTTAATCGTTTGAATTTTACCTTAGTAAAGGAGTATTATCAATGTGTTAATCACTTATTAAAAAATTGTGACAAACATATCGCCAGCCAAAATAAAGGTAGTAGCGAATCACTGTAACTTAAAATTACGACTAACCTTGCTCATCTTAATAAGCAATAATTACATTTACGATATATAAATTATAAACGAAGTTTTACTTATTTAGTAAAGAAAATTTTAAAGAAATAAGGTGTAAGCTATTAAAAAAATAAAAATAATTTTGCGCATAACCAACTTATAATATAGAATACTTATTAAAATAAATATTATATTTAAACAAATTTAAATTATAAATATTAATTGATATATGTACAGGCAAGTTTTGTTATAAAATTATAATTAATCTTGCATGGGGTGTAGCTAAAAATTATACACATCTGTAAAACTTTATAGGAGAAATAATGTTGAATGGGCAATATATTGAAATATTCCACGACGATAACTTTATGTGTTTTGAAAAAGAGCTTGAAACGGTAAATCAAGAGTACCTAACAGCAAAGCATATCCACCATAAAAAACGGCTTAAGAACTTAATTGACAAAATTCGAGGAATACTCACCAGTAACACTTATAAACCACGTAAAAAACATTTAATTATAAAAGATATTATTAGTTCTGAGATTAATTCATATAATACCCAAAGACAAGGTTATTCTTTTCTTAGTAAACATAAGCTTCATCTGTTTGCTGATAAATATTTTTTAACATCTTTATATAAAATAGAAAAAATAAACCAGAGATACTTTCTAGATTATATAAAGGGCGAGTTAAAAAGCAATTTTATTTATAGTTGCAACCCTAACCTTATTAGTGCCTCAACGAAAGATATTAAGAAATATCTAATAAATGGAGGAAAAGATCAATTATATCCTTTTTTGAATCCAAACGATGAAAAATATACTGATTTTAGAAAAATCTTTGAAACTTCATTAGCTTATCTTCTAATTAAAGAAAAAAGCAAAAACCAGGGTTTAGCTTCCTTTATTGACAAAATCTTTAATCAAATGATTACTTATTTAGAATCTTTATTTTCATTTGTAAAAATAGACTGTTTATATGAAAAACATGATCGTATCAACAACTTTTTAGATTCTAAAAGAATATATAACCTTGTTTGTTTAACGAATTCAGCTTCTCCCTTTAGTTATGCAGAAGCATATTTAGAATACTTCGATGATTATGAATTGGTTTTAGAGAAAGATTACCAGAAAATTTATAATAAAAATATAGATTCACGTTTAGTGGAGTATTATTCTGTCATTTATGAACTTTATAGTAAAAAAGAAAATTTGTTTATTATTAATGCATCTGCGTCCATTATGCTTGTTCAAGCAATTAACTGGATGCTTTATGTTTTGAATGATAAAAAGGAATTTTTCCTAGGAAATAATGGGTATATAGCTGATTACGTTTTACAAAAATTATATATTACTGACAAATTTAAAAATAAAGGTCCAGAGAGAGTCGATAGCCCAAAAAACTATGAAAAGATGGGATTTATTAGTAAAGAAAATACAGGAGAAGAATTTAAAAGGCCTGATAAAATATTTAATAATTACGTTCCTAAAGCATACATGTTTAATGGCCCTAAAGATATAAATAGCAATTGGAATAATTATAGAAAAGAACACAATCAACTATATATATCTGGCATATCAGGGTTAGGTTTAATGTCTGTTAAAGTATTATTTCTTCTTCATGTAGATAAAGAAAAATATAATCAATATTTTGAAATAATCGCCCCAACAATATTGTATTACTTTAGTGGACACAGTTTTTTTGAAGTACACCAGGCTATGTTAAATAGTATAGAAAGTTTAAATAACTCTTCTGCTATATTACCGGCAGTAGATATTCAATTTAATGATTGGGCAAACTACATAAATACTATCCCTGATATAATATTAAGATCAGCCTTTAGGTTAGCACTTGTAACTGATCGCGGCTTCAAAACTTAGTTTTACATGAAATTTAGCCATTCTTATAATAAACCACTCCCATCAAATTTATAACCTATCATTCACGAGCTTTGAAAAAATCTTTTCCGAACTCTTTAAACGCACCATTCTCTATTGCCCTACAGATTCCGTGAGTTTTCCTAAAAACTCATCTTGCAATTTTTACATATAAAATCCTTTATATTCTCTCTGATTTTAGAGCTCCAATCTATTATAAGTATGCTAGGATTTATAGTTTTTAAATACTCGTTTATTTTAGATAAATATACACCTAAATCACTTTCTTCAGCTTGCTTAAGATATAAGCGTATAGCAAGTAGAAGGTATGTTGCCCCTGAATGCCTATTAAGATTAATTTTCCCACTATATAGATTATACGGGTATTCTTTTAACATAAAACTTCTTATTTCAAGCATAAGGCCATCATTTGTTGTAATTGTTTTTATATTTTCTAAGAATTTATTTAATCTATCTAGGCCCGATTTAGAGTGTCTATGGAATAACCCCCTATTTCCTTGTTGTTTATACGCAATCATATAAGCGTTTACCGCTTCTGTTAAATAAGTTTTAAAATTTTTCTTAACAATGATGCCTTTTTTGTTAAATAAAGGCCCTCCTGGGTTATGTAACCATGCATTTGTCCAATCCCATGACCTATGATCGTATCTACACTGTAAATTCCTTCCGCTCCATGGATCATGAAAAATTACATTATTTCCTATAATTCCCTTTACCAAAACTACATGTTTCCATTCATGTACAACAGCAAATGGCCCTCCTTCATTAAGAAGCTCATATATACCATTTTTACTTTCACCATAACCTCCAATATCCCAATGTTGTATATTAAAACCAAACTTCTTTTCAATTTCTACTAAAAAATTATTATCATTATGAATATATGGTATCCCTTTGTTAGTATAAAATTGATAAATATTTGCATTATATGGAGAATGCTCTATACAATTTACTAATTCACTTTTGTCTAGATCGTCGTATCGTTTAAAAAACAAAAGCATCATATAAAAAGAAGAAATAGAGCACAAGTTTATTTTATTCTGGTAAATAAAAGGGACTTCGTAACAAATATCTTGCTTTTCACAGTCATTAACATATTTGTCAAATTCATAATTTCTATTTTTTTGGGTTTGGAATATTATATTTGTCATTTTTATAAAATCTTTAAAAAGTTTTTGTACCCCACAGCGATAAAAGTCAACAGCCTCCCATCGTCTACCTTACAATGTAGATAAATTTTCCTAATAACATATTAGTAAATTGTGAATTGTTAACTTAGAGCTACCCGTATCAAACCAAAGCTATCTTACTTCAAAAGCATCGCCAAAATAAATTTATCTTTATTTAATTTCATTTTTAACAATAATATAATATATGGCTAACCTTTATTTTACAATATAACATTTACAAAATACTAAAGCAACCTCTTTATAGAGATCCTAAAGAAGGCAAATATTTATAAAACTAAACCTTCAAACACATAATTCGTGACTAATTATTTATAATTTACTAAAAACTCTTTTCTAAACTCTTCGAATCTGTCTTCTTCTATTGCTGTACGGATGTTTTTCATTAATTTTTGGTAAAAAGTTAAATTGTGAATAGTATTTAATCTTGAGCCTAAAATCTCCTTAGTTTTATCAAGATGATGCAAATAGCTCTTGCTAAAATTCTTACATGTATAGCAATCACAATCTGGATCCAATGCAGATGTGTCTTCTTTATATTTAGAGTTTCTAATCCTAATAACCCCCTCAGATGTAAAGATATGTCCGTTTCTTGCATTACGTGAAGGCATTACACAATCAAACATATCTACACCTCTATATACTGCTTCGACCAAATCTTTTGGGGTTCCAACTCCCATTAGATATCTAGGCTTACTATCTGGCATCTTATGGGCAATATAATCCAATATTCTTATCATGTCCTCTTTAGGTTCACCAACAGATAAACCACCTATAGCATATCCATCAAAACCAATTTCTGTAAGTTTTTCTAGAGACTCATCTCGCAAATGCTCATACATACCACCCTGAATAATACCGAATAATGCGGATAGATTATCTCCATGAGCGTCTTTAGATCTTTTTGCCCACCTCATAGAGAGTTCCATAGAATCTTTAGCTTCTTTTTCAGTAGCTGGGTATGGGGTACATTCATCAAAACACATAACAATATCAGAGCCCAAATCCTTTTGAACTTGCATTGATATTTCAGGAGATAAAAAAACTTTTGAGCCGTTAACAGGCGAACTAAATGTTACGCCATCTTCTGTAAGTTTACGTAATTTACCTAAACTAAAGACCTGAAACCCACCAGAATCTGTCAAAATAGGCTTATCCCATCCTATAAAATCATGTAAGTCCCCATGTTTTTTGACGATATCAGTACCTGGACGTAGCCAAAGATGAAAAGTATTACCCAAGATAATATCAGCACCCATTTCCTTAAGCTCTACTGGTGATAATGATTTCACTGCACCATAAGTACCTACAGGCATAAAAACAGGTGTTTGGATTTCTCCACGAGGGAAGGTTATTGTTCCTCTTCTTGCTTTACCTTGTTTTTTAGAGATCTCGAATTTCATTACTGTCATAAAACTTAATCCTTAAGATAGATATATACTTTTATAAATATAATTTTTTAGCTACTAATCCTATAAAAATAATATCAACAAAGCAATAAAAATAGTTGTTTTAGCTATTGCCTAGATAATATTATCTTTTATAATATATTGAAGATTTTAAAACTTTTAACGGTGGTATATGAATTTATTAAATTTTGGTTTGCTAATATTTGCTTATTTATTAGGATCTATTAATAGTGCTATTATTGTATGTTATATATTTAGGTTACCCTCACCAAGAAGTGTTGGTTCAGGAAATCCAGGCACAACAAATGTTTTACGTGTAGGCGGTAAGCTACCAGCAACTATAACACTTATTTTTGATATACTCAAAGGTTTAGTACCCATACTAGTTGCGAAAATGCTAACTAATAATGAATTTATTATTGCTTGTACTGCTTTATATGCGATATTAGGACACGTTTTCCCAATATTTTTTGGCTTTAAAGGAGGTAAAGGTGTTGCTACATTAATAGGTGCGTTGTTTGGTTTTTACTGGGTATTAGGTATTATATTTATAGTGTCTTGGTTATGTATAGCTATAATCACACGCTACTCTTCTCTATCTGCTTTAGTAGCAACCATGATAGCTAGTGTTTCTGTAACATTTCTAGCAAATCTAAAGGTCGCAGCTCCTTTCTTAATAATAGCGATAATCATAATTATAAAGCATAAAGGAAATATCCAAAGACTGATAAATGGGCAAGAAAGCAAAATAGGTGACAAGACAAAGGTTAAAAAATGATAGAGATAAAAAATCTTAAAAAAGAATATATAACCAATAACATCAACAATTTGGTCCTTGACAATATAAACCTTGAAATCCAAGAAGGCGAAATCTTTGGTATAATAGGACATAGCGGTGCTGGTAAAAGTTCTTTACTTAGATGTTTAAACCTTTTAGAACAGCCTTCTGATGGTTCGATATTTATTGCTAAGGAAAATATTACAAAAAAGACTCCTAAACAGCTACGTGAATTTCGCAAGAAAGTTGCTATGATTTTTCAACACTTTAATCTACTTTCTTCAAGAAATGTGTTTGAAAACATAGCTTTACCATTAGAAATACAAGGTATACCAAAATCTGAGATAAAAAAAAGAGTTTATGAGTTACTAGACTTAGTTGAGTTACCTAACAAAGCTTTAGCATATCCCAAAGAGTTAAGTGGTGGTCAAAAGCAAAAAGTGGCTATCGCTAGAGCATTAGCTCTTAATCCATTAGTTTTGCTTTCAGATGAAGCTACATCTGCATTAGATCCAACATCTACTAAACAAATTTTAGCTCTACTTAAAAGACTAAATAAAGAACTAGGTCTAACAATAGTACTTATAACTCATGAGATGGATGTGGTAAGGAAAGTTTGTGATAGAGTTGCAATTATTGATAAAGGTCAAATTGCTGAAATAGGTAAAACTTTAGATATATTTTTAAACCCTCAAACTGAAGTAACAAAATCATTCGTTGAAACTAGTATTCATACAAAAATACCAGAATTTATTGCAAAGAGACTTTATGACAACCCTTATAGTTATGAAAATACTTATCCTATCGTTCAGCTAACTTTTTATGGGGAAAAAGGCAAAATGCCTATAATTGCTGAAATATCACGTCAGTTTAATGCTAGCGCAAGCATCATCCAAGCTAATATCGAAACTATCCAAGACCAAATTGTTGGTATAGCAATTTGCCATATTACTGGCGAAAGACAAGACTGGGAAAATGCTTTGCGCTTCCTAACAAATCAAGATGTTAATTTAAAGGTATTAGGTTATGCACCAGCAGACAATATTTAATTTCCAAGAACTTAGCTTAATAGCTCAATCAACATGGGAAACTATCTTTATGGTATTTATTGCTACACTTGTAGCAGTAATAGGTGGGATAATCTTAGGTATATTACTATATACCACCCAAGAAAATAAAAACATTCTGGTAAAAAGTTTTAATAAAGTTTTTAGCATAGTAATAAATGTTACTAGAAGTATTCCGTATATTATTTTACTAATTTTACTTTATCCTCTAACTAGGCTTATAGTAGGCACAACTATCGGTACTACTGCTTCTATAGTTCCACTAGCAATTGCTGCCTTACCATTTTATGCTCGTCTAACAGAGTCAGCTCTACGTGAAGTTGACCATGGTCTTATAGAAGCAGCAAAGGCTATGGGGGCTACTAGAATACAAATAATTTTCAAAGTCTTACTTCCTGAGTCAAAAGCACTTCTTATAGATGCAGCTACTTTAACATGCATATCACTAATTGGTTTTTCAGCTATGGCTGGTATAGTTGGTGGTGGCGGTTTAGGTGATTTGACTTACTTCAAAGGCTATAACTATGGGGATTATACTTTGCTACTTGGTGGTGTAGTGATGCTAGTTATTCTAGTGCAGCTAACTCAATCTTTTGGTAACTATTTAGTTTCTGCTAGGAAACTAACAGCTTTATGGTTATTAACTATTATTTTAGTAGTAGCCAGTGGATTACAACTATACTCAAATTTTGTAGCTTCTAATCAGTCAAATGAAATCACGGTTGGTTATATCACTAGTCCCCCTCAAGATAAAATTATGGAGCTAAGCAAAAAAATTGCTAAAGAGAAATATAATCTTGATGTTAAATTAGTCACATTTGGAGACTATAACATTCCAAACAGAGCACTAAATGATGGCGAGATTCAAGCAAATGTATTTCAACATATCCCTTTCTTGGAAAATCAAATCAAAAAATTTGGTTACAAAATTACTTATATTGGTAAGACATTTTTGTACCCTATGGGGGTATTTTCTAAGAAATATAAAAACTTTGATCAATTACCTAATGCTGCTACAGTTGCTATCCCAAATGACCCTACCAATCAAGGTAGAGCACTTATGATTCTTCAAGATGCTGGTTTGATAACGCTCGAAGATGGTATTACTTGGCAGGCTACGCCTAGTAATATAACTAATAATCCTAAAAAACTAAAAATAATACCTTTACAAGCTGACCAAATTCCTAATAATTTAAGTGATGTTGATATAGGTGTTGTAAATAATGACTATATTCCTAAAGCAGGATTAACCTTAAAAGATGCTCTTTTTGTGGAGCCCAAAGACTCACCTTTTGCAAATATAATTGCTGTTCAAGACAGTCAAAAAGACAATCTAAATTTAAAAGAGTACGTCAAATCTCTAAATAATGATCAAATACTACAATTAGTTCAAAAGCTTTATCCTAATGATGCTGCCATAGCTGCTTGGTAATTTTAAAATACAATCTAAATATCAAAAAATTTATATTTCTTTACTCTACTTATCTTTAAATTTCTAATGGGTAAAAATACCACCCCCAAATGAGCTAAACGTAATAATAATATTTAAATTAAAAATTTATGTTAAATTTTATTTTTTAATTACTAATATTGGTGTATTATAAATAATATTAATTATTAATAATATATTTGAAGAGAAATTTTTAGGTTAGCTGAGCCTACTAATTTGAGTACCTTAGTGAAGTTAAAATTCTTTTTGGCAAGCTCATTGGGCTTTATTAAATTTATTTTACATCCTTTTTATTTCCTAGACTAAATAAAACAATAAATAAGGTATTAGAATGTTATCACATAAACTCATAGACATAAAAAACCAATCTATACTTTTTCTTGACATAGCTAAAATAAAAGATAATTTAAATGTTCACTATCAAATACATCCTCATGATGCTCGAGTTTCATTCGCCATTGGAGATTTACATGGAAATGCATTGAAGTTAGTTAGATTCCTAATTGAAATCGGCATTATAGATCTGCAACTAGAGGGACTAAGTAGTATATACATGGAGTTAAAGAATGCGTACATTAATAAAGAACAGCGTAGTTTTAGAAAATGTCTGGATAAAATTAAGTTTGACGAAAGGCGTACCAAAAAAGCTAAGCTAATCTTGATTGGTGATACTTTATGTGATAGAGGTAATTCTGATTGTATGACTATGCTAGTTTTCAGAAAAATGTCAAAAGCTGGTGTTAAATATACTATTTGCCTCTCAAACCATGATACAGGGTTTATTATCAAAATGACCAAGACCCATGACTTATTGAGATGTGGCAGGAATGTTAAAGAAGCTAGCCCCAGCGTGTCTTATGATGGTGGTAACTTAGACACAAACTCAAAAAAAGTACTTATCCACATGTATAATGAGTATTATCTTAAGAATTTAAAAGTTATGGAATATGAAAAAGTAAACGAAACTGAAATAGTTTATTCTCACGCTCCGTGCAATTGGGATGAAATTAGGAAAATTAAACTTGTTACAGAAGAATACACTAATTTATCTTCTACTATTTCTATGCTCAATGCCAGTCTTGCAAAAGTTATTAAAGAGGGTAAATTTAATTACCGTTGGATTAAAGAAAATAATCTTATCGACTTTGTATGGACAAAAGATTTAAAAGTAATGTTTACTGATAATGTTCTGAATGTCTTTGGTCATGTTGGTGACCAACAAACTAATTCTGTAAATCAAGTGAATTTGGATACTGACTTTGGAAAACAAATTTCCTTTACGGGACAAGATGGTAGACGCTGTGGTAGCAGTTTGAACAATTATAAACTACCTACTGTAGAAGACATAGTGAATTTATATAATATTCATGAAAGAAAAATAGAACGCTACCAATCAGATTTAAAAAACCAAGCCCAAAAATTATATGATTCTTCTGGTGACTTAAAAATATTTTTAGTTTCTGGTAGTATTACGGAAACGGGGAAGCACATTCTTAGAGGACTGAAATCTGGAAGACCTATACTTGAGGAATATAGGCAACAACAAGAGATAGCACGACAACAAATAAAAAATGATTTAAAGTTGCTGCTACGACAAAAAAATGCCAAAATGCAGATACTTTTAAATGAACTAGAGACATTTGTTCGTACAATAAATAATGCCTCCTCAAAATGGTATAAAGGTTTGGGGCATTCTAACAGAAAAGGACGGACTTTAGAACAAATACTTACCATTTTATCAATCGATCACTATGATGAAATTTTTGATATTATCCAAATACTACAGGTTGTGATCAAAATAGCATTAATTCCAAGAGGTGAAACTACAAATTTAAATAAAATTAAAAATCTTCGGAATCCAAAAGAAACAAAAACAGCTCGAAAAGCTTTGATATTACTTAGCCTTCCAGAATATAAAAATTTATCTCAAGAAATAAAAAATTTTTTAGAAAGAAATTTTTTATCTACACCCGTTAACGTGATAACATATAATCATTTATTCACATTTGCTTTTACTACCATTAATGAATTATATTTACATAAAGATGAAATCTATAGTCACGCTCGGCATCTAATTGATAAAATAAACGCTAGATTTTATTGATTAACGTTTATTCTGATATATAACGCTACATCTAAAAGGTAGCACCATATAGGACGCATGAAAGCAGTTATAACTGAAGTCACAAGAAGCAGTACTCTCTCCGAGATATTAACTATTTTGAAAGAAGAAAAAGATAAAAGAATCTTATTTTACTAAAACTACTGAAATAATAGGCTTTAGCAAACTCAGTCGACTTATTTTATAATTATTATTTTTTTGCCCCTTAAGATGTACAATATAAATTATCTAGTTCTGTTATAATACCAGTATAAATTAAGATCAAAAACTGTGGGGGATAGGTATATAAGTACCTAAAAAGCTTTCTACCACATGGCAATAATGAGATACACAACAAATAATACTAAACTAAGGAATAAATATGCAACACTCAGAAGGTTTTATAAAGCTAGTAAATGAAGCAAAATCAAAAATTAAAGAATGTACAGTAGATGATATCTACCAAATGTACATATCAGACTCCCTTGATGGTTTGCTAATTGATACTAGAGAAGAATCTGAATTCGCTAATGGATACATTCCAAATTCTATACATATCAGCAAAGGTTTAATAGAATGTAGAATCGAGCAACTAATACCAAATAAAAACCTAAAAATGTATTTTTATTGTGGTGGTGGCTTTAGATCCGCACTAGTTACAGAACTTTTGCAAAGTATGGGTTATAAAAATGTAATATCTGTTGATGGTGGTTGGAGAGCTTGGAATACTAAAAACTATCCTATTATAACTTCGGAAAACTTTAAGCCTACTGAATATATTAAACTTATAAATAATGCAAAATCAAATATAAAAGAAATATCTGCTGCTGCCTTATACAATATGTATAAAGACAAATCGCTTGACGGAATTGTCATTGACGTTAGAGAAGATTCAGAATTTTCCCAACTTCATATTCCCGGCGCTACACACCTTAGTAAAGGTCAGATTGAAGTCAAGATTGAAAATCTAATTCCCAATAAAGCCCAAAAAATATACTTATATTGTGGAAGTGGTTATCGTTCTGCACTAGCTGCTTTTAACCTACAAAAGATGGGGTATACTACTGTCGTGTCGGTTAATGGTGGTATTCAAGACTGGGTAAATAATAATTATCCTATTACACAAGAAGGATAATTAGTAAAATGTTTAGAATAGGTCATGGCTACGATGTACATAAGTTTACTGATCAAAAGCAAAATATAATAATCGGTGGCGTAGAAATCCCATATCATCTCGGTCTTGAAGCTCATTCGGATGGCGATGTTTTAATTCATGCTCTTTGTGATGCTATATTAGGTGCATTGGGTCTCGATGATATTGGTAAACACTTCCCAGATACTGATAATAAGTACAAAAATACTGATAGTAAATTCTTTTTATCAGAAATTAAAAAAATGCTTGATGCCAAAAATTATCAAATTGGTAATATAGATTGTACAATAATTGCTCAAACACCTAAGATGCTTCCTTATATTGAAAAAATGAAAATATGTTTAGCCCAGATACTTAGTATTGGGATTTATCAACTAAATATAAAAGCAACTACTACTGAGAAACTTGGATTTATAGGTAGGAAAGAAGGTATTGCTACCCATGCAGTATGTTTGATTTGTCAGAAATAAAAAGCTTAAATTAATGCTTGTTAGAACTATAATTTTCTAAATAATTAGCTACACTTTCAAGCTCAGCTTGGCAACAAAATATTCCGATATCATTATCATCAAGCTTATCTAAAATATATTTAACTCCCTCAAGCTCACCATGTGACATATAAATATTTGCAACATTAAAACCTTTTTTTTGTAGATCTTCACGTATTGCCAATGGTAATTCAAAAGGTTTTGCTCCTCTTAAGTACTTATCAGTTTCTTTGATTACTATAAAATCTATATCATATTTTAATATCACATTATTTATAGAGGGTATTAAATTTTTTCTATCACCAGTGGTTCCCATCATAAGAAATTTTCTACCACCTTTATCGTACGCTTGCATCATAGAAAGTAATGCTTCCATACCAGCTTCATTATGAGCATAATCAAGTACCGCCACTTTATTATCCCACTCAAAAATATTTGCTCTACCTCTATTAACTTTTTGATCATTCTTATAGTTTTTTAATGCTGCCGCAATAGTTTTTAAATCGATCTTCAGTTTAAATGCTAATGCTATCGCTATCATGGCATTTTCAATGTTATGTTTTGCAAAACCTTTTACTGTTAAAGGTGCATCTACGACATTTAAAAGCTCAGTTTTTGATTTTTTATCTAACCATTTAAATTTGCCATCTTCTACAATACAAGCGTAATCTGAGTTTGACAAGTAATAGTCCATATCATGAGCTTCTAAATTTTGAGTAACAACTATTTTATTGCACTTTAACAAATCAAACCTTTCTTTCATATAGGAGTTATCAAGGTTAATAACTGCATGAGAGTTTTCTCCCATCGCTCTAAACACTATTGATTTTGCTTCAGCTAATTCAGCTACTGTTTCTATACCATCTTCACCAAGATGATCAGTAGAAACATTAGTAACAGCTGCAGCATCGACAAATGTTTCTATCAAACCTCTTTTTAACAAACCTCCTCTAGCTGATTCTAGCAAAGCAACTTCAACTTTTTTGTTAGTAAGTACAAACTGGTGTCCTGTAGGACCAGAATAATCACCTTCATCTATTAGCTCATCGTTAACTTTAACCCAATCTGTAGATGTATAACCTGTAACCTTACCAGCAAACCTACAAATATAATCTGTAAGACGTACTGTAGTAGTCTTACCGTTAGTACCTGTAACTATAACTGCTGGGATGTCATAAACATTTTGCCAAGGAACCAAAGAGATATCATCATACTCTAAATCGAACTCGTAACAACCAGTACCAGAACCTACAAATGCTTTATTTTTATCTCTAAAAGCATTAAATCCTTTAGACTTAGCTAGTTCGTATAATTTACGATAAGTTAAGTTTTTATCCTCGTTTATTAGTGGTAAAAGAATCTCTTTGGCAGCTTCTAAAGTCTTAAAGCTTCCCTTTTCGACATATTCTCTCACAGATAGCCAAATAAAGTCTATAACGTCACATGCTGGCATTGTAATATCAACAGGTGCTGTTATAGCTAGCCTAATACCATTGTTAAAAAATTTATGCACTATTTTAATTTCTTCCCACCCTAAAGCTGGCAAGATTCTATTTGCCTCTTCATAAAAAAGCTTTGTTAATTTTTCTTTATCTTCAGTTAATGGCACATCTAAAACTGTTCCTGTTTCTTTAAAAAACAAGTTAGGCCCAACCAATCTACGTGAATAGCCTTCTGGAATCATTGTAGTATACTCTCCCTAAACAAAAAACAATTTTAATCACTATCTTCATTATGATAAATAACTCGCACGCCACTTTCATCTGTTATGATACCTGCTTTTATTACATCTGATAACTCCTTAGATAAACTAGGATCTTGAGCTATCATAGAAGCAGAAAAAGACTCTTGCTTTTTAGATTTAATTTCTTCTGCAAATTCATCTTTTTTATTGAAGTATATAATTTGCTTCCATGTTCTTTTTAATTTATCTGCAAATATTGCCACCAAATCCCCTTCTTTAGCAATACAAAGGGCTCTATCTACAGCTTCTTGTTCACTTTCTATTGTCTCGATATTATTAACTGAAACACCAGCTTCTATTAGTGCTTGTTTTAACATATTTGGCACTTCAACTGGGTTTCTACCTCGTAGATTGTCATCACGCTTACAGATAAAATAATCATAGAAAGGTGCAGCAACTTTAGCTATTTCATAAATATCTTCATCTCTTCTATCACCTGGCGATGCTAAAACACATATTTTTTTACCAGCAAAATCCATATTTGCAACCATATGGCTAACCAGCTTTATAGCCGCTGGATTATGAGCATAATCCATTAAAACTTTAAAAGGATGTTCTTCAAACCAATTCATACGCCCAGGATTTTGATAAAATGTTGTTACGAAAGTTCTTAAACCATCTCTAATATCATCTAAGCTCATACCCATGCTATAAGCTATAGCTACTGCAAACATCGAGTTCTGTATATTATGAATAGCTTTACCTTCGATAGTAGCTGGAATTAGGTGCGTCCATAATACAGGTATATGAATATGATTATCAAAAATCGTAATCATATCGCCATTAACCCCTTTTTCAATAATACATGCTTTACCACCAGCTCTAATATGTTGTTTAACTAAAGCATGCTCAGGATTCATTGTTACATAAAAAATGTTTTTTGCTGTTACTTTTGCAGACATTTTTAAAACATGTGGATCATCAGCATTTAATACTGCGACATCTTTTGCTGCTTCAACAACTACACTTTTCACTTTAGCAAGGTCTTCTAGAGTATTTACGCCCTTAAGGCCTAAATGATCGGAAGCAATGTTTAAGCATGCCCCAATATTACAATAATCATATCCCAAACCACTTCTTAGGATTCCTCCTCTTGCAGTTTCTAGAATAGCCATTTCGACAGAAGGATCCTTTAGCACCATTTGGGCAGATACTGGACCTGTAGTATCTCCAGCAACCGTAAGCTTACCATTTATATACACCCCATCAGTCGTAGTAAGACCAACAACCTTACCTGCATTTTTCCACATATGTGCAACCATGCGAGAAGTTGTAGTTTTACCATTAGTACCAGTAATAGCCGCTATAGGAATACGTGCATTGCCAAGCTCTTTTGGAAATAGCATATCAATCACAGCACCAGCAACATCTCTAGGTTTTCCTTCACTAGGTGCTACGTGCATTCTAAAGCCTGGAGCTGCGTTTACTTCACAAATTGCACCACCTATTTCATGGTAAGATTGGGTTATATCATCTATCAAAAAGTCAACTCCTCCTACATCTAAACCAATAGCCTTAATAGCTCTTTCAGCCATATCTCTATTATCAGGATGTACTATATCTGTAACATCAATAGCAGTACCTCCTGTAGAAAGATTAGCTGTAGAACGTAAGTAAAATATTTCCCCATCGTTTAAAACAGTATCTTTAGTATATCCTGCTGCTTTCATCAAAGTATTTGCTTGATAATCTAATTCTAAACGAGTTAAAACTTTCTCATGACCTACACCTCTACGTGGGTCTTGGTTAACTATATCAACAAGCTCTTCTATTGTGTGTTTACCATCACCAACGACATGACCAGGCACTCTTTTTGCTACAGCAACTAGTTTTCCATTAACGACAAGCATCCTATGGTCAAATCCTGTAGCATACTGCTCTATTAACACGTACCTTGAGATTCTATTCGCCTCTACAAAAGCTTCCTTAATCTGCTCAAATGTAGTTAAATTAATCGAAATTCCTCTGCCATGATTTCCATCTAAAGGTTTAACAACTAAAGGAAATCCTAAATGCTTTGCTGCACTAATCGCTCCTTCTTCTGTACGTACCATTCTTTGCTTTGGTACTGGTAAACCTAAGCTTGCTAAAACCTTGTTTGTTTGCTCTTTATTACACGACATTTCCACAGCAATATGTGTAGTTTGGCTTGTAATAGTCGCTTGAATTCTTTGTTGGTGTTTACCATAACCAAACTGAACTAGAGAATGCTCGTTTAAACGAATATATGGTATATCTCTTTTCTTAGCAGCTTCAACAAGTGATCCTGTACTTGGACCAAACTCTTTACTTTGAGCGAATTTTATAAATTTAACTTTTTCCTCTTCAAAATCAAATTCTTCTTTCTTAAACCCAACTTCTTGTTTAAGGTTTTCTGGCAATAAAGAAAGCAAAAGATCCTTTGCTAACTCCATAGCACGTAAACCAACGTCCTTTTGCTTATACTCATATATCATACTATAATGACCTTTTTCACCAGTAGATCTTGTACGGCCAAAAGTCACGTCACTTCCAGCTACACTCTGGAGTTCTAAAATAACATGTTCCCATATATGGCCCATCCAAGTGCCCTCATCTTCGCTAAGTCTACGGATAAGCCCTCCCTCTGTACGATAAGAACAGCCGTGCTCGGCAAGCCCAGGCAAACTGTTGACTAGACTATCAATAAACTCTTTACCTATTTTAGCAGAAGGCCAATTTTCTAGAATCCCCAACTCAATTTCATGTCTTATAACAGGAAAATTGGCGTAAATGTTAGGTCCAACATAAACATTTGTAGATAGTATATTCATCTTAATTATTCCTTAGAATTACATATATATGCTCCAAAAACATATATTTTTATACCTTTAGCTACATTTATATCATAAAATAAAATAAAAATAATTAAAATTCTGTCTGGTTACCCAGTCCTGCGAGTGGAAAATGAAGTACGATTTTGGAATTATTGCTATTGGTGATGAAATAACTGATGGTGATATAGTTAATACTAATACGACCATTTTTGCCAAGCATCTAACTGCAAATGGATTTAATATTGGTTTTCATGTAATCTGTAACGATAATGTAAAAGATATCGCATCTAGTATATTTTTTTTAAAAAATTCACATCATAGTATAATAACTATTGGTGGTTTAGGACCTACTGAAGATGACTTAACCGCAGAAGCAATAGCTATTTTTTCTAACAAAGAACTGGTGCTAGACCAAGATTCTTGGATGAAGATAGAACAGAGAATGATTGGAAAATATGGTAAAGTTACTTTAGGAGCAAAAAAGCAAGCTTTGTTCCCTGAAGGCTCTAAAACTATAATTAATAATAATGGTAGTGCAAATGGTTTTAAGCTAGAGTTTGAAAAAAATAGATATATTTATGCTTTTCCTGGCCCCCCTAAAGAATGTATCCCTATGCTTGAAAATTTAGACTTTGAAAAACAAACTCACTATAAAAAAGTCATAAGAAAAAAATGGGATATTTATAGGATCGGTGAAAGTTTTTTAGCTGAAAAACTAGAAATAATAAAGCAAAAATATCCATTTGTTAGCTTCAAATATAGGATTGCTGATTCTTATATCGAATTAAAATATTTTTACCCTTCAGAGTGCTCTCATAGTGAGAACATAATTAAAGAAGTAGAAATACTACTTAAGCAGTATTTATAGACTTTAAGTGAAGTTGCTCTTTTTTATCCACAAATATAGCATCTGCTCCCCATGATAATAAAGTTTCAACCTCATAATCAGAGCAAGCTGAGTAGACAAATACATTACCAAACTTTTTCCTAAGGTATTCTAACCTCTGCTGACTCAAGCAATCATAGTTTATAATTAATGCTAAATACTTATTTACTTTAAAGTGTGTGTATAAAATAGTGTTTATATAATTAAAATCTTCATCCCAGTTAGTTGTATAATACAACTTACCTTTTTGATATTTTTTATCCTGTTCCAAAAACTTCATTACAGAATTAGAGAAACTTGATATAAAAATTTTACCTTGCATTTCTGGATAACCATTTAAAACATCTAAAACTTTTGTGACAATAGTTTTTTCATATTCTAAACAATCTTTATTTATCTTTATTTCTACATTTGTATAAACATCATTTTTGGTAGCCCAATCAAGATATTCTTTAAAAGTTGGTATCGAACCCTTAATATCCAAAATAGGGTGTACAATTTCTAAATCTTTAAGCCTATCAATTGTCATCTCAGTAACTTCAGAATTTAAATTAGCCAGCCTTTGGCAAGTTTTATCATGAAACAAAAACAGTTCGCCATCTTTGCTCATTTGAACATCAATCTCAAACCATTTAAAACCATAGTTTTTAGCATGTTCAAATGCTTGTATTGTATTTTCAACAAAATCCGTATTTGCCCCACGGTGGGAAATAAATTTATCTATTTTCATATAAATATTGTTTAACATTTACCAGTGGCGATTATACACGAACTACTGAATTTTAGTAAAATATTTTTTCAAACTACCAAGTTATACCAATTCCAACATAAATTGTTGCATTTATCACAAAGGAGTTTATGACTAATTTAGGTTTTTGATGCGCAGGCAATAGCAATAGCTATTGGCAAATATTAAAGAATTAAATTAGGTATGAAATACAAAGTTAGAAAGTAATAATATGTGTTGGAATTGGTATTATATAAAACATAAATTGTTTTTTGTTTTTTTATAATATAAGCAACCGTGTTATAATTTCTGATAATCTGTAGCCAAATTTAATTAAATGATTAATAACCCTCATATTTGCAAAAAACTAGCCTCTTTACTTTTACATCGTAAACTTATAACCAAAGAAAAGCTAGAAGAAGTCAGCCTTGAAAAAGACTTGGGCAAAACAGGTTTTTTAAACTATTTAATAGAGCACGAAATAGTTAACAGCAGAGATTTTATGTTTGAATCTGCAACTTTGTTACGTTTACAATATATAGACTTAACTGCTATTAATGTTAAATTTCTGCCACAAGAGTTTTTTGATTTAGAATTTTGTGAAAAAAATAATTGCTTACCTCTTTTTGTAAGAAAACACGTTGTGTATGTTGCAATTGCAAACCCCCTAGACAGCCAACAAATATTAAAAACCTTACGTAACAAATATGATCAACCTTTTATTGCAATAGTTGGTGAACTAAATCATTTAAAAGAAAAAATACTAGAATTTAATCAATATTTGAAAGATGAAGGGCAAAAAGCTGATGATTCTTCACTGAGTGAAAAAATGGAAAATGTCGAGCTTGACATTGACTTTGTCGATGAGGGTGAGCGTGAAGGAGATGCTTTTTTAGATACAGAAGATGATGAAGCTCCTATTATCAGATTTATAAACAATACTATAGTTGATGCTATCCAAAAAGGAGCTTCAGATATACACTTTGAACCTTATGAGAAAAATTTCCGAATTAGATATAGAATTGATGGCCTTTTAGTAGAGACATTTAACACGACAAAAAACTTAGGACCAAAAGTTATCTCTAGACTTAAAATTATGGCAAGTCTAGATATTGCAGAAAAAAGGATACCTCAAGATGGTAAATTTAAAATATCCCTCTCACGCGAAAAAGCTATTGATTTTCGTGTAAGTACTTGCCCAATAAGCTTTGGTGAAAAAGTAGTGCTGCGTATTTTGGATTCTAGTAACACCCAAATTCCTATAGAAGCATTAGGTTTTTCAGAGAAACAAAAAAAGCTTTATCTAGATACTATACATCAACCACAAGGAATGGTTCTTGTAACAGGCCCTACAGGTTCTGGTAAAACTGTGACTTTATATACCGGAATAAATATTCTAAATAAAATTGAGAAAAATATATCTACAGCTGAAGACCCCGTAGAATTAATAGTAAGAGGCATCAATCAGGTGAATGTAAATAACAAACAAGGGCTTACATTTGCAGCTGCTCTTAAAGCTTTCTTACGTCAAGATCCAGATATTATCATGGTTGGTGAGATACGGGATATTGAGACTGGATCTATTGCAATTAAGGCTTCTCAAACTGGACACTTAGTAATGTCAACCTTACATACAAATAGTGCTCCTGAGACCCTCAATAGGCTTGTAGATATGGGATTACCCCGCTACAACATCGCAACTTCTGTTACGTTGATTATAGCCCAACGTTTAACACGTAAGTTATGCCCAAGGTGTAAAGTTAAGGATACTGAAACTGAATTTGCTATGCTTGTTGAAGATAGTGGGTTAAATGATTATATATTATCAGAAACATTTAACATCACCCTTAGTGAAATAAAAAAAGCAGTTATATATAAACCTAATCCCAAAGGTTGCCCAAGGTGTTTTAAAGGCTATAAAGGGCGTCTAGGATTATATGAAGTAATGCCTGTTTCTAGAACAATATCAAAAATGATTTTAGAAGATAGAAACACTATGGAAATTGCTCAACAAGCACAAAAAGAAGGTATAGCTACAGTTAGGCAATCAGCTCTTGTCAGGGTTGCTGAAGGTTTAACATCAATGGAAGAAGCATACCGCGTAAGTTAAGGAAAAAAGTTATGTTATTTCGAAAAAAAGATAAAAACACAATAACTATAATATCTTGGAGTTACAAGGTAAAGTTAAAAAATGGTAAGCGAATAAAAGGTTCTATTGATGCTGATACAAAAGAAAAAGCCGAGATCTTACTTAGACAAAAAGGCTATTCTGAAATAAAGCTCAAGAAGCAACCTAAAGATATATTCCCAAAAAAAATTTCATACCAAGATATTACTGAAATGACTCGTCAACTTGCTACTATGACAAAAGCTGGTATCCCTATTATAAAATCGTTTGAAGTATTTATAATGGGAATTAGAAAGCATCCTCGCTTAAAGGTTATGACAATCCAACTTAAGCAATCTATTGAATCTGGAGAATCATTTTCTAAGGCTCTTAGTCAATTTCCAAAACTTTTTGATAAGTTATACATAGGCTTGATAACTGCTGGTGAAGAATCTGGAAATCTTGATCTAATGCTAAATAAAATTGCTGATCAACGAGAAAATTTACAATCTATCAAAAAGAAAGTTAAGAAAGCTCTATCTTATCCTATAATAGTATGCGTGATTGCTGCAGGGGTCACTGGTATTTTATTAACTTTTGCTGTACCTGCATTTTCAGCAATGTTTATAAACTCTGGAAAACCTTTACCAGCAATTACACAAATGACTGTTAATGCATCGAATTTTATGCAAGATGCTTGGTGGAAAATAATACTAGGAATCTTTATAGTTATTGGTGTTTATAAGTCATTAAAACTTAAATACCCACGAATCCAAATATTCCAAGACCACTTCATGCTTAAAATACCAATTATTGGAGAAGTAGTTTTCAAATCTGCTTTAGCACGGTTTTCTAGCACTCTTGAAATTACTGTTCAATCTGGTATGAGCTTAACTAGAGCTTTAGATATGGTTTCTCTAGCAA
Source organism: Allofrancisella inopinata (assembly GCF_012222965.1). Taxonomy (NCBI): domain Bacteria; kingdom Pseudomonadati; phylum Pseudomonadota; class Gammaproteobacteria; order Thiotrichales; family Francisellaceae; genus Allofrancisella; species Allofrancisella inopinata. Next base: position 620,722 of record NZ_CP038241.1, on the reverse strand, counting down.
CGGGTAATGCTAAATATGACCAAGCTGCTCTTGATATTAAAAAAAGTATTAATGAAGGAGCCTCTTTTAAAGATGCTATAGTTGAGACTGGTTGCTTTCCTTTTTTAGTAGAGCAAATGATATCTGTAGGTGAAGAATCTGGAGCATTAGAAACTATGCTTGGCAATCTAAATAGAGTCTATCAAGAAGAAGTAGATACAATTGTTGAGAGTCTAAGCTCAATGCTGGAACCTATCATTATGGTAGTTTTAGGTGGTGTAGTTGGTTTCTTAGTAGTAAGTATGTACATGCCAATATTTCAAATGGGTGATGCTATTTAAATTTATATTTTGTGATAAATTTAGATATTTGCAACAGCGACCTTACTATATATCAGTGCCAAATTGATATCTTCTATTAAAAAAACCATATATGAAACTAGATAATGTAAGTATAAGATAAGGTTAATTTTGAGATATTACAAATATTTTGTATGCCTTTTCCAGATCAAAGTGAAGAAAGTCTATGGAAAATTTTACTTACGGACGGACGTCATATGGTAAAAGTACCACTAGGAAAGCAAAACTACATACATGGGCTTAAAAAACCTGTCGAATATGAGAAAGAAGAACCAGGTTATTATTCTGCCCAAATTGAGGCTATAATAAAAATGCAAGCCACTCAAAAATGGGATGCAGAAAAATATAAAGAACTCCATACTATTATAAAAACTAAAACAGGTGGAAAAGCTAATACTTCATCTATAAAACAGGGGTGCCAATGTAGCTATGATCTAGTAGATTACGAGACATCTAATGCTATAATGAAAGAACATATAGAAAATTCTAATGAACTTAAACAACAATTAGGTATCAATGCAACTATTTTAAATAAAATAAAATATGAAGCTTCTAATGTTACGTTGACATTAGCCCAGCGGCACTCTCATCAAGGACAAAAAATATCTGGCTCATCACATAAAACTAAAAATATTCTAACCAACACAGATTCTTTGATCCTATGTGAAGCTATTATGGATATATATAATCGAGATATTGATGGGATTGATGTCTGCCAAGATACTTCTGTAAGAAAGGATATATTATTTAAAGCACTTGCTAAAGCTATACAAAACCTTGAAATATGTCACTTAGAAAATGACTTGAACACACGTACTCTTGGTGCGTTTGTAAAAATTGAAACTAACAAATACTTGGGCGAACCTTGTATGTTTTATTACCCTAGCATGGGTGGAAATAGCACTAAAAGTCAGATATATCAAGAGTTAGAAATAGGTCTACAAAATGCTATATATGTACTAAGTGGGGCTTCCTCATTAGTAAAATATCACTTTCATGAGGAAAAAAGAGAGATCTCTGATAAATACATTGAACGTAACATGGATATATACGAAGTTAATAGAACCTTATGGATGCAAGAAGGTAGCTTAAAACAAAAAAATATAAACTTACAAAAACTCAACGTTAATTATTGCTTTACTACAAAGCAAAATTCCAGAAATTTAGGCTCATTTAGAAACGATGTGATAAAATAAGGCCCAAGATATTTAATAACAAAAATTATAAGTAAAAGTAATCATGTATGATTTTATATGGATGTTAGCTAGCTATTCAACATCCAAAGATGGTATAAATCCTGTAAATAATGCCATAGACATGAGAGTAGGTGGTCCAACTTACCAAAATAATATCAATAATGGTTTTGTAGAAACTACTGTTGAAGAATATAGTTCTATTAAAAATAGATTACTAATTTCAAAAGACTCTGCTAAACAAGTATATGAAGAGATGACTGTCTATGGAAAAAAGAAGACTAAAGATAGTTATAAAAACGCTAAATTTATAGTGTCACGCACCGATAATTATAGTCAATGTATCAAGGAGCTAAATACCGTTGTTATCCCGGCTCTAAGAGATTCACTACAGCTAAAAAATAGTTCTTCTTTTAAAATGAAACTATTTTTTACTGGGCATGGAGAAACTTATCAAAAAGCAGGCGCACTATCAGCACACGAGTTAGCGTATCTTTGTGCTAGCTTTTTCAATCATCAAGGCCAAGTTAATTTATTGAAAAATGAGATTATAAATTTTGTAGAATTAGACGTATGCGTAGCTGGTCTTTACAACGAAAACTATAATAATAGTCACATAAAACCTTTTGCTCAAGAATTTGCTCACGAGCTACAAAAATATATTTATAATCTGACTAGAATATCATATGTGAAAATGCCTTTCGGAAGAGATCTAAGAGGTAATAGAATAATGGAAGACTTACCAGCATATACCGGCAAAAATAATAAAATAGGATGTAATAAATATGGGCAACTATATTTAGCTGAAAAAACAAATAACAAAATTGATATTCCACACCCTGCTTTAAATAAATCTTATATATATGTAGATAGTAAAAATCTATTTTATGCTAAAAAATTATTACTAGAAAATGAAGTTTCTGAAGATAACTATGAACATATAAACAATAGTATGGAAGCTTTGCTAGATTATACCCTAATGACAGTGAGTGAAATATATTACTCACTAATTAATGAAAGTATCAGTAAAAACTTTGTGCATAAAAATGACTCTATAGATAATCTAGAAAGCTCAATAAAAGAAACGTTATTGGTACTAGAGCATATTCTTAGCCTAGATGTAAATAAAACTTTCACTTGCATAAATAAAATGTATAAATGTGAGTATTTTAGCGAGTTTTCAAATAAACTCGAAGATTTATTAATTAGATATGATAGTGAAGTAAATAAACAACCATTAAAACAAATACCACTAAAGCCTCAAATTAATTTAGAGCAACAAAACCTTTCCCTAGTAGATATAAAACTTTATTGTATACAGATACTCAAAGATAAATATATATATAATTCTTTTCATAATATATTTAGTAACCATCATTATAATGACAGAGCTATCTTTGTGCTTAAGTTATTAGAAAATAGCAGCAGTGTACTCCAGATAATGACTATTATTGAAAATGAAATTATTTTACTAGAAAGTGGAGTCTACGTTAGGCCAGAACTGGATAAAAATTGTAATAATTTATATCTAGAAAATAATCAGTATAAAAAAAACTATAAAAGCTCTTCTATACAGCAATCATCTTACTACAGTATTTTATCTCAACTAAAAAAGTATATAATTAGTTTATATTAAAAGTGGTAAGTAAGTCTCTTGCTAAAAACATAACAATGTGCAAGAATAAAGCCTTCATATCATTTATACTGCGGAATCATTAATGGAAAATATAACAAATGGTACAACTTCTTTTAAAAATAAACTTTTGTTAACCATAATTTGCTATCTTTGCTACTTTTATACAGCCAATGTTGTTTTAGTTACTGGAGCTGTAATGCGTCCATTATCAGAATACTTTGATGATAGTAATATAGGTTTTGCTTTTACCTTTATTAATGTATCAATGTGGTTTGCTATACTTATAATTGGTTTTCTAATGAATAGATTTTCAATAAAACTTTTATTATTAGTAGCTGTAGCAATTGGTATTATATCCTCACTACTTACAAGCATTTTTCCTTCTATGTTTACACTAAAGATATTACTAACTTGTGTGGGCATCACCGGAGGGCTATTTATGGCTATAAGTAGCTATATGATTGTACATATCTACAGTGATCATAAAATAAGAGCTATGAACGTTATTTTTACTGACTTTTTCTTTAGTTTTGGTGGCGCATTAGTACCAATTTTTGCTGCATATTTAATTACAGAAAATTTCCAATGGTATACTATATACTCAATTTTACAAATAACAGCTATAGCAATTCTATTATTAACAGTATTTTCTGACTTTTCAATACTTAATAGACATACTACTGGCATTAAAAGCTTAAACCTTAATCTGAATTTTTCTTTGTGGAACTTTAGTTTGTATTGCATAGCTTTCTCCGCTTTTTTATTTTTGTTAGCTCAAATAACTATGACTAGTTATGCTCAAACATATTTCCAAGAAGTGCTTGGATGGGGTATCATAGATGCAAATAAACCATTATCATACTTTTGGACAGCTCAAAGTATAGGTTTATTCATAAGCCCATTGATAACTAGGGTAGTTCCTTTAAGGCTTATTCTTCCATTGTTTACATTTGTAGGATTAATCGCTTTATCATGTATTGTCTACATCCCTGATATAAACATAGTCTTAAAAGCTGCTATTATATTTGGTTTGTTTAACTGCTATATCTATGCTGGATTACTAGCTTATGGAACTTTCCAAATGCAGAATCCTCCACCAACACTAATAACTACTATTCTTCTATTTGGAACGACAGGCACAGCTTTATCAACAACAACTGGAGCTTTTATAAACAAATTTTTTGGCTTAACAACTGTAATGCATGCCGTGCTTATCTTTTATTTAATATCTTTTATATTGATTGTTTTTGCCGCTATTTACTCAAAAGAAAATATAAAGTCAATTACCCACTAAATCCCTTATACCCTACACAAATCCTTTTCAAGGGTTTCTTACTCTTTATAACAAATATACATATTAGTTTTTTTGATAACGTTTATAAAATCTTTTTATTTTAAAAAAAATGACTAATAGCGTATAGTTATAAATAAGTAGATAATAATAAACAAGGTATTAAAAATGACAAAACATTTCTCTCTAAATGCAATTTATGGTGTCATATTTGTTGCATCAGTAGCTAGTATTGCATATTTTATTGCAAAAGTCCCAGTTGTTGCCAAGCTAGGAATTAGTCCTTTAATTATTGGTATTTTACTAGGTATGTTACTAACTCACACACCTGCCAGTAAAATTATAAGCCAGTGGAAAGATGGCATAGTATTCAGTGCTAAAAAAATACTTAGATTAGCTATTATCTTTTATGGTTTTAATTTAACTTTCCAACTCATAGCATCTGTAGGGTTAGCTGGTCTTCTAGTATCTATAATCATGTTAGTTTCAACTTTAGTGTTAGGAATAGCTATAGGTACAAAAGTTTTTGGCTTAGATAGAGATAGTTCTATATTAGTAGCTGCTGGTAGCGCTATTTGTGGGGCTGCTGCTGTATTAGCTGCTGAAGGAACGCTAAAATCTGAATCCTATAAAGCTGCTATGGCAGTAGGTACTGTTGTATTGTTTGGTACAATTAGTATGTTCTTATATCCTGTCTTAATGAAAGCTGGCCTTTTAGGGAATTTAGACCAAACACAGTACGGCATCTTTGCTGGTGGATCTATTCATGAAGTCGCGCAAGTAGTAGCAGCCGGTAGTGCCGTTGGTCATCATGCTGAAGAAATAGCTGTAACTGTAAAAATGATCCGTGTAATGATGTTAGCTCCTATGCTAATAATTATAGGCATATGGTTATCTAGAACTGTAGTTGATGTTGCACATAAGACACACACTCAACCGTCTACTGATTCTATTATGAAAATTATTCCTTGGTTTGCTATTGGATTTATCGTTGTGGCAGGGTTTAATTCTTTAGATCTGCTACCTCACGTTGCTGTACACTCAATAGTTCAAATAGACCAATTTCTTTTAGCTATGGCTATGACCGCTCTTGGACTTGAAACTCATGTATCTAAGTTTATCAAAGCTGGAATTAAGCCTTTATTACTAGCTTTAATATTGTTTGCTTGGTTGTTTTTTGGTGGGCTTACTATAACTTACCTAATAACTGCTATAATTTAATGCTGGATACTAGAATCATAGATTCTAAGTTAGTCAACGTTCAACAGCTGTGCATAATGTGTAATACAAGTTTATTTAAATCTACCTATGCTATTTTAGCAATAAATAATGTATCATATGTAAAAAATTTAAAACTTTAAATTCTAATTATGAAGCCAATCGTAAATGCGATCACTACCACTGCCAGAAAAGCTGGAAAAATAATTCTACAAGCTCAAAATGACATAAGCTCTATAAAAACCTCTAAGAAAGCTAATAATACTATCATGTCAAATATTGATATAGCTGTAGAGAATTTTCTTGTTGATAGTATAAAAAAGCTAGGCTTTGATGATTATTTCATTACAGAAGAAGCTGGTGAATTCGGTAACAAAGAAAGTAGATTTTCTTGGATAATTGATCCTATTGATGGCACTAACAACTTTGTTCATGGTCTGCCCCACTGCTGTATTTCTATAGCTCTTAAAAAAGATGAGGAATTAGTACTTGGTGTAATCTATAATCCATTTTTGGATTTAATGTTTAGTGCATATAAAGGTCAAGGTGCTCAACTAAATGGTAAAAAAATCAGAGTGTCACAAAGTCAAGAGTTAGATGATACTTTGATATCAGCATCATTAAAATATTCACGTAAAACTTTTAATGATAGTTACGTAGCAGAATTAATAAAACTTCAACAGCAAATTGCAGGCTACAGGTATTCTGGTAGTATCGCTATGGATATGGCATATTTAGCAGCTGGATATATTGATGGACTTTGGACTTGTAGTTATGTTGAATTATGGGATATCGCAGCTGGATATGTTATTGCAAAAGAAGCTGGTGCTATTATTACAGACATTAAAGGTGTTAGTGATATTCACAATTTACAAGTAATAGTCGCTGGAAACAAAAAAATACAACCAAAGCTTATAAAACTTCTAGCAAAACATGTTAAATAATGAATACTAGAGCTATTGCTGCTAAATCTATTACAGACATTTTAGCTAACAAATATTCTCTTTTAACTATCGATAATAAATTATCTCAACTGCAGATAACTGATCAAGATAAATCTTTTATAAAGTTACTTTGTTACGAGTTTTTTAGAAATTATTATTCTATAGAAAGAATTACCCAGAATTTTATCAATAAAAACACTAAATCTAACGTTAAAATCCTAGTAATGCTTGGGACTTTACAACTTTTAGAAACTAATCAGCCTCACTACGCTACTATTAATGAAACTGTAAATGCTTGTAAAGATTTAAAAATTATTTGGGCTAAAAAGCTTGTCAATGGAGTATTAAGAAACGTTCTAAGAAATATAGAGCAAATCAAAACTGATTATTTAGAATACAAACTTCTTGATTTACCTAATTGGATAATCAATATACTCAAAAAGCAATATCCAAAGAATCATCTTAAAATAGCTAAAGGTGTCAACTCTAAAGCTAATATGTTTATACGTCTTAATAGAAATAAAGACTCTCAACTAGTTATTAATTACCTAAAAGAAAATAATATTGCATTTTCTACTACTAAAGTAGAAAACTGTATAGAACTAAAAACTGCTATTGATATACAAAAAAATCGTCTTTTTAACGATGGTTATTTCACAGTACAAGATATATCCGCACAATATGCTGGCTGGATAATAAACCCTCAAGACCATGATAATATATTAGATGCATGTGCTGCCCCTGGTGGTAAAACCACACATCTCATAGAATTAAATCCTAAAACTAAAATTACTGCTGTTGATATAATTGATAAAAGATTAGAATTACTAAAAAGTAGTGTAACTAGAGTTAACGCAAGTAATCACATAAATATAGTCAAACATGACTTGACTAGACCATTTAATGGAAAGTTTAACAAGATAATTCTTGATGCCCCCTGCTCAGCTTTAGGAACTTTAAAACGGAATCCAGATATTAAGCTTTTGCGAAAACCTAAAGATATTGAAAATATTCAGTTATTACAACAACAGATTTTGCAAAACTTATGGGATAATAATTTAGAAGAAGGCGGTTACCTTTTATACATAACTTGCTCAATACTAAAACAAGAAAACCAAGATCAAATAAATAAATTCCTAAGTAAAAACCATAATGCTAAAATTGAAAAAATACAGCTTTTAGAAGAGTATAAAACAGATTTTGGTTACCAAATATTACCATTTGAAGAAAATGGTGATGGATTTTATTATTGTTTAATTAGAAAACTAGATTCTACCCATACAAATAGAGCTTAGTTTTATCCTAAAAAAAGTATAACCTATTTCAGAAACTAGTTCCTTAAAGTGTTTTTTTCTTATAAATACTAGATTGTAACCTCAACGTTTAAGTTTACTACATAGCTAACTACTTATATTATTTCCCAGATTTTAAATATTTTAGGCTCTATAAACCAGTCTTTTAGAAGAGTAACAACTAGTAAGAATTCTTACCTCTTATTAAATGCACCTCATATCGAATTATACTTTAAAGCTATATTATTTTATTTAGCAAAAGGAAACTTTTAATCAAGAGCCTAAAAAACGAGTGGAGAACAACTAATATGACAGCTTTAACTTTTCACCTTCTTCAGCCAAAAAATAAATTGCCTCAACCATGCACCAAAGAGCAACGTCCTGGGCGTCTAAATGAGTTTATATCACACCTGACCAGTTATTATAATACATATTGTAACAATGCTGACAATCACATTGTGATTCTACCTGAATATAGCTTATATGGACATAGTATTGATGGTTCTATTTCAATCTGCCAACAGGAATGGAAAAAGTTAAAATCCACTTTGTCCCAATCATTAACGCGTAAAAATTGTGTATTCATTATTGGAACTGTAATGAGAAGAAAAAAAGTAGTCGATCACTTTACCGAACTAAAAAATAAAATTGTTGATCTCAACAATTTCTTAGATGAGAATAATAATTACATATGTTTAGTTGAAAACCATGAACTAGAGCTATTACAACGAAATATCACTATTGAAGAACAGCGCCTAAAAAATAATAATAAGATCCCAGCTGAATTTCATCGAAAGGATAGATACATAAAACATTATGAAAGTCATAAAGGTACCTACTATAAATGTAACGTTATGAACTTAAATATACAAAATGAAATACAGTATATAGAAAAAGGTCTTGATACGTTAAAAACTAAACCTGATAGTCAGATGGTCTTAAATACAGCCCTTTGTATCTTGCCTACTGGAATTTATAAATATAATAAAATCACAAATTTTAATGAAGTTGACAATACTGATAATTTATTGTATATGCCTGGCTCTATTTTGCAACATTATAACATGCTAAACTGTTTTGATAACACGTTTAAGGCATCATTAGAGATATGTATGGATCATTCCTCTAATATTAGGAAAAAATTCTTGGATTATAAAGGACAAACTGAACTATACCACATTATCCTCTCTGACTACGTTGAAACTAATATAAGCACCTACTTAAGTAAGTATATTTTACACAGTAGTACCAATAATAATGAACACGGAATTTGGATTTGGAATGGTGCTAACTATACAAAAGTATCAAGCCAACTTAGCACCTCTTTGCAGCACCCTTGGTTCACTGGATTTTATATCCAAGAAAACCAAATCTCAACACAGTTTAATATTAGTTCTAATAACCAAAATGATATAAGCTTCGATCTCTTTCGTAAAAGTTTTTCTGACTTTAATAATAATCAAAATAATATAGGCTTCTCTCTATCTCGTAAAAATTCTTTTGATTTCAATAATAACCAGAATAATATGGGCACATCTTTCTCTCCTAAAAATTCTTTTGACTTTAATAATAATCAAAATAATATAGGCTTCTCTCTATCTCGTAAAAATTCTTTTGATTTCAATAATAACCAGAATAATATGGGCACATCTTTCTCTCCTAAAAATTCTTTTGACTTTAATAATAATCAAAATAATATAGACTTCTCTCTATCTCGTAAAAATTCTTTTGATTTCGATAATAACCAAAATAATATGGGCCCATCTTTCTCTCCTAAAAATTCTTTTGACTTTAATAATAATCAAAATAATATAGACTTCTCTCTATCTCGTAAAAATTCTTTTGATTTCAATAATAACCAGAATAATATGGGCACATCTTTCTCTCCTAAAAATTCTTTTGACTTTAATAATAATCAAAATAATATAGACTTCTCTCTATCTCGTAAAAATTCTTTTGATTTCGATAATAACCAAAATAATATGGGCCCATCTTTCTCTCCTAAAAATTCTTTTGACTTTAATAATAATCAAAATAATATAGACTTCTCTCTATCTCGTAAAAATTCTTTTGATTTCAATAATAACCAAAATAATATGGGCCCATCTTTCTCTCCTAAAAATTCTTTTAATAACTTGTGTAACACCGTTATATCAAGGTCTTCAAATATGACAACAAATATCTTTACATCATTAAATAATTATGAATTTAATAATAATGATCCGATTCTATTATTGGAAAATATCAATAAAAAGAGAAGTCTTAAATTTTCATTACAGCAAGAATCTGCAGAAGAACTAGCATCCCTACAAAAGAAGAAAATTAAATTTACTAAATATAGCTAAATTACTATATTTTAGTTATAATATTTTGTATTTGATCCAATGACCTATTCACTAGATTTTCGTAAGAAAGTATTATCGATAAAAGAGTCTGAAGGTTTAACATACCAAGCTACAGCAGATAGATTTAAGATTAGTAAAAATTCAGTATACTTATGGAGTAAACAAATTAACCCCAAGGTTACCAAATCTAGGCCTGAAATTAAACTAACCCAAGCAAAGTTACTTGATGATATAAGAGCTTATCCAGATGATTATCAATATGAAAGAGCCCAAACTGTTTTACCTAATCTAGTAATTTTGTGGATAAACGAAGACAAAGCTTTTAATTAATATTTTTGTATTTATTGCTCTGTTGTTTTTTTAAAAAAGATGGCGACTACCTACTTTCACCTGGGCAAGAGCCAGACTATCATCGGCGTGTTGTAGTTTCACTTCTGAGTTCGGAAAGGGATCAGGTGGTTCCTACAAGCTATCATCGCCAAAACTTGAGTTTTGGATTATAAAGATATTTAACAATTCAGCATAGAAATAGACTTAAGTCTCTCGGATCATTAGTACTGGTAAGCTACATACATTACTGCACTTCCACACCCAGCCTATCAACGTCGTAGTCTCCAACGTTCCTTACAGGTTTTAAACCTGAGAGATCTAATCTTGAAGGAGGCTTCCCGCTTAGATGCTTTCAGCGGTTATCCCGTCCGAACGTAGCTACCCGGCAATGCTTCTGGCGAAACAACCGGAACACCAGTGGTTCGTTCACTCCGGTCCTCTCGTACTAGGAGCAACTCTTCTCAAATCTCTAACGCCCACGGCAGATAGGGACCGAACTGTCTCACGACGTTCTGAACCCAGCTCGCGTACCACTTTAAATGGCGAACAGCCATACCCTTGGGACCTGCTTCAGCCCCAGGATGTGATGAGCCGACATCGAGGTGCCAAACTCCTCCGTCGATATGAACTCTTGGGAGGAATCAGCCTGTTATCCCCGGAGTACCTTTTATCCGTTGAGCGATGGCCTTTTCCACAGAACCACCGGATCACTAAGACCTACTTTCGTACCTGCTCGAGCCGTCACTCTCGCAGTCAAGCGCACTTTTGCCTTTATACTCTTGGTATGATTTCCGACCATACCGAGTGCACCTTCGTACTCCTCCGTTACTCTTTAGGAGGAGACCGCCCCAGTCAAACTACCCACCATACACTGTCCTCGTCTTTCAACTGAGTTAGAACTTCAATAATTCAAGGGTGGTATTTCAAGGTCGACTCCACATGATCTAGCGACCATGCTTCTTAGTCTCCCACCTATCCTACACATAAATGATCAAAGTCCAGTGCAAAGCTATAGTAAAGGTTCACGGGGTCTTTCCGTCTAACCGCGGGTACGCTGCATCTTCACAGCGATTTCAATTTCACTGAGCCTCTGGTGGAGACAGTGTGGCCATCGTTACGCCATTCGTGCAGGTCGGAACTTACCCGACAAGGAATTTCGCTACCTTAGGACCGTTATAGTTACGGCCGCCGTTTACTGGGGCTTCGATCCAGAGCTTCGCCTAAGCTAACCCCTTCAATTAACCTTCCAGCACCGGGCAGGCGTCACACCCTATACTTCCTCTCTCGAGTTCGCAGAGTGCTGTGTTTTTGATAAACAGTCGCAGCCACCTGGTATTTGCAACCCTCAACAGCTTACGTAGCAAGTACTTCACCATTAAGGGCACACCTTCTTCCAAAGTTACGGTGTCATTTTGCCTAGTTCCTTCACCAGAGTTCTCTCATAGCCTTAGTATTCTCTACCTACCCACCAGTGTCGGTTTACAGTACGGTTACTTATACAATATACTTAGAAGCTTTTCCTGGAAGCAGGGCATCAGTAGCTTCGCCAAATAAATTTGGCTTCGTCTCGTATCTCAGATTATCAAGTTACCGGATTTGCCTAATAACTCTACCTACTTACTTTCACTTGGACAACCATGCGCCAAGCCTACCTAGCCTTCTCCGTCCCTCCTTCGTTCATATAAGCAGCACAGGAATATTAACCTGTTTCCCATCGACTTCACTCTTCAGCTACGCCTTAGGGGCCGGCTTACCCTACGTTGATTAACATTGCGTAGGAATCCTTGGGTTTTCGGCCAATAAGAATCTCACTTATTTTACGTTACTCATGTCAGCATTCGCACTTCTGATACCTCCAGCAAACTTCTCAATTCACCTTCATCGGCTTACAGAACGCTCCCCTACCAATATATTAAATATATTCCGCAACTTCGGTGCATAGCTTAGCCCCGTTAAATCTTACGTGCAGGCCGACTCGACCAGTGAGCTATTACGCTTTCTTTAAAGGATGGCTGCTTCTAAGCCAACCTCCTGGCTGTCTGGGCCTTCCCACTTCGTTTCCCACTTAGCTATGACTTAGGGACCTTAGTTGGCGGTCTGGGCTGTTTCCTTTCCACGACGGACCTTAGCACCCGCCGTGTGTCTCCCGTGATAAAACTTGATCGTATTCTGAGTTTGCATCGAGTTCGGTAAGCTCGTAAAAGCCCCCTAGTCGAAACAGTGCTTTACCCCAATCAGTCAATTCACGAGGCACTACCTAAATAGTTTTCGGGGAGAACCAGCTATCTCCGTGCTTGATTAGCCTTTCACTCCGATCCACAGCTCATCCCATACTTTTGCAACAGTACCGGGTTCGGTCCTCCAGTTAGTATTACCTAACCTTCAACCTGGCCATGGATAGATCGCGCCGGTTTCGGGTCTACTCCTAGCGACTAGTCGCCCTATTAAAACTCGCTTTCGCTACGGATCCCTTATTCAGTTATCCTCGCCACTAAAAGTAACTCGCTGACCCATTATACAAAGGTACGCAGTCACATGACTAAATCATGCTCCTACTGCTTGTATGCAAGCGGTTTCAGATTCTATTTCACTCCCTTTATTAGGGTTCTTTTCACCTTTCCCTCACGGTACTAGTTCACTATCGGTCATTCAGGAGTATTTAGCCTTGGAGGATGGTCCCCCATGTTCAAACAAGGTTTCTCGTGCCCCGTCCTACTTGTTCGTATGCTTAGTTCCATCTTAATCATTTCGTATACGGGACTATCACCCTCTATCGTCAAGCTTCCCAACTTGTTCTACTATAATTAAAATTATATCATACCAGGCTCTTCCCACTTCGCTCGCCACTACTATGGGAATCTCAATTGATTTCTCTTCCTAAGGGTACTTAGATGTTTCAGTTCCCCTCGTTCGCTCTCTATCTTATATCAGATAAAGTGACTGGACTGCTCCAGCCGGGTTCCCCATTCGGAAATTCCGGGATCAACGCTTATTTGTCAGCTACCCCAGACTTATCGCAGACTAACACGTCCTTCTTCGCCTCTGAATGCCAAGGCATCCACCGCTTGCACTTATTCTCTTAAGTCTATTTCTATACTAAATTGTTAAATATCTCTATATTCATGCAAATAAAATATTGGTGGAGCCAAGCGGGATCGAACCGCTGACCCCCTGCGTGCAAAGCAGGTGCTCTCCCAGCTGAGCTATGGGCCAAAAAAAAAATGGTGGGTCTGAGTAGACTTGAACTACCGACCTCACCCTTATCAGGGGTGCGCTCTAACCAACTGAGCTACAGACCCGTATCTTATTTACACTAAAATATATTAGCTACAAACACTCTATCAATTCATCTGAATTAGCAATTAAGCTCTATTCTTATTATTCTTTTCGTATTTCCTTTAAGGAGGTGATCCAGCCGCAGGTTCCCCTACGGCTACCTTGTTACGACTTCACCCTAGTCATGAATCACTCCGTGGTAAACGCCCATCCGTTAAGCTATCTACTTCTGGAGCAACCCACTCCCATGGTGTGACGGGCGGTGTGTACAAGACCGGGAACGTATTCACCGCGACATTCTGATTCGCGATTACTAGCGATTCCGACTTCATGCTCTCGAGTTGCAGAGAACAATCCGGACTAAGAGTACCTTTCTGAGTTTCGCTCCACCTCGCGGTTTGGCAGCCCTCTGTAATACCCATTGTAGCACGTGTGTAGCCCTGGTCGTAAGGGCCATGATGACTTGACGTCGTCCCCACCTTCCTCCGCCTTGTCAGCGGCAGTCTCAATAGAGTACCCAACTTAATGATGGTAACTATCAATAGGGGTTGCGCTCGTTGCGGGACTTAACCCAACATTTCACAACACGAGCTGACGACAGCCGTGCAGCACCTGTCACACAGTTCCCGAAGGCACCAATTCATCTCTGAAAAGTTCTGTGGATGTCAAGACCAGGTAAGGTTCTTCGCGTTGCATCGAATTAAACCACATGCTCCACCGCTTGTGCGGGTCCCCGTCAATTCCTTTGAGTTTTAGCCTTGCGGCCGTAGTCCCCAGGCGGAGTACTTATCGCGTTAGCTACGCCACTAGGCCCTTTACACCGAACCCAACAGCTAGTACTCATCGTTTACAGCGTGGACTACCAGGGTATCTAATCCTGTTTGATCCCCACGCTTTCGTCCCTCAGTGTCAGTATTAGTCCAGAATGTTGCCTTCGCCATCGGTGTTCCTTCTGATCTCTACGCATTTCACCGCTACACCAGAAATTCCCCATTCCTCTACCATACTCTAGTTTGACAGTATCAAATGCAGTTCCAAGGTTGAGCCCTGGGCTTTCACATCTGACTTATCAAACCACCTACAGACCCTTTACGCCCAGTAATTCCGATTAACGCTTGCACCCCCGTATTACCGCGGCTGCTGGCACGGAGTTAGCCGGTGCTTATTCTTTAGGTAACGTCAATTCCATTAGCTATTAACTAATAGACCTTCCTCCCTAACTAAAGTGCTTTACAACCCTAAGGCCTTCTTCACACACATGGTATTGCTGGATCAGAGTTTCCTCCATTGTCCAATATTCCCCACTGCTGCCTCCCGTAGGAGTTTGGGCCGTGTCTCAGTCCCAATGTGGCTGATCATCCTCTCAAATCAGCTATGGATCGTCGCCTTGGTAGGCCCTTACCCTACCAACTAGCTAATCCAACGCAGGCTCATCCATTCGCGGCAGCAACAAGTTGCCACCTTTAATCCTCAGATATTATGCGGTATTAACAGTCGTTTCCAACTGGTATCCCCTCAAATGGGTAAATTCCTACGCGTTACTCACCCGTCCGCCACTCGTCAGCATCCGAAGACCTGCTACCGTTCGACTTGCATGTGTTAAGCATACCACCAGCGTTCAATCTGAGCCAGGATCAAACTCTTCAGTTTAATCTAATTCTCTGACTCAATCACTAAACTCAAATTCTTCAACAAAGTGTTTGTATTTAATATATCTCTTAAATATCTCCAGGCATCAAGCCCCTCTCTACCGCTAACATCACCCGTCAGCCAGTGAAGACATATAATACACACCTCCCTCTCTCAACGCAAGAGCTTTTTATGAAATTTTTGAAGTTTTTCTAGGATTTAGAATTCTGTAGGTAATTGCTTATTAAATATTGTGGAGCTATTGCACGTTTGTATTAGATAAGAATAACGAGGTAAAAACATTCTAAAATCATAGTTTTAACACGATTAGAAACATATAATTTTAGTTTGCAACAGTCCCACAAGTGGTTTAAATATCTTTATCACTTTATATACCTTTGTATTACTAATTAATTTTAACTAATATCTATTAATTATACCCCTACCAAACTTGTTGACTTAAGATTATAATTGTAGTTAGTAAACATAATGGTTTATGTTAAAACTAAGGAGAAAAATATGAATATAAAAAGAAAATTAATCTCAGTAGTAACCCTATCTCTCATGGGCTCTTCAGCTTTTGCCGTTGAAGCTTGGTCTACTTCTGACCTAAGTAGCTACTCTGCAGGTACCGTTGTAACTGATCAAAGCAAAACTTATAAATGTAAACCTTGGCCATATGAAGGTTGGTGTAAATCAGCAGCGTATAGACCTTCTGGTATATATGGTACGGAAGCTTGGGATGAAGTAGGCCCTGGTCCAAGTCCAACTCCATCTGAAAAGATTACAGCAAGTGTTTCTATTCAAGGTGATCTTCCTACTACAGCACAAATTGATTTTGTAAGCTCAAAAGGTACTTCTACTGTTTCAAATGGTAAAGTTACTTTAGAATATCCAAAAGATGGCTCAGAAACTTATACTGTTAAACTTAAAGGTGATGAAGGAACAATTTCTCCTTCTACAGTAACAGTTTCTGCTGCTACTACAATTATTGCATTAACCTATACAGCAAAACCTGCTCCAGCCCCTGGTGACTGCGATACTATACCAAGTAACGTAGCAGAGTTTAAATCTACAGATCAAGGATATTGGGCAGGCTATAAAAAAAGCTTTTGTTAAATACGATGGATCTATTTATCAATTATTAGGAGACTGGTGGACAAGCAAGTCTCCTAAAGAAACAAATGCTTGGACATTATGTCAAGCAGAAGAAAAAGCTACTCTAGACTTTACAATACCTACTAAACCTAGCTTTATAACATCAGATGAGAAGCCTAGTATAAGTATTTTCAATGAAAATGATATTAAGGTAGCAGAGGTTAAAAATGTTGCATGGGGTTCTAAAACTAAAATAGATGTACCAGCTGGTAAGTTAAAAGTTAATGTATCAACAATTGGAACAAGTCAAGGTACAGCAACACCTAGTAGTTTCTCTATAGCTAAAGATGAAACTAAAAACATTACTGTAAATTACGAGCAAGCACAAGTAGGATCTATAAACCTAACAGCTAGTGCAGATAGTAACGCAATCAAGTCAACTACCTACACAATTAATAACAGCTCTGGAGATATAGTAGCACAAGGAGAAGTTAACTTCACATCAGCTACAGTAATAGATAATTTACCAGCCTCAGAAGAGGGCTTAAAATATACTATTTCTGCTAAAAGCTTTACATATGGTGGCTATAGCTATACAGCTAAGCCAATAGTTGTAACAGTTACTACAGGTAGCCGTACAGATGCTCAACTTAACTTTACTACTGAAAAAGTAGCTAGTGCAAAAGTAAATGTAACTATAGCAGGTATGCCAACAGGCAAACAAACAACTTTACATTTTACAAGCAATAGTGGCTCTAGTCAGTTATTAGAAGTATCAGATAATGGTGTATATACAGAAGAATTACCAAAAAATGGTGATACTTGGACTGTGACAGCAGATAAAATCTCTGGATATAAGGCTAGTATAACTCCTAGCTCCTTTGTCGCTGATCAAAACGAGCAAAATGTTAATTTAACTTTTGAACAAGTCGCTCCTATTGAATCAGGTAAGAAAGTTATAGGTTACTGGGAAAACTGGAAGCCAGGTTTAATAAGCGGTGACTATAAAGGTAGTGCTGAAGATGTGGCTCCATATACTCATGTACTATATTCTTTCTTAACATTAGATAGCTCGCCAAATCCAGAAAATCCTGCTAATAAAAAATGGAATAGTGGTCATATAAATGAAAGTATGGCTGGCGCTGATGTTCTAAGTGTTATGGGTAACTATCAAAACCCGTGGGACAATAACTATAATTGGCAAAGAGTACGTATAGACTCTCTTATAAGTTTAACGCATGCTAACAATGGAAAATTTATATGGGCAATTGGTGGCTGGTCTGACCTACAGCAAACAATTAGTGATGATCAAATAGACGCTTTTGTTAATCAGGTTATCGAACTATTAAAACTTGGTGGTGATGGCGTAGATTTTGACTGGGAACATTTAAGTCAATTAGCTGATGGTTCACCCAACCCTAATAAAGAGCAACAATTAGCAACTTTAGCTAAAACTCTTAAAACCTTAAGAAAAAAACTAGATGATGAAGGCATGAGTGATAAGCAAATAGGTTATACTACAAGATTTAACGCTTTCTTTGAAAGTAGTAAAGATCACGGTTTTGCAGCTGACTTTAATTCTGATGGAGAAGGTATAGCTATTGAAAAATGGTTAAAAGACAATGAATCTTCATTAGATGAGGTTGTCAATTGGGTAAATATAATGGCTTATGATGTAAGTCCTAATGATATGCCTAATGGCAAAACTTGGACTAAAGCCGTTTATGAGGATATGTTAAACAGCTTCTCTAAATATGTAAACCCTAGCTTAGTGGTTCTTGGCTTTGAACCAGGTGGGCAAGCTGCATCTGGAGAATGGGAAGGATTGGAGCTTGATAAACAAATGATTGACTACATTGCCCAAAAAGGTTTTGGTGGATCTATGTTCTGGGCTATAAACCAACCAGCAATGGGTACAGCTTCTACTTACTACCAAAATGTTATTACTGGTGATAACGTCAATAGTTTAGCAAATTACTCGCAAGATGCTTTTGCCGAGTAATTAAATTCTAAAAGAGAGAACCTTTCTTTCTTCTTTTATGTTCCTAATATTCTTAAGCACTTTTAACCAAATTGTTTCCAAAATGTACTAATTTCCGCTATATTTATATATATTATTTTTTGTCATTAGTAGAAATGAGGTTAACTATATGGATAAAAGCTTTTATTGTAGTATTAGAGATAAAATTAAAGAAATCAAAGATGCAGGAACCTATAAAAGTGAGCGAATTATAATAACTCCCCAAGAACCGTTAATAACTCTAGAAAATGGCAAGACTTTAATTAATTTCTGTGCAAACAATTACCTTGGTTTTGCGAATAATCCAGAACTAGTTGCTTATGCAAAAGAGCATATTGAAGAATGTGGATATGGTATGGCATCTGTAAGGTTTATTTGTGGAACAAATAGTGTGCATAAACAATTAGAAAAAGAGTTGAGTAATTTTTTTGAATTTGAAGATACTATTTTATACCCTTCTTGCTTTGATGCTAATGCTGGATTATTTGAAACTCTACTCACAAAAGAAGATGCTATCATAAGTGATTCTCTAAATCATGCCAGTATAATTGATGGTGTTAGACTTTGTAAAGCTATGAGATTTAGATACGATAACAATAATATGAAAGAACTAGAAGATAAGCTTATCGAAGCTGATAAAGCTGGAGCTAGATTTAAGATGATTGCTACAGATGGCGTTTTTTCTATGGATGGTATAATCGCAGATTTAAAATCAATTTGTGATCTAGCTGATAAATATAATGCTATAGTTATGGTTGATGACTCTCATGCTGCTGGTTTTGTAGGAAAAAATGGTAAAGGCTCAATAGAGCATTGTAATGTTATGGGTCGTGTGGATATTTTAACAGGAACTCTCGGAAAAGGCTTAGGTGGAGCATCTGGTGGATATATATGCGCAAAAAAAGAAGTAGTAGATTTATTAAAAAATCTATCTCGTCCATATTTATTCTCAAATGCTTTAGCACCTATTATTACAAAAACATCTCTAAAAGCTCTTGAAATAACTAAAAATTCTAACCACCTAAGGGAACAACTCCAAGCAAACCAGCAACGATTTAGAACAAAAATGTCAGCAGCTGGTTTTGATCTGGTTCCTGGGGAACATCCTATTATCCCAGTAATGATATACGATGAAAAAACAGCAGCAATTCTTGCTGATAAACTTCTAGAATATGGTATTTATGTTATAGCTTTTTCATACCCTGTAGTTCCAAAAGGCAAAGCCCGAATTAGAACTCAAATGTCAGCTGCCCATACTTTTGAGCAAATAGATAAAGCTGTGGATAGCTTTACAAAAGCAGCTAAAGAGCTGAACATCATATAATGCTTGACATAATTTAGAAAATAAAAACTTGTTAATTTAAACTCATATCAAACAAAGTATAAGCTTACTATTTTCAGCATTTTTGATGAGAATAAAAATTAACCCTAATATACCTATGAGCATTTATGGGACTGTTGTAAGCTGGAATAGCTTAAAATCAAACTACTCCTGTAGATTACGTGGTCAATCCTAACTGAATGACGTACTACTTTTTAACGTAGTTAGCTATAATACTAAGATTTAAGCAACAGCTTTAATAAACAAAACTACATAAGGGATTTTTTAAACATGAAAGCTTTAGCAAAGTTAAAAAAAGAGCCTGGAATTTGGATGATAAATGACGCTGCTATACCAGAATATGGTTATAATGACGTTTTAATTAAAATAAGAAAAACTGCTATCTGCGGCACAGATCTACATATATATAACTGGGACAAATGGTCTCAACAAACAATCCCAGTTCCTATGATTATAGGGCATGAGTTTGTTGGTGAAGTAGCAGCCAAAGGTGATGGGGTAAAAGGATTAAATATAGGCGATAGAGTCTCTGGTGAAGGACATTTAGTGTGTGAACTTTGTCGTAATTGTAAAGCAGGAAAACGTCATCTGTGTAGGTCCACGGTAGGTGTTGGAGTAAATGTACAGGGAGCTTTTGCTGAATACTTAGTAATACCTGCTGTTAATGTTTTTAAAGTTCCTGACACCATCTGTGATGATATTGCTAGTATTTTTGATCCTCTTGGTAACGCGGTGCACACTGCTTTATCATTTAATCTAACTGGAGAAGATGTCCTTATTACAGGAGCTGGTCCAATTGGCCTTATGGCTGTTAAAATTGCCAGGTTTTGTGGCGCTAGAAGAATTGTTGTAACTGACATCAATGAATATCGACTTAAGAAGGCAAAAGATTTTGGTGCTACTTTTGCTTTTAACGTGGGAAATTTTAAATCACAAGATGAATTGACCAAAAAAATGAAAGATATAATGTCTGAAATTGGTATGACAGAAGGCTTTGATGTAGGTTTAGAAATGTCAGGTATAAATTCAGCAATTTCAATGATGTTAAATGTAATGAATCATGGTGGTAAGATGTCTTTACTAGGTATTTCATCTGGGGATATCACTATTGATTGGGGTGCAATATTGTTCAAAGGTCTTATATTAAAAGGCATATATGGTAGAGAAATGTTTGAAACGTGGTATCTAATGTCTAGTATGGTCCAAGCTGGACTAGATATGAATTCTGTGATTACACATAGATTTAATATAAATGACTACCAAGAAGCTTTCGAAATTATGAAAAGTGGCAAGTGTGGTAAAGTAATACTGGATTGGAGCAAAAGGTGAAAAAAACAAATCATACAAATACTATAAAAATAGACACACAATGGGTTTTCACACTTTTTGGAACAGCTGTTGGAGCAGGGCTTCTTTACTTACCTATTCAAGCTGGTGACAGTGGTTTTTGGGCATTAACCACAGTACTCATCTTGGCACTTCCTTTAACTTACTACTCTCATAAAAACATGGCTAACATTGTTATTGGAGCTAATGATGGCGGTATCGCAGAAGTTTTTACACATAATCTAGGGAAACTACTTGGTTTAATATGTGTGGTACTGTACTTTTTTGCTATTTTCTTAAATATGCCCATGTACTCTATAGGTCTAAATAGCGAATTAGGTAACTTCTTATTATATTACAATATTACGGACTCCAACCTCTCTCAAAGTATTTGGTTTAGTTTTTTTATTTTATCAACCCTTTTAATAATAGTATCTTTAGGAATAAATATAATACTTAGATTTATGCAGTTTACAGTTTTATTCCTTATAATATTAGTTATTACTCTGTCTATATATATAATTCCTTACTGGAATGGCAAATTTATAACTGAAAGTAGTTTTAGTTTTATTAGTTACATAAAAGGATTACTCATGGTCTTACCTATCCTTGTATTGTCAATGAATCATTCACCTGTTATTTCTAGCTTAGTAATATTCTACAGAGAAAATATCAAACTTAAACATGAGGATGAAAAAGCTAAAGTATATAAAATACTTAAGGTTAATTCATTAATCCTATTTATTTTTGTACTACTTTTTGTAACTTCATGTTTATTAAGCACTACAGTAGCTGACCTTCATATGGCTAACATTAATAATCTTTCTATAGTAACTCTAATACAAGAGCAACACCCTAATACTTTTTTAAAGATATTAGCACCAATGATAGTATTTACAGCTATTATAAGTTCTTTTATTGGCTGCTATATAGGTTCAAAAGAAGCTTTAAAGTTTTTGTTCAGATATTTATTTAAAGGTGTTTGTAATATACAAGTAAAAGACTCTTTAATTAATACCCTTTGTATAGCTATTATTTTTTTAGTTTTATGGGTTTGTACAATATGTAATTTTAGTATACTCCACATAATAGGAATTCTGGTCGCCCCAACAGTAGCTTTTTTATTATACATACTACCTGTATTAATCATCTATAAAAATGTTAAATGTAAAGAGTATCGTAAGGTTATATTAGATTCATTATTAGTGATAATAGGATGTATAATAATTTTTGGATACATAATAGGATTACTACTTAGCTAGGCTAGTTTTGGCACAACCAGTTTATTAGCTCTAAATCTTCTTGAGTCGTTACTTTAATATTACTTCTAGATCCTTGGATAATTAAAGGACTGCTTCCATATAATTCTAATGCTGATGCTTCATCTGTAACTAGCTTTGCTAAATCATTAAGCCAGCAGTATTCAAAAGCATTATACAACAAACTAAGCTCACATAATTGTGGAGTTTGAGCTAACCATATGTTATCACGATTAAGTGTTTTATCTATAGTAATTGGGCTATTAGAAGTCACCTGCTTAACCGTTTCAAAGGCTCTAATACCTAAGATCCCACTTTTACTTTTAGACAATTTAACAGCTTCATACAAATTTTTAGTGTCTTGGAATGTAACATTTGGTCTTGCTGCGTCATGAACAAATATCCAGGTAGTCTGGGATCTTATTTGTATCTGTTTTAAAGCGTTATAGACACTATCAAAACGTGTCTCTCCCCCTAGACAAGTAACTACTTTAGGATGACTAAAATATATAGAATCTTTCCAGAAGTTATCATCTTTATTAAGAGCTACTATGACCTTATCAAAAAAATCAGGTTTTATAAATTTCTCTAAAGCTGTATCTAGGATAGTTTTATTATTTGAAAGCTTAAAATACTGTTTAGGAATATCAAGTGCCATTCTAGATCCAATGCCCGCGGCTGGAATTATTACATATTTACTAGAATCATTTGACACTATAAAAGACCTCACCTTTCTTTATAAAGCCCATATTTTGGCGGGCGAGACTCTCTAGTACTTCGCTATTTTTACGTAAAGAAACAACCTCAGAATATAATTGTGCATTAGTCTGATATTGCTCTTGGACTCCCTTTGTTTGAGTTTTTACTGCTTTTTTTAAGTGCTCATAACTAAGTAATCCTGTATTACTAAACCACAAATTATATTGTAAGATAGTAATCAAGAGCAACACTATAGATATAAAAATATAAAAGAAAGTATTAGATTTAATGCTCATTTTTTTAAAAAAGTTTACTCTTGAACTTGAACAACAACTTTTTCATTTTCAGTTTCTTGTACTACTATTTCTTGAGGTTCTTCTTCATCAGAGTTAAACACAAACGCTTTTATACCCGGGTAGATTGCATTTTCACCTAACTCTTCTTCTATTCTAAGTAATTGATTATATTTAGCTATACGATCAGATCTAGAAAGAGAGCCTGTCTTTATTTGTCCAGAACAAGTAGCTACTGCTAAATCCGCTATAATAGTATCAGAAGTCTCACCTGAACGATGTGAAACCACACAAGTGTACCCTGCTTGACCAGCCATAGCCATAGCCTCAAATGTTTCTGTTAAAGATCCTATTTGGTTTAATTTAATTAAAATAGAATTAGCCACACCTTTTTCAATACCTTTAGATAATATGCTAGGATTTGTTACAAATAAATCATCTCCAACTAATTGTACTTTCGAACCAAGTTTTTCTGTTAATAATTTCCAGCCATCCCAATCTTCTTCTGCAAGACCATCTTCGATAGAAATTATAGGATATTTTTCAACCCACGTAGCGTAGTAATCAACCATTTCTTGACTTGTTAAAGATTTATTTTCTGACTTAAGCTCATACTTACCATCTTTGTAAAACTCGCTACTTGCTGGATCTAAAGCAATAAATACATGCTTACCTGGCTCATAACCTGCTTTTTTCACTGCTTTTAATATAGCTTCTATAGCAGCTTCATTTGATGGAAGATCTGGAGCATACCCACCCTCATCTCCGACACCAGCTATACTGTAACCATCTTCTATTAAAACTTTCTTTAGAGTATGAAAAACTTCTGTACCACATCTTAGTGCTTCTGAAAAACTCTCAAAACCTGCTGGTACTATCATGAACTCTTGCATATCAACATTGTTATCCGCATGAGCACCACCATTGATAACGTTCATCATTGGAACAGGCATGAGATATTCTTGTACATCCATTAGGTAACGATAAAAAGGTTTTCTTAAATGTGAAGCTGCTGCTCTAGCTGTAGCCAGAGATACACCTAAGATAGCATTTGCACCTAGGTTTTTTTTATTTTCTGTGGCATCTAAATCTATCATAGTTTTATCAACTAATCTTTGGTCTAAAGCATCTAGTCCTTTTATAGCTTGAGCAATTTTAGTGTTAACATTTTCAACTGCTTTATAAACACTTTTTCCTAAATAAATGTCCTTATTACCATCTCTAAGTTCTAATGCTTCTTTAATCCCTGTAGATGCTCCAGAAGGCACCCCAGCTCTACCAAAAGCACCACTTTCTAAAACAACATCTACTTCAACAGTAGGGTTTCCACGTGAATCTAATATCTGTCTAGCAACAACTTGCTTAATTAACGATGACATAACTATTCTCCTTTAGGTAAATTAAGTCTTTTGAAACCTTGAATGTGTCATTATAAGCTAGGTGTAATAGCTTTGCAATCAATATACTTAGTATGTCGCTTACTCTATAAGCTTATCTGAAACAACTTCTTGAGCTTCACTAAACCCTACACTTTCAGGAGATATCGGTGTGAATTGTACTGTTCCTGTAGCAGATTTTCTTGCTGATAATCTATAAAATGTATATAAACATAATAATGTACTGAATAAAGCTGTTATGATAAAAAAACCAAATGGGCCTACAAAATCCATAATATTAGAAATTATTATAGGTCCAATAACAGAACCAACTCCATATGCAATGGTTATTACACCTATAGCTCCTAAAATTTCATGCTCGTCTAAAAAATCACTAGCATGAGATATTGATAAAGGATACACCACAAAAGCACACCCACCAAATAAAAAGACTGCTATAAAAAACAATAAATGAGTTTTGTAAAATAGACAAATACAAACTGAAGTTATTATAAGCCCGAAAGCTACTAATAATATGACTTTTCTACGATCGATCAAATCAGATAGCTTACCTATAGGAACTTGTAGTAACATCCCTCCTAAAATAGTCGTCATCATTAAAATTGACAGCATATTATGCGTAATATCAACTCTAACTAAGAATATAGGGAGCAAAGTATATATTGAGCCTAACAATGCCCCCCCTATAACACTAGCTACCATTGCAAGTGGCACTTTTTTTATAATTTTTATAGGTGAACAAACCTCTTCTGAATTAGGCACAGGAGCCACCGTACTTGTAAACGCCATAAGGACAATAGATATACTACACAAAGAAGAGATAAAACAATATGCTAGCAAAGTTTCACTAAAATTAAAGTTTATCATTAGCTGTGAAAGAGCTTGTGTACCGTAATATACAAGTAGGTATATTGAAAACACTAATCCTCTATTTTTTTTATCAGATGATAAAATACACCAACTTTCTATAATTAAAAATAAAGCTGCTAAAGCATATCCACACGTGAACCTAAAAAATATCCAAACAAAAATCCCCTTAAAAATACCAAGTATTAGTGTACTTATAGCCATTAAAGAAGCAAATAGTACAAAAGCTCTAATATACCCTACCCTTGTAATTGTAAACTGAGAAAAATAAGAACCTGTAGTCATACCAAAAAAGTATGCGGCCGAGATGATCCCTATTATAAAATTAGATCTTCCAAGAGTATTAAGCTCGATTGAAGAAAAAGTAGTAAAAAAGCCATTACCAAAAGATAGTACACACATTGCTATAATTGGTGTCAAAATTAGAAAAAGTGTTTGCCTAACAGTCATTTAAATTAAATATTTTTTGCTTCTAATTGTAAATTATATAGAATGGTGATTTACAAGTTAAGTTAATTACGCAGATAAAATTTGTTTTTAGTAGACTATAATAAATAACTTCTAATTTGAGTAAAGAATTTCTAGAACACATTTATTACCATTTTATTTCCTTAGTTTGCATTTTATTCATTTTTAACCAACTAATATAACCATAAAATGCATTAATTAAAGTCAAAGTTCTAGTTATAACAACTGGAATTAAAGCCAACGTAATTTCTTTACCTACTAAACCATCTAACCAAATCACAATTGTTAAAATATCTATAATAACCCACAGTACCCACTGTTCAGCATAAGATCTCACCATCAGTAAGAATGCTATTACAGAAACTACTCCCACCAAAGAATCAGCTAATAAACCTATATGTTGCCCAAAAAGTTTGTATAAAATGAAATAGCCGTATAAAGACGCGCATATCGCAACTATAATTAAAATCGATAAAAACTGTTTTAAAGTCAATCGCCTAGCTTTTACTGTTGAGCTAGTATGCATATTCTCAGGGTCTGACCAGATGTACCAACCATAAAATTGCATTGGAGTAAAAAACAATATAAATAGCAAAAATTGTCCATATACCTGATTCTGTAAAGAAATAATAGCATATAAAAAGCAGCTAACTATACCTATAAAATAGTTTAAAAGTTTACCTTTTGCAACCAATATAAGGTTAATTATACTTAGCAGTGAATATATAAAAATAATGGCCTCTGCTTGGGTTAAAATACTTGTCATACCTGTTAATAATATACAAACAAATAACCAAGTTATCTCTTTTTTACTCCAGCCGCTGAAGATATCTTCTTTTTTAAAATCTTTAAAACTAGCCAAGTATGTATATGTTTGAGTATAAAATTTCCTTAAAATTATGCTTAGCATTTTGGTTACCTTTAAATTATAAAACAATAGCTATAAAATTGTACAATTAAGCAAAATCATTTACCATTAGTTCTATAGCACCATATAATTTTAGCCTGCTATAGTACCTAAAAAGTTTTTTCAAAAACTGCTATAGATTCAACATGCATAGTATGAGGAAACATATCCATTACCCCAGCATGTACGAGCTTGTATCCTTTTTGGTTAACTAAAATCCCAGCATCTCTAGCTAAAGTTGCAGTATCACATGATACATATACTATTTTTTGAACGTCAAATTTGTCGATATTTTGGCAAACCTCTAAAGCTCCAGCTCTTGGAGGATCTAGTAGCATTTTATTATACTCAAAGTTACTGAACCACTCTTTAGCCTCGAAACTCTCAAATAAGTTAGCAGTATAAAACTTCACATTAGAAATATTATTATTATTTGCTGTCTGTATTGCTCGCTCAACCATAGCTTGCTCACCTTCTACTCCTATAACAAATTTAGCATATTGTGATAATGGAAGTGTGAAGTTACCTAAACCACAAAATAAATCAATAATTGAATCATCTTTTGATACGTCCAAAAGAGTTATAGCTCTTTGGATCATTTTTCTATTTATATTACTATTTACTTGAGTAAAATCGTTCGGTTCAAAGTTTATTACTATACCGTCAACTGGCTGATAACAAAGTTGAGTTGGTATTTGAGATTTTTCTGGATATAACCTAAATACAGTATCAGGTCCTTTTGGCTGGAGATAAATCCAATAGTTATTTTCGCTACCGAATTTTTTTAATTGTTCAATATCTTCATTTGTAAATGGTTCTAAATGCCTAAAGATAATAGCGGTTCTATAGTCATCTATAGCTATCTCTAATTGGGCTATTTGCTGATGAATAGATAATTTTTCAATAAAGCTTGCTATATATGATAGTTTTTCACCTATTTTAGGATTTAAGACTACACATTTATCAATTTCTGCTAAGAACCTGCCATTACGTTCCCTAAAACCAACTAGGATTTTATTTTTCTTATTTACATAACGAACACCTAACCTAGCTTTATTTCGATACCCTTCCGTATTTTCCGTTTGTAAAGGCGGTAAAATACTTTCAGGAACTACCCCTTGTCCAATATATTTTAGCTGGTTAAGTAAGGTATTTTGTTTATGCTCGATTTGAGCTATAGATGACATATGCTGTAGATTACAGCCTCCACAAGTTTCAAAATACTCACATTTAGGAGCGATTCTATCTGGTGATTTTTTGACAAACTCAATCACTCGACCTTCATCAAATTTAGCTTTTGAAAAAGTATATTCAAATTTGACTATTTCCTGAGGTAAAGTAAAAGGTATAAAAGTGGTTTTACCATCAACTTTTGCTATACCTCTACCATCATGACTTAAGGATATAATTTCAGCTTCAAAAATCCCCTCTTTGAGCTTATTTTTTCTAGATCTTCCCATCAGATTTTATTTAAAAAAATTAATTAGAGCAATTTTATGTAATAAATTTATCAAATACAATCAAAGTTGGGCTTTTAATTATTAATAAAATATCTTGGGTTTAATACTAAGCTACTATAAAAACTAATTCACTAAATTAATTTGATATGTCTCATTATTACTGTTACTTTCGTGAGACCGTGAATTAAGTTTAAAATAACTAAGTAATTTCTTTGTAATATTTTATAAAAATCTAACTACAGTAAAACCTTTGAATTTGTCGTGGTGGGTGCTGAGGGGTTCGAACCCCCGACCCTCGCCTTGTAAGGGCGATGCTCTCCCAGCTGAGCTAAGCACCCGACAAAAACATATTATATATATACTTTATAATAAGTCAATATTTTTTGGCTTATTTAATTATCCAACGATCTCACTTTTTAGTATTTCTTCTGCTGTAAGTTTTGATTCTGCAATTTCTCTTAATGCTAATACTGTTGCCTTCTCTTTTTTTTCATTTCCTGATTCAGTGTAGCCACTTTTTAAGATATTATTTGCACGCATAGAAGCTAATACCACTAAATCAAACCTTGTTTCTACTTTATCTAAACAATCTTCTACTGTTACTCTAGCCATATTTTATACTCCTTTAGTTTAGGACGTTTTATTTTAATAATTGTTTTACCTTGTTATAAACAATATCTATTACAGTTTTATTTTGAGCTCCATCCGGGATAATTATATCAGCTTTTCGTTTAGAAGGCTCAATGAACTTTATATGCATAGGTCTAACAGTATCTAAATACTGGTTAACAACACAATCAACTGTTCTACCTCTTTCATTTTGATCTCGCAATAATCGTCTTATAAAGCATAAATCTGATGGCGTATCCATATATACTTTAAAATCCATCATATTAAGTATCTCTGGATCGTTAAAAAGCATAATACCTTCTAATATTATAACGTTAACTCCACTTGTTACCCTCTCCGACATACAGCTAACCCGCGAATGAGTATTATAATCATAATATGGAACGTAAATATCTTCACCTTTTATTAGTTTTACAAGATCTTTCTTTAAAAGTGCATGATCAAAAGCATCTGGATGATCGTAGTTAACTTTAGCTGCTTTTTCTTGACCAAGGATTGTACCCCAATCTTTATAGTATCTATCTTCAGAGATAACTGCTACTTTATCAAGATGGTGAGCTTCTAACATCTCAACCACAGTATTCGAAAAAAGGGTTTTCCCAGAACCAGAACCTCCTACGATGCCCATTATAAAAACTTTATTTGACACTATATCTTACTTCCTTTTATAGCTGTATCTTAGGTTGAGATTTTACTAAAAAATCAAGTTCTTTCAATAACTTTAAAAAATCTTTTATTTTATACATAGGAAAAGAATTTGGACCATCACTTTTTGCTTGGTCAGGATTAGGATGTGTTTCCATAAATAAACCATCAATACCAACTGCAATAGCAGCTTTTGAGAGTACTGGTACAAACTCTCTTTGACCACCAGAAGAACTACCTTGGCCACCTGGAAGCTGAACAGAGTGTGTAGCGTCAAAAACTACTGGACAACCCGTAGACTTCATTATCTCAAGAGAACGCATGTCTGAAACTAAATTATTATAGCCAAAGCTAACACCTCTTTCACAAACCATTATATTTTCATTGCCTGTCGATTTTGCTTTAGCTACCACATGTTGCATATCCCAAGGTGCTAAAAACTGCCCTTTTTTAATATTTACTGGCTTATTTTGCTTACATACGTCTAATATAAAATTTGTCTGACGACATAAAAAAGCTGGCGTTTGTAAAACGTCAACAACTTCTGCAACCTCCGCAAAAGGTGTATCTTCATGCACATCTGTCACAACTGGGACATTATAGGCTTTTTTTACTTTAGATAGAATTTCTAGACCCTTATCAACCCCCAAGCCTCTAAAGCTGTCGATAGATGAGCGATTAGCTTTATCAAAAGATGATTTATAGACAAAATTAATACCTAACTCTTTTGTTACCTCTGTAAGGTATCCGGCTGTGTCCATAGCCATCTGTTCGGACTCTATTACACATGGTCCAGACATTAAAAAAAATGGTTTGCCATTTCCAACTTCAAAATTAGCGATCTTCATAAAAATTCCAAACTAAGATTTAAAAACATTATGAGTATGTATTATACAGAAAAAGATGAGCCACAACCACACGTAGTTTTCGCATTTGGGTTTCTAATAACAAAGTATGCTCCCTCAATGTCATCCTTATAGTCTACATCTGCTCCCACTAGATATTGAAAACTCATTGAATCAACTAAAAGTCTAACTCCATTTTTAGTAATAACAATATCATCTTCCTTTATCTCATTATCAAATGCAAAAGCATACTGAAAACCGGAGCACCCTCCACCTGTTATATAAACTCTTAAGCTAAGAGAATCATCTCCCTCTTCTTCTATAAGTTCTTTAACTTTTAGAGAAGCTGCATCTGTAAAATTAATAGGATCAACGCTTTGAACTTCTGTACTCATAAAATTACCTTGCTACTAGAGAAAGTTTAACTCTACCATTTCTATCTATGTTTTGGGCTATAACTTCAAGACCTTGTCCTTCAATTATAGAATTTGATTTTATACCTGTTTGTTCAATATCTTGGAAAGATAAATAACCATCTTTATCGCCCATTAGGTTAACAAAAACACCAGAGTCTAAGATTTTAACAACTTTACCTTTATAAACTTGCCCTTCCTCAACCTCTGC
Organism: Allofrancisella inopinata; assembly: GCF_012222965.1. Taxonomy (NCBI): domain Bacteria; kingdom Pseudomonadati; phylum Pseudomonadota; class Gammaproteobacteria; order Thiotrichales; family Francisellaceae; genus Allofrancisella; species Allofrancisella inopinata. The sequence continues at coordinate 589,350 of NZ_CP038241.1, read as the reverse complement.
TACAATAGCTTCTATTTCTTTAACTGCCATATCAAGAGAGCTTTTGTTTTTCGCGAAAACTTTAACTTCACCTGTATCGTTTGTATCTATTTGAGCACCTGTTCTTTCTACTATTGCTTTTATAGTAGAACCACCGCGACCAACTATATCTTTGATTTTACTAGGATTAACGTTAAGTATATGAATCTGAGGAGCTGCAGATGAAACATCTTCTTTGTGCTCTTTAATAACCTCATTCATTATACCTAAAATATGTAATCTACCCACTCTTGCTTGCTCTAAAGATTGCTCTAAAATCTCTCTAGAAATACCTTTGATTTTGATATCCATCTGTAAAGCTGTGACACCATATCTAGTACCAGCAACTTTAAAATCCATATCCCCTAAGTGGTCTTCATCTCCCAGAATATCAGATAAAACTGCATACCTTGAACCGTCTTTAATAAGTCCCATCGCAATACCAGCTACAGGCTCAGCTATAGGAACACCTGCATCCATCATCGAAAGCGATGAACCACACACAGTCGCCATAGAGCTTGAACCATTTGACTCTAATATTTCAGAGACAACCCTTACAACGTACGGGTAAACATCTTCGTTAGGGAATACAGCATTAGTAGCACGTTTAGCAAGATTAGCGTGACCAATTTCACGGCGTTTTGGTGCCATACCAACCATTCCACATTCACCAACACAATACGGTGGAAAGTTATAATGAAGCATATATCTGGCTTTTTCAATACCATCCAAACTCTCAACTAATTGAGCATCTCTATCACTACCTAATGTTGTAACCACAAGAGCTTGTGTTTCACCTCGAGTAAATAAAGCTGAGCCATGAGCACCCGGTAAAACACCAATTTTTACGTTTATCGGACGAATTGTTTCTGTACATCTACCATCGATTCTTGGTTTACCATCCAGAATATTTGATCTTACTAGATCTTTTTCTATAGAATGAAATGCTTCTATAATTTCTTTTTCGCTATATTCATTATTATCAACAACGTTTAAAAATATATGTTCTAATACATTTTTCCTAATTTCTGCTAACTTAATGTTTCTGTCTTGTTTAGAAGCTATTGTATAGGCATTCTTAATTTCACCAAAAAAGCCAGATTTAATCTGCTCCTTAAGGATGTTGCTAATTTCATAAACTGTGTATACTATGCGTGCTTTAGAAGCTACTTTTGCTAGTTTATTAATAGATGAAATTATAGTTCTAAGATGCTTGTGTCCATATAGAACTGCCCCTAACATTACACTTTCTGGTAGACTTTTTGCTTCAGATTCAACCATTAAAATAGCATCATCTGTACCAGAAACTACTAAATCAAGGGCAGACTCTTTTAAATCTTCTTTATTAGGGTTTAGAATATACTTACCATTAATATAACCTACTCTAACACCAGCTATAACATCATCATAAGGTGCTCCAGATATAGCTAAAGAAGCCGATGCTCCAATTAAGGCTAATATATCCGGTGAAAAGCTACCATCATAAGAAATCACTGTAGCTACTATCTGAATTTCATTAAAAAAACCATCCGGAAACGATGGTCTAATAGATCTATCAATAAGTCTAGAAATAAGAATCTGCTCCTCAGAAGGTCTAGCCTCTCTTCTTGTAAACCCTCCAGGAATTTTTCCAGCTGCATACGACTTTTCTAAGTAGTGTACAGAAAGAGGAAAAAAGTCTGCTCCATCTGCTACAGTTTTTTTGATTGTTGTAGTTACTAGTACAATATTACTGCCACAACTAACTACTACAGAACCATCTGCTTGACGAGCCATGCCACCAGTTTCTAAAGTGATTTTTTTATTTCCTAATTCAAAGACTTCTCTATATATTTTCACAGTTCAACCTTATGTTTTTGATATTTTTAATATGTGATGAAGAAATTTTAGATGAATTACCAATTATTATCTACGTAGATTTAGTTTGTCAATTAGGCTACGATATCTTTCTACATCTTTGTCATGAAGGTAGTCTAGCAATTTACGACGTTGGCTAACTAATCTTAGAAGACCCCTTCTTGAGTGATTATCTTTTTTATGTGTTGCAAAATGGTTTTGAAGATCATTAATTCTAGCTGTTAAAAGCGCTACTTGAACTTCTGGCGAACCTGTATCACCTTCTGATCTTTGGTTTTCTTTTACTATATTTTGTTTATCTTGAGTTGATAACATAATTTATTTTCTCCGTTTGTTTTCTAAATTAACATCTAATAAACCGCACAAAGGAACAGTTTACCAATGGGTAATTATATACTATTGAATAGTAAAAACAAAGAACTACTTAGTAATCTTATCCGGTTTAATGCCTAAGATTTGTAAGCTACTTAATGCTATCTTAGCAAATATTGGAGCTGCTACTGCTCCACCACCATAGCTATCACCTTTTGGATTATCTATGGTGACTGCAATAGCTATCTGAGGATCACTTGCTGGCGCCATACCAATAAAACTTGCCAAATAATTTGCTCCATAAGTTCCTCCAGAAAGCTTACGTGCTGTACCAGTTTTACCTGCAACATGATAAAGGGGAATCTCTGCTTTTGAACCAGTACCACCAAGGTCTTCTACTACAGATTGCATCATACTTATCATTTCTTGTGCAACCTTATCTGAAACTATAGAACGAGTGTCTACATCATCCTCAGACCTTCTTTTAAGTATAGTAGGTTTTATATACTCTCCATTATTTGCTATCGCTGTTGTTGCTGCCACAAGTTGTAAATCTGTAGCGTTCATACCATAACCAAAAGATAAAGTTGCTAATTGAAAATCTCCCCACTTCTCTTTAATTGGCACAAAACCATCTCTTTCGCCAGGAAGCTCTATGCCCGTCTTACTTCCAAATCCAAAATTTCTTAAAGAAGGCTCTAATATAGTAGGCTCTTCTAATCCCAGGATAAGCTTAGAAATACCAACGTTGCTCGATTTCATTAAAATATGTCTTAAGTCAATATCACCATAATCCCTAGAGTCTCTTACTGTGTTTTTACCTATACGATAATATCCAGGATGGGTATCTACTATAGGCTCCTCAGACGTAACATCAACACCGTAAGTAAGAGCCGTTGCTGCAGCAAATGCTTTCATAACAGAACCAAGCTCATAAACATCTGTAACAGCCCTATTTCTACGACTATCAGGATACGCATCCGCCATTGTGTTAGGATTATAAGATGGATAGTTAGCCATTGCTAATATCTCGCCTGTACGAACATCTTCTATAATAACTGAACCGGCATCAGAGTTTGTCTGTATCACCCCTTCTTTTAGGTATTTATAAGCTACATATTGCAATCTTGAATCTATACTTAACTGCAAATTGTTACCATTTCTCGATTCTATAAACTTATCCTCAACCTTAGATGCAACCCCTCCTTTTAAATCTTTCTTATATTCAAAATAACCATTTTTACCTGTAAGAAATTTATTAAATTGAAGCTCTAAGCCTTCTTGACCCTTACCGTCAACATTTGTAAAACCTATAATATGTGCTGCTACTTCTGCTAATGGATAATAACGTTTAAATTCACGTATCACATGGATACCTGTTATGTCTAAATCTTTAATTTGCTGAGAAAGATATGGCTGAACTTTCCTTTTTATATATACAAACCCGCTTCTGCCTTCCCTAACTTTAACTTGGTTTCTTACCTTATCTTGCTCTTTTTGTGATAAATCTAAAATATTCATTATTTTTTGCAAGTTTGGATCCGACGATTTTATATAGTAAGGGTCCACCCAAACAGTATCAACTGGGGTGCTTATTGCTAAAGGATCACCATTTCTATCTAAAATAATACCTCGGTAAGCCTTGATATCTATACCTCTATCACTACGGTTATCACCTTCTTGCTTTAATTTTTGGTGCTGTGCGGTCTCCATATACACAAGCTTAAAAAACAAAAACAAAAAGCTAAATATCAAAAGAATTAAAATGACTAAATGCCTTAGTTTAGGACGGTAACTATTCATCAACACCCTCATTTAAAAATTTGATATCGTTTTTTGTTGGCAAAGACATATGTTCTTTTTGTGCAAAACTCTCAACAGCCGTTGGTGTAGCTAGAGAACTATACTCTAAAACTATTTGACTCCATTGTTCATCCAATTTTGTTTTTTCTACGATCAATTCTTTTTGTTCATTAAGCTGTATCTTATATTCAAAGCGTAAAACTATCAAACTAAAAGATGTAACAAGTAAAATAAATAAAAGCACGAATGATATAGCAACTGTTTTTCTAAAAAAACTATTTCTAAGAGATTCAAAAAGTCTTATTCTGATTTGCCGGTTTGTTAGCATCATAACTTTTCTACCACCCTCAAAATAGCACTTCTTGAGCGTATATTTTTGTCTAATTCATTTTCAGTTGCCTTTGCTTTTTTAACTACCCACTTTAGTTTTTTTAGACTCTCATCTTGTGGAAGCATACGGCTAATTCTGTTAATTTCTACTTTAGGATTTATCAAGTTAGTAAACTTTTGTTTTACTATTCTATCTTCTAATGAGTGAAAAGATATAGCTGCTAATCTACCACCTACCCTCAAAACTTCTAGTATATTGTCTAATAAAATTTCTAAATCTTTGAGCTCATTATTAATATATATACGCAACGCTTGAAAACATCTAGTAGCTGGATTTTTCTTTTCTCTTTGACCAATTGTTTTTCTTATCAACTCAGCTAGTTCAGTAGTAGTGTTAATAGAGCCATTTACACTTATATACTCTTTAATTTTTATTGCTATTTTTTTGGCAAATCTCTCTTCACTATAGACTTTAAAAATATAAGTTAACTCCTCTACTGTTAAAGTTTCTAACGCTTCCTTAGCTGTTTGCCCCTGAGTGGTATCCATACGCATATCTAAAGGACCATCATGCATAAAACTAAACCCTCTGTTAGCATTATCTAGCTGAGGAGAAGAAACCCCCAAATCCATAATAACTCCATCTATCTTACCAAGAAGATCTTGTTTATAACAATAATCATATATATTTGTAAAACTAGAGTGGATTATCTTAAAATTATTGTATTTATAAAAATTATTTTTAGCATACTCTATAGCTTCTATATCTTTGTCAAAAGATATTAAGCTTCCTGTAGTTAACTTATCTAAAATAGCTTTAGAGTGCCCGCCTCTACCAAAAGTAGCATCGATATAGATTCCTTGAGGATCAATGTTTAAAGCTTCTATAGATTCCTGCAATAATACTGAAAAATGCATTCTAAACCTTAAGTAGTTCATTAGTGAGTTTTTTTGCCCTAGAAAAATCAGTTTTTCCTGAACCAAGCTTTGGTATTGCTATTACTTTAAAGTAATTTGATGGTTTATACAGATTCTCTATCTTTGACTGCCTTACTATATCTTTGAGTTGGTTAGGTTCTAGCTCTTCCAAAGTATAAAGTAAATTAATAATCTCACCACGCTTAGAGTCATCTGTAGCTACAGCTAAGACTTCAAAATCCATTTTATGTGAATCGTAGCCTTTTTCACGCAAAGTATCGTAAACTTGCTGTTCTAATAAACCCAAACTAACCATTTCACCTGCTACTTTAGCAAATCGTGAATACCTATCAACAACCGTTAGATAGCCCTCACCATCAATCTTACCTTTATCACCAGTTATATACCAAGTGTGTCCATACTTATCTATCATAACTTCTTTAGTCTTAGCAGGATCGTTAAGATAATAATCCATCTTATTAACACCTCGATAAATAATCATACCTTCTGTACCTAGCGGTAGCTCCTCATGTGATTCTGGATGAATTATTTTAAATTGTCCTCCAGGAACCGTTAAGCCAACTGTACCAATTTTATTTGGAGCTTTTGTTGGTCTATTAACTGCAGCAACTGGTGATAATTCTGTCGTACCATACCCTTCATTAATAACTTTACCGAATTTAGCCTCAAACATAGAGCGAACTTCTTTAGAAAGCTTCTCTGCTCCTGTAATTATAAGCCTTAGTGTAGCAAAGTCTTCTTTTTTAACTGACTTATTTTTAGTATAAATTCTCAAAAAAGTCGGAGTTGCACATAGCACTGTTGCTTTATTCTTTTTAATCAAATTTGCAACTCCCTTAGCGTCTGTAGGGTCAGGATGACAAGAAATGAATCCACCTTGGAAAAAAGAAACCAAGGAAATAGTTAAACCAAAAGCATGGAATATAGGTAGCACTCCAGCAACCGAGTCGGTCTCCCTACATTCAATAACTAAAGTACTTTGGTAAACATTTGCTAGTAAATTTTTGTGTTTAATAGCTATTCCTTTGGGTATGCCTTCGCTTCCGCTACTAAAAATAATAAACGCCAGATCATCAAGCTTAGTAGGTTTAATGTACTTTTTAACAAGTAAACTTGGAGAAAACAATTTGACTTCCAAAAATGTTTTTATAGATTCAAACTTTGATATTTGCCCTTTTATATCTTCTAGGTACAAAATTTTACACATAGAAAAAACGTCTTCTACAAAAAAACCTTTATGCTTGAGTTTTTCAACAAATGCTCTAGAGGTTATTATGGTTTTGATTCCAGCATTTGTTATAGCATGCCTTAGAGACTCTTCTGAAGCAGTATAGTTAAGGTTAACTATTGTTTTTGCGCTTATAAGTAAAGATAAAATTGCTAGATAACCGCCCGCACTAGTTGGCAGACAAATACCTACATTTTCTTCTTTAGAAAGAAAAGTTTTGAATTTTTTGGCCATAAGTATAGATGCCGTTACGAATTTATAACCGTTTAAGCAAACTCCTGTAGTATCACTTACAACCTTATTATTTTTGGCATTTAACATTTGTCTAAACCATATCTCAGCTGGTGATTTAAGCAAACATAGATACTTTTCCCAAGTTCTTACTGATAAATCATCAAACTCTTCTATTAGTGTTTTTAAACTTTTTAACTCTGTAATATCAAAGAAAACCTGCCTATCTAAATTTTTACGTTGTGAATAATAAGGCATTTCTGGACCACAGATAAATAATATAAATCTATTTTTATCTTGGTCAATCTGGGATATAAAATTATTTTTTACAAAAAGCAAACTACTTTGGTCCCAAAAACTAATATGGTTAATATAAGATATATTGTTTCTACTAAGTAGTCTCTCAAGTCCTTTTGCCCTATTATCAAAACCATCTAGCACTGTTATATGCATATCTGGTAAATAAGTTTTAAGTGCCAACACTGAAACTATTGAGGTATCGTTAGCAATAACAATTGAAGTTTCTTTGAACTTTTTAAAGTCTATATCCTGATTACAACTATAAATATATTTTTGATTTAACCTTTTATGTATAGAGGATTTCAGCTGACTTAATTGCATATTTCTCCCATATTACTCGCAAACTAACCACCGCTAATATGTTATCATATAGTAATCCTAATTTTTATAACTAATGTGGTTTTTATGCCAGAGTTACCTGAGGTAGAAACTGTAAAAAAAGGTTTATTAGATAGTGTCGTTAACCATGCTATTAAAAATATACAGATAAATACGGAAAAGTTAAGGTATCCGCTTGATAAAGTAGCTCTATCCAAGTTAAAAAATAAACAAATAAAAGACGTACAAAGAAGAGGCAAGCATTTAATAGTTTTTTTAGAAAAGAATCTGCAATTAATACTCCATTTAGGTATGTCCGGAGTAATTAAGATTAAAAACTCTTCAACTTATACTGTCATTAAGCATGATCATATTATTTTAGATTTAAGTAATCAACTAAGTCTAATATATAACGATCCACGTAAATTTGGCTATTGGTTAATCAATGAGACTCCATTTCCATTAGAACATAAAGCTTTAGCATCTCATGGTGTAGAGCCTTTAACAGCTGACTTTAACTGCGATTACCTACTTTCAAAGCTAGCAAAAACCTCACGAAAAATAAAACAAACTATTATGGATAATGGTATTGTAGTAGGTGTGGGTAATATTTACGCTTCAGAAGCTCTTTTTGATAGTCGTATACTTCCAACCAGAAAATCAAATACTATCACAAAAAAAGAAGCTAATAGACTAGTAATCTCTATTAAAAAAATCCTGGAAAAAGCTATAAAAGAAGGTGGAACGACCCTTAAGGATTATAAGAACACAGAAGGTAAACCTGGTTACTTTACCCAACAACTGAATGTTTACGGCAGAATTAAACAGCCTTGCTATATTTGCAAAACAGAAATACAAAGCTTAGTAATAGGACAAAGAAATACTTTTTTTTGTAAGAAGTGTCAGAAATAGTACTAAATAATCTTCCATCAAAACAGTATGTCGCTGCAGCTTATGTAGTAAGCAGCAAAATCTGTTTTATTTATAAAAAATAATTCTTTGACTTTTTCAGGGACGACTAAATAGCTAAACTTTTTTAGAAATACCACGAGAACAATAATAAATATATCACCAAAAGGATAAGTGAATACTTGTATATTTGATAAACGTATTTATTTCTTGCTTTGAGCTTCTTTCCAAGTATTCTTACATAATAAACATAGTGGAAAATACGGTTTACGATACCTGTTTTATCACTATTTTCATTAGGGGCCACTGCAGCACGCATAAGAATAAAACTAATTATATTATTAACGTATTTAGGTATTATAAATTTCATTGGTCTTTCATAATCACATAGCAAAATAAGTCTACCAGTATCAGATTGGTTTTCAGCGTAATGGAGATATGTTTCATCAAACATCATACTTTGACCATCTCTCCAGTGCCTTTGCTGGCCATCAACAACCATTCTGCACAGATGAGAATTAGGTGTCTGAAGCCCTAAATGATAACGTAAAGAGCCTGCGAAAGGATCTCTATGTGTTACTAGCTTTGATCCTGGTGGCAAGTAAGTAAACATTGCCGCTTTTATTTTTGGTACTCTTTTTAGTAATTCTAACGTTTTAGGACAAGTCCTTACTGCTGATGGATGTGCTTTACCGTACCATTTGAGATAAAAGCGAGTCCACCCAGTTTTAAAGAAACTGTTAAACCCTGCATCATCAAGCTTATCTGAAGCCTTAATTTTACCTATTTGCCTTAAGCTTAACGCCTCATTTTTGATTATTCGCCAATTATCCTCAAGGACCTGTAATTCAGGAAAATTATGAGAATTCAAGTATGGTTTATTAGATATTTTTGAGAATATGTACATAAATACATTTATAGGTGCAAAAAAAGTAGAGTGATCTGTTAACTGACGGAAAAAAGTTAACCTTGCTTGTCCTCTATAATGTATATAAATGGCACTTATAATAATGATGTAAATTATAATCATTGGTAAACTTGCAAAAAACATCATTTTTCACCTCCAAATATTTCTTATGATGACTTAACTTTAATTAGTAGTTTTTATTTACAAGTTTTTAAATAGTTAAACAAACTTGCTAATCTAGCTAATGATACTAAAAAGTTGTACGTCATCAACTATGTTACTAATTTATTTATTTCAGCATCTTAAAATATGGGTAGATTATTTATTAAAATAGATCACCAAACAAGTTTTGGTTACAGCAAAGAGTAATAATATAGCTAAGAGAACGTAAAAGAACAAAATTTATAATTGTAGCTGTTTTTAAAAAAAATCGGGAACTTTATTGGAATATACAAATTCTATGAACAGAATTTTATCTAGGCCAAATAAAAGTATCAGCAAGAGCAATGAACTAGTGAACCATAGAAAAGCTCTGTCAGTTTTGTCAAATCCATACAAAAATCTCTAAAATACTTAACATAATAAATATAAAAATAACTAATCTTTATGTATAATTTAACCAAAACATAACTATTGTTATAAATAAAGTAATAACTTACTGATTTGAAATAGTTATTAACCAAAGGCATAAGTATGGAAAGTAATTTTATTCATTTTTATTGGGCTGGCCCAGAAGGGAAAGATGTCCCACATTTTGTATATAGAAATCTTAATATTTGGGCTAAACATTTATATACCTCTAAAAGTCTGTTTATACCTATTCTATGGTGTAATGAAGCTGTTTATAAAATTCTATCCCAAAATAAAATAGCTAATATTACTAGTTGTTTAACAAATATTTCTTTACCTACGACAAGGGATTCTGGTTTATCTATTGGTAATGATATTAATCACTATAAAAGTGGACGCCAGACTTCGTATAAAAATTTTTATTCATTATTACCTAAAGAAACAGAAGCTTTCTACGGCTTAAATTATAAATATAGCTATGAGAGCCATAAGGGTTTCAAAGAAAAGTTCGGAGATAAGGAAAAATGGGTCTTAAAAAAAGAAGTAGAAGATAGGTTTAAATGTATCCCTGTAATAGTAGTTAACTTTGAAAGTTATTTATATAATTTAGGCGAGACTGACATTGAAACGGAAAATTTTAGATTTCTATTAGAAGTTTATAAATTATACAATAAACCATATTTCTATGCTTTTGTAAAAGATACTTATAACGTTCATTTTCTTGCCAACTTTGGAGGTTTATATTTTGATATAGATTTTCTACCATTAAAAGAAGATTTTTTTAAATCGATGAACCAAATAAGAACAGAAAAGTATAATAATTCTTCATTAAACCTAATAACTTCTGAATTAAGGTATAAAAAGTTTCAAAATCAACAAAATTTTACTTTCGTATTGGTTAAATATTGTGATATAAGTGACGAATCTAAGGAAATTAATATAAGCAGAATAAGTGCCCTTAGTAAACTTAACTATAGTGAAATAGGTTCAATAGCTTCATATGATGTAGGGTTTCAAATTTGCCTTGAACCTGTAAAAAGAAAAAATTTTTACATTCCATATACACTCCTTAGCATAAGAGAAGAATTTAAAAGTGACTATGCTAACTACGAAAAGAATGTTAAAGAATACAAAGAAAAAACTCGAAAAGTATTTCCAAGTGGCTTGTTTCAAGATAATAAATACAGTGGTTATGAAGGTGTAAATGAGCTACAGAAAAAAATAAATGAACAAAATTTGAGAAAATACAGTAGTTATTTTAAAAATAATGCCTATCCTGAACAATACTATAAAGATTTATCCGACTTAGGCGATATACCAGCGCATAATTTAGTACACCATATACAACCTTTAGTTGATGTAACTACAATCGTTATAAGAGATCTTTATGATATTATTACATTTAAGGTTTCATATGATTACCTTCGTAGAAACCAAGGGTTTATAACAATAGATCAAAATTATAAAATGTTATACCTCCATTTGTTTTGGAATAAATTTACTCGTATTTATAAATACACTCCATCAACACTTATATACACAGGTTATGAAAAAATGAATAACTTTTTTAAAATAGCTGATTGCGTGAAAGATCATTTCTCAAGAAAAAGGCAAAAACTGTTTCAGCAATTCAGTAGCCCTAATATAAATGAAATTGCAAATACTAACTTTAAAATATTAAAAATTCCAAATGCCAATATTATCTTGCACCGCGATAAATGGTTAAAGCCAAAGGTATATCAAACTTATGATGGTGTGTATTCTGGTAGCACTCAAATCAAAAACTATTTTCTGAGAATTTCTAATGTAAATGGAAGAAAAATCGAGATCATAATAAATGACATCGCTAAGTATGATATAAAGTTTTATGATAACCTAGGTAACCTACTACATCAAATAGAAAAAGTTGAGCATTTTAAAATGTTATCACATAATTCTAATTCTAGATTCGCAATAGAATATAAAAAGCATAATGATAATGAATATAGATTCGTGGATATACACCAACTATCAACTGCAACAAAATGGTTAAGAGTGAATAAAGCATACACCTACCAAGAGTTTAAACAAAAATTTGACCATTTGATAAATAGATCTATCTCTCTGACTTAAGTTATTTCACTTTAAACATCTAAATTAACAACATTCAACGCATTTGACTCAATAAACTCTCTGCGGGGTTCTACCTCATCTCCCATCAACGTAGTAAACAAGGCATCAGCTTCCACAGCATCAGCTATAGATACTTGCAGCAAAACTCTATTTTCAGGATCCATAGTAGTTTCCCAAAGCTGCTCGGGGTTCATCTCACCAAGACCTTTGTAGCGTTGGACATCATGACCTTTTCTTGCCTCTTTTAATAGCCAATCTATAGCAGCTTCAAAGTCATCAACATACTCTTTACGTCCACCTCTTTCAACATACGCTCCTTTAAATGATATATCTGATAGAACCTCTCCATAGCTAATTAAATCTTCGTAATCTTTAGTCATAAAAAAGTTATTTTTGACAATATAATCTGTATCGTAACCATTTATATAATGGTTAACACCGTATGAAATCCTTTCTTGACCTTCTGCATCAATGTATTTGGATTCTATTAGTTTAAATCTTTCGTAAGACAATGCTTTTTGATTACATCTATTAACAATAGCATTCCACCATGTTGAAATATCTTCATCGCTACATTTAGGGTTATATGACATTACTCTAAGTAATTTTTCAGGATAAATCTTAGCGTATTTTTTTATCACCTTTTCAGACTTTTGGTATAGCTCATAGTAATTAGCTAATACTTGCCCAGAAATAGCATTACCACCATCAAGATATATAACTGCATTTTCAAGACCTATATTACCAAGATATTCTGCTAACGCATCCTCATCTTTGAGATAAGTTTCTTGTTTGCCACGTTTTACTTTGTATAAAGGAGGTTGGGCAATGTATAAATAACCCCTTCCAATCAGCTCTGGCATTTGTCTATAAAAAAATGTCAAAAGTAATGTTCTAATGTGAGACCCATCAACATCAGCATCGGTCATAAGAATAATTTTATGGTACCTCGTTTTATCTGGATTATAATCATCTACACCAATACCACATCCTAAGGCCTTAATTAGAGTACCTACTTCTTGCGAGCCAAGCATTTTATCAAATCGTGCTTTCTCTACATTTAATATTTTACCTTTAAGAGGCAATATAGCTTGGGATTTACGATCACGAGCTTGCTTAGCAGATCCACCTGCAGAGTCTCCCTCTACTAGGTATAACTCAGACAAAGCAGGGTCTTTTTCTTGACAATCTGCTAGCTTACCTGGTAAACCAGCTATGTCTAAAGCGCCCTTACGACGCGTCATATCACGAGCTTTTCTGGCCGCTTCACGAGCCTTTGCTGAATCTAAAATTTTCTCACAAATTATCTTAGCTTCTTTAGGGTTTTCTAATAAAAATTCTTGAAGTTTCTCATTTACCAGTGACTCCACAGCTGACTTAACATCCGAAGAGACTAATTTTTCTTTTGTCTGAGATGAAAATTTTGGATCTGGAACCTTAACTGATAGTACAGCTGCTAAACCTTCTCTTGCATCATCACCCGTTAGGTTTACTTTAAGCTTTTTATTTAAGCCCTCTGTTTCAATATAGTTATTCATAGTTCTAGTAACAGCTGCTTTTAAGCCAGATAAGTGAGTACCTCCATCACGCTGAGGAATATTATTGGTGAAGCAAAATATAGATTCTGTGTATGAATCATTCCACTGCAAAGCTAATTCAACTTGAATATCATCTTTTATACCATTTACAGCAACCACATTTTCATGTATAGGTTTCTTGCTTTTATTTAAATATTGAACAAAAGCTATGATTCCACCATCATATTTGAAAATTTCTGATCTATCGTTGATTTTGTCAATCAACTCAATTTTAACTCCAGAATTAAGAAAAGATAATTCTCTAATCCTTTTCATTAATATATCATAATCAAAATCTACAAATGAGAAGGTTTCTTTGCTTGGCTTAAAAGTTATTGTAGTACCTGTTTTTGTAGTTGAACCAACCTCTTTTAATGGAAATTGTGGCACACCATGAACATATTCTTGAAAATGCTCTATACCATTTCTATAAATAGTTAATTTCAAATTTTCTGATAGAGCATTCACCACAGAAACACCAACACCATGTAACCCACCAGATACTTTATAAGAGTTATCATCGAACTTACCGCCAGCATGTAGCACTGTTAAAATAACTTCAGCAGCTGAACGCCCCTCTTCTTTATGAATATCAGTAGGTATACCTCTACCATTATCAGATACAGATACAGAACCGTCGGTATTTATGATTACCTTAATGTCATCACAGTGTCCGGCTAATGCTTCATCAATAGCATTATCAACAACTTCAAAAACCATGTGGTGTAAACCACTACCATCATCTGTATCACCTATATACATTCCAGGTCTTTTTCTTACAGCATCTAAACCCTTAAGTACCTTAATACTTGATGAATCATAAGTTTTGTTTTCTGACATTAATAAGCTCCAAAAAATTTCTCAGTATTCTAAATATAACTAGTTAAGATTATAACACAAATAAATATTTATATTAATCGATTATAATTGTTGTTATTTTTATATCTAACCCAAACGGGTTTTCATTTAAAAAAAAGGTGCTAATATAGATAAGTAGGTTTACATACTTACATAAAAAGTGACTATTTTGAGCAACAAAAGCAGGAATACCCTAATTATAGTGGTTATTTTTTTTACCATATTGGTAAGCTTTTTATTAGGAAGGTTAACTAGTCCCATAGCAACAAAATCAATTCGTGAAAATGAATTAAAGATTCTAGAAGAAGGTAAAGTTTCTCAAACTCCTGAAAACAGTGTAAACTGTCGTCCTGGCATAAATACTAAGGTAGATAATTATGTAATTGGTTATGGTAGCCTTATGAACAAAGACTCAAGAGGATTAACAATACCAAATTCTGAATATGCTCCTCCTATACTAGTAAATGGTTTTGAGAGAATTTGGGCTTCTCGTGGTGAAAAATCTAGAGCAACGTTTCTATTAGCCATACCAAATAAAGGTTATACCCTTAATGCCATTTATTACAAAGCCTCTGCTAATGATATATTAGCTACAGATTTGCGTGAAGCTTCATATTGTAGAGTTAAAATCCCACGTAAAGATATTTTACCACTAGGTGTTAAAAGTTTACCTAAGGGTAACTTTTGGATGTATGTTAAAGACTTTAAAGACGCTGAATTTCCTACCAAAGATTTCCCTATATTACAAACTTATGCTGACGTATTTATGACAGGATGTTTGCAAACACAAGCTGCTTATCGTCTTAGTGAATTTGGACAACTATGTTTTGACACTACTTATAATTGGGATCTAGCAAACTGGCTGTATGATAGACCAAACCCCCAATACGCACGGTATTCTGCAGATACAGAAAAATACCGTTCAAAAATAGACCAAATCATCAAACGAATCGATTATAATGATGATTTAATAAAAAAACGTCAAGCACTTTAAAATTTCATGAAAGTTTCTAATAGAAAAATTTGCATAGCCCCTATGCTCGATTGGACAGATAGGCACTATAGATACATGATGCGCCTTATCACAAAAAAAACTATGCTCTACACTGAAATGATAACTTTAAACGCTATTTTACATGGCGACAAAAGTTTTTTGCTAAAATATAATGAAATAGAACACCCAGTAACCCTCCAACTTGGAGGATGTGTGCCTAAAGACTTTATTAAGTGCGGTAAATTAGCTCAAGATTTAGGTTATGATGAAATAAATATAAATGTTGGCTGCCCTAGCGAGAGAGTTAAAAAAGGTAACTTTGGATTATCACTAATGGCTGAACCAGAGCTAGTAGCAGACTGTGTTAAAGCCATGAAAGATAGTCTTGATATTCCGATATCTGTTAAGTGCCGTACTGGATATGATCATAATGATAGCTATCAAGAATTATATAATTTTGTAGCTAAGCAAACAGATGCTGGAATTGATTATATATGTATTCATGCTCGTAAAGGCTGGTTAAGTGGATTATCACCAAAAGAAAATCGAACAATCCCTGAACTTAATTACGATACTGTATACCGTATAAAAAAAGATTTTCCAAAGCTTGAAATAGGTATTAATGGTGGGATACAAACCGCAGCAGAAATTAAAGAACATCTAGAGAATGTTGATAGTGTTATGATTGGTCGCGAAGCCTATCACAATCCAATGATTTTCACAGATTTTGATAAGCTTTTTCATAACCATAATGACGATTATAATCAAATAACCCCTTTAGACGTTGCCTATCATATGGCCAGCTATATAGAAGAACAAATGAGAAAAGATCCTCTTATCAAACTTAATAACATCACCAAACATACTCTAAACTTATTCAATGGTTTACCAAATGCTAAAGTGTTTAGACGTTATCTAAGTGAAAATGCTACAAAAAAAGACTCCTATGTTGATACTTTTTTAAAAGCTTTAGAAATTTTTGAGAAACAATAGTAGTTTTTTCTAACTTAAACTGACACCAAATTGTGAAGCTAATTGCTTAACATCCTCAGGTTTTAGATCGTTGATTGACTTACCATTAATAGTTGTCTTCTTAAGCAGATCTTTTGTTTTTTTATCTAAGCCAGCCTGTTTAGCCAAGTTTTCAGCTGTTTTCTTAGCCGCCTCTGTGCTTAACAAACTAGTTAAAGATGACGTGTCTGCAGTGAAACTAACTTTGTCCAAATCACCAGAAATAGTAGCATCTAAAGTCAAATCTGAAATTTTTTGCTTTGTTTTTTGAAAACTCACAGCAACGTCAGTGAAATTTAGCTTTAAAGGTATGTCAAAACTAATATTTCTAGCATCCTTAAACTGCCATTTACCACTACCTGTGATATCTAAGCTATCTGCATCAATTCCAACTCCTTGAATACTCAAACCCTTAGCAAGCTCACCAGTTAAGTTTTTCAGATCAAAACTTACTGTATTATCAACTCCTACTTGATTTGATATAATTACACTCGCGGCTATCTTATCGTTACTTGATGATTTTACATTAATCTCTGTTGGTTTAGCTAATAGAATTGGATTTGTTGAAAGGTTCGAAACCTTGATATCATAAACCATACCATCATTTTCATAACCTTTAATATTCATGTTTTGAATAGTAAAGTCTGGAGCCTTATCGTGTAGATGCTTAGCTTGAATGTTAGCATAACCATATACTTTAGCCTGCTGGTTGATTTCAGCTGCTGTTGTTTTAGAGCTGTCACTCTGTGATTGTGTAGGAGACCTAAAGTACGCAAGAAACTCTACAACCTGTTTGATTCCTTTTGCAACATTTTTTGTCACCTTTGCTTTTTTTGTAATTTCTTGGATATCAATTTGTTGCATACTAGTGCTAACTTTTTTTATACTTTTTGTAACCTCTTGAGAGCTTTTTTCAGAATCAAAGACATTTACATTCTGAGATTTAATATATAAAGAACCTTTTTTATCTCTAGTTTTATCAAGACTAACATCTGTAACTTCGACGTTCTTAAGAGAGATCTGCTTTGTTAGTAATTTAGTTATATCCAAACTTGCATTTATAGATCCTGCATAAAACCTATCTTTATTTAAATTAGCTGGATCAGCTGCCCCTAAACCATTAATCTGAAGATTTGCACTAGCAACATTTAAGCTCATTGAGTCATAGTCAACTGTAGCTCCATTTGCTTTAGTTAACTGCTGTTTTATTATGTTTGAAACTAAAGCTGTCTCTAAAACTTGTGGAGCAAAAACTATGCCGGCAATAAACAGTATTACCAAGACAGTTCCCCAAACCCTTATAGGTTGTCTAAATTTTCTAGCTTGGACTTTTTGCCAATCAACTTTAGCAATATTTTTACCAAAAATTATTTTAGAGGCTATTTTAACACTTAATTTGCTAGTAACCTTTTGATACATTTGGCTTTGAGATTGCATACTTGCCATTTTAGCAACCATTTTTTTATAAGCTTTAGCAATAAGTACCCCAAATGCAATACCTAATATTAAAGAGACAAAAAAAGCACCTGTTACTAAATAATAATCAAAACCTGCATATGCCAAAACAGGTGTATTAACTACAGTTTTAAATATTGGTTGAGTAAAACCATCCAATAGCCATCTACCTATAGTAAAGCTTATACCCTCTAAGAGATACGACAATAATTTTGCAAAAAATGCAATGATAACAAACAGGCCTATATTTACACGCAATATCAACACTAAAACTATTATTAGTGAAAATAAAAATGGTGCATGACTAAAGCCTGGTATAAATCCAAATACAAAACCAAATATAGATACTAACAGAAGTTGTGCTGGCGTTGATGGACTGAATATAACTTTTACAAACATATCATATAGTTTATTCATGCAACTCTCCTTGATTTACGAATAGGTTTCTAATAATTTTCTACTTATACCAATTCCAACACATATTAGTACTTTCTAACTTTGTATTTCATACCTAATTTAATCCTTTGTGATAAATGCACAATTTATGTTGGAATTGGTATTATAACATCAAACACACTATACTGAATATGATAGGAAAATTCCACCAATTTAAGCTAATATTTTGAAATCCAGAACTAATTTATGGGGCTGTTGCAAGCTGGAATTAGATGGGTGGTAACAAGGCAAACACAGGAGTAAACAACAAATATTAAAAACTAATAAACACAATATAATCTATAAACATTTCTAACGTATTTTTATTAGAAAAATGTACTTAAATACGTTATCATTTACAAGGTATTGACTTAAATTTCGTAAATAGATCAAATAAGGAAAAATCAATGAACTTACATGAATATCAAGCTAAAGAGCTTTTAGAAAGTTATGGTCTAAAGGTTCAGAAAGGTATTGTAGCGACTAATCCAAATGAAGCAGCTCAAGCTTTTGACCAAATCGGTGGTAAATTTGCTGTAATAAAGGCTCAAGTACATGCTGGTGGTCGTGGTAAAGCTGGTGGTGTTAAAGTTGTCAAGTCATCTCAAGAAGCTCGTGAAGTTGCTGAAAAACTTATCGGAACAAATTTAGTTACATTCCAAACAGATGCTGATGGTCAGCCAGTAAATTCTGTAGGTGTGTTTGAAGACGTTTATCCTGTATCTCGTGAGCTATACTTAGGTGCTGTAGTTGATAGATCTAGTCGTAAAGTTACATTTATGGCATCTTCAGAGGGTGGTGTAGATATTGAAGAAGTAGCTCATAACTCCCCTGAAAAAATCCTTAAAGTAGAAGTTGATCCTTTGGTTGGTCTACAACCTTTCCAAGCTCGTGAAGTTGCTTTTAAACTTGGTCTAGAAGGTAAGCAAATCAATGATTTCACAAAAACCATGTTAGGTGCATATAAAGCTTTTATCGAATGTGATTTTGCTTTATTTGAAATCAATCCTCTTGCTGTAAGAGAAAATGGTGATATAGTTTGTGTTGATGGCAAGATCAACCTAGACTCAAATGCTTTATATAGACACCCTAAACTACTATCTCTAAGAGATAAATCTCAAGAAAATGCTAAAGAACTGAAAGCTTCTGAACATGAGTTAAACTATGTTGCTTTAGAAGGTAATATCGGTTGTATGGTAAATGGTGCTGGTCTTGCTATGGCCACTATGGATATTATTCAATTGTACGGTGGTAAACCTGCCAACTTCCTAGATGTTGGTGGTGGTGCTACTAAAGAGAGAGTAATTGAAGCTTTCAAACTAATTTTAGATGATGAAAATGTAAAAGCTGTTTTAATTAACATATTTGGTGGTATTGTTCGTTGCGATATGATTGCAGAAGCTATTATCGAAGCTGTTAAAGAGGTAAATGTGACGGTACCTGTAGTAGTACGTCTAGAAGGTAATAATGCTGAACTTGGTTCTAAGATTTTATCTGAATCTGGATTAAAGCTTATTCCTGCTGATGGTTTAGCTGATGCTGCTGATAAAGTTGTAAAATCACTAGGTTAATTAATTAAAACAGTTAAAAGGATATTAAACAATGAGCGTATTAGTTAATAAAAATACAAAAGTTTTAGTACAAGGATTTACTGGTAAAAACGGTACTTTCCACTCAGAACAAGCTATCGCATATGGCACAAATATCGTTGGCGGTGTAACTCCTGGTAAAGGAGGTCAAACTCATTTAGATAGACCAGTATTTAACACTATGAAAGAAGCTGTAGAAGCTACTGGTGCTGACGCATCTGTAATCTATGTACCAGCTCCGTTTGTAAAAGATTCTGCTATAGAGGCAATCGATTCTGGTGTTAAATTAGTGGTAATTATTACAGAAGGTGTACCAACTCTAGATATGTTAGTAGTTAAAGAGTATTTAGAAGGTAAAGATGTTAGAGTTATTGGTCCAAATTGTCCTGGTATAATTACTCCGGGTGAATGTAAAATTGGTATCATGCCTGGACATATTCATATGCCTGGTAAAGTTGGTATCATCTCTCGTTCTGGTACTCTGACTTACGAAGCGGTAGCTCAAACTACTAAGCTTGGTTTTGGACAATCTACTTGTATCGGTATTGGTGGTGACCCAATCCCTGGTATGAACCAAATAGAAGCTTTAGAGCTGTTAGAAAATGACCCTCAAACAGAAGCTATAGTTTTAATCGGTGAAATCGGTGGTACAGCTGAAGAAGAGGCTGCTGAATATATTAAGCATAATGTAACTAAACCAGTTATTGGATATATTGCTGGTGTTACAGCTCCTCCAGGAAAGCGTATGGGTCATGCTGGTGCTATTATCTCTGGTGGTAAAGGTACAGCTGAAGAGAAGTTTGCTGCATTTGAAGCTGCTGGCATTGCATATACAAGGTCTCCTGCTGAGATTGGTAAAAAGCTTAAAGAAGTTACTGGTTGGTAATTTTTTACTATTTAATCCCAAAAATAATCTTTATATCTTTTATTTATATTTCATTTAGGTTCTTTCTTATATACTATGAACAGTAAGAGTAACGTGATTAAGTGAAAACATGACAATCTCTGTCATTAAGAAATTATCCATAATAACATTTTCCTCTATCTTGGCAATGTGGATACTATATCCCTTTATCTACCCAATTCTCTTTGCTGGCCTTTTAGCTATCGTTTTAGCACCTTTACAAAAATATTTAGAAGGGTACTTAAATAAATTTAAAAGTAGTCTTTTAATAACCATAAGTATTTTGTTGTGTGTTTTCATCCCTCTAATTACTATAGTTTCGTATGCAATAAATGAAACTATACAATACCTTCAACATACTGAATCACTATCACAAACACTCACACAATTAAGTGAATATGTTAGTAAAATACCATATGCTGGTAAATATTTACAATTACACTTTAACAACATAGTAGACATAATTAAACAAGACCAGGGGCAAATCATTACCAACTTAGCTAAAGTATTGCCTGCAATAAAATATGTTAGCTTTACCTCCGTAAATTTTATAATTGATTTTTTAATCACTATACTTCTACTTTACCAATTCTTAGTAAGTAGAAATAGCTTAGAAAATTTCTTTAGAAAAATAATTTTCAACGAATTTAATGACAAGGAAAGTTTCATATCAACAACTGTAACAACTACTCGTAGAGTTAGTTTAGCTATATTCTCTACAGCGATTCTTGTTGGAATAGTTATGAGTATAACCTTCATAGCAGTAGGATTACCAAGCCCTGTGCTATTTGCATTTACTGCAGCTTTAACTTCTATGGTACCATTTTTAGTAACTATCATCTACATTGTTATAAGCCTTGGCACTTTTATATTTTATGGCGCTACGAAGGCTACCATAATCCTTATTGTTGGGTTTGTCTTGAATGCTTTTACTGACAACATCATGCAACCTAAAATCATTAACAAAGAGATAAAACTAAGCTTTGTAGCTTCATTATTAGGAATTATGGGAGGCATTCAAGCTTTTGGATTTATAGGAATATTTCTTGGCCCCATAATCTTTAATGTTGCTTACATTGGCATTGAAAAACTTACTGATGATAAACAAACTTTATAAATAAAGGTTTAATAAAAGAAATATATGTAAATAACTACCAAACAGCTTGCACAAGGTTTCCTGCTGAGAACGGCAAAAAGCTGCTGCATATTTTTCTTAAAACTAATCTGCAATACAGCCAACCCCTGTACTGTTATAAGCATTATTCATTGCCGCATAAGTATCACCACTACTCCAGCTACTACCATACATTACAGTTCCATTGCTTCCAGTTACTCCAGAAATACGAACTACCCGATCTGGTGCAAGATCAACCATTTCTTGAGTAACATGGTAACCTGTTTCACAAGTAAATCTTAGCTTACCACCTTCTGCAGCTACCGTTGCTACATTTTTTTTATCACCACTGTAACCCACGAATGATGCCGCTATTTCCTCTGCTGTTTTTGTGGTTCCTTTTGGAACTTCATATAAAACAGATATAGCGTTACCTGTTGTTACATCCTCTGTAGATGTTGCTATCACCTTACCATCTAAAGATACTTCCAAGGTTACTGTGTAAGTTGCATTTGCTACTGGGAAAAAATAATTTATCTCTTGGCCTGTACCAATTTCTGTACCATTTACTTTCCAAGTAAAGGTTGCATTATCTGGTATTCCAGTATCTGTTATGTCAGCCGTAAAACGGTAATTTAATCCAGAGATTACTTCAGAGACTATCTTAGGAGCTCCATACTCAACTGTAAAAGTCTTTGTAAGGCTTATCTCTTGAGTAGTACCATCGGGATTAACTATGCTCCCAGAAACACTTATTTCTTTTGATCCCACAGAATCAAATACATATCCTGTAGGGTTTGCTGTATCTAAACACACATCATTTTCACATGCTGTTAACCCTGCATCTAACATTTGCTGAGCTGAGGCATAATCTCCTCCTGATATATTCCATGTGACATCAAACTGTGTACCTTCAGCAGCTCCTACAGGCTCTGATTTTAATACTTGGTCAACGTGTTTACCTAGCACATTTGTATATCTAAGTAAATCAACATCATCCACTACCACGCTACATACTACGCTACTACAGTCGGTAACTATCTGATACTCTTTTACTTTTTCTGATGAGCCACAACTACTTAATAATGAAGTCGATGCTAGTAGAGCTACCACCTTTATTAATTTCTTATTCATAATTACCTCCATGCAATAATAATTTAAAATAAAATATTTGTATTTTTTATTAATATTCACAATAAAATATTTTATCTAAAATTTTTTAATTTCAACAAATTTTAGCTAAATTTTAAGCTTAGGATGCAATATGGCAATTTATTTAGTTATTAATAAAATAGAAATGATTAGTATTAATAAACTTAGCAGCAGAACAGCTAATTTATGGCAACAAGGAGATCAAGTATGTTTGTTATACTAAGGATAAAACATTTCTATATTGTAATTATCCTAAGCAAAACAAATACTTGTAAAATTTTATTTTTTTATATACTAAAATATAATATAATTTAATTATAGTTATTAATTAATACCCATATTGTCTCTTTTAATATTCTGCTTGTGTATTTAAAAAATTTTTTATGGAAGTAATATTTTGCAACAATTATAAGGACTTTAAAAATGCTTAGCTACGTAACCTTAAATAACTCGCAAACCCCTCCACAAAACTTAAAACTTTCCGGTAATGATAATGATAAAACCTCTTGCTCCATCTGCCTAGATAACTTTACGTTTTCAGAATTTAATAATTCAAAAATATGTATTACTACATGCGGTCACTTTTACCATAAGAATTGTATTGAACAATGGTTGAAGAGTAATCACACGTGTCCTCTCTGTAAAAAAGAATTACTTAAATGGGATTATGAGGTTGAGCTGCCAGTAAACCCTATGGATCAAAATTCTCGAAAGGTATGGTTTAGAGACTTAATTAGAGCAATTGAGCTTGATCACATTATCACAGATGACGAACCAGAAATCGGAAAAGAATTCGGAACGTTTACTGTAGCTAACCTAAAAATAGTAATCAACAATGCTACACAGAACTACTTAACATGGCGCAAAGGAATATTTAGAGTAAGAAATATTAATCATTTATTTAATCACTGGGGCGATAAGGGAATAAATAGAGCAAATAATCTTAATAATAAGGTTCAAGCCTGGGGTAACAACAACGATCATGACCTTCATGATGCAATTAGTTTGTTCAAATACATTTGTAAAGAAATAAAGTATTTTCCATGCAGCGAACACTCATATACAACATTTATATTAAATGCTTTCAAAAGGGATTTTAAATCAATAGGAAAGCATATGAATTCTGTCAACTACTTCTCTCAAGAACCAAATGTCTCGGAAGAACGTAAAAATTTACTTAGTTCCAAATTAGAATTCATACTTAGATTAAAAATGAATGGAAGAAAAATAAAAAAAAGCGGTCAGCTAAGGGCTAAAATAGTTGGAGAAGAAATAAACCTTTCTAGTTTTTGGAAAAAATGCTTTCCTGAATCTCCAGTATATTCCGAATATCATCAGAATATATCTTTAAGCAATAGAAATAATTTTTTTCACTTCCATGTAATAGGAGAAAAATTAAGATGTTTAATAGATGAACGAATATCGATAGAACCACAAGTAAATTTCCTTATCATTGTTGCAAATAGCTATGATGATTATTATAGATTATATGAAAAAATAGGTAACTTAAATAATATCCCTATAGTACTTGTCAAAGTTCAATAACTATACTATTCACTGCTATTAACGGTAGTACATTTTTCACACTTGTACAACATAACTATATTTTTATGATCAGCTTTAATAGCTAACTCAACTGGAACCTGATAATAAAGTTCTCTACATTATTAGTAACTTAATTTACAAATGCCAGATGAAATATGGTATCTTCGTTTTTGAGTAAGTTGGATATAATAATTGCATAAGATTTATGTTAGTAAAATTAAATGATGAAGGATTTTAGTATAACTATGATTACTTTAGAAATATGTATTGATAACCACCAGTCAATTATACATGCTCAAAGGGCTAAAGCTGATAGGCTAGAGCTTTGCTCTGCCCTTGGAGTTGAAGGGCTTACGCCCTCACCTAGCTTAGTAAAATTTGCTAAAGATAATTTCACAGGCTCATTGCAAGCTATGATTCGTCATCGAGCTGGTGATTTTTATTATGATGAAACTGATCAACAGATTATGCTTGATGATTTGCAAATGATGCTTGAACTAGATGTAAATGGGATTGTGATTGGAGCCTTAACAAAAGAAAATAAAATCGATAAAGAGTTCTTAGAACCATTTATTAAACTTACAAAGCAAGCCAATAAAAAACTAACTTTTCATAGAGCTATAGATTTAACAGCTGACATACACACTAGTATAAAAGAGATCATTGATATTGGTTTTGATAGAGTTTTAACCTCTGGAGCAGCTACAAGTGTAATAAAAGGATTACAAACTATAAAATCTCTACAACAAGAGTTTGGCTGCCAAATACAAATAATGCCTGGGGGTGGTATTAACTCAAATAATATAAAAGAAATTTTAGATACCACAAAAGTAACAAATATCCACTGCTCTGCTTCCAAAAAAATATTAAGAACTGCTGACTTTAGTGTTTTTCCTCAGTCAGCTTTAGAGATTAAAATTAGTCAAGAAAATGAAATTAAACTAATCAAATCTATGCTATAGCTTTTACATTTGCAATTTAATTACCTTCAAAACCTCTTATATTTCTTAAGTATTTAAAATTTATTTTGTTTTAAATAAATTTTATTTAAAATTTTTAGCTTACGTGTATAATATTTTAATTATATGTTTTGAATAGATTATAATAGATTTTGCCATATTTACTGAATTTATTTACAAAAATAGTCTCTTTCAACATAAGGATTAAACAAAATGAATGAATATAAAACACTAAGCTATAGCGAACTCTTGGCTCATAAAGATGAAGAATGTTGTATTTGTCAAGATCTCATATACCATGACAAAAGTAAAAAAGACTCTAGAGCATGTGAAACTACATGTTGTAAACGTTTATTACATATAGCATGCATAGAAAAATGGGTATTTGATAATTCTACTTGTCCACTTTGCAGAGCACCTTGCACCTCACCATTGATCAAATACTATCATGATGTCAAACTTCCCGGTGGCTACATGGCTCCAGATGCGCGGAAAGTATGGTTTAAATCTATTATAGACGAAGTTATTCCTGGCTATTTTGATCTACTCGAAGAACCTCAAACAAATGTGAGTGGAACGTTCACAGTAAGCAAAATAAAACTAGCTATTAGTGAAGCTTCCTGGAATTACTTAGAATGGCGTAAAAATAGGGGTTTAAATTACTTTTGGCATTGCACTAAGAAAGGGGCAAATAGGGTCGAGAATCTTAATCATATAGTTTCCACTTGGAGTGGCATTGATCCTAAAGAATTGTTTTCTTTGATTTGCAAAGAGATAAGAGATTACCCTAGAAAAGATCATTCATATACATCATTTATATTAAACAGTTTTAGCAAAATGAAGCCTATAAGTCTTTATCTGAATGATTATGATGACTATACTGCCGGAACACTAGAAGTACGTGATAAACGCGAGTACTTACTTACTAGAGGATTAGAGGATATACTTGGAGCAATGTGTATTAACTCTCGATTTTATAAAAAAGAAATGTTTAAGGGCAAACTACATGCCAAAGTATTTGGAAAAAAAACAAACCTCAAAATATTCTGGAACAAATGCTTTAGTACTTATCTAGATAATACTAAGCAAGTAAGCTTTGCGAAAAGTGATTTGTTTGTAACAACAAATCCTGATCTGGCAGACTTAACACATACTGGAATTCAACCAGAGTCTCCAGAAGTAGATTTCATTATTATCGTTACAGACGGATACGAAGATTATGTAGCATGGAATAAGGCGCTAAGCCATAATAATATTCCTATAGTGCGTGTTGTAATTAAATAACTCAATATATCCATTATACATCACTAGTATAGTACATCTTCCACATTCTTAGCAATAGGGCTATGTCTTTATGACCCACGTTACTAGCAACATCAAGTGGGCTAATGTTATCTTTAGTGACAACATCTAGATTAGCACCCTTTTCTAGCAGTAACTCAACTATGTCTTTATGCCCTTTTTGGCATGCAATGTGTAAAGGAGTGCACCCATTATTTTCAATAATGTTTAGGTTAATACTCTTATGACTCAGTAATAATCTGACTATATCTGTATAACCATTCTTGCATGCAATATATAAAGGTGTAGATTCATCACTTTTAGAAAAATTTGGGTCAACGCTCTTATGGCTTAGTAATAATCTGACTATATCTGTATAGCCATTTTGACAAGCAATGTATAAAGGAGTTAGTTCACTATACTTAGTAATATTTATATTAAACCCCTGGTCTAAAAATAACTTAACTATATCTGTATGGCCATTTTGACAAGCAATACAAAATAAATCACGACCGCTAGGGTAGATTTGCTTTATAACTTTGTTAACCAAGTCTTTCCTATAAGTTTCAAACCCAAGATTTTTTTTTAAACTTTTTCTAATTATTACAAATATTTTCTTCATTATGCTAGTATAGTTATTTCTATCAGCTAATTTTGTCATCTCACTTTCTTTATAGCTTTTACGCGCTGGTAATAAATTTTCAACACTCGTTATTAAAGTTAGTTCTTTGCCAATATATGAAAGCATAACCTCTAAATTTTCATAGCAATTTATCATTTTTAGAGTATTAAACACTTTATCATAATCATATGCATTAAATATATGACTATTTACCCTTATATATGTTTTAAACAATCTAATAATTTCTTCTTTTACATTTATGAAATTCAGCGCACTAGCACTATTTTCATAGATGCCAGATTTAGTAAGATGGTATTTTGGATGTACATAAACTGATAGGTTTAAAGCTAATGAATTTGAAATGTCTTTATTAAATTTAAATTGTTTAAACACTTTATCAGATAGTAGCACGTAACCATAAGAGTTAGCTGTAAACTTACTAGCTTCAACCTGGTTATTATGCATATTATTAGCATCATATAATAGTAAGTAACCATTTTCGAAACTTATTGCTATAGCGTGATTAACACTTCCTAGAAGAATGTAAAACTGGTACTTAGATACTACACACTTCGTAATTAAAGATTTTAAAATCTCTGCATACTCTGACATACTACCATAAAATGGCTCATTATATATTTCTAGTAGTGGAGAGTCTCCAGTAGAACCCAAAGCCCATCCATAAGCACTACGATGCGACAATCCCTGATTTACTATCCATGGAGATATTTTAAGTACACTTTGGGATTTTATGTTATTATATTCAGGCCCCTCAAAGAAGGTGTTATAAGGACGGTGATAGGCTAATAACCCATCTAAAAAAGCTCTTATGGATATTACCAAATCATGATCATAAAGGGCGCGTCTATAAAGGACCGTATATTCAGCTAAATCTTTTTTTATATAAGAAGTTGCTTTTTGCTGTAAAGCAATATGCCCTTTTATTATATCACTAAGCTTCTGATGAGCATTAGAATAGTCTTTAGTAAGTAATCCAAGCCTTGCATAAAAAGTTTTAGTATCTCCTATTAAGCAAGCCTGACCCCACATGGCAGCAAGACCAAAACATAATCCTGATGGTAAACATAAAAGACTATAATAATCTCCCCAGTTGCAGTTATCAGATATATCTTTTATATTTTTGATTAAACCTTCGTAGTAAAACATATTTTTAAATAATTTTTATTGTTATTTTAATATAAATAAAACTTAAAAAAATATATTGGTGTTTAATTTTATAATTATGACTCGAACTAGTGACTTTATCATGACTTTATAACAAATACATTTTTATAAATTCAGTACCATATAACTTTATGCTATAATTGTTTCAAATAATGAATTTATTATCTGTATAGAAAACATGACAAATCATCATAAACTAATCATTTTAGGATCTGGTCCTGCTGGCTATACTGCAGCAATATATGCAGCTCGTGCAAACTTAAACCCGGTAATAATCACAGGTATGCAGCCAGGTGGTCAACTTACAACCACTACAGATGTGGATAACTGGCCAGGTGAGCCTGATGGTATTATGGGTCCTGACCTAATGGAAAAACTTCAAAAGCAAGCAGAAAGGTTTGAAACCCAAATAACTTATGACACAATAAACTCTGTAAGTCTACAAGATAGACCTTTCAAATTAGTTGGTGAATTAGAAGAATATACTTGCGATGCTTTAATCATTGCTACAGGAGCTACAGCTAAATATCTTGGTTTAGAGTCAGAAGAAAAATTCATGGGTAAAGGTGTTTCAGCTTGTGCTACTTGTGATGGTTTTTTCTATAAAAATAAAGATGTAGCCGTAATTGGTGGTGGTAACACTGCTGTGGAAGAAGCTCTATTTTTATCAAACATTGCCAAATCTGTAACTTTAATACACCGTAGAGACACACTTAGATCTGAAAAAATCCTTATCGATAAACTAATGGAAAAAGCTAAAGATGGTAATGTGAATATCATCTGGGACACTACATTAGAAGAAGTACTTGGCGATGATACGGGGGTTAACGCTCTACGTGTTAAAAATGTCAAAACTAATGAAGAATCTAAAATTGATGTAACTGGCGTATTCATTGCCATTGGTCACACTCCAAATACTGGTATTTTTAAAGATCAACTAGAGATGGAAAATGGCTATATCAAAGTTAAATCTGGCTTAGCTGGTGATGCTACTCAAACAAACATCAAAGGTGTATTTGCAGCTGGTGATGTGGCTGACCATGTTTATAAGCAAGCTGTAACTTCAGCTGGCACAGGATGCATGGCTGCTTTAGATGCTGAGAAGTATTTAGATAATTTAACTCAATAATCTTAAACTTCATTTTACCTAGAGTGCTTGAAAAAAGACTGCGTATTGTTCTTTCACTACATAATACCAATTCCAAATGTCCAGTCATTCCGGACACCGATCCGGAATCTCACCGCCTTGCCCATATTTAGGAGATCCGTCAAACAAGTTCAGGATAACTTTAAGTTTACCTCCCTCTCAAAAAGAAACCATCCAACTGAGCAAAATTCAATTTCACCCAAGTTGGTCGACCATGATTACATTGTCCTGAGTTCTCGACTGTTTCCATTTGTCGTAAAAGATGGTTCATCTCTTGGATACTAATTTTATCATTTGCTCTGACAGCAGCATGGCATGACACTGTTGCAAGAATATGATTTAGATAAAATTCAACACTTTTTGTTTTACCAGAAGATGTAAGCTCCGTAGCAACGTTAGAAATTAAATCATGAATATCTTTACTTTTAACATATATAGGAACAGCTCTTACTAATACAGCGTCATCTGCTACTAGCGAAATTTCGAAACCTAGCTTTTCAAAAACTTGTATATTTTCATCAATAGTGGCAACTATATTACTAGATAACTGACAAGTTAGAGGCATTAGCAAATTCTGTTTAAATTTATCAGCATCTGCATGCCAAGTTTTTTTCATTTCCTCATAGAGTATTCTTTCATGTGCTGCATGCATGTCTACAAGCACAACCCCATCATCAACTTGTGAGAGTATATATATACCATGAATCTGACAAATCGCTTGACCTAACCCACCTTCTCTCTTAGGCTGGTTAATATGAAGTTCATTTTTACTATTGTCGTTATTATTATTCTCAGTTACCGCATATTCAAATACTTCAGATGTTGGTTGCGTATCTTCAATTACAGAGATATCCAAACTCATATTCCCAATATTAAGGGGGTTATTTACTGATACTTTTTTTTGCTGCAACTTATAATTTAAATCGTCATTAGTAGTCTGTACATCTGCACTAGTAGTTATAGCTTTGTTAATTTTGCCAAAGAGAAAGTCATAAATAAATCGCTGATTCCTAAACCTGACTTCACTCTTAGCAGGATGAACATTAACATCAACCTCTTTATAATCCATATCTAAATAAAGCAAAAATGCTGGATACCTATTACCATACATTACATCCTTATATGCGGTTTTTACTGCATGGCTTACAATCTTATCCTTGATAATACGTCCATTAAGATAAAAACTCTGCATATCAGCTCTAGCTCGATTATAACGAGGACTTGCTACCCATCCCCATAAGTGTGCATCTCCTACATTTTCATCAATATAAATAGCATTCTCAATAAACTCTTGACTGTATAAATCAAGTACACGATTATATTTAAGTTGAATATCTTCAGCCGCTATTAGGTTTTTTATTTCTTTGCCATTATGGATAAATTTGAAGGATACACCAAAATAACATAACATATATTTTTTTAGTAAATCATAGATGTGTAAAAACTCTGTATTATCTTTTTTTAAAAATTTACGGCGTGCTGGTGTATTATAAAATAATTCACTAACTTCTATAGTTGTTCCTGTGACATGCGCTGCTGGTACGACTTCGTTAGAGTAGTTATTAATCTGCCAAGCATCTTGTGCGTGTATATGCTTAGAAATTATTTTTAATTTTGAGACTGATGCTATACTTGCCAAAGCTTCACCCCGAAAACCCATACTTGCAACCGCCTCAAGCTCGTCTAGTGTATATACTTTACTGGTTGCATGAGCCACTAGAGCTAAAGCCATATCTTGCTTTGTTATACCATTACCATTATCACGTATTCGTATAAATGATTTGCCACCATCTTGGATTTCAATAACAATATTTGATGCTCCAGCATCTATAGAATTCTCGACTAACTCTTTAACTACAGATGATGGTCTTTCTATTACTTCACCTGCTGCTATTTGATTAGCCAAATTTTGTGGCAATATTTTTATTTGACGATAATTATTCATTTAGATAAAAACTAACTTGAAGTCACTAAAAGTAGATTATAGAGATTTAACAGAGAAATCTCTATCTTACACAGAAACAATTTTAGGTATTATTATAAATTTATACTGGTTTCTTCACCCCAAAATCATAATTATAGCATTCTTCAAATAATTTTTGGTTTATCACTTTACCATCTTTATCCGTATATGGGTAAACACCAGTTCCCTCATTTAACCCACACTTTTGTTTGGCTTGCTCATATTGAGATTCTGTAATTCTCTTCCAGTGAGCATTCTTACCAACAGCGTACCAACCGCTTCCCTTATATGCTCTTGCAAATAGAGTCTCCCCACCATCTTGTACTTGAGCTTTAGAATTGTAAGTTTTACCATCATTAGGATTTATCACTCCACCTTTATCAAATTCAAGACTTTTGTCAGAACTATTTGTATTTTCCTGAGGTTGCAAGTTTCCAGCAAAAACAAGTCCTTGCATTAGATTATTACTTGCATCGGTATAGTTATATTTAAACCCATTAACATCACCTTTACCACAAATATCACAATGGACTGGTGCCGGGACAATCTTATTATTAACAATCTTCATAACTGGCACAACTATCTTCATTTCAAGTGTACCTTTATCTCCATACTTATTATCTTTAGCAAAATAAGTTTGGACAATACCTTGAACTTTACCATTTCCAACATCCTTATCCTCATCGAACTGAACCCAGTAGCCTACTGGTGATAGTTTGTCTTCTGGTGCATTTTTAGCATCTTCTGCATATACTGAACTAACAGAAAAACCAGCTAATACGACTAAAGATAGTAGTTTAAATTTTTTCATTTTTTCTCCTTAACAGAACTTCGTGAACAAACAGTCCCCTTTACTGATAGTAACAAAGATAATGTTTTTATTCAAATAACTTATTTTTGCGAAGCAAATTTAGTAAAAGAAGTTTATAATTAAAAAACCTTAGATTAATACTTTAAATAATATTTTTTTGAAACAGCAAGGAAAAATTATAACCAACTTTGGTGGCAATCTCATTGTTAGATTAGAAGATAATCAAAAGGTTTCCTGTCTACTAAGAAGCCACTTGAAAGGAGAATTAACGGTTGGAGATAATGTAATCGTTGATTATCTGGATACAACCTATATAATAATTGATCTTCTAGAAAGAAGAAATCTTATATCTCGTCCTAACTCCTATCAACGTAAAAATAAAAATATCGCTGCAAATATAGATCAAGCTATTATAATTATTTCTCACTCTCCAGCTCCTGTTGAACACTATATAGATAGATACCTAGCGGCTATACATAGTAGTGATATCATACCCATTATAGTCATAAATAAAATTGATAACCAAAGCGAATCAGACAAACAACATATACAACAATTAGCTGAAATTTATGAATCTATTGGCTATAAAATCTTATATATATCAGCAAAAGATAATATTGGCATAAAAAGTCTACTACATACCCTAAATGGTAAAACTTCTATATTTTTAGGTCAATCAGGAGTTGGTAAATCTGAAACTTTAAATACTATTCTAGGTGAACAAATTACAATTACAAGTCAAGTATCTGACTCAACAAAAAAAGGACGCCACACCACCACCTGCTCCACGCTATATGAAATAAATGAAACCACTGCTATTATCGATTCTCCCGGTATTCGAGAGTTTGGTTTATGGAATATATCCCAAGAAGAACTTTTTGATGGCTTTTTGGATTTCAAAAAGCACAAAGGTATATGTCAATTTAGAAACTGCTCTCATGAAGAAAACTCAAAAGGATGTGAAATAGTTAAACATCTAAAAAATGGTAATATAAATAGACTACGTTATACAAATTATCATCGGATCTTAGCTGAGATAAAAAATAAATAAAGGGACTGATTAAATGGACTCGCTTGATTGTTCCATAAATTACATCCTTTCTGGTATCGATATACCTAGCACACCTAATGCTATACTCATCGCTTTAACCATAGCTACACAAAGTGCTAGTCTAGCATCTTGTATTTCTTGATCCGTAATATTGGCAATATGACAATTAGCATAAAATTTATTAAAAATATTTGCCAAA
Organism: Allofrancisella inopinata; assembly: GCF_012222965.1. NCBI lineage: Bacteria > Pseudomonadati > Pseudomonadota > Gammaproteobacteria > Thiotrichales > Francisellaceae > Allofrancisella > Allofrancisella inopinata. The sequence continues at coordinate 555,664 of NZ_CP038241.1, read as the reverse complement.
GAATATGCAAACTCACAAATAATGTGAGGTTGAGAACTATCATAAGCTCTGGTTATAGCCATTGGAAACTGTATAAGTTGAAGCTGAAGCTTCTCCTCATATTCATTAGTAGCAGCAGAAATATTGTAGTCTTTGACCAAATCTTGTAAATTATACTCATCACCAAATACTTTTCTAATTATAGATTTTGCTCTAACAGCTGTATATAAAAGATAAGGTCCAGTTTTACCTTCGTATTGTGCGAACTTTTCTAAATCAAATATATAATCGTTTGAATAATTATTCACTAAATCACCAAACTTAATTGTTGCCATAGCTACTTGATTTATAATACTTTCATCATTTTCTTCCGGCATCCTTTGTCTAGCACTTATTTTGGCTTGTGATATTAAGTCGGATAAATGCATTACGCCACCTTCTCTGGTTTTAAAAGGTTTGCCGTCTTTTCCATTTACCGTACCAAAAGCAATGTGCTCCAGCTGACACTTAGTGTTAACTATATTTGTCTTTTGGGCTACGCTAAATACTTGTTTAAAGTGCAGAGACTGTCTTTTATCTACAACATAAACTACCTTATCAGGGTCAAAATCCTTATTACGCTGCCATAATGTTGCCAAATCTGTAGTACCATACATAATACCACCATCACTTTTTACAACAATAAGTGGCGGAATATCTTGTTTACCTGTATCTATCACCCAAGCACCATCATCTTCATACATAAAATCTTTAGATTTTAGGTACTCCACCATTTCACCCACATACTTATTAGCATCACTCTCACCCAACCAGAGATCAAAATTTATATCAAGTTCTTGAAAATCCCTCTTAACAGCCTCTATAGAAACCCTTACAAAATGTTTCCATAAGGCGACATAACCTCTTCTGCCTTGCTGTAGTTCAAAAGTAGCTTGCCGTGCTTTTTCCATTTCACTCATGTCAGACTTACATCTTTTTGAGGCTTGTGGATATATTTGCGCTAACTCAACAACTGTTACAGGTGATTTTTTAGGATACTCTCCAGTATATTCTTTATCAAAATAAACTAGCTCCGGTGAGAGTAATTTTATTTCCTCTATGAGCATACCCATTTGAGTACCCCAATCCCCCAAATGCACATCAGAAATAACTTCATCACCACAAAAACGGTAAAGTCTTTGTAAAGCATCTCCTAATAAAGCCGACCTTATATGCCCAACGTGCATAGGTTTTGCAACATTTGGTCCACCGAAGTCTAAAACTATTTTTTTTGGATTAGGATTTTTTTCTACCCCAAAGCTATTTGTTTTAAAAAAATCATTTACAACCTTAGACAAAAAGTTTGAACAAAGCGTGATATTTATAAAGCCTGGCTTTGCTATTTCAATTTTGCTAAAAATATCCTTTTGCTCTATACATTCGATAATATCTTGAGCAATTACAAATGGTGGCTTTTTTGCAAATTTAGCTAAAGGCATAGCTCCATTGCATTGAAAATGGCCTATTCCCTCACGAGTTGAGACAACTACTTTGGCAAAACTTTCCCCATAATTTAACTTTTGAAAAGCTTTTGCGAATATTTTTGATAGATAAACTTCTATATTCATTTTTTATAAATCCAAGATAAAACTATTCCTATACCTTCCAAATTTAACATAGAAATATGTAGCAAATACAGATATAATATCATGGTTATTTTTTAAAACTCAACAAAAAGGCTCCTAAAATCAATATGTTAAAGGGTATTCATAAATATCTGTGGGTTAGCTTTGGTACTGTATTTATTACAGCATCTGGCTATGCTGCAAGAATTATGAACGAAAACCCTATAAAAGAAGACTGGAGCTGTAAAATTGTAGACAATGAATGGAAATGTGACCGAGTTAAACAGCCAGCGAACGTCTTTGATGAAAAATTAAAACCAGAAGAAAAACAAAAAGCCTTGTCAGATGACTTAGGATGGGTCCCTCAAGCGAAAACTTTTGTTGGTGGCTACTATAATAATGACAGTGCTTTTACCAAGTCTTTATGTGAATCTAAAAAAACAGAACTTAGTTACGAAGATGCTGAATATGATACTGATGGCACACTTATCGCTTCTGGAAACGTAGAAGTATTACAGTGTGATCAAGAAATGTATAGTGATGATGCTATAGTTAGTTTTAACACTGGTAAAAACTCTATCCAATCGATCGTAATGACTGGTGATGTGATTGCTAGACAACCATCTACTGGTATAGTTATCCGCACAAAAGAGCTTGCTGCTAACACAAACGATGGCACTTATAGCGCTGGTGAAACGTACTTTAGAATGGCTAGAGAAGTGCCAAACACGCTTATGTATGATAAAGAACACTTTAGTGGACACTTAAGAGGTTATGCAAAGACTTTTGAAAAAGAAGACCAAGATAACTTAATAATGGAAGATGCTTATCTAACTTCTGGTGATCCTACTGATAACGCTTGGAAGATAACCGGAAAAAATATTAATATTGATACTGGTAAAGAAATGGCTTATGTTAAAGATGGCTTCTTTAAAATTAAAGATATACCAGTTATGTATATTCCTTATTTTTCATACCCTATAAGTAACAAAAGAAAATCTGGTTTCTTAACTCCAAACTTCGTTAATAGTGAACTTTCTGGATATGGGGTTGCAGTACCATATTATTTCAACTTAGCACCAAATTATGATTTATTGCTTGAGACAGTTTTTTGGTTAAAACGTGGTCTGATGGAAAATGGTACTTTCAGATACATGACTGATATTTTTCAAGGGCAATTTGAAGGCTCAATAGTACCTTATGATTTCCAAACTCAAACTATGAGGGGAGCTTTTACTTTCTCAAATAGTGGTGATTTTGGTAATGGTATTACTACAAGACTAAAGTATGACTACGTCAGTGATAAAAATTACTATGATGATTTCTCTGTAGGTAATATTAACCTAGTTACAAAAACCCTTTTAGATAGAGAATTTGACCTAAACTATAGCAATGAGAATATAACTTCAGGATTAACCGCATTATATTATGGTGTAGTTAATCCAGAGATGAACCTTGCAAACATACCTTATGCTAAACTACCAGAAATAAAGTTCAATGCCACAGCTGATGGTTATACTCCTGATTCTCTAAGCCTAAGTATTGAAACATTAAATACTTATTTCTATAAATCAGCATACCCAATAAACCCTAGCCAAAGCCCTGCTATAGGAACAAACGTAAATGCCTTTAGAGGATATGAGTCACCTAAAATTACTGGTAATTTTTCAGAAACTTGGGGATATTTAAATCCTTCTTTAGAAGTGCCTATACGTTATTACCAACTAAATAATAAACCAACAGATACTATAAAATTTAGTAAAAATAGTGTTACAAGTATCTTACCTATTTTTAACATTGATTCTGGTTTATACTTTGATCGTGAGTATACTACAAAAGAAGGTGCTTACACTCAAACTTTACAACCTAGGCTATTTTATACCTATATTCCTTATCAAAATCAAACTGATATACCTTTATTTGACACCAGTTTACAAAACGAGCAATATATGCAGATGTTCCAGGTAAATAGGTTTACAGGTCACGATAGAATTAACAACGCCAATCAGCTTACATACGCTCTAGAGTCAACAACGATCAACCAAGAAGATGGTTCTACTCTAGCATCAGCTAAAATTGGTCAGATGATGTACTTTGCTGATAGAATGGTTACGCTTTGTCAAGGTAATTCAACATGTAATAATCCAGAAATGACAGATGTATTTGCAAAAGAAACATTTTCTCCTATTATGTCGTCATTTGAGTACCAGATAATGAAAAATATTTATTTATCTGCTCAGATTAATTACCGCATACAACAGCAAAATGTGGATTACCAAGTATATCAACTTTCTTACAAAGATGAGAGTGAGAATATCTTTAATGTTTCATACAACAACATTGCTAACAACTGGAACTCTCTAACTCAAGATCAAATTAACAATGGTGTAAAACCAACACCGCAAGAAACTGTAACCCTTTCAACCATAATCAATCTAACTGATAGCTGGGCAATAGCAGGATTATGGAACTATAATTTCCAGCAAAATCAGTTAGCAGATGCATTTGTTGGTCTGCAATATAACGATAAATCTTGGGCTGTTAGAGCACTATGGCAAAAAAGTGCATATACAAACTCTGATCCAAATGATCCTCAAAAATTAGGAAATTTAGTTAACTCCTATATGCTTGAGTTTGAGCTAAAAGGCCTAGGAAGTGTTGGTAGTAGCAGCAATATTGCTTCTCGTTTAAGTCAAATAAATGGCTATGAGCCTGGTGAATGGGGAGGTGCAAAATCATGATAAAAAAACTTCTTATTTCCATAAGCTTTTTATCCATTTTTTTTTATAATGGTTATGCAGATATAGCATCTAATTTGTTTCAAAATTCTTTTAACTCAAGTTTTGGTAACAATAATGAAACAAGTACAACTTCTTCACCAAACTCTGACAAAAAAAATCTTATAAACAAAACTATTGCTATAGTAAACAATAGACCCATAACTTCACTTGAACTTAACCAAGAGGTTCAAAAACTCCAAGCTAGCAATCCACAGATGACTCAATTCAACCCCGATGACTTAGCTGTAAAAAGACGTGCGCTCCAAGATTTAATATCTCAAAGCGTATTAATCCAACTAGCTGAACAAAATAATATTACGATATCAGAGCAGCAATTAAATTCTGCTATACAAGAAGTAGCTACTAAAAATAATATGTCCATAGATTCGCTAAAGCTAAACTTAGAAGCATCTGGTGTGCCGTTTAGTAAATATAAAGACAAAATACGTGAGCAGCTAATGGTTAGCCAACTACAACAACAAGCTATTGCTCAGCAAGTATACGTTTCTCCAGAAGAGATTAAAAAATACATAAAGAAACATCAAAAAGAATTTGATAGACAAATGTCTCCAATCAAAACTTATAGTCTTAAAAATCTAATCATAGCTTTACCAGAATCAAAAAAAGCTAAAAGGGATAAACTTGATTTGTTAAAAAAACTAGCAATGGCCGTTAATAATGGTGATATTAGTTTTTCTGATGTTGTAGAACAATTCTCAGAAGCTCCCAATGCAAGTACAGGAGGAATAGTTAGTCATCCTCTTAAATTTGATGCTATACCGAGTATTTATAAGACAAAAGTAAAAAAACTTAAGCAAAATCAAGTATCTGAGCCTTTTATAATAAATAATACTATACAAATGGTTTATATCGATAAAATAGATGTTCAAGCTCCTTTATTAAGTAAAGAAATCACTAAATACTACGTCTACGGTATAGTTATAAAAGTAGTTGGAAGCATGACTGAAAATGGTGCAAAAAGTTCTCTTGATAGAGCAATTGTTGCTCTAAAAAGCGGTGAGGATTTCACTAAAGTAGCAGAAAAATTCAATCAAGATTATGATCATGCAGATGGTAAATTTGGTTGGGTGTCAACTTTAGATAGCCCCCCTTCTCTACCACCTGCTGCTTTTGCAAAACTACAGACTCTCAAAGAAGATGAGTTTTCCGATGTTTTTCAAGCTGATCCAAAAACTTGGATGATTATAAAATATACAAAAACAAAAAAACATAATGCTGCACAAGAGTTAAAAGAACAAAAAGCTTTAGAAGCTATTTTTTCAGAAAAAGCTCAGCAAATATATAAAACCTGGCTAACTTCTATGAAAGACGATGCTTACATAGAAATCCTAGAAAGTGATCTTCAAACCCCAGAGTTGTATTAAATAGGTTAGTCACATGCAATATAAAACTAAAGCAAAAAAATTTTTGGGACAAAATTTCTTACAAGACGAAAATATCATCCAAAAGATAGTTCAACTAGCTAACATAAATAAAAACGATACTGTATTAGAAATAGGACCAGGTTTAGGAGCATTAACCCGTCATTTGCTTAGCAAAGCACATTATGTTAATGTAGTTGAGTTTGACAATACAATCATAGAGTCATTACTTGATAACTGTAAAGCTTATGGCGAACCTACAGTTTTTAATGAAGACTTTCTTAAATTTGATATTGATAAACTAACTACCTCAAACAAAAAAATAAAGCTCATTGGCAATTTACCTTATAACATTTCTACTCCAATATTATTTAAAGTAATAAACTTAGGTGACAAAGTTGTTGATGCTCATTTTATGCTTCAAAAGGAAATGGTTGATAGAATAATATCCCTGCCAAACACTAAAGTTTACGGAAGACTTTCTGTTATTTTACAATATCATTTCACCTGTAGCTGTATCCTTAAAATTCCACCAGAAGTTTTCTATCCCAAACCAAAAGTTGATTCAGCAATAATTAGATTAAAGCCCAGAGTTGATAAACCATACTTAAAAAATCAAGATTTTTTTGAAAAACTTGTAAAGCTAAGCTTTGCACAACGTCGAAAAACCCTGCATAATAACCTTAAGGAAATTTTAAAACAAAAAAACATTAACTCTAATTGCTTGCCTATTGATACAAGTCTTAGAGCAGAAAACCTAAGTGTTAATGATTTTGTTAATTTGGCAAACTTCTTAAGCTAGGAGTAATAATGGCTACTTATGTAATCGGAGACGTACAAGGCTGCTATGACGAGCTACAATTGCTATTAGAAAAAATAAAATTTAATAAAAATACCGATAAGCTTATTTTTGCTGGTGACATTATAAATAAAGGTCCAAAATCACTTGAAACAATAAATTTTGTTATGTCACTTAAAGAGAGAGCTCAGCTTATCCTAGGAAATCATGAAATACTATTTTTAGCTATCAGCTATAATTTTTTATCCTCAAATAACAAGCATACTTTTGATGAAATTTTAAACGCTTCTAATCTTAAAGAAATCCAAGAATGGCTTTGTAATCAAAAATTTCTAATAAAGCTTGATAATTACTATATAACACATGCGGGTATTCCACATATATGGTCACCTAAAAAAGCCCTAAAGAGAGCTAATGAAGTTGAATTTGTCTTAAAAAATGAAACTACAAGAAAATTACTACTAGCTAATCTCTTTAACGAAGAAATTGCAAAGTGGAATAAAGAACTAGAAGGAATAGAAAGATGGCTGTGTATACTTAACTACTTTACTAGGATGAGAGCTATAAAGAAAAATGGCGAACTAGATTTAAAATTTAGTTCAACTATTGAAGATATTCCAAACGGGTTTGAGCCATGGTTTAAGTTTAAACATAAAAAATTTAGCACAGACAAAATTTTAATTTTTGGTCACTGGGCTGCACTTAAAGGTGTAACTGGTAACAAAAATATAATAGCACTAGATACAGGATGTGTATTTGGTGGTAAACTAACTTGCTACTGTACCAAAAATAAAAAAATCATTAGCGTTAATGCAATTAAAAGTTATAGGAATATTTAAATGGATATATTAGTAATTAATGGTCCAAATCTTAATTTATTGGGGACTAGAGAACCTGATGTATATGGCAATAAAACACTTGAAGATATAAATTTTGAGCTTTCTAATATAGTCAAAAAACATAAAGTAACTTTAGAATTTTTTCAAAGCAATCATGAAGGTGATATTGTTGATAAAATACAACAAACGTCTGTTAAATTTATTATCATAAACCCCGCTGCGTATACACATACAAGTGTAGCAATAAGGGATGCCTTTTTAGCTACAGGTAAGCCTTTTATTGAAATACATTTGTCTAATATATATAATAGGGAAAAGTTTAGGTCTAAGTCACTTCTCTCTGACATTGCTTATGGAGGCATATTTGGTCTTGGTGCAAATGGCTACACCTTAGCTGTAATAGAAGCTATAAATTATATAAATACTAAAGGAGAAAAAGATGGATTTATTAAAAGCAATAGATAGAGTAGCTGAAATTCTTAATTCTAGCGACATTAAAGAAATAAAAATCAAAGATGGCGGATCTAGTATTTTTATGACCAAGAATAACACAGCTACCACAAGTGTAGTTTCTGCACCTGTTGCAAGTAGTATAACTCCTGTTGCATCAACCTCAGCAGCTAGCTTAACTCCTGTGTCTTCTACTAACACAGCAGCTACTATATCTGCTAGTGAAGAAGTATTAAATGGTGAAGAAGTTAAATCTCCTATGGTTGGGACTTTCTATAGCTCGCCTTCTCCAGATGCAGCTGCATATGTTAAAGAAGGTCAAGAAGTTAAAAAAGGTGATGTTTTATGTATTATCGAAGCTATGAAAATAATGAATAAAATTGAAGCTGAAAAATCTGGAAAAATAATTAAGATCCTTGCTAAAGATGGCGATCCAGTTCAATACGACCAACCTCTATTTATAATTGAGTAATTTGATTGAAACATTTTATTAATAGAAAATAGAGAAAGCCGTTCTAAACTCTTAAGAGGTAATACAAAATGATTAAAAAAGTACTAATCGCCAATAGAGGTGAGATAGCGCTTAGGATTCTAAGAGCTTGTAGAGAATTAGGAATTAAAACTGTAGCTGTTTACTCCACTGCTGATGCTAACCTTATGCATGTTAAGCTAGCTGATGAGGCCGTATGTATTGGACCAGCAGCGCCTAATCTTAGCTACTTAAATATTCAAAGTATAATCACAGCCGCTGAAATTACCAATGCAGATGCTATACATCCTGGCTATGGGTTTTTATCAGAGAACGCTAAATTTGCTAAAGCTGTTGAAGAAAGCGGTTTCATTTTTATAGGCCCTCGCCCAGAAAGTATAGAAATTATGGGTGATAAGGTTGAAGCTATCAAATACATGAAAAAAGCAGGAGTGCCTTGTGTACCTGGTTCAGGAGGTCCTCTAGGTAGTGATGATAAGAAAAATCTAGAAATTGCTGAAAAAATTGGCTATCCAGTGATTATTAAGGCTGCTGGTGGTGGTGGCGGTCGTGGCATGAGTATTGTTAGAAAAAAAGAAGATTTAATAAGTGCTATTTCTTTAACTAAGAGTGAAGCAAGAATCGCCTTTAATAATGATATGGTTTATATGGAAAAATTCTTAGAAAACCCTCGCCATATCGAGATACAAGTTTTCGGAGATGGCCAAGGTAACGCTATACACTTATTTGAAAGAGACTGTTCAACACAAAGAAGACACCAGAAAGTTATTGAAGAAGCTCCTGCAATTGGACTTACTGACAAACAAAGAAAACAAATTGGTGAGCAATGTGTAAAAGCTTGTAAAATACTTAAATATCGTGGCGCTGGAACATTTGAGTTCTTATATGAAAACGAAGAATTCTATTTCATCGAAATGAATACTAGAATCCAAGTTGAACATCCAGTTACAGAATCTATTACATCTACGGACCTTATCAAAGAGCAAATAAAAGTTGCTAATGGTCAAGGCTTAAGCTGGAAACAAGAAGATATCACTATTGTTGGACATGCTATAGAGTGTAGAATTAATGCTGAAGACCCTGAAAGAATGATCCCTTCACCAGGAACAATCAATGTTTACCACCCACCAGGTGGTCCAAGGGTACGCGTAGATTCTCATATTTACTCAGGATATGCTGTACCACCAAACTATGACTCTATGATAGCAAAAGTTATTGTACGTGCGCATAATAGAGAAACAGCTCTACAAAAAATGCGTGCAGCTCTTGACGAAATGGTTATTAATGGTATTAAAACCAATATACCTTTACATCAAGAGATACTAAGCAATGAAGCTTTTGTTAAAGGTGGAACAAATATTCATTTCTTAGAAAAAATGTTGGAAAACAAGAAAAATTCTAAATAGTATCCTCTATATCTTCATTTTAATTTCTCTCTTTTTCTTATATACTTTTATCCAAACAAAATAAGATTGCACAACTATGCATAATTTCCAAAATTTTCTAAAAAATACTAGAGAATCTAAAAATTTAGAACAAAAAACTATTGCAGATGCTACAAATCTCTCGGTAGAGGCTATTCAGACTATAGAAAGTTCTGATAATGACACCCTTTTACAAAACTCTAGTACTTTACTAAAAAATCAAGTTCGAAGATACTGTGAATACTTGGAGATTCCTGAGAAAAAAATCATATCTATACTAAATAAAATTGATATTTTATACTATAAAAAGTCTAAATATGGGAAATTAAAGCTTTTTGACTACCTTAATAGGCTCGCAATAATAATAATAGCTGTAACGTTAATAGTTTTGGTTGCTAAACTTATTAAGGGAAGTGTTTATGATGCTATAACTTTTAATACTAAAGACTCTAAAACTTCTATAATTTACACACCTATAAATTATGACGCCGATACTACTAAAGAAAGTAGTTCCGAAGATAATTCAGCAACAGCTAATGCTACTAATAGTAAACAAATATCAGCCCACCCACCTGCTGATGCAAATATGAGCAACGTAATTATAGATAATCCTAATATCACAGACACTACAGAAAAAAGTTCAGTACCAACTGAAACTAATAATAATCAAGAAAAACAAAGTCACCAAACTCCTATTAATAGTGATTCTATAAATGATATGGTCTCTCAATATTTTTCTAAAAAATAGATAAATCTTTTATATTTTCGATATTTTCAAAACTCATAAGTAGCCTATCAAAACCTAGTGCAACTCCAGAGCATTGAGGAATTTTATCAAGACAATCAAGTAGGTTTTTATCTATATCTAGAACTGCTTTACCCTGTTGATTACGAATTTCTAAATCTGCTTGAAAACGCTTTAACTGCTCTTGTTTATCAATAAGCTCATAGTAACCATTAGCAAGCTCTACACCATTATAAAAAACCTCAAACCTTGCAGCTACTAGCTGATCATTATCATCTATAACTTTTTTAGCCAAAGCAGATTGCTCCACAGTATAATTAAAGATAAAATATAGTATACCTGCTTCATTAAGGTTTTTTTCAATCTTGTAGCTAAACAATATATCTAAACAGTCTGCTACACTTGGATTATCTAAACCTTGAATTTTACCAACATACTTATCTACGTAGTCTAGTAACTGTTCTAAATTTGCTAAATGTGGGTTAAAACCATAATACTTTTCAAATGCCTGTTGGTAACTTAAATAACGAAATTTAAGACTAGGCTTGAGTTTTAAAAACAAGGTTTCCATTTCTTTCATAAGCTGAAGGTAATCTACCCCTACCCTATACCACTCTACCATGGTAAATTCAAAGTTATGTAAACTACCACAAGCTGGTTCATCACGAAATGCTTTACATATTTGATATATACTGCCACTACCAGCAGCAAGAAGTCTTTTCATTGCGTATTCAGGTGAACTTTGTAGATATCTTTTACCTAATACAGTATCAATTGCAAATACATCTATAAATGGATCTGTGACACCATAGTTATAAGCTAATGGCGTGTCTACTTCTAAAACGTTTAGGTCTTTAAAATATTCCCGGGTTTTTTCTAAATACTCTGCTCTTTTTCTAATATTAATTATACTCATTTTCTATTACTCTAATTTTACTTATACTTGCTATATCTATTTTAAGCTTATTCATATTCTCTAACTCTAAAGTAAGCTTAAGATCATTTGATATACCTTTTGCTGTCGCTTTATAGATTTGTTCGCCATAATTAAAAGTTATTTGCTTATTCAATACATAGTCATACTTTGCAAAAGTTTTTAAAGTTTCATCTATGCTCTTACTAAAAGACTTTATAACTTCAATAATCATAGACACTAGCAAGCTAGTGCTATCTATAGTTTGTCCATTAATGACAGCTAATGATGTCCATAAACGATCAATCTTTTCATCTAATTCAAACATATTAACATTTATCCCTATTCCAATGACTATATCAAAGCTAGACTTCTTGATATTCTTTGTTTCTATTAGGATGCCCGCTAATTTTTGATTTTTATAATAAATGTCATTAGGTAGTTTTATCTTTAGGTTTTCTCTTAATTCTACTGGTATATAGTTTCTAATAGCTTTCAGCACTCCTATGGCTACTTTAATACCACTTAAAGTATTTTGGCTTATGCTAAAATCACACGAAAATCCTAGTGTTGCGTAGATATTATCTTTATTTTTAGAGACCCAATCTCCCCCTCTTTGACCTTTTCCTTTTATCTGAACATCCGCATAGCATAGGTGGTATTTATGAGTAAAATTTTTATTTAGTATATAGTCATTCGTAGAATTTATACTCTCAAAGTGCTCTATCTCTATATCACCTACATTTTTGTGCAAATGATCTTCTATAAGTTTATGGTTTTTCATGGCTGAATTGCTTTAATATTTAATGATAAGGATACTTGCCCAAGAAATTCTTCTTTCTGCAATTGGTAACAAGCTTTAATAGTATCTCCAATGCTGATTTGACTAACGATTTCACTATCTAAAGCATTAAACCAGATTGCTTTAAATGACTGAGTATTACTATAACGTAAAATCATTTGTGCGTGACTTTGGTCCTTTCCAACTAATCTAAATTTTTCGACTATAAACTTATTGTAAAAGATTGGTTTTTCGAACTCTCTGCCAAAAGGTTCTAAAGAATCTATTTTGTCTAAAGTCTCTAAACAAAAATTATTCTCATCAAGCTCAAAATCATATCCTACATAAGGCGTTAAACTTAGGTCACACTCTTTAACTACTTTATTTATATATTCCTCAAAAACCTCATAAAAGCTATCAAAGTCTTGTTTTCTGATAGTTAAACCTGCGGCTCCTTTATGGCCTCCATACTTTAACATCAGGTTAGGGTTCGTGTTTGCTATCATATCTAATATTTTTTTAATATCTATATCGTCTACGCTTCTAGCTGATCCTGATATTAGGTTAGGATCTATCTGAGTTTGTGAAAATATAATGATAGGCTTACCAAACTTTTCTTTGAGTTTACTTGCGGATATACCATGTATACCTGTATGACCATTTTTGAGAAAAATACACAAAGAATTTTTGGTGCAATTAAGCTCTTGTGCTTGCTTCATAGCCTCTTCTGAAAGCTGCTTTTGGATTTCCTTGCGTTGATTATTTTGCTCTTTGAGATTCTGAAAAATATTTGTTATTCTCTCTGCATCATGTTCTAATAGAAAATTTACTGACCCTAGTGCATCAGCTAGCCTACCGTCACTATTTAATATAGGAGCAATACTAAAGCCTATATACTCACTTGAAATTTTATCTCTATCAAAAAACTCCCAGCAATTTCTAACACCACTTTTAAGCTGACTAATTCCTAATTTAGTTACTATACGATTGTTATGGCTATTAGCCATACTCACACAATCTGCTACTGTACCAATAGCTACTAAATCCAGTAAGTCACTTAAACTATATTTATTAGAGATAACTTTATTATTTTGAATAAATTTACGGCGTAATGCGGCCATAAAAAGCCATGCTACCATACATCCAGCTATAGATTTATCTGGATACTGACAACCATCTTGAGTAGGGTTTAATACTGCTACAGCACTTTTAGGTGGCCCTTCTGGTGGTATACCATGATGATCTGTGACTATAGTATCTATATCATTTTGCTTAAGAATAGAAATTCTAGCTTCATCTGTAGAGCCATTATCTGCTGTTATAATCAAGCTTGGCCGAATACTATCTGTAAGAATTCTATTCATAACGGATTCTGACAAACCATAGCCTTCTTTCATTCTATGACCAATATATGATCTGGTTTTTTCTTTAGGATGATTAAAAATTTTAGTCAAAGCTTCATAAAGTATCGCTTGAGATGTTTGCCCATCACAATCATGGTCTGTTTCTAAGCCAATAACTTCTCCTTCTTGCAAGGCAAGGTAAAGCCTGTCTACAGCTTTGTGGATATCTTTGAACAAAAATGGTGAGGATAAATCTTTAATTGTTCCATTTATTATTAAGTCTAGACTATCTATATTTTGTACTCTTGTAGCAATGAGTTTAGCTATAAATGAATCATATTTATTAGATAATAAATAGTCGTAAACTTGTTTATTAATTTGTTTTTGTTTGACTAACATAAATTTATATTAGATGCTTCTCGTTTACCTTTAACATGGTTTCTAAACATATTAACACCGGACATAAACAATAAACCTAAAGGTATAGCAAAGAAGATACCCCATAATCCCCACATGCCACCAAATATTAATATAGCAGAAACCACTCCCACAGGGTGCATGTTTAAAACCTCTGAGAATAACAATGGTACTAGCAAATTACCATCTAAAGCTTGTATTATAAAATATACAGTTAACATCCATACAAACGTCATGCTAAAACCATACTGAAACATCGCAACCATTACCACCGGTATAGTAACCAAAACCATCCCAACGTATGGAATGATAACAGAAATACCCACACCAAAAGCTAATAGTATTGCGTAGTTAAGGTCAAAATAGGCAAATCCCATATATGTAGTAATAGATACTATAATAAACTCAATCACTTTACCTCGAACGTAATCAGCCAATTTTGGCTTTAAATCATTCCAGACGTAATATAACGCACCATTTTCTTGTGGTAAAAACCCTTTAAACCAATTAATTATTTTTTCTTTATCTTTTAAGAAATAAAAAATCATTAAAGGTACCAAGAATAAATAAATCAATGCTGAAAATAGTACTGGCAGAGTTGCTGCTGTACGCTGGAGTATAAATGAACCAAAATTAGAGCTGAGTTTTTGCCAATCAATTGTATCAAACCAGCTTACTATATTATTTATCCTAACTTCAGTAAGTAAGCTTGGGTATTTTAAAGATAACTCTTCTAAACTATTTTTTAAACTAGATAGTGTATGCGAACCTTGTTTTATAAAATCAATCAGCTGATTAATCATAATAGGTAATAGTACAAATATTACCGATAACAAAACTATTAAGAAAATAATAAATACAAAATAAACTAAAAATTGCCTATTTATCCGAGTTGCTTTGTGAAGGATATTAACAAAGGTATCTAATAAATAGGCTATAACTAAGGCAGCTAGTATTGGTGCTATATAGTTTCCTAGAAAAGCTAAAACTAAGTAAAAAAACAGCATTAAACCAATAAAAATAACTGGCTCATTATTTAAATATTTCTTTTGATACCAAGACTTGAGTGTTGTAAAAATCATTACTAAAAGTGCTCTACTGCTCTTATTAATTATTTTATCAGTTTTTAAAAATATATGTACTTAATTTTAAATGTCTAAATACTTCCTCGGAATAAGAGTTTGAAGTTATAAACTAGAGTCAATTTGAAATCATTCATCTTCCACAATTTCATTTTCTTTGTTATCAACATAACTCTGAAACACTCCATTTCCATTAGTTATATTCCCTGAACTAACTTATATCATCTAGCTATCTTTTAGTATTAGTATTATATCTTCTAATAATTTAACATTGTTTTCCATACCTGGTTGATTGTATTGTTTATGAAGTATAATAATGTTATTAAGTTTATCAATTAGGTTCATCATAATATCATTTCTGTCCTGCAAACCCAATATTATTTTAAGGTAGGATTTCAATAAATCTTCCATCAATATTAGAGCCTTTTTATGCTCACTAGTATCTCTATTAAAATTTAACTTATTAATACGAGAGGTTATAACAAAAAACTTTTCACCAATATTACGGTATTGCTGCAACGTTAATGAATTGTAGCTTTTCTTATCAGCTGTACTTTTCATATCGACAGCTTCATAGAATAAACTTTTTTTATTGATGTTAATAGTAACTGATATTTGTCCACCGTTTTTAAGAAGCTCTTGATCAATACTTACACCAAAATTATTTTTTACAGTCCACTTAATTGCACCTAACTCATTAATTGTTGTAGCTAGAAAAAAGCCTTTTACTAATCCTTCATATCCTTCTTGTTGAGCTTCTTTACAAAATTCCATGAGGTGAGATTGTTGTTTGGTATCTACATTAGGCATTGCAGACCAGCAATTAATTAATATTATTTTATAGCTAATTTTTGAAGTAAATATAAGATTAATTAATCGTTGAAACGAGACAATTTCATCAATAAAAAGTCTATTACTAGTTAATACTTTATAATTTCTTTCACCATAATTATGTTGTGACATACTCTCAAAATCATTTTTTCCTGGTTGTCCATGCCCAAGAAGATAAAATTTAACCGATGATAACTCATTTTTTAAGGTGTCGTCTCCCCAAACATTATTTTTATGCAAAGTTTCACTAATAGACTCTCTATTAGATATACTTACGTCAAGGTGTAAAAGTTCTTTCTGATTGAAAATATATTTAAAAACATATATTACATTTCCAGAGTTTTTACGTAGTTTATGTACTCTCAAGAACTCATTAACAAGAGCATGATTTTGGTTAATTTGTAACTGATCGTTTTGTACAAAAATAATATTCTCTTCTTTATATTCTGCATATGTATCTGCTATTAATATAATTTTTAGCTTCATATCTTCCCCAAATTGTCTGAAATAGCAGCCTAAATTTGGCATACTGTTTTCGAAATTTATTTTAGCAATATAGTATTTATAACTCTTTTACTATAACCAATTCAAGCTCAAACTATAAAAAATAATCGTGTATAGGTTATTTTTTAATAGTAATCACAAAAGGAACAATTAATGTAACAACTATACCAACAAGTAACAAAGTATCAAATTGCATTATACTCATGTTCAAATTATCTATTGGAATAAAGCCAACTACAATAGCCATAAAACAACCCACACAACCTAAAATTGCCATTATAACTGTACCAAATAATCCTTTATATATTTCGTACTGTCCCTGTTGCAACGGTTGACTAACTTTGAGCTTAATTGCTGCTATAAACATAATTATGTATGCTATAACTGCTAACTGTGCTGTTAAATCACTAAGGTACCAATAGGCTTCACTTACAGAGGGCATAAATATATAAGAAAAACAAAATACAGTAAAAATCAAAGCTTGTACTATTAGCATAGTATCAGGAGCATCATTTTTATTAGTTCTACCAAATGCCTGGGGTAAAATATTATCATTACTTACTATCATAAAAGCTCTTGATAAGCCCATAATCCATGCTGAGGTTGTAGTAAAAGCACCAAATATTAGTGTAATTGCAATAAAATATGTTATCCAAGGCATATTTATTTGGTTAAAAAAATAATGAAAAGAAACCATCAAACCTGTAACGATATCAACGTCACCAATCTGTAACTGACTACTTACTAATATTACAGCTATATTAGACAGTATTAGTGAACCTAGAATTACTGAACCTGATATTAATAAAGCTCTAGGAAAATTCTTTTTAGCATTTTTTACATTAGCAGCATGGATAGCACTCATTTCTAGACCAAACAAGCTAAACATAACTGTAATAAACAAAGCCCAACTACTAATATTGTTTCCTGATGGAATAAAATCTGACGCGTGAGGAAGAACTATACTTTGTGTATTAGAAAGCGCCCACAAAAAAGCCATCGCTATAATAATAAGCATAGGCAATAAAGTCCCAATAATAGCTCCTAATGTACTAACCGTACTAGAGGTTTTTATTCCAAATAGGTTTATAGCTGTTGCACTCCAAAACATTACCAAACTCATTGAAATCATATACCAAGGGTTTGATACTAAATCTGCTGCATTTTGCCCTAAAACTGGTGCCATCACATAGGCTATCACTCCAGCAAAAAAACCACAAATCGAGGGAAACCAAACTAAGTTATATACCCACTGTAACCATATAACTAAAAACCCTAAACGTTTCCCAAAGGCTTTTTTCACCCAAATATAAATACCACCTGTTTCTTGAGCCGAACCTGTTGACATCTCTGCTGTTAATAATGCACAAGGTACTAAGAAAAGTATTCCAGCTAATATATAAAAACTTACCACAATCCAGCCAGCTTGGGCTGTTATCGATATATTCCTAAGGCTATCTACGGCTATAATGTTTATCATCACTAGCCTTATTAAACCAAACTTTTTACTACTAACAACCTGTTCCATGAAAACCAGAATTTATTTCGTCAATAACCAATTTAGTATATACTTAAAACCAATTCATAACAACCAAACCTAAGTTGACAAATGAGAGCTAAAAGTATTCTAATTATTTTGTTACTTACTATACTAAACTTATGCTATGCTCAAGATGAGTCTTATATCTGTAGTAGTGATGTACTTAAGACTCCTATAGTCTACTCACAAGAAAAAGGTCAAATAAATTTTACTAACTGGGCTGATTACATATCTCCTGATGTAGTTCCTTGTTTTTCTAAACTCTCTAACACCAGAATTAAGTATATTTATACATCTGATGATAATATGACAAGAGCTAAAGTCATGACTGGCTCCTCAGGGTTTGACCTTATAGAGCAAGGAGCCTTGTATTTAAACACTGAAATAACTTCCGAAGCTCTTGTAGAACTTGATAAATCAAAGTTGCCAAATCTTAAGTACCGTAATAAAGTTATCTACGACAAGGTTTCACAAATCAACGATCCCGGTAATAAATATGCTGTAGTTTATAGCTATGGTACAACTGGTCTAGCTTATAATAAAGAGCAAATACAAGAACAGCTCGGTAAAGGTGTTATTCCAAATAGTTGGGAGTATGTATTTGATGCTAAATATCTAAGTAAGTTAGCTAAATGTGGCGTATCTTTACTTGATGAACCTGAACAGATTTTTGGTAATTATTTCTTTTATCATGGAATAGATCCAAACACTACTAGCAAAGCCAAATATGAAAAAGCTGCTCTTGATATAATTAGAAATATTCGCCCTTTTATCAAATATTTCGACAGTAATAAATACCAAAATGATTTTACCGCTGGTAATTTATGTTTAGTGATGGGTTACTCTGGTGATATTGTTAGATCTGTTGAAAGAGCTAAATCAGTCAATCCAAATGTTACCTTAGCTTATGTTATACCTAAAGAAGGCACTAATATTTGGTTTGATACGCTTATGATACCTAAAGGTGCTAAAAATCTCGATAAAGCATATGAACTTATGAATTATATAATAGATCCTTATGTATCAGCTCAAAATAGTAACTATCTATACCAACCTAATGCTGTTACACAAAATGATAAGTATATGGATCCTATATTTAATGACGAAAACATTAAGCCTACGGATGAAGCAATTAAAAAAATGTATGTGCTGAACATCCATGATGCAGAAATGCAAAGCTTTATAAGTAGAATGTGGATGAATGTCAAATATGGTATAGAATTTAAGCCTAAGTATTATAAGCCAAAATAGTCAAGATTATAACTTAAATTTTCTAACACCAAGGCACTTATATTTACCATGCCTATTGCAAAATAGCCTTAGCTTCAAAATAATGTCTCTCTTATCTATTATGGGACTGTTGCACGCTAGAATTAGATGGGTGGCAACAAGGCAAAAATATTCAAAAAAGCGCAGTTTACATGTGGTAATACTGATTCCAACATAAATTGTTGCATTTATCACAAAGGAGTTTATGACTAATTTTAGTTTGCAACACTCCTATTATTAAAGTTTACAGTTATAGATGTCGAGAAGACAACATTACTGCTCCCTTGTAGACACTAAGTTAACCCCACTATTTTGTTTAATTTAACTTTTATGAAAAACTTCTTCTTTTTGTAGGGTCTTCACCTTCAAATTTCTTACTTTTTTCAGCTTCATCAATATTTTCTTTGTAAGTTCTAAAATCAAACCTAAGTTTATAATCATTGTAAAAGTTGGAAAACTTAGGAAGTTCCCTACAAGGAAAGTGTTTACTCTTAGATTTAAGATCTTTAAAAAAATTTAGTTTTGGATTCAAATTTGCTAATATATTCGTTTGACATCTAAGTGCCCCCGCTCTTTCAATTGATTTATTTTGAGTTTCTTCAGCATCTAGGCCATTTTCAAGGATAAACTTAACCTTAATATTCCTCTTGGATAAAAAATTTCTAAAAGAATCTCTATGTTCCTTATCATGTGTATCTAATGTTAAAAAATAATTTTCTTGTGTTGTATTTGATATTATGTTGATACCATTAATCAAACTCGATGTAGCATTACCATTATCTCCTTTATTACCATCCATATCTTCATAATCCAATTTAACGGCTTCAAAATAATCTACTTTAAAATAATTAGTCCGTAATAATTGCCCAATCTTTTTTATTTCTTTATTTTTATCTTCATAAAGTTTTTTTGATTTTAAAGGCATATCTTCTGTATTATATTCATTTAGAAGAAAGTGACCTTTCGCAATGTATGCCATAGCTAAATCTAAATGATAGGTTACGTTTGGTATTATTAATATATTTTCAGTTTGAAATAACTTTTTATATTTATTAAGAACCTCTTTTTCTGAGTTATATTTTATTTTTTTTTCAACGCTAGTTCTTGATTTATATTCATTTATCCACATATCATAAAGGATTACTAATGAACCAATTAAATAATATTTCTCTCCTCTTGTATTGATGCAAGCAAAAAGATTACCACCCTCAAGAGACTTATTTGTAGATTTAACAACATATTTCTCTAACATTTTATTATCAAAACTCTTAAATTGGTGAAGATATTGTCTTGGGATATAGCTATGAAATTCTTCCGCATAGCTAGCAGGAGTATATTGGTTATGTTCATATATAGCGTGAAACGCTTCATCATTAGCGTAGTATGAATTTTTATTTCTAAGATAAAGTGTACTTTCTGTTTGAAAAAATAAATCTCTTACCCATACAAAATTTTTTAGCTCAGCATTAACAATTTCTTCATATATAATTTGATGCTTGTTACAAAACTCTTTTAAATCTTTAGTATAATGAGACTTCTCTGAAAAAACCAAAGTACCTAAATTACAATATTTTGTATGGTAAAATGAAGATGAAAACACTACGCCACAAATCCCACACCACATAAATATCAGCCAATTCATATAACAACAGTATTTAGTATAGAATTAAAAATAAAAATAACAATTATTTTATATTAAAAATAATTTTTATTAATTTTAAAAATTTTGTTGAATATATTGTATTAAATATAATATTAACCATTGTTTAATCAAATAATAATTAAATACTGCATAATGTGGTTTATTTCATAAAAGACCCAATTTTTCAAAACCTATATTACTCAAAGCGCCATATAAAATTACAGCTACAGAATTAGATAAATTCAGACTTCTACTATTTTTACACATAGGAATTTTGATTTGAGTAGTTTTAAGTAGCTCCAAAACCTCAACTGGTAGCCCTCTGGTTTCTGGACCAAACAATAAAATATCATCACAATCAAAATCTACCTGATGATAATATTGCTTTGCCTTAGTTGTACAAGCCCAAATTTTCTTGGTTTTATTTTTTTGATAAAATTCATCGAAATTTTTATAGATTTTAAGGTTTGCAAACTCATGGTAATCTAAACCTGCTCTTCTAAGTTGCTTATCTTCTAACTTAAAGCCCAAAGGTTCTATAAGATGCAAATTAGCACCCACATTAGCACATAATCGGATAATGTTCCCTGTATTAGGCGGAATCTCTGGCTCATATAAAGCTATATTTATCATCTCTTATAAACTCTTAAACCCAACTTGCAACATCTAAAGCTGTATAAGTAAGTATAACTTTAGCACCAGCTCTTTTCATAGATGTTAGTGTTTCTATAGTAATTGCTTTTTCATCTACCAAACCAGCTTTAGCAGCTGCTTTTATCATCGCATATTCACCACTTACATGATAAGCTGCTATTGGTAAATCAACTACATGGCTTAATTCATTAATAATATCAAGGTAACTTAAAGCTGGTTTTACCATGATAAAATCAGCACCTTGCTCAATATCTGCTATAGCTTCTCGGATAGCTTCCTTTTTATTACGGTAATCCATCTGATAAGTCTTACGATCACCTTTTAGTGAAGAATCACAAGCACTTCTAAATGGTCCATAAAAAGCTGAAGCATATTTTACCGAATATGACATGATTGCTACAGTTTCAAAACCTTTATCATCTAATGCTTGACGCATCGCTATAATCATACCATCCATCATACCACTTGGAGCTACAATATCTGCTCCTGCTTGTGCGTGAGAAATAGCTGTTTTTTGTAAAATCTCTAATGTTTTATCGTTACCAACGTACTCATTTTGGTCTAATATCCCGCAATGCCCATGTGGGGTAAAACTACACATACAAACATCTGTAGCAACTACTAGTTCTGGTGCAAGTTGTTTGATTTTTCTAATTGCTTGTTGAGTAATTCCATTAGGATCATAATTTTCAGATGAAACTAGATCTTTGGTTTTTGGCACCCCAAATATCATTATACTTTTAATTCCAGCTTTCGTAACTTGCTCGACAAGTTCATCTAACCTATCTACAGACCAATGATATTGGTTAGGCATACTTGAAATTTCTTTTTTAATGCCTTGACCATGTACTACAAATATAGGATACATTAAGTCATCTACACTTAAGCTAGTTTCAGCAACCATATCTCTTAAGTTTTGGGATGTTCTAAGCCTACGTGGTCGTGATATTGGAAAACTCATATTTTAATTCCTATTTCTTTTTATTAGGATTTTTTCTATATAAAACTAAAATATTGCCTATAATCTGCACAAGCTCACATTTTGTTGCTTGGGTAATCTTCTCAGATAACTCTTCTTTGTATTCTTTCGGAGCTCTAAAAGCTTTTACTTTGATTAATTCATGCGTTGCCAATGCTAAATCAATCTCTAGCATCACATTTTCTGTCAAGCCTTTTTCTCCTATTAAAACTACTGGTTTTAATTTATGAGCCAAGCCCTTTAATTTTTGTTGCTGCTTTACATCCATTTTTTATTCCTGTTTTTTATCTATAATGTAATTTTGAGGATTCAATTTATCCAAATCCCATTTTAAAGGATTGTTTCTAATATATTGGCATATTTTCAAATATACTTCTTCATTCCTTATAATATGTTCGTAATAATTTCTTTGCCACAAACGTTTATTAAATGATTGCCAATTTTTGGTTTTTACACCATTTATGTATGCGTTGGTTGTCATGGTTTTAAACCATTGAATTATTTTATGTAGGGGCGTACCTGCGTGTTCGCCCTTTTCTAATTTAGGGTCAACACATAGGTTGACCCCTACAGATATATTATCCCCACTCTGTGCCGACCTTTTATTATTCGGGCAACCACAAGGGATTGCCTCTACATAATGGTTATCTACTGTAGGGGCAGATTCTATATCTGCCCTATTTTTAATATGGATTATACAATGAAAATGGTTTGGCATAACTACATATTCACCACACTTAACGTTTGGAAATTTATTCTCTAAATCTTGATAATAATTCCACACCATCAATCCTGCATCGTTCAATACCATCTGATTATCGTTTATTTCTCCCAATAAACATCTTCTCTCATTCATACATACTGTTACAAAATAAGATCCTGTTTGACTATAATCATAAGCTTTTAAGCGAATATTTTTCCGATTAATAAAAGACATTATTTTATAATCTCTAATATTAAATTTTCTAAAATCAATTCTTTATCAACATTTTTGAAATTTGCAAAGTAATTTTTTGCCTCTAAAGCTTGTCTATATATTTTATACACATTATCACTATCTAGATTTGTTGCTAGATATTTGATAACAGCTAACTTATCATAGTTTGCTATATTGTTACTTTCTTCATCTAATTTATAATAATATACATCTATAGCTATACTTGTAAGCCAATATAAAGCGTCTTTATAGTGAGGAGATACCTCCTTTAAAAAAAGATTTACATTAAACTGATTTACTAATACTTTCATTAATAAGTTTCTAGTCTGCCAAAAGTGTGGCTCAAGCTTTATCTTTGCTACAATATTTATATCATCACGAGCTATTTGTAGAGATTTAGCTATACTTTCTTTTGACATATCAAAAGTGTATTTAAGATAACTACACTTATCTTCGTAGTTAAGTTTTATATCATAGACTAATGATCTACTTTTTATAGTTGCCAATATATTATTGTAATCACGCGTAAACATTAGAAAAAAAGTATTTTCTGTTGGTTCCTCTAATGTTTTCAGCAAAGCATTTGCAGCTGAGTCGTTTAGAAAGTCCAACTCTTCAATAATTATAATTTTAGCTAGGTTATTATGAGCTGTTAGCTCACAATTTTTTATAATTTTTTTAACTTCAGCTACTTTTATCTCATCATTTTCAGCTATAGCGATGGTGATATATGGACAATCCTGGTAACTTTCTACATGTTGACCTAAAATAACCTGACATAAAGAATTAATAAAACTATTTAACAATACAGCA
Organism: Allofrancisella inopinata; assembly: GCF_012222965.1. Taxonomy (NCBI): domain Bacteria; kingdom Pseudomonadati; phylum Pseudomonadota; class Gammaproteobacteria; order Thiotrichales; family Francisellaceae; genus Allofrancisella; species Allofrancisella inopinata. The sequence continues at coordinate 531,467 of NZ_CP038241.1, read as the reverse complement.
TCCTTGACTCTGAAAATAAAAGCATGATGTAGAGTTTTAGCAGACTTCTGCTCAAAAAAATTATCCAGAAGCTCTTTATGAGTTTTAAGATCTAACACTTCAATCCTATATTATTTTACGTGCATATAAAAAGTTAGTAATCATACTCTTAAAATATGCTAGTTTTGATTTTAAAAACCCTTTTTCTTTTTTCCTAACAAAACTAACTTCATAAACACAACTTTCTTTATCAAGATGCCTGATTATGTAATCATCATAAGTTTGAATTTCATCTACCAAACCTAACTCTAAAGCATCTTTACCAAACCAATATTCACCAGTAGCAACTTTCTGCATATCTAAGTTTGGTCTATATACTAATATATGTTTTTTAAATAGCTCATGTATATTGTGTAAGTCTTGCTTGAACTTTTGTCGTCCTTCTTCAGTGTTTTCACCCATAGTAGTCAAAGTACGCTTGTAGGCTCCAGAAGTATGCATTTCAACATTTATACCATTTTTTTGTAGCAACTCTCTAATATTAGGTACAGTTCCTACCACACCAATTGAGCCAACTATAGCAAATGGTGCTGAAATAATCTTATGTGCAACAGCAGACATCATATAACCACCACTTGCGGCTATTTGATCTATACATACTGTCAAATTTATACCAGCTTGGCGGATACGCTCTAATTGAGCTGCAGCAAATCCATAACCATTAACTACTCCACCAGGGCTATCAATTCGTACCACAACTTCATCCGTAGTGTTAGCGATAGCCAATACAGCTGAAACTTCTTTACGTAGATTCTCAACTTGAGAAGCATAAATATCACCTTTAAAATTCAAAACAAAAACTCTATTTTTTGTTTGAGTCTCTTTAGTTTGTTTTTTATGTTTTTTAAGGTAACTTTTGTATTGTTTTTTATCTAATATTGTCTCTAAAAATTTTTCTTTAGTTTCTTTATATTCACTACCTAGCTTATTAATTTCCAATTTACCTTTTGAAAGCTTGCTCACCTCTTGCTTTGCCTTTGCTAACAACGAAAAGAAACTTCCTACAACAAATACAATAGCAAATACAACTACTAATGCGTTTAATATAAAAAACACAAAATCTACAAAGCCTTGATACCACATAATTACCTACCTATGAGCTCGTAAGGTTTTTAATAATGAATCATTAGCATTTCCTTTTAAATTTGCTTTTTTGACAGAATCACGTGCAAAAATCTGCTTTTTGTACTTATAAATCGCACCAAAACTTTCATCTATAATAAAACCTTCTGCTTCAAGAGAAATTAAGTATGCTGCTATATAGCAATCAGCTAACGTAAAATTTGAGCAGATGAAAAAATCTGTCTCCGTAAAAACTTTTTCTACCGTTAAAAAGCTTTCTTTTAAATTTTTAAATAAAGAATCGAGTTTATTTTTATTATTACGGTTTTTTTTGATTTCCTCTAAAACTGGGTACCACTCATTATCTATTTTATCTAGAGACAAACGAATTCTAATCCTTTCATTTACCAAACTTGGTAATAATCCTGGTGCTGGAAACCTCTCATCAATATAAATTAACAGAGCCTTTCTATTATTTATACTATAATCCTTTTCTTTCAAAACTGGAAATATGCCATCTGGTGAGATTTTTTTTAACATCTCTGATGATAAATCTCCTGATTCTATTACTTCCACGTTCATCTTCTTTTCTGCTAGAGCAATCCTTGCTCTTAATGAATATGGACAGTATTTAGCTGTATATAACGTTACTTTCATTGAACTTGCCTTTATGAGATTAAAACAATTAAAACTCTACTTATTGTTTGCTATAATTGTGAATACTAAAAACTAATATAGAATTTTACCATATTTGTGGATAACTACAACACAGACAGCGAAGGCTTTTTGTTAGACTCTAACAATTGGGATATAACTTTTTGTCAGATAATAGCAGCTAAAGAAAATATAGTGTTGACTGATGAGCATATGGTAATTATCAATTTTCTTAGAAGTTTTTATAAAAAACATGAAAAATCCCCAGCAATAAGAGAGCTTGTTGGAGCATTAAAGAAAGAATATGGTGATAAATTAGGTAGCAGCTTATATTTACAGATATTATTTCCAATCTCCCCCGCCGTTCAAGCTGCAAAATTAGCAGGATTACCCAAACCTAAAAGATGTATATAGAGGAAAAGATGACTAAAGTATTTTGTAAAAAATATAACCAAGAACTTGATGCTATCCCTTACAAACCTTTACCAGGAGAGTTAGGAGAAAAAATTCAAGCTGAAATTTCGAATAAAGCTTGGCAAGATTGGCTTGCTCACCAGACAATTTTAATTAATGAATATCGTCTTAACTTGATAGAACCCAAAGCTAAAGAATTCTTACAGCAAGAAATGCATAAATTTTTATTCGAAGATAAAAAACAAACCTCACTTTAGACAAAGCTAAATTTTTGGTATAGAATACGCTCCAGGCCATTAATAATTATTAGCTACGCTTGCAATGTATAATTTTTTGAAAAAAAACATATTTTTAGTTTTTATAATATCAGTAGCTTTAATGTATTTATTATTTATTGGAGCTACTCCTTTATTTGACCGTGATGAAGGTTATTATGTTTCTGTTGTAATAAATATGCTTAATAACCACAACTACCTATTACCTACTTATAATAGTGAGTATTGGCTTGAAAAACCTATTTTGCTATATTGGCTAATACAAACTTCAACATTATTACTTGGTAAGAGTATATTTGCTTTTAGACTTCCTGCTGCTTGTTGTGGAGTATTATTAATTCTATCTATGAATTTTTTGCTTAGAAAAATTATAAAAGATAAAACTCTTAGCCTTATAATTTGTGCCTCTATAGCATTTATGCCTTTGCTAATAGTTATATCTAGAACTACTATGATAGACGTTCCTTTAGTTCTTTTTACAACTTTGACTTTATTGTGTTTTTTTATAGCTACGGAAAAGGATAAGTCTTGCGATAGAAAATGGTATTATTTTTCATGGTTTTTTTTAGGCTTGAGTTTTTTGGCTAAAGGTCCAGTAGGTATAGCTATAATCTTGCCAGCTATGTTTATATATTTATTAATTCAACGTAGCTTTTGGCGTGTTTTTTTTAGAGCAAACATACCTATCGGAATATTAATATTTAGTGCCGTTAATTTTTGGTATTTTATAGTTTTTTGGAAACTCGGGTATAAATTTTGGAATGATTTTTTTATCCAGCAAATATTTAATAGAAGCTCAAAAAGCTTGGTTGGTGGCACAGCGATATTTGCAAATTTAGGTGGAGCATTTTTTTATATAGCTACGATCTTATTAACTACAATACCATTTGTAACTCCAGCAGTATCTGGATTTTTATTAGCATTAAATAAAGGTTTAAAATCTAGGAAATCAATCTGGGATAAACTAGCTTTATTATCGGCTATATTTAGTATTATTACTATAATAATATTTAGCTTATCTGCTACTAAATTGCCTTATTATATACTACCAATTTACCCCTTTTTAGGCATATTAGTAGGTTATTTTTGGCTAAATGTGAAAGCTAGCAATAACTTTTGTATACCGTATAAAAAAGTTTTTTGGACAATATTTTATCTAAGTTCTTTACTTATCATTATAGTTAGTTTTGTAGGGCCTTTTGTTATCTATCTTGGCTGGGACAGTATTAATAACGCAGTTAGTCAAGATATTAACCCAACTGAATATGCGCTACCTGCAACTTTACCTAACCATCTATGGGTGTTGTTTTTAGTTGGTATTGTAAGTGTTTTAGTGATTTTCTTATTTAGGCATTTTTATCGTAAAAAAAATATTAACTACATGATATTAACTACTATCGTCGGTGGTTTTTTATATAGCTTATTAGCTATACTGATATTTTGTATTTCTATCTCATGGTTACAAACGCCAGCAATAAATATGGCTACAGAGTTAAAAAGCAAACTACCTAAAAATTCAGTAGTTAGTGAATTAGCAATTATTAAGCCATCTCTACACTACTATCTTAACACTAATAAAATTAATGATTATGCTTTTGCAACAGAATACGCAAAAGCAAATAAAGCGCAAGGTATAGAAAACTATACGATCATTAACGATTTAAATGAACTGGATGCTAAAGTATCTAACAAATATCCATACTATCTAATAACAAGAGATGGTTTAGATATCGATTATAAATCAAAAAATATTAGCGTAATAAAAAATCTTCATCCATATATAATACTAGGTAACAATAAGGCAAAACAACAATGGAAAAACCACAATTCTTAAAAGAATATAAACTTCTAAAATACTTACAACTTAAATACTCAATCTTACCTGTGGCTATAATGGTGATTTTTTTCTATTACTTTATAGATGTAAGGGCTGAAAATCTCGTTCTACTTATCCCAGAACATATTAGATCAATTTTTAAGGTTATAACTTTTTTAGGAGACTCAAGCTGGATAATAATTTCAACCTTACTAATAATCATTACTTTAACAGTTTGTAAAATCAGAAAAAAAGAAGCGATAACCTCTCACAACATTTATAAACTCTTATCTCCTAGTATATTTATACTTTCAAGTGTCATTTTAAGTGGGATTTTGGTTCAAATTTTAAAATGCATCATTGGTAGAGCTAGACCTATACTTTTTAGCGAGCATGGAGCAGCATATTTTCATCATTTTAACTTTTTTGAAGCTAGTTTTTCAAGCATGCCTTCTGGACACTCTACAACTATAGGAAGTTTGTTTGCTTGCTTAATGCTTATATTTCCAAAGCATAGATATCTATGGTTAATTTTAGCGATCTTTATAGCTTCAACAAGAATAATAGTTTTAAAACACTATCCTAGTGATGTAATATTTGGTTTAGCTTTAGGTATGTACACTTCCATTTATCTCTTTAAAAAATTTTGGGATAAAGTATAAACAAGGATTTCTGTATCTGTCAAAAAACACTTTTTGATCGTTTATTTAACGGCTTTTCTTGTAATATTGAGGTCAGAACGTTATCGCGTGGTAATAACCTTAATCTTTTCTCTATATACTCATCATAGCCTACTTTACCTTTATGAGTTTGATACCACCTTAAGGCGCTTTTATCTTTATAACTCACCTTACGTAAAAGATTGTAAGTTTTAAAAAGATATTTAGAATACTGGACATAGGAAAAAATTCTGTTTTTTAAGAAATGGACAAGGATTTACTAGATATATACACAGACTATCTTATAAGCCAAACTAAGTATGCTACAGCCACAAAATTATCAGATATATTAGATCAAGAAGTATCACATGACAAAATAACAAGGTTTTTAAACAAGTCAGATTTAACAAGCTTAGAATTTTGGAAATATATAAAGCCTTTAGTTAGAAAACATAACAGCGAATACGATGTTCTTTGTTTGGATGATACAATTAGTGAAAAGCCAAGCACAGATGAAAATGATATAGTCTGTTGGCATCACTCTCATGCTAAAAGTGTTCATGTAAAGGGTATTAATATAGTCTCATGTATGCTTAGTACATCAAACTTATCTATTCCTATAGACTATGAGATAGTGAAAAAGGATGAGCGATATTATGATGAAAAAGATAAGCGGTATAAAAGAAGATCTAAAGTTACTAAAAACCAAATGTTTCAAAACATGATAAATCGAGCAGTTATTAATCATGTTAAGTTTAAATATATTTTGGCAGATAGCTGGTTTTGCTCTAAAGATAATATGAATTTCATACATCATAGATTATCGAAGAAATTTATACTTGGTATGAAGTCAAATAGAGTTGTTGCCTTGAGTGATTATGCTAGAAAGAGTAAGGATTTTATTAAGCTCTCTGAACTTGATATTGCTGATGGAGAATCTTTAAAGATATGGCTTAAAGATATGAATTTCCCTGTGCTTTTAACAAAAAAGATTTTCATAAACGAGAACGGTACAAAAGGAATTTTATATCTTGTAACAAATGATTTAGAAATAGATTCTAATCAGTTATACCATGACTATCAAAAAAGATGGCAAATAGAGGTTTATCATAAATCAATTAAGCAAAATACTTCTTTATCAGCCTCACCAACTAAAGTTGAGAAAACTCAAAGAAATCATATTTTTTGCTCATTAGTAGCTTTTTGTAAACTAGAAATGCTTAAGATAAAAACTTCACTAAACCACTTCGCTCTGAAATATAAGCTATTAGTTAGATCTAACGCTATTGCTCTTAAGGAGTTATATGAAATTAGAAATTCATAACTAAAATGCGTAAGGTGAGTTTATAAATCGTGACATCATTCAATTCCTTATAATTATCTAAAAGCCATTTAATGCTTCTATTATCCATAAAACGACATCCATACAGTAAAGGAGTTATCTGTTTTTTTATCGGCGTAATCCATAGAGTATTAATATTATGCCTACAAAAATGTCTTTTTAATAAATCCAAAACTTGGTTGTTTGATTCTTTGCTACACCCTGCTACAAAATAACTAGCAATAGAGTTGCTATCTCTTGCTAATAAATTGTGTCTCAATAATAACTCAACTATTTCTGTACGTCCCTCCTGACAAGCAACATATAAAGGGGTTGCTCCAGTATTTTTTGGAAGATTTATAGCAGCACCATTCTCCAACAATAATTCGACTATTTCTTTATGACCCTTCTCACATGCAACATATAAAGGGGTTGCTCCAGTATCTGTAGCTTTATTTATATTAATATCATGTTTAGCTAATAATAATCCAACTATTTTTTTATAACCTCTGGCACAAGTAATATATAAAGGAGTTGCTCCAGTATCTGTAGCTTTATTTATATTAACATCGTTAGCTAGTAGTAGTAACTCAACTATTTCCTTATGACCTCTCTCACATGCAATATATAGTAAATTAGTATTCTGGTGATATCCTTTAGAAATGACTTTTTGTAATTCAACTTTATAGTAGTCCTTATCACCTGCTATAGTATTAGCGTAAGTGTCACTAATATTTTTTAGTGATTCGACAATAATCTGCTTATATCTTGACTTATTTAAACTATTATCTGATGATCGCCTATTATTTTTGTAATGTGCTTCTTCTAGATTACTTAAGTTTCCTTCTCCTTGTAAGAGATAGTTTTCTTCTTTAATAAATGTATAAAGTTTGCCTACATCTATTTCTCTTAGTTTATTTCTAGTATAGGTTGCGCGTTTTTTATGATTTTTCCATTTAAAAAAACTATTTATATATCTATGTAACCTATTGCCTATTTCTATTTTAATATTATCAAGACTTTTTTTTAAATCAGGTATATAATAATCTCTATGTTGGGGACTTATATAAACTAATATATTTAGAGCTAAAAGACCATCTCGTTCTATATTAAAATCAAAAGATTTAAAAATATTAGTAACTAAATTTTCAATACCGTCACATCTGCTGGCCTTAAAGTCACCAAGATTTAACATATTAGCATCATATAACTCTAAATTAGAATTAAATGTAATTGCATGATCTAAACTATTTACACTAACACAAAAGTTAAATTTGCTTTTATTAGGTTGCCTAATAAATAATGGTTTTAAGAAACGACAGTAATTTTCTTTTTTGCCAATAAAAGGATAATTATATACTTCTATAAACGGGGAAACCTTTTGATAAGTAATATTAGGTCTTTGATTATCAAATTTTTTTTGACTAACGGCAGTTAATTTTTCGTTTATAACAAACGGTGAAGTTTTTACTACATTTTGATATATTATTTTATTGCCTTCAAGGCTATTTAAGAATGTATTGTAAGGTGTGTGATATGCAAGTAATCCATCTAAGAAAGCTCGTATTGATATAACATTATCGTATATTTTCTTTTCGCGCGTTTCTAGGTTACTATAACGATCAACCTGTCTAGTGTTGCATTTAAATGATCGCTTTTCATAATTACATACAGCATTGATAAGGTCAGTTAGTTTATTATAATTATTGTTATTAAACGATATCGATATACTATCGCTTGTAACTGGAGTTACGGACTTTTGGGAAAAAGTTAAAGCGAAAAAGTTTTCTATGTGTTAATTTATAATTACATCAACTATGTTATGTTCTAAAAATGAAACAACGTGAATTAGCCAATCTATATACTGAATATTTATTATGTCAAAACTCCCAAGCAAGTGCGACAATGTGTTCAAGTATGTTAGATGAACTAGTAAAGCATGATAGTTTTTCTCGGATGTTAAAAGTTGGTAGTTATGAAAGTAAATATGTCTGGTTAAAAGGTAAAAGTATTTTAAACGCCTACAAAGATAAGCCAAAGATATTATCTATAGACAATACAATAAGTCCTAAATCTGATAGTATGGTCAATGAGGTAGTAAACTGGTTTTATGATCATTCTGTAGGTAGAGCAGTTAAAGGCATCAATCTTATTAGTGCTTTAATCCACGTTGGAGATGCTAATATTCCTGTAGGCTTTGAAGTACAAACTAAGGAAAACTTTGTAGTAGAAAAAGATAAAGCAGGTATGGAGCGCTTAAAGCGTAAAGCACGCTACACAATTAATGAACTGGCAAGAAAACTGATATTGAAAATTATTAAGAATTTCTCTAGTTTTGATTATATAGTAGCTGATAGATATTTTGCTTCTAAAACTAATTTGAAATTCTTTAACAAACATAAACTCTCGTATGTAATAGGTATAGCAAATAATCGTTTAGTTGCTAAGAGTAAAGCTAATGCTCTTGCTGGTAACTACTGTAGGTTAGATGAATTAGGATTGCTAGAAAATGAGGCTATGAAAATTTATTTAAAAGATATAAAATATAGTCTTGTGGTTACTCGCCAAGTCTTCAAAAACGGGGACAATTCAACAGGTGAGATTTATTTAATTACTAATGATCTAAACCTAGAGAGTAACCACATAGAAGATATCTATCAAAAAAGATGGAATATAGAAGTTTATCATCGAAGTATAAAACAAAACGCTAGTCTTGCTAAATCACCTACATCTGTAATTACTACTCAGCTTAACCATATAGGTTTATCTATAGGTGCATTTATTGAACTTGAAAAACTAAAACTTGCTTCAAATAAAAATCACTATGCGTTGAAAAGGAAAATGTTAATCGCCGCCAATCAAGCGAGTCATAGGGAAATTATAAAAATGAAAAAAATACTCAAAATGACTGCTTAAATTTAAAAGTCCGTAACTCCAGCTTGTAAGTAGTTGTAATCTTTTATGAAAAGTAGCGACATCATCAGATAGATACGCTTGACCCCACATGGCAGCCATACCAAAACATAAACCTTTGGGCAATCCTAAAGCAGTATAATAATCTCCCCAGCCACAGTGTTCCGAAATATCTTTTATATTTTCTATTAAATTGTCATAATAACTCATTATATTTTCCAAAGTAACGATTTTTCAGAACAATCAACCAAACCACTCCATTTTGACATAATTAGAATTAATGCTTAAATTATCCATCGCATGCACGAAAGTTTCAAAATTCATACTATTGATTAAAAAAATATAAACTTTATTAATTTATTATAAAATTTTACAGTAAAATATCAACAATTAAACTTATAATTCAAAATTATGAATAAATAGTGAATATATTAAATATAAAAAACTAAGTCAATATATAAAGTTATCTCTTAGATTGTAGTCTTTAGAAAAACTAAACTTGAAATGGTAGAGTTATCGCAACAAGTACGAGAATGATACTATTTTAGCTGTTTTAAGAAACTCTATTATAACTCTTCAGAAAGAGCGATCAGCTTCCTAGCTTGCAAAAGCTGATACTCACTTGTTTCATCTTTTAGGTTTAAATTAAGGTGTCCAACTTTTCGACCTTTTCTTGGACTTTTATTATAACTATGAATTTTTATGTAGTCTAAAGCTGCTAAGTCTGTGGTAGAAGGCATGTTGCCGATACAATTTAACATTATAGTTTTTTGACTATCTGTAGCACCAAGTATAAGTCCTGTAATAGCCCTTATATGGTTTTCAAATTGTGATGTAACTGCACCATCTATACTCCAATGACCACTATTATGTACTCGTGGTGCTATCTCATTAACTATTAGCTCATCACTTTTTACAAAAAATTCTATTGCTAAGGTACCAACGTATTCCAACTCTTTAACTAGAATTTTCGCTATCTGCTGTGCTTTTTGAGAAAGAATCTCATTTTCAAATGGTGCTATAGACTCAATTAAAATACCTTGTTTATGGGTATTTTTAGCTAAGGGATAAAAAGCTATATTACCCTTAACATCAGCTGTACAAATTTGCGAAACCTCATAATCAAAATCAACAAATGCCTCATATATCAAACCATCTGGAGCATCTTTTAAAGTCTCCCAAGCTTTTACTATGTCTTGTTGAGTTTTTATCACAAATTGACCTTTACCATCATAGCCAAATCTTCGAGTTTTAACTATAGCTGGTAAGCCAAACTCTTTAACTGCTTTTTTCAACTTTGCCAAACTATCAATATTTGCAAACTGAGCTGTAGCAATACTATAATCTTGCATAAAAGACTTTTCAAGCAGCCTATCTTGAGAAATAGCTATAGACTTAGCTGATGGATAAACCTTTACCTCATGGTTAATTGCTTGAATAAGCTCATAAGAAATATTTTCATTCTCAAACGTAATTACATCAAATTGTTTTGCCCAGTTTACAACTTCATTGATATTATCTAATGATATATCTGTCATACTTTTTACAACCTCTTGGGCACAATCTCCAGCTTTACCTAAACAGTGAAATTCAAAACCTAATGGGGTACCAGCTATACTTAACATCCTTGCAAGTTGCCCTGCACCGATAACACCTATTTTCATAATTATTGCTCTCTAGGATTGGGATTTTCTAAAACATTTTGAGTTTGGTCAACTCTAAATTTAGCTAAAGCTTCGGCTACTTTAGAATCTGTATGTTGCAATATACTAGCTGCAAAAAGGGCAGCATTTTTACTACCTGCAACACCTATTGCAAACGTAGCTACTGGAATACCAGCAGGCATCTGCACTATGGATAATAAACTATCTTTACCATTTAATGTACTAGATTTCACAGGTACTCCTAACACAGGAAGCTCTGTTTTTGCAGCTACCATACCTGGTAAATGTGCTGCTCCACCTGCTCCAGCTATTATGACTTTTAAGCCACGCTTTTTAGCAGTTTCAGCATATGTAAACATCTTATCTGGTGTACGGTGTGCTGATACTACCTCACATTCATAGCTAATACCAAGTTGATCAAGGATATCGCAACACTCTTTCATTGTGCTCCAATCAGACTTAGAACCCATTATCACACCAATGTCTATGCTCATTTTTTATTTCTCCAATCCTTGTATAACTCAAAATCTGTCATACCACGACTTGATCGTGGTATCCATTTTAACTATAATGGGCCGATACACTGATCGACCCCTACATTTCATTGTTACTTTTTTATATTTATCCGTAGGAGCTAACCTGTGTGTTGTTAGCTCTATCACAAATTTTTATTATTTTTTCTCCAATTTTTAATAACCTCAACCCAAGCTTTACTTTCTAGCTTTTGTACTCTTTCTTTTAAAGTTTCAGCCGTATCTATAGCTAAAACATCACATCCTAGTTGCAATACTACCTGACCACCATCAACATCTTCTGTAACCTGATGAATAGTACAACCAGATTTTATCTCTTTAGCATCAATTACAGACTGGTGTACAGCTAAATCCATCAAACCAGAATGTTTTGGCAATAAAGAAGGATGGATGTTTAGAATTTTACCTCTAAAATAATCTATAAAATCTTTACCTAATATTCGCATGAAGCCTATAAGCAGTATCAAATCTGGATTATATGACTTTATTTCTTGGATTAATAACTGATCATACTGTCCACGATCAAGTCCTTTAGCACTTAAAAATTTATTTGATATATTATGTTCTTTTGCTCTTTGTAAAATATATGCTTCTTTCTTATTTGAGATTACAAGCTCTATATTAGCATCAACTTGCTTAGTAGCAATTGTATCTATTATAGCTTGCATGTTACTACCACGCGTGGAGCCTAAAATTACAAGTTTTAACTTTGACATCGTACTAGCTAAGTTCTTTGTATTTATTACCGCGTAAAATATTCATATGATTAATGCGCTTATTTATAAGCTCTTTTGTACCTATATCACGTCGATGAAACAATTTACCATAGATTTTTTTTACACCATTTTCTGCTTTTTGTTCAGCTTCAGCGATACTGTCACCTAGACCTAACACAGCTATAGCTCTTGAACCTGTCCCGATAAGTTTACCCTCTCTTTCATCTACCGCACCAAAAAACAACTCCACATCACTAGGACATTGAGATATATCGATTTCAAAGTTTTTTACCGAGTGATTTGGATACCCCAAAGGCACTAAATACTTGCATACTGTAGCCTGTTTTTTAAAGCTTGCCTTAACATCTTGCAGATTACCAGTAGTTATTGCTTTAGCTATTTCTACAAAATCACCCTCTAGCAGGGTCAGCAAATTCATAGCTTCTGGATCACCAAAACGAGCATTATACTCTATGACTTTAGTGTCATTAATTGTTGCCATAAAGCCACCATAAATAATCCCTTGATAAAGAGATCCAAACTTATCAGCTAATGCGTGAATAACTTTTTCGTTGATTTCCTTAGCTCTTTGTATATCAATATCAGACAAAAATGGTAAACTATGATTTACGTCTGAATACGTACCCATGCCGCCTGTATTCGGCCCTCTATCGCCTTCATAGGCGCGTTTATGATCTTGGACAACTGGCATGTGTATAAAGTTTTTACCATCAGTAAAAGATATTAAAGAAAATTCCTCACCATGAAGCTTTTCTTCAATAACAAACTCTTTACCTGCATCTACTAATAATTGACAATGCTTAATAGCTCCTTTCATTGTATGAAGGTGATCTCCCCATACAAGTACACCTTTACCACCACATAAACCATCTGCTTTTATTACAAATTGCTTTTGATATTTTTTAAGTGTTTCTTCAACGCCATCCATAGAGTTAAACTTTTTAAAAAATGGATTAGCTCCAATTTTATACTCCTCTATAAGCTCACGAGTAAAGCCTTTAGATGTTTCTAACTGGGCATGCTCCTTAGTAGGTCCAACAACGTTGATCCCATTTGCTTTGAGCTGATCTGCCAGCCCAACCTCTAAGGGAGCCTCAGGACCAATAATTGCAAGATTTATATTTTGTGATTTTGCATAGTCTACAACAGCTTTACAATCACATATATCTGCTAATTTATAACCAACAGATAGCTTAGCAATACCTGGATTGGTAGTATTACTTATACAAAATAGTTCATTTTCTACCGAACTTCTTTTAACAGCTTTTGCAATAGCATGTTCTCTACTACCAGAGCCTATTAGAAGAATATTCATATTTTTCTCCATATTTAGATAATTTTTAATGTTTTTTTCTATACGGTTATTGATATCCTCTTTATGTGACGATGGAACAAATGTTTGTCCTGTAATCATCTCAAAAAGGGTAATATACTTTTGCGATAGCTCTACAACTAGCTCTTGTGGAGCTTGTGGTAAAACTTTATCATTATATGGATCACAATTTTTTGCAAACCATAATCTAAAAAATTCTTTATCGATATTTTCAGGTTCTAAGCCTTTTTCAAATTTCTCTTGGTAACTTTCTTTTAACCAAAATCTAGAGCTATCTGGAGTATGAATTTCATCAATTAGAATAATCTCACCTGTAAGCTGGTCTATACCAAACTCATACTTAGTATCTGCAAGTATCAAACCATGTTCTTGAGCTATTTTTTGACCAAACTCAAAAAGTTCTAAAGCCTTTTGTGATGCAAAATCCCATTGTTGTTGTGTAAGCCAACCTTCTTTAACAATATCTTGAACTGATATGGGTCTATCATGATCTTGCTCTTTAGTTGTAGGAGTTAGGATATTATGAGGAAGCTTTTGGTTTTTACTTAAGCCTTCAGGGAGAATATTCCCACAATAGTCTCTACTACCGTTTTTATAATGTGTCCACAATGATGTTGATGTTGAGCCCGTGATATAGCCTCTTACCACAAATTCAATAGGTAAAACTTTAGCTTTTCTTGCTATAATCACATTTGGATCAGGAGATGTGATAAAATGATTTTTTACTATATGAGCAGTTTTTTTAAACCACCATACTGAAGATTGTGCTAGGATTTGCCCTTTAAAAGGAATAAAACCTAACGATCTGTCAAAAGCAGACTGTCTATCAGTTGATATCAGAATACTTTTATCATCAATAAAATACATATCTCTGACTTTACCAGTGTATTTATCCTTGATATCCAGATTAGTTAATTTAAGTACATTTTTAATATTATTTATAATGATTTGTTTATCAATCATTAGACTAATTCCACCTTAGCTGAGTTTGTAATAGTACCAATTTGATACAGTTTAGTATTAGTATGCTTAGAAGCTAGCTTACACATTTTTTGATACTGATCTTGGCTTGTGATTATAGTCATACCAATACCCATATTAAATGAACGATACATTTCAAAATCACTGATATTACCAATTTTTTGCATAACTTTGAAAACTGCTGGAACTTCAAAACTATCTTTACTAATTTTAGCACCCAAACCTTTTGGCAACACACGCGGAATATTTTCAATAAATCCCCCACCAGTAATATGAGCCATACCTTTAATATCCACACCATTATCTAAGAAGTCACGGATAATATTTGTATAATTAATATGTGGCTCTAGCAAGATATCACCTATAGTTTTACCAGCAAACTCAGGATAAGTATCTGTATGCTTGTTATTAGCAACATCAAAGAAAAGCTTACGTGCAAATGAGTAGCCGTTTGTATGCAATCCAGAGGAGCTAAGACCAAATATAACATCACCTTGTTGGATATTTTCACCATTGATAATTTTGTCTTTTTCAACAATGCCAGTAATTACTCCAACCATATCTATTTCACCAGCTTGGTAAACCCCTGGCATCTCAGCCGTTTCACCCCCTACTAAAGATACACCAGATTCAGCACATGCTTTTGACATCCCTTTAACAAGCTCTTCCATAATAGCTGGATCTAACTTATCATGAGCGACATAATCTAAAAACGTAATAGGTTTAGCGCCCATTACTACAATATCATTGGTTGCAGCTGAAAAAAGATCGTAACCAAGATTTTCAAATTTATTACACATTACAGCAACTTTTGTTTTAGTGCCAACACCGTCTATAGACTGTACTAATACTGGGTCTTTGTAATTATTGACAATATCTTTCAGTGAAAACAAAGAACCAAAACTACCTAAATCTGTGAGCACATTTTTTGTAAAAGTTTTTTTGACATGCTTTTTCATTCTATCTACAGCTTGGTTGCCTGCCTCAATACTTACACCAGCGTCTTTATATTTTAAGCCAGCCATTAGTTTATTTCCTTATTATTGTTTTATAAAAGTAGCCATCATTACCGCTTATACCGTCATTCCCACGCAGGTGGGAATCTCTCAAATAGTCGTCATTCCCTTGCAGACGGGAATCTTTCGGCTTTTATCCGATATTTAAGAGATCTCCGTGTCAAGCACGAAGATGACGGTTTTTATTGACCATAGATACCCGCCTTCGCGGGTATGACCAATATTATTTTTATGTTAAAAGACCTTCATATAGATCTGTCCAGCTAGGATTTTCACTATTAATAATCCTTTCTTTCCAAATTCTATTCCATTTCTTTAATTGCTTTTCTCTAACTATAGCATCCTCTATATCTTCATAAGTTTCAAAGTAAACAAGCTTATCAAGGTTATATTTCTTACTAAAGCCGTCTACAAACTTTTGTTTATGTTCATAAACTCTTTTTATAAGATCTGAAGTTACTCCTATATACAAAACTGCGTTGTTCTTATTTGTAAGTATATACGTATAACCTTTTTTCATTTCTTACTATTCAGTTTAACTTTTACTGTTTCTGTTGCTATTCCATTTTATGCCGTCATTCCCGTGTAGACGGGAATCTCCTACATATTACCCATATTTCAAAGATACCCACCTCCGTGGGTATGACCATTTATTTAGCTTCTTACTTCACACTGTCATTCCCACGCAGGTGGGTAATCTCCTAAGAAGCCGTATATCCCACTCTGCTCTTTACAACATTGGAACGTATTAAATAAAAGCTCTGTAATTGTCATGGGACCAACACCTCCTGGTACTGGAGTTATAGCAGAAACTTTATCTTTCACACCTTCAAAATCAACATCCCCATATAGTTTACCATCTACACGATTGATACCAACATCAATCACAACTGCACCTGGTTTGAGCATATCTGCAGTTATAAACCTATCTTTCCCAATCGCTACCACTAAAATATCAGCTTTTTGAGTATGCGATCTAAGATCTTTTGTTTTACTATTACATATTGTCACTGTTGCTTTAGCATTTAGTAGCATTTGTGCTATAGGTTTACCAACGATATTGCTAGCACCAACTACTACAGCATTAGCTCCAATAAGATCAACATTATACTGTTTAAGCATTGTCATAATACCCTTTGGGGTACATGGTTGTAAGCAAGTTTTATCACCTATTTGTAGTTTGCCTATATTTGTTGGGTGAAAACCATCAACATCTTTTTCTACTGCTATAGAATTAATAACTTTTTGGCTATCAATATGCTTTGGTAATGGTAACTGTACCAGTATAGCATGTACTTGTTTATCATTATTAAGCTGTTTAACCAATTGCAAAAGCTCCTCTTCTGAGGTTTTTTCTGGTAGTTTTATAACATCTGAATCCATACCCACTTGAGCACATGTTTTAGATTTAGAGCTAACATAAACTTGGCTAGCCGGATCATCTCCCACTATTACAGCTACAAGTTTTGGCGTGATATTGGTTTTGTTTTTGTATTCTTGAATTTGCTCTTTAAGTTGCATCTTTAGATTTTGCGATAGAGCTTTACCGTCGATTAAAGTCATGACTGATCAACTATACTTTCAATAAAGTAAAAGATAGACATATGATAACAAATTTAAGATAAGAATGGTTGAATTTATTAGATAAGATTACTTATTTCATTCAATAGACTCCTACAAAGTTTAGATCCTATAATAAGTCTATTGCAGAATTGGGTTATTTAATAAACAAGGCAAACTCTCATATATCCCTATTTAAGTTAACATAATACTACCCAACATGAACAATAGAATTATTAATTAAGATCTACAAAGCCCTAAACCTTTATTTCTCAAAATTTCCTGCTTTCTCAATCATTTTTTAATCAGTTCAAATAATAATTGGCATTTATTCGGAGAAAAATTATGACTATCCACACGCTTTGTGTATATTTTGATAAAAAAGTCCCATAAACCGCTTGAAGTACAAAAAATTCTCCTTATAATTGCTAGTACTTGATAGTTTTAACCTTGACTTATACTCTCAAGAAAAATTAACAACATATAGCTAACAAAAAACTAAGGAAACAAATTATGAAAAAGACAACCCAAAAAGGTTTCTCACTTGTTGAGTTAATGGTGGTGATTGCTATTATCGCTATTCTAGCAGCAGTAGCTGTTCCTATGTATTCAAACTATACTACTCGTGCTAAGATAGGTTCTGAGCTCTCAAAACTAGGTGGCGCAAAAGCTCAAGTTGCTGAAGGTATCGCTAATAACAATGGATCTGTAACTGGTGTAACAGCATCAGACTTGCCAAGTGGAGCTTCTGTAACTGATGGTGTAATCTCATTAACATCAACAGAAGTATCTGGTGCTACAATAACACTTACACCTACTGCAGCATCTGGCGCAATTACTTGGGCTTGTAACGTAAATGGTGTGACTTCATCTCAAGTTCCTTCTAACTGTACAAATAACTAATCTCCTATATCAAAAGCTACACAAGTGGCTTTTCTCATACGAAAACTAAATGCTATATTTTAAGTCTGATGACTAAATTGCGTCACAACTTTCGTCTTCTTACTATAAATGAAATTATATTTTATCCTATAATATATAATTACAAGATTTTTGTGCCTTGTATTTTTGGCTTTAACTAAATTATGGATACAATATGAAAAAAACAACACAAAAAGGCTTTTCCCTCATTGAACTAATGATGGTGATTGCTATTATTGCCATCCTAGCATCAATAGCTATTCCAATATATGCCAACTATAAAGAACGAGCACAAATTACTAGTGCTATAAATAGCATAGGTGGAATAAAAGCAAAAATAGAGGATGATATAAATAACAATATAGATATCTCTACTCAAACTTATGAAACTCCCCAGGGTGTCTCAGTAATTAATGGTAGCTCATCTGGCGGCACAATTGAGGTTAACTTAAGCAGAACAAACCCCGACACATTTACAAATCCTAATGACACTATCAAACTTGCTGGGATTGTTAGCGGTAGCATGTTTAATTGGACGTGCTCACATAACTCTAATGCTTCAAGTCTAACGACTAGTAACGTACCGCCAGCTTGCTCTAGCACTTTTTAAACGTTAAATATTAATAGTCAACCTTCGATTTTAGTCACGCTTATAAATATCTTCTAAGCGGACTATATCATCTTCTCCTAAATAATCACCAACTTGAACCTCAATTATTTGAATATCACTATCTGTAAAATTTTCAAGCCTATGAATAGACTCTTTAGGTATAAAAATATGGTCACCAACTTTATATTCACATACACTTTCATCAACTGTAATAGTTGGATTACCAGTAACTACAACCCAGTGTTCTGCTCTCTTAAAATGCTTTTGCAAAGACAGTTGTCCTTTGGGTTTAACTGTTATTATTTTAGTTTGGCTTTTTTCTGTAAAATTAAGGGTTTGATACGTACCCCAAGGACGCTGATAAATTTTTCCAATCTGATTAATATTAGAAGCCATAAAATCCCAATTTCATAAACTTTTGTAGAATAAACATTAATTATTGACCAAAAACGTTATCTATTCAAGTTTAATCTGTAATAACGCCGCACCACATTCTAGCTTCGCCACCGCCTAAAGGCTTAGGATCATCAGAATAGTTATCTGAACCTTCGTGAATCATTAAACTATGTCCTTCTAACTCTTCTAGAGATTTCAACTTTGGTGCGATTATTGGTTTAGTTGCTGTACCATCAGCTTTGACAATTAATTTTGGTAAATCGCCTTTATGTCCTTTATCATTATACGGACCTAAGTGTTTACCTGTATTATCAGGGTCCCAATGCCCACCTGCTGCCATACCTTTGTTACTGCAGCTTGGATTGACATGTATATGAAACCCATGTGTACTTGAAGGTGGCAAATTATATAAATGTGGCGTAAAAATCATACCTTGGATTTCTTTATCGGCAATATATGGAGAAATAGTTACTGTACCAACATCTTTACCAGTTTGGGTATTTTTTAGATGAACAATTAGCTCACCGTCATGCTCCAAATCATAAGATTTATCATTGTTAAAAAAGCTACAACTTGACAACAATACTACAAAACTAACACCAAATAATTTATATCTTTTCTTCATATAGTTCCCTCATTTCCTAATTTTGCATATTAATAATACTTATTTAAATAGCTCTTTACTAGCTTAAGCAAGCTACTCCAAGAAAAAATGTATATGTAACACTTAAATACTAAACTTAGACTAACCTTACTCAACCCATTCATTTACAAAAAATAATTAAATCAACGAGATTACATTTATTATTTTATGTTATTATAACTAAATAATTCCTATACTTTTTTGATAATTTATAGCTATGTCAGGTAATACGTTCGGTAAAATTTTCACAGTAACAACTTGTGGTGAAAGCCATGGCGATTCTCTTTTAGCAATCATTGATGGTTGTCCTGCTAATATAGAACTCTCTGAAGCTGATATTCAACTAGACTTAGACAGACGCAAACCAGGCCAATCTAAATTTACTACACAACGTAAAGAGCCTGATGAAGTAAAAATAATCTCTGGTATTTTTGAAGGTAAAACAACAGGTACCCCTATTGGCTTGGTTATTAACAATCAAGATCAAAAATCAAAAGATTATGGAGAAATAAAAGATAAATTTCGACCTGGCCATGCTGATTATACTTATTTTAAAAAATATGGTATCCGTGACTATAGAGGTGGCGGTCGTTCTTCTGCACGAGAAACTGCTATGCGTGTCGCTGCTGGTGCAATAGCAAAGAAGATACTTAAACAGCATGGTATTGAAATTTATGGTTTTTGTTCACAAATAGGTGACTTAAAAATAAGCTTCAAAGATAAGAGTTTTATTAACCAGAATCCTTTTTTTATAGCAGACATAGATGCTCAAACAAAATGTGAAGAGCTAATACATCAAATACGCAAAGAAGGTGATTCAGTGGGTGCAGAGGTAACTGTTATAGCAACAGGCATGCAAGCTGGATTTGGTAGACCAGTATTTGATAGACTTGATGCTAATATTGCCCACGCTCTGATGAGTATAAATGCTGTAAAAGCTGTAAGTATTGGAGATGGTTTTGAATGCGTAACTCAAAAAGGAAGTCAACATCGTGACGAAATTTCCCAAGAGCAAGGCTTTTTATCTAATCATGCCGGCGGAATATTAGGAGGCATATCTACTGGGCAAGAGGTAATAGCTAAACTAGCTTTTAAACCAACCTCAAGTATATTAAAACCTGGCAAAAGTATTGACACACATGGACAAGATACTATAGTAATTACTAAAGGTAGACATGATCCATGTGTTGGTATCCGTGGTGTACCTATAGCTGAGGCAATGTTAGCTTTAGTTTTAGTTGATGAGTTACTATTTACAAATGCCTATAGAGAATAATCCTAATGAGTGAACACGATTTTTGGCAACTGTTAATTGATTGGGGCTATTTTGCTGTAGCTATAGCTGTTTTAATAGAGGGTGAAATATTTCTAGTCATGGTTGGTATTGCCACAGCAGCTTCTTTATTTAACTACCCTTTAGTAATAGTTGCAGCAACTGTGGGAGCTATAGTACATGACAATGGTATTTTTATTTTTTCAAAACTTACAGGCAAAAAATTTATTGAAAGAAAGCAATCATGGCAAGCACGAGCTAACCAATCTTTAAAACTTTTAGATAAATATGACCATTGGGCAATTCTTAGCATTAGATTTTTGTATGGATTAAGAACCATAACTATATTTATAGTTGGTCTTAGCAAAGTTAGTAAGTTAAAATTTGTAACCTTAGATGCTATAAGTAGCTTTGTTTGGTCATTTATATACATTACTTTAGGTTTTTTTTTCGGTCACGCAATCCTAAACTTTGTTGACCATGTACATATTGTAGAATGGGTATCAAGTAATAAATACTTATCGATATTTATACTTATTTTAGTTTCAAGTGTCATATATTTTACTTATAAAATAGTATGTTCCAGAGCAAAGAGGCGAATCAAATGAGTCGATTAGATCTTTTAAAAAAAGCTAGTACAGTACAAAAAGATAACTCTACTAAATCTGCTAGACGAGGTGGGATGCTAGATGACAAGGCTCGACAACAGCAGCAGAGAGAAAAAAATATCACCACTGATGAATTTTTAAGTGCTGATGATTTTAGAAATGAGCTTACTCCATCTGTACTAGAAGATAGCAATTCAAATTCTGATGATATTGATAAAGAAAGTGTTAATGTCATAGAAATAGATATCAATGACAACGAAGGTATCAAACTTGAAGGTTCTTTCATCGAAGATATTGATGATGATACAGACAAAGAGTTAGATTCAGATGATAAAAAAACTCCTGATGATATTGATGATGAAACCGTCGATATAGTAGAGGGCAAGCTCGGTATTGACTATAGCGATGACGATATTAAACAAGAGTTGGAGTATGTTTTCGATCACCGTGAAGATATATACTACTTATATATAAAAGTAATTAAAGGTGGGGGAATGGAAATCAACACATCAAAAATTTTACACCTTGATGACATTGTTAGGATTTCTGTAACGTTAACCGAGCTTAAAGAGCAAGTAGGATGTGAGGCTAGAATTATATCAGCATTTCCTCATAACATTCGTACTGCAGAAAAAAATGACAGTAATAAATATCGTTATATTGTACAATTTATAGGTCCTAACGCACCAGAAACAGATAGAGTAATTTCAAAATACTTATTAGGTTACAAAATAAAATAATCACATGGCAAAACATAAAACAGCTTTTATTTGTCAAGAATGCGGAGCAACCTCGCCACGCTGGCAAGGTCAATGTCATAGCTGCAATCAATGGAATACTTTTGTCGAAGAGATACAAACAGACACTAGAAAGCCAGCTAAATCGCGCATAGGGTTTGCTGGCAGTGTTTCTAGAGCAATCTCTTTAGCTGAGATAAAAGGCAAAGAGCATACCCGCACTTCCACGTATATCCAAGAGTTTGACCGAGTGCTTGGAGGAGGTATTGTAAAAGGATCTGTAACCCTAGTAGGTGGTGATCCTGGTATAGGTAAGTCATCGATATTACTACAAATAATGGCTTTTTTGTCTTTAAAAAAGAAAGTCTTGTATGTAAGTGGTGAGGAATCTCTAGAGCAAATAGCACTACGTGCTGAAAGGCTTGATTTGCCTAAAGATAATCTTTTAGTAATGTGTGAAACAAACATTGAAACAATCGCGGATTATATTATTAAAAATAAGCCTGAAGTTGTAGTTATAGACTCTATCCAGACAATCTATAATCCAGAGTTACAATCTATGGTTGGGGGAGTATCGCAAGTCCGTGAATCTACAGCATATATAACTCAAGTTGCTAAACAATATGATATTTCCGTATTTTTAGTCGGTCACGTTACCAAATCAGGAGATGTTGCTGGACCTAGAGTTTTAGAACATATAGTGGATGCTGTAGTATTTATTGAATCCCAAGACAATGGTAGATACCGCCTAATGCGTACTCTCAAAAACAGGTTTGGTGCTGTTAATGAGATTGGCGTATTTGCAATGACTGATAAAGGTATGAAAGAAGTTAAAAATCCATCAGCTATCTTTCTTAATAACGGTCGCACGAACTTGATTGGAAGTGTTATAGTTTCTGTGTGGGAAGGCACAAGACCACTACTAGTAGAACTACAATCACTCGTTGTCGATAAAAATATAAACCAACCGCCCAAAAGACTTTGTGTAGGAATTGACAATAATAGATTAGCTATGATTTTAGCTATTGTACAAAGATATATGCACCTTGATTTATATGATAAAGATGTATTTTTAAATGTAGTTGGTGGTATAAAAATTACAGAAACAAGTATAGACTTAGCTCTTATCTCAATAATCTACTCTAGCATAAAAGAACTAGAGATACCTCATGATATGTTAATCATGGGTGAAGTAGGTTTATCTGGTGAAATACGCCCCATACCATACGGCATTGAAAGGATAAATGAAGCTAAAAAACATGGTTTTAAAAAAATAATTGTTCCTAAAGCTAATATTTCCAAACTAGTAAAAAACGATAATGTAGAAATAACAGGTATAACTAACCTTAACCAGCTTAAAGATATAATTACGGGATAAATTACTATGAATCTTTTAGAGAGTCTTAACTTTTTAGATATTTTGATTATCATTTTGAGCTTGATATTAAGCTTATTTGCAGCTGTAAAGGGTCTATTTAAAAATATAGTACTACTTATTCTTATGATTTTTGCTGTAATACTAGCAGGTATTTTAGCTCAAAAAATACAGCAAAGTTATATCAATTCTATAGTAAGTGATCCTGGCACTGCTTATGTAGTATCTTTTATTTTAGTCCTTATTGGTGCGTATCTTATAATATTTGGTGTCATGAAAGTTTTCATGAAAAATAATAAGGAAAAAGAAACTTTATCAAACACGTTATTTGCTTTTTTTATTGCTGTTATTCGCTATAGTTTTATATTTGCCATAATTTGCTCTACCCTTAACTCTTTTGATGCAATAAAAGATAGTTCTCTTTGGGAAGATTCAGTTTTTGTACCAAAATTAGTAAAAGTTGGCGACTACGCTTTTAACACTAAAGTGAAAATGCAAGAAACGAATCTCAAAGACTATGTTCCTAAAGAAGTTGCTGGTGGTTGATTCTCATCTTTAAGCTCACGTTGCATAAGCTGTTTAACTATATTTTTTGGCTCAGCTGATTCATACAATACCCGATATGTAGCAAACACTAATGGCATGTCAACATTATGTTTTTTAGCTAAATTATAAACTGCTTGAGCGGTAAAATAGCCCTCTACGACGTTATTAACCATCTTTAAAGACTCATCAATAGAGTGTCCTTGACCAATATATAAACCAAATCTACGATTTCGTGACTGATTGTCTGAACAGGTTAATAACAAATCGCCTAAGCAACTAAGACCTATAAAGGTTTCTGAATCAGCCCCTAACTTAAGTCCAAGTTTTTTAATCTCAGCTAGTCCCCTTGTTATAAGTGCAGCATGGGCATTTACTCCAAAATTCATTCCCGCAGCTATCCCTGCAGCGATTGCTAAAACATTCTTAACTGCTCCACCAATTTGAGCACCTATAATGTCTGTTGTGGTATAGCATCTAAAATTTTCGTTACTAAAAAGCTTTTGAACTTCTTTGGCATATTCAATATCTTTTGATGCTACAACCACAGCTGTAGGAAGCTTTTGAGCAACTTCTTTGGCAAAACTTGGTCCTGTAATCAAGGCAAATTTTGTACCTGGTAGTATTTCATTAGCTATTTCATCAAGTAATGCATAACTGTTATGACAAAACCCCTTTGTAGCACTTATTATTCCTTGCTTAGGTAATATATATTCTTTTAATTCAACAAGTATGTTTTTAAATCCAGAACTAGGCGTAGCTATTAATATTTGATCAAAATCAACTATACTCTCCTGCCAATTAAAAATAGCTGTTAGATTGTTTGGGAATTTTTCAATATTCGGTAAATACTTAATGTTATTATGATTTTTTAGCATTTGTTGGTTATGCGACTCTCGCCATGAGTTAATCCTAACATTATGTCCTTTATACGCCAGTTGCAAAGCCAACGCTGTGCCCCATGCTCCTGCACCTAAGACAAGTATGCTCTTTTGCATAAAAATAAAAACCATATAATCACTTTATTCCTACTATATGCTATAGTTGATAAAGAGTAAACAACTTATAAGCAATAACTTTTAAGCAAAGCGCAGTTTACATGTAGTAAATGAGCATTTTGAGAATGTTTTTAACACAGTTAGAAACATATAATTTTAGTTTGCAACACTCCCTGAAATACATACAAAGGAGAACTTACTATGACGGATAGTAATCGATATTTAAAGTTCAAAGTATATGGCTTAGACTGTATTGAAGAAGTAAATATCATCAAAAAAACTCTAAATAAAAAAATATTAGAGGAAAATATGGAGTTTGATTTACTTAATGGTAAACTTTTAATAAACCAACAAGATATTTCTTCAAAAGAAATTATTTCTTTGATTAAAAAAGCTGGTTTAAACGCTATAGCTTGGGATAAATATATATCAAATGGTCAAAATCCTAATTTCTTAAGTAAGTATCTACGTTTGATCACAACATTAATTTGTGGAGCTTTGATTGCTTTTGCATATTTTTTTCATGCTATTGACCATGGATTTATACATGCATTTATAGGTAGTGAAAATGATTCTCCCGAGATATTTCTTTTTATACCACAGTTTAGCTACTTACTAGCTATAGTATTTGGTAGTTGGTTTGTTTTTCCAAAAGCAATATCTTCTATAAAACGTCTTGATGCTGATATGAATCTACTTATGATAATAGCTATAGTCTGTGCTATTATTATTGGTCAACTTTTTGAAGCTGCGGTTGTAAGTTTTTTATTTGCACTTTCACTTCTACTAGAATCATGGAGCGTTGGTAATGCTCGTTCAGCGATAACTAAGCTTATGAATTTAACACCTGATACTGCACTAGTTTATTGCTGTAATGACAAGCAATTTGAAGAAAAACCTATAGCAGAAATCAATATAGGCAAAAGAATACTTATAAAACCAGGTCAAAAAGTTGCGCTTGATGGAATTATTATTAAAGGTAGTAGCTTTATAAATCAAGCTCCAATAACTGGTGAATCGATCCCGGTAGAAAAACAAATTAAAGATGAAGTTTTTGCTGGGAGTATAAATGGAAATTCTGCTATTGAAATAAAAACAACAAGAACTGCTGATAATTCTTCCATAGCAAAAATTATTCAAGCAGTAGAACACGCGCAATCAAAACGTTCAAAAACAGAAAAATGGGTCGATAAATTTGCAAGAGTCTATACTCCCAGCATGATACTACTTGCCTTGATAATTGCTGTATTTCCGCCGTTAATTTTGAATCAGCCTTGGGTCAACTGGATATACCAGGCTTTAGTTATTCTTGTAATAGCTTGCCCTTGCGCACTAGTAATATCAACCCCAATATCTATAGTCTCTAGTCTAGCAAAAGCAGCACAAAATGGGGTTTTAATTAAAGGAGGTAATTTTATTGAGATCCCTGCAAAACTTAAAGCTATTGCTTTTGATAAGACAGGTACTCTAACTCAAGGGAAGCCTAGCGTAAAAGAAATTATAACTAATAATAACTTTTCAAAAAAGCAATTAATAACTATTGCTGCTAGTTTAGAAAAAACAGTGGATCACCCCATTTCTAAAGCAATCATTGATTATGCTAACCAAAACAATATAAAAACTGAAGAAGCCGTAAACACTAAAGTTATAGGAGGTAAGGGGATTACTGGAGAAATTGCAGATTCTTACTTCTGGCTTGGTAGCCATGCTTTTGCTCATGAAAAACAACTCTGTGAGGATACTTCACTCCATAATCAGGCAACAAAACTTGGAAATGATGGCTTTTCATTAATATTTGTAGGTAATAATCAAGAAGTAATTGGTACTATAGCCATACAAGATGGTATAAAGAATAATATCCAAAGTTCCTTAAAACAACTAAAAGCATTAGGGGTTGAGCAAACTGTAATGCTTACAGGTGATAATAAAGGTACAGCAAGAGCTATTGCAGAGCAGGCAGGGATTGATGATTTTTATGCTGAACTTTTACCTGAAGATAAAGTAACCAAAATTGAAGAACTTGTTAATAAATATAAAAATGTAGCAATGATTGGGGATGGTATAAATGATGCTCCAGCTCTTGCTAGATCTAATCTAGGTATTGCTATGGGAGCTATTGGTAATGATGTAGCGATAGAAACTGCTGATATTGCTCTAATGTCTGATGATATCAGTAAGCTACCGTGGTTAATTAAGCACTCACGGAAAACTCTAAATATAATAAAACAAAACATAACCTTTTCTATAGTTATAAAAGCCATTTTTATATCGTTAGCTATTGCCGATTTAGCCACCTTATGGATGGCGATTGCAGCAGACATGGGAGCAACTTTTATTGTTATAATAAATGCTTTAAGATTACTAAAATCTTAGTTTTCAACAGCTCCATTTTGTCATTTTCTTGAGGAAGAAAACATATAAAACTTGAATTTTGGTTAAAAATCACCATTATATTTATTGAGTAATTAATAATTAGGAGAATGCTAATATGTCATTAGGTGTAATACTACTTATAATCGTAGCAGCAGTTGCTATATATGTTGTTATAACTTACAACAAACTAATAGCTGAAATAGAAACTGTTAAAAATTCAGAAAAACAAATAGATGTACAACTTGACCGTAGAGCAAAAGTTTTTGATTCTTTAGTAAATGTTGTCAAGAAATATATGGACTATGAGCAAACTACTCTAAAAGATATAGTAGCTCTACGAAGCCAAGCCAACTCTGCAAAACAACATGGTGATGTTAAAACCAGAATAGCAGCTGAAAACCAAATATCTGAACTTGCAAAAGGTATAAATGTACAGTTTGAAAATTACCCGGAGTTAAAATCAAACCAGAATGTAATCCAACTTCAAGAAGAAATAACATCTACCGAAAATAAGCTAGCTTTTGCAAAGCAGGCTTTAAATGATTCTATAGAGAGGTATAATGCCCATAAAAAATCTTTCTTTGCTGGTATAGTTGTAAGTTTATTTAAAAAGCTAAATGAGAACTTCATCTATTGGAATATTTCTGAAGAGAAAAAACAACAACTAGAAGATTCTAGAGTGGAACTATAAATGTCATCTACAGATAATCTACATTATGGCTCTGTAAACTGGCGTGAAATTGTTTATAAAAATACTAGAAAAACATACCTAGTTATAGCTACCTTTTTACTTGTATTTTTTTTGCTTGGCATATTTGTAGACACAGTATACAGATACAATGAAATTGCAAATGCCTATTATAGAGCTTATGGCATCGAACTACCTATATCAAAAGTGTTTTGGGCTCTAGCAACTTTTCAGTTAGTTCCTTATGCTACTATCATTATTTCTGGTATAGCAGTTATTTGGATATTTATAACTTTTAGCATGTATGACAAGATCATGCTTTCAGGAACACAATACCAAGAAATCACAGCTGATGATCAAAGTCCTTTAGCACGTCGTGTTTATAATGTTGTCGAAGAAATGAAAGTCGCTGCTGGTATGAGGTACATGCCAAAAGTATTTCTTATAAATGCTGACTATATGAATGCTTTTGCCTCTGGATACTCTGAAAAATCAGCTATGGTTGCTATTACAACAAAACTTGCCAATGCACTAAACCGTGATGAGCTACAAGCTGTCATGGCGCATGAGCTAACCCATATCCGTAATCAAGATATAAAACTGAACCTATTTACTATGGTTTTAGCAAATATGATGCTGATAATTATGGATTTCTTATTCTATTCAGCACTATTTTCAGGAAATAATAACAACAGTAATAGTAATAACCGTAACAACAATGCTGCTGCATTTTTCATCATAATAATGATACTAAGATATGTCTTGCAAATATTCACCATATTTATGATGTTATTTTTAAGTCGTACAAGAGAGTATATGGCAGATGCTGGTGCGGTAGAGCTTATGAGAACTAACATGCCAATGGCTAATGCTTTGATTAAAATAGCTAATGATAATAAAAACCCAGAAACTCAATATAGTTACAAGCACACTAAAAATGAGAATCTACGTCGTGCTTCCTATATTTTTGATCCACTAAGTGCTGGGATCAATGGTGGTGATATGTCAGATTTATTTTCAACTCATCCTTCTATTGAGAAAAGGTTAGCATCGATAGGTGTAAATAAAACCATAGGCTAGCAATTATCAAACAAATATACTATAATCGATTAAAGTTAGAGTTATCACTCTAATTCTTGTAAAAATTTCGAAAGACTATTATTAAGCCTAAAAGAGAGATAAATGTCAGAACAACAGCCACGTAAAAAATTATCATTAGATCGAAAGACACTTACTACCAATAGAACGTCTAATATCAGTAGTAGCTTAAAAAGCAAACTCCAAAATAAAAAAGAGAATAATATCTCAAATTTCTTGATGAATTCTAATAAAGAATTGTCTAGCCTTTATCAAGAAAGACAAAAGCTAGATGAGCAAATAAAACAAATTGAGCAGAGGTTACTTTTTGCAAAAAGTGAACCCTTACAGGACTTTTTATTTGAACTAAAAACTAAAGATTTTGAGCTACTGACTAAAATTAACTCACATATAAATAGTTTATAACTACTTCTAAGAGCGATAATCAAATCTATTTATACTTAGTAACTCAAGGTTTGTGATATTTATATAATGGTTTTTTTTAAACTAAAACACTGTATCAAAAATCTCTTGGATACCTTTTTTAGCTAAACCAAGCATTTTAGCAAATTCCTCTTCAGAGAAGTGTTTGCCTTCAGCTGTGCCCTGTATTTCAATCATACCACCGTTAGAATTTAAAACGACATTCATATCTGTCTCAGCGTTTGAATCTTCATCATAATCAAGATCAAGTACTGGCTGATTATTATAGATGCCTACCGAGACTGCAGCAACTTGAGAGTTTAAAGGTTTGGCATCTTCAGCTATTAATCCTTTTTCTTTCATATGGTTAATAGCGTCTTTTATAGCTAATGATGCCCCTGTTATGGACGCTGTACGTGTGCCACCATCAGCCTGAATCACATCACAATCGACTTTGATTGTATACTCACCAATAGCTGCTAAATCAACACTTGCTCGTAAAGCTCTACCTATCAAACGCTGGATCTCTTGAGTCCTACCTGATTGTTTTCCTCTAGCTGCTTCTCGATCCATCCTTGTATGAGTAGAACGTGGTAACATACCATATTCAGCAGTTAACCACCCTTCTTTTGAGTCTTTTTTAAATCTTGGCACACCCTCTATTACTGATGCTGTACAAAGCACTTTTGTGTCACCAAACTCAATAAGTACTGACCCTTCAGCATGTTTTATAAAATTATGAGTAACTTTGATATTTCTCAACTGGTCATTATTTCTGCCACTTGGACGCATTTTAAATCCTTTTGATTAATTTCACACCTTTATAAGTGTATAATTATACAAATCAAAAATAAAATAAAAACCTTTAAAGATTTAAGGGATTTAGATATATGGACTTTCATGTGGATGTTGACAGATTAAGCAACTCTAAACTCTATTGGCTTAATGATGTCAACAATTTAGTAGCTGGTTTAACCCAATTTTATGGAAAAATACAACTAGATAAAAAGTCTCAACAAATTCTACAGGCAAATAAATTTGAAAAAGACCTTTTAAAAGTAGATAGTGCTTTAGTAAGACAAATAACACTATCTAATAATAACAAAATTATAGTTTTTGCAAGAACTATAATCCCTACACCAACATACAGTTTATTTACTGAAGAATTAAATAGTTTAGGCAACAAACCAATTGGTGACACTTTATTATATAAAAACGATTTTCAAAGAAGCAAATTTATTATTAGAGAGTTACCAACACAAGTATTTAAAAATGAGACAGGTTTAATCTCAAATCAAAACATATACTCTCGTAGCTCCATTTTTAGCTATATACCTTCAAAACATTTAAAAATCCTAATAACAGAATACTTTTTATTTCTACCGGAGCTTACAAATGTTAAATAACAACAAACTAAAAGCTTATGCTTTATTAATGCGTCTTCATAGACCTATCCCAATATTGTTAATCTTATGGCCAACACTTACCGCTTTAGTGTTAGCTAGTCATGGCTTACCAAGTTTAAAACTATTTATAATTTTTTCTTTAGGTGTATTAATTATGCGCACCGTTGGGTGTATCATAAATGATATAGCTGATATTGATTTTGATAAGCATGTTGCTCGTACTAGTACTAGACCATTAACTAGCGGTATTTTATCAGTTAAAAATGCTATTTATTTATGTATATCTCTTGCAGTCATTGCTTTTATTTGTGTGTTATTTTTGAATATTTTTACGATCTTATTATCTTTTGTAGCTTTATTTTTAGCTATTTTATACCCATTCTGTAAAAGATTTTTTGCTATACCTCAGCTAGTACTGGGACTGGCGTTTAATTTTGGTATATTAATGGCATTTTCAGCAATACAAAATAAACTACCTATTGAAGCTTGGATATTTTATCTCGCCACGATATTTTGGACTGTTGCCTACGATACTATCTATGCTTTAGCTGATAGAGAGTATGATTTAAAAATAGGTATTAACTCATCGGCTGTAGCCTTTGGGAAAAATGTTTTTAAGTATATATTTGCGTTTAACTTTTTAGCTTTAATTTTTTTATTAACATTAGGGGCTTACTGTAGTTTTAACATTTTATTCTACATAGGGACTATTGTTTGTGGTGTGTTTTTTATTAGAAATTATTTTATTTATAAAAAGTTAGGAATATCCAACTGCATCAAAGCTTTTTCAGATAACCATTGGATTGGCTTTATAATATTTATAGCTATAATCACTCAATACTAATTTAAGAGCTAGAGCCTTTACAATTAAATATGTGTCGCAACTTCGGTTTAGAGTCTGGGCACTCCGTTGCTATTTCTATTAATCACTCTTTAGCCTACCTTTATTATATAAAACTAATTTATTCTGAAAGTAATCACGAATTTCTTCTTTTGATATAGTTTCTTTAGGTTCAAGATAACCTATCAAATCATCCTCTATGTCATCAATATAAAGTAAAGCTGACGCAAATAGCTTGAAAGTTAAGCCAGGAATAATATTAGAACTTGCTTGGTATAAATCTTCTATAAGCATTTGATCTTTAAGGAGAAAATACAAATCATAATAATCTCTATATTTAGCCCTTAAAAATAGTGTATTTATTTTCATAGCACCAAGTGCTTCTATATTAGCTAAATTAAACTTTTCAATAACTTTAGGTTTTAAAAATGGCCATTTGGCGTTAAAAAAAGTTACTTTAATTCCATCAAGAAGTAAATCTACTTGTTCACTACTTTGGTTAATTATTACTTTGTTTTCAAATTTTGAGATATAATCTAATATCTGCTGTAAATCAAAAGTATCAGCATATGTGAAAAAATCAAGATCCTCACTTTTTCTATGGCAAATATGTAAAGCTAAAGCGCTTCCACCAACAAACACATAGTCATTTAGAAAATCACACGTATCGATTAATCTTAATAATAACTGCCTAGTCTTAGGTAGCAAGCAATCTAAGTTTTTCAGCTCTTTCATTTTTTAAGTTCCTAAAATAATCTGCCTCAATATCCATTCTGAAAAATACACGTGCCAACATCAAATTTGTCTTTATAAATCTGAGATCTGATTTAACAGTTTTTTCCCAAACAGCAAAAATAAAAGAACGTTCATATAAGTTAAACAAACTAATAATATCATCATAATCAGCATACTTTAGTGTATGCTCTATAATTAAAGCTTCTGGAAAATTTTTATAATCACTCTCTTTATCATAACTCCAGAATATACCCTGACTTTTTAGCTTATTAAATAAATCTTTTTTTAGTTGATGACAGTTTGTGTTCTCTTTAGCTATTTTTTGCATGAAAATATTATTTATCTAGCAAGTTCATACGATTATAACATAAACCGCTTCCTGAATGGGGCTGTTGAAAGCTGAAATTAGGCAAATAATAATAAGGCAAAAATATTTGAAAAAGCGCAGTTTACATGTAGTAAATGAGCATTTTAAGAATATTTTTAACACAATTAGCGTTGTATAATTTTAGTTTGCAACAGTTCCTGAATGTAAAGTTGTAAAGCCCTATAGAACTTTTAATAGTTAGAAAACCAGCCTAAAATTTAAAAATCATAGAGATAACTCTTATACCAATTCTAACACATATTATTACTTTCTAACTTTGTATTTCATACCTAATTTAATCCTTTAATATTTGCCAATAGCCGCTGCTATTGCCTGCACATCAAAAACTTAAATTAGTCATAAACTCCTTTGTGATAAATGCAACAATTTATGTTGGAATTGGTATTATTCATTGAAACTATCTCTATGAACCATACAATTTATATCATCTAAAGATGATAATTTATAATCTATTTTATAATCACTATATTGGTCAACTAGCTTTTTAGATTTATGTATCAACTTATTTAGATCTAGCTTTTTCTCATTAAGCTTCACCTCACATATTAACATTTTTTTATCGATATCATCGATAGCTACTATATCAATTTCATTTTTATTGCCTCTTTCCCAGTATAAGCCTATTTTTGTATAATCCTGCTTTTCTTTTAACATTTCAATAAATAATCTCTCTAAAGTTTTACCTTTAAATATTGATATATCTCTATAAATTATTTCTTTTAATCTTGTGAAGTTTTCAGCTTCAACTAAAGATTGATATTTGAATATAAACCTAAACCAAAAAGCTAAAAATATATCAACAATCTCATATTTTTGCACTTTTGAATTTGGTTTTGCATTAATCGGCTTTATAGACCTAATAATAGAATAGTCATGTTCTAAACGATATAAATGGCCAGAAATATTACTTTGTATAATAGATTCAATTTCAGAGCGAGAGGTTTTTGATTCTGCTATTAAACTAAGAATTGAAAAATATGTCCCATAATCCTTACCAAACTCTTCAATTAACCGATTTTTTCCTTCATTTAAAAATATTGAGTTTGGCTCCACAATGACATCTACCATCGATTGCAAATCAAAACTATCGTTTAATACAAAAAGCTCTATATATTTAGCAACACCGCCTGTTAAAGAATAAAAATCAAGCATATTATCGGTAGTGTAACTCTGGTTATCTTGCAATATTTCTTTTAAAACACTTGGCTTAAATGGTTTTAGTTCTATCTTAAAATCACACCGACCAAACAGGGGCTCACCGCTATCTTCATATATTTTTTTCATTAAATGATATATCGAGCCACATGTTATCAGATGTATTTTAGAAGTATGTTTATTTAAATCCCACAATTTTTGTATGCCTGAGTATATTGATGGATTAATTTTTAGGAATTCCTGAAATTCATCTATAATAATAGTAAAAGATTGTGTCTTACCTAGCTCAAGTAGGTATGCAAATATATCCTCAAATGCAGATAAGTTACCAAAAATTCTAATATCAAGTTTATTGGTTATTTCTTCACAAAAGTCTTGGCATAATAAAACCTCGGCCTTCTTTGATACAAATAAATATAAAACTTTATCTTTTGTATAGTTATGTAACGCTAGTGTAGTCTTGCCTATCCTACGCCTGCCAATAAGCATAGTCATTATCGATCGTTTAGATTTTAATTTATCTGCTTTTGATAACAGAGCTAGTTCATTTTCTCGATTGTAGAATTTCATAGCCTTATAATAACCATAATTATAATAACAACAATTATTATAACAAATAGAGCTATAATTTTAAAATTTAAGTTCTACACAAAATGGGGCTGTTTGCAAGCTGGAATTATATTTTAGCCATAATTTCAACTTATTTTATATCTCGTTTCTATTTAGTATTATAATATCAATATTTTGCTGGCTAATAGTCTAAAATAATCTCTTGACCAAAAGTCAAATACGGATTTATCTTTGATAAAAGGGCTAACTTCTTTTATAACACCTTGTATATCTAATGTATCAATTTTAGCGCATAGCAACTCTTTCAGCATTAAGCTATTAAGTTGTGTTCTTCTATCTAAATCCCCACTTTCATACATTCTTTCTTGTAAATGCTCCAGGTTTAATTTTACATTTTGCTTCACATACCATTCTAAATCATACCAATCACGGCCTTTAACTCTAGTCTTCCAATTTCTAAACAAAATTGCATGCATTTTACCTGCAAATAAATTTGGTAGAGTCATAGACATTATGTTAAATGTTTTCGGCATCAATAACGTTTTAGGTTCTATTTGAAACTTTAAAGACGGATTAATATCGATCTCTATTTTTATTTTCAGCCTTTTACCACTATGTATACCATCCAATAAATCTCCTAGATTATTACAATGAACATTAAGAGTATGTATTGAAGTATCATTTTTTAAAAATGCAGACTCAATATCACTACAAGTATTTTGTTTAGTTTTCTTTTTTAAATCTATCGTAACACCTAGTGCTTCAAATTCATCAACTATAAATGGAAAGTATTTTTCAATATCAAACGATCTATCTTTCTCGAGCAAAGTGAAATCTAAATCTTCGGAAAATCTATTAAGTCCATATAGTATACGTAATGCTGTACCACCATAAAAAGCAGCTTTATTAAAAAATCCTCCACTATAAAGACCTAGCAATGTTACCTCTTGAAAAACTTCTTTTAATGCGTTTATTAAGTCTATTTCAGTCTCGACGACATACCTTTTCAGCATTTGCTCAATTATATTCATCTAAAATTCCTTAATAACTTTCTGTAAAGAATTTATTTTTTTTGATTTACTAATCTCATAATATTTTGAAACGATATTTATATCAAAATTTTTTAACTCATCTAAGTCTATGCGCAAATCATTCTCTAAAAAATCAATCATACTACTTACAGATGCTACCTGAATATCTTTGGTGCAGTAAATTTTATCGCACAAGGCCTTTTCTTTTGTTGCAATCATAAAATTACCATTTTGACAAGCTTCAATAACAATACCAATAGAAAAAAGTTCTTTTTTCAGCTTTGTAAAACTAAATACACCATAGCCTGTATTAAATGATTTTGATCGCTTAGTTGTCACAGATGTAATATCACAAACACTTTCAGGTATAATTCCATAAAAATACAAAGCATAATCAAGTGATACATATGATGGGCTAAGCATATTATTTGCAACAATCTCTTTAGAAATTATATTTTTAGCATATAGGGAATTATGAACATAAAGACCTTTTTTTAGAGTACTTATAATCCCTTTTTGCTTTAGATACTCTATTTTATCTTTAACGCTTGTATACTTATTATTTAAAATAATAGTAGATAATGTTGCATGATCTATTATATGTGACTTATATTGTCCTAAAGCTTTTTCAATTAGTACATCCATCATCAGCCTCACTACGTATAGATATTCGGGATATTAACTATTATATGCGTCAGTATAACATATTTGGCCTAAGGCTGTTTGATATTTGGATACACTATGACCAGAAGTTTTTTCTGATAATGGGGACGTAACTTTTATTGTATACATTTTAATAAAATTCGGGCTTATCAGCATTAGATTTCAACATGCCCTTTATAGCCAATTTCCAATTGGCCATTAATTCAGCTTCATGTGTAGCAATCCATGCTTCGACAAGTTTTTTCCTCATATAAGACTTATACTATCTTGTCCAAGCGTTATCATATACTTCCTTTTGATTTCTTAAATCACAGTAGTTATTTGTAGTTACTTCAATGTCAGTCAGTTTATCAGTTAAAAGTTTTTTTTCATCTATGTAGTGTTGAGCTAACGCTATACAGTACAAGTACTTTAATTGATCTTTTTTAAAACCCTCTATCAATTCATTGGTTGATGAATTCTTCATATCATCAATTCTAAAATCCATAACTATAATTGGGTTATTTACAGCTTTGATATTGAAATAATATGTACCATATTTCACAACATCACAATAGTGGCAATTACCACCTAAATCATAATGTCTTTTATATTCATACTTATAATTTAATAATTTAAATGGCTGATTATATTCTTTCTCAAGAAGTTCCATAACTTCTTGCTTAACTTGTTCTTGTTGCTGTTTTGTTGCTTTATCGCTGAGCTTACTACCTAGCCATAATGATTTAGCACATGATGTGAGCAACATAATACTTAACAACAAAGTTAAAATAAAAAACTTTTTTGAAATCTTAGTTATCATCCTCAAATGCCTCTCTAAAACTTTGTATATCTTTATAACTTGCTGAAAACTTAAATATTTTTACATTTTTCTTATCGATCCGATTAGGAATTAAGTCACCATTCTCAGCATATGCATTATACCTATACCAACTTATCTTATGTATAGTTAATCTTCTTAACAAC
Organism: Allofrancisella inopinata; assembly: GCF_012222965.1. NCBI lineage: Bacteria > Pseudomonadati > Pseudomonadota > Gammaproteobacteria > Thiotrichales > Francisellaceae > Allofrancisella > Allofrancisella inopinata. The sequence goes on along the minus strand of NZ_CP038241.1, from coordinate 494,070 downwards.
TCAAATAAAAACTGTGGTACAGCTATTAATCCACTAGTTTGCTGCGGTATATAGTTATAGTAATTATTATTAATGTTTGTTGTTAATTTTATTGAATCACCTATTTGCGCTGACAACTCAGCTATTATATCGCCTTGCCTTATAAAATTCTTAATATTGTTTGCTATAAGTTTAGCATTTCTTTGATACTTTTGGATTAATCTATCACTTAGTTCTTGCCAACTATTACATTTCCAATCTATACCCACATTACATACTTGAGAACGAAAACCCTTCCAAAAGTTAATATCAGAATAATAATATTTATTTTTAAACCTAAAACCAAAACTTGGATCAACCTCTGACTTAGTTCCAAAAGGCTCAAAACACTTAGTAGGTGCTAAGCTTAAGCCTTTTTTATAATCAAAAAATCTTATGCTTTGTATTTGTGCTATTGAACCACCTAAACTATGACCACTAAAACCGATACTTCTTACTTGGTATTTAGCTAATACTTCTTGTGTAAAATTTATACCTGCTATCATATGCGGGATGATTTCAGCACTTGGTATTAATTTACCGCGACCCATTTTCAAATCAGACCAATAATCCCAACCTTTATCAGTACCTCTATTAATAACATAAATACCTTTATTTTCCTTATCATTAACATTAGCTACAACAATTGCATAATAACTTGGTGCTGTGCCAAAAAAACTTGATTGGGTCTTTGATACAAAATCAAAACTTGTAGCTACTAATTTATATTTTGCTAATACCGGATAGTAATGATGAGGGTATTGTTCTAAGGCATCTTTTACATCTGAAGATAAAAGAGTTATAGAAATTTTATTTAAAGTTTTTTTATCTAGGTTATAAATAAGATTCGCAATAGTTTTTCCTTTCCCTGCTCTATTATTAGCAATATTCTCCAGCATCATACTCTCATACACCAACTCACAAAGCATGCTCGCATCTTTATCTGGCAAGCTTGTTAATATTTTATTTTCATAATGCTCTATAGTTATATCATTATCATTCTCATGTGGGTGAAAACTCATTAAACACCACCAACACATTCATTAGTTTTAAATTATTTATACATAAAATTAAATAAAAATACAATAAATAAAATTATTTTTAATGTATTCTCAGAAATATTTTGGCCTGTAAAGTTTCACAACGTTATGACTATTAGTGAAGCTATTTAGGTATAAAACACAATAAGAAATAAAAGAGAGGCTAATACCACTTCCAACACATATTAGTACTTTCTAACTTTGTATTTCATACCTAATTTAATCCTTCAATATTTGCCAATAGCCACTGCTATTGCCTGCACATCAAAAACTTAAATTAGTCATAAACTCCTTTGGGATAAATGCACCAATTTATGTTGAAATTGGTATTATATCCAATTTAATAACATTAAATCCTCAATTCTTTCAAACTCTTTAGTGTTATTAGTTGCTAATGGTATGTTCAAAGATTTAACATGAGCCGCAATAAATAAATCATTTGCCCCAATCATTCTACCTGATTTCTCTAAGTCAGATCTTATTTTACCATACTCAATGGCTGCAGTCTTATCAAAGTCTCTAATCTGTAATGCAGTTGTGAAATTATGTAATGCAGTAAGGTTTTGGTTTATTCTTTGACTTTTAAATGCACCATGCAATAACTCGGCATACACTATTGATGAAATACCAATCTCACCTATTTCATATTTACGAAAGTGATCAAATACTGATTTTGGTTTCTCATTTATAATGTATATACATATATTAGTATCTAGCATAACCTTCATTTGAAAACTTCTCTAGTTTCTAATTCCGGTTGCTCTCTGCCACTTTTAAAAAAATCCTCACTAAATTCGTCTAATGATTGAAACACTTTATCCCAGCTTTCTGGTAATTCAGTAATTATTACAGAGTTACCTATTCTATTAATTTCTACTTCTTTGACTTTAAACTGCATTTCTTTTGGAATTCTGACTGCTTGACTATTTCCGTTCATAAAAAGCTTAGTAATCATACCCCCTCCATGCACGCGCGCATTAAATATATTGTACACACTTTAATAATACATATGAAAATTAAAATGTCAACAACGGTATTAGACCCTATTTTTTTCAATTAACCCAAAAATGGTGATGCATAGCGATGTTTCATATTGTTCAATTCTTTTTTTAATTTATTTATAGTTTCTGTTTTAGAGATTTGTTTATTGTAGTCCTCAGAAAGGTTATTTATATGGTTAATAGAGATATTAAAGTTTTCTGATCTTTTTTTCTTACTAGGGGCAGAGAAAGCTTTCCAAACAGCAGATTTAATACCCTGACCATTAAATATTTCTCTGTGGTCATTATTAAGTTTGTAGATCTTCATCTGCAAAAGTTGTTCAACATGCTTAATAGCAGAATCATCTAAGAAAAACTCACCACCTGGCACATGTTCTTGATACATTTTTATAAGAGTAAAAACATCTTTATTTCTCTTTGCTTCTGTTAGCTTTTGCATAAGCTCCTTTTTGATCTCTAACTTTGTAGAGTCAGATTCTTTATCAGGATGTATTACATTAGCAATCTGTTTGTATATTTTATTTAGCTGGCTACCTTTAAATATCTCAGTAACCTTAGAAGCTTCATCATTTTCATCCTTTTGGTAGTTGAATCTATAGTCATCCCATTCTTCTGATTTATTGTTCATCTTGCTCATAATATCTTCTTGAGCATTCTTTAAAATTTCCTCTAATTTACTCACCTTACGCATTTTAGTTATGAATTTCTAATTTCATATAACTCCTTAAGAGCAATAGCGTTAGATCTAACTATTAGCTTATATTTCAGAGCGAAGTGGTTTAGTGAAGTTTTTATCTTAAGCATTTCTAGTTTACAAAAAGCTACTAATGAGCAAAAAATATGATTTCTTTGAGTTTTCTCAACTTTAGTTGGTGAGGCTGATAAAGAAGTATTTTGCTTAATTGATTTATGATAAACCTCTATTTGCCATCTTTTTTGATAGTCATGGTATAACTGATTAGAATCTATTTCTAAATCATTTGTTACAAGATATAAAATTCCTTTTGTACCGTTCTCGTTTATGAAAATCTTTTTTGTTAAAAGCACAGGGAAATTCATATCTTTAAGCCATATCTTTAAAGATTCTCCATCAGCAATATCAAGTTCAGAGAGCTTAATAAAATCCTTACTCTTTCTAGCATAATCACTCAAGGCAACAACTCTATTTGACTTCATACCAAGTATAAATTTCTTCGATAATCTATGATGTATGAAATTCATATTATCTTTAGAGCAAAACCAGCTATCTGCCAAAATATATTTAAACTTAACATGATTAATAACTGCTCGATTTATCATGTTTTGAAACATTTGGTTTTTAGTAACTTTAGATCTTCTTTTATACCGCTTATCTTTTTCATCATAATATCGCTCATCCTTTTTCACTATCTCATAGTCTATAGGAATAGATAAGTTTGATGTACTAAGCATACATGAGACTATATTAATACCCTTTACATGAACACTTTTAGCATGAGAGTGATGCCAACAGACTATATCATTTTCATCTGTGCTTGGCTTTTCACTAATTGTATCATCCAAACAAAGAACATCGTATTCGCTGTTATGTTTTCTAACTAAAGGCTTTATATATTTCCAAAATTCTAAGCTTGTTAAATCTGACTTGTTTAAAAACCTTGTTATTTTGTCATGTGATACTTCTTGATCTAATATATCTGATAATTTTGTGGCTGTAGCATACTTAGTTTGGCTTATAAGATAGTCTGTGTATATATCTAGTAAATCCTTGTCCATTTCTTAAAAAACAGAATTTTTTCCTATGTCCAGTATTCTAAATATCTTTTTAAAACTTACAATCTTTTACGTAAGGTGAGTAATTTACTAGAATCTCCCTTAAATAGAACTTCTTTTAAATCATCTTCTGGTAAGTCTAAATCTCCGGCTCCCATCATATTTAAAAATAATTTTAGTTGATCGAACCCATCATCTATAGTCTCTCTCTTTTCTTCAGGATAATACTTTGTAGCATATTTATCTAAGGTGTCACGAATATCAGATATTCTTTTTGAATCATACAAATGCAGCTTACCATCAACTTGATACATATGCTCATCGATCTCATCAAATAATGTTTCTCGTTGCCTTTTAGTAAGATTTTCAGAGGGGATAAATGAAATCAGATGTGCAATTAGATCACAATGAGTACTAGACATCTGCTTCTCAAGAGGCATTACCACTGATTGATACTCATTGTATAACTCATCTACTTTTTCTTCTGCTTTTTGATTCCTTACTTCTGCTTTTTCTATTTTTTCCCATAATATTTGTAATTTACTCTTATCCGTCGTTTTAGATGCGTTTGGATCTGTAATATTTAATATATCAGTGCTCATTTTATTGTCCTGTTGAGATTATTAATAGCTTATTTTTTTTACCATTTCCTAGAGAATTCATCTACCACATGTTCATATGTGAAACTTAAATATATTGATGTAGTTGCAAACCAGCACGGTTCGAATGACTCTTCTACTACCTCTACAATTAACTCTATAAAATCAGTGTAATCATTCTGCACATGAGCTTTATCTCATGCAACTATGGATCATATGGCAGTACTTCAGGATATAGAGGCTACTTAGTTTAATTCTTTAGATTCTTCATATAGACTATCAGCCCTTCAATTGTGTGGCAAATCACGTCTCTGTTGATGCGATAGAAAGATTAATGTCTCCACTTCTTAGTACTTCTAATTTATAATCAGCAATAAATCTATTAATATGCGAAAAATATTTTTGCTTACGAATACGATAATGCTCTAGTATTTCTTCAAAAACTCCATCATCTGCTTCAGGGGATCGTTGCGCCTTCTTACAAGTAACCAAAAAACCATCAATAAGGTTTTGCTGTTTTGATCCATCCTGCTCTCGCTCTAACATCACACACAAATTCCAAGAGACTATTGCCATTTGAAAGGTCATTCTTATTTGATCATCTGTTTCAGCGTAATCAAGCATATCTGATGCAAATTCTTTTATTATATCAGACATTTTAAAGCCGTCGCTTTCCTTAACCTTTATATTCTTATTCTTTCGCACAAGCTCTTGCTGGTGCTTATTCATCAATTTTCTTGAACCATCAGTTGACGTGTTTGACTTAGAACTAAGCAAATCTTCCTTACCGTAACAACATTTCTTATATTTTTTGCCAGAGCCACAAATACATGGCTCATTCCTACCTATTTTCATCTAATCAGCTCTCTACTTTCTATTTTTCTTAATTACTCCTTTCTTTAACTTGTCTACTGCTTTGTCTTTCTTTAGCTGGTAATAGTTTGTATTTACTTTTGCTATTTTTTGCATAGAAGCACACTGCTGCTTTGACACTTAATTATAACATAAACCTCTACTTTGATAATAAGATTGGCTAGCACTGTCTTCCTGCTATTAGCTTTGATGAAACTATGAAGAGAGGAGAGCTTATAAAGGTTTTTGAAATTATAAAGGGTACTAAATCTAAGATACCTTGTGATTGTGTAATTCTAATAAAGAATCGTATTGACCATTTTTAATACGATAAAAGGTGCCATTACTGATTCGATGTTTCTTCATAATATTAGCAACGGTTAAACTAGATGTTATATCATCTTTAACCTCTTTTATGGTTTCAGGTGATATAGACATTTTTCTACCTAATCTTTTACCATCCTTTTTAGCTTTGAGAATGCCCTCTTTTTGTCTTTCCCTACGTATTTCATTTTCAAACTCTGCTATAGATGATAATATTTGGAATGTTAACCTACCATAACTAGTAGTTGTGTCTATTTGTTGATCTATAACTACAAAATTTACTTCCTTTTTTTGCAACTGTTCAACTATTTTACCCAAATGAAGAGAGCTACGAGCGATTCTGTCGAGTTTTGTTACTACAAGAGTATCATCACTATCTCTAACATAATCTAAGCACTTAAGGAGCTCAGGTCGCTTTTGATCCATAGCAGATTTTTTCTCTGTATAGATCTTTGTACATCCATAAGCTTTTAGCTTCTCAATTTGCAATTCTAGTGACTGTCCTACACTAGATACTCTAGCATATCCTACTATTGCCATTACGCTTCCCTATAAGTGGATTAATCATAAAATACAATACCCTTTATTCTTTATGTCATTATGTAGTCTATCTGGAGCTACATCAACACCGCAATCCCAAACAATGGTTTTTCCATTACCAATAAAAAACTTTCTAAACTCATCAGTCTTTTTAAGAGGCTCGAACACCCCTTTTAAATTTTCTTCATTAAAGCATAATTCACCTTTTAAACCATCAGCAAACTCAATCTCTAATTTTAAATGTTTTTTATAATTTACATTTTTTATATCCCAATACATAATAACTCCTATATCAAAGGTTCAATTTTATTACTCACCTTACGTAAAAGATTGTAAGTTTTAAAAAGATATTTAGAATACTGGACATAGGAAAAAATTCTGTTTTTTAAGAAATGGACAAGGATTTACTAGATATATACACAGACTATCTTATAAGCCAAACTAAGTATGCTACAGCCACAAAATTATCAGATATATTAGATCAAGAAGTATCACATGACAAAATAACAAGGTTTTTAAACAAGTCAGATTTAACAAGCTTAGAATTTTGGAAATATATAAAGCCTTTAGTTAGAAAACATAACAGCGAATACGATGTTCTTTGTTTGGATGATACAATTAGTGAAAAGCCAAGCACAGATGAAAATGATATAGTCTGTTGGCATCACTCTCATGCTAAAAGTGTTCATGTAAAGGGTATTAATATAGTCTCATGTATGCTTAGTACATCAAACTTATCTATTCCTATAGACTATGAGATAGTGAAAAAGGATGAGCGATATTATGATGAAAAAGATAAGCGGTATAAAAGAAGATCTAAAGTTACTAAAAACCAAATGTTTCAAAACATGATAAATCGAGCAGTTATTAATCATGTTAAGTTTAAATATATTTTGGCAGATAGCTGGTTTTGCTCTAAAGATAATATGAATTTCATACATCATAGATTATCGAAGAAATTTATACTTGGTATGAAGTCAAATAGAGTTGTTGCCTTGAGTGATTATGCTAGAAAGAGTAAGGATTTTATTAAGCTCTCTGAACTTGATATTGCTGATGGAGAATCTTTAAAGATATGGCTTAAAGATATGAATTTCCCTGTGCTTTTAACAAAAAAGATTTTCATAAACGAGAACGGTACAAAAGGAATTTTATATCTTGTAACAAATGATTTAGAAATAGATTCTAATCAGTTATACCATGACTATCAAAAAAGATGGCAAATAGAGGTTTATCATAAATCAATTAAGCAAAATACTTCTTTATCAGCCTCACCAACTAAAGTTGAGAAAACTCAAAGAAATCATATTTTTTGCTCATTAGTAGCTTTTTGTAAACTAGAAATGCTTAAGATAAAAACTTCACTAAACCACTTCGCTCTGAAATATAAGCTATTAGTTAGATCTAACGCTATTGCTCTTAAGGAGTTATATGAAATTAGAAATTCATAACTAAAATGCGTAAGGTGAGTTATTAGGGTGTTCCATATTTTCACATAAATTCCAATTCTTAAGAAGTTCTTCTTGATGTATCTCTGCCCAATCTAAAACAAGGTTTAATCCTCTTCGTGGTAAAATCCCTTCCATGATTTCTAATGTTTTTATATTAACTACTACTTCTTTATCTTGATAAATGGCATGGAAATGTGGTGGATTATGTTCAATCCAATACATATGTATGATAATTTATATGATAATTTCATAAAATTCACTAATACTAGGCATATCCACAAAAATATCTTAAGCTTTATTTTAAATATATTATGGAGTATATTTTGGAGTGTGTCAATAGATTATTACAATAAAGTACTTTTTGTAAATACAAAATCTTAAAAGTCTTGAAGTTCTTCCATTACCACCAATAGACCTCTTTCGAAACTCATTTATGTAACTTGAAATTATAAATGCCGGCTATTAATTGAATCTTAGTCCAAATCTTTTTCGTCTATTTCTATATTTATCAGATACGGATATATTTTTACAAATTCACTATGCAATTTAGCAGCCTGCTCTACTAGATGTAATACCAATTCCAACATAAATTGATGCATTTATCACAAGCAAGTCCATGTATGTTGAAAGCTGAAATTAGGAAAATAATAATAAGGCAAAAATATTTGAAAAAATGGCTCTATCTATCTTTTAATTTACACTCTCAAACATTTGATTATCTATAGAATAGATACTATAATATACCTTATATAGGTAAAATTAGTTTTTAGGCTACTATTGTGTTTGTACTACTTAAGTCACCCTATGAAATGGCAAAAGATATCGCAAAACGAGCACAAGCTAAACGTTTGAGCCTCAATCTTAGTCAGCAAACCTTATCTAAAGTATCTGGAGTAAGCTATGGTACATTGAAAAAATTTGAACGAACTGGACAAATATCACTCGAATCACTTTTAAAAATTGCTATTGTTTTAGATGAATTTGAAAAATTTGAGCAGCTCTTTGTAAAGAAGGCTGAAGAGCTCCCTGCCTCTTTAGATGAATTACTGGTAGAAGAAAGCACCAGAAAAAGAGGTAGAAAATGAAATTTACGCCTACAAAAATTGTTTACGTTTATTATAAACCTCAGGATGAAAAAATCCTTGTTGGACGTTTAGCAGTTAAATCCCACAAATTATTCTTTGAATATGACGTTAATTTCCTCAAAACAGGACTTAATTTATCACCTTTTAAGTTACCACTTAAAGCAGGAATAATACCATCAGAAGACTTTACTTTTGATGGTATGTTTGGTGTTTTTAATGATAGCCTACCAGATGGTTGGGGACGTTTATTGCTTGATCGTGCTCTTGTTAAACATGATATTAATCCAGGTTCTTTGTCTTTATTAGATAGGCTTTGTTTTGTAGGTTCACATGGTATGGGAGCTCTTACTTATGAACCTGAAACAGAAAATGCTCCTTTATTATCTCATGCTTCTTTAGATGAAATTGCACGAGAGATCTGTGAATTTCAGGAACATGATGATGATAGCTATGTAGAAGATTTGTTAAAGCTTGGCGGTTCATCTGCTGGTGCTAGACCTAAAATACTTATTGACATTAAGGGTGAACACTGGCTTATTAAATTCCCATCTAGTACTGATCCAAAAGATATTGGCGCTATAGAATATGCTTACCATCTCATGGCACAAGATGCTGGTCTTGAAGTACCAAATGCTAAGCTTTTTCCATCTACTAAAGGATTAGGATTCTTTGGTAGTAAACGCTTTGATAGAAATGATTGTGAAAGAATTTATATGCATACAATAAGTGGACTCTTACATGCTGATCATAGAATTCCAAGCCTAGACTATCAAATGATTATGAAAACAACCATGTATCTTACCCGTAATATGAATTGTTGCGAAAAACAGTATAGGCAATGTGTATTTAATATTCTGAGTCATAACCGTGATGATCATGCTAAGAATTTTTCATTTTTAATGGCTAAAGATGGCTCATGGCGTATGTCACCATCTTATGATCTTACATTTTCATCAGGTCCTAGTGGTGAACATTGCTCTATGATTATGGGGGAAGGAAAAAATCCTGGTATTTCTCATCTTCTAGAACTTGCAAAAATAAATAATATTAAAAAAAATGTTGCTTTATGTATAATTAGTGAGGTAAAAGCAGCTGTTGCTAAATGGCCGGAATTTGCACAAATGGTAGGTGTTAGTAACACAAACACAAAATTGATTAATTCAGCTATAAAGGAAATTATTAAAGAGAATTTTTAATATAGTTACCATAAACATAAAATTTTCAATTTAGATAAAACCCTATAGTTTGCTTAAACATCTTCTCAAAGTCTTGAGAAGGCTTCCATCCTAACTCATTCTGAATCTTGCTGTTATCAATAGCATAACGCCAATCATGGCCTTTTCTGTCCTCTACAAAAGTAATTAATTTAGAATGTGGAGCATTCTCCGGCTTGTATTCATCCATTAGTTTACAAATAGTCTTTACTAAGGTTAGATTATCAACCTCATTAATACCACCAATATTATAAACCTCTCCAACCACTCCTTTCTCTATAATTATCTGAATAGCATCACAATGATCTTCTACATATAGCCAATCACGGATATTCGAACCATCCCCGTAAACAGGAATAGGCTTGTAGTTTATACAACTATTTATCACCACAGGAATTAATTTCTCTGGGTGTTGGTACGGGCCATAGTTATTTGAACAATTTGAGATTGTTAGCGGAAGTTTATAGGTATGATGATATGCTCTATCAGCGATAACTTTTGTATTATATACATTTTGTAGTAAGGCTATAGCTACTTTACTATCATGAGTTTTGCCTTCTGATAGTAATATTTCAATCGGATTGCCTAAAGCATCAGTCATAGCATGAATCTTGGTGGTTAGTCCTCCAACTGATCTACCAATTGCTTGGTTATTATCCCTCTGATATCCTGTAGAACAGGCATATGTTCTTGCTATCGTTGAATCAATCATAACTTCTTGTAAGTCAGGGTTTTGTACTGACTTAAATAATCTAGAGAATATGCCTTTATCAAACCAATCTTTAAAACGTTTATGTATTGATCTATATTTACCATAATAAAATGGTAACATTCTCCATTGGCAGCCTGTACGTAACACATAAAATACAGCTTCAATAAACAATCTTAATCTGGCTTCATCATTGTTATGTATACCTTTTTGTGATTTTAAAAATGATAAAATACTTGACCAGAATACTTCTTTTATATGATAATGCATTTGCTAAACCCTTGGTATTTATTGTCTTTCAACTTTTAAATAACAACAGTTTAGCTATTTTCAATCCAATTTATATTTTTTTGTGCACAGAACCTAAATTGTTCAGTTTTACAAACTTATAATTTTGCAATAAGATCTTTCACTATATAGCTTGCTTTATACTCCATAAAACTTTTTTCAATCTCTTTATAAGAGATTATCACATTCTTATTTTTAAAACAAAAGTCACAAATGCGATCAATACTTTCTTCTATATTACAATTTAATCTAATGCTAATAGCATTACCATACTTCTTTAAAAGAATTAGTAAAACATCATTATAATCAGAATAAAAATAGATTATAGGCTTACCAAAAGAGATAGCTTCAATTATTTTACTTGGAACTTGGTCCGTATTCTTATTACCTTGGATTACTAAAAAATTCGATTTAGACATCTCTTCCAAGACTTTCTCATTAGATAATATTTCATTTCTTACAACTTTATCTTTCAAACAATATTTATCTACTATACTATTACAGTTTCCAGAAGAATATATATTAAAAATTCCATTCAATTTAATTACAACTTCTTTCATAATTTGCAGAACTTGCTCCGGGTTTCGTAACTTCTTATAAAAAGCGCCTGCATATATAAAGCTATATTCAACTGGATTAAGCTTTATTTTTTCACTTAATAGAGGAAACCCATACTTTAACGCTTTCTGTTCTTTGTTAAGGTTTATAGTTGATTCAGTAATGCTGATTAAATAAGATTCTTTGATAATATAATCCTCTATTTTCTTATTGTTAAAATACTTTAATTTCTTTAAAAAAACAAATCTATTCAAAGAATTATTATCTGCAAACTCATCATACAAAAAAGGGATAATTTTCACTTCTGCTGAATATTTTTTTTTATATTCAACAGCGGCATATGCTCCTTCATAAGGTAAACAAAATGGTATTATAACATCTGGCTTTAATAGATTCAGTTCATGAACTATCTTTTTTATAAGTATGGAACATAAACTAGTTTTACCAATTATTCTATCTAAAAAAATTAAGGCTCTATTAAGATTAGTTATATTAGAATATGAAAGATCTGCAGTGTAAATAAACTCTGCCTTATACGAGCCTACAACTTTAAATCCTTCAGCAATTATTCTTGCACAAATCCCGTTAGCACATGATGGCGATGCACAAATAAAAACAATATTCATACCTATTTCCTTAATAAAAATACAAATTGATAAAAGATAGCTAAGATTAACAGCTCCACTCCTAATATATCAAATTCTAACAACATAAAAGCTATATAACCAAAGAGAACTGCTATTGTTAGTAAGGCTTTAAAATTATTAATAGTCAAAATATTTAATTTCTTCATTATGAAAGCTTCTGACAAATATAACCTAAGTAACATATTGATAAAAGTTACAATAACAACTACTTGAATATTTTGAAAAAAATAATAACTCATTACTATTGACGAACAGGTCATAATAAGTGTAAATAAATTAACCTTTAATAACTCATTTTCACACCGCAATAAACTATAGAACGGATTAATTAGCAGCTGCATTTGTACTTGAACATAAAGTATTCCAAACACAAATGGCAAATAACTAAACATAGTTATATACCCTGGATATATATTTTCTATAATAAGCTTTATAGGTAAATAGGGCAGAAGCAAAAAATAAGAAAAAAGTTTTAATATAGCTCTTAATTTCACGAAACATTTTGAATACAAGTTTTTATCTATCCTACCCAACATTGGAGCAACTATTAGACTAACAGCTGCGGAAAAGATTAAAACAAAATTTATAATTGAAAGAGAGAAAGAATAAATTGCAAAATCATCTATACTCTCAAAAAAATGTATAAAAAACCTGCTAAATCCTAATATTAGAATAGCTATTATTCCAGCTAACATTAGCTTTATACCAATACGAACATAAACTTTAAAAAACTTGTAGCTCTTAGATAAGTTATATACACTACCAATAATCAATTCTTTACACTTTATTATCATAAGTAAGGTCGCTAAAAGCCTAGTTAAAATATCTAATACTATCAGTACAAACAGTAACAAATAGCTATCATCTATAAAAAACAATAATATAATGAGTACTATTAAAAATAGTAATTTATCTATGTTGGTATAAAAAGCATAGCTCTTAGTATCTCTAGTTGTTTGAAAAATAATCAAAAATACTCCATTAATTCCAAATAGAGGAATATTTAGAAAAACTAAAGCTAAAATAATACTATCAATTGTTCTTTCAGTTACCAAAGCCAATAAAATTAAAGCAATACAAAGAATTATCTGAAAAATGATAAAAATTCTAAACCCTGATCTAATTTCCTTTTTAGGTAAATCATCATAATCATATTTCAAATATTTAAGATAAATACCATCATTAAAACCTAAAGATAACGCAACAACATAAGATATATATAAAAGATAAAGCTGCCAATATCCATAATCATTTAAACTCATAAAAATAGGCAAAATAAGTACTCTTAATATTGATAATATTAAAAACACAAACTGACTAAAGATCATTATAAGAAAATCTTTTATAGTTTTCTTAAAAGAGTTATTCATAGTAAATATTAAACCTTAAAAATTATGAACCCTTATTTTATAATCACCCAATAATATAAATACTAAGAAGCCTACAATACCATAGACAATTTCTAAATCACCTAATACAAGATATGGAAAGATAAAAATTAAAATAGAAAACCACTCTTTTTTTATTCTCTTGCAAAAATATAAAAACACTTGTACATATAGAATTAAGCCTATAATACCAATTTTAGTAAGTAGCGTAAAAAATAGAGAATAAATAGGAGTTATTTCTCTTAAGCTCACAACACCAAATAACAGATTTAAAATATTTAAATCTAATATATTTTTTATAGATCCGAGTCGAATAGATATAGAGTCTCCACCATTTTGATTTGTATAGTAATTATTATACAAATCAAAAAAGTATAACAAATTTTGTATCCTATGATGAAATACAATGATCATACATAATGTCAATACAAAAAATAAAAGTTTCAACCTTTTTTTCATACTTATGCTGGCTACGTTAACATACAATATAATAAAACTACTTAAAATTAATATAATCGATGAGAAAGATCCTGATATGACTGATATGAACGAACACACATAAAAACAAATTTCTGATTTAATTGGCGAATTTTTATTAGATAATATATAGATTATATTAAAACAAGATAAGCCAATCACTAGAGTTGCTGGCTCAGAGCTTAACCCTTGTATAGCATAAATACTATTTCTTTCAAATAAAATATTAGAAACACTCTGGCGATATCCTAATAAGTCATCTAACAACTCATTAAAAATATTCGAATGAAATAGATTCTTTGATAGAAATTCGAAGAAAATAATAGGGATTAAAAAATATATAACTAATTTTGACAAAATATTAACTGTCTTATATAAATCTTCTTTCTCAAAATAACTAGTTATTAAAGTAAATAGTAAGAAAGAAACAACAAGACGAAAATAAAAATATAGTGTATAAGTATCATTAGTAAGATAATATTTTACCACACAGGAGGATAATAAGAAAAATAAATAATAAATCTCACACTTCCTTAAAGAAAAGCTCAAAATATATAGGAAAAGACAAGCTGTTAATACCTGAAAATAGAAAGAATATTCTATACCAAAAACAATACCACGATTGAAAAAAAGTTCAATGAATATATCAAATACAAAAATAACTATAAATACTTCTTTAAATTTGTTACTTATATTCATATATAAAATTACCTCTCAACTTACTTTATTATAGAACATTACTTATTTTGTATTTGATATTTCTTGATTAATTGCTTCGATGACTTCTTCATGATTATTAATATTAATAAATTTCACCTGATGATAATCACCAAGAGCTTCTCTAGAATACTCCTGATCTGAAACTATAATTTTCAAATTAATAAACTCTACTGCTTCAATTAATGGCATTCCAATGGTCTCAATTTCACTAGGAAATAAAACTAAATTAGAAGAGTTATAATATTCTAAAACCTCATCATAATTCAATTTTCCAACCAGCCTTATTTTACTCTCTAGTTTATTCATCACGATCAAATCATATAAGTAGGAATTATCATTTTTAGAAAAAGTAAAAATACATTCAAAATCTTTATCAATTCGAGACAACCACTTTATTACCAAATGATGATTTTTATACTTAAGAGGAAATGCTGGGTAAAAAATTCTAAATTTACTTTTATTTAAAGTCCTTACTTTTGATATATCAATACTTTTAAGCTTAGGCTTGACCACTTCTATACTCTCTAAGCTATACTCAAACTCTTTAGAAAATGCTTTTTTAACCCATTCAGCTTGCACTATAACTTTATCAACATTTGAAAGCCCTCTTTTTATAAAAAAAGGATATATATTTCTATAAAACCAAAAGATTCTTTCATCCTTTCTAAAAATATTCCATTTCTTATCAGAAATAGATAAAGCTTGATGAAAGTAAACTATTTGCTCAATATTTCCACTTACATTAAGAGGCGTATTTTGTAATGATATAATAGTATCTGGCTTGATATTTTTTCTTTTTAACTCTTTACGAAAAATATAACTATCCCAAAGTATCCTTTTTAGTCTACTTTGCTTACCTATATTAAATATTTTTACATTACTAGATTCATATTGAAATAGTGAACTTAATGAAACAAAAAAATAATAATTATTTTCTTTATCTTGTAAAGCTTGTTCTAAATAGCTTTTAAGAATTGTTAAAGCTCCACCACTTTTTGCGGCTGGATTATTTATAACTATATTCATTTTGCTTAAAAAGCATAATTAGAATAAGACAGTATTACCTTTAAAACCTTGTCAGAAACATTAGGTATAGA
Organism: Allofrancisella inopinata; assembly: GCF_012222965.1. Classification (NCBI taxonomy): domain Bacteria; kingdom Pseudomonadati; phylum Pseudomonadota; class Gammaproteobacteria; order Thiotrichales; family Francisellaceae; genus Allofrancisella; species Allofrancisella inopinata. Next base: position 478,310 of record NZ_CP038241.1, on the reverse strand, counting down.
ATAATCAGCCACCAATCTTCTTCTATCTTCGCTCTCTTCATTCAAAATGGTTAAACCTTGTAATATCCTATCCTTTTTAAGCCCTACCATCATTACAGAGCCTTCCTCCATAGCCTCATGTCTTTCATGAGAATATCTAATATTTAGAGCTTTAAAACCTAATATTGCACTTTCTTCACTGATAGTACCACTATCACTAAGTACCACTTTAGAATTCAGTTGAAGGTTCACATAATCACTAAAACCTAGTGGCTTCATAATTTGTATCAATGGATTAAGCTCTAGACTCTCTTTTTCTATGATTTTCTTTGTTCTTGGGTGCGTAGAAAATATAATTGGTAGCTTGTAAAGCTCTGCAACAGCATTTAATGACTCCATCAAATCAAGAAATGAATCTCTATCACTGACATTCTCTTCTCTATGTGCTGATACTACAAAGTATCTATCCTTCATTAAAGATAATCTTTCAACAACATCAGATTTTTGAATATCATCTTTCTTCATCTGCAACACTTCAAACATTGGGCTACCTGTTTTTATTATTCTTTGAGCTGGAAAACCCTCTCTTAATAAACACTCTCTAGCAATATCACTATATGGCATATTGATATCTGATATATGATCTACTATTTTTCTATTTAACTCTTCAGGCACTCTAGAATCATAACAACGATTCCCTGCTTCCATATGAAATACTGGCACTTTTCTTTTCTTAGCTGCAATAGCACATAAACAACTATTAGTATCACCTAAGACTAAAAATGCTTCTGGCTTTTCTTTGTCTAAAACTTCATCAATTTTGATTAAGATATTACCAATAGTCTCCATTGGTTTACCACTAGTAACTGAATTTAAAAAATAGTCAGGCTTTCTCAAATTAAAGTCTTCAAAGAATACCTGATTAAGTTCATAGTCATGATTTTGACCAGTATGTACTAATACATGCTCAACTGCCTTGCTTGAGTCTAGCTTCTGAATACTTGGTACAAGCCTTATTATTTCTGGTCTTGTACCCACAACAGTCATAACTTTTAATTTTTTCATTATAGAATCCTAATAATTATATATTTCTTGATTATTTACAATCCATTCTCTCATTTCTAAAATCATCTGTTTATAGCTAGGAACATTGAAAAAATGATTATTACTTTTAAGAGACTTGTCTGTTATATAGCATTCATTTTTCAATATATTTAAACTATCATCTGCAAAATATTTTTTAAACAAACTTAGTAAATCATATTTATTAATTTTTTGGTTATTAGTTAAATGGTGCAGACCAGACAATTCATTTCTCATAGCAATTTCTATTGACTTTGCTAACTCAATTGTCGTAACCCCACCCCATATAGCTTTAGAATAACCTGATAGTTCTTTTGAGAATCTAGATTTCATAAACCAATTAAACAATCCTATACCATTCTCATTAATGTCTGGTCCTATTATCGATGTTCTTATAGTTAGGTTTTTATCATCATTTAACTCACCAAGAGCTTTAGATTTACCATAGAAAGTATTAGTGTCTGTAATATCTAATTCTGTATATGAGCCTTTATCACCACTAAAAACACAATCTGTACTTATATGAATAATTTTAGTCTTCAAATTTTTCGTTACTCTCGCCAAGAAATTAGGTAAATATGAATTCATTAACACTGCTTTATCATGATTAGCTTCTGCATCAGCATTTAGTACACCTACAGCATTAATAACAAAATCATATCTCCCCTCAACAATAGTTTTTTCCAACAGCTCAAAGTCAGAAACATCAACAAGAATTGTATCTGCAAAAACCTTCTGACTTCTAGCTAGTTTATCAACAATATGCCCACGCGACTCAAGATAAATAGATATAACATGACCAGCCATACCATTACATCCCAATACTAAAACCCTATTACTCATTCCAGCTAAACCCTGTTATTCTTGATAATTCTCTCACCATATCATCAACATTTAATTGCTTTGTATTATGCGAGTGATAATCCTCAGCCTTAGCAATAGTGCTCTCACCATCTGAGAAATATTTATTATAGTTAAGGTCCCTATCATCTGCAGCTATCCTATAGTATTTCCCCATATCCTCGGCTCTAGCCATTTCTTCTTTAGTAACTAGCACCTCATACAACTTCTCACCATGCCTAAATCCGATAATATCTATACCTACTTTTTTATTCTTCTTCTGCATAATTGCTTCAGCTAGTGTTTGGATAGTAGCTGCCGGTGCTTTTTGGATAAACAAGTCACCTTGGTTTGCATTTCTAAATGCAAATAGTACCAAATCAACGGCATCCTCTAGAGTCATCATAAATCTAGTCATGTCAGGATCTGTGATAGTAAGATTTTTATCTTCGTCTATAAGCTGAGAGAATAAAGGAATTACAGAACCTCTACTAGCCATTACATTACCATATCTTGTAATGGATATCTTAGTTTCATTATTAGACAAATTTCTACTTTTTGCTACTGCTACTTTCTCCATCATTGCCTTAGAGATACCCATAGCATTTATAGGATAAGCAGCCTTATCTGTACTTAGGCAAACAACACTCTTCACATTATAAAATATCGCTGAATCTAATACATTCTCAGTACCAACAACATTAGTATTAACAGCTTCCATCGGAAAAAACTCACAAGATGGTACTTGCTTAAGTGCTGCAGCATGAAAGACATAGTCAACTCCTTTCATCGCTGTATCAACGCTCTTTCTATCTCTTACATCACCTATATAGAATTTCAACTTATCTGAGTTATACTTCTTACGCATATCATCTTGTTTTTTTTCATCACGTGAGAATATACGTATTTCTTTTATATCACTATCTAAAAATCTATTTGCTACAGTTTCACCAAATGATCCTGTACCACCTGTTATTAAAAGAATTTTATCTTTAAAATCATTTAAACAAGTCATCCAACTCTTCCATTAGTTTATTTTTGTTAAATTTTTCTACTGAATATTTTAAAGCATTTTCTGCCATTCTGCTTAATCGAATCTTATCGTAGTTACTTATTTCAACTATATTATTATACAGTCCTTGATTATCATTTGCATCACTACAAAGACCAGCATTCGCTTCTTTTACAACATTTTGAATCTCACCATCAGCTGATACTAATATAGGGATACCACAAGCTAAGCAAGACTGTGTTTTTGCAGGTATTGTCATAGAAAATATTTCTGACTTAGACAAACTTATTAATGCTACATCACTTTCAAACATAAAATACTTAATATCTTCAGCAGGTTGTCTTTCTATAAATTTAAAGCATCCCTCTACACTCTCTACTTTAATCTTTTTAACCAATTCTTCTTTGTATCTTCCATCACCGACAATATAGAACTTTATTGTATCTATTTTATTTGATTTTAATTTCTTTGCCACATCAACTAAAAGACCAAGATTTTGAGCTTCACCCACATTTCCTGCAAAAATTATTTTAAAACAATCATCTCCTTTAAAATATTTTTGATATATTTCTTGATTTCTGCTTTCTATCTTACTATAAAACTCTTCGGCATATTGTGGCCAAAATATCAATTTATCATTGTATGAATTATCTCTAGAAGCTATTTTTTTAATAAAACTATTTGAAGATGTTAGAACTTTATCACAATTTTTATAGATATAATCAACCATTTTATTGAGATATTTAAGGACTAACTTATTTTTCAAACCTAATACAACTTCTACACTTTCTGGCCAAAGATCTGTTACATATATATAACAAGGAATTTTTCTTTTTTTTGCAAAGCTGACAGCTGGTAAGGCTTGGGTCATTGGAGATACTTCATATATAAATACATAGTCAGGTTTAAGCCTTGTAAAAATCCTCCAAATATATCCTGTTACCACAAAAGATAAATAATTCAATGCTAACCTTAATTTACAACTCCCTCTAGAAACTATAGGAATTCTAACAATATTAACATTATGATAATTTTCTTTTCTCTTTTTAAAAATACCATATCCATCAAAAAAACTACCTTTAGGATAGTTTGGTATACCTGTTAATACTGTGACTTCATATCCCCTATTATATAACTCAACCGCTAAATCATTAACCCTAAAATTCTCAGGATAAAAATATTGACTAACTATTAATATATGCTTCTTCATAATTTATATGTCAAATTCCCAAAAACTTTATTGACAAAATCTACTTTTTTAGCAATCAATCTTATAATTGGATTAAATAATACTGTTAGATAAGTGTTCTTGGCCAAAATGTTTTTTCTGTAATCCTTGATAAATTTTGATGTACAAAAATACTCGGTATCTTGAGGTAGAAAAACCCCATGTTTAGTTTGTAAAATTATTTCTGCAATCTCTTTAGATAAATTATCTATCGAGATAACACTTCTTTGGTTATTAATATCAGGGAAAATAAAAGTATACTTTGCCAGTTTAACCAACTTTGGATAGTTACCTTTTGAGCCATCACCATATACCATTGGTGGTCTAATTATAGCAATATTAAAGTCATCACTAGCCAAGCTATTTAGCTTAATTTCAGCTTGGAGTTTACTATCTCCATAAAAATCATCTGGTTTAGGTTCGGTATCTTTAGTTATAACTTTTTGCTTACCGATAGGAGCACTATCGCCATAAACTATAATACTACTTAAAAACACAAACTGTCGAACACCTTGATCTTTAGCTTGTTTTGCCAGATCATAAGTTAGTTGGGCGTTTATTTTATAGTATTTTTCTTTTAGTTTAGGATCTTTTGAAGTATGAGCAATTCCTGCCACATGCAATATAGCATCATAACCACTCAAATCTATGTCCGACAAAGAAACATCGCGCAATGATATTTTATCAATACTAAAATCTGAGTTATATTTAGCCGCAAATGAGTTACCAATATAGCTATTTAAACCTGTAATCAGGATTCTTTTTTTCATACTATTTCTTCTCCAAACGATTTGTTTGAGATTTTGTTAGAATACTTAGCTGTTCGATAGCAACCTTATTTAACATCAATAACCTTTCTTGTGATGATATTCCTTGCTTTATAAATACTGCATTTAGATTTTCTAAATTAGCTAATACAACCAAACTGCTCACTTGATGAATAATCTCTAATATTGCCTTTTAAATCAGGATTCTGCTCACTCCATTGCTTCGCTGTAACACCAAAAAGTGCTAAATTTAAAAGATCTGCTTCATTCGCATATATAAATGAAACTTTATTCTTAGCTAGATCAATAGGAATTAAGTTGTTTTTTATTGCATCAGTATGGATATGATAGTTTATTTTAACAATAGTTCTCTTAATATCCCAATCAAGATTTTGATTTACTATTTCTTCATCTTTTAATCTCTGAAATTCTTTAATAAGGTAAAGTTTAAATTCAACAGATACCCATGACGCAAACTCAAATGCTATATCTTTATGGGCATAAGTGCCACCATATCTACCAGACTTGCTTATAATTCCTCTAGCATTAGTGTTTTCACACCATTTTTTAGTACTCATAGTAAAACTATTTAAACCAGCTTCTTTTCTAAACCTATCGAATTCGGTAGGTTTAAAATCATTATTATTTAGTTGTTCCCACAATCCTAAAAATTCTATAGTATTTCTATTTCTTAGCCAATTTCTTATTATTTCGTTAGCCTCTTTTTCATCTTTATGTTTTGCAATATCAGTAAGAGATATATAATCATTTTCGATAATATTAATTTGCTGATTTTGTACCATAAGACTCTTTTTCATCCTACTTCATATCTTCTTTTTTACCAAGAGAACCTGTACCACCTTCAACAACTCCTTTTTTAGCAAAAACGGAAAATGCTGTTAGAAAAATGCATTTTAAATCAAACCATGTACTTTTATTTTTGACATAATCTCCATCAAGCTTGGCTTTAGCAGGTATCGACAATTCATCACGACCATTTATTTGAGCCCAGCCAGTCAGTCCCACAGGCACAGCATTTGCCCCATATTTATCACGCTCAGCAATCAAATCATCTTGATTCCACAATGCAGGACGCGGTCCCACGATACTCATCTCACCTTTTAGAATATTTATAATTTGTGGCAACTCATCTAAAGATGTTTTCCTCAAAAACCCTCCAACCTTAGTTATACATTTCGATGGATCCTGTAATAAATGCGTAGGCATATCCTTTGGAGTATCAACATACATAGTTCTAAACTTATATATATAAAAAAACTGCTTATTTTTACCATAGCGTTTTTGTTTAAAAAAAATTGGTCCTTTTGAGTCTAGTTTTATAAATAAAATAATAAATAAAAAAATAGGGCTTAAAATTATTAGCCCAACCAAAGATAGAGAAAAATCCAAAAACTTTTTAATGGTTTTATACATTATTAATGAACCTCACACAAAATCTCGTAGCACCCAAGTATACCGGATTTTAAATTTTCTAATATTCTATTCAAATCAAAAAGTAAAATCCTTTTTACTTTATTCTGCTTGAGTTGATTATAAATGTGTTTTAATAAGAGGTAAAGCTATTGGGACTATAATAGAAGTGACACCAATACCAACAACCCAATATAAGAACACTTGCATTCTGTCTACTCTTTTATCAACTTGCTCAAAGCGTTGATTGATACTAGTTTTTAATTCACTAAACTTGGCATCTACATCATTTCTTAATCTATCTATATCAACTCTTGTTTCAGTAACAACATCATGAGTAATTTTATGAGCCATAAGATTAATATACTCTTGCTGACTTAGACTGATATTTTTATCATCGCTCATATTAAATTAACCCATATGTTTATTTTGTTATTTTATTTATTATATATTAGTATATAGCGTATAAGCAAATAAACTTCCTTAAACCATATCAATATATCCTAGCTTGACTGAGAATACTTATAATTAATACGCCTTAAGCTTGATCTTATAGTTAATACTAATACTTAGTTCACAGAATTAATATTCTGCGTAAGTAAATATAGTCACCTTTTATTACATTCACTAAATTTTTCAACCATAATTAAACACTAAAAATTCATCATTCAACATTCAATATTTCACCGTGCCACAGCTCATTCAAAAAATCTCGCCAAAATATAGTTTCGATATTTTTAAATTTCCGCCTAACAGGATCATGGCTAACTATAATATATCGCTGGCACAATCCTTCTTCAGCAAACACCAGTAAACCCTTGTAGTGTTTATCTTTTATCGCATCGGTTGCTTTAATTTCTAATGCAATTTCATCACCAATAATACAATCAACTTCTTGCCCATGCTTTGATCGCCAATAAGATAGAACTTTATTTAGCCTACGATAACTTAAATATGTACGTAGCTCTATAATGATAAAATGCTCAAATAATTGACCATAAATTTCTGACTGTTTTGGAATAGACTTAAGACCAATCAACGCATTTCTAACCCCAGTATCAAAAAAATAAAATTTCGCAGTACTAATAGCTTTACGCTTTATCGTTTTTGTATATGCAGGTAACAAAAATCCAACAAATGTATCTTCAAGAATATGATAATATTCTCTAACCGTTGATGGTGGCAACCCTACATCACTACCAATATTGGTAAAATTAAGCATCTGTCCAGACGTCAGTGCAGCTGTTTGCAAAAAACGACTAAAACCTGGTATATTTCGTACAGAAGCTTCTATCTGTATCTCCTCTTTTAGGTATGTACCTATATATGCGTCTAAGTCTTCCTCTGGCTCATCACTTAAATAAATCGCTGGAAGACCGCCATATCTTAAATATCGCTCTAAATTAAAATCTGTAATTTCAAAACTTGTAAGTGGAAACAATTCTGCTTGTCTTGCCCTTCCAGCTAATAAATTTTGATGTTTGCGTCTTAAAGTCCTAGCACTACTGCCAGTTAGTAAAAAGCGGATACCTTTTTCTTCTATTAAACGATGCGCCTCATTTAAGAGCATGGGAATTTTTTGAATTTCATCAATAACTACCACATCAGGATAGCTATATGCAGCTATCATGTGTTCTAGATGATGAGGTTTTGCACTTAGCTCTAAATATAATTCACTTCTTAGTAGATTGATGATCAAAGTTTCTTTCGGAAAAGTGTTTCTAATCAAAGATGACTTACCTGTTGCTCTTGGACCAAACAGAAAAAATGATTTTTTTGCTAATAACTCAACAAGATTAATAGCTCTACTATAATACATTACCTACACCATCATGCTTGGATAATAAACTATTATAATGCTGCTTATCCGGATAATCAACAACAGTATTGCATTATAATTAATTATTAAGTCTATGCTCAAACTCTGGCACAATTTTCTTCAATATTTCAACTTTATCAGAGCTCTCTTCCATTAATAAATTTATATCTGTATTCAAAATATTGATATCATAAAAAGTTTTTCTACCTATAAATATATCTTTATAGTCTGTTCTAATATCGTTCTCATCTATAAGTAATTCTTCATAGAGTTTTTCACCTGGTCTTAAACCTGTGATTTTAATTTCTATATCTTCTCTTCCAGCTAATTTTTTAAATTGCTTAGCAAGCTCTATTATTTTAACAGGTTTTCCCATGTCTAAAACAAAAACTTCAGAATTTTTTGCTATAGCTCCTGCTTGAAGCACAAGCTCACATGCTTCTGGTATTAACATAAAGTATCTTGTAATTTCAGGATGTGTAACTGTCAGAGGCCCACCATTTCTAATTTGTCGCTCAAACTTTGGTATCACACTACCACTACTACCTAAAACGTTTCCGAATCTAACTGCAGCAAGCTTAGTTTTTTTGAAGTCTACATTTTGTAAATACAACTCACAAATCCGCTTTGTAGCACCCATAACATTAGTAGGGCGAACAGCCTTATCAGTGGATATAAGAATAAAAGATTCTACTTTATATTCTATAGCTAAATCTATAGTATTTTTAGTGCCTAGAATATTATTGTGTATTGCCTTACTAATATTTTCCTCAACTATTGGTACATGTTTATACGCTGCAGCATGAAATACTATTTGCGGCGAATGCTTTTCAAAAACTTTTTCTAGGTCTTTTTTATCACATACTGAACAAAGCACACTTCTAATATTAGCTGGCTCACATTCTTCTGTGATTTTATATAAGTTAAACTCACTGTGATCTAATAAAATTAGTTGCTTTGCTTTATATTTTATACATTGTCTGACAATTTCAGAACCTATACTTCCACCGGCACCTGTAACCAAAATTGTTTTATTTTCTATAAAATTAGAAATACTCTGAGTATCTAAATTTTTAGAGTCTCGCGACAGCAGATCATAAACAGAAACTGGCTTTAATTGTGACATAAAGCTTTTATCTTGAAGTATATTTTCCAAAGATGGCATGATTTTAATTTGTTTAAAATCCTTATCTAAATCCTTGTAAATTTCTTTTATAACTTTATTTGCTGTACTTGGCAACGCAATAACTAGTAAATCAAACTTATGAGAAAGTAACTTCTGTTTTAACTGTGCTCTAGATAAAACCTTTCTTCCATCTATACTACGCTTTTGTAAAGACTCTTTATCATCAACAAAGCATTTAACTTTATATTCTGTACCTGCAAATTCCTGCGCTATTGTGGTACCAGCATTACCAGCACCATAAATAACAACATTTTTTGTTTTTGCTATAAAACTTCTATTTGTAAGATACCAATAAGAATACACGCTTATATTCATCAATAATAAATAGAATAAAAACTCTGAAAATATCATAGCAAATGGTATTTTTTGATAAAATAATACCGCTACAATTATAAAAACTGGTGTGTTGACAAAAATTTTTCGTAAAAATGTCTTTTGTGTAGATTTACGCCAACTAGCTATATAATCTCTAAATAACAATAAAGAAAACAAACACCTTAAACAGACCATGAGTATAAAAAAATAAAAAAAGCATAAACCTACAGGTTTTTTAAAAATGTAAAAAGTCCAACTTATTGTTATAAAACTTAAAAATATTACTACTAAAAAATTGAGTAATCTCTTATCTCGCAGAAATAACATAAGACTAAAATATACAAAAAGCGTAAAGTGGATTATAGCAACAAACTTAAGTTTTCTAAACTACAATCTGGAGATAAAATCTGCTATTTTCTTATAAGAAACTGACTCTATGGTTTTAACATCTTGTAGATACCAAGATATCCATAGCTCTTTTATCAAGAAAGTTGCTTTAATAACAACCTCAGAGCTTACACCATATGGTTTACTAGATATTTTTTTTGCTAATTTATTTTCTAACTCATCAACTTCTATTTGATAAGCTCTATCTCTTTGTAAATTTGCTTTGGCTTTTTCTAATCTATTACCTAAAGCTTGGATATAATACTTATATCTTTGTAAATAAATTAAAGGAGCAGATAAAAAATCATCCGTGAATAACTTATCTAACTCATTTTTTATATCTGCATATAGTTGAATAAAGTTTAGAGGTATTTTTTTAACATTAAGCTTCTTATCAAGCTGGTCCTTTGCTTTGACAATCTCTATAAATAATAACTCTACTTTATTTTTATTAGTTGTGAAGCTCTCTAGCCCCCTATTATAAAACGATTCAAATGCTTGTTTTGTATATGGTAAGCCAAATACATCCCCTCTCCTGTCATCCTGAACTTGATTCAGGATCTCATTACTATTTTTAGTATTATCATCAGAATCAAAAGATTCCGGATCGGAGTCCGGAATGACAACGTTATTAGCTTGCTTTTTAATATCAAAAAAACTTAAATCTATAACTTTAGTCATTACCTTATCATTTGAATCTTTAAGCTTCATTGACATAGATAGGCTAGCCAAATCATTGCTTTTAATACTTTTTGCTAATCGGTTTTGTAGTCTTAATTTGACTAATCTAATTAAAGCTTTTTTCATACATAAGTTTGCTTCTTGCTGTGTTGCCTTATAAGAAAGCCTAACACCATCTTTAAACTCTTCTAGGCAATTATAAACTCTAACATCTATGCCATATTCTTTAATTTTCTGCTGGTGGGCTATATCGCCAAAATCCCAATCATAGTAAACTTTATCATCAAACTGTTTATTAGATTTATACACAAAATCTTTAAACTTAAGTTTTAACTTATCAAGGTCTTTATCTATAGCTAAAACCTTACCTATTTCATCAACAATTTTTATATTTAAAATAAGATATTTATCCAACTCTTCATTTTCCCAAACACTCTCGTCAACAACAAAACCAACTATCCTAGTTATATGTTTTGCTATGACTACTTTTAGTGGTTTATATCTATCTTTTTCAAAATCTATAGACTCAAATATAGCCTGAGCGTAGGTTGGTACAGGAACACAATTCTTACGGATATTTTTGGGTAAAGCTCTTAATAAAGCAACGATTTTGTCATATAAAAAACCATATACTCCCCACTCCAACACTACTGGGTTGACTTCATTTAAAAAAATAAGTGGCAGAGTAACAGTTGCACCGTCTCTTTCATCCAAAGGGTTAAAATGATATTCCAATGGCAAATGCATATCGCCAATAGTTAGAACATCGGGATATTTGTGTTGTGTGATATCTTTAGCATCACGCTGCATCAAACTTTCCAAGTCAAAGACAAATTTTTGCTGCACTTCTTTAGATATATTCTTAAGCCATTTATCAAAACTTACACCATCACAAACATTTTCAGGAATTATATTATCATAATGCTGATACATTTGCGGTTCATCAACTAGAATATCTTTCCTACGTGACTTACTCTCAAGGTCTTCTATTTGGCTTATTAATTCAAGGTTCTTATTGTAAAAATATGCTTTACTTTCAAAATCACCATTAACCAAAGCTTCACGAATAAAAATTTCTCTAGCATGCTGTGGATTTATCCTTGAGTATTGTACTGATCTTTTAGAAATTATTTCTAGTCCATAAAGTGTTACCCTTTCATTAACAATTACAGATCTATGTTTTTTGCTCCAAACTGGTTCCTCATAATGTTTTTTAATCAAATGTTTAGCTAAACCCTCTAGCCACTCCGGTTCAATGCTTGCAACATTTCTTGCATATGTTTTTGTAGTTTCAACGATTTCTGAACTTAAAATCCATTTTGGTTTTTTCTTAAATTGTGATGAGCCTGGGAATATAAAAAACTTTAGACCTCTGGCTCCTAAATACTCTGCTCCTTCATGGATTTTACCAATATTACTTAAAAAACCACTAGCTATAGCTTTGTGTAGGTTTTCATGCTTAACCACAACAGCACTATTATCATCCTGAACTTGTTTCAGGATCTCACTATCCTGGCTTTGATCTCTATGCTCAAAAGATTCTGGATCAAGTCCGGAATGACGAATATTTTGTTTTAGAATAACGGCATTATTGAGCTTCCACTTAAAACCATGTATAACTTCAACAATTTGCCTATAAATATCACTCCATTCGTTAAACCTAACTGGAGATATAAAATTTCTTCTGAAATACTCTTTTTTCTCTTTATTAGATAACTCTTTAAGCTCTAAATTAAGCCTATTTGCTAAATTTAAAATAGCTATAAAATCTGAAGATTTATCTTTATCAACGCCATGTGCTTCATCTGCTTTTTGCTGAAAATTTAGAGGTCTTTCTCTAGGATCTTGAACACTTAAAAAACTCGCTATTGATATAACTTCTTTTAAACAATTTTGCCTATGACCTTCTATTACTATCTTAGCCAATTTAGGGTCTAAAGGCATAATAGCCATTTTTAGGCCATCGGCTGTGATTTTAGAGTTTGAAAATTTAGGTTCAGAAATAGCTTGTAGTTCAAATAATAGTTTAAATCCATCTTTTACAAATCTAGAATCTGGAGGATCAATAAATGGGAAATCTTGAATATTACCTAATTTCAAAAATAACATCTGTAAAATAACAGAAGCTAAATTTGTGCGTAAAATCTCAGGGTCTGTAAACTCTTTTCTAGATAAAAAATCATCCTCACTATAAAGCCTAATACATATACCCGCCGACAATCTACCACAACGACCAGCTCTTTGGTTTGCACTAGCTTGGGAGATTTTTTCTATTGGTAAACGTTGCACCTTGGTACGATAGCTATACCTACTAACTCTAGCTAAACCAGAGTCTATTACGTATTTTATTCCTGGTACCGTTAGAGATGTTTCAGCTACGTTTGTGGCTAAAATAATTCTGCGTGTAGAACCATCAGGATTGAAAATTTTATTTTGATCTTTATTCGATAATCTAGAAAATAAAGGTAACACCTCTGTGAATCTAAGATTTTGTTTATTTAAGTATGTTAAAGTTTCATGAATATCTCTTTCTGTTGGTAAAAATACTAAAATATCACCTTGGCCTAGCTCCTCAACTGCATAAAGAATTTTTTCTTGTAAAGAAAAATCCTCAAAAGCCTCATCATTTTGATAGCGTATTTCTACAGGATAAGTTCTACCACCAATAATAATATCTTTAGCTTTTGGAAAATAATTAATAAACTTTTGGTGATCTATAGTTGCTGAAGTAATAATAACTTTTAAATCAGGTCTAAAAGGTAGAACCTTCTTTATACACCCTAGTAAAAAATCAATATTTAAACTTCTTTCATGTGCTTCATCAATAATTATTACTTCATATTGAGAAAAATATTTATCATTCTTAATTTCAGCTAAAAGCACCCCATCAGTCATTACTTTTATTAAGGTGTTTTCATCAGTGTGATCTGAAAAACGAATCTTATAAGAGACTTTTGATTGATCTCCTATCTCTGTGGCGACCCTAGCAGCAATTGATCTGGCGGCTAACCTGCGTGGTTGAGTATGACCAATCAGCCCTCTTTTACCTAAGCCTAAGTCCAAACATATTTTGGGCAACTGTGTTGATTTACCTGAACCTGTCTCCCCAGCTACTACTATTACCTGGTTTTCTTGGATCATTTTTTTTATATCAGCAACTTTTTCAGCTACAGGAAGATGTGGATAAGTAATTTCAGGGAGTTTTTTTTGCTCTATTTCTTGAGCTAATGCTTCTAACTCTTTAGCTAAGTTATTATGACCAATCTTTTTATTTTTAAGGATTGAAATATACTTACTACGTAGTTTCGTTGGGATTTTGTTTAAAAGACTAAAACAATTCATTCGTTTATTTTTTTCTAAAGAATTTTTCTCTAATATAATCAACTCCTAAAGTGCTAAACACTGACAAGATAAGGCTTAAGACTAAGGCAATAAGGATATATTTGTTTTTACTCTGTATACTATAGTCTAAGTAAGTTTCATTTACTACAAAGTCAGCTTTCTTTAAATTAAGCTCAGCTTGTTGTTTCAAGAAATCATATTCTATTAGCTTATCTTGCAATGTTACTAATCCTACTGACTCTGTGCTATCTTTAGCCTTTAAGGTTTTTAGCTTATCAGTTAAAAATGCTATATGCTGGTCAGCACTGTCTAATGAAAGGACGTATTGCATTTTAGCTCTAAGCAATACATCAGAATTATTTAAAAATTTAGCAAAATCGTTGACTTTCATATCTAAAACTTTTCTTTCAACGAGATTACTAGATGTATAACTTACATCAAATATATATTTGTTACTCGTATTAACAACAAAGCCTAATAAATCACCCACACCAGCATTATAATCGCTAAATATTTGCTGAATATCTTTACTATCTACCAAAACCATGCCACCACTATTTATTGGTAAGCTTATAGTAGCTGTATAAGTATACTTATTATAGTTCTTATTAGCTATAAATAGGCTACTTGCAATTAAACCTATCACTAAAACTGCAACAAATATAAGCTTATTACGCCATAACTTAATCAATAAATCAGTTATAGATATTTCTATATATTCGTCTTTTTGGTTTTCTGACATTATATATTTCCTTTATACCTTAGCCAAAATAGAGTTTAAAGTTTCACTAGGCCTCATAACACTACCAAGCTTACTAGCTTCTGGTAAATAATACCCGCCTATATCAGCTTGTTTGCCTTGAACACTAGCCAATTCCTTAACGATTTTTTCTTCATTATCTTTTAACTCTTGATAAATCGGTTCAAATTTAGCTTTTAACTCTTGATCATCATTCTGCTTAGCTAGCGCTTTTGTCCAATAAAAGGCTAAATAAAAATGACTACCCCGAGTATCAAGCTCACCAACATTACGACGAGGCGACTTATCATTATCTAAGAAATCTTTATTTGCCTGGTCTAAACCCTCAGCAAGAACTTTAATTTTAGAATCTCTAGTCTTAATTGCTAGATCTTCTAAAGAAGCTCCTAATGCTAAAAACTCCCCTAAAGAATCCCATCGTAAATGGTTTTCATTAATTAACTGCTCAACGTGTTTAGGAGCTGAGCCGCCAGCACCAGTTTCAAATAATCCACCACCAGCAAGAAGTGGTACAATAGAAAGCATCTTAGCACTTGTACCAAGCTCTAAAATAGGGAAAAGATCCGTCAAATAATCTCTTAAAACATTACCTGTGACAGAAATAGTATCTTTCCCCTCTTTCATTCTTTTTAAAGAGTATTTTGTAGCTTCAACTGGAGAAAGTATCTCAATATTAAGACCAGTTATATCATGTAGAGTTAGGTACTCATGCACTTTAGCGATAAGATTTCTATCATGAGCTCTCTTAGAGTCCAACCAGAAAATAGCAGGATTTCGGGTAATTTTAGCTCTATTAACAGCTAGCTTAACCCAATCTTTAACTGCTATATCTTTAGTTTGGCAAGCCCTCCAAATATCACCTTTTTCAACGTTGTGCTCAAAAATAATATTATCTTCAGTATCTATCACTAACACTTTACCATCAGCTTGTATTTCAAATGTTTTATCATGAGAGCCATACTCTTCTGCTTTTTTAGCCATTAAACCAACATTTGAAACATCACCCATAGTTGCAACATCAAAAGCTCCATTTTCTTTACAAAAATCTATAGTTGCAGCGTATACACCAGCATAACATCTATCTGGAATCATCGCTTTCATATCTTGAAGCTTGCCTTTTTTATTCCACATCTTTCCAGATGAGCGAATAGCAGCAGGCATTGAAGCATCAATAATCACATCACTTGGAACATTTAAGTTTGTAATACCTTTGTCCGAATTAACCATAGCAATTTCAGGCTGCTTAGCAAAAACTTTATCTATATCAGCATTTATTTTATCTTGAAGTTCTTGAGGAAGTTGTTTTACTTTCTCGATCACATCCCCCCAACCGTTACGTGAATTTACACCCAACTCTTTAAATTCTTTTGCATATTTTTTAAACACATCTTCAAAGAAAATCTCTACTGCATGACCAAACAAGATCGGGTCAGAAACCTTCATCATAGTTGCTTTTAAATGTAAAGAAAGTAAGGCACCTTCTTTTTTAGCATTTTGTATTTCTTGTTTATAAAATTCTCTTAAAGCTTTTACAGAAATTTTAGTTGCATCAATTATTTCTTTTTCTTCTAATTTTAAGCCTGCTTTTAGTACAGTTTCTTTATCTTTGTTGTCAACGTGAACTATTTTTACAGCTGTAGCTTTTGGCACTATGTGAGATTTTTCATTAGCATAAAAATCATTTTCAGACATACTTGCAACATGAGACTTAGAATCTTTTGTCCACTGGCCCATAGAGTGTGGATGCTTTTGAGCATAAGCTTTGACAGCTGCAGCTACACGACGATCAGAATTGCCTTCTCTTAGAACTGGATTTACAGCACTTCCTAACACTTTTGAGTAGCGACTCTTGATCTCTTGCTCTTTTTCATCTTTAGGCTCAAACGGATAATCAGGAATATCATACCCTTTTGTTTGTAGCTCTTTTATAGCTGCTGTTAGCTGTGGTACAGAAGCACTTATGTTAGGTAATTTTATAATATTTGCATCTGGTGTTTTTGCTAGCTCACCTAATATAGCAAGATCATCAGAACATTTTTGCTCGTCTGTCAGATAATCATTAAAATTAGCAAGTATACGTGATGCTAATGATATATCTTTTGTTTCTAAAGCAATATCTGCTAATTTAGTAAAACTTTGAACTATTGGTAAAAAAGAACCTGTAGCTAATGCTGGTGCCTCATCAGTTATTGTATAAAATATTTTATGCATAAGAAATCTCCGTAAATAGATAATTTTAACTTTTAAATACTAGCATAAAACTAGTAAGTATTTAACATTTCAGCAATCTTATCCTCTGATCTTGCTACAACGGCAAAATCTTTATGCTCAATAATTGGTCTTTCTAGCAGTCTTGGATTTTTAGCTACTATTTCTATTATTTGATCTTCGGAGTATTCATTATCTTTAAAGCTTTCTTTCCAAAGTTCTTCTTTTGTGCGGATAATATCTCTTATAGAAAGTTTAAGTTTTTTAAGTAAACCTTTTAACTCTTCTATTGACAATGGATTATCCAAGTATAAATGTTCATCATAGTTTACATCTTGTTTATCTAAAATCTGTTTAGCTTGACGTGATTTTGAACATTTCGGGTTATGATAAATTTTCATAGCCATTTTTATATTTTCAGACGGTTTGAGCTAAATTATATCTTATATCAGCCCTAAAAGCTAAGTGTTACAGATCGATCTCTGTACATGATGATTTTTTCAACCAGTCCTTTGCCTTACTGTTTCATATAAGGCTACACCTGTAGCTACCGAAACATTCAAACTAGAAACTTTACCAAACATCGGTAACTTTGCTAAAAAGTCACAACTAGTTTTTGTGCGTTGTCGCATGCCACTGCCTTCTGCACCTGCTACTATAGCTATTGGATCATTTAAATTCATGTCATACAAACTATCACTAGCTTCACCTGCTAAACCTACCACCCACACTCCTTGGTTTTTAAGCTTTTCTATAGCTCTAGCTAAATTTGTAACCACAACAATTTTAGTATGTTCAACAGCTCCACAAGCTACTTTTTTAACCGTAGCATTTACAGGTGCACTATTGTCTTTAGGAACCACTATAAAATCCACGCCAGCTGAATGAGCACTACGGATACAAGCACCAAAATTATGTGGATCTTGAACACTATCAAGCACTAAAATGAAAGGTTTTTCACTCTCTAGCAATAAGTTAGGAATATCGTTCTCACTATATGTTCTTAAGTTAGACCTTTCAATAGCAAAAATATTTTGGTGGTTTGCATCTTTTTTAATACGGCTTGGCAAATCTTTAATACTACTTAAAAATGTAATCTCTATACCTAAAGCTTTAGCTTCATCTATAATCTGAGATAATTTAGCATTTAAGCTTTGCTTTTGTAATACAAGCAACTCTTTTGCTTGATGTGCTTTTACCAAACTTTCTACAGCATGGATTCCATATACTAAATCACTCATTATAACTTTCCAAAAATTTTACAAGTTTTTCTCTTAATCCATCAAAAGAACCATTACTCATCATAACTATTTCTATATCTTTACTTTTTTGGATTACTAAAGATCCTATTACATCCATAAACTCTTCTATATTTTTAATAAAATCAACTTTTGTACTATCTTTTAAGAGTTCGTTTGCATCCCATTTTAATAAAGCATGATCATATAATAAAACCTTATCTGCTTTTAGTATTGCGTTAGGTAAGTTTTCTTTATTATTTCCTTGTTTCATAGTGTTAGATCGTGGATCTATTAGAGCAATTATATAAGCTTGTGGATTTTTATTGCGTACAGCTTCTAAAGTTAGTTTTATAGATGTTGGGTGGTGTGCAAAATCATCGTATAAAACAATACCTTCTTTTTTACATAAAACTTCCAAGCGTCTTTTCACACCTTTAAAGTTCTCTAAAGCATGCTTAATATCGTTATTAGATATATTAAGCTGTTTAGCTACAGCATAAGCACTCAATGCGTTTAAAGCATTATGCTCACCAATAAAATTCCAAGAAATTTCTACTTTATCACTACTATTTGAAACCAGCGTAAACTTAGAATAATCATTAGAGTGTTCTGAAATATAGAAACCTAATTTTGAGTTAGCAGCAACAGTATTTGACCAGCATCCCATATCTATTATTTTTTGTACATTTACATCAGAAGCATTATAGATGATACTTGCACTAGCTGGCATTTTTCTAATAAGCTGGTGAAACTGCCAATAGATAGCATCAATGTCTTTGAAAATATCAGCATGATCATATTCAATATTATTTATCACTAAAATATTAGGGTCATAATGAATCAACTTAGAGCGTTTATCAAAAAAGGCTGTATCATACTCATCTGCTTCAATAACAAAATATTCTGAATCTGTATACCTTGATGAAACACCAAAATCCCCACTAATTCCTCCAACAAGGAAACTTGGATTAAAACCGGCCTGTTCTAGAATTTTGATAGTCATAGTAGTAGTAGTAGTTTTACCATGAGTTCCTGCTATGGCGATAACCTTTTTATATTTTAATATGTTATGGTAAAGCCACTCGGGCCCAGAGAAATAGTTTAATTTTTCATCTAAAATTTTTTCTATTATTGGCAAGCCTCTTTTCATAACATTACCGATAATAATCTCATCAGGTTTTGCCTCTAATTGTGAACAATCAAAACCTTGAATAATTTCTATTGCCTGTGACTCAAGATAAGTACTCATTGGAGGATAAACGTTAGTATCAGAACCAGTAACTTTATAACCTTTTTGCTTAGCTAATATAGCTAATGAACCCATAAAAGTCCCGCAAATTCCTAAGATATGGATATGTTTAGACATCAATTTTTTAAAAATAAATCACAAAGATTACTACCGATTATATCAGCTTATAGTTTTTAAATATACAGCTACTATGGGACTGTCCACGCTGGAATTAGATGGGTGGTAACAGTATGATTACGTTAAAGAAAACTGACAAGTATGAGAAAATTTCATTTCGAAATAGCATAAAATAAAAGTAATTACATATTAAAAGCTTGCGTTATTTCTATCAAAAATTCACTCATTTTATTAAAAAAAACATATATGATATTACGTCTTTAATACGTATATTATAACTACATTTTTGTATAACAAAAATAATTATAATTTAGGAGATAAGAAATAATGCATAAGGAAAAACAATATTATGGATTTTAAGCAATATATTAAAGCATATCTTGCGTTTAATGAAGGTTTGGTCAAACTCTTAGATAAAGAAGATAAGCTATGTGAGCCTATAAGATCTTTTAAGAAAGACTTTTTAACAACTTTTTACGTTAGGAAGAGTTTTATTACCGGCATTACAAATATGGATATAATATGTTCAATGGAAAAGGAATTAAAAATAAAAGCTATAAACATTTTAACAGACTATCTTAAGTTTACAGAACAAGCAGAATTTAAATCTAAGTATCTAAGTACTATTCCTAAAATTTCTGATAATTTACACTTATCTAAAATGAAAAGAGAAACTTGTACTTTTATCGTTGAAAATGTAAATACCCTGGCTAAGCTATCAATAGCTAATATGCAACAACAACCACTTAAATCTGATGAGTATAATACCACTCTCTTTCAAGCTCACTTAGAAAATGTTAAACAGATTTTAAAAGAGAATAGTTTGATTGCTATTTCAGCAACAATCAATAAACTTCAGGAAAAATTTATCCAGCATGCATCAACGACAAACGTATCAAAACTAACAATGAAACAAGCTAGTCAATATGCTTCTATCAATAACCCAGGTAGAATGTTATGTAGTAATAGTGCTATTTGTGCTGCGTTGGAAACAAATGGTATACTTTTAAACCGTAATGATAAAAAAATAGCATCTTTTGGTTATTTAAGGAGTGAATATTTAACTTCTAGCTTTTTAGAAAAATGGTTTACTATACAAGAAGTAGTATTAGATCCTAGATTGTCTACTACTGAAAATGCAATCTTAGCACTCACAAGTGGAAAGTTTAATGGTGGAGTTTTTATAAGGACCACTATGAAAGAAGGTCCGGGACATAGCGAATATGTAATGTCCGACCAAAATGGTAAATTTTGGAAATCTGACGCTAATAGTAATATAAGTTACAATAGTATTACTCATAGTTACAGATGGCGCAAACTATATACAGGAAACGATAAGCATGTATTATATCATGATGACCTTAATGATGGTGAACATGACAGCATCACTATTTGGGGATTGATTAGAAAAGAAAATATAACTTGTGAAGCTAACCTAAACTTTAATAAACTTAAAGCGGTTGATCAACTTAATAATAAAATTTTCAACTTTAACTTACCAAAAGTTAAACAAGTATGTTTAGCACACATTCAAGAGTATCTTGATATAAAAACTCTATCATGGAAATCTTATAAAGATAGAGCTAATTCGATGTTAAATAGTATTCAACAACAAACTTCTATACAAAATGTGATAAAGATTATAGATAATGAAATTGAAGTCATTCGAAATTCAGGGAGTGTTAGATATTTGAATAAATTAGTTGATACTAAACTATATGTATCAAGCGTTTTAATGGAAAACTTTTAACTGTGAAACTCATTTGTAATAGCTAAAACCATATCTGACGCTAATTGCTTTAAACACCATATACATTCGTAATTTCTACTCTTTTTTTAATGCAATTGCCATGCCGTATACACAGTTATTACTAGTATTCTGTAAATTATTATTTATACTTATAAGCAACTATTAAATACTTGAGAAAAGTAAAGTGTTTATTGATTTTGCACTCAAAAACCAAGTCCTTAAATTTGGCGAGTTTACCCTCAAATCAGGCAGAGTTAGTCCGTATTTTTTTAATGCTGGGTTATTTAATACTGGCAGCCAACTTGCAACTCTAGCGGATTATTACGCACAGCTAATAGCTAAAAATAATATAAAATATGATATTTTATTTGGCCCTGCATATAAGGGAATACCTCTGGTAGCAGCTATATCAACTGTCTTAGCTGTTAAATACAACATAGATATGCCATATGCTTTTGACCGCAAAGAAGCAAAAGATCATGGTGAAGGCGGGGTTTTTGTAGGTGCAGATATGACAAATAAAAACGTTCTACTTGTAGATGACGTAATGACTGCTGGAACTGCGTTTTATGAGTCTTATAATAAGTTAAAAAATATAAATGCTACAATCACTGGGGTTGTGTTATCAATAGACCGTCAAGAGAAAGCCAAGGACAGCAATATTTCAGCTACAAAAAAAATCTCCCAAGACTTCGGTATCCCAGTTTTAGCTGTTACTAACTTTGATAGTATATTTGAGTATGTTAAAGAAAAGCTTAATGACAAAGTGATCAATAAGTTTAAAAACTATCGTGAAAAATATGGATCATAACAAAGATATATATATAATAGCTGATTTACATCTGAATGCTCATCATAGTGAACAGGCTAATATTTTCAAAAAATTCCTTGATAAAATATTATCAAATGAAAATATTCTTTTCATACTAGGAGATTTTTTTGATTATTGGATAGGCGATAATCACAAAGACAAGTTTTATCATCAAATCACAACGTGGCTAAAACAAGCTAGCGATAAAGGCTTAAAAATATATTTCATGCATGGTAATCGCGATTTTCTGATTGGCAAAAAATTTGCAAAATACAGTGGTGTAACTATAATTAAAGATCCTTATTATCTAAACATTGCTGATAAAAAAATTCTTTTTTCTCATGGTGATTTATTTTGTACTGGTGATAAAAGCTACCAAACCTACCGTAAATGGATTGCTTATAATAAGCCTTTAAGATTTCTATTTCGAAGGTTACCATTATTCTTAAGGGAAAGAACTGCCAAAAATGTAAGAAGCCATAGCTATGTGAAAAATCGTAGACAACCAAATATAGATATCACATCAATAGGAATAGAAAAATATCGAAAAGATTGCAACATTGTAATCCATGGCCACACTCACAGAATGGCTATTCACAAAGAAAAAGACCACACCAGATACGTACTAGGAGACTGGTTTAAAACAGGTAATTATATAAAAATTTCTACAGTTGGTGAGATAGTCCAAATTTCTAGTTTTGTTTAATATAGCCGTTCTACCTCTAAATAATCACTAAATTAGTAATAAACTCCTTTGTGATAAATGCACCAATTTATGTTGGAATTGGTATAAAACCCCTTACAGCTTGTGCTATTTCTTCCATCTCATAACTTCTAGCACCTTTAACTATGACTTTTGTAGCTACGTCATTATAAAGCTTAAGGACTTGTTCTAAATCCTTTTTTAGTTCTTCTTTTGTCTCATAAAGTTTAACATTTTCACTTTGAATTTGGCTAAGAGCAATTTCTAGTAAACTGTTATCACCATATAAAAAAACTCTATCAAACTTTGCCTCTTGTAGCCACTGCCCCATCTGCCGGTGATAATTTTCTGCCTCGTTACCAAGCTCCTTCATCGAACTGATAGCTAAAATCTTTTTTCCATCAAACTCTGCTAAATCTTCAATAGCTGCTTTTACTGCAGCAACACTAGCGTTATATGTATCATCTACCAGAATTAACTTTTCACTTAATTTCTCTATACAAAATCTACCTTTATAATTAATAATTTTACTAGTATTTTTAAGAAAATCTTTTGGATCAACTCCTGCAGCAACTACACTAGCAATAGCTAATACACTATTAAATAAATTGTGTTTACCTATAGCTGGAAGAAAATATTCATATTCTTTACTAAAGATACTAAGTTTAACCTTATAGGTGTCTTGGATAAGATCATATCCTTTTATGTAAATATCTGCCATTTGATTAAACATAGAGCAAGTGATTTTTTTACAGTCTAAGACAGATACATATTTAGATATTCTCTCATCGTCAAGATTTACTATACAATAGCCTTTTTGTGGTGTTACTTTTAAGAGTTCACCCTTTTCTGCCATTACACCATCTAAACTTTTCAAATTTTCTAAATGTGAAGCTCCAACGTTTGTGATCATCGCTACATCTGGTTGAATAATTTCAGCAGCTGCTTTAATCTCACCACCCACATTAGTACCAGCCTCAATTACTGCAAAATCTGCATCTTGAGGTGTTTCTAAAATAGTCATTGGTACCCCAAGATAATTATTTAAATTACCCTTAGTAAAGTGAACCTTCTTATCACTTAGTAAAGCTACTATCATCTCTTTTACTGTAGTCTTACCACAACTGCCTGTTAGCGAGATTATTGGCATTTTTAACGATTTACGGTACTCCTTAGCAAGCTTACGTAAGCCACGGATAGTATTTTCACACACTATTTGTGGAACATCTGTATTTTGCTTTTTAGAAACTAATAACGCTTTTGCACCATTTACGATAGCCTGAGGAATAAAATCATGACCATCCCTATTTGCCACTATTGCGACAAACAAACCATCTTGCTTAATATCATTTGAATTAATTACAATGTTTTTTATTTGAACGTCTTTTCCTATATACTCGAATCCTGCTTGAATTGCTAAATCTTTTAAAGAAGTGATCATACCTATTAATAAAAAACCTTCAAATAACATTATTGTAAGGCAACAGAGAAATATATGCTAGCAATTCTTATCGCCTCACAAATAGTTTGATAATACTTTGATTTTTCTAAATCTTTAGGACGATTTTTTATTTGCCCAGGATCTTTAGTCCAACGCTCATCGATTTTAGCTTTTCCACTATACTTTACATCAGCAACTTCAAATGCCTTCTTTTCTTTGTTTAAAATATCTAACATATCAACTATATTCTGCGAACCATCTATCGCTTTTAAAACCAATTTTGAACGATCTATGTGATGTCTACCATTAAGATACAATAATGCCTTCAAAGACATTTTACCTTTATTAGGGTCAGTTTTTAAATACTTTTCAAGTATTTCCAAAACTTTTCGTTTACACGTCTCAACCACCTTTTTTAATTCCCGAGCTTCCTCTACTTGCCATTCAAAACTCTTAGTTAGCTGATACTGCTGAATATTATATTCTAAACTTTCTCTAACACTCCTAAATCTACGACCTCTAGCAAAAGATTCACGTTTATTATCTAATTTTTGTTTTTGCTCTTTATAAAAAAATTCAAACGTGTTTATATAATCCTCATTTATATTAGTGATTTTACTTTTCGGAGATATTGTAACATGAACACTCCCATACATTATGACGCTATCGTAAAAATCTCCAACTTGGAACAATTCTGCATGTTCCAGATGCTCTAAATAATTTGATAATTTTGTAGCTTTATAGATCCATGGATCAATAATAACAGCGTTGCTTAACTCAGGATCGATTGATAACTCATGAAAATTATCTTTGTAATATACCCACTCTGGAGATGATGTACTATTGAATAACTTTAAACTAGTATGAGCCAATATAAACGCATGTTCAGCAGTGTTCATAAAAGATAAATAAAATGTATTTACTTTTATTTTTTTTAAACCTTGTGCTATATATAAGCAAGCAAATGATAGTTCTCCACAATAGCCAACACCTAGTTCTAAACTAACTCTGCCCTCTTCTTCAGGTGTAGAAGGTGATAAGCTACGTAACTCCCTGAATTTATACAACCTACTTATATAAAAACCATTTTTTTTATAACCAGAGTAAAGAGAATCTATATTTTCTGAATACTTTATATATTTCCTAACAGTCTTAACCAAAGCAGTTCCAATAGCTAACAACTCATTACTATCTACCATTATATATAATATTTTTAAATTTATTTTATATAATTATATAATTTTAATTAAATTTTTAAAGGTTAATTTTATATTTTAAGACTTAACCTATTAAATCATCATAGACTAATTAAACTAATAAGCGGTTGCTAAGCTTGCTTGAAATTTTCAGTCAGATTCATGAATCTATAGCCTTCCTTACTAAATTATAGTAACCAGCCTTATTTGTATATAATTTCTCCAACCTGAACTGTGCATTCCAGCCTTCTAACTTATCTAAAAGGGCTGTATATCTAACTCTATCTATAGCACTGTGTCTACGAATATCTCTCACCCAATCTAATTTTAAATCCACATCTGAGGTATATTTTTCAAAGTCATATTGTGTTTCTGGCACTACACCTAAACTAAATAATCCTTTAGCTGTTGAAGTCATGGCTATATTTTCCTTACTTAAGTTAGTAGGTGCTATATTTGAACTTCTTACAATAGAAAGTATAGTCATTACCCTTGTAAATATTTTTACTAGTTTATCTTCCCCAGGATATTTATAATCATCTATACACCTTTCTAGATATAAAATTATAGAGTTTATAGCTTTACCTTTTCGATCACTATGAAGACACCAACTATACCAGTATGATGATTTACTTTTCAATTTAGTAAAAAAATCTATTAAACTTATTAACTGCTGCTGCAAATGCTTCCTTGTTGTATAACCACGGTATATCTTCTGGATTGTTACAATTTCATTTTCATTTTCTCTATTGACATCAAGTATTAAACTATTTTCCACACTACTAAATCTACGTCCTCTAGCAAAACTATCACTATGTTCTGATAGTTTTTGTTGTTGCTCTTTATAAAAAAATTCAAACGTATTTACATAATCCTCACTTATATTAGTGACTCCACTTTCTGGAGAGATTGTAATACGGACACCTTCATACCTTATAATACCCTCAAAAAAATCTCTAACTTGGAATAATTCTGCATGTTCCAGATGCTCTAAATAATTTGATAATTTTGTAGCTTTATAGATCCATGGATCAATAATAACAGCGTTGCTTAACTCAGGATCGATTGATAACTCATGAAAATTATCTTTGTAATATACCCACTCTGGAGATGTACTATTGAATAACTTTAAACTAGTATGAGCTAATACAAACGTATGCTTCAAAGTGCTTATAAGGGATAAATAAAATGTACCTATTTTTATTTTTTTTGATCCTTGTGCTATATATAAGCAAGCTAACGATAGCTCATCACACCAACCAACACCTAGTTCTAGTCCGACTTTCCCATACCCTTGGGGTGTATAAGTTAAGCCTGGTATATTATCTATCTGCGTCACTTCTTCTCGTCTTTTTTTATAAAATTTGCTGCCTTTATAGTTAGAATATAATAGCTTCATATTTTCTGAATACTTTATATATTTTCTAACTGTCTGAACCAGAGCAGCACTAATAGCTAACAACTGATCACTATCTATCATGTTAATCTCCCCATTTTTTATTTTTGTACACATTTTAATATTTTGGTCGCAAATATTGCCAACAAACAAGTTGCTAATCATTTTTTCAAATTACAAAATGTGACGCGTGAAACTGGATTTCTAGAGTCAGACTAAATAATTTTACTAATATTTCTGCTGTAAATCTAAGCCAAGAGATTTAAAGTACTAATATGTGCTGAGATTATAACGATAGTAGACTTTTTATAACTTATTATCTACGTGTATACTAGAATGGACAAAATATCAAACAAAAGCCAGATTCTAACTTTTAATATCCCAAATGTTTCTAAGAGTTACAGTTCTATTAAATACAGGGTTTTCTTTTGAGTAATCTTTTTGATCTGCTACAAAATAGCCAATTCTGTTAAACTGGAAATGCTCTTCAGGCACAGCATCTTCTAGAGATTTTTCTAGTTTAGCATTTTTGATAATTTCCATAGAATTAGGGTTTAGGCTATCTTCTATGTTTTCAAATTTAGTTGGGTTTTCGTCATTAAAAAGTCTGTCATAAATCCTAATTTCAGCATCTATACAGTTATTAGCATCTACCCAATGGATAATACCATCTGGTTTTTTACCATCTTCTGGTTTTTTACCACCTAAAGTTTCTGGTAAATAACTACATTTTAATTCAATGACCTCACCTCCAGCGTCTGTTATAACTTCATCACAATCTATTACATAGCTATTCATAAGTCGCACTCGACCATTTGGGTTTAGTTTTTTCATACCTTTTTCAAGCTCAAATACAAAATCATCTCTTTCAATAAATATCTCAGACGAAATGGTGATATCTCTTCTACCTAAATCAGAGTTTTGTGGGTGGTTTGGCACATCTAAGGTATGTGGCTGCATCCCTTTTATAGTTATTTTAATAGGATCTAAAACAGCATTTTTCCTTAAAGCGTTTTTATTAAGGTCATCTCTAATAGACTCTTCAAGTACTGATACATCAATTATAGAATCTTGTTTTGATATTCCTATCATTTCACAAAAATTACGGATAGATTCTGGAGTATAGCCTCTACGACGATAACCTTTTAGTGTAGGCATACGTGGATCGTCCCAACCATTTACCAGATTATTATCAATTAGATATTTCAATTTTCTCTTACTTGTAATCGTATAGTTTAGATTAAGCCTAGAAAACTCTATTTGCTGAGGTTTAACTTGGAACTCTGTCTCATTTACTACCCAATCATAAAATGGTCTTTGATCTTGAAACTCAAGAGTACAAAGAGAATGAGTGATACCTTCTATAGCATCTTCTAATGGATGGGCAAAAGCATACATTGGATAGATACACCATTTATCACCAGTTTTTGGATGACGTGAGAATTTTATTCTATATAAAGCTGGGTCCCTTAGATTGATATTGCCAGATGACATATCTATTTTTGCTCTTAAAGTTTTACTACCTTCAGCAAATTCACCATTTTTCATTTTTTCAAAAAGCTCTAGATTGTTCTGTATACTCCTATCTCTATATGGACTATTTCGACCAGCTTCTTTTAGGGTACCTCTATATTGCTTCACTTCATCAGCAGACAGATCACAAACATAGGCTTTGCCTTTTTTGATAAGTAATACAGCAAGCTCATACATTTTGTCAAAGTATTCTGATGCAAAGTGAGGCTGATTTTCCCACTTAAAACCAAGCCATTGTACATCCTCTTGGATTGCATTTATATATTCGATATCTTCTTTATCTGGATTAGTATCATCAAACCGTAAATTACATTTCCCACCAAATTCTTGAGCGATACCAAAATTTAGACAAATAGATTTTGCATGCCCTATATGCAGATAACCATTAGGTTCTGGTGGAAACCGTGTCAGTATGCTAGAAATATTATTATTTTCTAAGTCTTTTTTAACAATATTTTTGATAAAGTGAGTTTTAACAGTATAATTTTTATCAGTCATATTTCTTATGATAATGTGGTTTTAATATATTAGTTAATATTTTACTTTATTCGAGAACTCTGCGTACAATTTTTTGAAAAAAAAGTATATTCCAGCTATAATCTGACTAAAATATCACTAGCTTATCTGGCTAATAAGGAAACTTGTATCATGGATCCGTCTTTTGTGGATGATAGTAAGTATTTATTCACAACAAAAAATGTATACCAAAATTTAACTTTGGATGAACTGGCTGAACACGCTCAACATACTTGTAACTTCATAAATATGGACGGTAAGACCTTAATAGTTGATAGTGGAAATATCAAAGGTAGATTACCTGATGATAAGTATGTGGTTGAAACTAAATACGCTAAAAAAAATGTTTGGTGGCATGAGCATGGTTCTGATAACAAAAGACTCAAACGTAAAGACTGGAAGTTAATTAAACAAAAACTTTGTGATAACATTTCTAGCAAAAACATATTTGTTATAGAAGGTTTTTATAATCATGATGAAAAAAACAAAATAGCTGTTAGACTTATAACAACTCAAGCTTCAGCTGCTTATTTTTTTAGGCTTATATGTATCAGGCCAGCTGCAAAAGAGCTTGAAGATTTTAAGCCACAATGGGTAATGATGCATTCACCTGAAACCATTATAGATAACTATAAAGAACTCGGGTTGAATTCCTCAAAAGTTATAGCAACAAACCTTAAGCAACGTCAAAGTATATTTATAGGTACTCGCTACCTTGCAGAAATTAATAAAGTTTTGTTATCAATCATGAGTTATTATTTATCACTTAATAATATTGGTATCTTTTACTGCTCTGTTGGCGTTGATGCAGAAGCTAGAAGCCTTATGTTCTTAGGGCTTTCTGGTAGTGGTAAGACAACACTAGCGTTAGACAACCATAGAGCTTTAGTCACAAATGAAGCTATAGCTTGGACAGAATCAAAAGGTTTATACAGCCTAGAATCTGGACTAACCATTAAAGCTGCTAGTTTTAAAAAAGATGATAGCCGTATAAAAAACGTTCTACAAAACCATTTGCTTATAGAAAACCCTAATTTTGATGAAAGCGAGAATGTGATTTTCGGCCATAAAGAACCTTCCCAAAGCAACACCTATCTAACATTTTGTCGAGAAAATTTTGAAAACTGTATTATAAATACAAATGATCCTAGCACAATAATTTTTTTAGTAAAAGACGCAAAAGGTGTGTTGCCTAGAGTAGCAAAATTAAGCAAAGGTCAAGCAATATATTATTTCTTATCAGGTTATACTAGTACTTCAACAGGAGTTGAAGAAGGTGTGATAGAACCTAAGCCTGAATTTTCTAGTTGTTACGCTCAACCATTTTTATTACTCCAACCTACAAGATACGCAAGTATTTTACGTCAAAGGCTCAAGCATAGTAACGCTAAAATTTATATGGTAAATGTTGGCTGGATAGATGGCGATTTTAAAACAGGTAGGCGTGTACCAGTAGAAGAAACAAAAGCTATAGTTAATTATCTGGTAAATGATAAACAAGATATTGCTTTTAAATATGTACGGCAAAAATATTTTAATTTTAAATCGTTAATAACGATACAAGACCAAGAACAAACCTTACATTTAACTAATCACTGGCAAGATCAATCAGAATACAAAAAACAGTATAAATCTTTAGCTAAAGCTTTTATCAAGAACTATGAGCAGTTTGAAGAAGATGAATTTGCTCTAAAATACAAAAAATTTCAACCAATCGTATGAACAACTTTATAGCTAATATGATTGGGAAAATATAGCCAATCCTACAATATTTCGTAGTCTTTAGAAAATAGAAAAAACGGCTATTGGTAGTTAAATTTTCTTAAAGATAACTGACCCATTAGTGCCACCAAAACCAAATGAATTATTAAGCACATAATCAATTTTCATTTTTTTAGCAGCGTTAGCAGCATAATCTAAGTTACAGCCATCATCTAAATTTTGTAAATTTATAGTAGGAGGAGCAACTTGATCTCTTATAGCTAAGACACTAAATATAGACTCAATTGCACCAGCAGCTCCTAATAAATGACCAGTCATAGACTTTGTGGAACTCATAACAAGGTCTTTTCTATATTGACCAATAGTTTTTTCAACCACTTGACTTTCTTGAACATCACCTAAAGGAGTCGAAGTACCATGTGCATTTACATAATCTATAGCATCAGGGTTTTTTTCAAGTCCTGCATCTGCTAAAGCATTTTTAATACATTTTTCTTGACCTGGTGCGTAAGGCATAGTCATATGGTAACCATCGGCTGACATACCAAAACCTACAACTTCAGCATAAATCTTAGCGCCACGTGCTTTTGCTCTTTCATACTCTTCTAATACTACTACTCCAGAGCCATCACCTAAGACAAAACCATCTCTATCTCTATCCCATGGACGAGAAGCTCCTTGCGGGTCATCATTTCTTGTAGATAAAGCTCTAGCGGCAGCAAAACCACCGATACCAATAGCGTTACTAGCTTTCTCAGAGCCTCCAGCAAGCATGACATCAGCATCACCATAAGCTATAAGTCTCGCTGCCATACCAATATTGTGAGTACCAGTTGTACAAGCAGTAACTATAGGCACATTAGGCCCACGTAAGCCATGATTTATTGATATAACACCAGATAGGATATTGATAATTGACGATGGTATACAAAAAGGAGATATTTTTGATGGTCCTTTTGCATCAATAGTAGCTTTTGTAGACTCTAAAGTTTCAATACCACCGATACCAGAACTAACTGCTACTCCAAACTTATAAGAGTCTTCTTCAGAAACTTTATCTATACCAGCATCTTTTAAAGCTTCATTAGCAGCAGCTATACCATAATAGCAAAATGGATCCACTCTTTTTGCGTCTTTCTTGCCTACAAGCTTCTCTACATCAAAATTTTTAATCCTTGCAGCAAATCTTACCTTAAACTCACTAATATCTGGCGCTGGGGTATCAAAACCAGTTATAGTCTCCACACCACTTTTACCAGCTAGAATATTAGCCCAAGTTGTAGGCACGTCATTTCCCAAAGGTGTTACCATCCCAAGACCAGTAACCACGACTCTACGATTAGATTTCATATTAAATTAACCTATTTAATTCTTTTAGAAAAATGCATGAAACTAGTTTAAGTAAAATCATGCCACTTTTGAGATTAATTATTGATTAGTTTACTTTAGAATCTATATAGTCGTAAACATCTTTAACAGTTCTGATTTTTTCAGCATCTTCGTCAGGAATTTCAGTGTCAAACTCTTCTTCTAGAGCCATTACTAACTCAACTGTATCAAGAGAGTCGGCACCTAAATCATCAATAAAAGAAGCCTCTGGCTTAAGGTCTTCTTCTTTAACGCCTAATTGTTCTACTATGATAGAGTTTACTTTAGCATATAATTCGTTTGCGCTCATTTTTTTTCCTTCTATTATTTTGTTTAAAATTTTTAAATTAACTAACCGTTTTAATAATATTATTTTTTGGCTCTTTTTGCAATAATTTTGCAAAAATTAAGCCATATACATACCACCATTAACATGTAACGTTTGTCCTGTAATATATCTAGCTTCTTCGGAAGCTAAGAAAGCTACAGTATTAGCTATGTCTATAGGTTGGCCCATTTGTCCTGAAGGTATTTTGCCAGCTATGAACGTTTTTTGTTCTTCAGTAAGCTTATCCGTCATATCTGTAGCTATAAATCCTGGTGCTACAACGTTCACTGTAATGTTACGACTAGCAACTTCATAAGCTAAGGATTTTGAAAACCCGATTACGCCTGCTTTAGCAGCACAATAATTAGTTTGACCAGGATTTCCTGCAGAAGCTACTACTGAACCAATAGAAATAATTCTGCCCCATCTTTTTTTCATCATCCCACGGATACATTCTTTTGACATCTGGAAAATAGAGCTTAAATTAGTGTTGATAACAGCATTCCACTCGTCATCCGACATTCTCATCATTAGATTATCACGAGTAATACCAGCGTTATTTACTAAAATATCAATAACTATTTTTTCATCTTTAATTTTAGCAAAGAAATTTTTTATACTCTCAGAATCTGAGATATTTAAAACCATTCCTCTTGCACTTAAACCCTGATCTGTTAAGTTTTGTTCAAACTTTTTGGCGCCAGTTTCTGAGGTTGCAGTACCTATAACAGTAGCTCCTTTTTTTGCAAGAGTAACAGCCACTTCATAGCCAATACCTCGACTAGCTCCTGTTACTAAAACTACTTTTTCTTTTAAAGACATTTTTTATTATCTCCTTATAGTTATTGAATATTTTCTAGACTATCAATAGTATTTGTATCTTTTGTGCTTAAATTTTTGTCAATCCTCTTTATTAGCCCACACAGCACTTTGTTTGGCCCACACTCAATAATTTCGTTGACACCCAAATTTACAAGTTCTTGTACAGATTGAGTCCATAATACTGGTTTATATAATTGCTTGATTACAGCTTCTTTTATTTCACTTAAACTAGAGTGTGATTTAGCATCAAAATTTTGTACAACAGCTGTTGTAGGATTTTTAAACTCTACTTTATTTAATTCTATTTCAAATTTTTCTGCAGCACCCTTCATAAGTGAACAATGAGAAGGTACACTTACAGCCAATATTTGAGCACGTTTTGCACCCTTTTCTTTCGCTATAGCATTAGCTTTTTCTACAGCTATCTTTTCACCAGAAATAACAACTTGACCAGTCGAATTAAAATTTGCTGCTTCAACGATACCTTCACCAGAAGCTTCTTGGCAACAGGCTACCACGTCATCATTAGATAATCCAAGAATAGCACTCATGGCACATTCCTTGTCTGTAACAGCATTTTGCATAAGTTTACCTCTAGTTGAAACCAACTGTAAAGCATCCTTATAAGAGATACACTCAGCAGCCAATAAAGCGGTATATTCTCCCAGGCTATGACCAGCAAAGTATTGAACCTCTAGGCCTGGCCTTTGTTCTTTAAGTACTTTATATATCGCGTAGCTTGTAGCTAAAAGTGCCGGTTGTGTAAACTCAGTTTTATTTAATTTTTCTTCATCATTTTGAATAATGTTCCATAGATCGTAACCTAAATGGTTTTTCGCCTCATCTATTATATTTCTAAATGTTGCAAAGTTTTGATAATAATCTTGTAACATACCTAGTTTTTGTGAACCTTGACCAGGAAATACAACAGCAATTTTTTGTGACATAGTGTTCTCCTTATTATTGAAAATCAAAAAAGTTTTTAGAATATAAAAGTTGATAACTTTATTATATCTTTGCTACGAATCCGCCCCACACAAATCCCGCTCCAAAGGCTTCTGATATTATAATTTGTCCTGGCTTAATTTGTCCGTTTCTAACTGCATAATCTAACGCTAGTGGTATAGACGCTGCTGAGGTGTTGCCATGATCTTGTAATGTAGTTACCACTTTAGACATAGGCATGTTTATCTTATTTGCTGTTGAAGTTAGTATTCTATAGTTTGCTTGATGTGGTACTAACCAATCTATATCACTAGCTTTTATTCCAGCTTCTTGAATTAGTTCTTCAGCCAAAGACGATAATCTTGAAACAGCAAATTTAAAAACTTTATTTCCTTCCATTATCAGGTATGGGTCTATGGTTATAGCTTCTCCTCTATTACTTGGCAGATTGTTAGGGATATTTAACGTCTCTAAGCATGAGCCATCTGTATAAAGTAAAGAGGATAAAATTTTCTTCTCTTGGCTTTGAGATAAAACTACAGCACCTGCTCCATCACCGAAAAGTACACAGGTTGACCTATCATTCCAATCAAGTACTCTGGTCATTTTTTCAGCACCAATCACTAATATGTTCTTTGCTGAGCCATTTTCTATATATTGTTTTGCAATATCAAGCGCGTATACAAAACCACTACATGCTGCAGAAACATCAAAACAGCGGGTTTTAAAATTTTGGATATTAAGTGCTTTTTGAACAATAGAGGCTGTAGAAGGCATAATGTAGTCACCCGTACTAGTGGCAACTATTATAGTATCAATTTCTTGAGCATCTAAATTAGCCGCTTCTAGAGCTTTTTTTGCTGCTTCTGTAGCCATAAAGCTAGTATTTTCTTGCTCATTAGCACAGTGTCGTTTTTCTATACCGACTCTTTGCTTTATCCACTCATCAGAAGTATCAATAAATTTACTTATATCATCATTAGTTAAGATTTTTTCAGGCAAATAACTTCCTGTGCCTAATATTTGTGCAAACATGAATAGTCTACCTATATGTTAGTTAAATACAATATATGAAACGAGCCCTTTAGTCTTTAATAATCTAAAGAGTGCCAAACCCTCAAAATTATTGTAACATGATTAATATAATTAAAGAACTTTTTCTAAAGATTCTTGAATCGTTTTAGGGATGTTATATTTGATTTCTTTGGTAGCTTCATAAATAGCGGTCTCAAAGGCATTAGCACTAGCACTACCATGGCTTTTTATGACGATCCCTGTTAGGCCTAACAAAGAAGCTCCGTTAAAGCTATCCAAATTCATTCCTTTTTTCATTTTCTTGAAAAGTGGTAAAGCCATAATCGTTGGTATTTTCATTAACCAAGAGCCTTCAACTACAGTTTTTTTGATTAAAGATTCTATAAGCCTTAAAGTACCTTCCATAGTTTTTAATGAAACATTACCAACAAAACCATCACAAACTATGACATCTGTAGAATCATCAAAAATATATTTACCCTCTATATAGCCATTATAGTTGATAAAATCACAGCCTTGTAAAAGTTTGGCAGCATTTTTAATATTGTCCAACCCTTTCATCTCTTCTTCACCAATATTAAGTAAAGACACTCTTGGCTCAGCTATACCTTTTGAACTTGCTGCTAAAATAGAACCCATGATAGCAAATTGAAAAAGCTGTTCAGAAGAACAAACCACATTTGCACCTAAATCTAGCATATAGGTTTTACTTAGCTTTTTAGTTTCCCTATTGTACGCTGGTAAAGCATAAACTATTGCAGGGCGGTCTACCCCATTGATAGTTTTTAGAACAAATTTTGATATAGCCATTAGTGCCCCAGTATTACCAGCACTAACACAAGCGTTTACCGAGCCATCTTTGACAAGGTTAACAGCTACGCGCATAGAAGAATCTTTCTTTTTTCTTACAGCTATAGATGGTGATTCATCCATTCCAACAGTTTCACTAGCATGATGAATAGCTATTCTTTGTAGGATTGGCAGTTTTATCTTTTTTAGTTTTGAATATCTGTCTAAAGCCCTTTTAACCTTATGGTGATCCCCAACTAAAACAATTTGTAAGTTGGGGTCTTTTCTTACAGCCTCAAGAGCTGCTGGAATCGTAGTATTTAAACCATGATCACCACCCATTGCATCTATAGATATTTTGTAACCCATAATAAATAAAACTTCCTATTTTATTTCAAACCAATCATTTTACTAAAAGTTGATATAGTAAAATGATATAATTATAATTTTCTGGGAGAAGGAATTTTAGTCTTCAGATTTTACCTCTACTACTTTTTTACCCTTGTAAAACCCGTTTGGTGATACATGGTGTCTTAGGTGTAATTCACCAGTTGCTTTATCAGTTGATAAAGTAGGTGTAGATAAAGAGTCGTGTGACCTTCTCATATCTCTTCTTGATCTGCTTTTTTTGACTTGTTGTACTGCCATTTTATGTAACCTCCAGTAGAAATTTTACTATTTTTATTTAGTGTTGTTTAAGCACTTTTAGAACCTCAAAAGGGTTTTCCTTTTTTTCAACATCGTTTTCTTGCTTGCTATAGTATGAATGTTTTTTGTTTTTTTTACAAGTGTTAGCGTTGTTTTTTGGTATTAACGGTAAGTCTAAAAGTATTTCTTCTTTGATTACATCTGCTAAATTTATAATAGCTGTGCTACAAATAAAAGGCTCATATAAGCTATCTTGAACTAGTCTATCATCTTCGACAATCATAATAGTGTTAGATGCATTAAAATCATACTCAAAAGGTTCAAGAGATTCTTGGCAAATTAGTTCTAAGTTGCTAGAGATATTATATTTAATACAAGGTTTACCGTTTTCTTCAAAAAAAGAAAAATTACAGTTAAATGTATAGGACGCTTCTAAAATGTAATCAGATAGCTCGCTAAGATCAGTAAGTATGATTTCAAAAGCTACTAATTCTCTTTTTTGTTTGGCGTATACACTATAGTTTATGTCGTATTTATTTTTCATAATCAGCTTTCTAAGGTGTTACTTATATTTAGAATATTCTAACTTGGTTTCTTGTTTTATTAAAGTTGCTATTGTATCATCATAGTGTTGTTCACATTCACTTTACTTTAAATTTTTACTTAAAGGATCGCTTATATGTCTTTACCTATTTCTCAAGATTTTTCAAATGCCATAAGATTTTTGGCTATAGACGCAACACTAAAAGCCAAATCTGGCCACCCGGGTATGCCTATGGGAATGGCAGATATAGCTACAGTTTTGTGGACAAAATTTCTCAAACACAATCCTAAAAATCCTCACTGGATTAATCGTGATAGATTTGTCCTTTCAAACGGTCATGGCTCTATGCTTTTATATGCCTTGTTGCATTTAAGTGGATATGATGTGTCTATTGAAGATATTAAAAATTTTAGGCAGCTTCACTCTAAAACCCCTGGTCACCCAGAATATGGTTATACTCCAGGAGTTGAGACGACAACCGGACCTCTTGGACAAGGTCTTGCAAATGCTGTTGGCATGGCTTTAGGGGAAAAGCTTTTATCACAAAGATACAACTCTCCTGATTGCGAACTTATAGATCACCATACATATGTATTTTTAGGAGATGGATGCTTAATGGAAGGTATATCACATGAAGCATGTTCATTAGCTGGCACTTTGGGTTTGAATAAACTTATAGCTTTCTGGGATGACAATAGTATATCTATAGATGGTGATACAAAGGGATGGTTTACAGATAATACGGTCGAAAGGTTTAGATCTTATGGCTGGCATGTTATTGAAAATATAGATGGTCATGATACTAAGACTATCGCACAAGCTATCATACAAGCACAATCTGAACAAAAAAGACCCACCCTAATATGTTGTAAAACAGTTATAGGTTTTGGCTCACCAGAAAAAGCAGGTACAGCATCAGTACATGGCTCCCCATTAAGCGTGGAGGAAAGAAATTCAGCAGCCAAAGAGTTGGGTTGGCAGCATGGCCCCTTTGAAATACCTAATGAAGTGTATAGATTTTGGGATACTACCCAACGTGGTCAAATATTAGAGGCAAATTGGCAAAAGCGTTGGGAAGATTATGAAAAAAACCCTAAATATAATGAGCTTAAGAGAGCATTAGATAAAGTTATCCCAGCTGAACTTGAAAAAGAAGTTCAAAGTTACATAAAATCACAAATAGAAAATCCCACGAAGGTGGCTACAAGAAAAGCGTCTCAAATGTCACTGGAAGTACTATGTAAGCATATGCCAGAAATGTTTGGAGGCTCAGCGGACCTAACTGGTTCAAATAACACTAACTGGAGTGGCTCAGTTTGGTTAAATAATACGGATAAAGGGGCTAACTATCTTTCATACGGAGTACGCGAGTTCGGTATGGCGGCGATTATGAATGGTTTAAGCCTGTATGGTAGTTTTAAGCCATATGGTGGTACTTTTCTTGTGTTTAGCGACTATTCACGAAATGCTATCAGGATGGCTGCGCTTATGAAACAACCTGTCATACATGTAATGTCACATGATTCTATAGGGCTAGGTGAAGATGGCCCGACACATCAGCCAATTGAACATATCCCGAGTTTGAGATTGATACCTAACCTTAATGTTTGGCGTCCAGCTGATACAGTTGAAACAATGATCGCTTGGTATGAGGCTATTAAATCAAAAGAAACTCCAA
This sequence comes from Allofrancisella inopinata, assembly GCF_012222965.1. NCBI lineage: Bacteria > Pseudomonadati > Pseudomonadota > Gammaproteobacteria > Thiotrichales > Francisellaceae > Allofrancisella > Allofrancisella inopinata. The sequence continues at coordinate 439,440 of NZ_CP038241.1, read as the reverse complement.
GTGTTATGGTTTTAACTCGTCAAGGATTGCAACCAATAGTCGATTGTATGGAAAAAGCTAGCAATATATCTAAAGGAGGATACCTAGTTAAACAATATTTAGATGCTAAAGCTACGATAATTGCGACAGGTTCCGAAGTTGAGTTAGCGGTAAAAGTAGCCAATGAATACAATAAGAAAGGTATAAATATAAATGTTGCGTCTATACCTTGTGTAGAAATTTTTGATAAGCAAACCAATATATATAAAACCTCTGTAATTAGACAGGATATTCCAGCAGTATTTGTTGAGCTTGCTCAACCAGACATATGGTACAAATATATGCCAAAGGCAGGTGGTGAAGTTAAAGGAATAACAACTTTTGGAGAATCAGCACCTGCTGAAGAGTTATTTGAATATTTTGGCTTTACCGTGGAAAATATAAGCAATATAGTTGCTAAATACATTTAAAAACTTTATCTGATAAATATTAGTTAAAAAAATCTAATAAAAGGAGACTAAAATGAAAGTTGCAATTAATGGTTTTGGTAGAATAGGTCGTTTAGCATTTCGTCAAATGTTTGGCAAAGACGGGATTGAAATAGTAGCGATTAATGATTTAACAAATCCAAAAATGTTAGCTCACTTGTTAAAATATGATTCTGCTCAAGGTAGGTATACTAGAGCTGATGAGGTTTCTGCTAAAGAAGATTCTATAGTTGTGGGAGAAAAAGAGATAAAAATTTATGCGCAAGCAGATGCTACTAAACTACCTTGGGGTGAGTTAGATGTAGATGTTGTCTTAGAGTGTACAGGTTTTTACGCGTCAAAAGCAAAATCCCAAGCCCATATAGATGCTGGTGCTAAAAAAGTTGTAATTTCTGCTCCAGCAGGAAATGATCTACCAACAGTTGTTTATAATGTTAACCATAATATTTTAACAGCAGAAGATAAGGTTATATCAGCAGCATCTTGTACTACTAACTGTTTAGCTCCTATGGCAAAAACTCTGCATGATCTAGCAAATATAGAAAAAGGGTTCATGACAACTATTCATGCTTATACGGGTGATCAAAACACTCTTGATGGCCCGCATAGAAATGGTGATTTACGTCGCGCTCGTGCTGCTGCTATAAACATAGTACCAAACTCAACTGGAGCTGCAAAAGCTATAGGCTTAGTTATTCCAGAATTAGCAGGTAAATTAGATGGTGCCGCTCAGCGTGTGCCAGTTGCAACTGGATCTTTAACTGAGCTAGTAGCTGTGGTTTCTAAAAACGTAACAGCAGAAGAGATAAATGCTGCTATGAAATCAGCAGCTAATGAATCTTTTGGCTATACTGAAGAAGAGCTAGTTTCAAGTGATGTGATAGGAATTTCTGAAGGTTCATTATTTGATGCGACTCAAACTAAAGTTACTCTATTAGGTGATAAGTCTCTAGTGAAAGTTGTATCTTGGTATGATAACGAAATGTCTTATACAAACCAAATGGTTAGAGTAGTTAAGTTGATAGGATCTTTGTAATTTGGAGCTAATATGAGTTTTCTATCTATAAAAGATGTAAATCTAAAAGATAAAAAAGTAATAGTTAGGGTTGATTTTAACGTTCCAGTTAAAGATGGTAAAGTCACTAGCACTGTAAGGATTCAGGCAGCTATCCCTACTATAGAGTATATCTTAGAACAAGGCGGAAGACCGATTTTATTATCTCATCTTGGACGTCCTACTGAGGGTGAGTATGATCCTGAATTTTCGCTAGAACCTGTAGCAAAAGCTTTAGAAGAAATAATCCATAAACCAGTAAGATTTGAAAAAGGTTGGCTTGATGGTATTGAGATTAAAGCTGATGAAATTATTATGTGTGATAACGTCCGCTTTAATAAAGGTGAGAAAAAATCCGATGATGAGCTATCTAAAAAAATAGCAAGTTTAGGGGATGTATTTGTAATGGATGCGTTTGCAACAGCTCATCGTGCTCAAGCCTCTACTTACGGAGTAGCAAAATATATTCCAGTAGCATGCGCTGGATTTTTAGTTTCAAATGAAATCAAAGCTCTAGAGAAAGCATTAAAAAACCCTAAAAAGCCAATGGCTGCCATAGTAGGAGGCTCAAAGGTCTCTACGAAACTATCAGTTTTACATAACTTACTTGATAAAGTTGAAACTTTGATAGTTGGAGGAGGCATAGCTAACACCTTTATAAAAGCTAAAGGATACTCTGTGGGAAGTTCTCTTTATGAGCAAGATTTAGTTTGTCAAGCAAAAGATATCTTAATTAAAGCTAAACAAAAGGGTATTAATATACCTGTTCCTGTAGATGTAAGAGTTGCTAAAGAGTTTAGTGAAAATGCTCCAGCAGTTATAAAAAATGTAGCTGATGTAGCTGATGATGATATGATCTTGGATATAGGACCTAAATCAGCAGAAAATATTACTAAGCTACTAAATTCTTCCAGTACTATATTATGGAATGGACCAGTTGGTGTATTTGAGTTTGACAGCTTTTTAGAAGGTACAAAGGCTTTATCGTTAGCTATCGCTAATTCAAAAGCGTTTTCTGTAGCTGGCGGTGGAGATACTATAGCAGCTATAGAAAAATTTGGCATAAAAGACAAAGTTTCTTATATATCAACAGCTGGTGGAGCATTCTTAGAATTTTTAGAAGGTAAAGAGTTACCAGCTATTGAAATATTAAAAGAAAAAGCAAAAAAATAATTTTATTTAAGGTAATACTTATGAGAAGAACCAAAATTTTAGCTACTCTTGGCCCTGCAAGTGAATCTAAAGAAGTCCTTACTGAGATGATAAAGGCTGGGGTTAACGCTGTTAGGTGTAATTTCTCACATGGATCTGCTGAAGATCATAGAAAGAGAGTTGAATTGATTCGTCAAATTGCAAAAGAGCAAGATACTTACGTTGGGATATTAGCAGATTTGCAGGGTCCTAAGATTAGACTTTCTAAATTTAAAAATGGTTCTGTAGAGATAAAAAAAGGGCAAAAATTTATACTTGATGCCGACCTTGGTGTAAATGATGGCGATGAGAATACAGTAGGTATTGATTATAAAGAGTTAATTAAAGACGTTAAATCTGGAGATATTTTACTAGTTGATGACGGTAAAATTGTTTTGCAGGTTGAATCAGTTAAAGAAAATAAAGCTACAACCAAAGTAGTTATTGGCGGTAAAGTTTCTAATAACAAGGGAATCAATAAAAAAGGCGGTGGACTTACAGCCCCGGCTCTTACAGATAAAGATAAAGAAGATATTAAAATAGCAGCAATGTTACAAGTAGATTTTTTAGCTGTGTCTTTTGTAAGGGATGGTAAGGACATGGAGTATGCACGTCAATTAGTACATGAAGCTGGTTGGAAGCCAGCTATGGTTGCCAAGATTGAAAGAGCCGAAGCAGTACATAAAGAAAACTTAAAAAGTATTATAGAAGCTTCTGATTTAGTTATGGTTGCTCGCGGTGATTTGGCTGTAGAGATTGGTGATGAGAATGTCCCTACTGTACAGAAATTCATTATTAGTACAGCTAGACAAAATGAAAAGGGATCTATTACAGCCACTCAAATGATGGAATCCATGATAGAAAACTCCTCCCCTACTCGTGCTGAAGCTTCTGATGTAGCAAACGCTGTATTTGATGGTACAGATGCGGTTATGCTTTCAGCAGAAACAGCTGTTGGTAAATATCCAGTAGAGACTGTTGCTGCTATGTCAAGAATTTGTGAATCTGCTGAAAAAAGTAAGTATAACCACATTGTTAAAAAACAAAAAATAGCTGATTGTAGTCGAATTGATCATGCTGTATCAGTAGCAGCCGTTAAGATAGCTAATGATATTGGTGCTAAAGGTTTAATTGTTTTAACAGAAGGTGGAAATACTTCACGCTGGATGTCACGAATAAATACAGATTTACCAATTTATGCACTATCTCGTAATGCTCCAACATTAGGGGCTATGACTCTGTTTAGAGGAGTTATACCAATATATTTTGACTCTACTAGAATGTCAAAAGTATATGTAAACAGGTCTGCCTCTATGGAGCTTGAAAGTAGAAAGTTAGTAAAAGAGGGAGATATTCTTGTACTTACTAGCGGTGACAGTATGGGTGTACATGGAAGTACTAATAAAATCAAAGTAATAATAGCAGGTCAAGTAAGATAAAAGGAGAGAATAAATGGCTTTAGTTTCATTACGTCAACTATTAGATCATGCAGCAGAACATGGTTATGGAATCCCAGCTTTTAATGTAAATAATTTAGAACAAGTAAGAGCTGTTATGGAGGCTGCTGATAAAGTAAATTCACCAGTTATTTTACAAGGTTCTGCAGGTGCTAGAAAATACGCAGGTGCCCCTTTTATCAGACATTTAGTTTTAGCTGCGATAGAAGAATATCCACATTTACCAGTTTGTATGCATCAGGATCATGGAACATCTCCAGCAGTTTGTCAACGATCTATTCAATTAGGCTTTTCATCTGTGATGATGGATGGCTCGCTAAAATCAGATGGCAAAACCCCAGCAGATTATGAGTATAATATAAATGTAACCAAAACTGTTACAGATATGGCTCATGCTTGCGGTGTTTCTGTTGAAGGGGAGCTGGGTTGTCTTGGCTCTTTGGAAACTGGACAAGCAGGTGAAGAAGATGGTATAGGTGCAGAAGGCACTTTATCTATGGATCAGCTATTAACAGACCCGGAAGAAGCAGCTGATTTTGTGAGAAAAACTAAAGTAGATGCATTGGCAATTGCTATTGGTACAAGCCATGGAGCTTATAAGTTTACTAAGCCACCTACAGGTGATGTATTATCTATTAAAAGAGTAAAAGAAATCCATGCTAGAATTCCAGGCACACATTTAGTGATGCATGGCTCATCTTCCGTGCCACAAGATTGGTTAGAAGTAATTAACAACTATGGTGGCGCAATGGGTGAGACCTATGGTGTGCCAGTAGAAGAAATAGTTGAAGCAATAAAATATGGTGTACGTAAAGTAAATATTGATACTGATTTACGTATGGCAGCAACTGGTGCAATCAGAAGGTTTTTAGCAGAAAACCCTGCTGAGTTTGATCCACGTAAATATAACGCTGTAGCTAAAAAAGCAATGTCTGAAATTTGTCAAGCTAGATATGAGGCTTTTGGTAGTGCTGGTATGGCTAGCAAAATCAAGCCAATCTCACTTGAGACAATGTTTCAGCGTTATGAAAGTGGTGAGTTAGATCCAGTTGTTAAATAGGCACTAATTCATACCAAATGTTTTTCTATGCTTTTTTCACATACTTCTAGTGCTTCACAAATAGTTTTATAAAACTTTGATTTCTGAAAATTTTTAGGAACATTCATCTCTGACGTTTTACAACCACCCAAACCATCTTTCAAACCAGCTAGGCTCTTCACTTCCATCTGGCCTTAGTTTTTTAAGGTAATTACTATTTGGATAATTCTTTTTAAGCACTTCAAGGTTTACTTTTGCTTGCTCATTCAAACCTAAATCTCTGTATGCTTTTATTGTTATTACTAAAGCATCTTCGGTAGATGAGCTTTGAGGATAATTGCGTATGACTTGTGATGCTCTATCAATAGCCGCATTAAAAGCCCCTCTCTTATAATAAAAGTGTGCAATATTATCATAGTATTTTGCTATCGTATTATTTATATAAATCATCCTACGCTTAGCATCTGAAACAAATGAACCATTAGGGTCTAAAGCTAAGGCTTTCTCAAAATTGTTATATGCATCAGTATAGCCAGTAGGGTCATGATGACCCATATCATATGGAGCATAAGTCTGTAAAAGCCCCCTACCATTTTCAAAACCAACTACCCCAATCATATAGTAAATGTAGCCTTTGTACTTACTATATGGATACATCTTGATAAACTGCTGTGCTAAAGCTAATGACATAGTCGATTCGTCATTCATATAGTATACATATACAAGATCAACCATACCTTTTTCAGCTAAAGGAGTAAAAGGATACTGTGCAACTAATGATTTATAAGACCTGATCGCATCAAAATAATCATTATTTTGCATTTGTTTATGGGCATTTGCATAAATAAACTCTGCTGTGTAGCCTGTGTAGACCTGAGGTAGCTCATTATCTTTCTTAGGGCCACACCCTGCTACAGCAAAAATCATAGATAAAATAACTATTAAATATAAAAATCTAGTCATTTGATTAGCTATCCTTTATTTTTCTTATATAATTTCCATACAAAAAATTATAAAATTTACGCTACGTATAGCAATTTAAACTATGGCAAATAATACACTATCCAAGCGATTTCATCAAAAAATTATTCTAACACCTGAACACGCAGGCAAAAGGCTGGATATAGCTGTTAATGAAGTATTTGAGGATTTTTCGCGCTCTCAAATACAAAAATGGATAAAAGATGGCTCTATAACTTTAAATAATAGCCATACTAAAGCTAAACATATAGTTATTGGAGACGAAGAAATAGAAATAGATGTCACATTTGTACCAACAAATGAATGGATAGCTGAAGATATTAAACTAAATACCATTTATGAAGATGAAAATATTATTGTTATAAATAAACCAGCAAATATGGTTACTCATCCAGGTGCTGGGAATATGACTGGCACTATTTCAAATGCTCTGCTAAATCTCAATAAAAACCAACAAAACTTACCTCGTGCTGGGATCGTTCACCGTCTAGATAAAGATACTACTGGCCTTATGGTAGCTGCTAAGACTAATTTAGCTTACCTTAGCCTTACCCAGCAGCTATCAGATAGAGCGGTGTCTAGGAAATATCTAGCGATAGTAGAGGGTGAAATTTACGAATCAGGTACAATTGACCAACCAATAGGTCGTGACCCTAATAATAGAATCAAAATGGCTATTAATTATAGTGGCAAACAAGCTATCACAAACTATACTCCTTTGGAGATATACGATGGGTTTACTCTAGTAGAATGTAAACTAGAAACAGGCCGCACACATCAAATAAGAGTACATATGAAAAGTATCAATCACCCTTTAGTAGGTGACCAAACCTATAACAAATCCTCTTCTAAACTAAAAAATACAAACCTCGCCTGTTTCCCTAGACAAGCCTTACACGCTTATAGTCTTTCGTTTACTCACCCTTTAACTCATAAAATACTAAACTTTACATGTGATATGCCATGTGATATGTTAAATCTTATATCACAACTTAGGTTGACTATATCAGACGACCCCAGTCTAACAGAGGATTATTAAAATATGGTAACTGATAAATTACATACTCTTAGAAATTTCGTACTTTTCTGCAGTTTTATAATACTAGCAACTTTTTTATCTTTTGATCATGGAAAAGCTAAACACGCCAGTTATGCTCTAGCAACCAAAATTAGCCAGAAATCTGACAAGCCGGATTTTCTTAATATAGATGATACCGCTGAAAAAAAACAAGCTTTTATAAACTACATCTTAAAAGCGATTCAAAATGCTAATAAAGAAATTTGTGCTCAGCAAGAAGAATTACAGAAACTCAAAAAGGCTTACGATAAAAACCAAAAACTCACAAAGAAGCAGCAAGATAGGCTTGATACATATCTATCCTACTATAAAATACGAAATGCTACAGACACCCAACAGATGATAAATCAGTTAAAAATAAAAGTCGGTACTGTACCTAGCAGCTTTGTTATAGCTCAAGCGGTGCTCGAAAGTGGTTGGGGCACCTCACGTTTTGCTAGAGAGTATAGCAACTATTTTGGGCTTCACTGTTTTTCGGCAGATTGTGGTGTTAAAGCCTCAGGAGCTGACGTATATTTAGAGACTTTCCCTAATGCAACAGAAAGCGTTCTAGGATACTACCATAGACTAAATACAGGCACAAAATTTAAGCAGTTCAGGCTTACTCGTCAGCAAGTTAAAAATCATACTCTTCCACGTTCTGCAATGCTTGATGCTTTAGAAAACTACTCGGAGTTAGATGGTGAAGAATATAAAAACCGCCTAGAAGGTGTAATTAGACCTAATAATTTAACTCAATATGATAATGATGATACATGTTAATCCAATACTTTAGATATTCATGTTGGTATTAAACTATTTTTCTTGTATATTAGATTAATTAAGATATTGCTGCCCAGTATAATCAGTATGAATATAAAAGTAGTTCAAAACACTATTTATTTCGAAGGTTTTCTAACACTTAAGCAAATAAAACCAAAGCTTATTGAAAAACCTCTTAATAGCCTAAAAAATAATATTCAGTTTGTTGATATAACAAACGTTCAAGAATTAGATACTGCTGGTGCTTATATAATATTAAAAACCTTAGCTAAATTTAAACTCGACAAAAAACAAATCATTTGCACCTCAGAAAGAAACCAAAACCTTATTAATCTAACAAACCGAAATCTACCTACTAAAGAAATTGGTAAGTTTTCAAAAAAGCCAAATGCTGTTTTTAATAGTATTTATATACTAGGTAAAAACACCAATGACCTAATAACAGAAATTAAACTAAGCATTAGCTTCTTAGGAGCGATTGTTCTAGGTTATTTAAACTTTTTTAGACGGCCTTATGGCTCTTTTTTTTCTATTGTATTAAATATAGCATATGACTCAACTATTAAAGCGCTTAGTATCGTTATACTTTTATCATTGATTATCGGCTTAGTTTTAACATATCTACCACTTAATTTAATGATGCAGTATGGTACACAAATATTTGTCGTTGATATGTTGGGCATATCCTCTTTTAGAGAGTTTGCTCCCTTGTTTACTGCCATAATAATAGCTGGTAGAAGCGGTTCTGCTTTTACCTCAGAGATAGGAATTATGAAAGTAAATGAAGAAATTGACGCCCTTCAAACAATTGGTGAAGACCCTATACAACGCTTAGTTTTACCACGAATTACGGCTCTAATAATTAGCTTACCAGTACTAACAACTGTAGCGATGATAGCTAATATTACAGGGGGTATTATTATTACTTACTTGATTGCAGATATATCTCCTTTTGAATTCATTGATAGACTATTTTCAAATGTAAATGTTAGCCATTTTTATATTGGATTATCAAAAACACCTTTTTTTGCTCTAGTAATCGCTGGCATTGGTTGCCTAAAGGGTATGTCTGTTAAAATAGACTCTCAAAGTGTTGGTAAGGCAACTACAACAAGTGTTGTGTATTCAATATTTCTAATAATCATTGTTGATGCAATCTTTGCTGTTTCACTAAATGGTGTTGCTTAGGAACTATTTTATGGATAAAAATATTATTGAAATAAGAGACCTAAGCACAAAATTTGGTAAAGAGTGGATCCACAAAGATTTAAACCTTGATATTCCAGCTAAAAAAATTAGCTGTATAATTGGTGCTAGTGGCTGTGGGAAAACTACACTTATGCGTGAAATACTCATGCTACAACCAATTTATTCTGGAAAAATATTCTTATTAGGTCAAGAGATTTCTAAACTTGCTGATAATCCCTATAAGCGAAAACAAATATCAAGCAAAATGAGTATGATGTTTCAACACTGTGCGCTATTCTCCTCATTAACAAATCTACAAAATGTCATCTTCCCACTCAAGCAACATACAGATCTGCCGTTAGATATACTAACTGACATAGCTATCATTAAACTTAAAATGGTAGGGCTAAAAGAAGAAGCTTTTGATAAATACCCTTACGAAATAAGCGGAGGTATGTTAAAAAGGGTTGCATTGGCTAGAACTATAGTACTAGATCCTAAAATAATATTTCTAGATGAACCTAATGCAGGATTAGACCCTTATTCTGCTAGAGCTATGGATGAGTTAATCTTATATTTAAAGAATGAGCTTGAGATGTCTGTAGTTATGATAACTCATGATTTAAGCACAATTTGGAATATAGTCGATGATATAATATATATGGATAATAAAAAAATAATGTTACATGATACTGTTGAGTTTGTGTCTCAACAGACACAATATGAAAGTATAAGAAAGTTCTTTGGTTCACATAATGGGACTAAAGATATAGAGGAACCTATTTATGAATGAAAATAGTATAAAAAATATAGTTGCTGGCTTATTTGTTATTTTTATGGTTTTTGTGATGATATTTGTTGGCGTTTTTCTATCTGGAGGGTTCAAAAGTCAAGCTACTACAACTTTTGTAACAAACTTTAAGAGCATCTCAGGTTTAAGCGTAGGCTCTGATGTATCATACAAAGGATTCAGCATTGGTAAAGTTTCAGATATATTAATCAATAAAGAAAATCCTAAACTGATAAGTGTCTACATGAAGATCTATGATAATATTACCATTTTCAAGCAAACTGTAGCCACCCTACAACCAATGGGCATAACAGGTCAATCAAAAGTAGTGTTGTCTTTTAATATTAGCAAAGAAGATACAGCACTAGAGCCTCTTACAAAAACAAAAGGTAAAATCCCTGAAATCAACTCCAAACCATCACAAATTGAGAGTATTCTCAACAAAGTTAACAATATAGCTGACTCCTTACAGCAGATATCAAATAAATTCAACAAAATGCTTTCCCAGGAGAATATCCAAAGGTTCAATGAGTTTACAGATAGCGTTAATATCCTATTATATAATTTAAGTAACTCATCACTATATTTTAATAAGACTCTAGTAAACTTAAATGAAAATATGACAGAAAGTCAAGAAGCTATTTCACGGTTAAATGATGTTATTAGATTACTTCAATATGATCCTTCGATAATAGTTAGAGGCGTAGAACGCTAAGGAAAAATTATGAAAAAATACCTTTTATTTTTATCAGCTTTAATTATACCAGCATATACATTTGCTTTTTCGTTGCTTGGAGGCCCAATCAAAGTCCCTGAAGAAAAGCAGTTTGTAATATATAACAAACAACTAGAAAAAACAGAGTTGCCTAACGTTAAAAAAGCTGATGTTAACACTACCCTTCTAGTTTACAATATACAAACTCAAGCTGCTAAATCTACATCTATGTTTTATATTCAAGGTAACCAGTTACATACTTTTGAAAACAACGTATGGGCAATACCTGTAACAACAATGCTTACAGTTAGTGTTTTTGAGTATATTTTGGATAATAATATTGTCAGCAACCTAGCTTTTCAAAATGTTAATATACGCCAAGATTTTACTTTATCTGGCACTACACCATATGGTCCAGTTATAGACCTAGATGAGCACCAATTTTCTTTTTATATAACTTTCTATCTAAAAAATGAACGTAGTGGCGAAACCAAAATAAAAACAATAAGATATAAACAATCTATAACTAGTGATTATGTAACAGCAAATAATTATGTTGATTTAACAAATGATGCTTTAAAACATATTCTTTTAGAGCTAAAGCCCTGGCTTATCCATAATCTAGAAACTCAGATAACTAAAAATACACAAAATAATAATCCAGCACCAGCTTTAATAAATATAAATTAAAAGGTTTAAAATTAATTAATAAAGCTAGCTACCAAACCTATCAATCCTCCAAAAACTCCTCCCCATACAACAAGCCAACCTAGATGCTCTTTTATTATTTTTTGTATAATTTCTTTTACCATTTGTGGCGTTAACTCCTCTAATCTAGCATCTATGAGTTTTTCAATTTTTGCTGTTACTTGTATTGAAACTTTTTTTTCATCAATGTGAAGCTCTGCTATTAGCTGAGAAATTTTTAAATCAAGCTTAGATATAAAAGGCTCTCTTAAGCCTTCTAGCGCAGCTTTTCCCCCTAAAAACATCTCTACCATTGAGCCATATTTACTATCCATTAGCATCTCGATAAAACTGTCAAAAATTTTATTATAGTCAACCTTCTCCTTAAATGTAGTTTGTAAATACCTTTTAAGTTCGTCACTTGCTAAAAATTTCTGTAAATTCTCTTCGGAAAAAAACTGCTCCATAATCATTTTCTTAATAGCTTTTTTAAAACTATCAAACTTATTAGGAATAATCCCTGAACCATATAAAAATGGTATCTTCTCAAATAACATATAAATTGCTATCCAATTAGTTAAAGCTCCTGATAGAGCATAAAAACCAATATTTTTTATATGTTGATCTGTGAAATACAATCCAACTAGAATTATCAAAAAAGATATTAAGTTTGTCATAAAACTTTTATTTAACAAAAACATGTATCACCTCTACTTTTTATTTTTTCTAATTATGGGGCTGTTGCAAGCTGGAATTAGATGGGTAGTAACAAGGCAAAAATATTCGAAAAAGCGCAGCTTACACACAGTAAATAAGCATTTTGAGAATATTTTTAACACAGTTAGAAACATATAATTTTAGTTTGCAGCAGTCCCATTATATAATAAAGAATAAATATTTTAACAAATTATAATCCTATGAGAACTATTCGTGGTTTTTTCAATGATGTTTCTAATGCTTCAACTAGCCTTCAAATAACTGGTGAATACTATAACTACTTTAAAAACGTATTACGCTTAAAGAAAAATGATTTTATAGAATTATTTAATGGCTGTGATAGTAAACAATATAAAGCTAAAATTACAGCTGTAAATAATAAACATATTGAACTTGAAGTAATAAGCTCTCAGTTAATTAACAATGAAAATCCTTATATTATCAACCTTTACCAATCAATCATTAAAAATGAAAACTTTGAGTTAGTGATACAAAAAGCTACTGAATTAGGAGTTAACAACATTTTCCCTTTGATAACAGAAAGAACTAATCATAAGTTTGATAAAAAAAATTTTGATAAAAAACTCGAAAGATGGACGAAAATAGCTATAAACGCCTCCGAGCAGTGTGCGAGGGTGTTTATTCCAAAAATTCATAGTTTAATACAACTTGATAGTATAAATTTAGAGCCTGAAGCTTTAAACATCACATTATGTCCATATACAATAACAGACTCTACTTTTGTAGATAAAATTAAAAATAATTGTAATTTTAATGTTTTTATTGGGCCAGAAGGTGGTTTTAGTGATTCTGAAATAAACTACTTTAGAGAGAACAGTTTTTGTATGGTAAACTTAGGAAAGAGGATACTAAAGGCCGAAACTACGCCCGTAAATATATTATCCATACTAAATTTCATCAAACAGAGTTAATAAATCATTGAAAAATAATTGCTACAGTGTTTTAATTAACCTAATACAACTTTAAAATTCAGGTTACGTTATGCAAAAAAACTATAAAACTCTTTCAGCTCCCTTTTGGATTGTTTGGGGTGTCGAGTTTTGGGAAAGGTTTGGGTTTTACGGATTCCAAGCAATTATCGCCTTATTTTTCACGCAAAAAATGGGGTTAAGTGAAACTGAAACAATATACCTGATGGGTTCATTCTTTGCTTTTACTTTTGGTTTTATCTGGGTCGGAGGATTAATTGGAGATAAAATACTTGGAGCTAAACGTGCTGTTGTTATTGGTGCCATAATATTAGGTGTATCTTACTTAGGGTTTATCTTTGCTAACCAACAGACAATATATTATATATTTTCTGGGATTATTATTGGTAATGCTATCTTTAAAGCTAATCCTTCATCACTAATATCCAAAATGTTTGAAAAAGGTGATGGTCGCTTAAATAGTGCTATGACTTTATACTACCTTGCTATTAATATAGGCGGTCTAACATGCATGGCTTTAACGCCCGTTATCTCTGAAATTTATGGTTATACGTATGCTTTTGTATTATGTGGTTTGGGCCTGTTTATAGGACTTTTTGGTTTTTTAACCTTTTATAGCAAAATGAAAGACTTAGATACAGATATTGGCAAACAACCTGTAAATAAAACCCATCTTATTTACATATTAATTGGATTAATTATTGCCTTTCTAATAATAGCAAACATTTTAGCTAATACTACTTTATGTATAATTCTAACAGCTATAGTGGTATGTATAGCTACAATATATTTTCTATATGTTGCATTTGGCTTAGAGAAAATTGACAGAAATAGGATGTTTGTAGCTCTAATACTTATAATCGAAGCTATAGTCTTTTATGCTTTATACTTCCAAATGCCCACAACTCTTACTTTCTTTGCTAAACATAATGTTGAGTTAAATATCCTAGGATGGAGTGTACCAGCAGCACAGTATCAATTTCTCAATCCACTATGGATAGTAATTTTTTCCCCTCTTCTAGCAATAATCTACAAAAAAAGTAAACTCACTCACGCTACAAAATTCTGTATAGGAATGGCTTTGATGTTTATTTCATACAGCATATTATATTGTACTAAATTCTTTGCTACAAACTACGTTGTTTCTGGAAACTGGTTAATTATTTCTTATGCTGCCTCCTCTTTAGGCGAGCTTTTAATTTCTGGACTTGGACTAGCTATGGTAGCTGAACTGTGTCCGGCTTTTATTTCTGGGTTTGTTATGGGATTTTGGTTTATAGCCACTATGATAGCTTCATACCTTGCTTCATTTATAGGCTCATTCATAGCTTTACCAAAAGATAGTACTGGTATTACAAAACAGCAAATCTTAGAAATGTATACAACTGTATTTGGTAACATAGCTATTGGAGTAGCTATTGTTACTGTTATCATGCTTATACTGACCCCTACACTGAATAATTACACTCGTAAAATAAAGGTTGTTGATGACCATAAAGCTGAAGTTGGCACTTCAATTTAATCAAACAAAGCTATAGAAAGCTTCTCCCATGCTCTTAAAAATATTGCAAAAATATTATCACAATGCTTTAATACATTTCATTGAATATTATTTCCATGGTGCTTTTAATGAATAAAAACAACAAAACACTTTCTGCCCCTTTTTGGATTGTTTGGGCGATTGAATTTTGGGAAAGATTTGGTTTTTATGGTTTCCAAGCTATTATTGCTTTGTATTTTACAAAAAAAATAGGCCTAACTGAAACACAAACTATATACATAATGGGCTCTTTTTTTGCTTTTACATACGGCTTTGTGTGGATAGGAGGCTACCTGGGTGATAAGGTGCTTGGTGCCAAGCGAAGTGTCATTTTAGGGTCAATCATACTAGCAATCTCTTATTGGTCTTTTAGCTTTGCAGATAAAGAGACTGTCTACTATACTCTTGCTGGTATCATAATAGGAAATGCTATTTTTAAAGCTAATCCATCCTCGCTAATATCAAAGATGTTTGAAAAAGGTGATAATAGATTAGATGGAGCTATGACACTATACTATATGGCAATAAATATAGGATCATTATTTTCTATGAGTATAACTCCTATTATTGCTGAAACATTAGGTTATAAATATGCTTTTATAATTTGTAGTTTAGGTCTTATAGCTGGGCTTATAGGATTTTTCATTTTCTATAATAAAATGCAAGCACTCTATACAGTAGCGGGTAGTAAACCATTAAACAAAACCAAATTTGTTTACACATTAGCAGGGGCTTTAGTTTCTTTACTAATAATAGCCCATATATTACCTAATACTAAGCTATGTGTAAGCCTAACTGCTATTATAGTTATTATTGCTACAACTTATTTTTTATACATGGCTTTTACTTCAAGTAGTTATGAAAGAAATAGAATGCTTGTGGCTTTGGTTTTAATAATTCAAGCAATCATATTTTTTGCTTTATATTTTCAAATGCCTACTACTCTTACTTTCTTTGCTGAACACAATGTGCAATTAGATATATTTGGATGGAATGTACCTTCTGCACAATATCAAGTACTAAATCCTTTTTGGATAGTAGTACTATCTCCTTTACTAGCTATAATATATAAGAAAAGCAACTCAAGCCACGCTAGCAAATTTTGTTTTGGTATGTTTATGATGTTTACATCTTATGCTATCCTTTATTTTACAAAATTCTTTGCTACAAATGGCATAGTTTCTGGAAATTGGTTAGTTATTTCTTATGCTGCCTCATCATTAGGTGAACTTTTAATTTCTGGACTTGGTTTAGCTATGGTTGCAGAACTTTGTCCTGCTACATTTTCAGGATTTGTTATGGGCTTTTGGTTTATTTCTAGTATGATTGCCTCATATCTTGCTTCTTTTATTGGTTCATTTATAGCACTTCCAGAAGGTATCACACTAACAGTCCAACAAAGTCTAGAAACTTATACACATGTATTTGGAGTTATAGCACTAGCTCTTATAGTAATCACTGTATTAATGATAATTTTGGTACCTACTTTGAATAAATATATTAAAGGCATTCATGCTATTGAAGACCATAAAGTAGATAATGTTTAACCAAAAGTTTATAATTTTTCTCGATAGTTCTAGATTTTATTTGCTAAAATGTATTAACCAAAATGGCCTTTAAACAATTTATGACTAAATTTTCTAAACAAACGTGGTTAAATAACTATTCAAAACACGTACCTACAACTATTGACAATAATGCTCAGACAATATTGGATTTTTATGAAAATACTATAATACAATTTCCTTATAAAATAGCTTTATCTTGCCATGAAGTAGACTTCACTTACTCAAAACTAGATGACCTAGCTACAAAATTAGCTAGCTATCTACAGAATAATCTTGGTGTACAAAAAGGTGATAGAGTTGCTATAATCTTGCCAAATTGCGTCCAATTTACAGTTAGCTTATTTGCATGTATAAAGATTGGAGCTATTTTTGTAAACATTAACCCACTGTATAAGTCTGATGAGTTAGAAGCTATACTAAATAGTTGTAATGTGAAAATTGCTATTGTTTTAGATATGTTTGCCCACCATATTCAAAAAGCTAGGATAAATATACATTCTCTAGAAAATGTTATAGTGACTAATATCTCTGACTTATATTCATTTCCAAAAAAGCAGATTATTGGATTTATATCAAAATACCTTATTAAAGATAAGCCAAACTATAACAAAAACACTTTTATTTCATTTAACAAAGCTATGACTGCGGATAAAAAGCTATATCAAAGACCAAATATTACAACAGAAAACATTCTTTGTTTACAATATTCAAGTGGTACTACAGGCAAGCCAAAAGGAGCTATTCTCACACATAATAATGTTGCTTCTAACATTAAACAAGTCTGGGCCTGGATTAAAGCAGATATGGATTTATCAGAGCAAATAGTAATAACGGCCCTACCTCTGTATCATATCTTCTCTCTAAGTGCTAACTTGTTTTGTTTTTTCTTTGCAGGAGCAAAAAACATCTTGATACCAAATGCCAGAGATATTAAAAATCTTATCAAAACAATGTCACAAAATGAATTTTCTATTTTTAATGGCCTTAACACTCTTTACATGGCGATGTTAGAGCACCCTGATTTTGATAAAATTAATAAAACGAAATATAAATACTCTTTAAGTGGAGGCATGCCTATCTCACGTAAGATTTATTTACAGTGGTTAGATAAGACTGGTGTTGAGCTTAAAGAGGGTTATGGAATGACTGAGATGTCTCCTGCAATCTCTCTAAATAAGTTTAATGTTTCTGAAAATGATTATTTTGGCACTTGCGGATACCCTATCCCAAGTACTGAACTTAGTATACGAGACATAGACACACATCAAGAAATAGTAGAATGCTTTAAAGAAGGAGAAATTTGGCTCAACGGACCCCAAAAATGTCAAGGATTTTGGGATGACGAGGAAAGTAACAAACTCTATTTTACTGAAGATGGATGGTTGAAAACTGGAGATATTGGATATATTGACAAAAAAGGCCGTCTAACAATCTCTAGTAGACTCAAAAATATGATTATTGTTTCCGGATTTAATGTATATCCTAGAGAAATAGAGATATGTATTTTAAAACTTAACCAAATAAAAGAAGTTGCAGTTACTGGAATAGCATCAAAAACTTCGGGAGAACGCGCTATAGCATTTATATCGTTAGAAAAAGGAGCACAATTGACAGAAAAAGACATTATTGATCACTGTAGAGAAAAACTCGCTAGCTACAAGATACCAAAATCTTGCATCTTTGTTGAATCTCTTCCCAAAAATAATACTGGTAAGATTGACATTAAAAAGCTAAAAAATGACTTTCTATAAAACCTTACTAAAAATTCCAACTTTACATTTAAGTTCTTTTGGCATAAGCTTTCGCCATATTTTTGTATTTAATTTACTTTAAAATTTGACATGCAAGCAACTACACCTTCTCCTACCCAAAGCTTTTGGAGTCAAAAACGCACTATTGTTGCTCTAGCAATAAGCTTGCTTGCTTTGGCAGAAATAGTTGATTTAACAATCGTTGCTGTAGCCATACCACAGATTATGGGAGCTATTGGCGCAAACGTTGAAACCATAGCTGATGTGACAACCGTGTATATAGTTTCTGCGGCTATATTTATATTGCTATCTGGTTTAGTAATAGAAAAATATGGAATTAAACGTGTAGCGCTAGTTTCATCGATAGTTTTTGGTGTCTCATCTATTATGTGTGGCTTATCTACATCGCTTACAGAGATGATTATTTTTAGAGCATTTCAAGGGATAGGCGGAGCATTTTTGCCTTCTGTAGCTCAAACGTATATCTCAACAAACTTCAAAAATGATGAATATAAAAAAATGATGACCATATATAGTATGGTTATTGTCATGGGACCTATACTTGGACCAATCCTGGGTGGTGCAATATGTGAAAACATGTCTTGGGAATGGATTTTTTATGTCAACGTGCCTTTATGTATAGTAGCTTTTATTATCATTTTATTTATGATGGAAGCTACTACAATTAAAAAAATGAAAATAGACTACACAAGTTTTAGTTTTATGGCGATAGGTGTGGGCTGCTTAGAATTTTTTATTGATAATGGTAATACTAATGGTTGGTTTGATTCTATAGAAATGATTATCTTATTTGCTATATCTATAATATCATTAGGGTTTTTCATATGGCGAGGTTTAATTTATTCCTCGGTAGTTAAGTTTAGAATTTTTAAAAATATTAATTTTGTACTGGCATGCTTTTTATGTTTTACTTTCGTTTTACTATTTTCTGCAGCAATGGCGTACTTACCTACTATGCTACAACAAGTGTATGGCTATCCTGTCGATTTAGCTGGTTATATCACAGCTCCTAGAGGTGTTGCTGCTGTATTTGGGGCAGCGTTTACCCAAGCTTATCTAGTAAAAAAAATAGGTGTAAGAAAAACAATAAGCCTAGGTATAATCACCTTTGGTGTGTCATGTATTATGCAAGCCCATTTTTCAGCTACCGCTAATGAATTATATATAGTAATAACTACTATGATACAAGGAGTTGGTATGATGATGTTTTTTATACCTTTTATGAGTATATTAGTTGTTGGTATCGCCGAAGAAGATATGGGAGATATGTCAGGTTCATTTAACTTTTTTAGAAATTTTGGAAGCTCTGTTGGTACAGCTTTTGTAGCTACATTCATATCTAGAAGCCAACAAACCAGCTTTCAAGAATTATCACAGAATATTTCTTCTCTAAACCAAAATTTTCAAGCATGGAGTAACAAAATACCTCTTTCAGACCCTACCGTTATTGCTATAGCAAAACAACAAGTAATCCATCAAGGGAATTTATTAAGCTATCTAAACTCATTTTATATAGTTGGTATACTTAGCTTTTTTTTAGCTGTTATACCATTTTTATTAAAAGAACCACCAGAAGATATTCAAACAATAGTTGCACATTAAATTAATTATTATAACAAGGTTAGCAAAATGCCAGAAACTAAAGAACAAAACCCACAAAAAGATAATAAAACAACAAAGTTCTCACCAAAAAAAATTGCTATTGGTATCAGCATTATTGTAGTTACAGGTTTTAGTATATATGGGTATTATATGTATAATAAAATATATCCTAGCACAGATAATGCCTATGTTGATGCTAATGTCATAAATATATCTGCTAAAGTTGGAGGATATATTGAAAAGGTGTATGTTCAAAATAATCAATATGTGCATAAAGGTGATAAATTAATCCAGATTGACCCTACTGACTACCAACTTAAGGTTTCCCAAGCTAATGCCAGTTTGATTCAAGCAAAAGGACAATTAGCTGTAGCAAACGAGCAAGTATCGATAGCAAGATCAAATCTTATAAAGACAAAAGCCTCCCTTGAAACTGCAACAAGTATGGCTGATAGGTACGTTGAACTTTATAATGAAGATGCTGGATCATTACAAGACGCTCAAAAGTATACTGACCAACGCGTACAAGCAGAAAAAGCATCTGACCAAGCCTTTTCATCTTTAAAACAAGCCTTACTCCAAGTTGAGATAGCTAAAGCTCAAGTCCACTCTGCTCAAGTAAATTCCGAAAACGCCAACTTAAACTTAGGATATACAACTCTTAGAGCCCCTTCTAATGGTTATGTTTCTAACTTAAAAATATACAAAGGACAGCTTATATCCCCAGGCCAACCCTTATTTGGTTTTATTGACAATAAAAAATGGTGGATAAATGCTAACTTTAAAGAAACAGATCTTGATAGGATTAAAACTGGACAAAAAGTAAAAGTTAAACTAGACATGTATAGCCATACATATACCGGGAAAGTTGATAGTTTAAGTTATGCCACAGGCTCTGTCTTCTCACTATTACCTCCTGAAAACGCTACTGGGAATTGGGTGAAAGTTACCCAACGTTTTCCTGTTAAGATAGTCTTAAAAGATGATCCTAATTATCCTTTACGCGTTGGTGCAAGTGCAACTGTGAAAATTAATACTTTATAGGTGAGAACTATTATGTTAAAGAAAATTACGCTACCTATAATTTTAATTACAACTACTTTAGTTACATCTAGCTGTAGCTTCTTCAGTCCTAAGTATGAAAAACCAGAAATAGAGGTGCCTGCTCTTTGGAACAGTCAAAATAAAGACATTGAGAATACAAAGGATTGGGACCTAACAAGTCTAGCATGGTGGCGTGAATTTAATGACCCTGTATTAAACAATCTTATCACTACCGCGTTAAAAGATAACAATAGTCTACAAGTCTCAATAGGCAATATTCTTCAAGCAAACGCAGAAATAAACAAAGCTAACTATGGTTGGCTACCTACAGCTAGCGTTGGTGGAGGCGGGTTTATTGCCCAAACATTTGATACCAATTCCAGTACTAGTATTCCTAATTTAAACATCCCTAGATCAACTCTAGCTGGTGGTGGTCTTGTGGGTATAATTCCAAGCTACACTATCAACATAGCTAGACAATTTAAACTAGGCGAAATCTCCAGGTTTAGCAAAAATATGCAAGAAAATATTAAAAATGCTACTCGTCTTTCTATAATTAGCCAAGTTAGTGCAGCTTATTTTTCATTACTTACAGCACAAGAACAACTTAAACTACAATCACAAATGGTAAACCAGTTAGAGCTACTTTACCGTTATGCTAATGCTCAGCATAAACTAGGCGCTAATTCCCCTATGCTGTCAGAATTAATTAAGCAGCAATTAGAATCCGAAAAAGGTAAAGTTGCTACTATCAATAATGATATAGTGCACTTTCAAAATACTCTTAAAATATTGCTAGGTAAAAATCCTGGAAAAATTACTACATCACGAAATCTTAATGATATAAACGCTAACGTTAAAATCCCAGTCAATATGCCTTCTCAGGTTTTAGAAAACCGTCCTGACATAGCTATAGCTGAATATAAGCTTAAAACAGCTAATGCAAATATTGGTTTAGCAAGATCACAATTTTTCCCTAGCATAGATCTAACAGGAACTTTTGGTAATGCAACTTTAGCTTTAGGTGAATTAGCAACTATGAATGCTTGGGCTTGGGCGGCTCAAGCGGTTTCTGCTGTACCTATATTTAACATGAGCATTTTAGCTGATAGTGACAAAGCTAAAGCGCAATTTTACCAAGGGTATTATGATTATATCTCCACACTTCAAAAAGCATTCCAAGATGTTGATGATAGTCTGTCTGAAAGAACTGCAAATAACACAAATTTCAACAAACAAAAACTTTCTTTAGAATCTACAAGAAAACAACAAAGTATACTTTATAAACAGTATCAAAATGGTGCTATTAGTAAGGCTGAGTTGACAGGAATCGCCTTGAATATCCTTAATCAACAAATGCAAACAAATCAAGCTAAACTAAAATCACTAATAAGTATCGTTAATCTTTACCAAGCTTTAGGTAGTGGTTACAACGTTGATAACTATAGTGACCCTAATTATAACAATCCTGCCTTTGGTAAATAGTGATTAATTAAGAGGCGTAGTAGCTACTAGCGTAATCCGTTTCTCATCACAAAAGAAGAATGACTTTATAATCAGAATTAGATGGGTGGTAACAAGGCAAAAATATTCGAAAAAGCGCAGTTTACACGTAGTATAGCTAACGATACTAAAAAGTAGTACGTCATCAACTATGTTGCTAATTTCTTTATAAGACCTTCAAATCTCTTTTTAGATCTCTAATTTTAGCATTAGCAATGACTATAATTTTTCTCATAACAGCTACAAGTGCTACCATCTTCTTTTTACCCCTTTCAACAAGATCTCTATAAAATATTCCAAGCTTACCATTACTTCTAGCAGCAGTTAATGCTGACATAAATAATATAGGTTTTAAATCAGCTCTACCACCATAAGTCTTTCTATAACCAACCTTCTTACCACTTTCATACGGATATGGAGCTACTCCTGCTAAAGAAGCTATTTGTTTACGGTTTAAGTTTCCTAACTCAGGCATCAAAGCAAGTAAAGATGTGGCTGTAGCATTTCCTAAACCAGTAACCTCTTTAACTAATAGATCTCTAGCTTTTACTAAGTATTGGCAATCATCGACTAACTTATTTATATAACTTTCTATAATCATAATCTCTTGTTTATAGAATCCTATCATTCTTTGGTGAGAGTCTTTTGTACATTTTTGGTCTGGTGCTTGATATCTATTTTTTTCAGCTACTAACTGTTTTTTAATATCTTGTTTTCTAAGAATATATTTTATAAGCTTCTGCATTTTATCATCATTAGGTTGATAACATTCTAGATCACGGTGTCTTTCATACCCATATTTAGCTAGTCCAATAGCATCAATATTATCTGATTTACCTAATTGACCTGTAGAACGAATAAAATGTTTAACTACTCTAGTATTAGCTCTGTGAACAACTATATTCTTAGCTATTAAATACTCAAGTAAAGCTTTTTCATAGCCTCCAGTAGTTTCAAGAACTACAAAAGAATTATCCTTGAGTATAGGATGATCTGATAAAAGCTCATCAAAACCAGTTAAGTTATTAAGATATTTAAAAGTCTTTTTCTTAGCATGAATTGCTACTACAAAATCATTCTTTGATATATCAATACCGATAAAATTATGATACATTTCAAGTATCTCCTTAGTATGTTTATAAATGTTTGCGATTGTAAACGGTCGTTAAAACCAAGCAACTATCCAAACGTATTAAGGAGATAACCCAAGTACCTTGATGACGACGATTGTTTAAATCTATTCCGGGACGGTCGCTTGGGTTATAATCAAAACTATTAAACAGCTCTGATTTAACTCCTTAGTAAACATTATACTAAGAATTTAACTTACAATTCCGTCAGGCTTGACCACGGAATCTACTGAAATAGCTGGTTTTAAGCTATTTCAGTTAGTACTACTTTTATGACTAGTAGGCTATAAATGAGCATTTTGAGAATATTTTTAACACAGTTAGAAACGTATAATTTTAGTTTGCAACAGTCCAAATTTCTCATTAAATTTTTCAGGAGTGTATGGTTTATTAATAATTGATTTTGCTGAAGTAGACAGATGGCCTATATCTTCGAACACACACTGGTTCTCAAGATATTTTTTATAGGAGATTGCAATTCGAGAGTTAGCATTATGCGATAACATTTTAAATTCCGCAACGTCCCATAAATAATACACTATATTCTGGCCATCACAAAAACTTATGTTATAGCATATATAGTTTGTGTCTTCACGCATCATAAGATCGATTTCTATCCTTCTTCCATTTATATTTTGGATCCCTAAGGAAGCTTTTGGAGTAATAAATTTTTTTCTTTCGTTCAGGGGCACCTCCTCCAATCTATACCATTTACTTCGATGCAACATAATATCGGCAGATGGAATTTCTAGTTTATCAAAACTAGTGCCTGTAATTTTTTGGGTTTCCATTTTTTTGAATTTTTGAATCAAATCTTCCCTAGTTTTAAAGAATTTATGAGATTCCACTATAAAGTTCTCCTTATCTCTACTTTGTCCCATCAATTAGTAATACGTATGTATTACTATAGTTTTTCTATAAATAGTATGACTATTTCCAAGAACTAAGTCTCATAAAATAATCATATATACCAAAATTTTATTTCAAGCAAAACAAAATAATCGCTTTACATTAAAAATTTATTAACCATTTTAATTTATTTTAAATAGTTATGTAAACTTAAAAATTTACTTTATTAAATAATACAATAAAATAACTTAATAATAAACATAAAATTAAAAGAATTTCGGAATTGAAATAAATATTGAGAATACAATCTAGCAATCTATATAGAGCCTGTTGCTTAAATAATTGTTTTAAACAATGCACCGCAATCACTAGTAAGCTATAATAAACAATAATTTTCTATTTATGCTTCTAAATTATATGAAAGATTGTGAATTTATACTCAAGCAAAATGGTAAGATAAGTAGGCTTACTAATAAAACTTTTAATTTTGATGGGCAAATTGAAGAAGGATTTTATTCTGCTAAATATTTCTTAAAAACTCAACAAATCTTAGAGCAGCAACCCTCTTCTGCTATTGTATTATTGCAATTTTTTCAACGCAAAGAAAAGGCTATACTTTGCGGCGTGGACGAATCTTTAGCTTTAATTCAAAAGTTTGCTAAAAATCACGATAAATTAGAAATCAAAGCTTTACATGATGGCGATGAAATATCAGCTTTTGAGCCAGTATTAACAATAAAAGGTGAATATAAAGTCTTTGGTTTTCTTGAAGGTATAATTGACGGAATACTAGCACGTAGAACTAGTCTAGCTACTAATGCTTCTGATCTTGTAAATTTACTCAATGACAATCAAGAAATAATTTTCATGGGTGACCGAGAAGACATATACACAACTCAATCAGGTGATGGTTATGCTGTAAATATTGGTGGAATAAAAAAAGTAGCTACCGATGCTATGGGTGCCTGGACCGGTGCCAACGGTATAGGAACTATGCCTCACGCTTTAATTCAAAACTTTAATGGTGATTTAATAAAAGCTTGCCAAGCTTATGTAGAAACTTTTCCAACTGAACCTTTAATAGCTCTTGTAGACTACAATGATGACGTAATCATAGATTCACTAAAAGTAGCTCACCAATTTGGTCAGAAGCTTACTGCTGTGAGAGTTGATACCTCACCTACAATGGTTGATAAATATTTTCTGAGAAACCCTGAGCATATGGGCAGCTTTGATCCACGTGGAGTAAACCCAAATCTTATAAAAATTTTACGTAGCACACTCGATAAAGAAGGTTTTCACCATGTAAAAATAATAGCTTCTGGCAACTTTGATTACGAAAAAATCAAACAGTTTCAGAATGATGCTACTCCTGTTGATATATATGGCGTTGGTAGTTCACTCTTAAAAGTAAAGATAGGTTTTACAGGAGACTGTGTAGAGCTAAACGGTAAACCCCAAGCAAAATTAGGTCGCAAAAAATTAGATTCAAGTAGATTAACATTAGTCAAATAGGTACAAAATGAACATAGTAAAAAATTTTAATCCTAAAAGATATTCAGAAAAACTTGTACAATGGCTCACCGATAGCTGTATAAAATATCCTGCCGAGGGTTTTGTAATTGGTATAAGTGGTGGTATAGATTCTGCAGTCTGTGCATCACTTTTAGTCAAAACTGATCTTCCTATAACAGCTTTAATAATGCCCTCAGAAAACAATCCCGAGCAAGATATAGTAGATGCTTTAGAACTTATAAATAAATTAAAAATTCCATATCATATAATCCCAATCCAACCAGTTTATGAAAGCTTTCTACAATCTACACAAGTATTTACAAATTCACAGAATGATAGACAAAATGTCATAAAAGGTAATGCTCAAGCTCGTTTTAGAATGATGTATTTATATGCTTATGCCCAACAAAATAATCGCATAGTAGTTGGAACAGATAACGCTTGTGAGTGGTATATGGGTTATTTTACTAAATTTGGGGATGGAGCAGCTGATATATTACCGTTAATAAATCTTAAAAAATCTCAAGTATTTGAATTGGGTAAATACTTAGATGTTCCAGCAAATATTCTAACTAAGGCGCCTTCTGCTGGTCTTTGGCAAGGCCAAACAGATGAAGATGAAATGGGAGTTACTTATCAGGAAATAGATAATTTTCTCGACGGTAAAGAAGTATCGCCAGCAGCGCTTGAAAAAATAAGCTACTGGCATAATCGCTCTCACCATAAAAGAAGAATGGCTTTAATACCAGATTAAAAATACTACTACCCGAAATCATAACTATTTATTGCTTGCATTATTTTACCACTCAACAAACTAAAAATTTATATACAATAAATTTAAGCTTCTTATGTATAAAGGATATAAATTTTAATGAACAAGGTACGTTACCTCAAGGCATACATGATGAAAGTTATCTTAGATTGTATTCTCAGTGTTTATTTTTATTCCGAAATGCGCCTCATTAGGAGTTAAGTAATTTAAACATTTCTTAGATCTATTATTCAAGTCAATTTGTA
The DNA here is from genome assembly GCF_012222965.1 of Allofrancisella inopinata. Classification (NCBI taxonomy): domain Bacteria; kingdom Pseudomonadati; phylum Pseudomonadota; class Gammaproteobacteria; order Thiotrichales; family Francisellaceae; genus Allofrancisella; species Allofrancisella inopinata. Next base: position 412,824 of record NZ_CP038241.1, on the reverse strand, counting down.
ACTTAAAACTTATAACTATTTAATTATCAACCATGGTCTTTAAAAATTGGAAATGGTGAACAAACTCCTGATAAGTGTATTCTTCTTTAATCGATAAAGCATTTGTATTCTTAAATATGTATTCTCTATTTATATGCTACCGCAACGCCACAGCCGTAATGATGTGATAAAATTTTTAAACACTTAATTTTAGTAATCGTATTTATTGCTTTATTTTTTCCATTATGAAAATATATATTATATTCATACCCTGCCGTATTACTTTTATAAACTATGACTTTTATTTTTCCTTCCTCTATATTACTAATTGTCCATGAAAAACTCGTACTTTTATGGGATCTATGTATATCTGTCAATTTCCATGTATTTCGATCCAATATAATATTAGCTTTGGGCAGTTTTAGGATGCTATAGGAATTATGCTGCATGGAATCTACTTTAGGGTTCTCAAAAATATCAAAGTCATCAACATCTGCAATCCCCCCCATGTAAAGTCCTCAAAAACTTTAAAGTTACTATTATTTGCTGTCTGCTGTACTTTAGAGCCTTCAAAAGTTTTAAAGTCACTGTCATCTGCAGTCTGCTGCACTTTAGGATAATCAACTAGTTGATTCAGTTTTTGCCCTTTTCTTAAGAAATGATCTCTCACACTATCAGCTATTTTAAAAAAGTTATTCATTTTTCCATAGCCTGTGTACATAAGTGATGATGGAGTATGAAGGTAAACACGAGTTAATTTATTCCAAAATAAATTAACGTATAGCTCTTTATAAGATTCATCTATTTTTGCAAGATCTCCGGAGACGTTATCGGGTGGTCTAAAGGTGCTAATATTATAAAGGTTTGAAACAAAATTCGATGCTGCTCTTAATGGGTCTCTGCTAATTGTAAAGCCCAGGGATGTATTCTTAAGTGCATTAAGAGCAACTACCTTTGACTGATCTTCCCAGTATTGTTGAGGGTATTCATTTTCTTTAAAGTAGCTACTAAATTTTTTTAATTTTTGTTCATTTTCCTTTTTTTGTACCTCACATAAACCTTCATGACCAATATATTTATCATCTTGAAACAACCCTGTAGGAAATATCTTCCGAGCACCTTCTTTATATTTCTCAGTAAAATCTTTATAGAGATTATAGTTTTCTTTAAACTCTGTCATTATTTTCAGGTCTCTTAATATTGGTATGGTTTTTTTTCTCTTATAGGCTCAAAACAAATTTTGAAACCGACATCATACCCAGCGATTGGTGTTTCTTCTATTATACTACCAATATCTCGCCTTATCTTGGAGATAAGCGCATCTTTGTCGCTTACATTGCAATACTTAACTAAAATAAAGCAAAAATTTTTATTAGTTGGATAAATTTCTTTTAATGGTAAAAAATCTATATCAAAATATAGTCCTCCAAAATTAGCAAGAAAATAAAGGATATAGTGATCTTTTACAAAGGCATAGTAATACGGTTTATTGCATAATTTATAAATTTCTAGCATAAACCTGAAATTTTCTGTTTCCACCGGTGTTTCTCCCAAATTAGATAAATAACTCTCAAAGTTAACTACTATTACAGGAATCCATTTAAACCTATCTTCTACTTCTTTTTTTAAGTCCCACCTTTCCTTATCTGGATAGAAGATACGCTGATCAAGCATCCAGACTTCTCTTTGCCCGGAAGTAAAGCTTTGCTTAAAAGCGATATGGACTATGAAGTTGTGCTCATAGACGCAACTGAAACACCTTGCCAGCGCCAAAAAAAGAGTAAAGAATAAGAAGCTTATTAAGAACCGCAACAACAAACAAAAGCAGTTTTACTCTGGCAAGAAGAGAAGGCATACTTTAAAGACTCAGGTTGTGGTTGATCAGAAAACTAAAGCAGTGATATGTACGGCATTTTCAAATGGCAAGCGTCATGATTTTAGGCTGTTTAAAGAATCCAAAACCAAAATACATGCTGATATAGTTAACTCCATATAAAACTATTACGAATAGCATTGAGTTACGGAGCATTTATATTTTCTGATAAAAGCCTTTTTCTCAGCCCATTTATTTTCTATAGGATTTAAGTCAGGTGAATAAGCAGGTAAAAACTCAACGATATGTCTAGCCTTTAACAATATCATCTAACATTCCAAAATTTTTATGAAACGTTGCATTATCCATAACAATAACAGTCTTTGTCTTTAAGTTAGGAAGTAAGAAATGCTTTATCCAAGTTTTAAACACTTCAGTATCAATGTTGCAGTTGAATAAGCCAACTGCAAATAGAATTTTGCCAATCAACGCACCTATGACGTTAGTACGACCTTTAGCACCCCAGTCACAAGTTCCATAACATCTTTCTCCTTTAATAGAGGAGCCATGTGTTCGAGGCATATCTAATGCATGACCAGATTCATCTAGGTAACAAATAGGCAAACCTTTAGCCTCATATTGTTCAATCTTTTTCTGAAATAATTTTCGCTTGCCTTCGTCTGCTTTGGGGTGAATCAGAGTTTTTTTTATATGTAACATCTAACTATTTAAGATTCTAGCTAATACAATGCTCGCTAACTCCCAACCTTTGAGCTCTTTCTCTTAAATATGCATCAGGATAGTCAAATATATCTTGTTTTAACTTAACTAAATCAAGTTTGGTATTAGGCTTATTTCTTGTACCTTTAGGTAAATTACCTTTTAGCCACTCTTGGATACTTCTAACACTAATATTAAATCTATTTGATAATTTTAAAAAGCTAACACCTTCTGATTTTAGCTTTAATACCTTCTTTATAAAGTGATGCGAATATGCCATAAGAGTAAATAAAAAATAGTATACTACTTTTATACGTAGTTAGCTATAAATATAGAAATAGAAGAAAAAGATTTGGGCTAAGATTCAATTTAATAGCTGGCATTTATAACCTAGAATTACATAAATGAGTTTCGAAAGAGGTCTAGTGAGATTCGGCATCAACTTTACAACTAAATAAAATGGTTTTTGAACGCTCTAGTAATTTACATTCTTCTGATACTTTCTTATCAAATCGTTTACTAGCAGAATGTCTGACTCGATACTTTGCATGCTCACTTTTAACTATAATCCAACGTTGCTGAACACCTGCGTAGTTTGCATCCAATTCAGTATAGCTGTATAACCGTATCTAGACGGATGCTGATAAGAGGAAAATTGTAAATATCCTACCAGTTTGCGACAGAACACCTTATATTGTCAATTTTAACCTGATATAATTTTTAACTTCATCAATATTTTTTGCTAATAAATCTGCAGTATTATCCGTATTTTGAGTTGTTAATAAATCTAATAATTGTTGTTTATTTATTCCAGTATTTGTCAACGCCTCAAAATAACCTAAAATAGCATTTACCTGTTCTTTTAGTATCGCCATATATAAGCCCGAAGTGCCATCCGCGTCCTTAGCAAATAATAAATCTAATAATTCTTGTTTATTTATTCCAGTATTTGTCAAAGCCTCAAGATAAACTTTAATTGCCTCTGCATGACCATTTCGTAAAGCCATATATAATCCCGGAGTGAAATTCGGCGATCTAGCAGCTAATAATCGTTGTTTATTAGTGGTAGCACTCTTTGCATTTATTAGATTGACATAAAAAATTACAGCTTCTTGGTGATTATGTGATAACGCCAAGTGGAGTATGTCACCGATAGCAGCTACTTCCCGATGGTCCTCAAAGTTTACTTTAAATTTAGTTGAAAGTACCCTACTATTATTTTCAGATGAAAATTCTAGTATGCTTATTGCATTATAGGCATTAAAAGTTCTGGATGGAAATAAAGCTTCATTTATACAGTTAAAAGCTGTTTCCTTAGTTATAATATAGTGTCGATCATGATTGATAAGAAAAATGGGGCTGGATCGGGATTTACCAATTGCTATTATGTGATTAAATATTGTAATTGAAAAAGCAATAGGTTGGATACTTTTATTGATTTTATCAATAAGCCATTGTACTAATTCTTTGCTAAGAAAATCTAGGTGTTTTGATTTTAATACTATACTTTCATATCCTGCATTTTTTTTAAAATGGTTTTCACTATGTATAGAGTCTGCTTTTCTAAAACGATTAGTTCTTGCTAAAGGTTTTTTTTGCTCATCTTTTGTTTTAAAAAAATTTGTAACAGCTCGGTAATCTTGATTGGCAGTTAGCTTCACATTATCTTCAAGATGTGTATCATTAAAATATAATTGAACACCGTCAAACCAAGCTAATATATCTAATAACTTTTCATCTTGCGGCGTGAGAGAATATCTTGTTTGTAGATTCTTTCTTTTCTCATAGGCAGCTTTTATATCTGCTACTAAAACTTCGATGGCGATTCTTTCTCTATTAATTTCCATACCATAGGATGACAAATATAATTCGTTTTTATTCCATTCTACTTTAATATCTTTAGAAGATATGTCATCGCTACTTTGTTGTTGAACCTTGATATCAAACAACTTCAAGTTATCTGAAGATGACAAGTTACTATAGTGTTGATATAACGGATTACGCTGTTTGTTTTCTGTTACATTGCTAGAGTTGTCAATATTAAGGATATTATGATTCTTAGGTAATACTATAATATTTTTTTCATAGCTATCTATCAACTTAATGCGAGAAATATAAGTTTTAACCTCATTCCGAATAATTGCTTGTATGGCCATATAGGTTATACCATAACACATGCCTTTTTCATTAACTTTATAGCCAAGTCTGTCTTGGAGGCTGAGTAAGTCCATACAATGTATCCTAGGTTTATACTAATAGCCCTATTATATAATATTCTTGGTGCTGTGGCAATAAACCTCTTGCATAACCGATCTATATCTCAAAATCATAAATTCCAGCAATCAAATTAAAACTTAAACCAAATCTTTTTCTTCTATTTCTATAACGATCGGCAATAATTTTAAATCGCTTAACCATGCTGATCACATTCTCATTTAGAACACGTTGACTAGACAGTTTACGGTTTTTCTTTTTGTCTTCTTTGGTTAGTGGGTTCTTCTTTGTTCTTTTCTTCGGCAATTCTGAATGCTGATGCAACTTATGTATCCCTTGATAGCCCGTATCGGTGAGACTTTTAATCTCTGGGTGGATATGAACACCAGATTCTTTAAATAATCTAAAGTCATGTCTCTTGCCATTGCAAAAATTGGTACAAATAATTTCCTTTTTCTTCCTATCCACGATAATTTGCGTCTTTAACGTATGTCGCTTCTTTTTGCCAGAATAAAAGCTTTTTTGTTTTTTTTAGGTCGTTCAATGGGTGTTTCTGTCGCATCTATCAGAACAACCTCATACTTAACATCACTTTTTAATAATGCCTTACGTCCAGGCAATGAGAATTGCCCATCTTTAATCAGAGTATCTTCAACCCAGCGTATATTACGATAACAAGTACTTTCACTTAGACCATAGCTGCGTGAAATATGAAAATATGTTCTATATTCGCGTAAATATTCCAGCGTCATAAGCAGCCTATCTTCTATAGACAATTTATTCGGCTTACCTCCTTGTGCTTTTAGTTGGGATTGCGCTTCATTTAATATCTTTGTCATGACAGTAAAAGTAGTGCGTTTAACACCTGTAAGTATACGAAATCCTTCTGGTGACTCATCTTTAATCTGCTCAAATTTCATCAACATCATTCCAATAAAAATAAAAAGTTTAAACAATTCAGAAAGTTATGCAAGAGGTCTAATTTAAGAAGTAAAGATAAACCACGGAAAACCATTGAAGCTAGTTCAGTAGGCAGAAAATAGAATAATAAATATAAATAAAAAGCCAAAAGTTACTCTTTTACTCAAAAAATTTCTTGGCATAGTCTTTAACATTATCAAACCAAGATTTGCTTTTTGGTGAATGTTTATTTTCGTAATCTTCACCTAAACTTTCAGCAAATTTTTTGAGCAAATCTTTTTGCTCGGAGTTAAGACTCACGGGAGTTTCAACCACTACCTTACAAAGCAAATCTCCCCTTCTATGACCACGAAGAGACTTCATTCCCTTTTCTCTTAAACGAAAAACCTTATCAGTTTGAGTCTCTGGCATCACTTTAAGCTTAACTTCTCCATCTAAAGTTGGGACTTTAATCTCTCCACCTAAGCAAGCTGTAGTGAAACTAATTGGCATTTCACAATATAGGTTAACATCTCTTCTTTCAAAAATACTATGTTGTTTTATGATAATTTGGACAAATAGATCACCATTCATAGCACCAGTGGACCCAGCATCGCCCTCACCTGGTAATCTTATTCTATCTCCATTATCAACACCTTCTGGGATTTTAACTTTTAGTGTTTTATGTTTTTTAACTTTCCCTGAACCATAACAATCATCACAAGGGTCAGCAACACTAGATCCACTACCGTTACACACAGGACAAGTTTGTTCAAAAGCAAAGAAACCTTGCTGTCTACGGATAGTACCTTGACCATGACAAGCATGACATGTTGCTTTAGATTTAGTTTTAGATCCTGTACCATCACAACTCTCACAAGTTGACATCCTTGGAATAGTTATTTCTTTTTCTACTCCTAAAAATGCCTCTTCTAGAGTTATTTCTAAGGTATACTCTAAATCACTACCTCTAGACTGGCGTGTTCTACCTGACCCACGAGCAGAACCTCCACCAAAGAAAGTATCAAATATATCCTCAAAACTACCAAAGCCCCCAGCAGACCCATTTCCTGCTTGCTGGTTAACCCCAGCGTGACCAAACTGATCATATCTAGATCTTTTTTGCTTATCACTTAGTACTTCATAAGCTTCTGAAATTTCTTTAAATTTCACTTCTGCTTCTTTATCACCAGGATTCCTATCAGGATGATATTTCATTGCTAATTTTCGATAAGACCTCTTTATTTCAGTGATATCTGCTGTCTTTGAAACATTAAGGATTTCGTAGTAACATCTCTGTTGCATAATATTATAACCAATAAAAAATTTAGGAAAATTATACCAAATAGAAAAGTGTGGATAAACCACACTTTATTGATTGTTAAAGGTTTAACTATTTTTTGTTATCATCAACGTCCTCAAAATCAGCGTCAACAACATCATCACCTTTTTTAGCTTCTTCACCTTGAGCAGCTTTCTCGCCACCTGCAGCAGATTGAGTATCTGCATATGCTTTTTGAGCAACTGGTGTAAACGCTTCTTCTAGAACCTTAGTCTTAGCTTCTATAGCATCTTTATCATCACCTTTTATTACAGATTCCAAATCTTTACAAGCAGCCTCAACTTTTTCTTTTTCTTCGGCTGTTATTTTATCTTCCAGCTCTTTTATCGCTTTTCTAGCACTATGAATCAAATTATCAGCGGTATTTCTAGTTGCTACAAGCTCGTGGAATTTTTTATCAGCTTCAGCATTAGCTTCTGCATCTTGAACCATTTTTTCAATATCATCTTCAGATAAGCCACTTGATGACTTAATCACAATATTTTGTTCTTTACCAGTAGCCTTATCTTTAGCAGATACATTCAAGATACCGTTAGCATCTATGTCAAATGTAACCTCAATTTGCGGCATACCACGTGGAGATGGTGGAATATCAGCTAAATCAAATCTACCTAAAGATTTGTTAGCTGAAGCCATTTCACGCTCACCTTGAAGTACATGTATAGTTACTGCTGGCTGATTATCCTCAGCTGTTGAGAAGACTTGTGATTTCTTAGTAGGAATAGTTGTATTTCTCTCTATCAGTTTAGTCATAACCCCACCCATTGTCTCTATACCTAGAGAAAGAGGCGTTACATCAAGTAAAAGTACGTCTTTTACATCACCAGCTAATACTCCACCTTGAATAGCAGCGCCTACAGCTACTGCCTCATCAGGGTTAACATCTTTACGTGGTTCTTTACCAAAAAACTCTTTTACTTTTTGTTGTACTAGAGGCATACGAGTTTGTCCACCAACTAGTAACACTTCCGTTATATCAGATTTACTTAGTCCAGCATCTTCTAAAGCTTTTTTACATGGTTCTAATGATCTTTCAACCAAATCATTAACTAAAGATTCAAACTTAGCTCTAGTAATCTTAATATTCAAATGTTTAGGTCCTGTAGCGTCAGCTGTAATATAAGGTAAGTTTACATCTGTTTGTTGCGCTGAAGATAACTCTACTTTTGCTTTTTCAGCAGCTTCTCTAACTCTTTGAAGAGCTAGCTTGTCATTATGTAGATCTATTCCTTGCTCTTTTTTAAACTCATCAATTAAATAGTTCATTAATGCTAAGTCAAAATCTTCACCACCAAGGAAAGTATCACCATTTGTAGATAGTACTTCTATTTGGTTGTCTCCATCAACATCAGCAATTTCGATAATAGATATATCAAATGTACCACCACCTAAGTCATATACAGCTACTGTTTGCTCACCTTTTTTAGAGTCAACACCATAAGCCAAAGCTGCTGCTGTAGGCTCATTAATAATTCTCTTAACATCAAGACCAGCAATCTTACCAGCATCTTTTGTAGCTTGTCTTTGGCTATCATTAAAATAAGCTGGTACTGTGATAACAGCTTCTGTAACTGGTTCTCCTAAGAACTCCTCTGCTGTTTTTTTCATTTTTCTTAAAACTTCAGCTGATACTTGAGGTGGAGCTAATTTTTTACCATCTTTAGTAGCAACCCAAGCATCTCCATTCTCAGCTTTGATTACTGCATAAGGCACTTTTTTCTTAATATCATCTTGTACAGCTTTATCGTCATACTTTCTACCAATTAATCTTTTAATAGCAAAAAAAGTGTTATCTGGATTAGTTACAGCCTGTCTCTTAGCTGCTTGCCCTACTAAAATTTCTCCACTGTCTGTATAAGCAACTATTGATGGAGTAGTTCTATGCCCTTCAGCATTTTCAATAACTTTTGCCTTCTTACCATCCATAATAGCCAAACACGAGTTAGTTGTACCTAAATCTATTCCTATTATCTTGCCCATTTTGTTCTCCTATTTTTCATTTTCTTTTTTTTAAAAACATACCGTAAACTTATCTAATAGATATGGTAGTTCTAATCAGTTTTTCAAGAAGATTTTTTAATTTTTTACCACTATCACTTTAGCAGCTCTAACAACTCGGCCATTTAACAAATAACCCTTTTGAAACACTTCAAAAACAGTATCATTTTCAAACTCTGGGTTAGGAATCATAGCCATTGCCTCATGCATATTCGGATCAAACTTTTCACCTCTAGGGTCTACCTCCTCCAGACCATTTTTCTTAAGTACATCTACAAAGATCTTTGCTGTTAACTCTACCCCATCTTTCATAGCGATAGCTTCTTCTAACTTAACTTCATGCTTAAGAGCTTGCTCTATACTATCCATAACAGGCAAAAGCTCTTTTGCAAACTTTTCAATCCCGAACTTGCGGGCGTTTTGAACATCTCTTTCTGCTCTTTTACGTGTATTCTCAGCTTCTGCCTTAGCTCTTAAGACTTCCTCTTTCATAGCATCACAAGTTTCTTCAAGTTCTTTAATAGTATCTTTTGATTTTTCTAACTGTTCTTCTATAGACAATTCATGGACAGCTCTACTAGAAGGTTTTTGCTCCGTTTCTTTTTCGGTGTCTAAGTTTTTATCTTCTATTTGATTTTTTTCTTCTTTACCCATAAAACAACCTTTTATTTTAATCCCGTTAATACTACAATTTATTAGATGTTTTAAACATAATGGTTATTTCTAACATTTTCAAGAAATTATTAGTATTTTTTAAATATGAGCGCTCAAAAACAATGAAAACTTTAGAAAAATTAAGTGTTTTACTAGTAATAATATTTATAGCTGGGTGCACAAATCTAAATGCTAAACGCTATCTTACAGAAAAATACTCAGATAAAGTAACATATAAGAAATCAACTTTTAAAAGTTTAAAAAATTGGAACAATGCCGACCAACTTAAATCTTTTAATGCATTCAAATTATCTTGTGAAAAAATCATTCAAGAAAGCAAAGCTGAGTATAATAACTGGATTAACATATGTAAAAAGACCATAAATACTAAAATTAGCACTATTGAAGAAGCAAGATTATTTTTTAAAGAAAATTTTTCGCCTTACCAAATAATATTTAATAATAAAAATACAGGCGTTTTTACCGGTTACTACGAGCCAACTCTGCAAGGAAGTTTAGTTAAAACTCTCCAATATGATGTTCCAATTTACAAAACTCCAACAGATCTAGTGAAAATACCAAACATAGGCGATTCCTATAAATTTGGTAGGTGTGAAAATAATAAACTAGTTCCTTACTATACTAGAGCTGAGATATCTAGTGGTAACCTTTTTGATAATAAAGATGTTTTAGTATGGGTAAAATCAAAAGTTGATCGCTCTTTTTTACAAATACAAGGATCAGGTAGAATTCAGACTGAAAGTGGTGATATTTTAATTGGTTATGATAGCGAAAATGGTCACCCATATAAGCCCATAGGAAAATACTTACTTGATCATAACCATATACCTCTAGAAAAAATATCTATGCAGTCTATAAAAGAATGGCTCTATAATAACCCTGACAAAATTGATGAAGTTCTTAGTTACGATCCATCATTTGTTTTTTTTAGATATATTGATGCCAAAAATGCCATAGGTGCTCAAGAAGTTGAATTAACCCCTGGTTATTCACTAGCTATTGATGATGAATATTATCTTTACGGTATACCAATGTGGTTAGAAACCCAATATTATGAAAAAAACCGTAGTGAAACTGTTCCTCTAGATAGACTAATGATTGCTCAAGACACAGGTGGAGCGATACGTGGAGCGATACGAGGTGATGTTTTTTGGGGGCATGGTGACCAAGCTGAATTTAATGCTGGACATATGAATAATCAGGGCAAACTATGGTTACTTTTACCTAAAGAAAAAATATGAAACATATAGATACAATTATAATTGGTAGTGGAATTTCTGGGTTTAGCTTAGCTCGAAAACTAAGTCAAGCAAATATAGGTAACTGTATTTTTGAAGCTAATAAAATCGGTGGTTGTATTGATTCTGCCACTTATCAAGATTTTTGGTTTGAAATGGGTGCACATACAATATACAACTCCTACTCAGATACTATAGAATATATTCAAAATAATACCCTTGAACAAAATATACAACCTAGAAAAAAAGCTCCCTTTTTATTTGTACAACCTAACAATAAAATTCAAAGTATTTTTACAAACCTAAATCCTTTTACTTTAGCGCTCAATTTTATCAAAAATAGGAAGACACTCAAAAATAATAAAACTGTTAGTGAATATGCTAAAAAGGTTTTTGGGGAGTCAAACTATACCAAAACCCTAAAGTATTGTTTTAATGCTGTACTTTCACAAAATAGTGAAAACTTTCCTATGAAATATCTTTTTAAGAAATATGACCGAAATACGTCATTACCCAGAAGCTTTACTTTAAAAAATGGCTTATCTGGTCTATTTGAAAAAAACTCTCAAAATATTATAAAAGAAAAAGTTACTAAAATAATAAAAGTAAAAGATAAATGGATCTTAAAACAAATCATTCCAAATACTCATGTGATAATTTATGTTTTGCAACACCGTGGTATGTTACAGAAAGACTACTTAAAAACATTTTACCAACTATAACTAATCACCCTTATCGTCCCACTACGTCTAAACTAACAAGTATTGGTATTGTAATTAGAAAAGAGAACTTAGAACATATTAAGAATATAGCTGGTTTAATAGGTAAAGAGCAGTTTTTCTTTTCAGCTGTTTCTAGAGATGTTGTTGATCATCCAAGCTATAGAGCTATAGTATTTCATTGTTATAAAAACATCTCTCAAGAAAATTTAACAGAGAAAATAGCTAAACTACTAAAAATAAGCAAAGAAGATATTTTACATAACTATGTAAAAAATAATTCTTTACCCTGCTATCATCGTAACCACAGTATCTTTTTAGAAGATCTAGAAAAAGAACTCTTACAAACCCCCAACTTATATATTACTGGAAATTTCTTTGATAGATTAGCAATTGAAAATTGTATCAAAAGATCTAATAAAGAGGCTGATAGAATTATTCAGAATAAAACCCCTATATAATTTGATTATTTGCAAATAAAAATGTATTATGTAAACTGCTTAAAATTTAAACTAGCATGCTAGAAATTTAGCGAGTCTTAAGCAACTTGCTGAAATAATTTTTTGCGAAAACTGAGTAATTTACAACAATAAAATAGGAATAAAGATGAAAACGTTTACTGCAAAACCATCAGATATCAAAAGAGATTGGCTTTTGATCGATGCTACAGATAAAACTTTAGGTCGCCTTGCTACAGAAGTAGCTATGATCCTAAGAGGTAAAAACAAGCCAGAATATACTCCACATATGGATACTGGTGATTATGTTATTATCATAAATGCTGAAAAAGTAGCTGTAACTGGCAACAAAAGAAAAGCAAAGATTTACCACCACCACACTGGCTACATTGGTGGGATCAAATCTATATCTTTTGAAAAGCTAATAGCCACTCATCCAGAAAGAGCCATTGAAAAAGCTGTTAAGGGCATGTTACCAAGAAGCCCTTTAGGTCGCACTATGTTTAAAAAACTAAAGGTATATGCTGGTGAGAATCACCCACATACAGCTCAACAACCTCAAGCTCTAAATATTTAAAAAAGGATGGAAAAGATGTCAGAATATAATTATGGTACAGGTCGTCGCAAAAGCTCTGTAGCTCGTGTGTTTATGAAAAAAGGTACAGGTCAGTTTATTGTTAATGGTCTTCCATTAGAACAATACTTATGCCGTGAAACAGATTGCATGATTGTTAAACAACCTTTAGAGTTAACAAATAATGTTGATAATTTTGATCTAAAAGTAACTGTAAAAGGTGGGGGATCAACTGGTCAAGCAGGTGCTATACGTTTAGGAGTCACTAGGGCTCTTATAGAGTTTGATGAGGATTTAAAACCAGCTTTACGTCAAGCAGGGTTCGTAACTCGTGATCCACGTAAAGTTGAGCGTAAAAAACCAGGTCTTAGAAAAGCTCGTAGAAGAAGACAGTTCTCTAAGCGTTAATATATCTTTATATTATACTTTTTATCTATTATTCTTTTTATCTATTAGGAGGTTAAAACTTTGGTTTTATACACAAAAAAGAATGATATCTATAGTGATATAGTACGCATGATCCTTCTTATAAAAGGAGCTAATGCTAAATTTATAGATGTTTCAGACGAGGAAAACTCTAAACATTTTGAAGAACTAAATATTATAACTCCTAACGGCAATATCCCTACATTAACTACTGAAGATTTTGCCGTTTATCGATTAGGAGTTATTATAGAGGCTATAGAGGACCTATACCCTTTTCCGCCTATGTTTCCTGTGTTTCCGAAACAGCGAGCTAATTCCAGAATTCTTTTGGAACATGTTAATAAAAGCTTCCTTCAAAATATTCATAAGCTGTGTGAGCTTGACTTAGACCAAGAACAAATTAATGAAATAAAAAAAGCTATGCAAAAAGAGCTTATCAAAACTTATAAAACAGTTATAAATGAAAGGGATATAAATGCTGAAAGTAATCCTGACTCTCAAAACATAAACGTTTTAACACTTATTATGACTTTTGTTTTTTATTATTTCATTAAACTAAAAATAGCTATTCCAACTAAAGACAAAAATATCATTAAAGAAATTAAAGCTCTTTTTAATGAACCAAACTTTGTTAAAACTATTAAAGACGGAGCTAAATATGGCAATGCTTAGAGCCTATATAATTAAGGCAACATATAACTGGCTAGTAGACCATGGATTTACACCATATGTGCTAGTAGATACCGAATATGACGGTGTTATAGTGCCAACTAATTATGTAGATGAAGACAAGAAAATACTGTTAGATTTATCCCTACAAGCTATCCAAAACTTTCATATAGATGACCAAAAAATTTCTTTTGACGCTACATTTGATGGTCAATCTATGTCAGTAGTAATACCTATAGAATCTGTGCTAGAGGTGTTCTCTAGGGAAACTGAGCAAGGGATATATGCGCGTGAGTTTGGATATGGTATTAACGTTAATGAAGGTGAGGATGACGATTCAGTTAACCCCAACAAAGTAGGCGAAAATACTTCTTCTGACAATAACGTTATAACTCTAGATTAATGATTTAATTTATAAGCAATTTTAATTTTTTAACCTTTTATTTCCAAAATATTTGCTATAGGTTTATAACTTCTTCGATGTATTTCTAATACACCATGCTTTAGAATATTTTTTAAGTGTTCTTTAGTGGGATATCCTTTATGTTTAGCAAAACCATATTGTGGATATTTCTTTTCATGCTCAAAGCATATATTATCTCTATGTACTTTTGCTAATATCGAAGCGGCTGAAATTTCCGGAATCTTAGAATCTCCTTTTACAATAGCTTCAGAATTATATCGCCAATTTGGTAGCCTATTACCATCAACTAAAACTTTGTCAAACTGATTTTTTAAATCCTCTGCTACTTTTTCCATACCGTACAAAGTTGCTTGAAGGATATTAAGCTGATCTATTTCTTTAGCAGACACCTCTATGATTGAATAAGCCTTAGCTTTAGTCGTTATCTCTAGAGCAAGTATTTCTCTTTTTTTACTACTTATCTTTTTAGAATCTGCCAAACCTTCTATAGGTCTATTCAGGTCAAGGATAACTCCAGCTACCACAACCGGTCCAGACAATGGACCACGACCTGCCTCATCAATACCTAGTATTATCATCTTAACTATTATCCATTTTTATAGAACTCAAGAAGCCTCGTAAAATATTTACTTCTTGACTTTCTAATTCACTTCTTTGAAAAAGCCTTTTAACCTTATCCATAACATACCCAGGCCTATCTTTATCTAAAAATCCTGTAGCTACCATCATCTCTTCAATATGCTTATAAAACCCTTGTAGCTCTTTTGCAGATGCTTTTTTGTGCAAATGAGTATAATCTGGTACATCATTTAAATCTAAAACATCAAGAGCTTGTTTATATATTTCATAAGCCACAAGCTGTACTGCTTGAGCTAGATTTAGCGATGTATACCCTTCATTAGAGGGTATATATGCATGCACATTACTCATAAGCAATTCTTCATTTAATAAGCCTGTCCTTTCTCTACCAAAAAGTATAGCTATTTTATCATTAGAAGCTTTTATCTTATTTAAAACATTACTAGCCACTTTTGATATAGGTTCTATTGGCAAGGAGACTCGCCTAACTCTAGCGCTGGTTCCAACTATATAATCTACTCCAACCAAGGCTTCTGCTAAAGTATTTACTGCTTTGACGTTATTGATAACTTCTAAAGCATGACATGCTAATGCTTTTGCTTCTTCATTAATTTCTTTCTTAGGGTTAACTAACCATAAATTTGTTAGACCCATATTCAACATAGCCCTTGCTGCAGATCCGATATTCCCACTATGAGATGGTTCAACTAAAACTATTCGGATATTAGTGAGTAAATTATTAGGTATCATTATTTTTAACAATCAATTTGTATAATGTATCGGCATTGTCAGCACCTTCAAAATACTTCTGGATGTGGACATCTTTTAGATAAAATGCTAATTGTTTTAGGAGTTCTATATGTATTTTTGAAATTTTATATGGGAAAAACACACCAACAGCTATTTTTATCTCTTCGTTAACTATATCATCGTAGTAGCTATTTTTTAGCGTAGCAATAATTATTTTAGTAGTGATCAATCCCTCAACTCTACAATGTGGAATATAAATATTTTTGCCTATATATGTGTTGCCGATCCTTTCTCTTTGGTAAACACTACGAATTACATTATCTTCGTCAACCTCAGGATGAGTGTCTGCTAGCCTATTAGCAAAAAATTCAATCAATCTCTTTTTAGATTCAATGTTAAGGTTCAGGATAATATTTTTTCTATCTATTAAAGCCTTTAAATTCATAAGAAAGGAAAATAAACTACTTAGAAAAGATTATTCTCCATGGTTACATTTAATTTTATTCTTATGTTTTTTAAGTTGACGAGCTAGCTTACCTTCTAGCATGTCTATAGCTGCATATAAATCTTTATCTTCAGCTTTGGCTACAAACTCACTGCCAGGCACTATAACTATAGCTTCAGCTACTTGATATTCTTTTTCAACAGCTAGAATCACCTTTGTTGATGTAATATTATCAAAATAATGCCCGATTTTACCGATCTTTTCATCAACGTATTTTTTGATTGGATCAGTAACTTCTACATGCCTACCTGTAATTTGAATATCCATTTAAACCTCCACAATTGAAATATTAAGTCCACTATTTACTTTACTATAGTAGCTCTATTTTAATAATCACCAAAGTGATATACTTGAACTCATATTATACAAGCTAAATACTTTAAATAAAAGCGATGAACAATAATGTCTCACAAATTTTAATTTCCTTAGGGTTAATAGCTGCCGCTATTATATCTTTCATACTATTTGCTCCTTTATTTATCTTTTTACTTATATTCTTAACGATTTCATCATTCTTCTTAAGAAGAAGAATAATAAAAGAAAATCCTGAGTTTTTTAAGCAATTTAAAACTAAAAAAGATAGAGTTATAGATCAAGAAGAAAATAATGATCCCTTCAATAATCTAAAAAATTTAAAATAACCATGTCAACAAAAGATACTATTGTTGCAATAGCAACTCCACAAGGTACAGGCGGGATAGGAATTATAAGAATCTCTGGAACAGATGCTCTAAATATCTCCCAGAGGATCACTCGTAAAAAACTAACCCCTCGTTATGCTACTTTTTGCAATCTTTATCACCAAGATGAAAGAATAGATAATGGTATTGCAATATTTTTTAACTCCCCTTTCTCATATACAGGAGAAGATGTTGTTGAAATTCAAGCACATGGAAACCCATTTATTCTTAATTTAATTATCAAAGCAGCTATTCATCATGGAGCAAGAATGGCCAAAGCTGGTGAATTTACAGAAAGGGCTTTTTTAAATAACAAACTTGATTTAGCCCAAGCTGAAGCAGTAGCTGATATAATTAATGCTTCATCAGAATTAGCTGCCAAATCCGCCGCCAAATCTCTACAAGGAGAATTTTCTAAAGAAATAAATAGCCTTCTAGAGAAACTAATCTACCTAAGAATGTATGTTGAAGCATCTATAGATTTCCCAGAAGAAGAAATAAACTTTTTAGAAGACCAAAAAATATATAATAGTTTAGAACAAATCTATAACGCTATTTTAACTGTTAAAAATAGCTGTAAACAAGGTGTTATACTTGCTGAAGGTATAACTATAATTTTAGTTGGCAAACCAAATGCTGGTAAATCTAGTCTTTTGAATGCTCTTGCCGGAAAGGAAACTGCTATTGTAACCTCTATAGCTGGTACTACTAGAGACATTGTAAAAGAGCATATCCAAATAAATGGTGTACCAATGCATATAATTGATACTGCAGGGCTTAGAAGCAGTGACGATATTATAGAAAGTGAAGGTATTAAAAGAGCTATAAAAAAAATTCAAGAGGCTGATCAAATACTTTTTGTCACTGATGATTATATAAACAGTAGAGTTAATTTTAGTGATATAAAAGAAATTATCCCTGAATTCTATAATCAAATTCCACAAAACATAAATATAACCTACGTGCATAATAAAATAGATTTACTAGATACAATTCCCCAAAACTCTGAAAATCATATTTATATATCTGCTGAAAAAAATATTGGGATTAATGAGTTAAAAGAGTGTATCCTTAAGAAAGTCGGGTTTATAAACCAAAATGAAAGCATTTATACAGCCAGAGAAAGACATATGACAGCAATTGATAAAGCTTTTCAACACATCAATTTAGCAAAAAAACAATTATCATTAGGTAATGGTGAGCTTATTGCTGAAGAATTACTCATCGTTCAAGAGTATTTAAACTCTATAACTGGTAAATTTAGTTCTGATGATTTATTAGGAGAAATTTTCTCAAGCTTTTGTATTGGTAAATAAAACTCTTTACTTGACTACCTTTTGCTAGGGAAAGTAAAAATGAAAAAACTAATTACTGCCTTAATTTTAATCTCTAACGTGTTAATCACTACCTATAGCTTCGCGTGTTCTGAATTAAATCATGACTTTGGAGATAAAATAGGTGTGTATACAGCTAGAACTATGGATATGTTTATAGACTTACAACCAAACCTTACTGTGTATCCTAGAGGCTTAAAACAAGATGGTGGGCTTAAAAAAAATTCTCTGACTTGGACAAGTAAATATGGTTATGTCTCAATTGATGAAACAAATTTAAATAATCTAACTGGTGAAGGACTAAATGAGAAAGGACTTGCTGCTCACCTTTTATATTTAGGTGACACCAAACAACCCAAGAGACACACCTCCCAGCCTGGAGTAAATGGATTATTCTGGGTGAGATATGTTCTTGGAAATTTTGCAAGCGTACAAGAAGTATTAGATAATTTGGACAAATACCAAATATATAATCCTCCTATAAGCATAAATGGAAAAGAGTCATACATACCAGTTCATTATATGATCGAGGATAAAACTGGTGATAGTGCTCTAATAGAATATATAAATGGAAAGATTACTGTGCATAAAAATGTTAAAACTATTAGTAATGAACCTAGTTATTATCAACAACTTAAGAATTTAGAAAAAGCTAAAGAACTTAATTTTTATAACATCGATCAGCTTCCTGGCGGTGCTAATTCAACATATAGGTTTATACGAGCATCTTTCATAAATGACAACCTACCAGTAGCAGAAACCCCAGAACAAGCTGTAAACTACCTATTTGCTGCTATGGACTTTGTATCTGTTCCTTTCACTAAAGGTTATAAAGATGAAAATTTTAATAACCCCAGTCTTTTAGACAAATGGCCAACACAATGGAAAAGTGTAATTTCTTTAGGTGAAAATAAGCTATATATAACTGATACTTTAACCAGCAACAGAGTATACATTGACTTAAATAAGGCTAATTTAAAAGATGGAACCCCAATAAAAACTATTTCTGTCATGGATAAAAATTTAGTAGGTGATGTAACAAATAAGTTAGCATGACCTATAATTTTTAATCTACTTACGTAAGCTGTTTATTTTCTGAGTGCATAAGTAAAGGATTGTTATAACTACTTTTTCAATTACCATAGAATTTTTTTCTTATTTAAACAAAATACTTTAGATAATCCTCCAATATAGCATAAATTTTGTTACAATTGCTCAACCCAAAAAAAATAATTAATTAAAATGTTATCTTTAATAGGTAATACTCCTATCATTAAACTTAAAGCACCTAATAACAAACACCATCTTTTTGCGAAATGTGAATGGCTTAACCCTACAGGTAGTATAAAAGATCGTGTAGCTAAATATATAATACAAGAGTTAATTAACAGTAAACAACTTAAACCCAATCAAGCTCTCGTAGAAGCAAGTTCAGGAAACATGGGAACATCTTTAGCAGCTTTAGGCAAGCTATATAACCATCCTGTTTATATAACTTGCCCAGAAAAAACTGGTCCCACAAAAAGAGTTATGATTGAAAAATTAGGTGCTAAACTAACGGTTTGCAAAAATACTTCTGACTACAAAGATCCAGAATTTTATGTTAATAGAGCTAAAGAAATAGCCAAAGAAATTGATGGTATCTTAATTAACCAATATGATAATAAGCTAAATACACTTTGCCATTATGAAACTACTGGACAAGAAATTGTAGATTTCTTCACTAAAAATAATTTATCTCTAGATTATTTTATCACTGTCGGAGGCTCCGGTGGCACTATTACTGGATGTGCTAAAAAGATTAAAGAACATTTTCCAGACGCTAAAGTAATAATGCCAGATCCTAAAGGTTCTGTCTATTATGATATCTTCAACTATGGAAAGCCTATCCAAGAAAATATACATAGCTATAAAGTCGAAGGTCCAGGCAATCCGGTTTTTTGCCAATCTATGGATTTATCTTATATTGATGAAGTAATACAATTTGATGATGTCCAAGCTTTTAATTCTTGTAACGATCTAGCTAAAGAGCAAGGAATATATGCTGGACACAGCAGCGGTGCTAACTATCTTATAGCTAACCAACTTCTAAAAACCTTGCCCCCAGATAGATCCTATAATATCCTCATCATGATACTAGATAGCGGTATGAAATACACTTTTTAGTTACTAAAATCAACTAATTGACTCCAGCAAATTGTATTAAAAAAATTTAAATGCTATGATTTTCTCTGTTTATTATGTAAATTAGGAGAAATTATTATGCCTGGTATTTTAATTAGTTTTATATTTTTATTTACCTCTGCAGTCATAGCTTGGTTTAACCGTAGATGGGGAGTAATAGTATTTAGCATTTTCCTTATCGTTGCTGGGGCGACATTCTTACATCATGCAACTGATCACTTATCTATATACCTATAAGGAACAAGCTATGAAAAAAATAACCCTTAACGATTTAATTAAAACTTTAAGTGCAATAGAAGTTACAGGTATAACTATCATAATTCTTATGGCTTTTTTCTTTCAATTTGTTATGAATGAAATCCCTTGCCCTTTATGCTTATTACAAAGACTTGGTTTATTAGCCATTGGCTTTGGTTTTTTATTAAATATGCACTATCATGTTCGTCCAAGCCATTATGCTTTATCATTATTAGCAGCAGTATTTACTGCCTTTGTTGCACTTAGACAAATAGCTCTACATATTACCGATCCAGTAGGGTTTGGCTCAAAAATATTAGGTATGCATATGTACAGTTGGGTTTTTGTAATTTCTATGATCGCAATTATTTATATAGCTATTATTTTATCATATCCACAACAGTACGAAATTCGTAAGCCTCCTCAAGAAACTGCTGAAGCTAAAAATAAAAAAATTAGAATTTTCACCCATGTAGCTTTTATATTATTTGCAATAATAATTTTCGCTAATATAGCTTCTACATTCTTTCAATGTGGCTTACATGAATGTCCCGATAACCCTGTAGGCTACATACTAGTATAAAAAGCTTATTAAATTTACAAACATAAAACTTACTCTTCGAGGACTTCTTTAATAATATAACCTAACCATTAAGGGACTGTTGCAAACTAAAATTATATGTTTCTAACTGTATTTCATACCTAATTTAATCCTTTAATATTTACCAATAGCCACTACTATTAACTGCACATCAAAAACTTAAATTAGTCATAAACTCCTTTGTGATAAATGCATCAATTTATGTTGGAATTGGTATTACAATTGCGCGTCAGGAAGTCATTGAGCGAAGTCGAAGTGCTAGAGCACTCAATCTCGTCAAATAGCTTTGTTTTAAGCTTGTTTCAACTAGTATTACTTTTATACATAATAGGTTATAGTAAATGAAATACTGGACTAGAAGTAATACAGATAAGGATTCCCTAAGAAACTGTAAAATTCTTAGCTGATAATATAGGTACACACCATGTTTCTGCAAAGCTTCCAGTTAAATCTATACTTGCTCTATCTCCTGTTGATATATCTAAAAAAGCAGTAGCATCGCCAGTAGGTGGTGTAATAGAAGGATTGATCTGAACATTTAAGATTCTAATATTATTTGCACCAGTGTAAGTTATATTTACAGATCCATTAAATGGTGGCGGATTATCAATTAAAGATTTAGGAATAATATAACCACCAGGGCAATCAAATTTAATTAACGTGGATATAACTATAAATATAGCCCCTAAAGCTGTTCCCTGACCAGAGCCAGTAAAAGCTCCTCTAATAGCTTGTGATGAACTTCCTGCTTCTTCCTGTTTTATGCATCCTGCAAGAACCATGACACTTATTACTATAACACCCAATATTATTTTTTTCATCTAACAGCATTAAATTTTAACAAAAAGTTTTAATATTATAGCTAATACTTTATAGCTAAACAATATTAGGAGTTTGAAATTTTGCTAGCTATTTAAAGTGTTTTTAAAAATTATTTAAAAACTTCTCTTAGAATAAAAAAGATGGCGACTACCTACTTTCACCTGGGCAAGAGCCAGACTATCATCGGCGTGTTGTAGTTTCACTTCTGAGTTCGGAAAGGGATCAGGTGGTTCCTACAAGCTATCATCGCCAAAACTTGAGTTTTGGATTATAAAGATATTTAACAATTCAGCATAGAAATAGACTTAAGTCTCTCGGATCATTAGTACTGGTAAGCTACATACATTACTGCACTTCCACACCCAGCCTATCAACGTCGTAGTCTCCAACGTTCCTTACAGGTTTTAAACCTGAGAGATCTAATCTTGAAGGAGGCTTCCCGCTTAGATGCTTTCAGCGGTTATCCCGTCCGAACGTAGCTACCCGGCAATGCTTCTGGCGAAACAACCGGAACACCAGTGGTTCGTTCACTCCGGTCCTCTCGTACTAGGAGCAACTCTTCTCAAATCTCTAACGCCCACGGCAGATAGGGACCGAACTGTCTCACGACGTTCTGAACCCAGCTCGCGTACCACTTTAAATGGCGAACAGCCATACCCTTGGGACCTGCTTCAGCCCCAGGATGTGATGAGCCGACATCGAGGTGCCAAACTCCTCCGTCGATATGAACTCTTGGGAGGAATCAGCCTGTTATCCCCGGAGTACCTTTTATCCGTTGAGCGATGGCCTTTCCATACAGAACCACCGGATCACTAAGACCTACTTTCGTACCTGCTCGAGCCGTCACTCTCGCAGTCAAGCGCACTTTTGCCTTTATACTCTTGGTATGATTTCCGACCATACCGAGTGCACCTTCGTACTCCTCCGTTACTCTTTAGGAGGAGACCGCCCCAGTCAAACTACCCACCATACACTGTCCTCGTCTTTCAACTGAGTTAGAACTTCAATAATTCAAGGGTGGTATTTCAAGGTCGACTCCACATGATCTAGCGACCATGCTTCTTAGTCTCCCACCTATCCTACACATAAATGATCAAAGTCCAGTGCAAAGCTATAGTAAAGGTTCACGGGGTCTTTCCGTCTAACCGCGGGTACGCTGCATCTTCACAGCGATTTCAATTTCACTGAGCCTCTGGTGGAGACAGTGTGGCCATCGTTACGCCATTCGTGCAGGTCGGAACTTACCCGACAAGGAATTTCGCTACCTTAGGACCGTTATAGTTACGGCCGCCGTTTACTGGGGCTTCGATCCAGAGCTTCGCCTAAGCTAACCCCTTCAATTAACCTTCCAGCACCGGGCAGGCGTCACACCCTATACTTCCTCTCTCGAGTTCGCAGAGTGCTGTGTTTTTGATAAACAGTCGCAGCCACCTGGTATTTGCAACCCTCAACAGCTTACGTAGCAAGTACTTCACCATTAAGGGCACACCTTCTTCCAAAGTTACGGTGTCATTTTGCCTAGTTCCTTCACCAGAGTTCTCTCATAGCCTTAGTATTCTCTACCTACCCACCAGTGTCGGTTTACAGTACGGTTACTTATACAATATACTTAGAAGCTTTTCCTGGAAGCAGGGCATCAGTAGCTTCGCCAAATAAATTTGGCTTCGTCTCGTATCTCAGATTATCAAGTTACCGGATTTGCCTAATAACTCTACCTACTTACTTTCACTTGGACAACCATGCGCCAAGCCTACCTAGCCTTCTCCGTCCCTCCTTCGTTCATATAAGCAGCACAGGAATATTAACCTGTTTCCCATCGACTTCACTCTTCAGCTACGCCTTAGGGGCCGGCTTACCCTACGTTGATTAACATTGCGTAGGAATCCTTGGGTTTTCGGCCAATAAGAATCTCACTTATTTTACGTTACTCATGTCAGCATTCGCACTTCTGATACCTCCAGCAAACTTCTCAATTCACCTTCATCGGCTTACAGAACGCTCCCCTACCAATATATTAAATATATTCCGCAACTTCGGTGCATAGCTTAGCCCCGTTAAATCTTACGTGCAGGCCGACTCGACCAGTGAGCTATTACGCTTTCTTTAAAGGATGGCTGCTTCTAAGCCAACCTCCTGGCTGTCTGGGCCTTCCCACTTCGTTTCCCACTTAGCTATGACTTAGGGACCTTAGTTGGCGGTCTGGGCTGTTTCCCTTTCCACGACGGACCTTAGCACCCGCCGTGTGTCTCCCGTGATAAAACTTGATCGTATTCTGAGTTTGCATCGAGTCGGTAAGCTCGTAAAAGCCCCCTAGTCGAAACAGTGCTTTACCCCAATCAGTCAATTCACGAGGCACTACCTAAATAGTTTTCGGGGAGAACCAGCTATCTCCGTGCTTGATTAGCCTTTCACTCCGATCCACAGCTCATCCCATACTTTTGCAACAGTACCGGGTTCGGTCCTCCAGTTAGTATTACCTAACCTTCAACCTGGCCATGGATAGATCGCGCCGGTTTCGGGTCTACTCCTAGCGACTAGTCGCCCTATTAAAACTCGCTTTCGCTACGGATCCCTTATTCAGTTATCCTCGCCACTAAAAGTAACTCGCTGACCCATTATACAAAAGGTACGCAGTCACATGACTAAATCATGCTCCTACTGCTTGTATGCAAGCGGTTTCAGATTCTATTTCACTCCCTTTATTAGGGTTCTTTTCACCTTTCCCTCACGGTACTAGTTCACTATCGGTCATTCAGGAGTATTTAGCCTTGGAGGATGGTCCCCCCATGTTCAAACAAGGTTTCTCGTGCCCCGTCCTACTTGTTCGTATGCTTAGTTCCATCTTAATCATTTCGTATACGGGACTATCACCCTCTATCGTCAAGCTTCCCAACTTGTTCTACTATAATTAAAATTATATCATACCAGGCTCTTCCCACTTCGCTCGCCACTACTATGGGAATCTCAATTGATTTCTCTTCCTAAGGGTACTTAGATGTTTCAGTTCCCCTCGTTCGCTCTCTATCTTATATCAGATAAAGTGACTGGACTGCTCCAGCCGGGTTCCCCCATTCGGAAATTCCGGGATCAACGCTTATTTGTCAGCTACCCCAGACTTATCGCAGACTAACACGTCCTTCTTCGCCTCTGAATGCCAAGGCATCCACCGCTTGCACTTATTCTCTTAAGTCTATTTCTATACTAAATTGTTAAATATCTCTATATTCATGCAAATAAAATATTGGTGGAGCCAAGCGGGATCGAACCGCTGACCCCCTGCGTGCAAAGCAGGTGCTCTCCCAGCTGAGCTATGGCCCCAAAAAAAATGGTGGGTCTGAGTAGACTTGAACTACCGACCTCACCCTTATCAGGGGTGCGCTCTAACCAACTGAGCTACAGACCCGTATCTTATTTACACTAAAATATATTAGCTACAAACACTCTATCAATTCATCTGAATTAGCAATTAAGCTCTATTCTTATTATTCTTTTCGTATTTCCTTTAAGGAGGTGATCCAGCCGCAGGTTCCCCTACGGCTACCTTGTTACGACTTCACCCTAGTCATGAATCACTCCGTGGTAAACGCCCATCCGTTAAGCTATCTACTTCTGGAGCAACCCACTCCCATGGTGTGACGGGCGGTGTGTACAAGACCCGGGAACGTATTCACCGCGACATTCTGATTCGCGATTACTAGCGATTCCGACTTCATGCTCTCGAGTTGCAGAGAACAATCCGGACTAAGAGTACCTTTCTGAGTTTCGCTCCACCTCGCGGTTTGGCAGCCCTCTGTAATACCCATTGTAGCACGTGTGTAGCCCTGGTCGTAAGGGCCATGATGACTTGACGTCGTCCCCACCTTCCTCCGCCTTGTCAGCGGCAGTCTCAATAGAGTACCCAACTTAATGATGGTAACTATCAATAGGGGTTGCGCTCGTTGCGGGACTTAACCCAACATTTCACAACACGAGCTGACGACAGCCGTGCAGCACCTGTCACACAGTTCCCGAAGGCACCAATTCATCTCTGAAAAGTTCTGTGGATGTCAAGACCAGGTAAGGTTCTTCGCGTTGCATCGAATTAAACCACATGCTCCACCGCTTGTGCGGGTCCCCGTCAATTCCTTTGAGTTTTAGCCTTGCGGCCGTAGTCCCCAGGCGGAGTACTTATCGCGTTAGCTACGCCACTAGGCCCTTTACACCGAACCCAACAGCTAGTACTCATCGTTTACAGCGTGGACTACCAGGGTATCTAATCCTGTTTGATCCCCACGCTTTCGTCCCTCAGTGTCAGTATTAGTCCAGAATGTTGCCTTCGCCATCGGTGTTCCTTCTGATCTCTACGCATTTCACCGCTACACCAGAAATTCCCCATTCCTCTACCATACTCTAGTTTGACAGTATCAAATGCAGTTCCAAGGTTGAGCCCTGGGCTTTCACATCTGACTTATCAAACCACCTACAGACCCTTTACGCCCAGTAATTCCGATTAACGCTTGCACCCCCCGTATTACCGCGGCTGCTGGCACGGAGTTAGCCGGTGCTTATTCTTTAGGTAACGTCAATTCCATTAGCTATTAACTAATAGACCTTCCTCCCTAACTAAAGTGCTTTACAACCCTAAGGCCTTCTTCACACACATGGTATTGCTGGATCAGAGTTTCCTCCATTGTCCAATATTCCCCACTGCTGCCTCCCGTAGGAGTTTGGGCCGTGTCTCAGTCCCAATGTGGCTGATCATCCTCTCAAATCAGCTATGGATCGTCGCCTTGGTAGGCCCTTACCCTACCAACTAGCTAATCCAACGCAGGCTCATCCATTCGCGGCAGCAACAAGTTGCCACCTTTAATCCTCAGATATTATGCGGTATTAACAGTCGTTTCCAACTGGTATCCCCCTCAAATGGGTAAATTCCTACGCGTTACTCACCCGTCCGCCACTCGTCAGCATCCGAAGACCTGCTACCGTTCGACTTGCATGTGTTAAGCATACCACCAGCGTTCAATCTGAGCCAGGATCAAACTCTTCAGTTTAATCTAATTCTCTGACTCAATCACTAAACTCAAATTCTTCAACAAAGTGTTTGTATTTAATATATCTCTTAAATATCTCCAGGCATCAAGCCCCTCTCTACCGCTAACATCACCCGTCAGCCAGTGAAGACATATAATACACACCTCCCTCTCTCAACGCAAGAGCTTTTTATGAAAAAAATGTGGTTTTTCGAGTTTTTCTAAAAAACTCGCTTAAATTAAAAGAATGTATAAAATAACTAAAGTTTTAAATCATGAATGATTAAGTATGCTTATTTTTTATAGCTTTTTTAATTATATTACAAAACTATCCGTTGCTTTAACTAAAGCCTCTATAATTCCAGGTTCACTTATTGAGTGTCCTGCATCTGGAATTATTTCTAATTTTGCAGCTGGCCAAGCCATATCATAATGCCCTTGTACAATCACCGCAGGTATATTTGCTATTTTATATGGATTTTTAAGTAATTGGGATTCTTCTAAAAATAGACCACCCTTAAAAAAAGGTGCTCCAGTCCAAATATCGACTGGATAGATCTCAACTAACTAGGTAGAAACTGTCCACTCCCCATCCGTAGAATTAGGCACACATGTAATATATATATTCATATCCTGATTACTATTATTAGAGTTTTCAATCCAATATCTATTTTGACCGTTTGTCATGGAAGTAGGTGCTGATTGATTATCTCCTAAAATAATTTCTGTTCTTGGATATATGCTACCATTACTGCTTGATATATTATATCCCGTCTGACGATTATTGATAGCATTGAATGCTGCCTCAAAAACATATCCATATCCTTGAGAACACCTAACCTCTAGCTTTTTAGTTAAAGAGTCCCAGCTGTATTCAACATTATTTAATACTGCCGATCCTGACCCTGTATTTGCATTAGGATACTCAAGCTCTAGGGTATCGTTACTCAACTGAGTATCATCAACCACAAAACTGCCTCCTTGCACGGTTTCATCTTCAAGGTTATATGTTGTGCCATTTACAGTTACCGTGCCACTTAATGATATATTAACACCCTCCCCAGCAGTAAACACACCTGCGGTAGGATTAGATGTATCTGAACAAACCCCTCCCCCACAGCTATTTAGTCCTAGAGGGGCAAGTATTGAATTATCCGCAAAATTTGATATACCATTCCACTGGATATTATATGAATCAGCCAATAATTTTTGTGATTTGACGACATGAGTAGACCCTAAAAAACTTTCTTGAACTACTTGTGAAACAGGTGTGAGGCTTATAGAACAAACTGTTCCATTACACTGGTGGATAATTTGAAATTCCAGCCTTTGCTGACTCTCCTTAACACAACTAGATAAAATAACTGGTCCAGCAAATATTCCAGCAAGTATCGACAATTTTTTCATTATTTACAATATCTCTCTTTTATTTAAAAAAAGAGATAATAATCGCTCAATTGTCAATTGTCAATTGTCAGAAAAAATGGTGGGGGCGAAAATCAAGATGTAAATGTATTTTTAAAGAATAATCTTTCTATCACCATTCTTTATGGTGGGTGCTGAGGGGTTCGAACCCCCGACCCTCGCCTTGTAAGGGCGATGCTCTCCCAGCTGAGCTAAGCACCCGATATGAAATCGAAATGGCGGAGAGGACGGGATTCGAACCCGTGATAGGGTTTAAAGCCTATACTCCCTTAGCAGGGGAGCGCCTTCAGCCTCTCGGCCACCTCTCCTAAACCATGTGAATGGTTATTATATATAGATATAATATGGTGTCAAGTAAAACGTTATAGATATTTGGCTTTAATTTTCATAAACAAGAAAAAAAGTAATCTGTAATACAATGTCCTTTATAATCTTTTCTGTAATATATATTGCCAAACTTTCCAGACGTATATACTTTTGCCATATAAGTTAACTATCAAATGGCATGACTCCTTCTGTATGATCAAGGTGGATCAAAGCATCAAACTGGTAGGGTAAGCGTGAGAAGTAATAATGACTCATACGCTCTGTTTCAGGACTGTAAATAACCCCTATCGCTCGCTGTAACAAAGGCAATTTAAGCAAATGTGTTAGATGAGTTTCTTCACGTAAGTTTAACAAAAATTGTTTTTCATCAAGTTGATGGAAAAACCATTCATAGCTGCCCTTTAAAGGAGAATTAATAGTTTTAGCCTCCGCTTTTGCTCCCCATCTACTAGCTGCTGTTACCACACCAGTAGCAGTAGAGAAACCCAATAAAAAGCTATTTGTATTAAAACGCTCCCTGACTAGCTGACCTAAATTTATCTCTCCATGCTCAGACATTTCTGTTGCTCGGGCGTCTCCTATATGTGAATTATGTGCCCACACAATTACTTTGGCAGGCTTATTAGTTAATGTTTCTATATGCGATATAATGTTTTGCAAAGTATCTGCCATATGTTGGTCACGAATATTCCAAGTACTAGCTTGAGACTCAAACATAGTTCTATAATAGTTTTCTGCATTTTTAACAACGCGGGCGTTTTGTGTCATATAGAATTGCTGTTCTTTAAAGTCAAAAGTAGTATCTATGTTTAAGTTTTGGTAAGCACTACGATAAGTTTCCAATAGTTGAGTAGTAACTTCATCTAAACAAGCTTCTCTCAAATGTTTTTCAACTGCATAACCATAAAATTGAGGATCCATCTGTACCTGGCCAAAACAAGCATAACGTTTAGCTGCCATCTCCGCAGCCTCAGGATCGTGCTGCTGCAGGTAATTAATAATTGCTCGTGTAGCTTCATTTAAACAATATAAATCTAAACCATAGATACCAATTTTATCTGCTTCATCTTCATAGTTATCATTATATTGTCTAAGCTGCTCGATAAATTTTAACATATCAGTGTTACACCACATCCATTTCGGAAAACGATCAAAAGCCTTTAATGCCTCTTGTGCTTTATTTAACTTACTTAAGCTTTTACAATAACAATGAAGAGGGTATACACTAGTCCAATCTCCTTCAATTGCTATTGCTTTAAATCCTTTTTCTCGGATAAGATATTTGCTTAATTCCATACGCGTTTGATAAAATTCTGATGTCCCATGAGTAGCTTCACCCATAAGCACAATACGGGCATCTCCAATCAACTTAGCAAGATCTTGATAAGAAGGTTGTTCTTTTATATCAAAAGCAATGATTTCTTCATTTAGTAGCTTAATAAGTTTGTCGGAAATAACTTTAGATTGTGTACTCATAACTTTCCTCCAGCTGATTTTTTTGGTGAATTTTGAAGTAATCGCAACACTTCTACATCTGTTGTTTGTTGAAAATTACGATACCATTGTCCTACACCATAAAAAGGTTCAGGAGTTGCTAAGCAAATAATTTCATCTACTAATAATGAAAGTTTCTGGATGCTGTCAGAACTTGCTACAGGTGCAGCAAGAACTATTTTTTTTGGCTTTAAAGTTTTTAAAGCTTGAACAGCTGCCTTAAGTGTGTTGCCTGTAGCTATACCATCATCCACTAAGATAATAATCTTATCTTTTAAGGGTGGTAACTTTTTGTTTTGTCTATATTTATCTAAACGCCGTTCTAATTCTTGTTTTTCTTTTTGTAATACTCTATGGATTTGCTCTTTAGGAATATTTAACTGCTGGATTAAACTATGATCAAGGATACAGATATCTTCTTCAGAGATAGCTCCCATAGCAAATTCCTCATGACCGGGAACTCCAAGTTTTCTTACAAGAAAAACAGTCATTGGAATTTGCAGTGTATTAGCAATTTCAAAAGCAACCGGCACACCGCCGCGTGGTAATGCCAAAACTAAAACATTCTCTTTACCTTTATAAGTTGTTAGCTTTTCAGCTAAACGTTGACCAGCGTCAGCACGGCTTTTAAAAAGGTTCATGAATTATAGCCTCGATAGTTTCATTTAATTTATGCTCTGGCAAAGGGATATAATCTTTTTCAATTACTTTTACCACCAAAGATTTTAATACAGAAGTAAAAAATTGTCTTAATAGACCATAAAAATAAGGTTCGGCACATAAAATCACCTGCTTGTAATGCTTTTTATCTACAACTTCTTTAATAAACTCTGCCACCACTTTTGCAAAATGAATATGCTCTTGCTTATGAGGGTCAGATGCTGGAATAAATTTTCTGGACTGGTAATTACCAGGACTATCGCTAGTTAACTGTTGTGCTTTTAGCCTACTCTGAGGATGTTCTAACTCCTCAATACGGGAGTACTTAAACCCATTTATATCATAGACTTTTGCTTTAGCCGTGTTAGTAACTAAAAGCAAAGTTGGTTTTTTCATATCAATATCCTCCTTTTTACAAACTTTAAATTAATACCAATTCCAACACATATTAGTACTTTCTAACTTTGTATTTCATACCTAATTTAATCCTTTAATATTTGCCAATAGCTACTGCTATTGCCTGCACATCAAAAACTTAAATTAGTCATAAACTCCTTTGTGGTAAATGCAACAATTTATGTTGGAATTGGTATAAGATGGTAAAAAACGCTTAAACCACCCTATTGTAAGATTAGTCATTTTCTCCAAGGTGCCGGGTTCTTCAAATAAGTGCGTTGCTCGAGGAACGATTTCCAAGCTCTTGGTGCAGTTTAAAGCTAGATAAGCTTGATTATTTAACATTATAACCTCCGTGTCGTTTCCCCCAACTATTAATAGTGTTGGTGCTTTAACCCGAGTCAGATCTGGAATAGCTAGGTCTGGTCGGCCTCCGCGTGAGACAATAGCTTTGATTTGTTTTTCTTGCTTAGCAGCACACTTTAAGGCGGCAGCTGCGCCTGTGGTAGCTCCAAATAGGCCTATTGGCAAATGCTGAGTACTAGAATTAATAGTAAGCCAATCAACTATACCAATTAAACGCTCTGTTAGTTTTTCAATATCAAATCTATTTTTATATATTTGATCTTCTTCTTCGGTTAAAAGATCAACTAATAATGTTGCAAAAGCACTTTGCTGTAATATACTTGCCACAAATTGATTGCGTGGTGACAAGCGACCACTACCACTGCCATGAGAAAATAAGATAAGTCCTAATGCTTTTTCCGGAATCGTAAGTATACCTTTTAATCGCTCACCAGAAACTGCGATATTTACTTTTTTTTGCACCACCAACCACTCCTTAGTACTTTGAAAACCACTTAGTACTGTCTTAAAGTCAGGCATATAACCGCATTTTAGGGACTGTTGCAAGCTGGAATCAGATGGGAGGTAACAAGGCAAAAATATTCGAAAAAGCGCAGTTTACATATAGTAAATGATCATTTTGAGAATATTTTTAACACAGTTAGAAACATATAATTTTAGTTTGCAACAGTCCCTTTTACATGAGAGTATAATCTACTTACTTTTGTTTACCTTGATTTTAGTCAAGTGTAATAAATGACTATGCTTCTGCAAGTAAATATATCTTCCAAAAATTTATCTAAACAAAACATGTAAAAATCTTTATAATAGCTATAATCTAACAAGTCAATTCAAATAATAATGCGGAAAATACTAGTTACCAATGCCTTACCTTATGCTAATGGTGATTTACACTTAGGTCACATGCTTGGCTATATACAATCAGACATCTGGGTTAGGTTTCAAAAATTACAAGGTAATAAATGTGTCTTTGTCTGTGGCAGTGATACTCATGGTACACCGATAATGTTAAAAGCTAAGAGCCTAGGTATTTCTCCTGAAGAATTGGTTAAAAGTTTTTCAGAAAGACACTTAAAAGATTTTACAGATTTTGAAGTTGAGTTTGATAATTATCATTCTACCCATAATAAATTAAATAAAGAAATTGTTGAAGAAATATACAATAAATTAAAAACAAAAGGCTTAATTTCAACAAAAGAAATTGCTCAAGCATATGATATGCAAGCTAAAATGTTTTTGCCTGATAGATTTGTAAAAGGCACATGCCCAAAGTGTAAAGCTGAAGATCAATATGGAGATAGCTGTGAAGTCTGTGGAGCAACCTATGATCCTACTGATTTAATAAACCCAAAATCTGTAGTTTCTGGTAAAGCTCCTATTCAAAAAAAATCTGAGCACTTTTTCTTTGACTTGCCAGCTTTGGAAAAAGATATAGAAACTTGGATAAACACAAACCAACAATTACAGCCAGAAGTTGCCAATAAACTAAAAGAATGGTTTGAGCAAGGCTTACAAAGTTGGGATATATCACGCGATGCTCCGTACTTTGGTTTTGCAATACCTGACACAAATGAGCAGAAATATTTTTATGTATGGCTAGATGCTCCTATGGGCTATATAGCTAGTTTTAAAGACTATTGTAATAAAACTGGTATAGTTTTCGATCAATTTTGGGGCAATGGTAGTCAAAATGAGCTTTATCATTTTATAGGAAAAGATATTATATATTTTCATGCCTTATTCTGGCCAGCTATCTTAGCTTCTACAGGATACAAAACACCAACTAGTGTTTTTGCAAATGGCTTTTTAACTGTAAACGGTAAAAAGATGTCAAAGTCGCGCGGTACTTTTATCCAAGCAAGAACATACCTTGATAATCTAGAGCCAAGCTACCTAAGATATTATTTCGCGTCTAGACTAACCTCTAAAATAGATGATATTGATTTAAATCTAGAAGAATTTGTCACTAAGTCAAACTCTGATATAGTCGGAAAAGTTGTAAATATTGCTAGTCGCTGTGCAGGATTTATATATAAAAATTTTGATGCTACATTATCAACTGAAGTCTATGATACAAACCTAGAAAAAGAATTTACCAATGATCATGATTCTATTACACAAGCATTTGAAAAAAGAGAGTTTGCAACTGCTGTTAGGTTAATAATGGCATTAGCAGATAAAGCAAACCAATTCATAGACCTTCATAAACCTTGGCAACTAGCTAAAGAAGAGGGACAAGAAGAGAAAGTTCATCAAGTATGCTCCCAGGGTATCAATATGTTTAAGGTTTTAGTTTCTTATCTTAAACCAATTGTTCCTAGCCTTACTGGAAAAGCTGAAACATTTTTAAATATTCAAGTTAACAACTGGTCTGACGCACCAAAGTTTTTAAAAAACCATAAAATAAATAAATTTAAGCCGCTAGCAACTCGCATAGAAAAAGAAAAAGTTGATAGAATTCTGGAAGATACAAAAATGATACTCGAAAATGAACAATCTCAGCAGCCTCACGATAAACCACAAGATCAAACTGATGATATAGCTCCAGAATGCACTTTTGACGACTTCATGAAAGTAGATTTACGTGTTGCAAAAATCATTGAAGCCTCACATGTCGAAGGAGCTGATAAACTCCTTAAGTTAATTCTAGATCTAGGTGGTGTTACTAAGCAAGTATTTGCTGGCATAAAATCAGCGTATAATCCAGAGGGCTTAGTAGGTAAACATACTGTTATGGTTGCAAACCTAGCCCCAAGAAAAATGAAATTTGGTGTTTCTGAAGGAATGGTTTTAGCTGCTGGAGATGGTAAAGGTCTATATATACTAGAGCCTCATGAGGGTGCTAAACCTGGCATGAGGGTAAAATAAATATGTCCAAAAAAACTTTTTATATTTTTGTCGTTTTTATACTTTTTCTAGGCGCCTTAATAAATTACCTTGATCGCTCAACATTAAGTATTGCCAATATCTCAATTGCTACTGATTTTAATATAAGCCCAGCAGGAATGGGATTACTACTATCTGCTTTTATGTGGTCTTATGCTTTATCAAGTCTCCCAGCTGGATACTTAGTTGACCGTTTTGGCATTAAACGTATTGCTATATTAAGTATGGTAGCATGGGCAGGAGTATGTATTCTAAGTGGTTTAGCTGTTGGTTTCTATTCGATTCTTGTAATGAGAATCTTATTAGGAATAGCTGAAGCACCTTTATTCATAATTGCAACGAAAATTATTCAACAAAACTTCTCAGTTGCTAAAAGAGGTTTTGTATCTTCAATAGTTGCTCTAGGCCCAAGGCTTGCAAACATTATAGCCCCAATTTTTTTAGTTAGCTTAATGCTTTTAGTTAGTTGGCGAGGCATGTTTATCTTACTTGGGGTTATCGGCTTAACCACAGCTTTTATCTGGGCTAAACTACAGAATCATAGTTACTTTGCCCATAATAATGATAGCTCAAAACCAAAACCTCTGACAAAAAAACAATTCAAAGCCATAATAACCAATCATAATGTAATATTTTTATGTATTGGTAATATCTGTAGCACGTATGCCTATTGGTTATTTATAACATGGCTGCCATTTTATTTTATTGAAATAAAGAACCTTAGCCTATCACAAATGGGGCTTGCAACATCTTTATCATTTTTATCGTCACTTGTATCGGTGATACTAGGTGGTATAGTTTCTGATTATCTTATAAAACGAGGTTTTTCAGCTATTGCTTCACGTCTAACTCCTATAATTCTTGGTTGTCTAATAGCTGGTGTTGCAATAATGACGATTGCTACTTTAGATAATATTTTAAGTATAATTTTGCTTATAAGTATCAGTATCTTTTGTCTAGGACTTAGAGTATCACCAACATGGGCAATAGTTGCTGACATAGCCCCACCAAAGTTAATAGGAATAGTTGGCGGCACACAAAACCTAGCTAATTTTATTGGTGCTGGACTGGCCCCCCTAACAACTGGTTTTATTTTGCAAAAAACAGGAAATAGTTTTAGTATCGTTTTTATTGCTGGAAGTGTTATTTGTATTTTAGGATCTTTGAGCTACTTATTCATAAACACTAAAAAAATCATTAATCACCAAATTGTCCAATAAATTTAAAAACTCTTTTAAACTCAGTGTCGTTTAAAATATTACCCCATTTTGCCTATGCCTCGTAATAGGATTGTTGCAAGCTTGAACTAGTGCATGTTGGTAACTAATTATTTTATTTATTTGTTAAAACCCTCCACACTTCCTGCACCTTCACGCAAAACAGTATAAGGCAATTCTAACATCTCAATTACAGTAGTTGGCTCATAACCACAGTAGTCAGATTCTACTATTAAATCTATATTATTCATGATTTCATTGTCAATGTTACTACAGTCAGTTATAACATGATCCTGAGTCGGTAGAATAAAAGAGCTAACTACCAAAGGCTCTCCCATCTCTGCACTTATAGCTTGAGGAACATAATGATCACTTACTCTTATACCTACAGTGTTTTTAGATTTAGTAACAAGTAAAGAAGATACCTTTTTAGTAGCGTTTAGTATAAATGTATATGGGCCAGGAGTGTATCTCTTTAGTAGCCTATAAGCGTTATTATCAACTTTAGCATATTCTGAAATTTCAGAAAGGTCTCTACACGCCAGAGTAAAATTATGACTACTATCTAAATCTCTTATTTTCCTAATTTTATCTATAGCTTTTTTTGATTTCATTTTACAAACTAAAGCATATCCTGAGTCTGTTGGAATAGCTACAACACCTTCTTTATCTAATACTTGTTTTATTTCTTGTAGTGCTAAAGCGTTGTTACCATAACTATATAATTCTATTAATCTCTTCATAATCTTCTTAACAAAGGCTATACTTTTATGATAATTATACAACACTTATTAAATTTAGCCTAAATTATGAATAAAATGCTTAATGATCTATTACCCGCAATCGTTTTTTTCGCGATTTATAAAGTCTATGATATTTTTTATGCAACTGCTGCTTTGATTATCATCACTGTAGCACAGGTTATATGGGAATACATAACTCATCGTAGAATCGCCAAGATGCAAATTTTAATTACTGTGTTGGTAATAATATTTGGTGGTGCTACTTTATATTTTCATAACGAGGAGTTTATCAAATGGAAAGTTAGTATAGTAAATTGGCTAATAGGTATTGGATTAATAATAACAACCTACGTTATGAAAGAAACTCCTATGGAAAAGCTTCTTAAAGAAGCTATTAATCTTAATTCACATAAATGGAAAGTAATTAATACTATGTGGGGTGCATACTTTGTAATTCTTGGGACGATTAATCTTTTTGTAGCCTATTTTTTCTCTACAAATATATGGATGAACTTTAAATTGTTCGGGCTTTTAGGTATTACTTTTATATTTATGCTAATCCAAACATTATACTTATCTAGAAATATGAAAAAATAAATCAGATTTTTAATTGCAAACTACATGTTATAAAATATATAAAAAATAATTAAATTAAGCTTTTACAAAACAATGAAAGACAATTATAGAAAATACCCTAAAAAAATTCACTTTTTTAATAAACTAGTCAGCTATTTACTTTTAACCACAATATTAGCTGTTTTTAGCTTTCTTGAGCTAGCAGTAATGACAGTAATATTTTTGATCTTTATGAGCTTCTATGTAGCTATAATTATTTTGGGCGCTACATACTTAGCTATTACAAGTGTATTTAAAATAAAGAAAAACATAAAAGATAAAAAAGCTATTTAATCTTTTTTGACCAAGTTGGCAGCATAAGCTCTAGCTCCTATCAATCCAACGTCTGTATTCATTATTATGTGGATTGGAAAATCTTTCATCATTGCTGACATTCTCCCTTTATCTCTAAATTTTTCCAAAAATTTGCTTTCTTTAATTTGACCAATAAGGCGCGGAGCAATTCCTCCAGCAATATATAAACCCCTAAATGGTAAGCTTGTTAAAGCTAGATTCCCTGCAACTGAGCCATAAATGCTCAGAAATATATCTACAGCTCTTGAAGCAGACGGTTCTTTATATTCTATAGCATACTTAACTATTATTGCCGCTTTATCTGAATCTGAAACTTTAAATAAATCTCTACGTAAACTGGTACATTCAGGTTGATTATATAATGGATTTCTAACTACATATTTATAAATATTATAAATACCATAACCGCTACAAAATCTTTCTGGAGAAACTCTATGTAAAGTTTTACGCATAAATTTAAATAACTCAATCTGCTCATCATCAACTGGAGGAAAATCAACATGACCGCCTTCGGTTTTATAAACTCTAGGCTTATGGTTTTCATCATAACTCACCAAACACATTCCAAGCCCAGTTCCTGCACCAA
Source organism: Allofrancisella inopinata (assembly GCF_012222965.1). Taxonomy (NCBI): domain Bacteria; kingdom Pseudomonadati; phylum Pseudomonadota; class Gammaproteobacteria; order Thiotrichales; family Francisellaceae; genus Allofrancisella; species Allofrancisella inopinata. Next base: position 374,941 of record NZ_CP038241.1, on the reverse strand, counting down.
TAACCGCGCAAAGGCTATTATCATCTTTTTTGCCTTCTTGGATAGTTATAATATCCTTTTGTCGGTCTAATTTTTCAATACCATAGCCAATGGCTTCAAAATCATTTATCACTTTGACTTTACTTTTATCAATACCTAAACCCTCAGCAACGTACTGCTCTGAAACCATCCATGGCAAATTTGTAATTTCGACCTCTCCATCTACCACAAAACCAGCAACAGCTAAGCAGGCTGAATCAATTTTTCCAGCTAAATCAATTTCAGCTAAAAAAATATTAATAACATCTGTTAAGCAGTTAAAATCTGCTCCTTTATATTTTCTTACAGCTATACTTTGAGTTTTACCATTTTCCAACTGAGAAACTTCTAATCTAGTATTAGTTCCTCCAATATCTCCAGATAATATATACATAAACCCTATTTCCCTTATTTACTATCTTGCCAGTACAAATATATGATATTCTGCTATAATTAGACAACAACTAATATATCATAAATCTTAGTCTAAATGTCTAAAGAAAATAAAACTACAGATTTTGAGTGTATAGGAACAGTCATATACCTTATTATTTAAATTTGTTTTTGCTGATGCCCATTTTTGTTACCGACCTCTACAATTTGTTTTTCTTTAGTTAGTTCCGTAAACGAAATTTTACAGTTAATACCAATACCAACATAAATTAGTACATTTATCACAAAGGAGTTTATGACTAATTTAAGTTTTTGATGTGCAGGCAATAGCAGTGGCTATTGGCAAATATCAAAAACTTAAATTAGGTATGAAATACAAAGTTAGAGAGTACTAATTTGTGTTGGAATTGGTATAATATAGCTAAGCTGAATAATTAATGTAGAGAAAGGCTCGTCATTTCAAACTCCGATCTGGAACATACTTAGTTGCCTCTGAAAAAATTTTCAAAGCAATATATTATGACGGCACTTTAACGATAAAATATTAGTAAATAAGTCCCAAGTAATTTACAGTAGTACTATCAAAACCTTGCAAATTTACATTATAATAACCAATAGGTAAATAATAAAATAAAGTAAGTATCGCATATTAGCGGTTAGTAGCTACAAAAAACAAAGAAAATAAAACGTTTGAGCCTAAGCGAGCTTTTTTATTTTCCATTTGTTTGTAACTACGTTAGCATAGTGCTAGGCAGCTTTACATATAAAGCTATAAGCTTAGCTTAGCTTCAACTTTTAAACACAGCTTAACCGGATTAACTATAACTCACTTTATAGCACATACATCTCTAGAGCAATAAAATAAATTATCTTCTATGTATGAGAGTGGATTTTCGTAGTAGCTTATCATTGCTTCCGACACATTCACTAAAAATTCTACATGCTCTTTTTTATCTAACGATTTTAACTTAAATTTTCTTGGGTCGTTTGCAAAGTAGCCTCTCTCATATACATTTGCACCTGTCTTATGGTCATGGTTATTAGTGCTCATTTCAGTATTTAGTATATTTAAGTATACTGGATAAAAATCCACTTTTTTAGATATAGAATTGTATATAACCATATCTCGCCTATATATTCCTGGGTGTTTAAGGTTGCCATACTTATAAACATTTTCATATTTTTTATAATTATACATAACAACCTCTTCAACTGTTACTTGCCCGGCTTTATCAGTTTTGACATGACTTTCTAAAGCTGCTATTAGTTCATTAAAAGAAATTCCTCTATGAAATTTATTTGCATTTCCGTTTGAAGCTGAACCTTTTATAACGATATTCTTGCCTGATAACATATAGAGGTTATAGAGTTTTTGTTTTTGAGTGAAGTTTAATGAAAAATTAGTCTTCTGGCTAGGATCAACACATATTGCTATAAAGTGAGGTTGGTATTTTCTAGTTAGAACTGAGCGATCAAAACATATACGTTGATAAGCCTTATGAGAGGATTGGTATTTAAGAGGCGTCATTTTTGAGAATATAGCATCAAGTTCAACATAACTTTGGTTGATATAGCGAGAATTTATATATTTTTCCCATTTCTCGAGTTGTCCCAATCTAGTACAATTTTCATTGTAATTACTAGCTTTAGAATGGGGTATGGTTGCAGTTTGATCTGACCAAAACCTTTGCACTTCATATATAATGTATTTTATATTAGTTTCATGAAAATTATTTCCAACACTATAATCAATCGTAAACTTCAGAATCATTCCTTTCCTCAACATTAGCTAAAAACAACACTTATCTATCATCAATAACTACAATATAATTAAAATTTAAGACTTATGTTTATATATAAATATTTTATATTAACATTTTTTAAAAAAAAGTCAACCCAGGTAAAAGCAAATAGAAGTTCTTAAAAGTAAAATATTATTCTAAACGTGTATGTTTTTGGTGTATACGCATTGTTTACATAATGTAGCTTATTAGGTTTCGGTAATTAAAATAAATATTAAAGTACAATCTGATGAAAAATTCTAACAAGCAACTCAACAATTCTATTATTTATTACATAAACCCTTATTTATTATCTCGCCAATACAAATATACGATATTCTGCTATAATTAGACAATAACTAATATATCATAAATCTTAGTCTAAATGTCTAAAGAAAATAAAACTACTGATTTTGGTTTCACAGAAGTACCATGGGAAGAAAAACAAAAAAAAGTTGCTGGAGTTTTTCACTCAGTCGCAGCTAAATACGACCTAATGAATGATTTGATGTCCTTTGGGATCCATCGGTTATGGAAAAAACAAACGATTTCAAAAGCTAGTATTCGTAAAGGAGATAGAGTTCTAGATTTAGCAGGTGGTACAGGAGATTTAGCTTATAAGTTTTGTCAGCTAGTAGGTTCTCAAGGCAAAGTTGTTCTTAGCGACATAAACTCTTCTATGTTAGAAGTTGGTAAAGAAAAACTGACTAATAAAGGATGCGTTGGAAATATTGAATATGTACAAGCAAATGCTGAATGCTTACCATTTCCAGATAACTTTTTTGATTGCATAACTATATCTTTTGGTTTAAGGAACGTTACAGACAAAGATAAGGCTTTAGCTTCTATGTGTAGAGTTTTAAAGCCAGGTGGTAGATTACTAGTTTTAGAGTTCTCTAAACCTATAATACCTATGCTTGCTAAAATTTATGATGAATACTCTTTTAAAGCATTACCTTTTTTAGGAAAAATCATTACACAAGATGCTGATAGCTATAAATATCTAGCAGAATCAATACGCAAGCATCCTGACCAAGAAACTTTAAAACAAATGATGTTAACTGCTGGCTTTGATAAGGTTGAATATCAAAATATGTCAGGTGGCATAGTCGCTTTACACACTGGGCATAAATACTAAAAATGATACAAACTGTTAATAAAGCTTTAAACTTAATAACAAAACTTGACCCCCAAGCTAGCCACTTACTATTGCCTTTAGAGAATAAATCTCTGACTATACACTTTAGTGATATAGACTACACAATTGCTATAAATGTAAAAAACCAAAGTTTATACGCTACAAACTCTAGTTTTGAGAATGTTTTAAGTGGTAAATTAGCTTATATTATAGAGTTAGTTTTTAATAAAAACCTACAAGAACTTTTAATAGCTGAAAAACTAGATTACAAAGGCAGCTTAAAAGCACTCAACGAATTTAATCATTTTTTTAATGCCCTTGATATCGATATAGTCTACAAAATTTCGCAAATTACAAGCCCAAGCTTTGCTAACCTAGTTGCAAAACCATTTAACAAAGCTAAAGAGTATTTACAAACATCTCACAAAGAAACTATCATTGATATAAAAGATTACTTAACTGAAGAAAAACAGTTATTAATTTCACAAAATGAAATAAATATCTTCTATCGTGAGATTCAAGAGTTAAAGCAATCTGTTGATAGGATAGATTTGAAACTAAAGCTACTACAAGGTTTGTATAATGATTAAAAAATTTTTCAGACTTATTTATATTTTTTATATCGTCAATAAATACTGCTTATTTAATGAACCAGTACGAGCTACAAATCTAAAATCTTTAAGGGCTATACTTTTTCTAAACCCTTTCTACTATTCAAGGAGAATTAGAAAGTTAGACCATGGTATACGCATACGTGAAGCTTTAGAAAAACTAGGACCTATATTTATTAAATTTGGACAAGCTTTATCTATTAGAGCAGACTTATTACCTCCAGAAGTAATAAAAGAAGTGGCAAAGCTACAAGATGATGTACCTCCCTTTGACAGTAAACTTGCAATGCAACAAATTGAAAAAGCATCTAAACAAACTATTAAAGACATATTTAGTGAGTTTAACGAATCTCCATTAGCTTCTGCATCTGTAGCGCAAGTACATAGTGCCACTCTTCATAGTGGTGAAGAAGTTGTAGTTAAAGTTCTGCGTCCAAACATTGAGAAAATCCTTAAACTTGATACTTCTTTGATGCTATTTTTCGCTAAAGGGCTTCGACTATTAAAAGAAATAAGAAGGTTTAAACCTGTTGAAATTGTTAGTGAAATTAATCAAAGTTTTTTTGACGAGCTAGACCTAGTAAGAGAAGCTGCAAATGCTTCTCAATTACGTAGAAATTTTGAAAATAGTCCTATACATTACGTTCCTAAAATTTACTGGGAATATACTAGTTCCACTGTAATGGTGATGGAAAAAGTCAGCGGTGTTAGCGTTTCAGACATAGAGACTTTAGACTCCCTAGGAGTTGATCGACGTTTACTAGCAAAAAGAGGTGTAGAAATTTTCTATTCTCAAGTTTTTGATGACTGTTTTTTTCATGCTGATATGCATCCAGGAAATATGTTCATAGATGTAACAAACCCAGCAGATCCTAAATACATATCTATAGATTTTGGTATTGTGGGCACTCTAAATAGAGAGGATCAACGCTATTTAGCTGGAAATTTCTTAGCTTTCTTTAAGCGTGATTATAGAAAAGTTGCTGAGCTGCATATAGAATCTGGTTGGGTACCAGCTAATACGCGTGTTGATGTACTAGAATCAGCAATCCGTACAGTTTGTGAACCTATATTTGAAAGACCTATGAAAGAAATTTCTCTTGGTTATACTTTAATGCAACTATTCAACGTTGCAAGAAGATTTGAGATGAATATCCAACCTCAACTAACTTTGCTACAAAAAACTTTATTCCATGTTGAAGGCTTAGGACAAAAACTCTGTCCTGAATTAAACATTTGGGAAACTTCTCGCCCTATTTTAGAAAAATGGATGAAAGAACAGATGGGACTTAGAGGCTTTTATCATCGTTCTATAGAAAATATGCCTAGAGTTAGTGACAAGCTGCCTGAATTACCACGTATAGTTTTTGATATCTTGCAGCAAACTCAAGCTAACCTAAAAAAAGAAAAAGATGTATCTTATATAAAAATTCCACAAAAAAAACCTAAAAAATGGCCTTTAGCTTTAGGGCTTGGATTGACAGGCTTAGGTATGTGGTATAGTTTATATGCTGACCCCACACCTTTAGTAAAACTACAAGAATTTATAGAAACCCATCATAATGGATTTATTGCTACAGGAGTAGTTTTTTTAATTTACTATATTTTTAAGAAGGAGAAATAAAAAATGTCTGACTGTATCTTCTGTAAAATTATCACTGGCGAAATTCCATGCAACAAAGTTTATGAAGATGATAGTTTTTTAGCTTTTCATGATATCAATCCTGCTGCAGATATCCATGTACTAGTCATACCTAAAAAGCATATAGCAAGCTTAAATGACTTATCTACGCAAGATCAAGAGCTTATGGGTGAATTTATGTTAATCATCCCAAAAATCGCTAAAGATTTAGGGCTAAAAGGGTTTAAAACTGTTATAAACACAGGTAAAGAAGGCGGTCAAATGGTATTTCATTTTCATGCTCATATACTAGGTGGTAAAATACATATGAGACTGCCTGAGTAATGTAAGAATACTCTACCCTGCCCTTACTAAGGTGATTATAGATATCTTATCGATCTTACTTCCCTCTTTAATAGTTTGAACAAATTCTTTTAAAGTTGACCCTGTTGTTAATACATCATCAAAAACTACTAGGTGTTTTGCTTGTATTGGCTTATTTAACTTAAAGACTCCTTTTATCTGGTCTATACGTTTTTGCTTAGAAGATTTTGATTGAGGTTTTGTATACTTAACTCTTTTATAATTTGTGAAAGTTGTTGGGACATTAGTATATTGTGAGAGTTTATTAGCTAGAAGCTCTGCTTGGTTAAAACCACGGTATAAATACCTAAATCTATGGATCGGTACTGCAGCTATAGTATCGATATCACCTAATTCTTTATTAATAGAGTTTTGCCACCATATAGATATTAATTTATCAAATATTGGCTCTACTAGTAAATCCTTATGGAATTTTAGTTTCTTAAGTAAATACTTAATTTCTACAGAATAGTTAAGTAAAAAATAATAATCATATTCATGGCAATCAAGTTCTATGGTTTCTTTTTTAAAGTTTAAATGACCAATTAAATCACTTGAACAATATTCACAAATAATATCATCTGAGCTTTGTCTACATAGTAAGCAACTTTGTTTAAGGAGTATTTTTATTATTTTTGGTATAATCACCATATAACTAGCTATCTTTTATAAAAAACTTATGTTTAATTATAACCTTTTTCTAAAGTTACAATCTAGTAAACCTGCTACTAAGGTTCACCAAGAGTCTTTTATAAAAAATGAAATTGCTCAAAGGTTATTAAGCAGACTTGAGTTCATAAAATTAAAACCTAACGATATTTTAGTCGACGGTTACAGCGATGAACAATATCAAAACGTTTTAAGCTTACGATTTCCTACAAGCAAAATACACAAACAACCAGGCCACCATATTAGATTTGACCTTATTGTCTCAAACTCGACAATTCACTTAACAGATAACATAGCTAATAAACTAGAGTATTATTATAAATTGTTAAATGATAATGGCATACTACTATTTTCAACTTTTGGCGATAAAACTTTTAGTAGTTTTAACAAAACTTTTGCTGAGATAGATGATCTAAAACATACCAATACAATGATAGACGTATTAACGTGGGGAAATACCCTACAAGCTAGCAAATATAAAACACCTGCTATAGAATCTGATCTTATAACTTTTACATATAAGTCTATAGAAGTTCTGTTTAATGATATACGTTCTCTAAACGAACCTCTTTCTGATACTAAGATGCGAACAACTTTTACTGGTAAAAAACGCTGGCAAAAATTTATAAATAAACTTAGTAAAAATTTACAATTAGAAATAGAAGCCTTATATGGCTATGCTGTACGTAAAGCTAATGATAATAACGTTACTCCTCGCCCAACTTCAAACAGAATAAGCTTAGATGATTTAAAAAAACAAATTATTGAATTTAAAAATACTACTAGCAATACATAATTGCCATAGTTGAAATATCACGCCAGTCTTGTGACGTACACATATTTGGCTTTGCTAAAGGTTGACAGTAAGTTTGCCATGCACCATCACCATATTTCTTCATAATCAAACAATTTTTAAAGCGTGTTTCTTCATTTTTAAGCAACCCAACTGTAGTTACATCTTCTATACGGTAGCCATCTTCTGATTGGAATTCTGATCCACTACTATTAACACTATCCTCTAAATTAGTTACTTGTGATGTTATTACACTAGTTGTTTTATTACTTTGCTCTGTTTCTTTTTCAAACGTTTCTTTGCCTAATATTTTTTCTGCTCTAGCCATTAGCTGGTCGTATTCTTGGTTCATATTTTTGCTAAACTGGTCCCATTCTTTTTTAGTGTGTTCAGGTAATTTCCTATTTTTGAGTTTTTCTACACTATTTTTATCAGTTTGTTTAGCTTGCTCACTATCAGCTACTGTACTAGCCAAACCAATGGTTTGAGACTCTAAATTAGTACTTCCAGCAGTGTCTGCATAAGCAAAACTTGAAGATACGAAAGCAATTGCAATAGCAAGTAATTTATTAATTTTCATATAACATATAAAAAGATTTTGTACGATTAAAAAAAGTATATAAAATATTGTGAATATAAAAAAGCCATTTTACAATTGTATCATCAAATTACAATCTGTTCTTCATGTAACTCGATATTATAGTGCTTAAATATTTGATCTTTAATAAAGTTAATTAAAGCTAAAATTTCCTGACCAGTAGCTTCACCTTTATTAACAATAATTCCTCCATGTTTCGGGGAAATTTGCGCATCTCCTATAGATTTTCCCTTTAAACCAAGCTCCTGTACCATTACACCCACTGGAACATTAGCCTGAGGCCTTTTAAAAACACTTCCTGCTGTAGGTTTTTGAGGTAAGTTAGCCAGACGCCGAGAATAAATGTCATTTAGCTTATTTTTAATCTCTTGCTTAGGTTTTTTTTCAAACTCAAATTCTGCTGACAAAATGCATAGGTTACTCTTATCTTTAAACATTGAGTACCTATATCCATATTCTATATCTTTTTTTGCATAGTTTATAACCTCTTGTGTAAGAAGATCCAAAACTCTTACACTTTTGACACAAGTATAAATCTCATCACCATAAGCACCAGCATTCATAATAAGTGCCCCACCAATACTAGCTGGAACATCATAAAATGTCTCAATTCCACTTAAACCAGCTTCATATGTGGCTATAGCAAGGTCTTGTAATAACACTCCTGACTGCACATTGACTGTGCTTTCTTGAATTGTAAACGAATTAAAATTCTTACAAAGAATTACAAAAGCAACCTCATCATCATAATATTTTTTAGAAAAGATAATATTACTACCATTACCCAAAAAAAATATTTTCTCATGCTTATTGGCTATAGCTAAAACCTCATCTTCACAACTTGGAAAATAAACGTTTCTAGCAAAAGATTTAATTCTATAAGTATTATATTTCTCTAGAGATAAGTAATTTTCTGGCATCGAGTCACCTAAATGTCTTGCTCTAGAAGCTCTATCTGCATAAAATGCGCCATATTATCTACAAGATTATCATAGCCTCTAAATATTTGATGTGCATTATTAATAGTAGAAAATTCATCCAGTAAAGAACCTGCCATCAAACACGCCATACCAGCACGTAAATCCTTCACACTCATAACAGCTGCTCTAAGGTTTTCGTAGTCTTTTATTGGATTTATTTTTATGAGGTTATTATCAATAGATAAATCAAAACCCATTTTACGAATCTGATAAACGTAATTAATACGCTCTGGATATACTGTATCTTGTATAGTGCTAGGGCTGTTTGCTATAAGCAGCATAACAGCATAGATCGGTTGCAAATCTGTAGGGAAATGCGGAAACGGCGCTGCGATTATGTCCACCCCGTTTAAACTACTATCCTTACCAAAAAATTTTATAGTTTTATTTTCTTGGTTATATTCCCAATTTGCTCCAGCATTAGTAAGCTTTTCTAAAGGTTTTTCAATATTGTAGATATCTTGAGTATTAATATTTGTGATTGTAACGTCCGTTTTATATAAGTATGCCATAGCTGCGTATGTCATAGCTTGGATACGATCAAATATAATCTCAAACTCACACCCTAAAAGTCTAGTCACCCCATATATTTTTATTTTTCTACTTCCAATATCAAAATCAATCCTTGCTCCACACCTATTTAGGTATTCTATTAAGGTAACCACTTCTGGTTCTAATGCAACATTTTCTAAAACCACCTCTGAACTACCTATCACAGCATACATTACTAAGTTCATCGTGGCACCAACAGACGGAAAAGGCATCTTAAACTCTGCATTTTTTTCTTCTTTATATATGACTTCAATATGCTCATCAGTTAATTTAACTTCTGCTCCTAAAGCTTCTAAGCCACTTAAATGAATATCAAAAGGCCTTTTTTCACTAAAACTACATCCACCTGGAAAGCCAATCTTAACTTTACCTTTTTTCTTTAGCATTGAACCTAAAAGCATCAAAGAACAGCGCGTCTTTGAGGTCATTTCACCACAAAGCTCAAGTGGTTCTATAGTAACACCTTTAGTATCAATACTTACCTCTTCACCTTTTTCGATAACTTTTGCACCAACATTTTCTAGAATTTCTTTTGCGCCTTTATAGTCTAAAAGAGTAGTAGGAACATTAGTAAATTTTGTTTTTGTATCTGGAATTAAACTAGCAAAAACAAGGTGTAAAAGGGCATTTTTCGCCCCACTAATATTTATAGTCACGTCAGAAGCAATATTATTTAGCTTTCTTACTCTTAGTACTTTCATCATTTATTCTCTTATTTTTTCTATTTGCAAAAGGATTATCTGACTGTTTAAACTCAAATATTACAGGGGTGCCACGAAAATCTAAAGCTTCTCTAAAGAAATTTTCTAAATATTTCTTATAAGACTGTGGTAATTTACTAAGTTGGTTTCCATGAATAACTATAATTGGAGGATTATGTCCTCCAACGTGAGCGTATTTAAGTTTTATTCTAAACTTACCAACCATTGGTGGTGAATGTGCTTCTATAGCTAATTGTAACAATTTAGTAGCCTCAGCTGTAGTTATTTTCTTATTAGCGCACTGGTAAGCTGTATCTATAGATTCAAATACATGACCAACATTTGTACCATGTAATGCTGAAATAAAATGGATATCTATATAATCTTGTAAGAAAAATAGACGTCTTTTAAGTTCTTTTTTAACGTTTTCTTTAGCTTCATCTGTCATACCATCCCACTTGTTAACAGCGATAACTAATGCTCTGCCATTTTTTATAGCAAAATGGATTAGACTTAAATCTTGATCTGAAATGCCTTCTCTGGCATCAACAACAGCGACTACAACGTTAGAATCTTGTATAGATTGTAATGTTTTTACTACTGAAAATTTTTCTAAAGTTTGCTTTATCTTACCTCGTCTACGTACTCCAGCAGTATCGATAATAGTATATTTTTTACCATGACGTTCAAAGGGAATACTTACACTATCAATAGTTGTACCAGGCATATCAAATACAACTACTCTTTCCTCTCCAAGCATTCTATTAGTCAAAGTTGATTTACCAACATTTGGTCTACCAATTAATGAAAAATGTACACCATGGCGAGATTTTTCTTTATGCTCATCTGTTTGTGTATGATCTTGGTAATACTCTAGCAACGGTTTTTTTAAATACTTATCTAAAAGCTTTTGAATATTACGACGATGTGCTGCAGATATAGCAAATACTTTTTCAAAACCTAATTCATAAAACTCTGCCATTGCTGAGTTTTCTTCAACGCCGTCTACTTTATTTACAACTACTACGACTTTTTTATCTTTCTGACGAAGTAAATTAGCAACATATTCATCACCACTTGTTAACCCTGACCTGCCATCAACAACAAAAAAAACTAAATTTGCTTCGTCTATAGCCATCTCTGCTTGCTTTGCCATAAATTCATCAAAGCCAATATCTTTATCAGAAATTCCTCCAGTATCTACTACCAGATAATCAAGGTCATCGTATTTTGATTGTCCATACTGGCGGTCACGAGTAACACCCTCAAAATCGAAAACCAAAGCATCTCGGGAATTAGTTAATACATTAAATAAAGTAGATTTACCAACATTTGCTCTACCCACTATAGCTGTTAGAAAAGACATTAAAATATAGCCATTTAGATTATTATATTATTATTGCTCAATATTACTCTATTTATATGTATTTATAAAGCGAATACTATTTAGATATAAACTGAAATATCTAAAGTAACAGTATTCATATGCTGGCCATTATACAAACTTTGATAAGAATACTCCGGACCAAACAATACATTATCATCAAAAAAAGACCTTTGTGTAGAGATCAATACCTGATCTTTAATTCCGGAGGCACCCATAAATCTACTTGCTGAAAAAGAAAGGGGCATAGGTATATTTTCTGCATTGTAAGAATGGCCATAGCTGATGTTAATATTCTGACCACTTCCAAAAATAGTAAATGTGTATGCAGCTTGAACTGTAAAAGCTCCTGCGTAGGAATCACTTATACCATTAAATTGGACGCTTTTATTTGTTGTAGTGGCCCAACCTGCTCCTAAGTTAAAACTACCAGGAAACATATTTGTAAGATTCAAAGCAAAGTCGATATTAAACTCGCCTACTCGCTTATTTACAAATGAAAACCTATTATTAGCACCACGAATATCATGCATATATCCTGTATTAAAACCAAGTTGAACTATATCAAATAACCTAACTGCATCAAAATAGGCCAAAGAAAAAGTAGGATGATCTCCTGCATTTGAAACTGTGAAGTTAGCATTTGAAGTATCCCCCTTATAATTAATAGCTGCATTAGCTACACGAAGTGGGCGAAACATATTTGCAGTTAGACCAGTTGTCCAAGGGCCACCTCCCCCAAAACTTCCTAAAGAAACCCTGTACTTACCTACAGATAAAAAAAACGGTGACGTATCTAAATTTCCAATCATGAAAAAAGCATCTTGGATGTTGTAGCTATTATTCTGACTAGCTGAAAAATCTAAATTAGCTGTAACATAATGACCAACATTTGCCAAAAAATAAAGTGTCGCTGCAGTTAAGTAAACTCCCTCACCAGCGCCTTCAAGCACCGAACCATTACGTTGAGTGATAGCTGAACCTCTCCAGCCTTGCAAATCAGTTTCTATAAAACCGCCAAAGAAAATAGCATAATCATCATACAACCCTCTTTGGTTAAGTATACTAGAAGCAAATAAATTACTAGGTAGCTGACCAATTGGGATACTGTTATTACTTGAAAATGATCCAACGTAAGATACCTGACCCTGAGTTGTAATCTTAACTTCACCACCTACATTAACATCTGATACTTTTTTATTATTCTTATTTATACGCTCTTGAAAAATCTTTTCTTGAAGCTCTTTACTCTTATACTCGAAAAGGTCATCATTAAAAGTAGAGTTTATAATCTCTCTTTGTAAATCCAAACTAACCGGACTTTGCTGCTTGGAGTTAAGATTACCGACCTCAAGCTCTAAAAGCTGAATTTGATGTACTAGTTTACTTATTTCTTGTTGTTGAATATTCTTAAGATCACTAGCAGTATCTTTAGAGTTAGCTACGCTAACACTAAAAATTGACAGCACTGTGGAAAAAAATACTTTTTTTTTGACATCAAAATTAAAAAACAACTATGATATGGTATTTAGGGTCCTATTCTACACTATAAAAGACTCTTATTAAACATATACTGAAACATCAAGCGTAATAGTATTCATATGCTGGCCACCATAAAGCTTTTGGTATGCGTACTCTGGACCAAATAGCACATTATCATCAAAATAAGCTCGCTGAGCAGAAACAATAAATTGGTTTTGAATACCTGAGGCTGCTCGTCCAAAACTAATAGGCGAAGAAGCTATAGTCATTGGTATATTAGCAGCATTATAAGATTGACCATAGGATGCACCAAAGTTAGTATTTCTACCAAAAAGTTCCAGTGAATAGTTAAGAGCTGTATACCATGCACCTGCAAGAACGTTATTACCTGTGCCATTGAAGTTTTCTTCGTTAGTTGTAGTTGCCCAACCTGCTTGAACCTGCCAAAACCCTCCTAACATAGCATATCCTAAGTTGGCATCAAGGTTAAAAACACCCACATTATCATTCTCTTGTGGTGTATCTTTTAATGCTCCTGCAAGAGCACTATTACCTGCACCGGCCATATTAAATACATATCCAACATTAAAACCAGCTGCTAGATTTTCTGATAAACTATCAGCATAAAATAAACCTGTAGAAAAGTTAGCACGTCTATCATCTGAACCAAACACAGCCACATTGGCGTTGATAGTATCAGACTTATAATTAAGAGAAACGTTAGTGACTTGTCCTGGTGATAAAAAATTCTTAATTATACCCGAAGTTAAAGTACCACCGCCACCATAAGAACCAACAGATAACTTGTTTCTACCTGCAGTTACAAAGAAAGGCGAAGTATCTAAGTTACCAAACATTACGAAAGCATTACCTAAGTTAAAACTACCAGATTCGTCTGTATCAAAATCAAACTGAGCTGTAACATAATGTCCAAGGTTTGATAAGAAATATAAGTTTGCAGCTGTTAGATAAATATTTTGACCATTACTTTGGGATATATCACCATTATTTTTTGTAATTTGACTACCAAAAAATACTTGCGCATCAGTTTCTAAGAAGCCCCCAAAGAAAACTGAGTAATCGTCAAATTTACTTCTTTGACCCATCAATGTAGAAGCAAAAAGGTTTGAAGATATCATTCCAATTGGGATGCTATTGTTACCTGAATATGAACCTAAAAAGGCTATTTGACCTTGGGTTGTAATTGGAGGTGCCCCACCTACATCAGTACCTCCGTTTTTGTTAAATACCCCTCCAAAAGACTGGTTTCCTAAGTTTACAATAGCATGATCTGAACTGACATTTTCTAAAATATCTGAATTGTCACTATCTATAAAAGATTCCTTCAAAGATGCATTAGGATTTGCTCTTCCAAACTCTTTATTATCATCTACTTTAGAGCTATAAGTTGTAAACTGAGACCCGCCACTAGAAGTGTTATTAAAATTTGTTTGTTGTTTTTTTAATTGTTGTAACTGACCCTGTAATTGCTGGACTTGTTGTTGCAACTGTAATAGTAGCTTTCTTTCATCTATGTTTGTCGTATTGGTACCCGTAGCACTACTACTATTTGATGATTTATCATCAATATCCTGTTCACCAATACTTGTAAAGCCTAATGGCCCACCTTGGGAAGCAACTTCTGGAGAATTTTCTGCAGAATAACCAAAGCTCCAACAAGACAAAATACCACCAACAATAGCGTAAGTTTTACTTAATTTTCTATACATTAAAAACCTCGGTTAAGTTAACCAAAAACACATAGAGTTTTTTTGATTTTAGCAATTAAGAATAACATTTTCAACAAATAAACAATAGAAATCTTAACAACTGAGAAATTACGCCTATTCTATCACAAAATTAAATTAAACAGGAGAAAAAACTAAAGTTTTTAATTGCTTATATTGGCATATATGGAGCATAAGTCGGCGTCCAAGAAGAAAGATTTATTAACCTATCTATTTCTTGAGCTAACTCTTCATCAGTTACATCTTCTAGGTCTATATCTACTTCATGTACACCTTCTACTATAGCTTGTTTAACTACAGCTTTTGTGATTTCTTTAGTCACTTCCACTAAATCTGTGATTTTTGCTAGTAATGGCTGTGTAATATCTTCATTAATAACCATAGGGGACAACTCACTTAATCTATAACAAGCTGCTCTAATCATTCCACTAGTTAAAACTCTAGCATGTACAGCAACGCATCCTAGACCTAACCCTGGAAAAATAAAGGCGTTATTACCTTGTGATATACGATATTTCTTACCATTATATTCAACATCTGGAAATGGACTACCCGTAGCTATTAGAGCTTTACCGTCACTCCATTTAACAATATCTTCCGGTAAAGCTTCACATAGTGAAGTAGGATTAGAAAGAGGCATAATAATAGGATAATTATTATGCTTAGTCATTTCTTTTATTATCTCTTCGGTAAATGTTCCTGGCTGACCAGATGTGCCTATTAGGACTTTAGCTTTAGTGTTTTTTACAGTTTCTTCTAAGGTGATACAATTTATGTCAGTAACGTTCCACTTATTAAACTCTTTTGAGCTTTTTATAAATAACCTTTGTTCAGGAGTAACTCGTTTTGCTTTTAACTTATCAGTTACCAAACCATACCTATCAACTAGATAAATATTTTGTCTTGCCCTCTCAATAGAAACTTGCGCTCTATCTGCTATTATATCAGCTATCTGTCTGGCTATACCACAACCTGCGCTACCTGCGCCAAAAATTACTACTTTAATATTACTAATACTACTTATAGCTTGCTCTGTGGTTAGCTCCCCTGCGTTGATTCTGATAGAATTCACAGTTTTTAATCCCGCTATACAATTAGCTGCTGCAACAATACCTGTACCTTCTATATCATCATTAAAAGTGCATAATCTTTCTTTGTATTTCTCAAGAATACGTGTAGCATTATCTCTACCAATATCTTCCCAATGTAAAAACACATTAGGAAACCTACTTTTAACTTGTGTCACAAACTCTTCAATAAATTCATCATAAGTCTCTCCTGAGACTCTTGGCAAGCGCATACCCAAATATCCAGGCGCGCTTAGTAGTTCATCATTATTAGTGCCCATGTCAAGCTGCACAGGTAGAACTCTAGCTGGATCTATACCACTTGCAGCAACATATACCATAATTTTGCCTATACTGATATTCATGCCACCTATCCCTTGATCTCCTATGCCAAGCACAGCTTCACCATCAGTGACCAAAACCAAATCAATACTATTAAAGTCATACCTTTCTAGAATTTTACCAATATGCTTTTTATGATTAATTGAAATAAATAAACCGCTTTGTTTTCTAAACTGGCTACTATACTTTTGTACAGCTTCACCAACAGTTGGAGTGTATATTATTGGCATTATTTCTTCTAAATTCTCACGTACAAAATGGTAAAAAAGTGTAAGGTTAAAATCATGTAACCTATTGAGAAAAACGTATTTTTCTAGTGAGTTAGGCTTAAGATCCAGTTGCCTTCTAACTCTAAGAGCCTGCTCTTCCAAGCTTTCCACCTTCTCTGGTAGATACCCTACTAAGTCAAAAACTATTCTCTCTTCTTGACTAAAAGCTACATCCTTATTTAAAACGCGATTATTTAGTAACTTTCTACCTGTAAGGTTTGTTTCAATTGCAAAAACTTTTCCAGTTTTATTTCTTAATTTTCTTATTCTTTTCTTTTCCATGTCTAGCCAAAGGTTGAATTGCACAAAAACTATAATACACTAATGCTCTTTTACAGCTAATAAGTATCTAACAGCAGTTGCTTTTTTTCAACAAAAAATGAATACTATAATGCTATTAGTTATGGTTTTTCCAACATCCAATAAAACATTTGTAATGAACATAATAACCCACCTAAACAAATTCTCTAGTACCCAAAATACAGCTGTAGCAATAGGAGCTTTTGATGGGATTCATTTAGGGCACCAAACCGTAATCAATAAACTTCTTTCAATCTCATATTTAAATATTTTAGTTCCTTTTGTTTTTTTCTTTGAACCTTTGCCCAAAGAGTTTTTTAGAAAAGAAAAACTTCCTACTAGAATTTATGACTTTAGAAACAAAATTATAAATATTAATCATGCAGGGATAAAAAACATTATTTGTCAAAAATTTAATGAGCAATTTGCCAATATTGATGCCGAGGAGTTTGTCACTGAATACCTTGTTAAAAAACTAAAAATCAAGCATATAATTATTGGTGATGACTTTAAATTTGGTAAAAACCGTAAAGGAGACTATAATCTTTTGGAACAACTCTCAAAAAAATATGACTTTCAGGTTGATAAAATATCTACTTTAACTCTTAACAACCAACGCATTAGTAGCAGCCAAATACGTACAGCTATTGAAAACCACAAGCTTGAAAATGCTGCAAAGCTACTAGGAAAACCACTAAGAATAAACTCACGAGTTATACACGGACAAAAAAACGGTAGAAAAATAGGTTTCCATACTGCAAACCAAAAATTACTTAAAAACTCTGTGTTAAAAGGTGTCTATTTAACTAAAATATATATTGATGATGAAGTTTTCTATGGTGTTTCTAACGCCGGAACCAGACCAACTGTGGACGGTAAAAATAATCTTTTAGAAACTCATATTTTTAATTTTAACAGAGAAATTTATAAAAAGCATATAACGGTAGAAATACTTGAATTTATTCGCGCTGAAAAGAAATTTAACTCCTTTGATGAGCTAAAAGACCAAATAGCCAAAGATATACAAGCAGCAAAAAGATTGATAACTACATCCTAGACTATTAACATAACTAGCTTTGTACTTTATAATTTGTATTTAAATAGTTTGATTTCATTAAACTTTAAATTAATCATATACCAAATAAACTAAGGAATCCGCATGAGTGATTACAAAGACTCTTTAAACCTTCCTAAAACTTCTTTTTCTATGAAGGGTAACCTTGCAAACAAAGAGCCCATGATTCTTAACAAATGGGAAAAGCAAGATATCTATAAAAAAATCCGTGAGCATTTTGCTGGGAGGAATAAATTTATACTTCATGATGGACCTCCTTACGCTAATGGAAATATACATGTTGGTCATGCTGTTAATAAGATTCTTAAAGATATTATAGTAAAATCAAAAACTTTAAGTGGTTACGATGCTCCATATATTCCAACATGGGATTGCCACGGTTTGCCAATTGAGCTACAAGTTGAAAAAAAATATGGTAAAGCTGGACAAAAGATAGATGAAAATACTTTCAGAAAAGAATGCCGTAAATATGCAAAACAACAAGTAGAGTTACAAAAAAAAGATTTTAAAAGATTAGGTGTATTAGGAGACTGGGAAAATCCTTATCTGACAATGAACTTTGAATACGAAGCTAACATGATTAGAACTTTAGCTAAAATAATCTCAAACGGTCATCTAAGTAAAGGATTTAAGCCCGTACACTGGTGTACTGATTGTAGCTCAGCATTAGCTGAAGCAGAAGTTGAGTATATGGATAAAGTCTCACCAGCAATTGATGTAAAATTTAAAGTAAAAGACCATGATAAACTTGCTAAAGCATTTGGATTAGAATCTCTAAAAAATGAAGCTTTTGCGGTGATATGGACTACCACCCCATGGACACTACCTGCTAACCAAGCTATTGCTGTACACAATAATCTTAATTATAGTCTAGTAGAAATTGATAACTTTTACATAATACTAGCTAGTGGCTTGGTTGAACAAACTTTAAAAAGGTACGCCACAGATAATGCTAAACTTATCGCCACAACTACTGGAGATAAGCTAACCGGTATAATTGTTGAGCATCCTTTTTACAGCCGCCATGTCCCTATCTTACATGGGGATCATGTAACTGATATTGATGGTACTGGTATGGTTCATACAGCTCCTACTCACGGTGTAGAAGATTTTTCTATAGGTAAAGAACACAATCTATCTATGGAATCCTTTGTAAAAGGTAATGGTTGTTATAGTGAAAATACTAAACTCTTTGCCGGTGAATTTATTTTCAAAGCTAACGATAGAATAGTAGAGCTTTTAGGTGAAAGAAAACGTTTAATGAATTTTGATAAAATAAAACATAGCTACCCTCATTGCTGGCGTCATAAAACTCCTTTGATGTTTAGAGCTACCCCACAGTGGTTTATAAGCATGGAGAAACAAAATTTACGTGATAACGCGATGACTGCTATTAAAAATACACTGTGGATTCCTTCATGGGGTCAAAACCGTATAGAAGCGATGATGAAAGACAGACCAGACTGGTGCATCTCTCGTCAAAGAACTTGGGGAGTACCGCTACCACTATTTATCCATAAAGATACAGAAGAGTTGCATCCCAATACAGCTGAAATTCTTGAGAAAGTAGCTCAAAAGATAGAAAAAGGTGGTATAGAAGCTTGGTTTAATGCTCAAGATAGCGAGTTTATATCAGAAACTAACGAGTATAAATCTGTAAAGGATACCTTAGACGTTTGGTTTGATTCAGGATCTTCTAGCATGTGTGTACTAGATAAGGATCCTCAATTAAATTATCCCGCTGATTTATATTTAGAAGGGTCAGACCAACATCGTGGTTGGTTTCAAACCTCTCTACTTGTTGGGTTATCTGCTAAAGGAGAAAAACCTTTCAAAGAAGTTTTAACTCATGGTTTTGTAGTTGATGAGCATGGTCGTAAGATGTCTAAGTCTTTAGGTAATGTAACATCTCCTCAAGATATCTATAATACTTTAGGAGCTGACATCTTGCGTTTATGGGTTGCTTCTAGTGACTATAAAAGTGAAATGGCTGTGTCAGATCAGATTCTTAAAAGAACCGCTGATACATACCGTAGATTGCGTAATACAGCAAGATTTCTATTATCTAACTTAACTGGTTTTGATCCTAAGTCTGATATTATAGAGTTTGATAAGTTGGTTAAACTTGACCAGTGGGCAATAGCAAAAACAAAAGAGTTTCAGGATAAAATAATTCAAGCTTACGAAAACTACCAGACTCATACAGTAGCTCAGCTAATACATCATTTTTGCTCGATTGAAATGGGTAGTTTTTATCTTGATATTATTAAGGATAGACAATACACAGCTAAAACTGATGGGCATCCACGTAAGTCAGCACAAACAGCAATTTACCATATTGTACATGCATTAGTTAGATGGATAGCCCCAATTTTATCATATACCGCTGATGAAATATGGGAAGCTACTCCAAAAATAACTGATTTACCAATCCAGTTATGTGAATGGTATACAGAGCTAAAATCATTCTCTTTAACTGGTGAATTAGATTTAGATTTCTGGGCGAAAATCCAAGAAGTTCGATCCGAAGTAAATAGAGTACTAGAGATAAAGAGAAATGAAAATCTCATCGGAGCATCTTTAGAAGCAAAAATAACTCTTTATGCTGATCAGCAAAACTATAAGCTTCTAGCAAAAATTGAGGATGAGCTAAGATTTTTACTAATATCTTCTGAAGCTAAGTTAAAAGACCTTGGTGGAAAGCCTAGTGATGCTACACCTACGGATATACAAGGCTTATATATTGATATCCAAAAAATGCTAGAACCAAAATGTGAAAGGTGTTGGCATCGTAGCTCTACAGTTGGCAAAAATCCTGAGCATAAAGATATATGCAGTCGCTGTATAGAAAATATTACGACAGAATCAGGGGAGTCTCGCAAATATGCTTAGACCTAAACTTAAGTATTTTGGGTTAGCTATTATAATCATAGCCCTTGATTTGTATACTAAATACCTAGCTAATATCAACTTAAATTTTGCTACTCCTGTTAAAATAACAAATTTTTTTAACTTAACTTTACTGTATAACCATGGAGCAGCATTTAGCTTTTTAAGTAATAGTCAGACCTCATGGCAACTAATGATGTTCTCTATAATCTCTTTAATTGCTGCTGTCATACTTATATGTTTGATTATAAAACAACCAATACAAGCTAAACTAAATCTAATCTCTTTCTCATTGATACTTGGCGGCGCATTAGGAAATTTTTACGATCGAGCTTTTAGAGGCTTTGTTATAGATTTTTTAGATTTTCATCTTGGCAACTATCATTGGCCTGCTTTTAACATTGCAGATTCAGCAATCACTTGTGGAGTTATATTGATAATTTTAAAGTCTTTTTATAAAAAAACTAGAGTTTAAGTTAAGTATTATAAGTTTTATTATTATACCATCTCTAGTTTTTTATAGCGCCTGAAAGATCATCTACTCTAGATTAGAGCATCTATTCTAGTTTGACATTCCTTACAGCATTGAGTAGGTTGAGGTTGAAAAAATGCGTTATTGCCTCTGCCAACTGTTATTCCATTAGGTTTACCTTTAATAAGATTACAGCTTTCACAATTAAAACGCCAACCAAAATATATTTTTGACTGAATAAGTCCAGCTACAGTTAAACGTTGATTAGTATCTATATACAGAGGATTTTTACATACTTCATAATCATTTTTTATTTCCGCAAGCTGTTGCTGTTCATTTTTTTGGTCATAAACTTTCATTTCCTTTAGTAAACCAATTACAATGTCGTTTCCAAGTATCCCCCATGAAGCTTTTACCATTAAAGCTTGTTTTTTATCCTCTTCATGACATTTAGCTTCGTAATCTTTGTGTTCTAGTTGTTTATTGAGAAAAGTATTTTTATTAATATTTCTTAAATCTTCAGGTAATGATTGTTTTTTCAATAAATTAAATTTTGCGATATCAACTCTATCATCTGTAAAGCTAAACGGCCAATTGACTTTCACTTTTGAGTCTAACGCTTCAATACTTCCTAAATTTAAACGCTTAACTGTTAGCTTTGTAGCCAACATAGGAAGCCGAACTTCTTTATTTAACTTTCCGGTTCTATTTTTTGTGTATTCTGCATATCTAGTCTTCCAAATCTGATATTTCTCACTATTTTCCTTGTAATGCTTTGTTTTTTTAGAATAGAGTTTGGCTTTGAGAATATGTTCTGACATCCCATAACCTTTTTGCGTCCACACAAAAAGAAGTAACCGCTTAACAGCTATGGATGAGGATTCACATCCCAAAAGACCTATATTTGGATCAAAATAATAAACTTTATTTTCAATTCTCACAAGAACTGTAACATGAGTTGATATTGAAACTAGATAAACATCATTAGAATTATCTTTACAAATATAATCACTCAAGTATATAAATTGGTCATAATCTGAAGCTGCATTATATTCCCCATAAGTTATAGTTTCTTTAATTTTGCCATAAAAATTACTTATTTTATCAAATTTTTGAAAATTCTGCGCGTCCTTGATGAAGTTTTGGTTGCTATCGACAACTTCTTCCCAACGACTTTTTTTAGGTAATTTTTTATAATGTCTAATATAACGAAATAGTAAAGCTGCTAAGCCATGACAAACACCTGATGCGTCAACTGTTTTTTGTAATTTTTCATATATACCTTTTTGTGTCCATTCATAATATAAGTTAATCATATAATACTACCTGCTGTCGTTTGCTACATTGATCTTACAAAGATAAGTATACAAATTAAAATTCGCTTTTCTATATAGGAATTTTGACAAGTGGGTAGTATTATTGACAGAAACCTTATAAATAATTAAATATAATAAGATAAAGACGTGAGTTACGTACGAGCTCTATAATTTCTAATTCATACATAGGGGCTGTTGCAAACTAACACAAGTAGTACATACTTTCGTCTTATATAATCCTTGCTTGATTTTCATACCCTTGCCACTTAACGGGTTATCTATTTTAGTAATTATGTAACAATTACCACAAATAATATGCCCACATGAACGACAATGATGTTTATTTGTGCTAAAAAACGATCCCTTAATCACTTGATTACACGCACTACAGTTGTTACTACTACTATCAGGTTGCCATTTATAGCCTTCTCTAATCATGGTTTTTGTTATAGATGGCGGTCTCACACTATAGTTATTATTAAGTTGCCAGTTTTGCTCTTCATGAATTAAATTTCTTGTTATAGGTGATGGTTTCTTAAATGTGTACTTACCATTTAGAAAATCCTCACATAAATTAGCAAAATTAGTATCCATTGTATCTCCACTATCATCGTAATAGAGTCTTATTATCATTTTTTCACATAAGTGGGTCAACCACTCTTGTTTTTCCTCTTCTGATTTACAATTATATAGTGAATTATCAATAAATTTGAACATAAAGGGGATTACATTGCACGCTTTTGGTTTAAAATGCCCACTATGAAAAAAAAATGTGTCCTTTTCAATAACGCCTGCACATTTAGTTACACCTTGCTCTGTCAAGCTTGGATGGCCACCGCGGCCAGTGCCAAAAAAGAGATCTCCAATAGTAATATTATCACTACCGTCCCAAACAAAATCGCCCTGATAGTGGTCTCCCTTAAAACTCCTCCACTTTCTGAAAATACCTTGGAAACTACACTTAAGACTATTCCTATATGAGCTATTTAAATCCCGAAAGTTATTATCATAACCTTGGCTACTTTGAAAAAGTGTCTCAGGAGATAAATAACACTTAAGTTTAAGCTTTTTATACTCAACTATGTCCACATTTATACCTATATTCATACTTCTACTGGTACTACGATTATAATAACCAAGCTAAGTATCTACAAGTCATGTCTCTAGAGATGTGCACAAACCACGCTCAAGGATTAAAATCCAAAATTTACTTAAAGCTAGTTTAAGAATTACAAACTTTTACTTTACAGTGTTTTTTTATAATCATTATAAAATTTACGAGCTAAGAAATTATTATCTCCGTAAACTATACTGTATTTAGTTTGCTTAGCTCGAGAATTCTGTTCCATTAAAATACCAACATAATAAACATCTGGCATAGGCTTATTAACCTCTGCTATAATTGTAGCTACTGCTGGTAATTTTTCATCGACTACTATAGTGTATCCTTCATGCTTAAGGTAACCTACCAATTTACTATACCTGGCGTCAAAGTCTTCACCATCTAAGAAAATTACTTGATCTGGGTGATTTGCAACTAAAAATCGCATTCCCTCAACTGTATTTGTATATTTAGCAAAACTAATTTCCTTAACATTTTGGTCTCTAGTTAATCTATTATAATGATCTATATTATCTTGAATATCCTCTCTAACTGTACAAGAACTAATAGCTAAAACCCCTAATCCTATAAGAAACATTTTCCTTAACATTTATAAACCTATAAACATTCAATATATAACCATTATATCCAAAAGACTTAAGTTTATAAATTTATATCAACCTTAAAACAGGGATTAGACTTTATTTAAGATTTAAATATTCATACAATATAACAAACTTTCCAATAAATACAAGAAATGGTTAAAACAGCTAGTAGTAAACGCTGGGTACAAGAGCACAACTCAGATTACTATGTTATTCAGGCAAATAAACTAGGCTATCGTAGTAGAGCAAGCTTTAAAATAATTGAGATTCAAGAAAAATACAAAATATTTAAACAAAATATGTTTGTTATAGACCTAGGCGCTGCTCCAGGTGGTTGGTCTGAGCAGATAATCAAATATATTGGTTCTAATGGAAAACTCATTGCTCTTGACTTACTTGAAATGGTACCTATCCCAGGCGTGGATTTTATTCAAGGCGATTTTACAAGTGATGAAACTTATGAGAAACTAAATAACCTAGTTGGTCAAAATAAAATAGACTGTATAGTTTCCGATATGTCTCCAAATATAAGTGGTAATAAAACTTCTGATCAAGCTAAATCTATATTCTTATTAGAACTAGCTCTAGATTTTGCAATAAACAATCTTAAAAAAAGTGGAGGTTTCGTAGCTAAAATTTTTCAAGGTGAAGGAGCTGATAAATATATAAAGCAAGTTAAAAACCACTTTACCAAAGTTACTCAATTTAAGCCTAAATCGTCACGATCTAGATCTAGAGAGTTTTATATTATTGCTCTAGGATTTAAAGGTTAAATATTATGCTTTAAAAGTTCAAACATTCTCTTAGCTATTACTTCATGACCTTTTGTTGTAGGATGACAATAATCCCAACATAAAAATTTATCCGGGTCATTTACTAACTCTATCTCATATTGAATATTGCCAAGAGAATCTGCTCCTCCATAGCTGTCTACACAAATATCTGTAACATTTTCAAAACCATAATCAGTAGGATTATTGAAACAATCATTCAGTAAAGCATAAAAATCAAAGAGCTTTATATTTACTTTAGGGAATAAAAGTTGCAAATCATTTACACGACTTTTAAGCAGGTTATTTTGTAAATTAATATTTAGTTGCAAATATGATCTAAAAAACTTACCAACCCAATTAGACAAATAGTCTTTATACGCAGGTGCTTTAGTCACATCAGGAATATTCCAAACTATAATATTACTAGCGCCCATCTTAATAGTTTTTGTGATTATTTTTTTAAGATCTCTGGCAACTCTGAGTTTAGCCATAATATTTATATAAGGTATTTCATTGTAAATGGTAAACATAAAATTATTAGCTCCACCATTTATGATCACAAGATCATCTTTAGAAAATCTCCCTTCTTCATTTTCAAATCTTATTACCTGTTGTGAGACAGCAAAAGAATGATACCTCAGTAAAGATGAAGGATTATTACCATGAGTTAAAGCTCCACCAATAGCATAACTTTTATGCTCAATAGTCTCTATGTTTTGATCTTTAGCGATATACTGAGCTAAATATTCTGTAGATACTATACCGTTAGAGAATCTACCTTGATAATACGGCTCCCCTGGCACATCTAGCGTTTTTATAATATTCCCTGCATCTAATAAACTATCACCAAATACAACTAAACGTTTAATCTGCATCATTAATCCTTAAATTCAAAAAAATTTGCCATCCAATGGCCTATCACTAAACTATTATCTCTTATTCTCAAACTTTCTAAAGCATGCTGAAATTCGTTTTTTATCTCATCTTGATACTCTTTTATCAAAGCGTAATTATGTGTTTTTAACATCTCTGGATGAGCTTGTATACCAAATATTTGATTACTAATACAAAACATCTGGATCTGACAATAATCACTAGTTCCTATAAGCTCAGCCCCTGTAGGGAGCTCAACTATCATATCTTGATGATAAAACAATAAGCTCAAATAATGATGAAATGGCTCCATCCAAGATTTTTTTGTTAAAATCTTCACATTTTTTATTCCAACAGAGAAACCTTTAGTAGCTCGCTCAACTCTGCCTCCTAAAGCTTGTGCTAAAATCTGATGACCAAAGCAGACTCCTATTATTTTTTTACTACTATTATACAACTCAACTATAGTTGATTTAAGCTTAGATATCCATGGTAAGTTATCAAATGCAGTGGCTTTACTACCTGTTATTATAAAACCATCATATATATCATAATCTGATGGATAATCTTGCTCTGTCACATCAAAAATATCAAAATCCACAATCAATGACAATTTAAAAAATAAATTTGCAAACATCTCTGGATAATTACCTCCAGCCATTTCACGTCGATGCTCTGGAATATGATCTGTTTGTAATATAGCTATCTTCATAAATCTTATTTTACAAGTGCTTCAAATAGTATTTTTTTAAATTCTTCTGTTATCTCAAAAGTATAAGTATGTGCTTTTAATCCTGAACGAGAGCCTTTTATTTTTAGAAGCTTACCTTCTTTAGATACTTCTTTTACATTTATCACATCTAGTTTTGCACTATCTAAAATTTGAGTTTTTCTTTTCCAGTTTTCTCTATAACGTGTTATAGCTGATCTAAAGGATCCTGAAATTTTGTTATCCAAGGCTTTTTTAACAAATTCGCTAGCACCTTCTGGAATTTCTTCAGCAAACTTTTTTAGCTCATATAAAGTGCGTACATCTTCTATGATACCCTTTTGGGCTAATTCGCGAATAGCCTCATCTGCATCAGATATTTTCAAACGCATAGAAATCCAGCTTGCATCTCGTCCAAGTATTTTTGCTATATCAGCTTTTTTTAGTTTTTTAACTTCAATCAGTTGTCTTAATGCGTCGGCTTCTTCAAATGGGGAAACATTCTCACGTTGATCATTCTCTAGAAGTTGTAACAATAGTATACTTGCATCAGACTCTTCTTCTCTAACAATACATGGTATCGTACTACGCTCTGCTTGTATACTTGCTAGATACCTTCTTTCACCTGCAATTATATGGTGAGTACCATCAATATTTTTAGGTGTAACTATAATTGGTTGAATCACACCATTTTCTCTAATACTATCTGCTAAAGATTCTATGTTTTTAAACGTTTTACGTGGCTGATTTCTATCAGGTTGTATAATACTAAGAGGTAGTTCAAAAAGTCTACCTACTTTGCTTGCTTGCTCACTTAATTCCTGTAGCTGCATAGCTCTTAGAATATCTTTTTTCTCTTGGCTTACTGGGTCATTAATTTTTTGGTTAATTTTACGATTAGCTAGAGATACTTTTTTAGCCATTTATACCCTCTCCAAAAAACTCCTCTACTTCTCTAGCAAGCTTTTTAACTTGAAGATGAACTTTACTACCATTTGCATAGTCACCTATATACACACCTTCTGCTTCTGCTTCGATAAACTTAACACTTTGGGAAACGAAAGCTTCAAAAAAATGTCCATCCTCTTCAAAAAATTCTATTAAACTTTTTGACATATTCGATTGCATTTGTACTCTATTTGCAAAAAACTTATATGGTTTATTTGCTGTTAAAGCTAAATCTTTTGCTTCTACCAATCCAGAAAGATCCATACCGCTTGGTGAACATGGAATCACAACCAAATCTGACAACAAAGCTGACTTTAATGCAGCTGTTTGGAAATTTGGAGGAGTATCAATAACTATAAAATCTACGGAGGATTTTAATTCTAGGACCTTTTCACGAACATTTTTCTCATCTAAGTTGTAAACAAAATCATTGTTTTCATTGTTTTTTGTCATCCACATGTATGCATCTGGTTTATCTTTATCCATGTCTACTATGGCAACTTTAAAACCCAACTCTTTTAAACCACACGCTATATTGATTGCGGTAGTGGTTTTCCCAGAACCTCCTTTTTGCTGGAGTAATGAAATTACTTTAGCTGCTTTCATCTAATCGAAAC
The DNA here is from genome assembly GCF_012222965.1 of Allofrancisella inopinata. Lineage (NCBI taxonomy): Bacteria > Pseudomonadati > Pseudomonadota > Gammaproteobacteria > Thiotrichales > Francisellaceae > Allofrancisella > Allofrancisella inopinata. The sequence continues at coordinate 346,752 of NZ_CP038241.1, read as the reverse complement.
CTTAAACTATATAGCTTAGCTTATTAATAATTAAAAAAATACTTACAGAATTATAGTCTATATTTATTGACTATAAAACTAACTTTTATGATATTAACTATTGATAAGCATCTGCTTTTCTTATATTTTATAATGCAACTACAAAGCATAAATAAAACTCTTTTTTAGAAAAAAATTAGAAAAAGGTAAAAAATGGCAAAAAATTTAGTGGTCGTAGAATCACCAGCAAAAACTAAAACTATCAAAAAATACTTAGGAAAAGATTTTGATATCTTAGCCTCGTTTGGGCATGTAAGAGAGATCCCTTCAAAAGATACTTCGATAGATGTAAATGATAACTTCAAAATTAAGTATGTTATTAACGATAAAAGTAAAAAGCATATTGAAGCTATAAAAAAATCTGCTCAAGAAGCTGAGAATATATATCTTGCTACTGATCCAGATAGAGAAGGAGAAGCTATATCATGGCATGTTCAAGAAATTCTTAAAAATGCTAAACTCCTAAAAGGTAAAAATGTTTATAGAATTAGCTTTAATGAAATTACTAAAACAGCCGTATCTAATGCAATAGCTAACCCTAAAGAAATTTCTATGGATCTTGTGAATGCTCAAAAAGCTCGTCAAGCTTTAGATTTTCTAGTTGGTTTTAACCTATCTCCTCTGCTATGGCGTAAGATTACAAGCGGGTTATCTGCTGGAAGAGTGCAAAGTCCTGCCTTACGAATGATAGTAGAACGTGAAATTGAACGTGAAAATTTTATCAAAAAAGACTATTGGAGTCTTACTGCAGATACTTTTAAACAAAAGCAAATACTCGCAAATCTAACAGAATTTAACAAAACCAAAATAGAGCAATTTAGCTTTACCAATGAAGAAACAGCTCTAGCAGCTAAAAAAATAATTCTTAGTGATGCTAATGGATATCTTATAGTTGATGAAATAACAGAGAAAACACTAAGAAGAAATCCATATCCTCCTTTTATAACTTCAACTTTACAGCAAGAGGCAGCTAAAAAATTAGGATTTACTGCTAAAAAAACCATGTCTGTTGCACAAAAACTCTATGAAGGTATAGACCTTGGTGATGGTGAGTCAGTTGGTCTTATTTCATATATGAGAACTGATTCTACAAATTTATCTAATGATGCCTTAAATGACATAAGAAACTTCATAGAGTCAAAATATCAAAAAGGCATGCTGCCAAGCAAACCTCGTGTGTTTAGCAAAAAATCCCAAAATGCTCAAGAAGCACATGAAGCTATACGAGTAACAGCAGCAAGTAGAACTCCAGAATCTATCAAACAATATCTAACACAAGATGAGTTTAAACTATATAGTTTAATTTATAACAGAACAATAGCTTGCCAAATGAAGCATGCTACTTTAAACAGCACTTCTGTTGATTTGATTACAGAAAATAATAAACACAAATTTAGAACTACTGGTACAGTTATAGTTGATGCTGGTTTTTTAAGCTTATATAACGTTGAAAAAGATGAAGATGAACAAGATGATTCTGAAAGCCAGCAAACTTTACCAAAATTTGAAAAAGGTGAAAAGGTCAAACTTAACGATATTATAAGTAAAGCCCACTCGACAGAACCTCCCCCAAGATTTACAGAAGCCTCTTTAGTCAAAGCTCTTGAGAAATATGGTATTGGGCGACCTTCTACTTATGCCAGCATCATATCCACACTTCAGCAAAGAGATTATGTTGAAATTGAGAAAAAAAGGTTTATTCCTACAGATAAAGGCAGAGTTGTAAATAAGTTTTTAACAGAGTATTTTAAAAAATATGTAGAATACTCCTATACCGCAGGGCTTGAAGAAGAGCTAGATGAAATTGCTAATCATAAAAATGATTATTTGAGTGTTTTGAATAATTTCTGGCAGCCTTTTATAGAAAGAATAAATAAAATCTCTGAAGAGGTATCTCGTAAAGATGTTGTTCAAGAAGTAATTGATGAAGACTGTCCAGAATGTGGCAGTAAACTATCATTACGTTTAGGTAGAAATGGTCGCTTTATTGGTTGTACAAATTATCCTAAATGTACTTATACAAGACAAATAGTCGGTGTAGGTGAAGAACTAAAAGAAAAAGAAGAACCTACCGTCATCGAAGATAGAAAATGCCCTAAGTGTGACTCTGATTTACATATAAAACAAGGTCGATATGGAAAGTTTATTGGTTGTTCTAACTATCCGACTTGTAAACATATGGAACCACTTGAGAAGCCTAAAGATACTGGTGTAGTTTGCCCTAAATGTAATCAAAATCATATAGTTGAAAAGAAATCTCGTAAAGGAAAAGTGTTTTATGCTTGTTCAGGGTTTCCAAAGTGTAAAAATGCATATTGGTACCCTCCGATTAAAGAGCCTTGCCCTAAATGTAATTCACCTATACTTTTGCATAAAATCACAAAGAAAGATGGTGAACAAAAAGCATGCCCAAACACAGAATGTGACTATGCTGTATCTATATAAACTAAACTTTAAGAAGATTACCAAACAATACGGATAAAACACTTACAATTTGTCTTTTAAAAATTTCCAATATTCGTAGTCATGTTGTATAATACCAATTCAAATAGCTATAAAAATATAATAACTTGGACAAGAAAAACGAATATATAGAAATAAATTTTATGAGTTTTTTTATTCTTCTATATAAAAATTTTAAAACATTAATATTGTCTTTTATTTTGTTGCTGACTTTAGCTGGTGGTTTTTTATATTACAAAGGAAGCAAAGAAACTGGTATCGTACTTAAACAAATGATACAAGTTCCATCCTATTTTGATGGGAGTCAAAACCTACATCCAATAATAGATTACGATAGAATTAATGTTATTTTGCAAAATATCTTAGAAGAGATTAAACAGTCTGCTTATGAAGACAAAATGTTAAAAAATATACGTTTGCTTTACCCAATGGTCAAGTATAATATTGATATTCAAAGACAAGTACGTACAATAAATGGTCAAAATTCTATAGAAAATAAAAAAATTGTAAAGGATGCCAATTATAAGCTAAAACAAAAATATGACCGACAAAGGTTATATTTTACCCTGCTAGCACAAACAAAACTGTCAGATGTAAAGCAGATGTCTCAATTATATCAAGATATAATGAGGAAGTTCTCCGAATCGAAGCTTATAAGTAATCAGGTTCAACTTTGGAAAAATAGCATTGAGGTAAATATCAAAGAATCATCTGAGATGATAGCTGAATATAAAGAATTACTCAAGCAAGATGAGGTATATTTAAAAGAGCTTATGTCTGAAAAATCAAAAGGTGATGTCATAGAAGCACAAGCTATGAAAATTAAATATATAACTATAGTCGATGGATTGAAAAAGCAAATATTTTCATTAAAGCAATCTATTGATAAAAACAAGTTAAAGCTTAGTTCATCAAATTCAGAAGTATTAAGTTTTGGTGGAATTATACAACAGCCTGTCGTGTATGTGGTAGCAAAGAAGTTAATCTTAGCTAGTTTATTATTAGTTATTATCGGCTCTTTAACAATAACATTATTTGTTGCTTTCTTTAAAAAAGTAGCTAACGAAGCAAAAAAACCTGGAAATTAATATGAAAGATTTAATTATTGATACTGATTTATTGGATAACACCAAAGTGATTAAGGTTAAAAAAGAATGGTTTTCACCAAGTTATTCTAACATCACATCTCACCACCTTCTAATAGAAGCCGACAAAACTTTTTCTAGCTTCCAAGAAATCAACGTGAGTATGGGCCTCCTCGGTAGTTAAATATCATCTATCCGGTTGACTAACACCTTTCCCCTTGTTATAATTTTTCATATTAATGCTAGTCTACACAATTTGGGTGGTAAGTGCTTTTTGCAAAGAATTTATTTAATTTGCATTATTGTCGACACCCACATCAATTATATTACTTTTAAGGAGACAATCATGACCCCAAACCTGAAACCAGTTAATCCACCTACATATTTAATAGACTGGGAACCCCCAAAATTTAAAAAGCACCACCCCCAACTATCAAATACAATTGAAGGTAAATTATTTACATCTTTAAACGAATTTTTCACTTCTTATGGAGTGAGTTAGTGCTTCTGGCTGAATATTTTAGCTCTTAAACAAATGAATTAGAGATATATTTGTAGTAGTTATTAAAATATTTTATTTGCATAATAATTTCTTTATTATTTCTATCTCTATTCGCGTATCAACCCTTACCATTTTTTTTAGCTTTATAATTAATAGTAAGTACTCATAAAGTTGGTTGATTTTTATTAAAAAGTTTAACTCTGTAGAGCTTCTAATAGCATAAACCCCTTTTCGAGAGATTTTTACCCCTAAAAATTCAAAAGGTTTCGCATTTGGATTATTAAAATTTCTATAGTCCGTCTTATCAGGGTGTTCCTCTAATTTTAATTCTTGAAGTATTTGCTTAACTATTTTCACAGCTTCTCTAAGCTTGTGTTTTGTAGTAGCCATTATAATAAAATCATCAGTGTATCTTTGATAAATAACACCACCTAGGTTCTTCATAGCTAAATCAAGCTGATGCAGATAAATACAACCTAACACAGGAGATAAAGGTGATGATTTTGATATTCCTTTTTTAATTTCTATATAGCTTCCATTTCGCCATTCTATTCTATCTAGATGCGTTTTTATAACTTTATGTTCATAGAATGTAGAAAATTTAGTAAGCTTTTGTAGTAAAATATTATGATTTATAGAGTTGTAGAATTTTTTAATATCAGTCCTATAGATACACTTATGGGTTTTTATATATTTATTGACTACTGAAAAAGCCTGCTTAACTCCACTGTTAAGTTTATTTGAAACACAATTCTTAGAAAAAACATTCTCATATCTTGATTTAATATCTTCGGCTAAAGTTTTAAGCACTAGCGAAACTTGAGAACCCCATATACAAAGCATTTCTCCTGTTTTTGAATTATTTATTACTGTAGCAGGTTCAAAAAAATAGTTACCAGAATTTAGTAAATTATTTATATAAGTAATATTTTCCTTATTGGTATCTATTGCGCGTTTGAAATGCCAATAATCACTATTATAGTGAGATTTTCGTCTATTTCTAAATAACCATGATAAATGTTTTTCCACTTTAAGCATGCTAGGCTCACTTAAAGAAGATTTTTGTTAATAATATTTTCGACCATTTTTATTAAATTATCTATTTGAAATCCAAATTTATTAGCAGGTCTAGTAATTTTATATAGAGGAATGTTTTTAGCAAGTTGAGTATTTAGCTTAAAAAATTGTTCCTGATACCCCATTCTTTTAACATATCCCTTACGATAAGTATGCTTTTGAAGTTGGGTTAACTTTATTATGCCTTTTAGTTCCTCTATTTTAAAACTATTATCATCATGATTTTCTAATAGAAATATTGCTCTTATTACCCTAGGTTGTAAACAAATATTTGACGTAATAGGATAAGAATATTTATTTACTAAGAGTCTTATTTTATCAAGATTTTCTGTATTTATGTTTAGAATATTTGCTGTATCATGCCAAACTTTTAGCCTTGGTATGCCCGGTTGTACTTCTAGTTTGTCATTTATGACTGCTAAATCATCAGCAATAAACGGATATCCATTTTTATAAAAAGCTGTTGATATAGTTGATTTACCAGCTCCAGAGTCTCCTGTAAAAACTATACAGCCATTGTTAACTTCAATAGTATTACCATGAATTATAGTCTTCCCTTGTTGATGAATCAAAGCACCTATTCCAGAGCCAAATAAATATAAACATACTGTTTGTAGGTCAGCATTTGTATATAGCTCAACGGTAATATATTTACCATCATGTATGTGTATCCAGGCATTACCTTTTATATGTAGCCAAATATTGTTTGGTTTGACTATAGTGTGGTTATTTGTATTTTTCATATCATCTGGTAAGTGTTTTTTTACTTCACCAAACCTTATAAATACATTTGCTTGATCTTTGAGCTTGGATTTTTCTTGACATACTGGTAGCTGAATCTCACTAGCTATTATTAATCCAAAAATATTGTATATGTACATGTTAATACATTTATTCCTTTAAAGATTGTCTAACCATACCTTAGCGATATGATCGTTTTGGTCATAACTAAAAGCTCTATATAGTATTTCTATATCCCAATTATAATTTGCTTCTATAATTATTTCTTCTTTTGACGATATTATAATATCAAAAGCAACGGCTCTAATATTAAGTTTCTTGTGGGCTTCTAAACATTTATTAATAGCTGAGCGTATTCTGTTTTTTAAATTTAGTGGTATTTTTATATTCTCAAAATTTGCTTTATCTTTAAAATCTGGCATATCAGCTAGATCAATATCTAGAGTATTTATATCTAAAGGCAATATGTTATAAAACTGTTGCTTGTTATCATTCTCTAAAAGAGGTATCTCTAATTGAGTATATATGACTTGTGGGGATAATTTAGTACTATCTATAGAAGCTGTGATAATACGTAAAGTTGTAGCATCGTTATGATATTGAGATAATTTTTTTATTTCAATATAGTCCTCTAAAAAGGTTTCTACTAAAATATCCTGATCCTTTGAATAATGACTTTTAAGAAAAGCCAAAATATTATCTTTGCCAACTATTTGCTTTTTATCAACCAGAGTAGTAAGTTGATAATTGGAATTATTATAGTCAATATACAAAGCACCGATCGAACGATTTGCTATATTAGGTTTGCAAAAAATCTTTGTTTTCTTAAATAATATATCTGCCGAATTTGTTAAAATTTTATTAGCTTTAGCTTTGTAGCTGTAGTTAGTTTGGATACCTTCCTCTTCTAAAAAATTTAAAAAAGCATATTTATCTGAAATGAGCCTGCTGTCTTTTTTTGAAGCCTTGAGATTTCTATCACTATATAAATGTAAAAGACTATTTTCTTTACTATAGAAAAAACCTAAAGGGTTATTTTTATAGAGCTTATATTTAAAATAATAAGATGGTGCTATAAAATGTGTTAAGCTCAACTTCAAGAGTCTTAAGAAAAGAAAGCTTCTATTTTTAATAGACGCTTCGCATAATTTTTCTTTTGTAGTATTTTTACTAACTCTATAACTATTAACCCAAGCAAAATACACAACCCATTTAAAAATAGCTAATAGGTTAATAATAACCAAATCTACTCTTTTGAAATTTTTCAAAAACACAGCTCGATGTGCTTTTATATAGTTATCTGTTGACCTTGTAAAATATTTATAACTAATAATAAAAGTAGGCTGTTTCATATATACTATACGAGAAAAAAAAGGCTTTATTTTTTTTATCATTTTACTGTTAAACCAAAGTGCTTTAGCCATAGGTCTATATTATTAATATTAGAAATATTTCTATTGATCACCATAGTAATATTTTTATCAGGTTTATTAGAGTTATTATAGTTAGTTATTTGTGTTTGGAGTTTATCTAAATCTATCAATTTGGCTAATCCTAAATGCAGATTATTATTTAAAGTTAGCTTAGGATGAATATCTGATTTGTCTAAGAAAGGCTCGCCCATATATTTACTTCTTTTCCAAATGATTTTCTGAGGGACTACCTTTTCTACAGACTTTCTATGTAGGTACCTACCATAGCCATTATGAAATTTTAGGGTATTTGGCATAGATAAAAAAGTTTGGATCAATTTAACATCTAACAATGGCCAAAAATAATCAATGCCATACGCAGCAGCCATTAATGAGCAATTATCTGTGCGTGTTGGCACGAATGCGACCCATCTTTTTTGTAAGGTGAACTCATCTAGATTTGTATATCCATTGTCAAAACTTCCTACTTCAAAATACCTATTTTTCAGGTGGTATTTTTTAATAAATTCATCTTTGACACAGAAATAAGGCCACCTTGATTTAAATGCATTTAACATCTTAAAACTCTTCTTACCTCGTTTAATATTATTTTTTAGTAAAAAACGTAATATTCTAAGAGGTTTTGTTATAATATTACCACCAAAATGACGAAATATCCCTTTATAATCTTTTTTAGCAAGTAGCTCAAAAGCAACTAGGTCACCATGAATAGATGTTACAAACTCATCCCCACCAAAACCAGAAAATAAACTTCTAACCCCATCTCTTGAAGCGTTTTTATAAAAAATTTCATGACCCGTGGCATTACCATGCTCAACAGGAGCTCCTAATATATCTAGGGGGTTTTTATTATTAATTTCATCATAACTATTTCCAGAACAGATAAAAGCATTTGGTAAGTTATAGACTTGATTAACAAGTAGAGCGTACTCAGGCTCTTGGTCTAAACGAGTAAATCCATAAGTATAAAGCTCATATATTGGTTTGTTAAAATATTTAGCAATATATGAAGTTACAGTAGAAGAGTCTATTCCACCGCTTATTTCACTACCAATGGGGTGGTTAGTATTAATAAACCTCTCAGTAACTGCTTTTTTTACTTTTTCCTCATATTCTTCAAAATATTTTTCATCATCTTTTAAATATTTTTTTTCTGTAGAAAATTCAAAGTATTTTTGTTTTTTATAGGTGTTTTTTGATACTTCTAAAAAATAAGCTGGAGGAACTTTAAAAATCTCATTATAAGCCGTTTTCTCAAAATCCATATTTGTACCACCAGCTAAAAGTCTACATACCCATTCTTGGTTTGCAGATATATTTATTACCTCTAAATAATTAAATATAACTTGAGAAGAAGAGAAAATAAAAATATCTTCATTTAAGTAATAATAGAATGGTCTAGTCCCCATATGATCTCTAACACAGAGAGCTTTATCATTATCAGTATCAAAAATTACAAAGGAATAATCTCCATGCAAGTATTTTGGGAATGTATCTGTGAACTTTTCACATAAACGCGCGATTAATCCTTCATCTGTAATTTTATCCGAATAATTAAGTTGTAATTTTGAAAAAATCTCTTCACGATTATATAGTTTTATCCAACCAACAATAATAAGATTTTTATATGAAAAAATATTATTATTTGATCCTTTGTCTATCGCTTGGGCAAGCCAGTAATTTTCATTATATACTGTCTTAATTGTTTTTCTTTCAGGGTCAATATTTAATATTCTTTTTGATCCATCAGTTATATCTTGAGGAATATTATCTAATTTACTATTTTTTCTAAAAAAAATTCCGTGAAACATAATAGTCCATATATATTTAAATTGTTGTTTTAAATTCAATTGAGGTGATAGTGCAGCTTATATTATAGCTTTTGCAACCATGACCATCTCCACCAATAACTACCTTATCACCCACCTTAACCCATGCATGAGCTAAAAAAGGTTTTTCTTCTTGATTATACTTTTTTATTCCAATATGAATTACGTAAGGTATTTTATAGTATTTTAGTAAAGTTTTTACCATAATTGCTTCAATAAGACACTTAGATTCCCATGGAACGTATTTTGATACAAGCGTAGCTGTTTTACTAATTTTATATGCTATTATAATTTGTTGCTCATTAGCCGGAATACAAAGCTCTTTGTTCTCATACATATAACCCAAATACCAAAATATCTTCTTTAAGCTTAGTGTTAATGATGCAAATCTAGCTACCCCGCTTATAGGATAAAGTATTATAAACCATATTTTCCTTTTTAAAGGCATTTTGAAAGCAGTTAAAAGCTTTCTTAATATTTTCTTGGCAATCATTTTTCTATAAATATTGCACTATTATCTAATAGTTCAGTTAGAAACTTTAAAACATCTTTTTGACACTGTTCTTGAGAGACGTCATACTCTTGAATTAACTGTTTACAAATATCCTCACAGGTAGTTACAGTGTCTAATAGCTGCCAAATTCTATTGCCAATTTCTCCTGTACTATAATAAGAGTTATTATCTATATTCATCATTATAACCTCATCGTCAATTTCTGAGCTATAGAAGTCTTTATTTCTATATATTTTATCCTTTATGCTTAGATTATTCATATTGTCTCCTATGTATTTTATTTGCTGAGTGAAAAAATTTCATTAAATCGAGAATCTTTGTGGTTGCTTAATTCATCGTAGTTTCCTTGCTCTATAATTGTGCCCTTATCCATGACTAAAATGTTATCTGTAGCTCTTAAAGTTGATAATCTATGTGTGATAATAATTATAGTTATTTGCCCTTTAAGCTTTTTTAGAGTCTCATATATTATTTCTTCATTTTGCATATCTAGAGCACTTGTTGCTTCATCAAGTAATAAGACTTTGGGTTTTCTTAATAGAGCTCTAGCTATGGCAAGTCTTTGTTTTTGACCTCCTGATAAATATACTCCCCTATCTCCTATGATAGTATTTATATCATTAGGAAGCTGTGTAACAAAATCATACAAGGCTGCTAATTTTAGAGCTTCATAAATGTCTTTGTCTTTAGCTTCTGGTGCTGCCCATAGAAGGTTGTCTTTAACACTTTCATTAAAAAGGTATGTATCTTGAGGCACATAACTTATAGATCTTCTCCAGCTATATGTATATTTTTGGTCTAATATAATATCATCAATTTTTATGTATCCTTCATCTACAGTTAAAACACCTAATAATAAATCAGCAAAAGTACTTTTTCCAGCGCCAGAATGTCCTACAATAGCTACTGTTTGGTTGGCAAATAAGCAGCAGTTTAAATTATTTAATACTTTCTTTTTTGCATAAGAAAAACTGACATCTTTGATCTGAATTTTTTCTTTTAGTTGCATCTCTATGCTTCTCTGCGGAGCTTCTTGGTTTTCTTCAAGTTCTACCATCATGTTTTTTATTTGTATGTATATCGGAACAATATTTAAGACACGAAAATAGTTTTGTTGTATCGTCGCCAGGTTTGGTAATAGCCTTGAAAAAACTAACAATAATGCAATCATTGATACTAGTTGTATTTTAAATATAATTAGAGCAGTATAAAAAAATATAGCTATTACTATAGCTGAAGATATTTTTACAAATAAAGAAACTATTTTTTGTGAACGTATAAATTCCATTTGTACAGCTTCACTTTGTTTATTTAGAGTATCAAAGTGATCTATATAATTATCTATCGCATTATAGCTTTTTGCTAATTTTATTCCATCTAAAAAGGAACTAAAAGCGCAATGAATTTTTGTATGAATAGCAAAATTCTTCTGACCATTCACTATAGGATTAAACTTGTACGTTATAGCAAAAACTAGCAAAGATAAAAATATAGTAAGTAACGTTAACCATGGAGATATCACTAAAGCAAATAATATATACATAAAGGCTATAAGCAAAGCTGATATCATTTGAAAACTGAATATTGTTAAGGTAGATATTTGAGATAATCCACTAGAAAATAAATGTTCAATATTTTTTATTTTATTTCTTATTAAATAAGACCAGCCAGCATGAGCTATTTTGTAGTTAAAATCTTTTTTTAAATTATAAAGATAAGATTTTTTAAATGAGTTTGTGACGGTTGTATTTATGTACTCTACTATAGCTGCTAGCGTTATTAAAAATAAAAAAAAAGCTAAAACAATAAAAACTGAAACTTCTTTAGGAAGTTTAGTAAATGTTGGCAGACTTGTATTTACAAAGTATTGGCTTTCATTACTCCAGCCAAAAAAGTGAAATAATGGTATAAGCAACAATAAACCTATACCTGCACAAAAAATATTTATAATTGTTAGGATACAACCAATTACGAATCTATGCGGAGAATGTCTTATCACGTCTTTAATATATAAGTAAAAATAATATATATTTTTTGTATTATTCTTCATTACACTCATCTTCTATTAGTTTTACTAAGCTATCTATAGTTGATTTTGTTCGAATATTTAAAACTTTAAAAAAAGTTGCTTGAGTGGCTAATACTATAATTGTTTTTGCTATATTTATTTTGTCATTTTTATCTAAGCTAGTTAAATCACTTCCAAAAATGCAGCTTTGTAGTAAGGTTATTTTTTTTATGCCCGTAATTTTTTCAATCAAATTTTTATTTTCTAAGTTTTGTTCTTTAATTTTAAAGATATGTTTTACTTCTAATTTTTCATTACAAAAAGGAGCCTTCCAGTAAAATCTTTTTAAGTTTGGACGAACTTTCAGTAGCGTTTCACTATCTATTTTAAGTATTTTTGTAGCTTGAAACCAAAGTTTTATGTAAGGAAAAGCAGGTTGAACGTATACTTTATTATTCTCTATCGATAATATACAAAACTGATCTGATAATATTTTATAATCTCTTTTTGCAAAGGCAGCTAATAGAGTAGATTTACCTACCCCTGAGTTACCTAATAGTAAATTGGCAGTTTTACATTTTTTTGTAAAAGAGCACCCTCTTAAAATAACTCTTCCTTGCTTAGCAAAAAAATATGGTATCGCAGCGCTTACCAAAAAATTAGCTATAGTCTGTGTATCTACACCTTTGTAAGGTTGAATAAATATTTGATTGTTAGTAATTTTATAAAAACAAATATTTGGGATATCTAAGATAAGGTCACCCTCTGTATCTACACTTAATCCTTTATTTATTTGTTCTTTTATAGTAGGTATAAAATTATTTATAAATTCTATTTCAAGATCTGTTTGCTGTAAATCACAATTCTTAATACTATTTAAAAATGGTAAATCAATTTTAGAATTCAACTTTAGATCATAAACTTCATGTTTAAACATTACAATTCTATTAGGTATCTAAAATTACATTATTGTATACTATATGAAATTCTATGGGAATTTATTTATTAAATGAAGAAAATTAATTATAAAACTGTTTGGCTAGCCTCTTACCCTAAGTCTGGAAATACTTGGTTTAGAGTTTTTTTAACTAACTATATTAATGATTCTGATAAGCCAGCATCTATAGATGATTTAGAGCGAACCCCTATTGCTAGTTCTAGAGGCCATTTTGATCGATTATATGGAATAGACTCAGCAGATCTTTATTTAGATGAAATAGATGCCATGAGACCAGCTATGTATGATGATTGGAAAGCAAATGATAGTATACAATTTCATAAAATTCATGATGCTTACACTTACGTTAAAGAACAACCATTATTGGGTAATCCAGCCGGACAGGCGGCGATTTACCTTATTAGAAACCCTCTAGACGTTGCTGTATCATTTACTCATCATAATGGACATGAGGATGTGAATAAAACCATAAAAAATATGGCTCAGGAAGATTTTGCTCTTTGTAGCTCTGATAAAACCATGCCAAATCAACTTAGACAAAAGCATTTAACTTGGAGTAATCATGTTAAAAGTTGGGAAAATGCACCAATAGACAAAATTTTCCTTAGATATGAAGATATGGTTGTTAACCCTATAAAAGAATTCACAAAAGCAATAAAGTTTTTAGGGTTAGAAGCAGATGAAAAAAGGATAAAAAAAGCAGTTGAATTTAGTAGTTTTGAAAATCTAAAAAAACAAGAAGAAGAAAAAGGCTTCCAGGAAAAAGCTCCAAATGCAAAGAGTTTTTTTAGAAAAGGAAAAGCTTCTGATTATTTAGATACATTATCACAAGAGCAAATTAACCAGATTATAAAAGATCATAAGGAAATAATGGTAAGGTATGGTTTTGTCTAATTATAAATCAGATGTTACATTTCAGTTTCTTTTATATCTAATAAGAAAACATGTTCACAGATATAGGCATAGTTATGTCGACTCTTTTGATACAGAAAATATAAAGAAAGTTAATTTTGATAGATTATTCAAATTGATTACTTACCATAAAGTTGAGTTAATAGTCCTTCCAATTTTAAAAGATATGGATATACCAGGCTTTAATTATAGTCAGCTAAATTTGAGAACAAAAAAAATAGTAAAAAAGCAACTACTAATGGAGAAAATCCTTTCAGACATATTAGCAAAATTTGATGAAAATAAAGTAGAAAATATTATACTTAAAGGATTACCTCTAGATAAAAAGCTTTATGGAAATAAAGGTAAAAGGGTTTATAACGATATAGATATTTTAATAAAAGAAAATCAGCTAAAAACTGCACATAAGCTATTATTAGATCTGGGGTTTTGTTTTGATAAAGATCTTTTTTCTATTGAATTTATATCAAAAAACTCACTTGTTAGAAAAGGTCTAAAGGATATTGTATATATTAACAAAAAGTACAACATCACACTAGAACTTCATTGGAGACCTTTAATTATAGGAAATTTCAAATATGACATTTATAGTGAATGTTCAGAAAATTTTCAGTATGCTTTTAGGGCTTATCGGGTTCTAAAGAATGAGTACTGTTTATCTTATCTTGTTATACATGGATATAGATCTGCATGGCATAGAATTAAGTGGTTAATTGATATAATTAGTTTTATCCAAAATTTAGATTTTGATAAAAAGAAATTCCATGAAATTATACTAGAGGAATTTGGTGAATATAGATCAGTAATGGATTTAAGTAAGCTTCTTAAGGATTTTTTTAATTTTACAAGCAATATTTTAGTATCTAATAACGATAAGTTTTTTGATAGATATGCATGTAAATATAGAATAGAATATATTAAAAATATAGTATATAGAAATCCAGGTTTTACTCCATCAGTTTTTAAAAAAACTTTTTATCATATGCTAGTTTATCCAAATAAGTATGCTTACTTTAAAACATATATTATTTATTTACCACTAAAAAAAATGTATTTAATATCCAAAAAAAATTAGATTGTTATCTTGTAGCGAAATTTGTTTAATTTTTTGAAAACTTGTTAGTGGAGTGATAAGTGCAAACCCATTTAAAAAAACTAGAAAATGAATCAATACAAATATTTCGTGAAGTAGTAGCTCAATTTGAAAACCCAGTGATGCTTTATTCGGTAGGTAAAGACTCATCTGTATTACTTCACTTAGCTCGTAAAGCATTTCACCCTGGCAAAATACCTTTTCGATTATTACATGTTGATACCACATGGAAGTTTAAAGAAATGATCGAGTTTAGAGATAAGATGGCAAAAGAATATGATTTTGAGCTTCTAGTGTACATAAATCAAGATGGTATTGAGCAAGGAATTGGGCCATTTAGCCATGGTAGTGCTAAGCATACGGATATCATGAAGACTCAAGCCCTAAAACAAGCTCTGAATAAATATAAGTTTGATGCTGCTTTTGGTGGTGCTCGCCGTGATGAGGAAAAGTCTCGAGCAAAGGAAAGGGTATTTTCTTTTAGAGATAAAAATCACCGTTGGGACCCTAAGAATCAAAGGCCAGAACTTTGGAACATCTATAATGGTATGGTAAACAAAGGTGAGAGTATAAGAGTATTTCCACTTTCAAACTGGACTGAGCTAGATATTTGGCAGTATATTTATATGGAGAATATTCAAATACCTAGTTTATACTTTGCTAAAGAAAGACCTGTAGTTGAGTATGAAGGTATATTGATGATGATTGATGATGAGAGAACTCCTAAAGAGCTAAGAGAAAAGGCTGTCAATAAAATAGTCAGGTTTAGAACTTTAGGATGTTATCCATTAACAGGAGCTGTAGAGTCTGAAGCCGATACATTACCAAAAATTATTCAAGAAATGTTGTTAACTAAAACTTCTGAAAGGCAAGGTCGAGCTATAGATAAAGATAGTTCTGGATCTATGGAGAAAAAGAAGATTGAGGGGTATTTCTAGCTAATAGCTTTTGGTCGATAGTCGTTGGTTGATATTTGCTTAGTTAACATATTTTTTAATAGCGACTAGAAAAGCTTATGATTAACGACTAATTAACAAAGGCTAATAACTAAGGACTATTTATGAAATGTGAAAAATTAGAAGTGTGGGAAAAATCGATTAATATTTGTACAGAAATTTATAAGCTAATGGGCGAGTTACGAGATTATAGTTTTAGAGACCAAATAACTAGGAGTGCTCTCTCTATCCCTAGTAATATAGCTGAAGGTATAGAAAGAATATCAGATAAAGAAAAAGTCAGATTTTTAGATATTGCTAGAGGTTCTTTAGCTGAATTGCAAACTCAAATTATAGTTGGCACTGAAATTAACTATATTAATAAAGAAAAAAGCTCACAATTAATAAACCAGCTAGATCAAATAGGAAAGATGCTAACTGGCTTAATAAAATCCATAAAAGGCATCACTAATGACTAACGACAATAGACTAATAACTAACGACATATTAGCTTACTTAAAGCAACACGAACAAAAAGAGCTTCTTAGGTTTATAACATGTGGAAGTGTTGATGATGGTAAAAGTACTCTTATAGGTCGGCTTTTACATGATAGTAAAATGATTTTTGAGGATCAGTTAGCTGCTATACAAGAAGATAGTAAAAAAGTTGGCACTCAAGGTAACGAAGTTGACCTTGCTTTGCTTGTAGATGGTTTGCAATCTGAAAGAGAGCAAGGGATTACAATTGATGTTGCCTATAGGTATTTTTCCACAGATAAAAGAAAATTTATTATCGCTGATACTCCAGGCCATGAACAGTATACACGTAATATGGCTACTGGAGCTTCAAATTGTGATTTAGCTATTATCCTTATTGATGCAAGAAAAGGTGTACAAACTCAAACTCGTAGACACAGCTATATTTGCTCAATACTTGGAATTAAGCATGTTATTGTGGCTGTTAATAAAATGGATGCTGTAGAATACTCTCAAACAAAGTATAAAGACATACAAGCAGAGTATTTAAAATTAGCTGGTAGTTTAGAGATTCCAGATATTCGTTTTGCCCCTATATCAGCACTTAAAGGTAATAATGTTGTTACTAAAAGTGAGAATATGCCTTGGTTTAGAGGTTCTGCACTTATGGAATACCTTGAGACAATAAAAATTGATAATGCAGTTAATAATGAGTTTCGTTTTCCAGTGCAATTAGTCTGTCGTCCTAATTCTGACTTTAGAGGGTTCCAAGGTACAGTAGTTTCTGGTGAAGCTAAAGTAGGTGATATTATTCGAGTTTTGCCAAATGGTAAGATTACGACTATCAAGTCTATAGAAACTTTTGATGGACAGTTAGAGAAAGCAGAATGTGGTCAAGCTATAACAATTACAACTAGTGAAGAGATTGATATCAGCCGTGGAGATATGATTGTACATAAAGATGCTATTAGCCATGTTTCATCACGTCTTAAAGCACGTATTGTGTGGATGGCAGAGCAGCCAATGGTTGAGCATAAGGATTATTACATTAAATTTTTAACTAAGCAAACATCAATGAGTGTGGAAAAATTTGATTATAAAACAGACGTTAATACATTGGCAGATACAGATTGCGGTAAGCTTGAACTTAATGAGATAGGGGTGGCAAATTTAAACCTCTCTGAGAAGGTTTGTTTTGATGATTATCAAAAAAATAGAGCAACAGGTGCATTTATTATAATTGATAAACTAACAAATGTAACAGTTGGTGCAGGTATGGTACTTTCTCCATTAGCTGAAAAAATATTACCTGAAGCACCAGCTGAATACTCAGAATTTGAACTAGAATTAAATTCTTTAATCCGTAAGCACTTCCCACACTGGGGAACAAAAGACTTGAGAAATTAGTGTCTATAATCTATACATTATCTTGCATAGTAATGATTCCGTTGATTTATCCATTATACAGGAGAGTAAATGTCTAATATTGTTTGGCATAATGCAAGTGTCTTACACCAGGATAGAGTAAAGCAAAAAGGTCATAAGTCTGTGGTACTATGGTATACAGGCCTTAGTGGTTCCGGGAAATCTACTATTGCCAATGCTGTTGATAGAATGTTATATGAAAAAGGTTGCCATACTTATCTTCTAGATGGAGATAATATCCGTCATGGACTCAGTAAAGACTTGGGGTTTGATGAGCCAGACCGGGTTGAAAATATCCGTAGGATTGCTGAAGTTGCTAAACTTTTTGCAGATGCTGGATTAATTGTTGGCACAGCTTTTATATCGCCTTTTGTTTCTGAAAGAGAGCAAGCACGAGAACTTATTGGTAGAGATCAATTTATTGAGATATTTATTGATACTGATTTGTCAGAGTGTGAGAAAAGAGATCCAAAAGGATTATATAAAAAAGTAAGAAAAGGTAATATTACTAACTTTACTGGGGTAAGCTCTCCTTATGAGAAGCCAACAAATCCGGAAATCTATGTTAAAACGCAAGAAACATCTATAAAGGAGTGTGCTCAAAAAATTATTGATTATCTTGTTACTAGGGGAATAATCTAAGGTTTAAAAATGCATATAGATATATTTAACGGTGATGCTGACGGCATCTTATCACTAGTTCAGTTAAGAAAAGCTT
The DNA here is from genome assembly GCF_012222965.1 of Allofrancisella inopinata. Taxonomy (NCBI): domain Bacteria; kingdom Pseudomonadati; phylum Pseudomonadota; class Gammaproteobacteria; order Thiotrichales; family Francisellaceae; genus Allofrancisella; species Allofrancisella inopinata. Next base: position 328,543 of record NZ_CP038241.1, on the reverse strand, counting down.
TTTCCGTAGAACAATCTAACCAAAAACTGATAACAGGAGTTAAAAGGGATATAGATTTATGTAAGAAAGTTAGTGATTTACAAGCTCAAGGTTCGGAAATTACAGTTTTGGATATATCTTTTGATAAGAACGTTGAAGATATTAAAAGGCTCTTGCAATCTGCTAAGCAGATAAATTATTTTGACCATCATAAAGCAGATAAGCTTATTAGTCACCCTAAGCTAAATTTAAAGATAGACTTGACAGTAGATGTCTGTACAGCGTTACTTGTTAGCGAAAGTCTAAATAACGAACACCATTTATGGGCGATAGCAGCAGTTTATGGTGATAACTTGTTTCAAAAAGCAGAGCTAGAAGCAGATAAATTAAACTTAAGCCCAAAGCAAAAAGATCAATTAAAAGAGTTTGGGATTTTAATTAATTATAATGGTTATGGCAGTTCAATTGATGATTTGCATTATCAACCAGAAGATTTATATCGAGAGTTAATGAAATGTGATACGCCGTTTGAGATAATCGCCGATAAAAAATCTTGCTTTTATGTACTTAAAAAAGGCTTCGAAAAAGATAATGAGAATTTGGAAAAGCTAGGTATCCAAGAATTAGAGTATGTTAATTTTGTAGAATTACCTAATGAGCCTTGGGCTAGAAGAATTAGTGGTACTTTAGGCAATGACTTAGCAAACAGATATAGAGATAAAGCTATAATAGTTGCTACACAAAAAGAAAATGGTAATTATTTAATAAGTCTTAGAGCTCCTAAAAATAATCCTAAAGGAGCATCTGAGATTTGTTCGCAATTTTCCAATGGTGGAGGTCGAGAAGCTGCTGCTGGTGTAAATGATTTATTACCAAGTGAACTTACAGATTTTATAAAAAAAGTTCAAAGTTTTTATAATTATTGAGGATTAATCATGGAAAAAATTTGGGTAGTTATAGGCGGTGGAGTCGCTGGTATAACAGCAGTGGCTAAACTCTTAGATACAGGTGTAAAGGGTGAGAATATTTATTGGGTTTGCTCAGATTTTAGTGTAGGAGATCTTGGTAAAAAATGGCGTAATGTCTCTGGTAACACCTCTGTTAAGAGAGTTAAAGAGTTTCTTTTATCATATAAATTATTTGATTTACATGATAAGCAAGATAAATTTAGTATTTTTAGTATGCAAGAAGAAGAAACTTGCTATTTAAGAGATATAGTTATACCACTTGAGTATTCAACAAATATTTTGATGAATAAAGTCAACACATACAAAAATGTTGTAACAAATGTAGTATCTGATGAGTCAAAAGTATGCGTTACTTTGTGCAATAACCAAAATATAGTTGCTGATAAGGTTATTGTAGCAATAGGATGTGAACCTAAAGCTGCACTATATAAAGATATTGAAGAAATAAACTTAAAAATTGCTCTTGATCCTAGTAAACTTGTCAATAAGGTAACTTCCACCGATACTGTAGCTGTTTTTGGTTCATCACATTCTGCTATTTTAATTTTAAAATCTTTAGCAGAAATAGGGGTTAAAAAAATTATAAACTTTTATATTGAAGATATAAGTTATGCAGTTGAGACGCCTGATGGAATTATAAATGACAATACAGGACTAAAAGGGGTTGCAGCTAAATGGGCAAAGCAATATTTAGAACAGGGCTTAATAGAAAACTTAATCCAGGTAAAATCTACGAGAGAAAATATTGGTGATTTTTTGCCAAAGATTAATAAAGCTATTTACTCAATAGGCTTTAAAAAGCGTAAACTTTATATAAATGGTATTAGTGATAGAGATTATGATAAAGAAACAGGAGAAATAGTCAAAAATGTTTATGGTTTTGGTATAGCATACCCTAGTTTGAAAAAAGACTTATCTGGGAAGTATGAATATCAAGTTGGAGTTACGAAATTTGTTAAGCAAATAAATGAAAGTATTAAATTATGGGAACAGTAGAGAGTGTAATGGAGATTAACGCTATTAAAAAGTTTTGTGCACAAAATTATTATTGGGAAATTTATACAAAAGAGCCTTTCCACTTAACTGTGTAAATTCAGTTACATGAATCTCTGGATTCTATCCTCAAACTCAATAGCGAAATAAGGCATAGCCTCATTCCAATATCTGACAGGCATAGACCATTTTTTAGTCAAATAATCTATAGCCAAGTACAAAGATTTGAAAACAGAGTCATCCTTAGGAAACAGCTTTTTATTTTTAATAACTTTCCTAAACTGACTATTAAGCGATTCTATCGCATTAGTAGTATAAATAACTTTACGAATTTTTGGTGGGTATTGCAAGAATACGGTTAAATTATCCCAGTTATTTGTCCATGATTTTGAAATTAAAGGATATTTAGCGTCATACTTATTTGCAAAGTTATCAAGTTCAGATTGAGCTATTTCAATGGTATCAGCATCATATATTTTCTTTAACTCTCTAGCTACCTCTTTTTTGTCTTTATATGGCACATACTTAAGACTATTACGAATTTGATGAACCATACAAAGCTGATGCTTTGTCTCAGGGTATATAGCTTGTATAGCATCAGACATACCTTTTAAATTATCAGTACATGCTATAAATATATCCTGTAAGCCTCTATTCTTTAATTCAGTAAATACTCCTAGCCAATATTTAGCACCTTCATTTTGACTGATCCAAAGACCTAATACATCCTTATGACCAGTTAACGATATGCCAAGAGCCACATACACAGCTTTATTAATAATATGCTTGTCTTCTCTAACTTTAACGACTATACAGTCAAAAAACACTATTGGATAAACTGACTCTAAAGGTCTATTTTGCCATGCTTTAACATCATCAATAATAGCTTCTGTAACATCACTTATAAAGCTTGTACTTATCTTTGTATCATATAACTCAAATAACTGTTGTTGGATATCTGTAGTACTCATACCTTTAGCATACAAAGATATTATTTTTTGGTCTAATCCATTTATCTTTGTTACTCTTTTGGGAACTATTTGAGGCTCAAAGTTACTATCTCTATCTCTAGGAATTGATATATCTATATTACCAGTATCCGTAGATAAACTTTTATTACTATAGCCATTTCTAGCATTTGAAGAGTTACTGCGTTGATGCTTTGAGTAGCCAAGATGACTATTCATTTCTGTATCTAGTGCTTTTTCTAATAATCGTTTTGTTAGTTGCTTTAGCAAACCATCTTTCTCAAACATTTGATTAACATCAACACCTGAATCTATTATTTGATCTGCAATAACTGAGTAAATATCTTCTGACTTCTTATTCTTAGACATCGTTTCTATCCTTAATATTTTGCTAGATATAATCTAGCAGGTTAATTAAGAATTTACACATTTATTTGGAAAGTCCCATACAAAATTATTTAACTAAATAAATTTCTTTTGATATCTACATTATCGATAAAACTATTAGACCTAGAGTAACTAAAATCATTACTTTTAGGCCTAATAACTAATGCGGACATCCTTAAACCATCATCTTTTATATACGGGACTCCGACATTTAATTTACGATCATTTATATGCTCTTCTAAATTTAAATATACAAAATCTACAATAAGGCTAGTTGAATACTTTTCAGCTATCACTTTTGCTACAAATTTCCAACTTAATATTGCTGTTTTCATTTTTGATTCAAAAGCCTTATATCTATACTCTGTTAAATCTATGGGACCACCAAGGAAAATCATAGAGTCTTTATTTTTCAAATCTAATAGGGAAATCAAATTTTCCAAAAATCTTATCGCTTCAAATTTATTATAGCTATCAGATGGATGTCTTATAGGATGTCTTATGCCTGCACAACTAAAATTAAACCTATTCGTCATACAGTAACACAATCCTCGTATCATAAATATCTTATCAAAATAGCTTGTTTTTTTAACCTGCGAGATAATATTTTGACGGTTATCTACAGGCAAAATATGAATTTTAACTCTAGCATTCCAAAAAGAGTTCGTAGAATACCTTTTAATCTTAGATAGCGGATATCTTATATCTATTCCTCCCATCCAAACTTCTTCTGGAAAAATATTATCATTAATAACTAAAGATTTTACGTGACTATCAATAAGGCTATGATTATTATAATCAGCTAGAAATAGAGCTCTTCTTGTTGGTATAGTATTATTAAACTGCTTTTGCCCTCCAAATGATGACGTCTCCCTCATCAAGCCATTCATATTTTGATATGAAAAAAAAACGTCAAAATGAGAACTATAGTTACTTATCATATCTTCTCTTATTATATTAATTCTGCCTACCTTCATATAAAATAATGTAAATTTATTTTTATTTATTAAAATTATAATTTTAATTTATTGCTAAATCCACAGCGGTGAAAAAATTAAAGGCAAAATTACTATACAGAATAAGCTACCAAAAATTGCCAATCTAGTAACTAAAAGAGCTAACCTAGATACTTCTGTATTTCTATATCCACTAGGTTTAAAAATTGATAAACAAAAACCAACTACAAATACGCAACCAAATAAACCTAATGATGTTTTAAACATAGCATTTAACATACCGTCTATCATTCCAGCTGTTAACATCATTATGAAAATACAGTAATATGGATTTTCACATATTTCTTTACGCTGTTTAAATAAGTTCTTAATGGCAGTTAAAATAACTACTATAGCCGTTGCAAATGCTAATATACCCCACTGTGACCAAATTTCTAACAATAAATTATGGGGATAACCAGCAGAATCATATCTAGTAATAGCTAAATAATTCCACTGGCCTACTCCTGTAAAAGGGTATTCAAGGCCTATCTTAAAGGCTTCTATCCACACTGGTATACGCCCAGATGTATCATACCTAAAAATAGTAGAAACCTCCTGATTTGGGACTGCCATAATATAGTTAATATATATAAAATTAATAGCAATCGCTATAACTATACTTACAGTAAAAACCTTCAATACTAGCTTAAACATTTTACGATTATAAAATGCAAGTAATGGAAGTATAATTATGTATTCAGCGATGACTGTCCTAAAAGCATGATTAATAAGCACAAACCAAACCATAATCAAAGCTACTAAAGAACCTACTTTAAATATTGCTCTTAAGTTAATAAACCAAGGCAGTAATAACAAAGGAATAAACCAACTAAAATAGTTATCTAAAAATCGAGGATTCAGGCAGTTATATGTATATAACAAGACCTTCTGAATATTACCGGCTATTACTTGACCATAAATAGAAAAATTAGACAAAAACAAATGCAAAAACAAACTGCCACCAAAAAATATTAAAGACAACAAAACTATCGTGTAAAAATTTTTTATCGCAGTAGTATTTTGGCTAGTATAGTGTGCAACGAACGTTACACAAATAAATTGTAAGAAAGTAACACTTACTCCCTTAAAAGCTATCGAGGGGGAGATAGCAAAAGATGATGAGATTAACCCAAATATGAAAAACAAACCTATCGAGATTTGGACCAATTTACTAAAGCTTTTAAAATAGTTTATTAATTTAGCTAAAAGTTTTGTATTAAAGATGATTGCTATACTACAAATACATAAAGTATAGTAGAAAATAAGATACCTCACCTTAAACAAATAAAGATTTTCTGAGAGAATATCGTTTAAATAAATTGTCTTTCCACCAGATGAGGTTTTAATCAAATTTAGGGTACTATAAGGCATAAAAGGCATTAGAAAAACTATAAATAAAGATATACATAAAAAATAGAAGATTATATCTTGGTATGTTATCTTTTTAAGAAAATTTAGCATTAGGTAATATTTCTTTATTACTGGAATAAACAGTTTAACATAAATAGAAGTCACAAGCTTCTATCTTTAAAAAACTGTAATACCAATTCCAACATAAAGGGACTGTTGCAAGCTGGCAATAAGTCTTGAAAAAGAAGTATGAATATCATCCTATTATCACAGAAGCTTTAGCTAATTCTGAATTATCAGATTTATTTACTACTACAGCTTTCCAAGTACCCGCACATACCTTATCATCACTAAGAACACTTTGACTGTCAACAGTATAGTCTTCTGTTTCTTTAAATTTAGCAATAGGGAAAGATGTACTATAACAATCTGTATCTTTTGGAGCAAACCAAGTTAAATATACCGTGCCTTGAGGAGCTCCATTCCAATTAGTAACCATACGAGCATCTATCTCATGAGTAGCCGGCTTATACTTAAGTGTTAAGGAAGCTGTAGGAGTATCATAAGCTACAGCTTCACCATCTTGGTCCGGATTCTCTAAAGTATCATCTGGATTTACTGACACAGCATCATCATGACTATAAAGCTTATCTATAAAAGAATTATAAGTACTGCAACTTACCAAACCAATACTTACCAAACAAAATAACAATATTTTCTTCATCCCCACCTATCCACTATATGTTTTAAGTTTTAAGTTTAAATTTTACTTCTTATTTTAGTTTTACATTATATTACAACCACCATTGGATTAATAGACTTTACAAACTTTAAATTTTTCAAAACAATCATTTGACATAAAAAATTAGTTTTTGAAAAAATGATTATAAGGAAATATTTTTTAGAATGAAATAAATTAACTAATCGATAAAGTCTTTAATAAGTCTAACTTTTTATAAAGAAGTTACAATTAACACTAATTATATAGTAATAGAATCAGTAGCGATTACATGCTTGTCATAAACAACATTTGCTGTCCATGTACCTTTACAATACTTACCAGCTTGCTTAGTTTCTACAGATGCCCAAGTTTTATCATTTTTCTCACCGTATTTTGTAATAGGGAAACTAGTATCATAACAATTAGTGTCACTTGGAGCCTTCCATTGTAGCTTAACACTACCTTCTGGATTGTTATTATAATTTGTAACTATTATTGCTACAATTTTATCTTGTGAGCTCTGTTTTAAGCTTACTTTTGCAGTAGGAGCTGTACTTGATGAGCTTACGTCTGGAGCTTTAGCCTTATCTTGGCTACCAGTAGCACTTGGACTATCTGACCCAAGTGTAGAACAACCTGCTAACGCCATAACTGATAGAGAAAAAACTCCCAACTTAATTACTTTTTTCATAATGTTTCTCCTTTGAGTATTACACTTACAATTTACACATAACCAATTTAATTGTAACACTTATATTTTTAAAAAAAAATAGTTCTTTAAATAATTATACAGCTTACAATACGATTTTCATTAACAAGTAAGTTATAGGTTTTACAAGCAATATCACTAGCCATAAAATCAACACTTTTACCGACTTTAGCTAATTCGTTTATAACCTCTATAGGAGGTAAAACTTGTTTATTGCCTGTACCTAAAATTACAATCTCTGGATTAGTTTTAAGTATTAACTTTAAATGAGATTTCTTAATATCATTAATCGAAGTTATCTTTTCATCGTATTCTATCATCTTATTAGCGGATAAAATCAGTGGATAGTTATACTCACCTATATTAAGCTTAAAAAAGCCATTTATATATTCTTTGAAAAAAATTGGGGCTGTAATTTTATCTTCTTGTAAACTCATCATAAATAAAACCTTGATGTATGCTAAGATAGATCCTATATAAAATTATAGCACAGACTAATATTTAAAAACATTTTGAGGTAATTATGAATTCAATACTAAAACACTCTAGCTTGCCAGATTTAGCCAATTTTCAAGAGCATGAAGTAAAATCAGCTATAGATACTGCTATAGAACAAGCTCAAAATAATCTAAAAAATACTTTGAAAGCTAAAAATATAAGTTGGGAAACTCTCTTAAAACTAGAAGAAGACGATGAAAAAATCACCCAAGCCTTTTCAACCATTTCTCATATGAATGCTGTATGTAATACTAAAGAATTACGAGAAAGCTATGAATATGCTGTAACTAAACTTACAAACTTTTATACAAAAGTAGGACAAAATAAAGAATTACTAAGCTTTTATCAGAAAGTGCAAAATCAAGATTTAAATTCCGAGCAAGCACAAGCTGTACGTAAAGCTATTGTTGGTTTTGAGATGTCAGGAGTAAACCTTGAAGAAGCTAAAAGACAAAGACTACTAGAAATATCAGAAGAACTGGCCCAACTAGCTAGCAAATTTGAAAATAATGTTTTAGATGCTACTATGGATTGGGTTTACACTACTGATAACGATGAAGACTTAAGTGGATTACCAGAAACTACTATTCAAGTAGCTAAGGATAAAACTAAACAAAAAAGATTAAGCTCAAAATATGCTCTTGGCATAGATATCCCAACATATTTAGCGGTGATGCAACAAGCTGATAAGAGAGAGTTACGAGAAATATTCTATAAAGCATACTCGACAAAAGCCTCTAAAGAAGCTAGTAATATTAGCTTTGATAATGATGAAACTATTGAGAAAATTCTAAAATTACGTATCGAAAAATCACAAATTTTAGGTTTTAATAATTATGCTGAATATTCACTGTTTACAAAGATGGCTGAAACCCCAGAACAAGTTTTAGAACTTTTAAATAAACTTTTAGACAAATCAAAACTACAAGCAAAGAGAGAGCTAGAAGAGTTATGTACCTTCGCTAAAGAAAATGGTTTAAAAGATGAACTAAAACCTTGGGATACAGCATACTACGCTGAAAAACTTAAAAAAGCTAAATATGATTTCACAGCCGAAGAGCTAAGAGAATATTTCCCTCTAGAAAAGGTACAACTTGGTTTATTTAAAATCCTTAATTGTATATATGGTTTAGAGATAAAAGAAAATACTTCTTATAAAAAATATATCCCTGAACAACAAACTTTTGATTTTTTCAAAAACGATAAATATATAGGTAGTATAATTTGTGACTTATTTGCTAGAGATAATAAACGTGGTGGTGCTTGGATGGATAGCTCTCGCACAGCATTTATAAAATCTGACGGTAAAACACAAAATCCTGTTGCTTATGTAACTTGTAACTTTCTACCACCATCTAAACAAGGTGCTAATCTAACTCATAACGATGTTGTTACACTATTTCATGAATTTGGTCATGCTTTACATCATATTTTATCAAAAGTTAGTATTCCTTCAATATCTGGGACAAATGGTGTTGAATGGGATGCTGTAGAGCTTCCAAGCCAATTTATGGAAAACTTCTGCTGGTGCGAAGAAGGACTAAACTTAATCTCAGGCTCACGTGATGGTAAAAAGCTTTCTAAAGAGCAAATAAATAAACTAGTCGGAACACGACATTTTCATTCAGCATTAATGATGGTTAGACAGTTAGAGTTTGGTATTTTTGATATGAATATTCATTTTAAAAAGTTAACTAGTATAAATATGGTACAAACAGAGCTAGACGCTGTTCGTAAAAAAATAGACCTACTTCCAGTGCCAAACTACAATAAATTCCAAAATAGTTTTTCACACATTTTTGCTGGTGGGTATGCAGCTGGATACTATAGTTACAAATGGGCAGAAATCCTCTCTTCTGATGTCTTCTCTCGCTTTGAAAAAGAAGGTGTTTTAAGCGATAAAGTCGGACAAGAATTACTAGAGAATATTATTTCAAAAGGATCATCTCGTGATGCTATGGATAATTTTGTGGCATTTATGGGTAGAAAACCTAGTGAAGAGGCATTACTAAGGCATAGCGGAATTAACAATTAAGAAATTTAATCTTTAGTGTAGTGACCAGTTCGCTGATCTGTCAAAACCTAAATTTACTATCAAAGACAGCACAATGTGCTGTCACTACAAGTAACTACAAACATGAAAAAAACCACAAAAATTGGTAATAAAGCAGAATTAGAAGCTTGTAAATTTTTAAAGTCTCAAGGTCTGCAAATTTTAGTGCAAAACTTCAAAGTTTTGCCTTACGGTGAAATTGACATTATTGCATTAGACAAAAATACCCTCGTTTTTATTGAAGTCAAATATAGAGGCCCTACAACTTTTGCTAAAGCTGAAGAGATGATAACTTATTCTAAACAAAAAAAGCTTATAAACACTGCCAACATTTTTCTAAAGAGAAATTCAAAGTATGAAAATTATGAGTGCCGGTTTGATGTAATTGCTATAAATAATAATGACATTAACTGGGTAGAGAATGCTTTTATAGCATAATCTCAGAGATAAGCTTGCAACCTCGATACTTACTACTATCACTACTCCAAATTACTTTAATAACCTAATATTATTCAATTTTTAGCCATTCTATACAAATAAATTGAATAATAATATCTATTACATGAGTTATTGATTAATTTATGTTATACTTAACATTATTTAATAAAATATATATTAAATAACTTTAGTTAATCAAAACCATATAATTTGTTTAAAACTAAATTTAACTAAAAAATTGTTGATGAGCACTTGTTTTACTTTTAGGTTGCAACAGTGTCTTATAACTCAAACCAAAAAATAAGAATAAGGTATTAAAATGAAGGAGTATAAGAAGTATTATTCTAAATATAGAAATTTAAAGCAAATTAATATAGAACAAATAAAAAATGAATTAGATGAAAACTTCAAAATAGAACCTGGTTATAAAGCCACATTTGCTATTGGAGATTTACATGGCAATGCATTAAAAGCTATTAGATTTCTCATTGAAATCGGTGTTATAGATTTGCATCAACATGGTCTACAAAGTATATATGACAGGTTAAAGTCTGCTTATAACAGTAAAAATTATTATTCCTTTGAAAGAAATCTAGAGGAAATTCGATTTGATACCAGTCGCATTAAACAGATAAAATTAGTTTTTATTGGTGGTATTTTGGCTGATATAGGAAATTCCGACTATATGACTCTGCTAGTTTTCCAAAGAATGAAAGAATCTAAAATCGATTATACTATATGTCTCTCAAACCATGATGAGAAGTTTCTTGATTTACTAAACAAGAAAATAAAGCCTCAATTCCTGTATAAATCTTATGATTTAGATTCAATACTTCACTATGAAGATACATTCCTAGAGAATTATGCTACAGCTTACTTACCGCATTTAAAAGTTATGGAATATGAAACTATAGGAATCAAAGAAATAGTTTACTCTCATGCTCCCTGCAATCTTGAAACAATTAAGGAAATTACTTTTGCTCCAAAAGGAGCAAACCTACATGCTACGATAACTAAAATCAATAATTATTTCCATGACTTTGTCATTAATAGTAATCAATCATTTACCAGCATGTGGATACTGACTACTCATCTTCACAACTTCGTACGGGGTATAAAAAATACTAAGTTTCCTGATCATAATGTTATAAACGTTTTTGGTCATATAGGTAACAACGACACCAACAACCAAAATCAGGTAAATTTATATTCAAATTTTGGCAAAGATAATGATCCTCCTACAGGTGACTTAAAAATATACTCTGTTTACAAATATCAAACTTCTGAAAACTCCATTCACCACGATCTCTATGTTAAGGAAATGAATGAGCTATTTGACGATCTCTATGTTAAGGAAATGAATGAGCTATTTGACGATCTCTTTGAGCGTAGAGACGCAAGTAAAAGCTCTAGTAAGACCTCATTTAAAGCTGAAGCTAGTGACCAAAACTATGTTACTTGTAAAAAACGAAATAGCATTATAGATATTAAAGAAATTAGAATAAATATTTTGAGAATATTAGAAAAATACTTAAAAACCAACCCTAATAATACCTCAAAGTCTAGAAATATATGGTTATATCTTAAAGGTAAAAACCATATAGGTCGCCTAGAACAAGTTTATGACGCAATAGAAAAATCAACCAATATAAATGAAATGCGAAGCATTTTGCAACAGCAAAAGGACATATTTGAAACTGCAATGTCATATTCCAAAACCAAAGTAAAAGGTAGCATTTCTGAGCGTTGGAATAAGAACGAAGTTCATACCTGGGTAAAGAATATACCCAAAAATTTAAACAAATCAGAGTTTTATAAAACCATTGATAGTGCGCTTAAATATGTAAATATAAAGCTGCAGAAGGCCTCTGGTCCACGCTATAATTCACCTCGAGCTTCTTTTAATCATCTTGCTTCCCCCCACTTTAATAGCAATAGTAATTTTTTCACACCATTACGCAACGTTAATAATACTTGTTACATAAACTCATCTTTACAGCTATTAGACCATATAAATGAATCTCCTAACAACGTTTTCAATTTCCCATCTTTTTCTTCAAGAGATAGTTTAAATTCTTTAGTATCAGCTTTTTGGCTGCCTGAAGGCCAATTGTTAAATGAAAATTATTCACAGCAGGATGCTTATGATTTTTTATCTTCAATTATGAGTAACTCTGAATATAGAAATGTTTGTCTAAATAATTTTCAAATACTGTTTACTATAACAAAAAAACTTCACTGTACAAAACATAAAGAGATAGAAGAAACTAGAATAACAAATGATGAGATTTATATTTATGACCTAGATTTTATTAAAGATACACATTCGACTACACACTGTATATCAGATATGTTAGTTCGTCAACAAAGCCCACAAAAAAGTGATGTTCCACTAATTTGTTATAGTTGTCTAGCTGAGAAATATGGACAAAAAGAAAATTATACACTTCTAGAAGAAAATAATTATAAATTTCCAGGAGAGCACTCTACTAAAATTTCTAACAACCCTAATTTTTTTATTATAAGATTAAAAAGGTTTCAGTGGGATGGCTATAATAATTACTCAAAAAATATAAGTGAAATTGAAGTAGATATAAATTTAAATATTGCGAATAAGCAATATAAATTATTAGCCTATATTATTCATAAAGGAAAGACCTCTAAACAGGGACATTACTATTTAGTTTCACTCAAAAAATATCCGAAGGTGTATAAGATTAATGATGAAGAAGTAAAAATCTTAAAAGAAAATGAAGAAACAGAACTAAGAAAACAAGCATATATAATGCTGTATAAAAAGATATAAGTTAAGAATCACACAGTAAGCCAGAATCTGACTATATTACATACAGCTTAAAAGAACTTTAGCAAAACTGTGAGCATGCAATTTGCGCTACTACAAACAAGAAACTTTACGGTAGTTGTAGTTGTTTATAGACACGTGTCGTTACAATTCAATTATATCTACACTCTTCTTACTATGACCCAATTATTCCTCCACAAGCAATAGCAGTCCATTGCACTGAGGAAGAAACTTGCTCTGCGTTTCTAACGTAAGTTCCACCATACGACGCCGTGAACGTCACACCAGCTTCAAATTGTACTGAACCTGATTGGTCAACTAAATTTGAAAAATCTAATTTTTGACCACTTGATAAATCACGCATTGCTGAAGTAATATACTGCCCCTCCTCACATGTAAAAGTAATATTATTATTATCTACTGATATAGAACTAATTCCTGCTCTTTCATTACTTGGCAGGTTATTAAAGTCATTCACCATTTGAGTAGCGTTATAGTAAGTACTACTACTGTTTTTAGGAACCCTGTATGTAGCCGTAGAATAAAGTCCGACAAGTATAGATTTTGACTGATTTACATTAATCGTACGGCCATCACTTAGTTTAACAACACCTGATACACTTATTTGTTTAGCTCCAGGTGAACTAAATACGTAACCAGTTGGATTAGCTGTGTTTGAACAAGTATCGCTTTCACATGCTGTTAACCCAGCAGCTGTCATGTCTGCATCTGTAGCGTAATCTCCACCTGATATACTCCATGTTATATCAAACTGCGTGCCTTCAGTAGCCCCTACAGGTTCTGATTTTAGTACTCGATCAATATCTTTACCTAATACAGTTGTATATCTAAGTAAATCAACTTGATCTAAGGCTATACTACATGTTAGATCATTACAGCTTGTAACTATCTGATACTCACTTAGTTCTTCTTGTGTACCACAACTACTTAATAATGGAGCTGTTGTCAATATAGCTATCACACTTATTAATTTTTTATTCACAAATATCCACCTATTTTTATAGTTAAACCATGTATTTTTATTAAACTAATGTTTAAATATTATATATCAATAAAATTTACTATCAATACTTATTTTAATAAATATTAAATACTTAAGCATATTTGGTTGAAATATAAATTTAAATTATAACTAATGTAAAGTGGTTTTTGGAGACAAAATAAACCTTCCTTCGCTTTGGGGTGAATCATAGTTTTTTATAGTCAGATTGTAAATTATTTTTTGAGAATAGTAATACAATTTATCTTCGAAATAAGAATGGTGATTATGCTAAAAAAATAGAATAAGTGTTTTTAATTATGTCCAACTGTACACCTATCCTTATTATTCAAATCTTTAATAGTTTGGATGCCTGAAAAATTATTTTCTTGTAACACTCTTGCCACTTCTTCTGCTTGAGAGAATCCATGTTCTAAATATATTCTTCCTCCAGGTACTAAAAACTTTGATGCTTGAGTAACTATAATTTTTATATCAGCTAACCCCTCATCGCCAGCAAAAAGTGCTGATTTAGGTTCATAAGCTTTTACCTCAAAATCGATATTACTATCATCATGATCTATATAAGGTGGGTTTGAAACTATAATATCAAATTTTTCTAATCCTAAAGCTTGATACCAATTACTTTTAATAAATTTAACGTTATCAATACCATTTGCTACAGCATTTATTTGGGCAACCTCTAAAGCCTTTTCAGAAAAGTCCACAGCAATTATTTGACTATTTGATAGCTCATTAGCTAATGCCAAAGCTATTGCCCCCGTGCCTGTACCTAAATCTAATATTTTCAATTTAACATAAGACTTATAGTCAAGAGATACCGGGTCAGTGTCCGGAACGACTGTTTTATTAATATCATTCAAAATCGTTTCAATTAAAACTTCGGTATCTGCTCTAGGGATAAGAGTATCTTTGGTTACAAATAGTTTTTGTTTCCAAAAATATTTATAGCCTAATATATAGGCCAATGGCTCACCTTGGCTTAAACGTGAAATCTTTTGCTCAATTTCTTTAGCTTGTTGATCACCTAAAGTTTGCTCAGGGCACATATACAGATAAGTTTTATCTACACCTAAAACTTCGCAAACTATCGTCTGAATGTCAGATCTAGCTGTAGCAGTATCACTAAATTTAAACTTCGTTAAATTTGTTTTTATTAGATTAGAAATTGTTAGATTACTACTCATCTGACATAGTAGCTAAAAGATCAGCTTGATGCTCTAAAACCAATGGTTGAATCACACTATCTAAATAACCTTCCATGACTTCATCAAGTTTATACAGTGTAAGGTTAATACGATGATCAGTAATCCTTCCCTGAGGGTAGTTATAAGTTCTAATTCTCTCTGACCTATCACCGCTACCAACCAGATTTCTACGTGTATCTGACTGTTCTTTTTGTTGTTTATCTATCTCAGCTTGTAAAAGCTTAGATTTTAACATCGACATAGCAGCTGCACGGTTTTTATGTTGCGAACGCTGATCCTGGCACTCAACAACAACACCTGTTGGGATGTGTGTTATCCTAATTGCAGAGTCAGTTTTGTTAACATGCTGGCCTCCTGCTCCTGATGCTCTAAAAGTATCAACTTTTAAATCCGCCGGGTTAATGTCGATACCCTCAACCTCATCAACCTCTGGCATAACAGCTACAGTACATGCTGAAGTATGGATTCTACCTTGTGACTCAGTAGCCGGAACACGTTGCACTCTATGAGCCCCAGACTCAAATTTAAGCTGTGAGTACACACCTTCACCATTTATCTTTGTGATTATTTCTTTATAACCGCCATGCTCACCCTCACTAGCCGACACAACTTCTATTTTCCAGCCTTTTTGCTCAGCGTATTTAGAATACATTCTAAATAAATCTCCAGAGAATATAGAAGCTTCATCACCACCAGTACCTGCTCTTATTTCTAAAAATACGTTAGCATCATCATTAGGATCACGTGGCAACAGTAAGACCTGTAGTTCTTTCTCAAGCTCTATGATTTTAGTTTCAGCAAGTTTTAATTCCTCTTTTGCCATCTCAACCAAATCTTGATCCTTCTCATTTAACATCTCTTGTGCTGCTTGCTTATCTTCTTGTGCTTGAGAGTATTCTTTAAAAGCTTTAACAACTGGCTCTAAGTTAGAGTACTCTTTTGATAAATCTCTAAATTTGTTTTGGTTGGAAATAACACTGGCATCACTAAGTAACGCACTTACTTCCTCATGCCTTTCTACAAGGCTTTGTAATTTTGACTTTATAGAATCTTTCATTTATTTTTCCATGTTTAAACCAAACATTCGTTTCATACATACAAGACAATCTTTTCTACCTTCTTTCGATGCCTCTTTCATTCCCATAACTGGATAGTGTAAAACTTTTTTCTTAATCTCATATGCAAATCTTTTTATTATCTCTTCAGCATCTTTACCATTTCTAATTTTAGATAAACTTCTTTCTAGTGACATATCTACCATATCATCAGCTTTATCAAAGAGTTCTTTAATTGCTGTGTTAGATATAATAGCTTTTTCCTTTTCTAAATACTCCTCCAAAGATTTAACTATAATCTTCTGAGCCCTTGTGCTTTCAAGCTTACGCTTATCTTTACCTTCTTCCATGACTGCATGTATATCATCAACACAATAATATACATTTTGTCCAATACTTTCGACACTAGGATCTATAGCTCTAGGGATTGATATATCGACAAAAACTCTTGGTTTAAAATCTAAATATACTGGTGTAACAATATAGTCTTTTACAGTAACTGCAGCAATGACTATATCAGCTTCTTTAAGCAACTCTGGCAACTGATCTAAAGTATACGCTGTAGCATTAGCAAAGGTTCTGGTGATCTTTTGTGCTTTGTCCAAACTTCTATTAGCAAGCATAATATATTTTGGAGCTAAAGCTGTAACATGTCTAAATAAGAGTTCTCCTGTTTGACCTGCTCCTATAATCAAAACATTTTTGGTTGAAATATTATCTAGTTGTTTTTTAGCCAAAGAAATAGCTGAAAAAGCTACTGAAACTGGACAATGCCCAATTCTTGTTTCACTACGAACTTTTTTAGCTGTAGCAAAAACTTTTTGAAACACTCTATCTAACTCTTTGCCTAAAGCACGATTTTGTTTACTCTGCGTATAAGAGTCTTTAACCTGTCCTAATATTTGTGGCTCGCCTAAAACCATCGATTCTAAGCCACAAGCAAGCTTCATTAGGTGTCTTATAACTTCTGTACCTTGTCTTAGTTTAAAGTAATCTTTAAGAGAGTACTTTGAATCTCTGACATGATTTTGCCACCATACCAAAATAGCATCGACAACTTTTAAATTAGATATTTCAAGATAAATTTCTGTACGGTTACATGTTGATAAAATAACAGCGTAACAAACATCATCTATAGCAAGTATGGAGCTGTATAACTCTCTTACATCATACCCAGATAGTGAAAACTCACTACGCACATCTATGGGAGATTTTTTATAATCAATCGCTAAAGATATTAATGCCATACTTATTTTTAAAATTTTCTAAAATAATTTAATCAATTGGAAAAACACTCCCTATTCTAACACAAAATACCTTGACATTATACGCTATTCTTTTTATTAGGGGCATTAAGGAACTAACAACAAGCTTGTTTTTATGATAAGATATTGTAAGTTTACTAATTTATAAGAAGTTAAACTAATGAAGATTAAAAATCTATCTAAAAAACAAGCTCAAGCTTTATACACTATTGCTGGGGTGATTATTGTTGCTATTATTTGTATTACGATATTTCAGTTTTATAGTTCTGGGGATAACCAGAAAATGCTTGAAGCCTCCGAAAGCTACCAAAAAGCACTTATAACAAGCGAAAATCCAGACAATCCTATAGACACTAAAATAGCTAGTTTTGAAAGTGTAGCAAACACTTACCCAACTACAAGTTTTGGTATATTTGCAAGTTGGAATATAGCAAATATATATATTACATCAACTAAATTAAATCCTAAAAAAGAGATTAGTGCTACTGATTATAAAAATGCTATCGACGCTCTACTAAAAAGTTCTAATGCTAACCCTAAAGACAGTTTAACAGATATTACAAAAACCAGATTAGCTAAACTTTACATAGAAACCAACCAATCAGATGAAGCTATTGAAACTCTTAATAGTTTAAAATATTTACAAAATAATGCTTATCCTCTTATGTTATTAGGTCAAGCATATAAGCAAAAGGGTAATACAACAAAAGCTATTGAGATTTGGCAAAAAGCTACTCAAGACCCTAATACCACACCAGAGTTTAAACAAATAATCACTCAATTTATAAATAATTCAAACTAACTATGAATAGGTTATTAAATATTAACTACTTTATTATTCTTTTAATATTGACTATCTTGATTACTAGCTGCTCAAAAAGTAATGTACCCCCACCCACACCTTTAGAAGAAAAGCCTCCTCAACAAACCCATATAAAAGTAAAATGGCAAACAAAAACAGGTAATGGTAATGGTGGCATGGGCAACTATGATCTTGCACCAACATATACTAACGAATCAATATTTGTCCCTAATGAAAATGGACTAGTGTATGCTCTAAATATTAAAAATGGTGAAATAATTTGGCAAAAAGATATTGATATGAGCTTATCAGCTCAACCAAATGATATAGCCAACGCTGTAATATTGGGCTCAATAAAAGGCGACTTAATCGCTCTTGATACAAAAGACGGTTCAACATTATGGCATACGCAAATGCCAAGTAGTCTATTATCTCAACCAACCATCTATGACAGTATTATATATACTTACACGCATGATGGTTCTGTGTCTGCATTTGATGCAAAAGATGGTGAAAAAAAGTGGAGTGCTCTTAACAATATTCCAGAAATCACCTTGCCAACCAACTCTTCACCTATAGTTCTTAATAACACTGTTATGATTGGCTCGGCTTTTGGTACTGTTCTTGGTTTTACGACCGAAGAAGGAGATAGAACTATTAATATTCCTATTGCTATAGCTCATGGTTCTTCACCTGCAGACAAAATGGTCGATATAACTGCTAATCCTATGCTATATGGTGACTACCTGATATTTGCCTCGTATCAAGGAGCAATAGTAGCCCTAGATAAAGATAATGGTAAAATGCTATGGGCAAAAAAATCTTCTGTAATTAATAACATGGCTATTAATGATGGAATAATTTTTACCAGCCAAGATGACAGCTCACTAAAAGCTTTTGACACCCAAAATGGTGACACAGTATGGACCCAAGACATACTTAAATGGCGTAAAATCACTGGACCAGTGTATTACAAAGGCTTAATTGTTGTAGCAGATTATCAAGGGTACCTACACTTCTTTAACTCTCTAAATGGTGAATACTTAGGTAGGCTTAAATTAACTCCTGAAAGTAAAATTTTTGACTACGGTATTTCTAGTCAGCTAATTCCAACTGAAGAAGGTATTATCGTACAAACTGAAGATGGAACTATATATCTAGTAGACGCTTATAGTGATAAAGTTATATATGATAGTATACTTAGTGATTACAAAGTTGATAGAGGTACACAGATCAAGCAAATTTACCCAGTAAAAACTAAAGAGCTTACTGAAAACAATAATATTGATAAAAATAAACCTCAAACAAAAGGTTTAAAAATTAATGTAATAATCGGTGATTTTAGCAAAAATAAGCAGGGGTAAATGTATAAAATAACAAAACCATCTTTACTCATACTTATTTTAATGGTCTCATTAGGACCATTTGGCGATACTATCTACGCTCCTGTGTTACCTGAGCTAAAAAAAATTCTTGCTACTGACTATTCACATGTGCAACTTACTATAACCTCATATCTACTAGGCTATTCTATTAGCCAAATATTATATGGACCTTTATCTGATAGATATGGTCGTAAACCCTTAATTCTCACCGGAGCTGTTTTTTTTATATTCAGCTCTATAATATGCATATTTGTTGATAGTGTAGAAAATTTAATCTATGCAAGGTTACTACAAGGCTTTGGCGCTGCTGCTGGTGGAGTAATAGCTACCGTTGCTGTAAAGGATGCTTTTGAACTAAAAGAGCAAGGATCTATATTTGCCATCATGAATATTGCTTTCGTTTTGGCACCTGCTGTTGGGGCAATACTAGGGGTATTCCTGACACCGGTACTAATCTTTTGGATACTCCTTGTAGCATCTAGCTTTTTGTTTATAAATGTTACTTTATTTTTCCCTGAGACTATAAGAAAAAAAAATATTGAAGCCTTAAAACCAAAATATCTAATTATAAACTACTTATCCCTTTTTAAAGATCATCAATTTTTCTTCGCAACATTTGTGCTAGGTATTAACATTAGTGTAATTTATGCTTGCCTTATAGAAGCTCCTGATATTTTTTTAAACATTCTTAAGCTTGATAAATTTAGCTTCTTATATTTACTTACATTAATAGTTGTAGCAGTGGTTTCTGGCTCACTTGTATGTGCTAAGATAAGCCGCATAATAGCTTACAAATATTTAGTCAACTTCGGCATGCTTTGTACACTTATCTCTGGAATTTTATGTGTTTATGCATTTAGAGAATTAACTGACATGGAGCTTTCATTAGCTTTAACAGCGATACTGTCATTAACATTTACTGGAGTTTCTTTTAGTGTGCCACTACTGACTCCTATAGCTTTAGAAAACTTCTCTTCAACAGCAGGTGCGGCATCATCAATTATGGGGTTTATGCAAATGGGGATAGCCTCCATAACTACAGCCATTATGAGTCAAATTGGCTTAGGAAGTGAGTTCGTTTTATCGTTTGCATTCATAATATTACCTACTATTGGACTTGCTATATTTTTGCCTTATAGTTGTTATTTCTTAAAAAGATAATTATACATAAAATACTTGAAGATGCAGGATTTATATCAAAGTATTTTTGTATGAGTTTAGTGCTATGGATTGCAGATAATGGGGCTGTTGCAAGCTGAGATTAGATGGGTGGTAACAAGGCAAAAATATTCGAAAAAGCGCAGTTTACATGTAGTAAATGAGCATTTTGAGAATATTTTTAACACAGTTAGAAACATATAATTTTAGTTTGCAACACTCCCCTAATAGTTAGCTATTATCAAAATTTAAAGTACTAAAATCATCAATAAAGACAAAAATAGAAAACTGTATTTTCAAGTATTTTATGTATACTATGTGTATTAGTTAATTTTTAGAACATATACTTTAAATAACATTATGCAAAACTATAATGCTAAATCCATAGAAGTGCTGACTGGTCTTGATCCTGTTAAAAAAAGACCAGGTATGTACACAAATACAGAAAACCCAAATCACCTTGTTCAAGAAATCGTGGATAATAGTATCGATGAGGTGCTTGCCGGTTTTGCGGATAATATCCAGGTGACTATTTATAGTGATAACAGTGTCGAAATTATTGACAATGGTCGTGGTATGCCTGTGGACATACACCCTGAACATAAAATATCAGGGATTGAACTTATTATGACAAAACTTCATTCCGGTGGTAAGTTTAATAATAAAAACTATACTCATTCTGGTGGCTTGCATGGTGTAGGGGTTTCTGTAGTTAATGCTTTATCAAACCGTCTAGAAGCAGAAATAAAAAGAGATGGTAAAATTTATAGTATCACCTTTGAAGATGGTTTTAAGGTAAAAGACCTCGAAGTTATAGGTTCCGTTGGTAAAAAAAATACTGGTACAAAAGTCAGATTTTGGCCTAATAAAAAGTACTTCGATGACACTAAGGTTAATTTAAAAGCACTAAAGAACTTACTTGAAGCCAAAGCTATACTTTGTAAAGGTCTTACTATTAAATACTCTAATGAGCAAAAAAAAGAAGATTATACTTGGCATTTCAATACAGGATTAAAAGGTTACTTAGATCATAAGCTTGGTACAGATACCTTACCTTTAGAACCATTTTTTATAGATAATTTTTCAAATAGTGAGTCTTACATAGATGCTGTTTTTTGCTGGTGTGACTCTCCCATAGAATATATAAAAAATAGTTATGTAAATCTAATTCCAACCCCACAAGATGGTACTCACGTTGCAGGATTAAAAAATGGCATATACGATGCTATTAAAACTTATATAGAAAAGAATTCTTTAAGTCTAAAAAATGTAAAAATAACTGCTAACGATTCTTTTGCTCAACTAAACTATGTAATATCTGTAAAAATTCCAAATCCTCAATTCTCTGGACAAACAAAAGAAAAGCTATCAAACAAAGATGTAACCTCTTTTGTAGCAACCACAGTAAGAGACCTACTTACAATTTGGCTTAATCAACATCCAAATGAAGCGCGCGAAATAGTCGAAAATATTAACAAAATTGCCCAAAAAAGGATTAATGCTGATAAAAAAACGGCTCGTAAGCGCATTATGAATACTTCTATTCGTTTACCAGGCAAACTTACTGATTGTATTAGCTCAGATATAAACTCCACAGAACTTTTTATAGTTGAGGGAGATTCAGCAGGTGGCTCAGCAAAACAAGCTCGTGATAAAAACTTTCAAGCTGTAATGCCTCTTAAGGGGAAAATCCTAAATAGCTGGGAACTAGATGCCGATACAATTATGAACTCGCAAGAAGTCCATAATATAGCTACAGCTATTGGTGTTGAACCTGATAGTGAGGATATTTCTGGGCTAAGATACAATAAAATTTGTATCCTTGCTGATGCTGATTCTGATGGTTTACATATTGCTACTTTATTATGTGCAATGTTTCTAAAACATTTTAGAAAGCTCATAGAAAATGGTCATATATATATTGCTCAACCTCCTCTATTTAGGGTAGATATTGGTAAAAATACTTTTTATGCCTTAGATGAAATTGAAAGAGACTCCATACTTTCTCAGCATGCTAAAACTAATAATAAAGTAAATATAATGCGCTTTAAAGGTCTAGGAGAGATGAATCCTATTCAGTTAAGGGAATCCACAATGGATGTATCTTCAAGAAGACTAATACAGCTTACAATTTCAGATACACACAAAGACAGTGAGACCCTAGATATGCTTCTAGCAAAAAAAAGAGCTAAAGACCGCCGTGACTGGCTAGAAAGTTATGGTGATAAAGCTATTATTGAGTAAAAGGAAAAAGATATGAAAACTTTATGGAAACTTTTAAATGAAAAATTAACCATCGTCATTATAACTTTGCTAGGTATTTTATGTATAATCAATTCAACCATCAGTAAATATCAAAAAGCCCAAGTCACTCAGGGGCTGATTAATACTATTGAGTGGCAGTTTGGCTCTTTTGACAGTACCATAGGCTACATTGAAACATATACTCAAAAAACAAAAGACTGTAAAAATAATGACCAAAAAATTTGCGATGATGCAGAAATAAATAATTACAAACAGTTTGCAATGTCTGATTTTAATTATTCTGTTAGAAGCTTAGAAAATACTATAGTTAAATATAAGCAGCTATATGAACTACTAGGAAAGAAACAGAAGTTCCATTTTCTTACAAACCAATATGATAAAAATAAAGCTGTTATAGCAAAAATATCTGACTACAAAGATTTGGTAGAAAATCTCGATCTCATAAAAGAAATTAGTAAACAAAACTCTGACACAATTGCTAATCTTTATCAAAATGCTATGGAATACTATTATTCTAACTTGTAAAACTGTTAGCATTTAAATAGTACATTTAAAAAACTACTTTGCTCCAATTAAAACATCTACCAGGATCGGTTTTTCGTTGTGGCGCTATATCCTGATGCCCTACTATATCCTTCAAAGTTGGATAGCTTTCTTTCAAATTTTTCAACAAAAAGTTTAAAGAGGTATATTGTTCTGTTGTGTATGCTGACTTATCCGTACCTTGTAGCTCTATACCTATAGAAAAATCATTACAATTTTCTCTACCATTATAACTACTAACCCCTGCATGCCAAGCTCTATCATTCACAGCAACAAACTGGAAAATTTCACCCTCTCGCTTAATATAAAAATGAGCAGAAACTTTTATATCTCTTAGACTTTCAAAACTAACATCTACACTACAGTCTAAAGTATTTGTAAATAGTTTCTCAACGTTAGAATTATCGTACTGACCTTCTGGCAAACTTATACAATGCACAACGACCAAATCAACTTCAACATTAGTTGGGCGTTGGTTAAAATTTTCACTTAAAATTTGTGTTGCTTTTGTATACCAACCTTGTTCAAACATCTTAGGCTTTATTTATAACATATGGTAATATTACAACTCTATCAGTTAACCGAATGATTTTAAATAAACAGCATGAAATATTTAGATTTAAAACTTATAAAAATTACTGGATTATACGGAATTCTTACTTTAGTGTTAGCTACCTTAAGTTATAATTTTCTTGATATGAAAATCCTTAATCTAATACATACCAATGATTTTTTTGGGGCAGAAATCAGTAGTGTTGCGACTATGTTTTCAAAAATATTCTCTACAAAGGTATGGTCAATTATAGCTATTTTAGCAACAATACTTTGTATCTTTAAATACATAAAATCAGAAGAGCCTTCTACTAAAATTTACACCCTCTCTCTTTCATTAATACTAGCTATTATTATAGCTAGCATCGTAAAAGTTATACTAGCAAGATATAGACCAGAAATGCTTATTTTAGATAATAAATATGGCTTTCATTTTTTCTCTTTAAAGAAAATGTTCAACTCAATGCCGTCAGGACACACAACATTATCATTTGCAGGGCTTTTAGCGTTTGCCAATTTTTTTAATAAGAAATATATTACTGCTATAGCTATATTAATAGCTAGCCTTGTAGCTGTTAGTAGAATAATTATATTAGATCACTATATATCTGATGTGCTTGTAGCTGCATACATAGGAATATTCTCTTACTTATGGGCAAAAACTTTTGTAGAAGCACAGACAACAAAAAATTAGTTTCCTTATTTTATATAATCTTTAAAGTATGTTAGAGCTTTACGATAAGTCTCTTGCTTAAAGTAAACAACATGATTTATAGGATACCAGTAGCTAACCCAGCGCCAGTTATCAAATTCTGGTGATTTATTAGCTTCTAAATCTATATTACCTTCCGAAGATTTGAGTCTTAGCAAAAACCATTTTTGTTTTTGTCCTATACAAATAGGCTCCTTATTTCTAATTAAAGCTTCTGGTATGTCATATTTGTACCAATCCCTAGTCGAGGCTAAAACTTCCACATCATGAGGCCTTAAACCTACCTCTTCATGTAATTCACGATACATAGCTTGTAGTGGGGTTTCTCCTGAGACTACTCCACCTTGAGGAAACTGCCAAGATGATCGGTTACGACGTTGCCCCCAAAATACTCTGTTTTGCTTATTAAGCAATACAACAGCAACGTTTGCTCGATATCCATTTTTATCTATCATTATATAAAAAAATTTCTTTTACCTAATCTATATTCTAAACTAAAATTATAAAGATTAATATTTTTCTATAGTATTAAGTAAATATTAAATACAAAATGGCAAAGAATTTCTTGTACAATTAAAAGAAACTTTTATTTTAACCCTAGCTCTTTTAGTCTTTCGTTCAAAAAATCGCCTGCTTGAGGGTACCTTTGTGATAAGTAAACATCTGATTTAGGATGTATGAAACAAGGTATAGAAATCCTGTCAACGTTTTCAGCTTCACCCTCTGGCTTTACCACTCTATGTTTAGTTGCAATATACTCACCATTTGTCATTTCCTGGAGCATATCGCCTATATTTACTATTATAGACTCACTATCACATGGTACATCATACCATTGGTTATTAGTTGGTGATAAAACTTGCAAACCGGGTGAAGATGCTATTGGCAATAATGTTATAAGGTTTATATCTTCATGTGCTGCAGCTCTGACAGCGCCTGGCTCTTCATTTCCTTGCATTGCTGGGTAATGTAATATTCTCAACAAAGTACCCGGTTCTGAAATAGTCTCTCGAAGCCTCATAGGTAACTTATCTGCTACCTGAGGGTCCATA
This sequence comes from Allofrancisella inopinata, assembly GCF_012222965.1. Classification (NCBI taxonomy): domain Bacteria; kingdom Pseudomonadati; phylum Pseudomonadota; class Gammaproteobacteria; order Thiotrichales; family Francisellaceae; genus Allofrancisella; species Allofrancisella inopinata. The sequence goes on along the minus strand of NZ_CP038241.1, from coordinate 302,660 downwards.
TAGTCATCGATCCACTGCAATAAAGTCTTACCAAGCTCTATCATCTGATAAAACACCTTTCTAGCAGCATCACTTACCTCATTAGGATACCTTCCCCATGGAAAATACAAGTGATAAAAATGCTTTATATCCTTAACTTTTTCACCCTTAGCTACTTCTGAAACATCTTTTGGAAAATAGCCATCCTGCTTTTCAGTATCAAATCTATAGTTATGCACATACTCAGACTTTAAAAAATCTTCCCACTCCTTATAGACTGTTTGAATCAAACTCCAATCTATAGGATGAGTTTTTAATACAGCAAACCCAGTTTCTTTAAGAGATCTAGTAAAATCCTTAGCAGCGCCATCAGCATAATAGTCTACACTCAAGATATTCATTTATAGCTCCATTTTATCAACAACCATCTATAGCATTATACAATAATAAGCCCTTAAGTTCTTAGAAAAAAACTTGCTCAATAGACAATAGACAATAGACAATAGACAATAGACAATAGAGTAAGCCTAGTACAATTCTAATAAGTTATCATTATAAAGCCATTAAAATATTTTTTTATAAGGTCACCCCTACTAACCCCTAGGATGGTGTTTTTGGTAAATTTGTTTAAGTCTATTTTGTGAAATATGAATATATATTGTCGTTGTGGAAACATTACTATGTCCTAGTAACAACTGTACAGACCTTAAGTCAGCCCCATGGTTAAGCAAGTGAGTAGCAAAAGCATGTCTTAAGGTATGCGGAGATATCTCTGTATCTATCCCTGCTGTTAAAGCATAATGTTTTATACGATGCCAAAATGATTGACGAGTAATCCGCCTAAAATGCTTACTTACAAAAACTGCCTTTTCTTTAAACGTTCTTATTAAATTTGGCCTTACTTCATTAAAATATTTTTGTAAATACTCTAGAGCATATTCCCCTATTGGGACTATACGTTCCTTTGAGCCTTTACCTAAAACTTGTATAACTCCCATGTTTAAATCTAAATCATCAATATTTAATCCAACTAACTCACTTACACGCAACCCTGTAGCATACATTAACTCTAACATTGCTTTATCACGTATACCAACATCTTCACTTAGATCAGGTTCTTGTAGAAGTTTTTCAACATCTAACTCTGTCATATCTTTAGGTAAATTTTTTGCTAGCTTTGGTAACTCCAGCTTAGATGTTGGATTAAGCGTAATCTGACCTGTTGAAAAAAGCCAATTATAAAACTTACGTAAAGTAGAAATCATCCTAGCATTAGAACGAGCACTATAGCCTTTTTTTGACCTATAAGAGATAAAAGCATATAATTGCTCAAAGCTAAGATTTACAATATCTAATTTTGAAAAATAATTCTGTAAGAATTTAAGATCTGTACGATAAGAAGAGATAGTATTTTGGCTTAAACCATGCTCAAGCCATAAGTTATCTAAAAAAGTATCTATATTAGCAGACACTTTTATCAGTCCTTTAGGTATAAATTACTATACTTTTTCCTTAATTCTAGCAGCTTTACCAGTGAGGTCTCTCATGTAGTATAGTTTAGCTCTACGTACATCAGCCTTTTTATCAACTACTATACTATCTATAAGTGGTGAGTGAGTTTGGAATGTTCTTTCTACACCCATACCAGATGACATTTTTCTTACTATAAAGGCTGAATGAAGGCCTCTGTTTCTCTTTTTTAAAACAAAACCTTTAAATGCTTGAATTCTTTGCTTATCACCTTCTTTGATCCATAGATTAACTGTTATTGAATCTCCTGGATTGATCTCGGGAAGGTCCGTTCTTATTTGCGATTTTTCTACTAGCTCAACAAATTTATTTTTCATCTTTTACCCCTTGTGTGCTTACCTTATCTTTTTGGTATTGTTCTAATACATGTTTATCTTTATCAGATAGGCATAGGCACTGTATTAAATCTTTACGACGCTCATAAGTTCTAATCAACTTTTGCTTACGTCTCCATCTTGCTATTTCCAAATGATTACCAGATAACAATATATCCGGGACAGCTTCACCATTAGGTAAAACTGCTGGCTTTGTATAATGTGGGTAATCTAATAAACCATCATAAAATGAATCTTCTACAACAGAATCTTTATTACCCAACACATTAGGCAGTAGCCTAATTAAACTATCCATAATCAACATAGCTGGAATTTCACCACCACTTAACACAAAATCACCAACAGAGATTTCCTCGTCAACATGTTCTTGGATTAAGCGTTCATCAACTCCCTCATATCTACCACAAAGTAATATTAAAGAATCATTATTTAAAAGCTCTAGAGCTTTACTATGATCAAAAATACTACCCTGCGGCGACAAGTATACTACTTTTGTTTTATAACCTAAAGTTTTTTTTGCTCCCAAAATAGCATCCGCTAACGGCTGATACTTCATAACCATACCAGCTCCACCACCAAAACTAGTATCATCTACGGTTGCATGTCTGTCGGTAGTGTAGTCACGAGGGTTAAAATATTTTACTGCTGCTATTTCTGTTTTAAATGCTCTAGAAGTGATACCAAAATCACTTAATGCCTTAAACATTTCTGGAAAGATTGAAACTATTCCAAATTTCATAACTAAAAATCGTATTCCCAATCAACGACTATTTTCTTTAGATTAATTTCTTCTTTAACAATATATTGCTTAACATAAGGAATTAAATACTCTTGCTCCCCATCATGGCAAACTAAAACCTCATTTGCTCCTGTTTCAATAATATCTATAACCTTACCAAAGGATTCTCCATGATGATTACTAACTTTACAACCAATTAAGTCTTTAAAATAAGCTTCATCCTCTTGCAGCGCTGGTAATGCTTCCACAGGTACACCTATTAGTGCATTAACGTATTTTTTTGCAACACTTGCATCATTAACGTTAGCTAATTTCAGGTAAATCTTATCAGCCCGGCGATATACACTTTCGCCCTTTAGCAACTGCCAAGAATCAACCCCAGCAAGCCGTATGTACCAATCACCATAAGCTAATAAAACTTCTATGGGATTTGCCAAAGGATATAAGTTAAGTTCGCCGTCAAGCTTGTAAGTAGAACCAACTTTAGCTATTTCAACGAAACTCTCTGACATAAAAATATAGATCTTATGAAAAAATTAAGCAGATCTCTTAGCTTCTTTAATTAAAGAAGCTACTCTTTCTGAAGGTTGAGCCCCTTTTGAAATCCATTCATCAGCTTTTGCAACATCTAGCTTTAATCTTTCTTCACCACCTTTAGCGATTGGATTGAAAAAGCCAAGTTTTTCGATAAATTTGCCGTCTCTAGGGCTTTTTTTATCTGCAACCACTATTCTATAGAAAGGACGCTTTTTAGCTCCACCACGAGCCATACGAATTACTACCATTTATTATTTCTCCAGTTTTTAAATTTTCAAAACTATAAACTACCAAAGCTCTGATTTATGCTATCATTTACCTTTGGTACAAATTTTATACAAATTTTAATAGCACTACTTTAAAGTTTCTTAACTAAAAAGTCAATAGTTGACATAATATAAACATTAGATATAATACAACTTGTCGCTGTATTTAACAAACAACTTGCTTGCGACATAAAACAATAAGCTAAAGCGTTTCTATTAAATAAATTATTCCCAAGTTATTTTCTAGAAGCCTTTTAGCACAATCTAAAAGGAGCAAAAAATGTCAAAAAACTACCTTTTTACATCTGAATCAGTCTCAGAAGGACACCCAGATAAACTAGCTGACCAAATATCTGATGCCATACTAGATGAAATATTAAAACAAGACAAAAATGCTCGTGTTGCATGTGAAACTCTTGTAAAAACAGGAATGGCTTTAGTAGCTGGTGAGATTACAACCTCAGCATGGGTTGATATTGAGGAACTAGTAAGAAACGTAATCACAGAAACAGGTTACGATAATGCTAACAAAGGTATTGATGGTAGAACCTGTTCAGTTATAAACGCTATTGGAAAACAATCTAGTGATATAGCACAGGGTGTTGATCGCGGCTCACCAGAGGATTTAGGAGCAGGTGATCAAGGTTTAATGTTTGGTTTTGCCACCAATGAGACCCCTACCTTGATGCCTTCTGCAATTTATTACTCACATCTATTAATGAGAAAACAAGCCCAGCTTAGAAAAACAAATAAACTAAGTTGGTTACGACCAGATGCCAAAGCTCAAGTTACTTTAGCATATGAAAATGATAAACCAAAGTTTATTGATACTATTGTACTCTCAACTCAACATGATGAGACAATTTCTCAGAAAGACTTACATGATGCAGTAATAGAAGAAATCATAAAAGATGTAATTCCTAAAAACTTAATAACAAAGAACACAAAATACCATATAAATCCTACTGGAGTGTTTTTGATAGGTGGACCACAAGGAGATTGTGGCTTAACAGGTAGAAAAATCATAGTCGATACTTACGGTGGAGCTGCACACCATGGTGGAGGAGCTTTTTCTGGTAAAGATCCTTCCAAGGTTGACCGTTCTGGTGCATATATGGGAAGATATATCGCCAAAAATATCGTAGCTGCCGGCTTAGCTGATAAATGCGAGATACAAGTTGCTTATGCAATAGGTGTAGCAAGCCCCGTATCACTTATGGTAAATACATTTGGTACAGGTAGAATAGCTGATTCAAAAATCGAACAACTTGTTGCTGAAAACTTTGACCTAAGAGTTGGTAAAATTATTGAAAACTTAGACTTATTAAGACCAATCTACAGAAAAACCTCTAACTATGGTCACTTTGGTAGAGAATTACCAGAATTCAGCTGGGAAAAAATTGATAAAGCAGAAGCTCTTAGAACTGCCACTAAACTCTAATATAGACTATCGATTTAATAACAATTTATAAAAACAAGTTAACTGAGAAAAACCTAAAGCCTAGTGCTTAAATTATTAGAAGGTGTAAAACTTTATGGGCCAAACTACACTAATGTACTAGCTCTGTATTTCTTTTTAGCCTCAACAAACTCAATTTTAAGATCTTTATATCTTGATTTTATAGCTTGGATGTCAGCTTTAGACAAGACGTTATCTTTTTTAGCTTTCAGATACTCTTGTTTTGCACCATACATACTTTTAACATTAGCAACAAATTTAGTATATTTTTCTTCTATACCAAGTTGTGAAGCATTATTTTTCCTTTTTAAAGTTTCTTCTAACTTAACTTTTGCTTTTGCTATTTCAACCAAATGTTTAGGAGTTTTCTTAAGATCATAACACCAACCTATTTTAGCTAAACCTGCAATAAACCATTTTGAAGGGTCAAAATCAAAAAATCTAATACCATTCCTATAATCACCAGCAAAAGCATGATGATAGTTGTGGTAACCCTCTCCACCAGTAACTATAGCTGTTATAAAACTATCTCTAGCTGTATTTTTTGTTGAGTATGGTCTTTTACCGATAGTATGAGCCAAAGAGTTAATACAAAAAGTTGCATGATGAACTAACACAACTCTAAGAAACCCGCCCATCAGCACACTTGCTAAAATTCTGCCTGTAAACATCCCGTATAGTACAGGTAGACCAAAACAAGTTAATATAGCAAGTATTGTATAATGCTTATGTTGGAACACTAAAGCCTTATCTTTCATTAAGTCATTAACGCCTTTTATTTCCTGGACATCATGAGTATTATATCTTAGCAACCATCCAAAATGGCTATACCAAAAGCCTCTAGTAGCTGCATACGGATCTTTCACTGGATCATCAACGTCTTTGTGATGCTTTCTATGATCTGATGCCCATTGTAGTACACTGTTTTGTAACGCTGCTGTGCCAAATATCAGTAAAAAATAACTAACTAGCTTATTAGCTTTATATGTTTTATGTGACCACAATCTATGGTAACCCATAGTTATACTAACGCCTGTCAAACAGTAGAAAACTATAAGACAAACATAATCAGATGTCTGAAAACCATACGTAAAGCCATACCATGGTACCGCTATTATGGTAAATAAAGGAATTATTAGTAGTCCAAAAACACTTTTCCAAACTATGCTTCCTTCTTTTTCGAAAGTTTGATCTATTGTATTATTCATTCAAAACCTTAATTTTCTTTGATAAATTCATGAAAAAATTTAAACTTTAATCATTTCAATATAGATAATACCACATAAGATAGCTTTATAACAGAGCTTTAATATATATCAAATTGCTGCTCGTGCTTTTACATTAATTTCAAGGTTATTATCCTTAAAACCTTGATTATATCTATACGCCCCTGCAAGAGCTATCATCGCACCATTATCTGTACAGTACTTCATTGGTGGGAAAAATATTTGATAATTTTTCTTTTGGCTTAGATTATTTAATTTATTACGTAAAAACTTATTTGCACTTACACCACCGGATACTACTAATCTTTTGTTTTTCGTTGCACCTAATGCTTTATCACATTTAGTTACTAAAACATCTATTGCTGCCTCTTGAAAGGCATAGCAAAGGTTAGCTTTATTTTCTTGGGTTTGCTCAGACTCATTATACCAAGTATTTAAAACAGCTGTTTTTAAACCACTAAAACTAAAATCCAAGCTAGTTTTATTTTTCATTGGCCTTGGTAAGTAATATCTAGTTATATCAGAAGCTTTCTCAGCAAGATTTGCTACTTCAACTCCTCCAGGGTAAGACATTCCTAACAGTTTTGCTGTTTTATCAAAAGCCTCACCAACAGCGTCATCTATAGATTCCCCCAATAACTGGTAATCACCAAATTTTCTAACCTCGAAAAGTTGAGTGTGTCCTCCTGAGACTAGTAAAGCTATAAAAGGGTATTCTATACTGCTGTTATCATCTAATAATGGTGAGAGTAAATGTCCTTCCAAATGATGCACTGCCACAGTGTCAATATCATGCACAAACCCTAAAGTTTTAGCAAACGTTGCACCGACCATAAGAGCTCCAACTAAACCAGGCATAGCCGTATAAGCTATACAATCTATATCTGCAAAGCTAACTTTTGCCTTGCTTATAATTTCTTTAGTTAATACATTAAGCTTTGCAATATGTTCACGTGATGCTAATTCTGGTACAACTCCACCATAATCTTTGTGTAAGCTTATTTGGCTATACAAAGCATCTGCTATTAATTTCTTTTTAGAAAAATCATATAAAGCTATACCAGTCTCATCACACGAGCTTTCTATACCCAGAGTCAGCATTATTTTTTAGCGCCACCAGTAGTTTTTGTTATTTGAATAAATTTAGTGATAAAAGAACCTAACAATAAACCCAACACAAAAGCTATTGACATAAGAACTATCAATGGTAACGTAGTAATTCCAAATATATAGTCAAAACTAACTCTGTCAGTATTTAATATAGATAAAATAACTATAAGTATGATCGCTATACCAAAAAATATCTGCCAAAAAAGCTTCGCTAACATCGAAATATTAACCATTAATAAATATGTAAGTTATGTAGATAGTATAATTTAAAAAGTTAGAATAATAAAATTTTATTTGGGATAAAAATTTAAGATTTAGAAGTCTAATGATTCAAGAGCATTTCTTAATGATTCTTCGATATCATCATTTATATCTTTTTCCTCACTTACATGCTGATAATTCTCAAAAGAAGAACTATCTATTCCAAATGCTGCAGCATCTGTAAATGTCATACCATCTTCAACCCCTAACTCTTCTTTTAGCTTCTCAATCTTAGCTGCTTCTTTTCTGACAGCCAGTCCTGTACCTGTAGGAATTAATCTACCAATTAGAACATTTTCCTTAAGACCTCTTAGTTGATCAATTTGAGAATTAATAGAAGATTCTGTTAATACTCTTGTCGTCTCTTGGAAAGATGCTGCTGATAAGAAAGACTCCGTAGACAAAGAAGACCTTGTAATACCCATTAATACTGGTTCATACACAACTTCTTTTTTACCTTCTAAACTCAATTTATCATTCTCTTCAAGAATTCTAACAAGCTCAACCGTTTCTTCTCTTACAAATTTGCTGCCACCTTCATCTAGAATAACTGCCTTTCTAAGCATTTGTCTAACAATAGTCTCAATGTGCTTATCATTAATTACAACACCTTGCATACGATATACAGATTGAGCCTCAAAAAGGATATAGTCAGCAAAAGCCTCTAATCCTTTATATTTAAGTAGATCATGTGGGTCAGTAGGACCATCTGCTAATACATCACCCTTAGAGACAACTTCACCATCAAATACAACCAAATGACGAGATTTAGATAGTAATATTTCTTCAACAATATGACCACACTTGTCTAAAATCTCTATTCTTTGCTTCTCTTTGGTGTCTCTATTACCTAATCTAACTATACCATCACAAGGAGAAAGTATCGCAGCTTCTTTTGGACGTCTTGCCTCAAATAGTTCTGCAACACGAGGCAGACCCCCTGTAATATCTTTATTCTTAGACCCTTCTAGAGGAATCTTGGCAACAACATCTCCTATTGCAATTTGCATATCCTCAGTAACGTTTAACACTGCCCCAACAGCTAATGCTATTGATTTTAACTCATTACCATCATTGTCAACTATTTTAACTACTGGTTTTAAGTTTTTAGAAGTAATTCTCTGAGATAGCGAGGTTATTTCAATAGTCTGCTGGCCAGTTAGGTCATCATAAGTATGTTTAGATGTAATACCATCAATAACATCCTCCAAAATAACCTTACCTGCGACATCTGTGACTATTGGCTGCGCATGTGGGTCCCAAGTAGCTATCACATCACCGATCTCTACTGCTTTACCACTTGCTAGAGGAAGTACTGCACCCATAGGGATTCTGTGCTGTTCTCTAACCCTACCCATAGTATCAGAAACAACGATTTCACCAGCACGTGATATTACAATGTCTTGGCCTTCTTTATTTGTTACTGTCCTAATATTTTTAAACTTGATTTTACCAGCAGTTTTAACTTTAATATCACTAATTGTTACACCTAAAGATGCCGCCCCACCAGTATGGAATGTTCTCATTGTTAACTGAGTACCAGGCTCACCAATTGATTGAGCTGCAATTACACCTACAGACTCACCAACATTAACCTTTCTTTCTCGAGATAAATCTCTACCATAACACTTAGAACACAATCCTCTACGGGTCTTACATGTGATTGGTGATCTAACTTTAATCATATCAATACCATTATCATCTAATAGCTCTACTAAATTTTCATCTAATAAAGTATTTGCTTCTAACAATACGATACCTTTTTCCGTAACAACGTCAGCCGCTAATGTTCTACCTAATGCTCTTTCTGTAAGAGGCACTTTAACTTCACCATCTTCTACAATAGCTGAGAACATTAAACCATCATCTGTACCACAATCTTCTTCAATGATTACTAAATCCTGAGCTACGTCTACTAGTCTACGAGTTAAATAACCAGCGTTAGCTGTTTTAAGAGCAGTATCGGCCAAACCTTTACGAGCACCGTGAGTCGATGTAAAGTATTGCAATACTGATAAACCTTCTCTAAAGTTAGCTGTAATAGCCGTCTCGATCATCGTCCCATCAGGTTTTGCCATCAAACCACGCATACCTGCAAGCTGTCTCATCTGGTTATAAGAACCTCTAGCACCAGATTTAGCCATCATATATACAGAGTTAAATGATTCAATCTCTTTTTCTTGACCGCCAACAATAACTTTATCTTTAGATATAGCATCCATCATCGAAGCACCAACTTCATCTGAAGTTTTACTCCAAATATTGATTATATTATTGTATCTTTCATTCTCAGTAATAAGCGAAGACTGGTATTGCTCTGTTACATGCTTAATTTCTTGTTCTGCTTTTTCTACCTTAGTGTCTTTATCAGCAGGTATAGTCATATCATTTATACCTACAGAAATACCAGAAATGGTTGAGTATTTAAAACCAGCATACATAAGTTTATCAGCTAGGACAACAGTAGCTTTACCACCTAACATTCTAAATGCTTGGTTAATAATCTTAGAAATTTCTTTCTTAACTAAAACCTTATTAATTAACGAGAAAGACAACCCTTCAGGCAATATATTAATAAGTAATGCTCTACCAACAGTTGTATTAACAACACCTTTTTCATTATAAGTGTTACCTTTAGTATCAAATACTTGTCTATCTACTCTTAATTTGATTTTAGCATGGATATCTATAGTTCCAGAATTATACGCTCTACTAACATCTTCATAGCTTGCAAATAACTTACCTTCACCTTTTGCTCCATCTTTTTCTCTTGTAATATAGTATAAACCTAACACTATATCTTGAGTAGGAGTGATAATAGGCTGTCCTGAAGCTGGTGATAAAATGTTATTAGTAGACATCATCAAAACTCTAGCTTCTAGCTGAGATTCAACTGTTAATGGCACGTGAACAGCCATTTGGTCCCCGTCAAAGTCAGCGTTAAAAGCCGCACACACTAATGGGTGCAACTGAATAGCTTTTCCTTCGATAAGCTTCGGTTCAAATGCTTGAATACCCAACCTATGAAGTGTAGGAGCCCTGTTTAATAGTACTGGATGCTCATTAATTACAACTTCTAAGATATCCCAAACTACAGATTCCTCTAGCTCAACCATTCTTTTAGCTTGTTTAATAGTTGTTGCATGCCCACCAAATCTTAGCTTAGAGTAAACAAATGGCTTAAACAGTTCTAAAGCCATCTTCTTAGGTAAACCACACTCATGCAATCTTAAAGATGGACCTACTGTAATTACAGAACGTCCAGAGTAGTCAACACGCTTACCTAATAAGTTTTGACGGAAACGGCCTTGTTTACCTTTAATCATATCAGCTAATGATTTAAGAGGACGTTTATTTGAACCTGTTACAGCTCTTCCACGTCTACCATTGTCTAATAAAGCATCAACAGCCTCTTGTAACATCCTTTTTTCATTTCTAACAATAATATCAGGAGCATTAAGGTCTAATAGCTTTTTAAGTCTATTGTTTCTATTTATTACTCTACGATATAAATCATTAAGATCAGATGTAGCAAACCTACCACCTTCTATTGGTACAAGTGGTCTTAAATCAGGAGGAAGAACTGGTAAGACAGTCATTACCATCCACTCAGGTTTATTACCAGAAGCTTGAAAAGTCTCTAGAAGCCTTAATCTTTTTATAGCTTTTTCTTTTTTAGCTGCAGATTTGCTTTCTTCATATTCAACTTGTAGCTGTTCCATTTCTGATTCGATATCAGTATCAGATAATAATTCTCTAATAGCCTCTGCACCCATAGAAGCTTCAAACTCATAACCATAGTTTTCTAGAGCTTCTATATATTCTTCATCAGTAAGTAATTGCTTTTTCTCTAATGGAGTCATACCAGGATCAGTAACTATATATGACTCAAAGTATAATACCTTCTCTACATTTTTAAGAGGCATGTCTAAAAACAAACCTATCCTAGAAGGTAAAGATTTTAGATACCAAATATGTACTACTGGACACACTAAATCGATGTGCCCCATTCTTTCTCTTCTTACTTTAGCTTGCTCGACTTCAACACCACAACGCTCACATACCACACCGCGGTGTTTTAAACGCTTATATTTACCACATAAACATTCATAGTCTTTAACAGGACCAAAAATTTTAGCACAAAATAAACCGTCTCTCTCCGGCTTAAATGTTCTGTAGTTAATAGTTTCTGGTTTTTTAACTTCACCATGAGACCACGAACGTATAACCTCTGGGGACGCTAAAGATATCTTTATAATATCAAACTTTTTACTATTGTAATTTTGATGTAGGATACCGTTATTCACAGGTTGCTCTCCTATACTTTTATTTTAATAAAAAAATAAGTACTCTACTAAAGATGCTTATTCTTGCTCTGATGAATAGTCAAAATCCATATCTATACCCAACGCTCTAACTTCATTTCTTAAAACGTTGAAAGATTCTGGCACATCAACATTCATAGTTAATTTACCATCAACTATGTTTTTATACATTTTCGACCTACCAGCTATATCATCAGATTTAACTGTTAGCATTTCTCGTAATGTGTAAGCTGCACCATAAGCTTGTAATGCCCAAACTTCCATCTCACCAAATCTTTGACCACCAAACTGAGCTTTACCGCCTAAAGGCTGCTGGGTAACTAAACTATAAGATCCAGTAGATCTAGCATGCATCTTATCATCTACTAAGTGGTCAAGCTTAAGCATATACATATAACCAACTGTTACATGTCTGTCAAATGCTTTTCCAGTACGACCATCAAACAGTCTCATTTGACCATCTGTTGCAAAGCCACCTAGTTGAAGTAGTGATTTGATATCTTCTTCTTTAGCACCATCAAATACTGGTGTTGCAATTGGTACACCGTCTTTAAGATTTTCACAAAGCTGTAAGATTTCTTCATCACTTAGAGTATCTAAATCTACTTTCTTACCACCAACACTGTTATATACTTCATCCAAAGTTTTTCTTAGCTCAGCGGCTTTTCTTGTTTGTTCTAAAGTTTTTTCTATCTTTTTACCCAAACCATAAGAAGCTAATCCCATATGCGCTTCTAAGATCTGACCAATATTCATACGTGATGGTATACCTAGAGGATTTAAACAAACATCTACTGGAGTACCATCTTCCATGTATGGCATATCTTCGATTGGTAATACACGTGATACCACACCTTTGTTACCATGACGCCCTGCCATCTTATCACCAGGTTGTATACGCTTTTTAATAGCGACAAATACTTTTACTGTTTTTAGCACCCCTGGAGATAACTCATTACTTTGAGTTATAGATTTTTTCTTAGCTTCAAATCTAGCATCTACTGCTAATTTTGCTTCATCATAGTATTCTTTAGTTTTTTGCACCTTAGTGTTTAACTTCTCGTCTTCAAACGAAATTTCTAACCACTTAGAAAAAGGCAACTTCTCCAAAAAATCTTGTGTTAAAATAGCTCCTTTTTTGAGGCCTTTAGCTTTAAGAATTTCAGCACCAACAATTTCTTTTTCAATAGATTGCTTAACGATAGACTCAATAACGCTAAACTCTTCATCAAAGTCTTTACGCGCTTTTTCTATAAGCTCTTTTTCTATCTTTAAAGCTCTATAACTCTTGCCACCTTTATCATTTTCAAATACTTGAACATTAATAACTGTACCTGAAGTGCCACTAGGCATCCTTAATGAACTATCTGCAACGTTTGATGCTTTTTCATTAAAAATTGCTCTAAGTAGCCTTTCCTCCGGTGTTAATTGCTGTTCAGCCTTAGGAGTTATTTTAGCTACAAGAATATCACCAGATTCAACATTAGCACCTATATGGACAATACCAGATTCATCCAACTTAACTAAGCTACTTTCACTAACATTTGGAATATCTGCTGTTATTTCTTCTGGACCAAGTTTAGTATCACGAGCAACGCAAGTAAACTCTTCGATATGTATGCTTGTATACTTATCGTCTTTAACAATTCTTTCTGACAATAGAATCGAATCCTCAAAGTTATAACCGTTCCATGGCATAAATGCAACCATTAGGTTATGCCCTAAAGATAACTCACCAAAATCAGTAGCAAACCCATCTGCCAAGATATCGCCTTGCTCAACTTTATCACCAACATTAACTATAGGACGCTGGTTAATACAAGTATTTTTATTTGAACGTTTGAATTTAGTTAAACTATATATATCTACCAATTTATTAGTTTTAGATTTTTTAGTATCTACCTTAACTACTATTCTGTTTGAGTCAACCTCAACAACCGCTCCGGGATTTCTAGCAATAATACAGTTACCTGAGTCTCTAGCAACAATTTTCTCTATCCCAGTACCAACTAAAGGCTTTTCTGACTTAAGAGTTGGAACTGCTTGACGTTGCATGTTTGCACCCATCAAGACTCTGTTTGCGTCATCATGCTCTAAGAAAGGAATCAATGCTGCTGCTGCTGAAACCATCTGTTTAGCAGAAACATCCATATACTGAACTCTACTAGATTCAGTAAACATTGCTTCACCACCTGAACGACATTGGATCAATTCATCAACAAAATGATTATTTTCATCAAGTTGAGTTGAAGCTTGAGCAATTACATAGTTATCTTCATCAGTTGCTGATAAATACTCAATTTCATCTGTAACTCTACCGTTAACAACTTTTCTATAAGGAGCTTCTAAGAAACCATAATCATTTACCCTAGAATAAATTGCTAACGAGTTAATAAGACCAATGTTTGGTCCTTCTGGTGTTTCAATAGGACATAATCTACCGTAGTGAGTTGCATGAACGTCACGAACTTCAAAACCAGCTCTATCACGAGATAAACCACCAGGGCCTAGTGCTGAAATTCTTCTTTTATGTGTAACTTCTGATAGTGGATTATCTTGATCCATAAATTGAGATAATGCTCCAGAAGTAAAAAACTCTTTTATCGAAGCTGTTATAGGCTTAGAGTTAACTATATCTTTCGGCATCAGCTTATCTTTATGTACCAAAGACATGCTCTCACGGATTCCTTTTTCTACACGATAAAGACCTATTCTAAATTGATTCTCAACCATTTCACCAACAGAACGAACACGTCTATTACCAAGATGATCTATGTCATCTACTTTTCCTTTACCATCACGGATTTTAATAAGCTCCTCAAGGACACCTACTATATCACTATTTTCAAGAGTATAAACATCTTTAGAAACCTTGTCAGAACCTAACCTTGCATTTAATTTCATTCTACCAATATCAGATAAGCTATATCTACTTTCAATAAAAAACAACCCTTCAAATAAAGCCTTTACTGATGCTGCTGCTGGAGGATCTCCAGGTCTTAAAACCTTATAAATCTCAACCAATGCTTCATCTGTATTTTTTGTAACATCATACTTAAGAGTATCAGAAATATATCTACCTCTTTCTGTAGTTATAAAGTCTACAACCTCTAACTCATACATTCCCGCTTCTATACAAGCGTCTAACAAACCTTCTGTAATATCATTATTTGCATAAGCTATAACTTCACCTGTACTCTCACTGATAACATCTTTTGCCACCCTAAGGGTACTTACCAGATCAAAGTCTATAGCTACAGAATCAATACCTGCTTCTTTTATTTTCTTAACATCTTTCGAAGTAATTTTTTTATTTTTCTTTGCTATTACATTACCTTTTGAATCTATGATGTCAAACTTTAGTAACTCGCCTTTTATCAAAGAAAGATCGCCTAACTTCAAGCCAAAATTTTCACCGTCAAATTTAATCGTTTTAGTAGTAGAAAAATGTTCTAAAATATCTTCCTGTGAATATCCAAGCGCCTTTAGAATAACAGTTGCACAAATTTTTCTTTTTCTATCTATCCTAGCCCAGATTACACCTTTCGAATCAAATTCAAAATCTAACCATGAACCTCTATACGGGATTATACGTGCAGAAAAAGCCCCTTCCTCTGTGTCATCTTTACTAAAAAATGCTCCCGGAGATCTATGTAACTGAGAAACAACTACCCTTTCAGTACCATTAACAATAAAAGTACCGTTTGTTGTCATTAGAGGGATATCACCCATATATACATACTCTTCTCTAATATCTTCAACGATTTTTTCATTTGGAAGAGCCTCTTTATTATAAACAACTAACCTCATTTTAACATTAAGAGGAGCGTCATAAGTAGCTCCACGAACCTGGCACTCGCTCTCATCAAATGTTGGCTCACCAATTTGATAATCAACATAATGAAGTTCATATTGTCCATTTTTACTTTCTACAGGAAAAGACTGTTTAAGCACCTGCTCTAAACCAGAACATCCTCTACCTTTAGTCCCTTCCAGATTTAAAAATTTTTTATATGACTCTGTTTGAATGGAGAGTAAATATGGTACATCCAAGATATGAGGTAATTCCCCAAATTCTTTACGAATTCTTTTTTTCTCAGCGTATGAGTAAGACATCAAAAAACCCTTAAGATTTTGTTTACACAAAATAAAAAGCAAATATGAATATATTTGCACCAACCTATGTATCTTTCAATACTAGAAAGACTAGAAGCCATATAAATGACCACTAGTCATAATTCCTAAAAATTACTTTTTATGAATATTATTATTTAAGCTCAACTTTAGCGCCGGCTTCTTCAAGTTGTTTCTTAAGCTCTTCTGCTTCTGCTTTTTGAGCAGCTTCTTTGACTGTGAAAGGAGTACCTTCTACAGCAGCTTTAGCTTCTTTAAGACCTAAACCTGTAATACCTCTAACCGCCTTGATCGCAGCGATCTTATTTGAACCTGCATCAACTAAAACAACGTCAAACTCAGTTTTTTCTTCAGCTGCAGCCTCTTGACCACTAGCAGCTGGAGCAGCAACAGCAACAGCAGCTGCAGCAGATACACCAAACTTATCTTCCATCATTTTAACTAAATCACATACATCCATCACGCTCATTTCAGCAACAGCATTTAGGATATCTTCTTTTGTTATAGCCATTTTATAACTCCTATTTATTTAACAATTAATTCTTTGTTTAGCTTTTCTAGTAAGCCAATGCAATTATTTACTATCTCCAACAGCAGCAAATACTCGTACCACCTGAGAAGGAACCTCATTAAGAGTACGAACAAACTTAGTAACTGGTGCTTGCATAACACTAAGTAATGTAGCAAGTGCCTCTTCCCTACTAGGAAGCTTAGCAAAGTCATCTAACTTTTCTGGACCAAACAGTTCACCAGACATAGCTAAATTTTTAACTTCAAAAGCCTTATGGTCTTTTTGAAAGTTTTTAAATAGCTTAGCTGCCGCACCTGGCTCATCCTTAGAAAGAGCAAGAACAAGAGGACCTTTAAGAGCATCTGATAAACACTCAAAATTAGTTCCTTTAATTGCTAAACGTGCTAAGTTGTTACGAACAACCCTTAAATAAACTCCTGACTCACGAGCTTGTTTTCTTAATGAAGTCATTTCATTAACAGTCAAACCACGATAGTCGGCTACTGCTGCAGACAACGCTAAGGATACTTGTTCAGCAACTTCAGCGACAATTGCTTTTTTATCCTCTATTCTAAGTGCCATAATCGACTCCTTATATTGTCTACACTTTATTTAATTAACACGATATTTAGACCAAAAAAGGTTGTCAACATCGTCTGCGTAGGATAAATATTAAGCCAAGCTTGCTTGGCTCCTACGGTCTTTAACGTTGTATTCACATACAACCCAAAGAAATTGCAAAGTATTATTCTATATACTTAAATCTGAAAAGTCAACTGCTATTCCTGGACCCATAGTACTAGACACAGAAACTTTCTTCAGATATACGCCTTTAGAAACAGATGGTTTTGCTTTTTTAAGATCAATCAAAAGCTGCTCTAGGTTTTGCTTTAACGCATCTGAAGTAAAGTTAACCTTACCAATAGTAGTATGTATAATACCTGCTTTGTCAACTCTATATCTAACCTGACCTGCTTTAGCATCTCTTACAGCTTTAGCAACATCCATAGTTACAGTACCAACCTTAGGGTTTGGCATAAGTCCTTTAGGACCTAAAATTTGACCCAGCTGTCCAACTACTCTCATAGAATCAGGAGAAGCGATCACAACATCAAAATTCATATTGCCTTTCTTAACTTCATCGGCCAAGTCTTCCATACCAACGATATCTGCACCAGCCTCTTTAGCTGCATCTGCAGCAGGACCTTTTACAAAAACTGCCACTCTAACACTTTTACCTGTACCATTAGGTAATACAGAAGCTCCCCTAACCACTTGATCAGATTTACGAGGGTCAACACCTAAAGCAACTGACACATCCACAGATTCAACAAACTTAACTGAAGAAACATCTCTTAAAATATCAAAAGCTTCCGCTACAGGATATTTTTTTTCAGCATCTATCTTAGCTGCTATAGTTTTCATTCTTTTTGAAATTTTAGCCATTATTCAACCCCTTCTACTTTTACGCCCATACTACGAGCACTACCAGCAATAATTCTTACACCAGCATCTAAATCAGCAGCTGTCAAATCAGAATCTTTTATTTTAGCAATTTCTTCTAGCTGCTCACGGGTAATTGTACCAACAGACTCTTTTGAAGGGTTTGACGAACCTGATTTTATATTAACTGCTTTTTTAATCAAATAAGAAGCTGGCGGGGTTTTCATCTCAAAAGTGAAACTACGATCACTATATACAGAAATCTCAACAGGGATAGGCATACCTGGCTCCATACCCTGAGTTTTAGCATTGAATTCCTTACAGAATCCCATAATATTAACACCACGCTGGCCTAATGCAGGTCCTATAGGAGGACTTGGATTAGCTTTACCAGCAGCAACTTGCAATTTAATAATAGCTTCTACTTTTTTCTTAGCCATTGTTTTCTCCAAAATTTAGGTTAATAGCACTCGTTTTTAAAAATACGAGCTCCCTATGACTTAGCTTTGTTTTAAAACTAAGACTCTTTTTCAACTTGTGAAAATTCAAGCTCAACAGGTGTAGATCTACCAAATATAGATACAGCCACTCTTAACCTTGATTTTTCATAGTTAACTTCTTCTACCACACCAGTAAAGTCATTAAATGGTCCTTCAAGAACTCTAACCACTTCACCAACCTGATACGATTTTCTAAGTCTTGGCTCAATAGTATTTTTATCGCCCTCCATAAAACTAAGAATCTTATCAACTTCTTGCTTACTTAATGGAATAGGCTTACCTCTTGAACCAACAACAGTTAATACTCTAGGAACTGACTTTACAAGCTGCCAAGCATCTGTAGTAAGGTCAGCCTCTATCAAAACATACCCCGGAAAATACTTACGCTCACTTTTACGCTTTTGACCCGCTCTCATCTCTACCACATTCTCAGTAGGGACAAGTATTCTACCAAAACTATTTTCCAAACCAGCTATTTTAATATTTTCTTCTAACTGAGTTTTTACTCTTTTTTCATAACCTGAGTGCACCTGCACGACATACCAAAGCATAATTGTAAACCCCTATTAACCTAGGAAATATTGAATAAATTTTTCAAATACCAAACCAAATATAGATATAAAGATAGCAAAAATGATAACCACCACTATAACCATAGCAGATATAGCCATAGTTTCTTTGCGTGTAGGCCAAACCACTTTGGACAACTCCAGTTTTGAAGCATTAAAAAAAGCCCAAAATCTACGACCCTGATTAGTAAATCTTGCAATAACTAGTGCCACAAGAACAACCACTACAGCAATCGAGGTGTTATAAGAACTATAGTCAAAGCCCCAAAAGCTCGAAGCCATAGTAACCACAATGCCCATAACCACAACAGCTACTGCTGCCATCCATAGCAAAACATTAACAGAGCTTGAAACTTTTGTCACCTCAGTAGGTTTAGTAGCTCCACTCACCCAAACTTTATTAAAATTTTGACTTTTTTTCACAAGAATGATACTCCTTTAAAACGTAGGGTATAAAATAACACACAGAAAATATAATATCAAGAAAAATAAAAAAGACAGTGTGCAAATTTTGCAACACTGCCTTAATTATTTGGCAGGCCAGGAGGGACTCGAACCCCCAACTTGCGGTTTTGGAGACCGCTGCTCTACCAATTGAACTACTGACCTTTTTTACTTTATAACTATCTATTACTCGATAATTTTAGCAACAACACCAGCACCTACAGTTCTACCACCTTCACGGATAGCAAAACGTAAACCTTCATCCATTGCAATTGGGTTAATTAGGGTTATAACCATCTTAATGTTATCGCCAGGCATAACCATCTCTACACCCTCTGGTAGCTCAACAGCACCAGTAATATCTGTAGTACGGAAATAGAACTGTGGTCTATAGCCTTTAAAGAATGGAGTATGTCTACCACCTTCTTCTTTAGAAAGTACATAAACTTCAGCTTCAAACTTAGTGTGAGGCTTAATTGAACCTGGCTTACATAATACTTGTCCACGCTCAACATCATCTCTCTTAAGACCACGAACTAGAATACCAACGTTATCACCAGCCTCCCCTCTATCTAGAAGCTTACGGAACATTTCAACACCAGTTACTGTAGTTTTTTGAGTAGGACGAATACCCACAACTTCAACTTCATCACCAACGTTTATAACACCACGCTCAACACGTCCAGTTACAACTGTACCGCGACCTGAAATAGAGAACACATCTTCAATTGGTAAGATAAATGGCTTATCAGTATCACGCTCAGGAGCTGGAATATAGTCATCCATAGCTTGAACTAGCTCAACGATCTTCTCAACGTACTTCTCATCACCTTCTAAAGCTTTAAGAGCTGAACCCATAATAATAGGAGTATCATCACCCGGGAACTCATACTGATCTAAAAGCTCACGCACTTCCATTTCTACAAGCTCCAATAACTCTTCGTCATCAACCATGTCACACTTGTTTAAGAAAACAACAATATATGGTACACCAACCTGACGAGAAAGTAGAATATGCTCACGAGTTTGTGGCATAGGACCATCAGCAGCAGAACATACTAAGATAGCACCATCCATCTGAGCAGCACCAGTAATCATGTTTTTAACATAATCCGCGTGTCCTGGACAGTCAACGTGAGCATAATGTCTATTTGGAGACTCATATTCTACGTGAGAAGTATTAATAGTAATACCACGTGCTTTTTCTTCTGGCGCGTTATCGATCTCATCAAACTTACGAGCAGAGCCACCGTTTTTCTCAGCCATTACCTTAGTGATAGCTGCAGTAAGAGTAGTTTTACCATGGTCAACGTGACCGATTGTACCTACGTTTACGTGCGGCTTCGAACGTTCAAATTTTTCTTTAGCCATTCTTTCATTACTCCATTTTTTTTCAACAAAAAATAAAAAACCAATAATATGGTGCTCACAACCAGACTTGAACTGGTGACCTCTCCCTTACCAAGGGAGTGCTCTACCACCTGAGCCATGCGAGCTTAAATTTTATAACCACGTTTAGGGTGGAGCGGGTGATGGGAATCGAACCCACGCTATCGGCTTGGAAGGCCGAAGTTCTACCATTGAACTACACCCGCATGGTGGAGGGAGCAGGATTCGAACCTGCGAAGGCTGAGCCGTCAGATTTACAGTCTGATCCCTTTGGCCGCTCGGGAATCCCTCCCCTAAAACTTTCTAGAATACTATAAAGTCTATTTGAGTAAAAATCAAGCTTTTTGTGCTTGAATCTATAAAGCTTTTTAAGAAAACAACTACTTTAAACTTTTTCTTAAAAAACTAATCACATACTACTACGTTTAAAAATTAATGTAAATATTATTTTGTTATAAAAGCAGGGCAATTGCATTAAAAATGTCTTGACAACCTTATTATTTTACGGTTATAACCAGTAAAGTTACTATTTTTGGTAGAGTGTCCACCTAAAATGCCTATAAATACAGCTTATTTAACGAAGCTATAAATAATAAAGCGTCATTTTAATCATAATCAGTTAATTTTAGGAGATCTGAAACTGCTTGTATTGATCTTGTAAAGAAGTTAAAACTATTATAAACAAAGGATTCTAGCAAAAAATATTTTAATGCAATTGCCCTGGTTATAAAAGGCTTATTTACTAGAAAACCTAGTAATTACTTTTGACATAACCATATTATTCACAATCACAATCTCATCACCAGTTTCGCCACTAAGCTTTGTATACAAAAAGCCTATAGATTTAACAACACCTACTGAACCCCCTATATCAACGTTATCACCAATTTCAAAGGGTTTACTAAAAGCAAGCATTATGCCAGAGGCAAAAATACTATAAGATGCCTTTAAAGACATTGATATACCAAAAACGATACCTGCCAAAACACCAGTTATAGGAGAAATTGGGACACCCAATTTTGCCAAAGCTACCACAACAACTAAAATTAAAAAAATTACATATATTAAACTTGCTAAAAACTGAGAGACTGTATTGTCATACTTCTTTAACAAGTTATAAGTTAATGATTTAACATACTTGGATAAAAAGAAACCTACCACTAGTATAACCAGTGCTACAACCGCATTCGTCCAAAAAAAATTGTCAAAATACTTAATCATTTATTCTACTCCTATTATAAACTCTCTTTGCTTTGATAAGTATGCAGATTGACATTATACTTATAATAGTTGAAATAATAGCTGGTATCATCGTTTCAACGATTATAAACTCATCTGTAATAAATGATAATATGTAATAAACAGAAACCATATCTTCAATTATAAACAAAGCCATGCATATTGCAAAAACATATATACATACTACAAACCTAAACAAAAATGCTGTTAATCCAAGTAGTAACAATACAGGATAAACAATTATCTGTAACACTTCTATAAATAGCTGACTGGCATCATAAATGCAGTCAAAATTATAATCAACAGTCAAAACATAAATGATTGAAAACACAATAAAGCTTGCCAAAAACATTGGTGTATCATTATTTATAAGCTTATCATTAAAAATAATCTCCTCACCCTTAGATTTTGAGAACAATAAACCCACCACTGTCAAAAACCCAGCACCTGAAATAAAACCATCGTAAGAAAAAGTATTTTCCAAATATAAACGGTGAATAACGTACCCATATCCGCCTAAAACCACTAAAAAAATAGCAAAGCAACTCCAAAATGCTACACCCCAATTTTTCTTATACATGAAAATTTGGGCTAAAATAACACAACAAAAAAATAGTAAGATAGATAAAATAAGCCTTAAAAACTCATCACTAAACATAGGCACATATGTAAAATCACACATTTTATTTTAAAGTGCCCCTTTTGCTTTTAATAACAGATAAAAGACCGTTGCTATTACACTACCAACAATAGGACCTAGAATTGGTACCCATGCGTAACTCCAGTGAGATGGACCTTTACTCTGTATAGGCATAATAGTATGAAACAATCTTGGACCAAAATCTCTAGCTGGATTAATAGCATACCCCGTAGTACCACCTAAAGATAAACCTATAGCTATAACGACAAATGCCACCGGGATACCGCCTAAAGCTCCCATGTCAATTGGATAAGCTGTTGTTATATTAGAATCTCCAACCTGTATTACAACCCCATGCATAGCTAATATAGCAAGCACTAATACAAAGGTTCCTATAACTTCACTGGTAAAATTAGAAGGTAGATGTTTAATCGCTGGGGATGTGCAAAATGTTGCTAACTTTAGATCTACATCACTTGTAGCAGCATAGTGTGGATAGTATACAATCCAAACTAGTGCCTGACCGATCATAGCTCCCACAACTTGGCAGATAACATAAGGGGCCACCCAGCTCCAGGAAAATTTCCCAGCTATCGCTAACGAAAGTGTAACTGCTGGATTCATATGAGCTCCACTAATAGGACCTGCCACCAAAACTCCTAAAAACACTGCCAATCCCCAAGCAAAAGTAATAACAATCCAACCACTGTTCTGAGACTTAGTTTTATTTAAAACAACTCCTGCTACTACTCCATTACCCAAAAGTATGAGAATCATTGTTCCTATAATCTCTGCTACACATGCTGCCAACATAATTAGTCCTACCTAAATAATTCCTGTACATCAAAATTCTTAGCAAACTCTTTAAAACTACCTATCTGCTCACTTTGCCAAGCTTTATCTTTACCAAGCTCTTTAGCCATAAGCTCAGCAACTATAGGAGCTGCTTGAATACTCGCTTTAATATCTAAAAAAGCAGCTCGTGTACGCCGTGCCAACACATCTTCAACTGTTTTAGCTTTTTCATGTCTTACATGATAAACAGCTTCTGCCTTATAGTATGGTAAATCACTATGTAATAATTCATAGTTATTTATTTCTTGCTGAATTTCTTTAACATCTTCAACATTTTTACCATAAACTTTTAGTGGATAGCCTACTTCAGAATCAACAGCATCAATCAATAACTCTTCAGAAGTTTTAGAAAGCTTTTGAGCAATTTTACCACTTTCAATATAATCTAAAGTGTCCTGCCCCATACGTCTAAATATAGTCCACTTACCTCCTACTACCGTAATCAAACCATCTGTAGATTCAATAATCTCATGTTTGCGAGAAATATTGGCCGTTTTTTTACTTTTTTTAGGAGAAACTAACGGACGCTGGCCACAGTATACTGACTTTATATCTGTAATAGTTGCTTTTTGCTTAGCATATTGGTTAAAGGTTTCCAAAATAAACTCAACTTCTTGTTTATCAGCTTTTGGTTCAATATCGGGAACCTCTTTTTTAATATCCGTAGTACCAACTATCAAATGACCATGCCAAGGTAAAATAAATAACACCCTACCATCTTCTGTTTCTGGGATTAAAATTGCATGCTTCGTGGGAAACTTCTCTCGATCAAAAACTATATGAGTTCCTTGAGCAACAGAAACGTATTTATGTGCCTCTTTTCGCCCTGCTAAACTCATAATAGTATCGCAAAAAGTGCCAGTAGCATTAATAATATGACTTGCCTTAAACTCTCTTTTTTCCTGAGTTAATGTATCAGTAGCTACCACAGTGTCTAATTTTGAATTTGTTGAGCTATAGATTTTTTCAACCTTGTGGTAATTTAAGGCTACACCACTCTTTGACTCAAAAGTTTTCATTAAAGAGATCAAAAGTCTAGTATCATCAAACTGACCATCATAATACACCAAACTTTTTTTAAGTTTAGAACTTTCTATATTTGGTAGCTCTGCTAAAGTTTGTTGCTTGTTTAGATTATAGCTTTTACCGATCTTGTATTCACCTGACAAAAACTCATATAATTTGACTCCTATTGTGTATTTAATAGTTTCAAAATAATTACGTGTAGGAATAAGATAAGATTGTTTATGAGTCAAATGTGGAGCATTATGTAAAAATGAAAACCTCTCTTCTAAGCCTTCCTTAACTAATGCAAAATCAAAATTTTCTAAATACCTCAGGCCACCGTGAATAAGCTTAGTAGACTTTGAAGAAGTACCTTTACCAAAATCATACGCTTCTAAAAGTAAAGTTTTATAACCACGTGAAACAGCCTCTATAGCACAACCAAACCCAGTTGCACCACCACCAATTATTATTATGTCGTATTCTTTTTTCATTTCTTTATAGCCTTTATTTAAAATTTAATCTAGGCTTATTACCACCACTCTTCTCTCGTCAACTTTTATCTAATATGTAGCAGAGGATAGTAGCCACTTATCACTCTGCCCAAGCCTTACTTCTTTCTACGGCCTTTTTCCAACCCTTATAGTCATGAGCAACTGTTTTAGGGTCTTTTTGTGGCTCAAAAGTTTTCTCAGTAGTAAGGATAGCTTTCAACTTCTCTTTATTTTCCCAAAACCCAACTGCTAGACCTGCTAAAAAAACTGCTCCTAAACCCGTAATTTCATTGACTTTTGGTTTTGAAATTTCAGACTGGAGAATATCTGACTGGAATTGCATCAAGAAATTATTTTGTACAGCACCACCATCTACACGTAAGCCAGCTAAATCTAATCCCGTATCATCTTTCATACAATCTAAAACGTCTTTTGCTTGGTATGCTATAGCTTCAAGAGCAGCCCTAATAATATGCTCTCTCTTAGTGTCTCTAGTGATACCAACTATAGTGCCACGAGCATACATATCCCAATACGGAGTACCTAAGCCAACAAATGCAGGCACTAAATATACTCCATTAGTAGAATCAATTTTGGTTGCATAATACTCACTATCTTCTGCTGAACGGATAAGACCCAAACCATCTCTAATCCACTGAATAACAGCCCCAGCTATAAACACACTACCCTCTAAGGCATAAGTTGGTTTCCCATTTTCACCCCACGCGATAGTTGTTAGAAGTCCAGCATCAGAAAATACTGGTTTATCACCAACATTCATAAGTGCAAAACAGCCTGTACCATAAGTATTTTTAGCCATACCCTTGTCAAAACAGCAATGACCAAATAAAGCAGCATGCTGATCTCCAGCCACACCAGCTATTGGAATTTTAGCTCCCGCTAGTGTTTTCTCATCAGTGTAGCCGTAAACCTCACTAGAATTTTTCACCTCTGGTAACATAGACTCTGGAATATCTAAGTACTCTAAAATTTTCTTATCCCACTCTAACGTATTAATGTTAAAAAGCATAGTACGTGAAGCATTACTGTAGTCAGTTGCATGGACTTTACCTCGCGTCATATTCCAAATAAGCCAAGTATCTATAGTACCCATTAGAAGCTTACCAGCATTAGCTTTTTCTCTTGCACCCTCAACATTATCCAAAATCCACTTAACTTTTGTACCAGAAAAATATGCATCTACTACTAAGCCTGTATTTTCTTTGATATATTTAACTAGTTTCGAATCTTTTTTAATCTCATCACAAATATACGAAGTACGGCGACACTGCCAAACTATAGCATTATAAATAGGGTCACCAGTTTCTTTATCCCAAATAACAACCGTTTCACGCTGATTTGTAATACCTATGGCTGCAATTTGCTCTGGTTTAACTCTTCCAGACTCAAGAACTTCTCTAACAACTCCGCTTTGTGTCCCCCATATTTCCATAGGGTCATGCTCAACCCAGCCACTTTTTGGGTAAATCTGAGTAAACTCTTTTTGAGCAATTTTCCTGATATTACCATTTTTATCAAAGATAATTGCTCGTGAACTAGTTGTGCCTTGATCAACAGCTAAAACAAATTTTTCTGACATTGTTATTTTCAACACTTAGAATTTATTTAGAGAAATTATATATTTAATAGCCCATAGGGTAAATGATGAATTAAAAAAAGTTAATTAGACAATGTTGTTATAAAAGTGTAAATTTCTAAACTAATAAGAGCATTTTTTTATAAAAATGAAGAATTTCAGAACCTTTATAATACTAGTTATTGGCGTAAGCTTTTATTGCTATGAGTTTTTTTTAAGAATACTAACTGGAGCATACCAAGAGCAAATAGTTAACTACTTTAACATATCAACTCATATTGGCTTTTCATTTTTAATATCTAGTTACAATATAACTTACCTTATAATGCAAATACCAGCAGGAATGCTACTAGATAGATTTGGTAGCAAAAGAATTTTAATCACAGCAACGTTAATTTGTGGAGCTGGCAATATACTGTTTATAGCTGGAGGTTTTAATTTAGCAATAGTTGGTAGACTGTTAGTAGGTATTGGGTCATCATTTGCATTTATAGGAGTTCTGAAACTAGCTCTAGAGAACTTTAAGCCCAAATATTTTAGCTTCATAGCAAGTATTATAATATCGTTAGGGACCTTAGCTGCTGCTTTTTCACAAAACGTTAGTGTACTTATATCCAATTACAACACTTCTTGGATAAGTATTTTTATATACTCCGGTATTTTTGCGCTACCATTAGCTATATTATTTCAAATATTTTCACCTAAAGAAGTACAAACTATAAAACTAATGCCAAAATTTGGACAGATTTATAGCGCCAGTAAAAATTTAATACAAGATAAAAAGCTTTGGGTTAATGCAACATGGGCAGGCTTGATATACATACCTACTGTGGTTTTAACCTCACAATATGGAGTTTTATATTTTAAACAAGCATATGGTTTTGGTGATATACTTGCAACAGCATTGATAACCTCAATATTTATCGGTTGGGTTATTTTCTCTCCAACAAAAACTCTATTAGCTGATAAATTTGATACGACAAAAATTATCAATGTTTGCATTCTAGGAACCATAATAACCATCGTTATCATAAACTTTGGAATATTAAAAAACTATGCAATATTCTTAGTTTTTATTTTTGGTGCATTTTCTGCATCACAGGTTTTAGTATGGTATTATTTTAATAAAATATGTCCTCAGAATTTTGCCGCTATAGGAATTGCTATCACAAATATGCTAATTACCTTAGTCACTGAAATTGGTCAACTAACAGTTGGTTTATCAATCGATATAGGAAATGTCATAAACCTAGCACCTAAAACAAGTATAAGTGTATGCTTTGTTACTTCGCTAATACTAGGAGCTATAGTTTTTAAAAAACTAAACATGAAAGATAAGCCTATATCTTAACTAGATTAGCAATATCTGCCAATAGAATCTTTTGTCCAACGTCAGGACCAAAATTTACCGTATAGAACTCTTTTGTACCTTGAGCTTGTGATTTAATAAAAATACCTTTACCAAAGATTTTATGAAAAACTTTTTCTCCAGGTTTGAAAGTTTTATTATTAGAGGAACTTGATTTTAAAAAATCAAATGGCGAAACGCCAAAGTTAGATTTTGCTCTTACTTTAGCTTTTGATTGTTGATTTTGCTCTTGGCTTAAGTGTTCCTCGTCAATCTCAGATAAAAACCTAGAACAAACCTGGAAACTACTTCTACCAAAAATATTACGTACCTGGGCGTAACTAATAGTTAAAGATACCATAGCCCTAGTAATTGCAACGTAAAAAAGTCTCCTTTCTTCAGCAAGTTTTTCTTGAAGTTTTTTTGAATGAGAATTATCGAAAGCTTCCTGACTATTAATAACAGCATTTGGAGGGAAAACACCCTCTTCTGCAGCAACTATAAATACATGCTTAAACTCTAGGCCTTTTGCCGCATGAATAGTCATCAATTGTATACTATCTACTGATTCATCAGCCTGCATTTCACCAGCTTCTAAAACTGCTAAGGATAAAAAATCTTGTAAAATATCAGCGTTATCATCAAGCAACTCAATTTGTGGTTCAAAGTCCTTAGCTGCACTTATTAATTCTTTTAAATTATCTATTTTTTGACGATCTTTTTCTGTATCTTTCTCCTCATAAGAAGCTAAAAGCCCACTTTTTGTAATCACGTACTCCAGTAACTTATCTAAGCTAAGCTCTTTTATTTGATTAGCTATATCGTCAATTAATTGGATAAAATTTAAAAGCAAACTTGCTGTACGTTTTGTTACTAACTCTTTTTGAATAACTTCTAAGGTTGCTTGCCAATATGATAATAAGTTAATATGAGCAAAATTTCTAATTGTATCTAAAGTTTTGTTACCTATCCCACGTGCTGGAGTGTTAATGATACGTTCATAAGCTAAGTTATCTGTACTTGTAACTGCTAATCTTAGGTAAGCCAAAGCATCTTTAACCTCTGCTCTATCAAAGAATCTAAAGCCACCGTAAATCCTATATGGAATACTAGCATATATACAACTTTCTTCTAGTACACGAGACAAATAGTTAGAGCGGTACAATATTGCAATATCACTATAATTTTCACCATCTTGGTGAAGTTTACGGATTTTATCAATTATATATTTGGCTTCTTCTCTTTCATTTACAGCGTTGTATACTTGTATTTTTTCGCCCTCTTCAGCAGCAGACCAAAGTTCTTTTGACATTCTGTTATTATTATTTTTGATGACAGAATTTGCTGCCTTAAGAATATTTTTTGTTGATCGGTAATTTTGCTCTAACTTGATTATCTCAACGTTGTTTACTTCTTTTACATAACTATGGATGTTATCCACTATAGCTCCTCGCCAACCATATATTGATTGATCATCATCGCCAACAGCCATAATATAATTATCATCAGTTAGCAAAAGCTTTAACCAAAGATACTGTACATGGTTAGTATCTTGAAACTCATCTATAAGTATATATTTAAATAAATTTTGGTAATATTCTCTTAGTTGAATATTTAAAGAAAACAGCTCATACAAATAGAGTAATAAATCTGCAAAATCTAAAGCATTATCAAGTTGCAACCTCTCTTCATAAGCCTCATAAATACTGTTAAAGTTTGCATCATATTGTCTAGAAAGTTTACTGCTCCTTGTTGCTTGATCTTTTTGTTTATTTATAAAGTTTTGAAGTAATTTTGGAGGATATTTTTTATCATCAAGATCTAAAGATTTTATCACTTTTTTTATAAGTTGAGCTTGCTCTTCTTGATCAAGAATTCTAAAGTTTTTATCTAAACCAAGTTCATGTGCATGCTTACGTAGCAACCTATGGGCTATGCCATGAAAAGTCCCTATCCACATCCCAAATGTCGAGATTCCAAGCATTTTTTCAACACGCTGCTGAATCTCCTTAGCAGCTTTATTTGTAAATGTAACAGCTAAAATGTTGTCAACAGCTATACCCTTATCACGGCATAGATAAGCTATCCTTGAAGTAAGAACTTTAGTTTTACCACTACCAGCGCCCGCTAAAATAAGCGAGTTACGATCTTCAAGTAGTACAGCTTTATGCTGCTGTGGGTTTAAGCTACCCAAGGAATCTTTTAAAGACATTAGAAAAGAATTATTTTATTAATGAAGATATTTTAGCAGAAAAGAAGTTCTTATAAAAAATAAATAGGTATTCACTATAGCTAACGATACTAAAAAGTAGTACGTCATCAACTATGTTGCTAATTTCTTTATAAGACCTTCAAATCTCTTTTTAGATCTCTAATTTTAGCATTAGCAATGACTATAATTTTTCTCATAACAGCTACAAGTGCTACCATCTTCTTTTTACCCTTTTCAACAAGATCTCTATAAAATATTCCAAGCTTACCATTACTTCTAGCAGCAGTTAATGCTGACATAAATAATATAGGTTTTAAATCAGCTCTACCACCATAAGTCTTTCTATAACCAACCTTCTTACCACTTTCATACGGATATGGAGCTACTCCTGCTAAAGAAGCTATTTGTTTACGGTTTAAGTTTCCTAACTCAGGCATCAAAGCAAGTAAAGATGTGGCTGTAGCATTTCCTAAACCAGTAACCTCTTTAACTAATAGATCTCTAGCTTTTACTAAGTATTGGCAATCATCGACTAACTTATTTATATAACTTTCTATAATCATAATCTCTTGTTTATAGAATCCTATCATTCTTTGGTGAGAGTCTTTTGTACATTTTTGGTCTGGTGCTTGATATCTATTTTTTTCAGCTACTAACTGTTTTTTAATATCTTGTTTTCTAAGAATATATTTTATAAGCTTCTGCATTTTATCATCATTAGGTTGATAACATTCTAGATCACGGTGTCTTTCATACCCATATTTAGCTAGTCCAATAGCATCAATATTATCTGATTTACCTAATTGACCTGTAGAACGAATAAAATGTTTAACTACTCTAGTATTAGCTCTGTGAACAACTATATTCTTAGCTATTAAATACTCAAGTAAAGCTTTTTCATAGCCTCCAGTAGTTTCAAGAACTACAAAAGAATTATCCTTGAGTATAGGATGATCTGATAAAAGCTCATCAAAACCAGTTAAGTTATTAAGATATTTAAAAGTCTTTTTCTTAGCATGAATTGCTACTACAAAATCATTCTTTGATATATCAATACCGATAAAATTATGATACATTTCAAGTATCTCCTTAGTATGTTTATAAATGTTTGCGATTGTAAACGGTCGTTAAAACCAAGCAACTATCCAAACGTATTAAGGAGATAACCCAAGTACCTTGATGACGACGATTGTTTAAATCTATTCCGGGACGGTCGCTTGGGTTATAATCAAAACTATTAAACAGCTCTGATTTAACTCCTTAGTAAACATTATACTAAGAATTTAACTTACAATTCCGTCAGGCTTGACCACGGAATCTACTGAAATAGCTGGTTTTAAGCTATTTCAGTTAGTACTACTTTTATGACTAGTAGGCTATAATACCAATTCCAACATAAATTGTTGCATTTATCACAAAGGAGTTTATGACTAATGGGACTGCTGAAAGCCAAAATTAGGCAAATAATAATATGTGTTGGAATTGGTATAAACTAAGCTTTTCATATGTAATTAAAATAAAGCTTTTGTAAAACCTTCAGCATTAAAAGCTTGAAGATCATCAATTTTTTCACCAACTCCTATAAATCTAATTGGTAAAGACATTTTTTTGGCTATTGAGAAAACAATACCACCTTTAGCTGTTCCATCAAGTTTAGTAATTGTTATACCAGATAGGTTCACAATTTCATTAAATGCTTCTGCTTGGTTAAGAGCGTTACCACCAGTAGTTGCATCTAGCACCAACATTACTTCGTGAGGCGCTGTATCATCTAGTTTTTTAATAACTTTAACTACTTTTTTAAGCTCTTGCATCAAATTATCTTTATTGTGTAATCGACCTGCTGTATCGGCTATCACAACGTCTATATTTTTAGATTTTGCTGAACTAATAGCATCATAAATAACTGAAGCACTATCAGCACCTTCTCTTTGATAGATAACCTGAGCGTTATTTCTATCACCCCACTCACGTAATTGCTCCACTGCTGCTGCTCTAAATGTATCACCAGCTGCTAACATAACCGTTTTTCCTTCAGACTGAAGTTTTTTAGTCAGTTTCCCTATAGTTGTAGTCTTCCCAACACCATTAACTCCTACAACAAGTATCACATATGGAGATTTACTAGTATCTATTACTAAAGCTTTCTGACAAGACAGAAGTATTTCTGTAAGTTTTTCTTTAATAATCTGGTTAAGCATATCTGCTGTTTGTAGCTCATTTCTAGAAATCTTAGCTCTTAGATGCGCAATAATTTCATCTGTTGCTGCAACACCGATGTCTGCTGTTAAAAGCTGCGTCTCCAGCTCCTCTAAAAGGTCCTCATCCACAACTTTTTGGCCCATTAAAAGGGTATTTAAGCTATTACCAAATTTACTTGCTGTCTTTGACAGTCCAGACTGTAGTCTTGCAAATAAGCCTTTATTGCTTGGTTTTTGTTCTAGACTATTATCTTCTGATTGTTTCTTTTTTCTAAAGAGCATTATTAAAACCTTGGAGGTTAGTATCTATACGATTATTTATAAACAAGTGTTATTCGAAATATTTATCCCTAAGCTTAGCAATTTTTTGATGTAAAGGGTCAAACATACTGACGATATTTTTAGATTTAATAAAATGCACCTCTCCTTCAAAAGCTATTTCATCCCTTGCTCTTGCATAAACTTCAAGTAACTTATAACGCAAATCAATATTATTAGGATCTTTCTCTAAAGAATCTTGAATAGTGATACTAGCCTCCATGTATTTCTCACTATCTAAATATTGTTCCACTAATTCTTTTACATATAGCAACTCTTGTTCAATATTCTCTTTTAAGTCTATCTCTTCAACTGAATTTTCTGTGTTAACATTAAATTTATCATTAACGTTGGTTTCAAATACTATCCCTTTTTCGGTCTTAACAACTATACTTTTATCATTCTCACCAAATTCTTCTACCCCATCACTTGGTGATACATCTAAGCTATCTCTTGAATAAAACTCTGGCGTTTTTGTAACTAATTCTTCTTGTTTATCTGTAGGATTATCATTAAAAAAATCAAACTCACTTTGTAAAGTTTGCTGCGTTTTGTAAAAATCCCTGTCTGATACTACCGGAGAAATACGCGACATAAGATGATCTCTCTTTCTCTTTGATATAAGTGCCAGTTCTAGCTCTTTTTTAGAACTTATATTTTCCCATACTTTCTTTGCCACAAAAGATAACGTAACTAAAATCAGTAAACTTAAAATTAATTTAAATATGCTACCAAATATAGAACCTCGACCTTGTTCACTACTGAAATCTTCCGTCGTTTGGATATTTTTGGAGTCTAGACTATCACTATATACAATAGTTGAAGTACTATCGTCAGGGATCAAAGAGGGTATTGTTGCTTGACTACTAATTGCGTTTTGTGAAGTACTTATGTTTTCAGTAGACGAACTTGTATCTATCGTTGGCCTATCACCAAGCTTTTGTTCGGTTGTGTTTATTACTGTTGGTAAATTTTGGTTACTAGTTGAATTATCTTGTTGGCTTTCATAAGAACCATGCAAAATTTGATTTCTAGCAAGTGCTAAACCATCTTCAACCTCTGATTTTGTTGTTGGTAAAGCTAACTTATCACCAATTTTTATTCTGTTATCAACAATACCAGGTATTTCAGCTTTATTTATACCTCTAATAGCATCTATTAATTCTGAGCTATTAACACCATCGATAACGTGTGATTTTGCTATCTTATACAAATAGTCACCTGGTTTAACAGTATATATTTCCATCCCAAACGATAGATTAGTAACAGCTACAACAACGCTTGCTACGAAAATTTTCTTAACACTTCCCAGCATCTAACGACCCTAAATTTATTCTAATAAAGACTAAAAAATTATAGCATATTTTTTGCACTTAAAAAGCCCTTGATAATTAAGGGGCTGTTGCAAGCTGGAATTAGATGGGTGATAACAAGGCAAAAATATTCGAAAAAGCCCAGTTTACACGTAGTAAATGAGCATTTTGAGAATATTTTTAACACAGTTAGAAACATATAATTTTAGTTTGCAACAGTCCCATTAATGCTCTCTTGTCGAACTAAATATAATATCTGGGTTTTTATCCTGGGCAAGCTGTAGATTCACTCCAGTAGGTGCCAAGTAAGTTAAATAACCGGCGCCATCATAAGCTAAGTTTACTTCATATTTTTTCTTAAACTCATTAAGTTTTTTTTCATCTTTGCAAAAAATCCATCTAGCCAATGTTACGTTAACCCCTTCATAAGAGCACTTAACATTATATTCACTGGCCAAACGTTGTGCTACCACATCAAACTGTAGCACCCCTACAGCTCCTAAAATAAGATCATTTGAAATAGCTGGCTTGAAAACTTGAGTAGCACCTTCTTCTGAAAGCTGAACTAAACCCTTTTGTAAAGCTTTCATTTTTAATGGATCATTTAGTCTAACTCTTTTAAAAATTTCTGGTGCAAAGTTTGGTATACCCTTGAACTTTAATTTTTCACCTTGAGTAAAACTATCACCTATTTGAATACTTCCGTGATTATGCAAACCAATAATATCACCAGCAAATCCTTCTTCAACTTGTTCTCTTTCTCCTGCTAAAAATGTCAAAGCTTTAGAGATTTGGAGCGTTTTACCTGTTCTTTCATGATATATTTTCATACCTTTTTCATACTTACCTGAACAGATCCTAAAAAATGCTATTCTGTCTCTATGTTTATCATCCATGTTTGCCTGAATCTTAAACACAAAACCAGTTAGTTTTTCCTCACAGGCTTTAACTACTCTCTGATCAGTCTCTCTAGATTGCGGCGCTGGAGCATACTTAGTGAAGCCATCCATCATTTCTTTGACTCCAAAATTACTAAGTGCTGTACCAAAATAAACTGGTGTGAGTTTCCCTTCTAAAAATTCCTGCTCATCAAATTTATGACTTGCACCCCGTACTAGTTCTATCTCCATCTCGAGATCTTCGTAAAGATCTGAGCCTATAGCATCTTTAGCATTCTCTAGACCAATAATCTTTTTGTAGTGATAAATCTCATGACCATGACCACCCTCAAAAAGAGTTACTTCATCATTGTATAAGTCATAAACACCTTTGAAATATTTACCCATACCTATTGGCCAATTCATAGGAGCACATTTGATTTTAAGAATATTCTCAACTTCATCTAACAGTTCCAAAGAATCTCGTGTATCTCTATCAAATTTGTTCATAAATGTCACTATAGGTGTATCTCTTAAGCGACATACATTCATTAACTTAATAGTTCTATCCTCAACACCTTTTACAGCGTCAACAACCATCAAAGCTGAATCTACAGCTGTTAAAGTACGATATGTATCTTCTGAAAAGTCTTCATGGCCCGGAGTATCAAGCAAGTTAACAATTCTATCATTATAAGGGAATTGCATAACTGAAGTAGTTATTGAGATACCTCTTTGTTTTTCCATTTCCATCCAATCAGAGGTTGCATGCACACCACTTTTCTTAGCCTTAACAGTACCTGCCGTTTTTATCGCGTTTCCAAAAAGAAGCATTTTTTCAGTTATGGTTGTCTTACCTGCATCAGGGTGAGAAATAATTGCAAAAGTTCTACGTTTAGCGATCTCTTTAAGAATATTGTTCATAATAATTTAAATAAACTAATTGGCTTTATTTTAATTAGAAGAGTTTACTAAATATTTTATAATTTAAAAACTAAAAACATTCATTTAAAACTTGATGGATTCTTTTTTGTATTTCCTCTAACGGTAAACTAGCATCTATTTCTACAGCCTTATTTGATTTGTTTACGAGTTTCTTAAATACCTTTCTTGTTCTTTCGAAGAATTCTAAACCAGCTTGTTCTATTCTATCTGGAGAATCAACTTTTTTTGCTCTTTGCAACCCAACTAAAGGTTCTATATCTAGGTAAATAACTAAATCAGGCTCACAATTACCAAGAAAATTACTATTTAAAGCTTCTATCTTTGCCAAGTCTAAACCTCTACCACCACCTTGGTAAGCGAAACTAGACCAGTAAAACCTATCTGAGACAACATTTACACCTCGCTCTAAAGCTGGTAGGATTAAATTTCTATAATGTTGCACGCGGCCGGCATAGATCATCAGCAGTTCAGCGTCAGAGTGAATTTCTTCGTCATACTTATTATGCAGAACAAGATTTCTTAGCTCTTCAGCTATCTTTGTACCACCTGGTTCTCGTGTATAAATAGCTTGGATTTTTTTCTCAGCAAAAAAATTTTGAATAAATTGTATAGCAGTACTTTTACCTGCTCCATCCAAACCTTCTATAACTAGAAATTTACCTTGCATTCCCTAGCAATCCCCTATTTACTAAACAAAAAGACCAACCACAGTAGCCGATAGGAAACTTACTATAGAAGCTCCGTATACAATTTTTAAGCCAAACTTTGCCACCTTGATAGAGGCTTTTTTACTAACAGCTTGAATAGCCCCTATGATAATGCCTATAGAACTAAAGTTAGCAAACGATATTAAAAATACTGACAAGACAGCCTTTGTGTGAATAGTAAGCTCAACTCCTTTTTTAACCATAAGATCTATAGCTGCAAACTCATTACTAACCAATTTTGTTCCCATGATTTCACCAGCAAGATGTAATTCTTGGTCTGGAATACGCAGCAACCATGCTATAGGATAAAAGATATAGCCTAGAATACCCGTAAAAGTGATTCCAAGAACTGCTTTGCATATAATATCTATAAGACTTAATAATGCTATAAAACCGATAAGCATAGCACTAACAATTACAGCTATTTTAAATCCGTCTAAGATGTATTCAGCCAACATTTCAAAAAAACTTTGCTTCTCAATATTCTCTTCTAAACTAATATGTAAGTTATCATAATCAAAAGCTTCTGATTTCTCATATGGGTTTATAATTGTTAGTACAAAAAAGGTACCAAACATATTCATAACCATAGCTACAACCACATATCTAGGATCAAAACCATTTTCTATACTCAACATCCCCATATACGCACCTGCTATAGCAAGTGAAACTGTAGACATAGCTGTTGCTGCCATTGTATATAATACATTTGAAGGAAGGTGACCTATTATTTTTTTATAAGCTATAAAATTTTCCGATTGGCCAACAGCAAGGGAACTAACAGCGTTAAAAGACTCTAGCTTACCCATTCCTGTTATTTTTGATAGTACAAATCCAACCAACTTTATTAGAACCGGTAATATTTTTAAATATTGTAAAATACCAATAATAGCAGACATAACAATAATCGGCATCGCTACTGAAAAAAAGAAAATATGCCCCCCATCCATATCAGCTAACGAACCAAAGATAAATCTTGTCCCTACATTAGCACTATTTAGCAAATAACTAAACCCAACAACAATTACAGTAATAACTTTTTCACCGATGTTTGATTTTAAAAAAAAGTAAGCTAAGCTGGTTTGGACTATAAGGATTAATAATAAATAGTTATATCTAATTTTTTTTCTATCACTGCTCCAAATATAAGCTAATAAAAAAATTGCTAAAATATCTAATACAAAAAATAAAAGTTTAGTAACCATTCTTTACACATCCACCATCTGTTAATAAATTATCCAATAAACTACTGACTCCAAATCTAAAAGTTTTTGGATCGATATAATCATCTGAAAAGAGCGCTTGTGCTAACTTTATATATTCTACTGCTTGCTCATAGTCTCTTATACCACCAGATGCTTTAAATCCAATTGTTTTTTTAGTTTCTTTTATTGTTTGAAGAATAACTTTCGCTGCCTGAATCGTTGCACCTTCCAGTGCTTTTCCAGTAGAAGTCTTAACGAAATTAGCTCCATTATCTATAGCGTCTTGACTTGCCTTATGTACCAGCGCATCTGACTTAAGCTCCCCTGACTCAATTATAACTTTCAAAATTTTATCACCGCAGAGCTCTTTGATTTTTGAAACCATTTTACATGACTTCTTAGAAAAACCTTTTTCTAAATATTCTTTATAATCTATTACTAGATCAATCTCATCAGCACCTAGCTCTAAAGCTTCTGCAGTTTCAGCTAGAACTTCTTCTATAGAACAATTACCTTGAGGAAAGTTAACTACTGTAGCAACACTAAAAGCCTCCCCAAGCTGTTTTTTAACCAATGGAATAAACTTTTTATAAATACAAATTGCAGCAACTGTACCAAGTGAATTTCTTGCTTTTAAACATAAATCAACAATTTGTTGATCTGTATCATTATCACCTAACTGCGTTAAATCTATTAAGGATACTATTTTTTGTTTACTAATCATTACTTTTTCTCAAAAACTGATTTACCATACTCTAAACTCTCTACTCCCATAAAATCAGCTATACTTTGCCCAATGTCTGCAAAAGTTTCTCTAGCTCCTATAAACTCTGACTCTATATTTTTTCCCCACAATAAGAAAGGCACATATTCTCTAGTGTGATCTGTTCCTGCTGCAGTTGGATCACAGCCATGATCAGCTGCAAGGATGACTATAGTATCATCATCTAATATACTATCTAAACCAGGAATTCTAGAGTCTAAATATTCTAATGCTCTACCATAACCTTTTGGATCTCTACGATGGCCAAAACTTGAGTCTAAATCAACAAAATTAGTAAAAATAAGACTATTTGGCTCAGCTTGTGCATACTCTTTTATAGTTTGATCAAACAACTCTTCTAAACCTGTTGCTTTAATTTTTTTAGATATACCTTGGTTAGCATAAATATCAGCTATTTTGCCTATTGAAATAACTTTACCACCACTCTTAATAATTTTGTCTAACAAGGTTGGTGCTGGAGGCAAAATAGAAAAATCTCTTCTATTACCTGTACGCACATACTCGTCTGCTGACTCCCCTACAAATGGTCTAGCTATTACACGCCCTACTTTAATATTCATTTCATTAAGCGTTTCTCGAGCTATCTTACATATCTCTAACAACCGTTCTAATCCAAAATAATCTTCATGAGCAGCTATCTGAAATACACTATCTGCGGACGTATAAACTATAGGTTTTTTTGTAACACAGCTTTCGCAACCATATTGTTTTAAAATTTCAGTTCCTGAAGCATGTCCTGCATCTATAAAACCATCATTTAACTTTGCTTTTTCAACCCATTTATCTATAAATTCTTGGTCAAAACAACTTTGTTCACTTTTAGGTGTAAAATAATACCAATCAAATGTTACAGGTACACCTGCTAACTCCCAGTGGCCACTTGGAGTATCTTTTCCTCTACTAATTTCGGCACAATACCCGTACTTAGAGTTTTCAATTTCATCACCTTGAGTTGCTATATTCAAAGCTAAAGCTTGGCCACGACTATGTTCTGCAACTTTTTTTAAGCCTTTTTTAGCTAAGTTTGGCAAACTAATACTCATACCATTGTTTTTAAAGTAATCAACTATATGCCCTAAAGTATCAGACCCTTGGTCACCAAACTCTGCAGCATCTGGAGCTTGACCAATCCCAAAAGAATCAAAAAGCAAGATTACAACCTTTTTATTTCTCAACATATAAACCCCTGGCAACTAACTTTTATTGTCAATATTTCCTAAAAAAGCTATCCTTATGCCTCGTAAAATCAAATCTGGTGAAATTTCATCAAAGATGTCTTCATCTTTAAACAAATTAGCAAAACCACCTGTCGCTATAGTATACACATCATTTGTACCTATTTCCTCGATAACCCTACTCTTGAGTTCTTTTAATGCCCCAAGATGTCCAAAATACAACCCCGAACGAATGTTTGTGATTGTATCATTACCTATAGCCTTATTGGGCTTAATAATTGTTACTGACGGTAATTGAGCAGCTCCTTGACATAAAGCGTTCAAAGATAGCTTAACGCCTGGTAATATGCAACCACTTAAATATTTATGATCTTTAGTTACAACATCTAAAGTAGTTGCAGTACCAAGGTCAACTATAATCAAATCCTTATCTGGGTAGTCAGCAACTGCTCCTATACAACTTGCTAGCCTGTCTGCTCCTACTTGATGTGCCTCTACGGCAGACATATCAAGGTTTAGTTTAAGATTCATATTCACAAAAAAAGGTTTTAGCTTGAAATATTTTATGATTGCTGACCCAAGTGAATAATTTAAATGTGGCACCACTGAGGAAATTGCACATCCTGTTATATAATTAGGATCAATATTATTCTCACGTAAAACTTGTCGTAAAAATACACCCAACTGGTCAGAAGTTGAATCAGCCGAAGCTGTAGCATAACGTGTTTGATTAATTAATTTATCACTATCAAAAACACCTGCGTGAATATGTGAGTTACCCACATCCATAACTAATAACATTTTATTAACCTCAATTTTCTAGTAAACATAAATAACACCTTGATGTAACTTAATAATGTTAACGAACTTATTTACGTATTTGTTATTCACTATTTTAAACCCATTAATAACTATTAATAACCAAAACTCTACACCAATTTAAAACTATAATTTAAAGCTCTTCTTTTGACTACTTAATTGATATGATTCACTCTCACTCTAAAATTTTAGCAGATATCCCACAAAATAAGTCTAGTGTGCTTGATCCCAGTTATCGCCAAATCCTACGTTTACCTCAAGTGGCACGCTAAGCATGACAGCTTGCTCCATTATACCTTTTATCTGCTTGCAGACATCATCCATCTTATCTTTTGTAACTTCAAATACAAGCTCATCGTGAACCTGCATTATCATTTTAACGTCTTTACTGTATTCTTGTATAAGCTTAGTATTAACATCTATCATTGCTTTTTTAATAATGTCTGCTGCTGTACC
Organism: Allofrancisella inopinata; assembly: GCF_012222965.1. Classification (NCBI taxonomy): domain Bacteria; kingdom Pseudomonadati; phylum Pseudomonadota; class Gammaproteobacteria; order Thiotrichales; family Francisellaceae; genus Allofrancisella; species Allofrancisella inopinata. The sequence continues at coordinate 261,712 of NZ_CP038241.1, read as the reverse complement.
TTGCATTGGTGCGTTAATAGCAGCTCTTTCAGCAGCGTTACGTTGCATAACGTTTCTCGCGTTTATCTCTGGTAAATACAACCTTCTTCCTAATATAGTCTCTACATAGCCACTTTCTTGAGCAACTTTTTTTGCAGTGTTCATATATTCTTTGATCCCCGGGTAGCGACTGAAATATATTTCTATATACTCTTGAGCCTCATTTCTAGAAATTTCTAGCTGTTTCGCCAATCCAAACGCACTCATCCCATAAATCAAACCAAAATTTACAGCTTTTGCTCTTCTTCTTTGCTCACTTGTTACATCAGCTATGCTTATGCCCAAAACCTCTGCAGCCGTTGCACGGTGTATATCCAAGCCCTGCCTAAAAGCTTTAAGAAGGTTTTCATCTTTGGATAAATGTGCCATAATCCTAAGCTCTATCTGTGAGTAGTCTGCTGCAACTATATAATTACCCTCTTCTGCTATAAAGGCTTCTCTTATTTTTCTACCCTCAGTGCTTTTAATCGGAATATTCTGTAAATTAGGGTCAGATGAAGATAATCTACCTGTTACAGTACCCGTTTGATTATATGAGGTATGTACTCTTGAATTCTTATCAAGCATAGCTGGCAACTTATCAGTATAAGTATTTTTTAACTTGCAAAGATGACGATATTTCATAATTAAATCAGCCACTTCATATTCTTGAGCTAATTGTGTAAGCACCTCTTCAGAGGTTGAAGCTTGACCTTTTGCTGTTTTTTTAACTGCTGGCAACCCCATTTTTTCAAATAGTACTTCTCTTAATTGCACTGGAGAAGATAAATTAAACTCTTGTCCACACAACTCAAAACACTTTTTTTCTAGCTCTCTTATACTACTCTCTAATTCTTGGCTATGTCTAATTAACTTATCAGCATTTATCTTGACGCCTAGCTTTTCCATTTGATTTAAAATTAGGGTCAATGGCATTTCTATTTCAAAATACAGCTTATTAAGTGTCTCTTCTTTTTCTAATAAAACTTTTAGAAACTTATATAACCTGAAAGTAATATCTGCATCTTCAGCGGCGTACTTAGCTACTTTGTCGATTTCCACTTGGTCTAAAGTTTGCTGGTTTCTACCAGTCCCAGCTATTGCACCATAAGGAATAGGCTCTACACCAAGATACTCTTTGGAGATACTATCCATATCATGCTTACCACTACTTTTTAGTACATAAGACATAATCATAGTATCATGAACACTTCCTTGAATATCGACTCCATATTTTGATAAAACTTTTTCATCAAACTTAAAATTATGAGCAACTTTAAACTTCTTTATGTTAGAAAATATTGGTTTTAGGGACTCCAATACAGTTTTTAACTCAAGCTGTTGCGGCACTCCAAGATATCTATGTTGTAAAGGGATATAATATGCTTGGCCTTCTTCAGCACAAAAAGAAAGCCCTACCAGGTTTGCTTCGTAAGTATCTAATGAATCTGTTTCAGTATCAAACGCAAAACCTTCTTTAGTTTCTAAAGTTTTCACCAAATCTTCTAACTCTTTATCTGTAAAAACCGTCTTATAATTAATATTTACGGTTTTTCTTTCAACAGTTTCTACACCAATATCTAGAGCTTTTAGAAGAGATTTAAATTCATACCTTACAAAAAATTCATGTAAAGCTTCTTTATCCATTTCTTTACATTTTATCTCATTTATAGGAATATTCAGATCAAGATCACGCTTTATAGTAGCTAATTGGTAAGATAACCTAAGAAGATCAATATTGTCACGCAAATTCTCACCAACTTTGCCTGCTATTTTATCCTTGTTTATTATAATGTTCTCAATATTTTTATACTCTTGTAACCACTTAACCGCTGTTTTTGGACCAACTTTTGGAATACCAGGAATATTATCTGAAGAATCTCCCATTAAAGCTAAATAATCTATAATCTGGCTAGGTTCAACTTGATACTTTTCTAAAACTTTGGGAATATCTGTTATAGCGTCTTTCATTGAGTCATATAACATTATATTTTCACTTACCAGCTGAGCCATATCTTTATCACCCGTAGATATAACCACTTGATAGCCCTGAGCTTCAAGCTGTTTTGCTAGAGTACCTATCACATCATCTGCTTCAACGTTTTCTTTGATAATAAGAGGAAAACCCATTTTTTTGATTATTTCATGTAAAGGCTTGATTTGAACTCTTAATTCGTCATCCATAGCCTTACGGTTTGCCTTATATTCTGGGTAAATTTCGTGACGAAAACTCTTACCTTTAGGATCAAACACTACGGCAACGTATTCTGTTTGATACATTACTGGTAGCTTTTTAATCATATTGATGACACCCAAGATCGCCCCTGTAGGCTCACCTTGACTATTAGTAAGCTTTGGTAGCGCGTGAAAGGCTCTAAACAAATATGACGAACCATCAACCAAGACTATTTTTTTCATGAGAATTTTATAAAATTTTTTATCAAGCTAAATAGTAATCTATATAGCCCAGTTTAGCAAACACTTAATGTCTTAAGCTTAGTTAAATATACTTAAGTCAGTTAGAGATAATTCTAAATCGATATCCAAATACCACCAATTTTCTTTACTAAAGTTTTTACATTTAATAGCATCTTTATATGTCATTACTACAGTTTGTGAGTCACCAATAATAGAAAAATCTTCTTGACTAAAGTTGTGATGATCTTTAAACACTTTTTTATCTACCATATCTAATCCACAATTTTCTAAACTAGTGAAAAATTTATTCGGGTTACCAATACCTGCTACAGCAACTACTGGTTTTTTACCAAAATCTTTTATAGGCACACGCTTGGCTGAAGTAATATTTACAAACTCAGTAGCCATAATTTTAGTAAAAAAAACATTTTGATTATAAGATAGTAAGAACTCTTTGTCCTTTAGATCACACTGGCCAATAACTATTATACTATCTACTGATTTTAACCTTTCTATAGGCTCTCTTAGTGGTCCGGCTGGTAAACACAAACTATTACCAAACATACGTGTAGCGTCAACAACAACTATCTCATAATCTCTAGCTAATTTATAATGCTGTAAGCCATCATCACTAATTATTATATCTGTATTAGGGTATTTTTTTTCAATAAACCTAACAGAGTCTATCCTTTTAGGACTGATAACTATAGGCACTTTACCACCTAAAGAATCATAAAGCATAGCAGGTTCATCACCACACTGACCAAAAAGAGTATCTTTATTTACTTCAAAAGGATACTCAGCAGATTTAGCACCATAACCTCTACTTATGATAGCTACTTTCTTATTCTGTCTAAGATAATTTTCAGCTAGCTTCCTAACTACAGGTGTTTTACCGGTACCCCCTACAGAAATATTGCCAACGACAATAACAGGTATATTAGACCCACACTGAAACTGAAGTTGCTTGGTTTTACGAAAATTAGCAACTCTTGAAAAAACAGCTGATAATGGTTTTAGTAAAAAACTCACAACGCTCGTCTTTCGCTGATACCATATTTTATCTAACATTTGGCTTACTTAAGTCCTGATTGGTACAACTTGCTATACAATCCATTATTTTCTAAAAGCTCTTGATGCTTACCACTTTCAACGACTTTACCTCTATCCATAACTATGATTTTATCAGCGTTTTCAACTGTACTTAACCTATGTGCTATCACTATAGTTGTACGTGAAGTAGTCAGGTTCTCAAGAGCTTGCTGAACTACTCTTTCAGATTCATTATCCAAAGCACTTGTAGCTTCATCAAATATAAGTATTGGAGCATCTTTTAATAATGCTCTAGCTATAGATAATCTCTGGCGCTGTCCTCCTGAGAGCTTAGATCCATTATTACCTATACCAGTATGTATACCTTCTGGCAAAGTTTCTACAAACTCATAAGCATTAGCTTTTTTTAAAGCATCTATAACTTCTTGTTCCGTCACATCTCTATCTGTACCAAATGCTACATTATTATAAACAGTATCATCAAATAGATGTACATTTTGTGAAACCAATGATAAATGAGAACGTAGGTTTTTTAACGTTAAATCACGACTATCAACATCATCAACATAAACAACTCCATTATGTTGTGTATAAAACCTTGATATAACACTAGTAAGGGTGGTTTTTCCACTACCGGATCTACCAACAAAAGCTACTGTTTCACCTGCTTTAATGTCTACGCTTACACCGTCTAACACTTTTTGATCACCAAATGAAAAACTTAAATCCTTAATACTAACGTTGCCTTTAACCTTCGTTAGTTCTTTACTTCCAGTCTCTTTTTCACTTGGATAATCAAGTATATAAAAAATATCTTCTGTAGCTGCTACAGCTTTTTGAATAACAACATTTACTTTAGTTAAGTTTTTAATAGGCTTTAATATAGCCGCAGCTGCTGCAAAAAATGAAGCAAACGAACCGGCCGTTAACCACGAAGTGCCACTCTCATTAGTCCCAAACATTGCAATGGTAAATAATGAAAAAGCCAAAACTAATGATGCAATAATTTGTATAATAGGAGAAGTCAGCGCATCTAAAGCTATAGTTCTAATTTGTTGTGAATATGTATAATCTAAATTTTTAAAAAATTTATTTTCTTGCTTTTTTTCTGCTCCAAAAATTCTTATTTCTTTGTAATTTCTAAGTGTCTCTTCTGCAGTATGCGTGACATCCCCCATTGATGACTGAGTATTTCTACTTAAAGCTCTAAATTTTTTATTTATCAATGTTATAAATAAACCCAAAAAAGGGCCAACTATAATCAAAAATAAAGATAATTGCCAACTTGAAACTACCATTACTATTATCAAGCCAATTACAAAAGTACCATCTTGAACCACAGTAATAACTGCTGTAGAAGTAGCTTCTGTTACTTGATCAACATTATATAATAATCTAGATATAATTTGCCCTATGGAATGCTTATCAAAAAAACTTGCAGGTAGGTTTGTAAATCTTTTATATATATCTTTTCTAAACTTATATACAACCTTTTGCCCTAAGGAGCCTATGAAATACTGTGAAATAAAAGAGCCTATAGATCTTAACCCCAGCAGTCCTACCATGCCCAAACCCATCAACATTAATATTTGGCCACTTTGTTTAGTGATATCCCCATCAGGCCCAAAGCCATAGTTTAAAATTGGATTTATCAAATAAATCATCGCAGCATCAGCTGCTGAAAAAAAGATACTACCAATCGCGGCAAGCACTAAAAAATACCATAGATGACTTACTTGCTTAAGTAATCTTTTATAAAGTGCTGTCACCTTTTCTTTATTTGCGTTGCCTGAAAGATTACTAGAGGAACCCTTTAACTCTATCTTATCTATTAAATTTGCCATATAACTGCTAAAAAGGTACAAAAGCACCGAAAAACCTAAATACATAAATCAACATTATACACTTTTTTCTGTTAACATAAACAGACAAATAACCTTAGCTTTAGCTCGATGAAAACTTATCTAGTAGGTGGTGCTGTTAGAGATATGTTACTTGGATTAATTCCAAAAGATAAAGATTGGGTAGTTGTCGGCGCTACTCCAGAAAAAATGCAGCAACTAGGATTTAAAAAAGTGGTATCAAGCTTTCCAGTTTTTATCCACCCCATAACAAAACAAGAATATGCTCTAGCTAGGACAGAACGTAAAATTTCTAAAGGCTATCACGGTTTTAAGCCAGAATTTTCTGTAACTACAACCTTAGAAGAGGACCTAAAACGACGTGACTTAACTATTAACTCAATCGCTTTAGACGAAAACAACAATATCATTGACCCTTTTAATGGCCAGCAAGATATAAAAAATAAAATTCTCAGACATACTTCAGAGGCCTTCTGTGAAGACCCGCTTAGAGTGGTTAGATTAGCTAGGCTTAAAACACAATTATGTGAATTTAATTTTCAAATAGCAGATGAAACAAAAAAGGTCGTCAATAACATATTAGAGTCTGACGAGCTTCTACATATAGCAAAAGCAAGACTGTATATGGAGTTTGTAAAATCACTAAAAAATCCTCGAGTTTTTTTTGAGTCACTAAATGAATTAAAATCTTTAGAAATACTCTTTCCTAGTATTCATAAACAATTAAGCTTAATACCTTCTGGAAACTTTTTTTACCATAATTTATACAGGTTAGCAACTACTGATATAAAGATAGCTTTAACTTTCTTTAACATAGATCAAAATCTATTACACAGCATTAGAAAAGAATTATTCTTAACGAATAATCAATATAAATTAATAGTGGCTGTCAATAACATCCACACCATACTTAAATCTAAAGAAAAAAATGATCCGAAAAAAATCTTATCGCTATTAAAAAATGCAAACCTATTAAGAGATAAGTGTCTATTTAGCAAAACCATGAAAGCATATTTACGTTTAACAAAAATTTTGCACCGAGACGAAAATATATACAAGCCAATAACTAAACTTAAGCTACTTAAAAAATTAGTTTCAGATATAAATAAATCAGATATTAAATGCCTAGTAAACTCAACACCGACAAACCTGCTCAGAGCAAGAGTTTATCAACTACATTTAGATATTGTCAAAAACTATATTTTTTATGATACAATAATTTAATGTTTGAACCGGTAAATAATATATTTTATTGAATTTAAAAAATGAAAAGGTTTGATAATTTAATATTCCCAATTAATACTTTAGTTTGTGCGGTAGCTATTGTAATTATTGTATTTACAATTATAGTACTAAATTGGAAGCCATGTCCTATGTGTTTGCTGCAGCAATTTAGTGTAATTACAATAGCGATTTTTAGTATCTTAGGGTGGGTTAAAAAAAAGCCCGTTATTTTTTCTTTGATAATTAGAATTATTATTTTCGCAGTTATTATCGCGGGACTTTATGTAGCTGCATATCAAACATATATCCAGTATTTTCCAATAAATGCATCAACATATGACAGCCCATGTGGTATGTTAGATAATACTCTGATCATCCAGGCTACAAAAGCTTTTACAGGTGCTGTAGAAAATTGCTCTGATATTTCTGAGGAAATTTCTGGTATCAGCTTAGCAGTCTATAGCTTAATGTTCTTTACAAGTTTATTAATCATAAATGCAATTTCTTTTTTTATGATTCTTTTTAAAAAGGTAGAAAAATAGATGTTAGATTACAAAAAAATTCTGTCCAATATAAAACAGAAAATTCATGCTAGTAAAAAAAATTATTTAGCTTTTGCTGGAACAACTTTAGTACTAACCTGGCTACTCTTGGGAAACGTTGGTGTTTCAATAGCTATTGTATACTTTATATTTCAATTGGGATTTATACAGAAACAACTTTCAAGACTAAAGGATAAAAAAGTTGCATCTATTGCTGTTGTAGTTGGAGCGGCTTTAATATTTGGAGGAATATTTAGCTTTACAAGCTTTGTACAAAGCTTAATCAAACATGGGATGGCATCGTATGTGCCTCAACCAGTAGCTGTAACTTCATCTGTAGTTGAAGAAACACAGTGGAAGCAAATCATTAATACTATTGGTGAAGCCCAAGCTGTTCAATCGACCGAAATATCATCTCAATCAGGTGGTATTGTCAGCGAAATACATTTTAAGAGTGGCCAAGAAGTGAAAAAAGGAGATCTACTTTTTAAGCTTGACACAAGTCAATTAAAAGCAAATTTGGAAGAAGCTCTTGCAAAACTAAAACTTGCTAAATTAACTAAAGATAGATATGATCAACTAGCTGAACAAAAAGCAACTTCTAAAGAGACTGCTGATAAAGCTGATGCTGATTATTTATCTAATATAGCACAAGTACAAAATATTGAATCCCAAATAGCTTTCAAAGTAGTCAGAGCACCTTTTGATGGTAAGATAGGTATTAGAAATATAAGCTTAGGTCAGTATTTTAATAATGGAGATAGCGCAGCTACATTGACAAAAATAAATCCTATATTTATAACCTTCCCAGTACCACAAAACAAAGTCAGTCTAATTAGTGTTGGTCAAGAAATAAGCTTCTACTCAGACTCTTTTCCAGGAGAAACTTTTAAAGCAAAAATTACTGCCATGAACTCATTTATTAACCAAACAAACAGATCAATCATGGTTCAAGCTACTTACGATAATCCTGATCGTAAGATTTTCCCAGGCATGTTTCTAACAGTCCATGTAAACTTACCACCAAAGGAAAACTCTATAGTTATACCAAGAAATGCTGTTTCTTATAGTCTATATGGTGAATCTGTATATACTTTAAAACCTGCACTTGACCCAGATGGTAAACCCCAAAAAGCCTCTTATACATCAACTGCTAATGGGGGCATGGAAACTGTAAATACAGATAAAATCTTATATAAAGTAGGCCAAGTAAACATACAAGTTCTAGAGACCAGGAATAACTTAGCTCTAGTATCTGGACTTAAAGCTGGCACTACGATAGTTACATCTGGGCAAAACAAAGTTCGTAAAGGTACCAACGCTGTAATAAATAATGATGTGAAAATAGACAATAACATCTACGACGAAGGGATACAGTAATGAAACTTATTGATACCTTTATCAGAAAACCAGTCTTATCACTTTCAATAAGCTTTATGATTATCGTTGTCGGTATTGGCTCTTTTTTCACATTACAGATTAGACAATATCCGTATATAGATAGTGCAACAATAACCATAACAACCAGTTATCCAGGAGCTAACCCATCTACAATCCAAGCGTTTGTAACTAGGCCCCTTGAATCATCTGTTGGCACCTCAAAAGGTATCGACTACATGACTTCTGAGTCTGCTTTAGGCACTAGTAGTATTACTGTATACGTTAAACTTGGGTATAATTCTAATGATGTACTATCAGAAGTAGTCCAGAACGTCAATGCTGTATTAAATAGGCTTCCTCAAGATGCCTATTCTCCTTCGATTAAATTAAATCCAGCTGATAATTTCCCCTCTTTGATACTTGCTTTTACCAGTAAGTCTATGAATACATCTGAGATATCAGCTTATGTAAACTCTGAACTAAAACCTAAACTACTAGCTCAGGGGGGGTTAACAGATGTTAACATTTGGGGGTTTAAACCATACGCTATGCGTATATACCCAAATAAAGAACATATGGCAGAATATGCAATAACTCCAACTGAGCTAGCAACAGCAGTTGGATCCAATAGCTTAGTTTCTGCTGGCGGACAAATTCAAGGACCATACCTAAATTATACTCTTAATCCTGAAACAAGCATGTCATCATCTCAAGAGTATGAAAACCTGATTATAAAAAAATCTGGTGATCAAATAATCAGATTAAAAGATGTCGCTAAAGTAGAACTTGGTGCACAGGATTATGATTCATCTGTAACTTTTGATAATAAAAATGCTGTTTTGGCTGGTGCTGTAGTTTCTCCAGAAGAGAATCCCCTTACGGTAATAAGTAAACTCGTTGATCAGCTGCCAAGTATAAAAGCAAGCTTACCAAATGGTCTAGATGTCGATATTGCCTATAACAGTACTCTTTATATAGAAAGCTCAATTGATGAAGTTATACATACTTTAATAGAAGCTGTAATTATTGTATCAATTGTGATGTTTTTATTTTTAGGCTCACTTAGAGCTATTATCGTACCGATTATTGCTATTCCGTTATCTATCATAGGAGCTTTTTTCTTTATGAAGATTATGGGATTTTCAATAAACTTGCTGACCTTATTAGCCATGATCCTCGCTATTGGTCTAGTAGTTGATGATGCTATTGTAGTACTTGAAAATATTTATAGACACATCGAAGAAGGTATGGAACCTTTTGCTGCATCTATCAAAGGGGCTCGTGAGATAGCTAATCCTGTAATATTAATGACATTAACCTTGGTGGTTGTGTACGCCCCTATTGGGATGATGGGTGGATTTACAGGCCAGCTATTTACAGAGTTTGCATATTCTCTTGCTGGTTCAGTTTTAATATCTGGGCTTGTTGCTTATACACTTTCTCCTATGATGTGCTCTAAAGTACTTAACCGTGAAATGATGAGCTCAAAACTGGTTGTCTTTATAGATAAGTTTTTTAGTAAATTAACAGCTAAATATAAAGCACTCCTAGAATTCATATTAGAAATTAAGCCAGCAATAGCTATAGTTGGTATAATAGTCCTTGCTAGTTGTTTTATTATGATTAGAGGTGTTAAATCAGAGCTAGCTCCTAATGAAGACCAAGGTTTTTTAGGTATAATGGGTACAACTCCCTCATCAGCCAACATTAACTATTTAGAAACATTTAGTAAACCACTTGAAAAAGTATTAGATGAAACCCCTGGTAAAGAAAATGTCTTTATACTAAATGGTGTTATGGGTTCAAATGTAATATTTGGTGGCTTTATAATGAAACCATGGGATGATCGTACCATTTCTCAGGGTGAAGTTGCAAATATAGTCCAATCAAAAGTTACAGATCTTCCAGGTATTCAAACTTATACATACCAAACACCTTCTCTTCCAGGAATACCACGTGGTGCACCTATGTCATTAGTTATTCAAAGCATCAATGACTATGAAGCTATAAATGAAGTGACAAATAACCTAATTAGTAAGATGATGAAAAGTGGTTTGTTTGTATTTGCTCAAAGTGACCTTAAATTTGATAACCCTGTTATAGATATTGATATAGATCGTGAAAAAGCTGGTATGCTTGGGATTACTATGTCAGATATCGCTAGAACTCTTAGTTATTCATATGCTGGAGGCTACATCAATTACTTCTTTTTGAAAGGTTATAGTTTCCAGGTAATCCCACAGTTAGCCCGTAATGAAATGCTCACCCAAGAGCAACTAAGCAATATTTATATCCGTTCAGATGCTACTGATAATCTGTTTAACTCTGAGTTACCATTATCAGCCTTACTTAGTTTTCATACAGAAGGCCAACCTCTTACATTAAACACTTTCCAACAGCTCAACTCTGCAACAATTTCCGCTGTTATGTCACCAGGGGTGACCCAAGGTCAAGCTATAGACTATGTTGAGAAGTTAGCAAAAAGTGAACTTACTGAAGGATTCTCTTACAACTTCTCAGGATCTGCGCGTCAATATATTGAAAATGGTAACACCATGATGGTTGCCTTTGGTTTTGCTATTATTCTTATATTCTTAGCTTTAGCAGCTCAATTTGAGAGCTTTAGAGATTCATTAGTAATCCTTGTAACAATACCAATGGCGATATCTGGCGCTTTAATCCCTCTGTATCTAGGACAATACTTAGGAGCTGGTTGGGCCTCATTAAATATATATACACAACTAGGTTTAGTAACACTAATAGGATTGATCTCAAAACAAGGAATCATGGTAGTTGAGTTTGCTAACCACTTACAAAAAGTAGATGGTCTTAACAAATATGATGCTATTGTGAAATCATCATCCCAACGTCTTAGACCAATACTTATGACTGTATCAGCAATGGTTGTAGGTGTTATACCACTTGTAACCTCTTCCGGAGCTGGTGCAATTAGTAGAAACTGTATAGGTGTTGTTATTTCTAGTGGGCTAGTGATAGGAGCAATGTTCTCATTATTCGTTTTACCTGTGGTGTACATGTACATAGCCGAAGATAAAACTCTCGCTGTTAAAAAAGAAAAAGAACAACAAAAAATTATCGATAATTTATCTAATGAGCAGCATTAGAACTTCCACAATTTAACCTGAAATTGAAACTCCTTTATCTCGCAATTGTTCTATAATTCTTTCTAAATCGACTTCACTTAAACAATGTTTCGCCAAAGAATCTTTATCAAAAAAAGTATTTTGGAAACTATGATCTGGATGCGCAAATTCCTTTTCAGGATACCCATAATTTTTATATCTTTCATTCTTACCTAAATTACCACATATCCTCTCAATCCACTTTCCTACTTGTGCATACATTTCCCAAACATGCGGATTTTTTTGTTTACTTTTATCCATTTTTATACCAGTTTGGTCTGGATCTAAGTTCGTTAGATACCATCTATCTTGTAGGAACCCTTTTCCAGAATGGTTATCTGTAGTGACATTCATATCACCTATAATAGTTTTATATACTTTATATACTCTTATAGATGTCGTCCTTGGATTATAAAAGACTATATCCCTAAGGTATACCCCTGATTTAGATGTTGGCTTGCGAGAATCAAATACTTCTTTAGACGCTATCTTGTGACCACCTATGTCATTTCCATATTTATTAATTTTGTTTTGCTGCCTTTGATAGTAATCATAACTTTGATGTTTCTCCAACCCGTACATAATCATATGTTCGAAACTCATACCACCTACATGAAGACACCCCGAAGCTAAATCACGACATACCGAATCAGGGTCATTTCCATGGTAAAATCTATTTGCGCTTCCTCTTGTACCTTCACGCTTTTGTACAGCCTGCCTTTTAGATTCTTCATAGAAACTCTTTAATTCATTTATTTCACCTTTATCGAATTGCTCTCCAAGTGTACCTTGTCTATTTATTAACATAAATTTAGGGTAAAATTTATCTGGCAGGTTGAAAGCTGCCATTGCTGCTCTCTGTAGGCACTTATCGTAATCAATTACCCCTGGAACATCAATATTATTTTCATTTATAAAAAACTTATCGTATCTTGGTTTAAACTTTTCATCTCCCTGGTATATACTAGAAGAATGTAAACTTTGAATTTCATAAATTACGCACTGTTTTTCATTTGCACTATAATCTACAACAAAGCTATACTCAAAGTCTTTTTTTGGGATAGATTGAGTAGGTTTCATTTCCTCATGCACGGTTTTATTATCAAACCTCGTACTAAACAAATCATGTGAATAAGGTAACAAATCATGTGAATAAGGTAACAAATCATGTGAATAAGGTTGAAACTGTGCTTCATTTCCTCTTCCAATAGTTATTCCACCAATAAACTGTTGTTCTTGATACTTCTCAGCATTCTGTTGCTCTTGATACCATTTTTCTTTCAAGCCACGAAACGTTGGTGTACCACAATCCTCTTGATCACTGAACAAATTTAAAACGGATGATGTTTTTTGAGTACTTATTTGTTGGTATATTTGTTCATTTTTATTATCGATAATTTTTAACGCATACGGCTCTAGTGCATTTTCCACAGTACGCTGTCCAAGGACGCAACACATTGTTCTAGTGTTAGATATATAATGTCTAAGACCATCGTAGCCGAGGTCTAATATTAATAGAGTTATATCTATACTTCCAGGCTTAAAATGTAAAGTTATTTTACGTCTTTTATTGTTAATTTCTTCTGTTAAATACCAAGCATGTTTATGTTTAGATACATATTCTTTCCACTCATTGTCACCTGGGTTTAAACTAAAAACGTTAAAATATCTATTTCCTAAGACACTAGCTATATTTACTTTCTCAAGATCTAAGTTCTTGATTTTTTTTATTTGCAATAAAACGCTATACATTTTGAATAACCATTAATTCCTTAACTTTTATATTGATACATTAAACAGGTAATTAATTTAAATTCACCCATATTAACTCACTACCTTTTCCATTACTGACTCTATAATTATATAGGTTTTAAATTAAACTATAGCTGTCAAAATTTGACACTACTTATTAAATTCAAATAGCCTCTCATCTTCAACCTTTTTGCCAGTATAAAAATAAGTAAAATACTTGATCAATTTATTTCTGATACATTAGTATTTTACTAGTAATTCAAGTAGTTATTTAGCTTCAGAAACCATATTTAATCACATCAGATACTATCTAATATTTTTTGTTCATTAATCCTAAAAAAAGTAGTTAAAATTAAATATTGCTAATCTATAGAATAAAAGCTACTATACATGGTTGTTACTTAACCTATAAATTACCTTTATGCATACCGAATCACATCTACCAAAGAGAAAGTTTTTAATAATTATAGCTTGGATCATCTGTCTAATTGCAACTTTAAATTATAGCTATGATTTCTTTATTAGAGCTGCCCCTGGGGTAATGTCGCATAGCTTAGCAGATGCCTTTAATATCAATGGTGCAAAAATAGGTTGGTTGTCGTCAGCTTATTTTATTTCGTATACTTTAATGCAAATTCCAGCAGGAGTTATAATAGATAAATATAATCGCAAGACTGTAATAGGTGTGGCTACTGGTCTATGTGTGTTAGGTAATTATTTATTTTCTGCTACAAACTATTATGAGGTTGCCTTCACAGGTAGAATACTAATGGGAATTGGTTCAGCATTTGGATTTATTGGTGCTGCTAAAATGGCTGCTATGTGGTTACCTCAAAGATTTTTCTCAACATTTATTAGTTTTACAACTATTGTAGGAATTTTAGGAGGCTTAGTAACTGACACTGTATTATCTACTTTAGTAGATAATTTCGGGTGGAGACAAGGTAATAATGTATTTACCTATTTTGGAGTAGTACTCTTTATACTAATAATTATTTTTATAAAAGATAACCCTAAGCATGTACAAAAGTTCTCTCACATTAATGAAAGTAGCTTCAAACAAGCTACGTTGAGGTTACTAAGTATCTTGACTAATGTCAGATTTTGGGTTGCTAGTACAGTAGGAGCTATTATGTTTATGCCCATAAATGTTTTAGGCTCACTTTGGGGAGTTAGTTTTATCCAAACAAAACTGAATATACCAGAAGTTACAGCCTCTCATATTAATAGTTTTTTATTTATAGGTGCAGCAGTCGGATTTGGTATCTTTGGAATAATTGCAGCTTATACTAATCGGTTTAGACTAATGCTTATTATTAGTCTTTCAAGCTTAGCTATTCTTACAAGTATATTAATGTATATACCTCTTGATAGAAATACCTTTATACTCTTATATTTTTTATTAGGTGCTATGGTTGGTCCTCAAGCAATTACTTTCACTATAGCTAAAGTTATATCACCGCCAGGGGCTTCTGGATCAAGCACAGCTTGTGTAAATATAGTTAATAACCTCATACCTATAGTACTATTACCAACAATAGGCTATATTCTATCAAGATATGGATCTAAGATACCAAGCTCGAACCTTTATGATATTACAAGCTACCAGCATGCTTTTATAACTATCTTAGTACCTACAATAATATGTCTACCAGTAGCTATGTTTCTACCCAAGAGAATTAAAATTTAAATTATCATAAGGTCATCAGGATAAGGATTTAAATAACTTTGTTTATTCAAATAAGGCAATTTAAGTTCCAATAAATACATCTTAATGATACTTACTGGAACATCCCAAGCTACTTTGTTATCTTTGTACTTATTAAGAATTTCTTGTAAATACTGGCGTTGTGATTTAGAAACTTTTTTATTTATTTCTCTTAAAACATTCTGTAAAGCCATATAATGAGCTCCTCTTCCTACAGGCTTATCTATAGCTTGCATAAAAACTTCCATATACTTACTCTTAAGTGTCTGTAGATCTAAGCTTTGTGAGCAATCCGACAACATATTGCCTAACTCTTTTTTTAACTTATTGTTATATAAACGTAACAAAACTTTATGTTTTGAGTGGTACTCCATCATTTGTGCTATATTTTCACAATTCATAAAAGTAGTTTTAAGATCATAGTAACAAAACACCCTTCTCAAGAAGTGATCACGTAACGTTTTATCTGTAAGTCTACCATCATCTTCTAAAGGTAATAATGGATCATATTCTCGTAATGCTCTAACAAATATACCATCTGCCTTAGTCCCAGTATAGTTATGCTGCGCGTCAAAAACTCTTGCTGTTTGAACTCCACAGCTTGGAGATTTTGTTCGTAGAATAAATCCATAAACAGTATCCAGTTTAGAGATTATTTGCTCAATGCCTAAATTAATTTCATCAGTTATATCATTATGCGTTTTACTAGTTTTTACAGCTAAAAAATTTTTTGTAGTATCTTCGACTAAAAACAAAGTAGGCCTGGGCACACCTAAACCTGCTGTAACCTCTGGACAGACTACTTTATAATCAAAATAGTTTGCATAAATGCCTGTTATATACGATTTATGACAGTTACCGCCATTAAAACGAACGTTATTACCAATTAAACAACTACTAACACCTATAGGGATTTTTCTCATTTAAAGCTCGATTATAAAAAACATTTTACCTCTAATTATAAGGTAACTAGTTAGATTTAATAAAGAACTATGTATAAGAAGTTGCTATTTCTAAAATTTCCTCTAATCTTTTTTCTGTATCAGCCATAACTAAAATCATAACTTTATTATTAAGATCAAGGTTGCCTATGCATGTTATTACCACACCTTCACTATCACCATATTTGTAATCAATCTCGTTTGACTTAAGATACTTATGATAATCTTTTATAGTAGCACCTTTTGGCACAATAACATTATTATGTCCTATCCAAGGCTTATGCTCACCTTCACGCAATTCGTACGCAAGAAAACCAGCGTATATTGCTCCAGTTTGACGCGCGTTAACCTCCAAAATATAAGGTACAATTTTACCATCTATATTTCTAATCAAAAGATCAACTCCAATGATACCTCTAACTCCCATATCTCTGAGTATTTCTGTCATCTGGTCACAAATTGCAATAACAGCTGGTTCATCACTAAATTTTGATTTATATTTATTACCCAAATGTGTTTGGCCATCTAACATTTGATCGCTAAGCCCTAGACATATATCATCTTCTCTTTTATCTGCTATACAAACCTGAAATGCCGGTGAGCCAACATTATCTAACCAAGGGTCTAGCATAAAAACTTCTACGTTTTCCATTAATTTTAAGATATCTCTTAATTCTTTTTCACTCCCAAAACGGTGAATACCATACCCTGAACATGCTTGAGGTATAACTACAGCACACTCATAAATACCCTCACTTTCATATCTACAATATATTTCTAAGGCTTTCTTGACATAGTCTTCGCTTATTGTCGAAATTATATCTACACCAGGTACTAATATACCTTTTTGATCTAACAACTGCCGTAAAAAAGACTTATCATTCAAAAATTGTGATAAAGACTCTGAAAGACCATAATGTTTTTTATATTTTATACCTAGCAACTCTATTGCTGCTGCTGAGGTAAATGGCACGATATGTGTGTAGCTAGGATCGCTAAATTCTGGAATTTGGTTAGCGTAATTCATAACTAAAGTAGATAGTCTATAATAATCTGTAGTTTTATCTATAAAAATAAAATTACTCATATTTATATAACTTAAACCTATATCTGCGAAATATTCTATAACCTGCTTAACCTCTGACTTAGCATTTTTGGACAAAATTATCTTATGGTCTTTTGCTAGTAGACAGACAGTACGGGTAGCATATTTATTTACAAAAGAACTTACCAAATCTGCACCATGTATATCTGTTGTATTAGGTATATGGATAGCTTTTTGCCCCCAAATTCTTTCAGCTATCTTATTTGTAGTTTTGTTTATCATACATGAAATCCCTTTTTTGGTTGTAACAAGTCATAAGCATCAACCAAAGCTTTAGCAAATGCTTCTACTATTAATTGCAGCTTACTGTTATCTACTGTTAACTCTGCAATATTGTAATTGTCATTATCTGTAGTGATAACTGATAATAAATCTTTAGGAATGTCTACACATACTGTATTAAGTTCACTCACAAGGTAATGTGCAACTAAATGCTCTGCTAAGATATAAGGTCTATCGTACTCTACGACTATGCCTTTACTCTGTAACTCTACAGTTAGTGTGTTTAGTAATTCTTTAGATGCAAAAATACCATTAGCATGATCACCAGTAAAAAGTTCCGTTACCCTTTTTACTCCTTCTTTATGACTGTTCTTATATAGGTTTATGTATTCTAGAAGATTATCAGGATTCTCTTTTACTGCTTCTGAGTAATATTCTTGTTTTAAGTTTGGGGAATAACTTGACATAGTATGTAACTCTATTGATAAAGCATTATAACTCTTTGCTACAGCAACTACATGACATAATTTAGCCATATAATCATTGTATAGTTTAACTAGAGAGTTTTTTAGTTCCGGGTGTTTACTGTAATCAATAATGTTTCTTAAACAGTTAGGATAAAGCCTATTTGCATCCAAAACTGAACGAGGAAAGGAAGGCTCTAATACCAAAGTGTTTAAACCATAAGTGTTATAGAGTTTTTCTGCAATAGCGTGACTAAGCGGTTGAGCTCCAAAATCATACTCTATTGATAAAAAATCAGTAAGATCTCGTATATTTAGTTTAACCAACTCTGCTATAACTGGATAATCATACTTAATAAAATCCTTACCTATCTCAGCATGCGGACAAGTTATTAGTAAATCAAATTTGAGATTTTTCTGAGTGTAAAAATATAAAGTAGCACAATCGTAATACTTAATGCAAAAAGGTTCTTTTGTTAATTTATTTATTTGACTCATTAGACTACTACAAAAACACCATTTTGTATTATTATTGCTACAGTAGTTAATTATAACAACTATAAAACTAATAATAAAATTTAAAATTCTTTATAATAATTAATAACTAAGACGTATATGATAAATTTAAAGCCATGTCCACTAATAACAAAAGAGAAAGTTCAATATTAGGTTTTTTAGCAATATCTTTTGCTAGTTTCTTCATGATACTAATGCTAGTTATATCGCTGCTTGGGTTTTATCAAATCAAATATCAAAATGACGCTTTTGCTGATGATCAGTTAAAAATTACTGCTCAAATAATAGAAACAATATTACATAAATACCCTATAGATAAACAAAAAAATTATTCTAAAAACATCTTGGATGATATCTCTAAATCATTTATAGATATTAAAAGTTATAGTGAAAACATAGGATTTACAATTTATGATCGAAAGAAGAAAAAAATTATTCTAAAAACAAGTAATCTTCCTATTTTTAAAAAAGGCTATCGAGATATCTCTTTGACTGTTGGTTATGAATGGCTATATACAAATAAAAACGAAAAACACCAATGGTATACTTATACACTAGAAGCAGATGATAACAGGTATTTTATTACAGTTTTTGCAAGCCACCATGTGAAAGATCAAATAACTCGACAAGCATTTCTTAGACTTACATTATTATCTATTATAACTTATATAGCCTTGATTATTTTTACTTATTATATACTACACATAGCTTTACAACCGTTAAAACGTATAAATAATAACGTCTCGAAAATTAATCCGCGTAAAAATGAAAAACTTCAAGAAAACATCGTTCCCCATGAGATAAAATCTGTTATAGAACAAATAAATTCTCTGATTGAAAAGTTTCATCAAACCATTGAAAGAGAGAAAAAATTCTCTGGAGATGCTGCTCATGAGCTTAAAACACCTATTTCTGGCATTAAAACTTTAGTAGAAATAGCTTTAGCCTCAGATGATATTAGCGAAATCAAACAAAAACTAAGAAGAATCAGAAACTCTGCAGACAGGTATTCACACATAATAGATCAATTACTTATACTAAGTAGAATCCAACCCGATGAGCAAGTAATATTTGCAAAGAAACTACTCGTTAATAAAGTTTTAGAAACTTTTATCGCTGAAAGCGCAATCAAAGCTATAGAGAAAAATATTGAAATATCTTTTTACCCATGCGAACAAGAGCTTTACTGTTATAGCAATGAGTATCTTTTAGGCATCTTATTCAAAAACTTACTATCAAATGCCATAAAATATACTAAAAACGGTGGTCACGTAGAAATAAGATCCTTTGAAAAAAATTCTAACGTTATAATTGAGGTCAAAGATAATGGTATAGGTGTACCTCCAGAAAATATAGATAGAATATTTGATAGGTTCTATCGAGAAGTTGGCACTGGTGAGGAAGGTAGTGGCCTAGGTTTAGCTATAGTTACAGAAATAATACGTCTCCATCAAGGTAAAATATATGCTAAAAACAATACTGACCAGCAAGGACTAACTGTAATAGTTGAAATACCTGTCCGTGATAAACTAGAAAATTAAAGTTATTTTTCTAACTACAAAACCTAACTGCCCTGCTATTAGAATCTTAATACTTTTACAACTAGTATGGGACGTTGCACGCTGGAATTAGATGGGTGGTAACAAGGCAAAAATATTCGAAAAAGCGCAGTTTACATGTAGTAAATGAGCATTTTGAGAATGTTTTTAACACAGTTAGAAACATATAATTTTAGTTTGCAACACTTCCAGTATTTACTAATACACTTATATATTTTATACATTCTGTATGAAAATTCTAAAACCTTAAAGGTGGCTGATTCTACTGTGATAAGATTGATAATTTAGCAAACATATATAAAATACTAATCAATCTGGTTTCATAATAGGGCTTTGGTAAACTGGAATTAAACGATGTTGATAACAAGGTAAAAATGTTCGAAGAGTATAGTTTATACATAGTAGATGAGCATTTTGAGAATATTTTTGACACAGTTAGAACCATATAGTTTTAGATTACAACCATTTCTAAGGAAAAGGTCTTTCCCTATATGAACCACATTATAAACACTAGTTTTAATACCAATTCCAACACAAATTGGTGCATTTATCACAAAGGAGTTTATGATTAATTTAAATTTTTGATGTGCAGGCAATAGCAGTGGCTATTGGCAAATATCAAAGGATTAAATTAGGTATGAAATACAAAGTTAGAAAGTACTAATATGTGTTGGAATTGGTATAAGTTAATAATTAATCTTAGCAATAAAAACAAAGGTGGTAACTTTTATGCACTGGATTGAAATTCTCTCAAGAGTCCAATTTGCTTTTACAATTAGCTTTCATATACTATTTCCAGCATTTAGTGTCGGTCTATCAACCTTTTTGATGATTTTTGAACTGCTGTGGCTTATAACTAAAAAAGACAAATATCTATCTATCGTCAAATTCTGGACAAAAATATTTGCTCTAACATTTGGTATGGGTGTAGTATCTGGAATAGTTATGGAATTTCAGCTAGGTGCTAATTGGGCAGGGTTTGCTCAAAAGGTAGGTCCTGTTTTAGGATCTTTATTTACCTATGAAGTCCTAACAGCATTTTTTATAGAAGCAGGCGCTTTAGGTATTATGATATTTGGTTGGGGAAAGATTAATAAATACATCCATTTTTTAGCTAATTTTACTATATTTATAGGTGTTACTTTATCAGCTTTTTGGATCTTATCAGCAAACTCTTGGATGCAAACTCCTGATGGTGTGAGATTTGTAAATGGACAATTTGAAGTTTACAGCTGGTATCATGTGATATTTAATCCATCTGTTATACCCAGGTATATTCATATGCTTCTAGCATCCTATCTAAGTACAGCTGCAGTAATATTAGGTGTAAGCTCATACTATATACTTAAAAATAAATTTCATTCTTTTGCTAAAACCTGTATCAAATTTTCTGCAGTATCTATTTTAATACTTAGTATAAGTCAACTATTAGTTGGGGATGAGGTTGGTTTAAAAGTTTATGAGAATCAACCTCTTAAGACTGCTGCTATGGAAGGGATATGGTATACGCAAAAAGGAGCTCCTTTGGTTTTATTTGCATATCCAAGCGAGAATAAAGAAAAAAACCTATTTTCTATAGAGGTGCCTAAACTTGCTTCTCTTATTAATACTCACAAATTAGATGGTGAAATGATCGGTTTAAAATCTGTAGTGGAAAAAGATAGACCTCTAGTGCCAGCTGTGTTTTTTAGTTTCAGAATTATGGTTGGCATTGGGGTACTACTAATTTTAATAGGTCTACTAGCAACTATATTTCTATTTAAAGATAAAATCTATACTCAAAAATGGTTCTTAAAGTTTTGTACTATAATCTCTCCTCTTGGTTTTATCGCAATTATTACTGGATGGTTTACTGCTGAGTTTGGGCGGCAACCATGGGTTGTTTATGGGATCCTTAGAACGCAATATTCTGTAAGTGACATTAGCTTTTGGCAAGTATTAGGTTCTCTATTATCAATAGTCATTGTTTACTTTATAATTTTTGGATACTTCTACTGTAAATATTTATTTAAAATCATTAAAAATGGTCCTAGTATAACTGAACAAGAACGTATGCCCTATTCATACTTTCAATCAGTTGAAAAGCATATTAGCGATGAGGAGTAAGTTATGGATTTAGGATTAATTTGGTTATTCATAATCGCTTTGGGGTTATTATTGTATGTAATCTTAGATGGTTTTGCACTAGGGATAGGAGCTCTTTTTCCTTTTTTGTCACAAAAGCAAAGAGATATCGCTATAAGTGTATTATTACCAACTTGGGATGGCAATCAAACCTGGTTAGTTTTTTCTTTAGCTTGCTTTTATGGCATGTTTCCTATTGCTTTTGCATATATCTTTCCGAAAATATATTTATCAGCCACTCTTCTAGTAGTAATGCTGCTTTTCAGAGGTATCTGTTTTGAATTTAGACTAAAATCTTCCATTTCAGGAGTCAAAAACTGGGATTATTTGTTTTTTATTTCATCTTTAATTGCTGCATTTTTACAAGGTTATATAGTCGGAGACCTTATTATAGGTTATCCTCAAAATAATATCATTAGCAGTATAAGCTTTGGAACTATCACAGGTTTAACACTAATGGTAGGCTATATGCTCTTAGGCGCTACGCGATTAATTTTGAAAACAGAAGATGAACTATTAGCAAAGGCAAAATCATTAGCAAAAAAGCTAGCCTTTTGCTTAATTATTTTAATGTTTTTAATAGGAGTAACAACTCCTTTTTATACTACTCTACCTTTAAGTAACACTTATAAAATTATAACTTTAATGCTCTTTTTTATATTAACGATTGTTGGTTTTATTTTCCTGTTCAAAAACATTGATAGTAAATATCATGCTCTACCTTATTGGATTACAGTTACAATATTTGTATTTACTTATGCTAGTATGCTGACTCTTATCTTCCCTTATATTATACCGTATAACATAACTTACATAGAAGCGCAAGCTAGTGATGCCACCCTTTTATTTACTCTAATACCTGCAGCCGTTATGATCCCTTTATTACTTTTATATACTAGTTACGCTTATTATGTATTTAGAGGTAAAACTAAAGAAAAAATTAGCTATTAATCTAAGCTAATATCTTTGAACAAACTGCTTATAAAGCTTTACCTTATAACTATATATTTAGCTGCTTCCTCTGGCGTAATTACTCCTGTTTTAAGAAGGCTTTCGATACTTTGTTCCATAGTCGACATGCCCTTAGATGTACCAGTCTGCAAAGCGGTATAGATCTGGGGAAGCTTGTTTTCTTTGATCATATTTCTAATACCAGAATTAGACACTAGCACTTCATAAGCTGCAACACGGCCACCACCTTTACGTTTAAGTAATCTTTGAGAAATAACTAATTGTAAAGATTCCGCCAACATATTTCTAACAAGTTCTTGCTCAGCTGGTGGAAATACTGATATAACCCTATCTACTGTTTTTATTGCAGACATTGTATGTAAAGTACCTAAGACTAAATGTCCTGTTTCAGCTGCTTCTAAAGCTAAACGGATAGTTTCTAGATCTCGCATCTCACCAACAAGTATACAATCTGGATCCTCTCTAAGTGCCGACTTTAGAGCTGCATTAAAGCTTTTTGTATCTCTTTTGACTTCACGTTGGTTTATCAATGCTCTTTGGCTAACATGTACAAATTCTACTGGATCTTCAATAGTCAGAATATGAGCCTCTTCATTGTGGTTTATCTCATTGACTAAAGCCGCTAATGTACTACTTTTACCAGATCCCGTGGGGCCTGTTACTAAAATTAAACCACCTCTTTTTGCTTGAACTTCTTTGAGTACCTTTGGAGCTCCAAACTGATCAAGTGTTGGGATAGTATTTTCTAAACGGCGTAACACAGCCCCATAACCACGATTATGAAAAAAAGCGTTTACCCTAAATCTAGCATCATTTTCTTTATCATCTATTGAAAAATCACACTCATAGGTATCTATCAGCTCATTTTTTTGATCATCTGTCATTATTTCCAACAGCATTTGAGAGATCATTTTGTCATTAAGGGTAGGCGATGACTCTATATCTATCAAGTCACCATCTACTCTGTATTTGGCCTTACAACCAGATGATAAATGTAAATCAGAAGCTTTCTTTTGCACGCAGAGAGTAAGAAGTTTTTTTATCATATTTATTTATAATTGTGGAATTAGTAATAGTATATAAACTTTATCATTCTTAAAGAATAAAAAAAATAGAAAAACAATAAACTCATAAATACAACAAGTACACAGCTGCCAAGTTATATCACGAAAACTAAGTTTTCAAAACTCTAAATATGGTCATGTTTTATACCAATTTCAACATAAATTGGTGCATTTATCACAAAGGAGTTTATGACTAATTTAAGTTTTTGATGTGCAGGCAATAGCAGTGGCTATTGGCAAATATTAAAGGATTAAATTAGGTATGAAATACAAAGTTAGAAAGTAAGGGGCTGTTGCAAGCTGGAATTAGATGGGTGGTAACAAGGCAAAAATATTCGAAAAAGCGCAGTTTACATGTAGTAAATGAGCATTTTGAGAATGTTTTTAACACAGTTAGAAACATATAATTTTAGTTTGCAACACTCCCAGTAATAATATGTGTTGGAAGTAGTATTATTACTTTCTCTAATGCTCTTTTAAAGAAATTAACCTTTCTATCATTTGTGACATACCTATTAAAAATTCTTCGCACTCGTTAATATTCTTACCAACTGTTTCTTCAATTGGTCCAGAGACACTTAGAATATCTTTGCGAAATAGCTCTATAGTTTCTTCTGTACCTATATAAATAGCCTCATATAAACATTTAGCTGCAAGTAAGCATTTTGAGTGAATTGAAATCATATTATCGACATCATGAAGAATTGCTGCTCGAATTTTAGGATATAAGACTTCAAAGTCATAAAGAATTTCTAAAGGGTAAGTAAACGAATCTTCAACAGTTGTCATATTTCTGATATCAAAAAGTCGAATAGCCGTTTCATATTGCTCAATTAACTTTTTTTCCATAAAATCTTCAAGCGTGATTTTATGCATAAAATTATTACTTTTTGGTTTCCTTGTAGGATTAATAGGTGCATTCATATATTGAACACAGTAATAGTCGTATATAATATGACATTGTGCTGAGTGTATAAAAATTTTCTGTTTTTCAAATTCTTCTTCAAATACCTTATTTATTAGCAAAGAATGTTGCGACCATAACTCCCAGTGCATAAGTTTAAAAGCAAAGTTTTCTTTTTTATTCATAGCTAAAAGATATAAACTCTTTGGGGGGAGGTATTAAAATTATATAGAGAGTTTAAAGAAAGACAAAAATTTTCTAGCTAAATAATTTTTTAAAAAAATTAGCCATTTTTGCAAAGATACAGCCTGATTCTGTATCACAAGAGCTAGCAGAGCTTGCTGGAGTTTTATCCATCATATCTTTAAGTACTGTCTGCAAAATACCACCATTTTTTAGATAATCGACATCCACATCAGCATCTAGTCTAGCTAAAGCCTCAAATGTTGTTGTATGCGCAGTACTTGGATGTACAGCTTCTACTACAACTCTTTGACGTGGTTTAATATCATTTAATTTTTTAATATTAAACATCTCCGTACCATCTAAACCTAAAGTTTTAGCATTTTGACCATCTACATATTCAAGTGGTAAAACCCCCATGCCAACTAGATTTGAGCGATGAATTCTCTCGTAGCTTTCTGCTATAACTGCTTTTACCCCTAATAGGAACGTACCTTTAGCAGCCCAGTCACGAGATGAACCTGTACCATACTCTTTCCCAGCTAATATTACTAGTGGTATACCTTTTTCTTTATATTTCATCGCAGCGTCAAACACATACTGTTTAGAACCATCTAAATGATACTTAGTAAAGCCGCCTTCTACACCGTCTAGCAATAAGTTACGGATACGGATATTTGCAAAAGTACCTCTCATCATAACTTCATGATTACCACGACGTGAACCATAAGAGTTAAAATCCTTTTTGTCTACTCCATGTGATTTCAGGTATTGACCTGCTGGGTATTCTTCCGGAATATTACCTGCTGGTGATATATGGTCTGTAGTAACAGAGTCACCTAGCATTAAAAGAGTTCTAGCACCTTTAATATCTAAATCATCATTACCTTCGGCAAAGTTCTCAAAAAAATTAGGACATTGGATATAAGTGGATGATTTATCAAACTCATATAGTTTACCTGTAGGTACCTGAAGCTCTTGCCAATCTTTTGTGCCATTAAGCACCGTGGCATATGCTTTTTCAAACATATCAGAGTTAACCACATCTGCTTGTATAGATGCAATCTCTTCTGTAGTCGGCCAAATATCAGCTAAAAACACATCTTTACCATCAGCATCTTGACCAATAGGGTCTTCTACTGGATCAAAGTCTACTGTACCTGCTAAAGCGTATGCAACTACATGTATAGGTGAGGCTAAATAGTTAGCTTTAACATGTGGATTTATACGACCTTCAAAATTACGGTTCCCTGAACTTACAGAAGCTACAACCAAGTCATCTTGGTTTATAGCATTAACAACAGGTTCATCTAATGGACCTGAGTTACCAATACAAGTTGTACAACCATAACCAACTAGATTAAAGCCTAAGTTTTCAAGCTCTGGTAATAAACTAGCTTTTTCAAGGTATTGAGTAACAACTTGAGATCCTGGAGCTAATGATGTTTTTACAAATGGTTTAACTTTTAGACCTTTTTCATTTGCTTTTTTCGCTAGCAATCCTGCACCTAAAAGCAGTGATGGGTTAGAAGTATTAGTACAAGAAGTAATAGCTGCTATAGCAAGTGAACCATGAGTTATAGTTTCAGCTAAACCTTTTACTTCAGTAGCTTTTTGTAATTTTTCTTCAGTTAGCCCGAAACCATGTAAACCTTGCTCATGTATTAAAGCTTCTCTAAAAGCTTTTTTCATGTCATGGAAAGCCACTCTATCTTGAGGTCTCTTAGGACCTGCAAGATTAGACTCCACATCTGATAAATTTATCTCAACTATACTAGAATATTCAGGCTCTTCAGCTGGGTTTTCTCTAAACAAAAGTTGCTCTTTGTACATTTGACGAGCCACATCAACAAGCTCACTACGGTTAGTGTTGTTAAAAAAGTCTAAAGTTACTTCGTCAACTGGGAAGAAGCCTATTGTAGCACCGTATTCAGGAGCCATATTTGCAAGTGTGGCTCTATCTGGTAGAGATAAACCTTCTAACCCTTCACCGTAATATTCTACAAACTTACCTACTACACCATGTTTTCTAAGCACTTCGGTAACCTTAAGTACCAAATCAGTAGCGGTAACACCAGTTTTTAGTTTGCCAGTAAGCTTAACCCCCACCACATCTGGTAGTACCATATAGTATGGTTGACCAAGCATAACAGCTTCAGCTTCAATACCACCAACACCCCAACCTACTACACCAACACCATTGATCATAGTAGTATGTGAGTCTGTTCCAACTAACGTATCAGGGTAGATCACAGCTTCACCATCAATAATTTTAACTAAAGCACCTTTTGCAAGGTACTCTAGGTTAACTTGGTGAATAATACCCATTCCTGGTGGTACCACAACGAAATCATTAAACGCTGTTTGTGCCCACTTAAGTAAACTGTATCTTTCACCATTTCTTTCAAACTCTTTAGCTACGTTTTGAGCTAAAGCTGTCTTTGTACCGTAAAAATCTACTTGTACTGAATGGTCAATAACCATTGCTGTATCTACAAGAGGATTAATTTTATCAGCATCACCACCTGCATCTTTGATAGCCTTTCTCATCGCAGCTAAATCAACTACTGCTGGTACACCTGTGAAATCTTGCATGACCACTCTAGCTGGCATATGGGGAATCTCTGGCCTAGACTCTGCTTTTGCAGCCCAATCTAAAACCTTATGCAGGTCATATTCTTTTACTTTATAACCATCTATATTCCTTAACTGGTTTTCAAGTAACACCCTGATTGAGTAAGGAAGACGAGAGATATCTTTGTCTAGCTCTTGACCAAGTTTCTTTAAGCTATATAGCGAATATTTTTTGCCTTTATCCTCTATTTGTAGCTTAGTGATATTTTTAATATCAGACATGCCTTTTAACCTCCGTAGATACTAATTAATTTTTGTAAAATACGAGTATATTTTAACCTGTTAATAAAGGTTTGTATATAAATAAAGATTTTCATAGCTCACATTGTTTTTTCAATATTTTAAAGACTAATTTTTTAGACGAAAATACTATTAGTTTGTATATACTTACATGCAACCTATTAAAAATTCCCTTACATTATCAAATTCACCCTATGCAAAACTATATTACTAAACTTTATAATTTCAACTTATGATAAAACTACTATATATTAACGTCTTCACGTAGAGGGTAGAAAAATTATGAAAATCAGTTTGTATACAGGTCAAGAATCTGTAATATCTCATAAAGAGCCTAAAATCATTGACATGCCCGGTATCACCATGTGCTACGGATTAGTAATAATAAATGGAGACAAAGAGATTTCCTATTTTTATCATGTGGCTTCTGGAAAGTTTCAACCTAAACAAAATTTTAGTGACTTCATGAAACTAACTGATGAAAATGATTTGTTAGAAATAATCATAAATTATGATCCAAATTGTAACAGCTCTAATGATGTCAAAGAGACTACACAAGAGATTCTCGGATCAATAATTAAAATACATGGTTATATTCGTTCAACTATCGTTAATTGCAGTGATTTAATTTACAATGAGAAAGGACAAATCATGCAAAAAGGCTCTATGTTAAGCCCCAACAGACATGCCTCTGTTATTGAAACATTAATAGAACGAGGTTTATATGTTCCTAATATCAACACAATAATCCAAAATCACTATCAGGGCAACCCTTTGTTAAAAAAACAACCTAATAAAACACAAAATCACGACGATCATAAATCAGTCAAAAAGCCTTGGTGGAAAATTTGTTGTGACTAAAAATACTCCATTCTGAAACTAACTGATAGAAAAAGCCGGTTCAAATTAATACGTATCTGTCAGATCAAAGTTGAAATCTTATATTTTCAATAATGACAAATCCAACTTACCCTTCTTAAATGGCGGACACCAAAGATAATTAGTTTCAATAATTTTAGAAAACTTAAACACTCCGTCTAATACACCATCACCCCCACCAAGCATATTCCACATTTGTAGATTAAAAGATCTAAATGATGGAGCAAAACCTGAAAACATAAACCCACCATTTAAGTGATCATCCGACCATGGCATAGATTTTCTAAGGATTTGAGCTTCTGGGGAAAAGTTTTCTTTTGCTGATCTTTTGACGTGAGCAAAATCTTTTAAATTTTCAAATTGATGTGAATCAACTAATGACCTCCCAACACACTCTTCTTTTTCAGATTGACTTACACTATCTAACCAATCAAAATCATGTAGCCATTGTTGCAGGACCCAAAAGCTTGAACCTTCTAATTTACCATCTGAGACTATTGAAGCAGGCACAACCTCATCGCCTTTAGGGTTTTCTATACCATCTTCAAACCCTCCTAAATCATACTTGCCACGATACGTGAAACTTGATACTACTTTCTTAAGCTTGAAAAAGTCTTTAAGTGCTTTTCTAATGGCTATCGCATGATGAAACAATTCTCCTCTATCATCTACCCTTAACCACAATACTAAATCATGTCCACTATGGTCTGACATTTTATCGCTGTCAAACGCAGCTTTTTGAAAGTCTAAATCTTTAGGTAAATCAAATTTAACTAAAAGCTCATTACCAAAACCAGCAACTATAGATTGACCATCAACAAATTTTTGTAAAATTTTCAAACCGAACCCAACATCACTACCAGAATTTAGATCAAACATCATAAATAACGCTGATGAAGGAAGTCTATCTACAATCCCTAATTGATACTTAAGTATCTCCACAATATTACCTTATAAATAATCCCTATTTACCGGTATAATATAAATAACAACCCAAAAACGCTACAATCAATGATAAAAAAACAAGCTTTTTATTTTTTAATAATAGGTGCTCTAGCTTCTTTAGTAAACTTTATACTGGTTTTTATAATTGTACATTTAAATATTACTAAACCACTTATTGCTAACTTTTTTGCTTATTTAATAGCTTTTAATGTGAGTTATTTTGGTCACAGGTACCTGACATTTTCCACAACTACACAGTCCCATACAAGAGCCGCTTCACAATTTTTTATAAATGCTCTGATAGGGCTAGCTTTAAATGAAGGAATATATTCTGTACTTTTACATATTTTTCATATTCAATATTTAATTGCTTTATTTATAACTATGCTGCTTGTTGCAATCTATACTTTTATTGTAAGTAAATTTTTAATCTTTAAAGCCTAAACCCAGAAGGACAAAGACCCTCTTATGTCTAACATAAATAGTCAAATTAGCATATACATTCATTTCCCTTGGTGTGTCCGTAAGTGTCCTTATTGTGACTTTAATTCACATGCTATCAAAGATGACTTATATCTATCTGAAAGCTACTACAAAAAACTCTTAGCTGATTTTGAGTACCATATAAACGATATCCAAAATAGAGAGATTATTAGTATATTTATTGGAGGTGGTACACCTTCTTTATTTAAGCCAAAATATCTAAGCAAAGTTTTAGAGCATATCAAATCGCACTCAAAACTAAGTCAAAATTGTGAAATAACTCTTGAAATGAATCCTGGAACTGTTGAAAGAGGCTCTATACAGAGCTATCAAGAGATAGGAATAAATAGAATATCTTTAGGCGTGCAAAGCTTTCAGGATAATAAACTCAAAGCTTTAGGTAGAATCCATAATTGTGCAAATGTATACTCTACTATAGAGGAAATTCATCAATCTAAAATTACTAATTTTAATATTGATATAATGCATGGCTTACCCGACCAAAGTATAGATGAGGGTATATTTGACATATCTCAAGCTATAGCTATGCAACCCACACATATTTCCTGGTATCAGCTAACTATAGAACCAAATACACTATTTGCAGCAAAACCTCCTATACTCCCAAATGAAACAACTTTAGAGCAAATAGAAATATCAGGTAAAAAATTACTAGATCAAGCTGGTTTTAAGCAATATGAAGTTTCAGCTTATACAAGAAATGGTTTAAATTCTATTCATAACACTAACTACTGGGGGTTTGGTGACTATATCGGTATAGGTGCAGGGGCACATAGTAAGATTACAAACCTTCAAACAAAACAAATTCAACGTATTTGGAAACATAAACACCCTAAGATATACACACAGGCTGACAGTTTTATAAAAGGACAAAGCATAATTTCAAAAGATGATTTAATATATGAATTTATGTTAAATGCACTAAGGTTAAAAAATGGTTTTGATCTTAAAACCTTTGAACAACAAACTTTTTTAAATAAGAACGATATTGAAAATATATTACAGCTTGGGGTTAATAAAGGTTTATTAGAATCCTCTAATAACCATGTTAAGCCAACAAATAAAGGATATTTATTTTTAAATGATTGTATCAACCTATTTGCCTAATCAAACTTTCTAGCATTTTAAAATAGATTTCTCCTCAATTACAATCTAAAATATAATTTTTAAAAAATATTTATTATTTTGAGTAAACTTATGGAAAGTTTTTTTAATCTTAAAGCAAATAACACATCTGTAAAGAAAGAATTTTTAGCGGGTCTAGCTTCTTTTCTAGCTATATCTTACATTATAGTTGTTAATCCTAAAATACTTGCTACTACTGGTATGCCAACTAATGCTTTGGTTACCAGCACGGTTTTAATATCTGTTATCGCAAGTATCGCTATGGGATTGTTTACACGCAACCCTTTTGTAATAGCTCCTGGCATGGGAATGAATATATTTTTCGCTTTTACGGCTGTAAAGGTATATCATTTACCATGGCAAACGGTTTTAGGTGCGACTTTTTGGTCTGGAATCATTTTCAGCTTACTTGTGATTCTTAATGTCAGAACTAAAATAATGCTTAGTTTGCCAAAATCCATTAAACAATCATTAGGTGCCGGTATAGGACTATTTATAGCTTATATTGGGCTTATCAATAGTGGCTTTATAACTAGTAATTCCGGTATGCTTGCTCTAGCTGATTTAAGTGTTCGTAGTGAATTATTTCTAGTTTGCTTAGTAACTCTAATAGTTTTATTCATAAAGAAAATACCTGCTCCGATAGTTATCGTTATAGTGTTTGGCTATATATTAGCTCTACCTCTAGAATACTTTTCTTCTGAGAAAATAATTACTCTACCAAACCAATTTGTAGCTCTACCAGACTTTTCATTGCTTGGACAAATTGATTTTGTTAACGGTCTTAAGTTTGCAATTTTACCGACTATTTTTACTTTTTGTTTTTTAAGTTTATTTGATGGTACTGGGACCATATCTAGTTTGTATAGCAGTATGGATAAAGAACATGACCACAAAGATAAAGAATTAAAGAAAACTTTTCTTGTTGATGCTGCTAGTGCAACAGCGGCAGGATTTATTGGTAGCAGTCCTTCTACTGTCGTTGTAGAATCAGGTGTAGGTATAGCTCAGGGTGGACGTACAGGGCTAACAGCAATATTTGCTGGGATAATGTTTTTGCCATTTCTATTTTTATCACCTGTAATAACTTCTATACCGTTGGAGGTAGTTTCACCAGCATTAGTTCTAATAGGAATAATGATGATGCAACAAGTAGCCAAGGTTGACTGGAATGATTTCGTTCAAGCAACCCCAGCTTTTTTCACAATTTTACTAATGACTTTATCTTCATCAATCTCTACAGGTATTGCTTCTGGAATTTTAGTTTGGTTTTTAGTCTCTCTATTTTGCAATAAAAAAGAATTAAATATTACAGCAAATATTATTACTATCTTCTGCTTGATAATGTTTTTACATGCTATGAATGTGTTTTAAACGTGTTTGTTTAGCCCCACCTTTCTTCATACTCTTTTTTATTCCACCCTGTTCTAACATAGTTACCATCAACTACTAGTGGCCTTTTAAACAATAGAGCATCTGTTACTAAAAGCTTAAATGCTTCTTCTTCTGATAGCTTGACAAATTTTTCTTTTAGATTCATTTCTGCAAAAAGTTTGCCATTTGAGTTAAATAAATCAATAATTTCAAAATTGCCTAAATTTTTAATTTGTTG
The DNA here is from genome assembly GCF_012222965.1 of Allofrancisella inopinata. Classification (NCBI taxonomy): domain Bacteria; kingdom Pseudomonadati; phylum Pseudomonadota; class Gammaproteobacteria; order Thiotrichales; family Francisellaceae; genus Allofrancisella; species Allofrancisella inopinata. Next base: position 228,619 of record NZ_CP038241.1, on the reverse strand, counting down.
CATTTCTTGCCAAGTAGGCTTCTCTTTTCTTAAATTTACATATTCAACTTTTTTACCCTTTTCCTCAAAAAACTTAAGCGCATTTCTTACACTTGTACAATTATTAATTCCAAAAACTTTTATCATATTCTTCCTCCTACTCAAAAAATATTTCACCTGATTTATATGCCTGTAAAATGATATCTAACTCTTTTTTGGTAACCTTATTAGATAGCTTAGGCAGATTATCCATATCAAAAAACTTAACTTCATTAACTTCAAAATTAGGATTATTCTCACCGCCAATTATTTCCGCTAGAAACACTATACTATAAACGTTATAGATTTCACTTTGAATATGCTTATTGCGGTCCATCAAAGCCAAAAGTTTCGTTACTTTTATATCAAATCCAGTCTCTTCTTTAACTTCTTTTATACAAGTTTCAACTGGGGATAAATCTATATCACACCAGCCCCCTGGTATTGTCCATTCACCTGGAGTATCAACATCTTGTGCCATTAAGAGTTTATTATTTTCAAAAATAACAACTCGTACTCCCGGTTGAGGCGTTGGATAATATATATCTCGATAAATATTATACGGTTGTACATCAGAGTTAATATACTCATGGAGCATTTTTGTACTTAAATCTAACAGCTCATGGTAATTATCCAAAGCATAGGGGCATTTTGAGTAGGTCACCCCAGTATGTGATATTGCCTGGACTTTTTTTATAAATTCAAAAATCTTGTCTTTCATCTACTAACTATCTCAACCAACTGTAAATTTTTATGTTATAACTAATCCTTAATCAACATCATTTTTTGTGGATTAATGGTAATTGTATTCATACATAAAGTTACTTTTATTCTAATAACTAAGAGGGTCAAAAAACTTTTGAAATTAGCAATAAAAAGCAAAATTCATGGGTTTGAGTTAGTATTTCTTAATCTCTGCAATCTTAGCTTTCCAAATTTTAGGCCCCTGCTGGTGTGCAGATACTCCTAATGAATCAACAGCAACTGTAACTGGCATATCTTCTACTTCAAACTCATATATCGCTTCCATCCCAAGATCTTCAAAAGCCACAACTTTCGCTTTTTTAATAGATTTTGAAATCAAATAAGCCGCTCCACCTACTCCCATAAAATAAATTGCTTTATTCTTTTTGATAGAATCAATAGTTGCCTGACCACGCTCAGATTTACCAATCATTCCCATAATACCAGCTTTTTCTAACATAAATGGAGTAAATTTGTCCATACGTGTAGCTGTTGTTGGACCAGCTGGACCTACAACTTCATCACTCACAGGATCAACGGGTCCCACATAGTAGATAAACTTATTTTTTAGGCTTACTGGAAATTCTTGGCCAGCTTCATACATGTCTTGCAAACGCTTATGAGCAGCATCACGCCCTGTCAATATTTTACCACTTAAAAGCACATTATCACCTGATCTTAAATCTTCAATTTGCTCTTTAGTTACAGTATCTAAATTTATTCTCTTAACGTCCATGTTTTGAGCTTGCTCTATCACAGGCCAATCTTCAAGTTTAGGTGCTGGCAGATCTACTGCCCCAGAACCATCTAAAACAAAATGCACATGGCGAGTAGCAGCACAGTTTGGAATAAGAGCTACAGGTTTACAAGCAGCATGTGTTGGGTATTCTTTTATCTTAACGTCAAGCACCGTAGTTAAACCACCTAATCCTTGAGCTCCTATACCTAGTGCATTTACTCGATTATAAATATCTAATCTTAGCTGCTCGGTTTCATTTTGCGGACCATTTTTTATTATATCTTGCATGTTTATTTCTTCACCAAGAGACTCTTTTGCAAGAAGCATAGCTTTTTCTGCAGTACCACCAATACCTATACCAATTATACCAGGAGGACACCAGCCTGCTCCCATAGTTGGTAGCATCTCCTCCACCCAATCAATAATACTATCACTAGGATTTAATACTTTAAATTTAGATTTAAATTCTGATCCACCGCCTTTTGCAGCAATATCAATTTCTATTTTATCACCATGTACCATATCAATATGAACTATCGCTGGTGTGTTATCTTTGGTATTTTTTCTAGCTCCGTGTGGTGGAAAAACCATAGAAGCTCTAAGAGGATTATGTTCATCAGCATAACCACGACGCACACCTTCATTTACAAGCTCTGTAATAGTTCTATCTGTTTTATCAAGCTTAGCATCCATACCAACTTTAACAAAAGCACATACCATCCCTGTATCTTGACAGATAGGACGCTTACCAATAGCCGACATTCTCGAATTTATAAGTATTTGAGCCATAGCGTCTTTAGCTGGCTTAGACTCCTCATGCTGGTAAGCTTCATACATAGCATCAACAAAATCTTTCGGATGGTAATAAGAAATATATTGCAATGCTTCTGCAACACTATTGATCAGATCTTCTGCTTTTATGATAGCCATTTTAAATAAAACCTCTTAATTAAAAATGAAATTTTTCGATATTACAAAAAATATTATATCAGCTATCAACTTTGGTTTTAAGAGAAGCTTTATTTTTTAGATTTATAATATGAGTTTAATAAACTTATCGTATTATAGGCTATCACTATAACTAATAGCCATTGTAACTGCTCTGTTGATAGTGCTGTGACAACATTGAAACCTATAAAAACTCCGATTATACCAAAAATTCCCACTATAAGGGCTTTTTTCAAGGGAATAGCATTATTCATAGTAAATGCAAAGGTTGTTATTGGTTGCTGAATAGCACCTGCTGCAGTCATAATAGGAAAGGCAACAAGAGGTGACATCCCCAATAAAAAGAGTATAGCTTGTACCAAAGCAAAAAGTCCCACACCAAAACATACCAAAAAACCCGCTACAAACATTCCAATAAAACCTACCACTAGTTTGATACCAGAAAGCTTCATCAAAGTACCGCCTATTGGTAAAAAATTTAGCAATTTACCAAGTAACAAAAATATAACTAAGATAAAAGCAAATATCATTATTAGCCTAATTGTTGCTGTGTTAATTTTTGAGGCAAAGACCCCACCTATAAAGCCTCCTAAGGTTGTCCCTAATACTAGTACAGTTAATGTTAGTATATCAACATGTAAAACGCCTAGGAAAAATATGGCTTCTATAGCTCCCGGTATTACTTGAGCACCATTAACAAAACCTGGAAGTTCAGCATCTTTTACAAGCTTAAAAGTTTTAGCTATTGCTATATTTACAGCAAAACTTCCAACCCCCACAGTATCTGCTAAAAATGCTGTAACCCCAGAACCTGCTAAGATAACACTCTCTTTAAGAGTTGGCGCAGATGAATTATTTTGTTTTATTATAAGCTTATACACCATATAGATAGTACAAAGAATAGAAAGCAAAATAATCAAAGAAATTATAAAGAAATACATAGTCTAACTCTAAAGACTTATAAAAGTATGCTAATGCTAATATTTTTTACAAAAATAAACAACTAGCTAAATAATTTTTGACATCTTTGAGTTTTGTTTTCTATTCCAAAGTTCATCTAATTTACTCATACGTAATTTACTTTGAGATTAGCTTATTATATCCAAAGGGTCAGATTTATAATAATGATCTTGGGGACTATAAGTCATATTATTAGTATTAGGTTTCTCACTAGCAAAAAAGTATGAAGAGATAAGGTTTCTCCTAATACTATTATTGTAATAATGTTCATACCGACTATTCTTAAAATGATTCTTAATAAGAGTTTCTATACCATCTATCTTACCTAAGTTATATACTTCATCAACACAAGTAGTAGGGTAACAATCTTTTACATGCATTGCCCCAACCAGTATAATAGCATCTTGTTTTTTACTTGTGAGATTACTTACTATTTTATTTGCTGCCACTGTGTTAAAGTTTTTTATTCTAAATGGGCTCTCACTATACTCAACAAAACAGTTAGTAATAAATTCTGCGTCATTTTGTAATTTTGACTTTAGTTTTGTCTTTAAATGAGAATTATTTAAAGACATATCAGAACTAGTCCGCCCACTCTTTAAACCTTTTAAGGCAATTTCCGACAAATCACTCCTTGTTAAAATATAGTCTGCTATTTCTACCATAGCAGTTCCAGATTCTAAACCCCTATAAACTTCTTTAACGTATTCAAGTTTACCTCCAAAGGATAATTCGTCTTCAAGGTATTCAACTTCAGCTCCTAATGTAAGTAAATGGTTTATTATTTCTTTCCCACTTTTACTAACTTCATCGAAACCCACTTCTTCTAGAAAAAAAATAGGTTTTTTTTCTTTAATATAAGACCTAAAATTTCGGTTCTTGACAATTTCAGGAAGAAATGATTTATTATGTATTTCACCTATTATTATTATATTTCTGTGCAAATAGATATTTTTTATTAAATCATAAAATGTAGCAAACATTTAAAATTTTAAATATATTTTTGTTTAAACATATTATAGCATATATAAAAATAAAATAATTGCTTTTTGTTTTTATATAATACAAAATTAATATATTGCTAATATATAACCACACTGTAAGTTCTTCATTGTTACTTTTTTTCAAAAAACTATGCCACATATACCATATCATGCAATCCGTCTTTAGTCGGAAAACTATAATCAAAAGATGGTCGGCATAAGTGAGTATTTTGAAAGTTTGGAGCTGGGATATCCCGGCATCTTTGCGCTAAAATCTCCATTCTGCTTTTTTTATGTGGACAGTTTAATATTCCTGTAGTTGTTTTTTTCACAGTGTGTATATTTGGATAAGAAAAATGATGCTTCCATAATATGGCTCTCGCATGTATTGGCCATGCATCTACAGCAATATCTTCAAAAGAATTGTCTAAAGCAGATATGACCACTAAGCAATGTCCAATAGGAGACAAGCTAACTATGAGACTTATTTTCACATTACTACTTAACATATCTTTACATAAACAGTAAGCTACCGCGTTGATATTATCACATGTTCCTGCCTGTGCCTTAAGGGCCCAAGCTGCAGATCGTAACGGGTGTAACTGATTATTGTCAATAGTTTTTCGTTTGTTAATGTCGTAAGTTTTATGATTACCATAGCTCCAAACTGCTCTTGAAGTAGTTGAACAATTATAAGGGTTATCATGGTAATGATTTTTCTGGTTAGAAGCTCCAAATAGCATCAATGATTTAGTTTTTCGAATTACCTCATCAACTATTTTCAGCATTTCCAGAGTTTTTGGAGAAATTTTATATACATTGGAATTATTTAACGTTTTATCCACCACGGCTGGGCTGTATGGATTATTTACAATATGAGAAAGATTCTTAGTTTCATGATCTTTGACGTAGTTTATTATATTTGGTTTATTCGTTGGTTTAGCCTCTACACCTGAACCATATGTGTCCTTTAAAATATGAGGTGAGTTGGTGATTTCATGACTTTTAACGTAGTCGATTCTTAGTATACGAAAGTTATAATCATATTTTATTAGTAGCTTCCCACAATTTTTGGTTACACAATTACAAAATACCTGATTTGTTGGTATATCTCTTGCATATAGATGGGATCCGATCACTGGTAAATTAACAGACATTAAAACATGGCATTTTACACATCTAATTACTGGAGCTTTAGGTAGTATTTTCATTATCCTCATATCAATTAACTAAAAAAACGGTCCTAATTAGAATATAGACTAGTTAAAATATAATACACAGTCAATTAATAATGATACCTAGCCTGAAAAATAATTAATGTCTAAGCAGTTACTGAACTGAATATTTTTTGCTTAGCCTTGCTATATTAAACGGCCATGTTGAGGTTATTTTTAACACAGTTAGAAACATATGATTTTAGTTTGCAACACTCCCCTAATTTAAGTTTTTGATGTGCAGGCAATAGCAGTGGCTATTGGCAAATATTAAAGGATTAAATTAGGTATGAAATACAAAGTTAGAAAGTAATAATATGTGTTGGAAGTGGTATTAGATGCTAAAAGTATTTATCATAAAAATATAAAATAAACTACTTACACAAAAAAATACAAACCCAACAATTATAGCATTGATAATATAATCCTTTCTTGACTGGAGCATGCCTTTTCTAAAGCTAAACTTATACAATATTCTTGCTACTGTGGCAGTAAACACTAGAGCTATTACTATAGCCAAAACACTTGATAGAACCATAATTAAACATCCACATACGTTATTCTTTGTTTAAACCATCTAGCTACTAGCTGAGGTATTGCTTCAGGATAATCCTGCCTTATTTGCTTAGCTAACCCAGATACCAACTGATAATTATCATAGAACTCGTTTATATCAAAAGTTCTAAACGTTGATATACCAGATTGTTCCTTACCCAAAATATCCCCCGCTCCACGTATTTCTAAATCTTTTTCTGCCAAATAAAAGCCATCTTGAGACTGGCGAATTAAAGATAGTCTCTTTTTACCAATTTCACTAATTTTATCACTATATAAAAGTATACAATAACTTTCTTTTGAACCCCTACCGACTCTACCTCTTAACTGATGTAGTTGTGAAATTCCAAGCCTTTCAGCATTGTCAATTATCATAATACTTGCATTAGGAACATCAACGCCAACTTCTATAACCGTTGTTGCAACCAAAACGTCGTATTTAGCCACTTTAAAATCGTTCATAACTTGAATTTTTTCTTTAGACTTCATACTACCAAATACTAACCCTACCTTACCATCTCCAAGCTCATTTGTAAGCTCTGTATACAATGTTTTTACATCTTGTAGAAAATCCATACTTTCAGATTCCTCGACAAGCGGACAAACCCAATAAACTTGCTCTTTTCTAGATATTGCTTGCTTTAATTTTGCTATTAAATCTAATTTTCGTGAACGATTAAGAACAGTAGTAACTATAGGTTTTCTATTTGGTGGCAACTCATCCAATATAGAAAGCTCAAGATTTCCATATAAAGTCATTGCTAAAGTTCTAGGAATAGGGGTTGCTGATATTATAAGCTGATGAGGAGCTGTTTTTTTTCCGTTAATACCTTTCTTGATCAATGCTAACCTTTGCTCAACTCCAAATCTATGTTGTTCATCTACAACTACTAGCCCAAGATTATTATACTCAACACGCTCTTGGAATATAGCATGAGTTCCAACTACAATACAATTTGATGAGTTTTTTATCCTATCTAAACTAGTTTTAGTTTGCTTTGCGGTTAATTTACCTAGCAGCGGTATAACCTCTATTCCAAAATCACTCAAATAATCTGCTAAAAACTTATAGTGTTGCTCTGCCAGAATTTCTGTTGGTGCCATAATCGCAGCTTGATATCCTGATATCGCAGCAGCATACAAAGCTACAGTTGCAACTATAGTTTTACCAGCTCCAACATCTCCTTGTAATAGCCTTATCATTGTATTTGCTTTTCCAATATCAACTAAAATTTGCTTGATCGCTTTGTCTTGAGCATTAGTTAAACCATATGGCAATTTATTATAGAACTTCTCTACATCACTATCCTTTAGAGTAAGCTTAGGAGATAAAGTTTTTGCAAGGTCTTTTTTTATATTTTCTTCGGCTAACTTATAAGCTAACATCTCCTCAAATTTAATAGAGTACCTTGCTTTTGATAAATAGCGTTCATCTACAGTATCTGTTAGAGCATGGAGATAATATAAAGCATCAGTAAGCTTCATCAAACTATATGATTTTAGATAGGTTTGTGGAATTAAATCTTTTATTTGACTATCTTGCAAAATTTTGGTGACTATATTAGCTATTACTCTATCTGGTACCTTTTTTAGCCCATAAATTGCAGATAGTTTCTGCTCAAGTAAACATTTACCATCTTTTATTACTGACCATTCTGGATGAATCATTTGGAAATTTTGTGATACATGTATTTTACCATAACACCTTACATACTCTGCGTTTTCTAGCATAGTGATTTGGTTTGGGTAAAATTTAAACAAAACCACAGAGCAAACACCAGTACCATCATTAATCAAAAAACGTAAAAATTTCCTTCCAGTTTTTTTATAAGTAACATTTGTTATTCTCCCTTCAATAACACTTTTTTTATCTACTACGAGATTTTTGATAGAAGTTATAAACCTAGTATCTTTGTAAGCTTTTGGGAAAAAAAATAATAAATCCTCTGGCTGGTACAAGCTATTTTTAGCCAAAGCCTTTATAGTAGCATCACCAACCCCTAAAAAATCTAGAAATTTCATCAAATTTTCTCTAATTAAATCCTTCTTTTGCTCAAACTTATTCTATCATTTTAAAAGCCCAAGAAACAAAGCATTTGCCAAATTACATAATTACTGTTAAATTAGCCCTACTAGCAATATTTTAGAACTGCATGAAAAATTATGAAAAAGTTATTTTTACCAATTTTTATTAGTTACTTCCTAGCTGGATGCGGACAAACAGGTCCTTTATATCTTCCTGAAGATCAACAAAAAGATAGCGATCAAACAACTAAAATAACATCTGGATCTACATTAGCTACTAAGCAAAATACCTCAAAAGTAGACGATGATCCAACTTCACCATCTAGAAATACAAACGCACCTACAAGCGAGCTTGTAGATAGTGGCGATAATTTTAATTACGATGCTAATATTCAAGACTCATCAGAAGCTGGTGGGACACCGTAATCAATAGGTTAAGTCACCTATTAGTAAGTTTTAATATAAAATTTCAGTTTACTTTTAAATTCAAACGTAATAAAATCTTGAAGATATATGTAAAAATAATAAAAAAATTTTGCCCAAGGAGAGTTTCTAAATGTCTAAAGTTTGTATTATTACAGGTAAAAAACCCATTACAGGAAATAACGTATCACACGCACAAAACAAAACTAAAAGAAGGTTTCTACCAAACCTTCATACACATAGATTTTGGGTAGAAAGCGAAAACAGATACATAAAATTAAGAGTTAGCTCTAAAGGTATGAGAATAATCGATAAAAAAGGTATTGATGTTGTTCTTAATGACTTAAGAACTCAAGGTCATAAAATCTAAATTCTAGAAAAGGAATTCAAACAATGAGAGAAAAAATAAGATTAGTTTCTTCTGAAAAAACAGGTCATTTTTATACTACTACTAAAAATAAGAAGAATATGCCAAACAAAATGGAGATTAAAAAGTTTGACCCAGTTGCTCGTAAACACGTAATTTATAAAGAAGCAAAGATCAAATAAGCCCATAACTAAAATTAAGGCCTTATAACCATGAAGCAAGCTTTTCATTTTAAAGGTGGCAACTATACCATAAGTGCTATCAATATCAACGTAACAGAGTTTACTCAAATTGAGAGCTTACTTAGTTCAAAGGTTGCCCAATCGAAATCTTTTTTCAAGAACACCCCTTTTGTAATCGACGTCTCTGAAATCGACCAAGATGATAAATGCAGTGTAGGTTTTTTGGAAAAGGTAATATCTTGTTTTAGGTCTAATGGTATGATCCCCGTAGGCTTTGTCGTTAACAATCAAGAGCTAAAGAGTAAACTAGCGAAAGCCGGGCATAACATTTTAAAAAACGGCAAGATCAAAGAAAATTCTTCTGAAGAGACTCCTCGCACAGCGGCTAAGATAATAACTTCTCCTGTGCGTACTGGGCAATCAATCACTGCTCGTGATGCTGATGTAATAGTGACAGCTAACGTGAACAATGGTGCTGAAATTATTGCCGATGGCAGTGTCATTGTATACGGAAGGATCGGAGGAAGAGTCCTTGCTGGTAGTTCAGGCAATAAAGAGGCAAAAATTATTTGTAAAGATCTAAAAGCAGAACTTGTTTCAATAGCTGGTAAGTATGTAACTCTTAACAATGAGAGTATCTCAGTTGATGAAAAAAGTACTGATGGGTATATCGTTTATCTAAAAGATGATAAAATACACATAGAAGGTTTTTAAAAATTAAATTTATAAGAGGTTATAGCCAAAATGGGTGAGAAAAAACAAGGCAAAGTATTTGTAGTTACCTCTGGTAAAGGTGGTGTTGGTAAAACAACCTCAAGTGCTGCCATTGCATATGCTTTTGCCAAAAGAGGGCTAAAAACTGTAGTCATAGACTTTGATGTTGGACTTAGAAATCTTGATCTAATAATGGGTTGTGAAAGAAGAGTAGTATATGATCTAATAAACATAGTAAAAGAAGAAGCTACAATTAATCAAGCTATTATCAAAGACAAACGTATCGAAAACTTATATATAATACCAGCATCACAAACTAGGGATAAAGATGCCCTAACAGAAGATGGCGTTGACAGAATTGTAGAAGAACTAAAAAATTCTTTTGATATCGTTTTATGTGACTCTCCTGCTGGCATTGAAAAAGGCTCTTTGATGGCTATGAGATGTGCTGATGCAGCAATCATAGTCACCAACCCTGAAGTATCTTCAGTAAGGGATTCTGACAGAATACTCGGCATGCTTTCAAGTAAAACTTTGAAAGCTCAAAGGGAAGGCGAATTCAAAGAAATATACTTATTACTTAATAGATACGACGCTACTAGAGCAAAAGCTGGAGCGATGCTAAAAGCTGAGGATGTAAGCGAAATCCTATATACTCCTATTACTGGCATAATTCCAGAATCAAAGGACATATTAGAAGCTTCAAACAGCGGGCACCCTATCACCCATTTTGCAGACTCTGTAGCTGCTAAAGCGTATTTTGATGCGGTAGATAGAATGCTAGGTAAAGATGTTCCTATGAGGCATACTGAGCATAAAGTCGGTTTCTTTAAAAAACTAATAGGTAAGTCATAATTATGTTTGAAAAGCTTTTCGGACCAAAGAAAAAACAAAATAGTGCTTCTTTAGCAAAAGAAAGATTACAGATTATAGTAGCGCATCAAAGAAATGAACTGCAACCTAGAACTTCAAGGATTAGTAGTCATTTGCTTGCTGAATTAAAAGACGAAATAATCGAAGTAGTTAAAAAATATATTGCTCTTTCAGAAGAAAATATTAGGGATATAGATTTAAAGGTAGAAGATAACAGCAAAAACTCAACGATCGAAGTTAATATACCTTTCAACTAGATAGATACCTACTAATAAATGAGCAATATTAGTTTTAATCAAGTTTCTTTTTATAGAGGAGCTTCTTGTATATACGATAATGTTACCTTTGCCATTCCATCTAAAAAAATTACTACTATCCTTGGTCCATCTGGTGCTGGCAAGACCACCATCCTGCAACTAATCGCAGGACTTATCAAGCCTGATTATGGAAATATTTGTATAGATAATATTCATGTAAATAAGAAGACCACCGAAAAACAACTTGCAATACTGCGCAAAAGGATGGGGTTTTTATTTCAATCAGGTGCCCTTTTTACTCACCTTAATGTTTATGACAATATAGCCTTTCCATTAAGAAAGAATACTGACCTAGATGAAAAACTAATAAAGAATGTTGTGTTATTAAAATTACAAGCTGTTGGACTTGCTCATACTGTAGAGATGATGCCTAGTGAGCTTTCTGGTGGCATGGCTCGTAGAATTGCATTAGCTCGCTCTATTGCTTTAGATCCTAGTATTATGCTGTATGATGAACCATTTACAGGACAAGACCCAGCTTCTTTTAACAAACTACTTGAGTTAATATCTACACTTAATAAAACTCTAAAAATGACTTCTATAATTGTTTCTCACGATATACAAGAATCTCTCAGCATTTCGGATCACATAGTTATAGTAGCAAATAAAAAAATCTTAGCTAGCGACTCACCTGAAAATATAAAAAACAGTATAAATAAAGATATAAAAGCTTTTTTAGCGGGCGAGCCTCTTAAAAATATGGAACAAAACCAGCAAAATTTAGATGAAGATTTTTTTATCAAAGAAATTTTGAGGACTTAGTATGTATATTTTTAGCAAAATCTATGAGTTAACAATTTCTTTTATATACAGCAGTCTAAAATCCTTACGGTTAATCATAAATACTCTAAGTAGCAAGTTTAGTATCAAAGACTGCATAATTCAAATAAAAGCTGTTGGCATTAATTCTCTAATAATTATAGTAACTTCTGGTGTCTTTATAGGATTAGTTTTAAGCCTACAAGGCTACTATACCTTAGCCAAATTCGGAGCTCATTCTCTATTAGGTACACTGGTAGCTCTAAGTGTACTACGTGAACTCGGACCAGTGGTTACAGCTATGCTATTTGCAGGTAGAGCCTGTAGTTCAATAACTTCAGAAATAGGTCTCATGAAAGCTACTGACCAAATTAATAGTTTAAAAATGATGAATGTAAGCCCTATTAGTTTTATTCTTTCAACTAGATTTTGGGCATGTATGATAGGTGTTCCTATACTAACTTTGATTTTTTGTTCAGTATCAATTATAGCATCATATATGCTAGCAGAATCTGGTCTAGGAATAGGTTATGGTGAATTCTGGAGCAATATACAGTCTTCTGTGAATCTTTCTGATATATCCAATGGTTTAGTTAAAAGTCTAGTTTTTGCTTTTGTAGTAGCTTGGATAGCGTTATACCAAGGATATTATTGTGTCCCTAACTCAAATGGTATCGCTATGGCGACAACTAAAACAGTAGTATACTGCTGTATGAGTGTTTTAGGAGCTGACCTTATTTTAACATCAATCATGTTTGGGGGAGCCTAATGAGGAATAAATATTTTGAAACTTCTGTAGGTATTTTTATTATTTTAGGGGTTTTATGCTTAGTTTTTTTAATTTTTAAAGTAAGTGGTAGCTCTTTTAAATCTTTTAATACTAACCACTACTCTATTCAAGCACAATTTAAAAATGTAGGTTCATTACGAGTAAATGCAGCTGTAAAAATAGCAGGCGTAGAGATCGGTCAAGTAACAAAAATATCTCTTGAGAAAACATATAATGGCTTTATGGCTTTAGTCACTATGTCTATTAATGATAATGAGAAAATACCAGCAAACTATTCAGCAGCTATAGCCATGTCTGGCATTCTTGGTGATAATTATATTGCACTTAGTCCGCCTAAAGAAGATATTATGGCAATAGCAGACCTAACTGATAACTCATTGCCGACTGAAGATCAATACCTACATCAAGATAGTGTGATTCCATTAGAAAATACTGAATCTGCTATTGATTTAGGGTCATTAATTAATACTTTCGTTGCTAATAAAAATACAGAAGATAGTAAATAATATGAACGTTACGTTGTATTCTCAATCATATACAGCAGCGTTTGGATATTTATCTAGGTTGGTTATGAACTCCTTTGTGATAAATGCACCAATTTATGTTGGAATTGGTATTACTTATAAAATATAAGAAATTATTTTTCAAAAAGACCTTGACTAAAGTAAAAAAGAGCTTATAATATCCCACATGTAGCTAGCGATAGCAACTAAAGTCTTATGTCCCGTTCGTCTAGAGGCCTAGGACACCGCCCTTTCACGGCGGCAACAGGGGTTCGAATCCCCTACGGGATGCCAAGTTTAAATTTATTTTATCACCTCATAAAAAACTGTTTTACATTTTATAAAGGTAGTAATTTAACGATTTCTTATATATTTTTCTAAAGATATTTACTTTTTTTGTCTAATTGCTATCATTAGGTTTTGTTATTTAGTGAAATTAGGAAACTTAAATGAAAGTAGTGACAGCTGAGTATATATGGATTGATGGTGCAAATCCTGTTACTGGACTTCGTTCAAAGTCTAGAATATTACCACATAAAGAAAATATCAAAATAACAGATTTCCCGGAGTGGAGCTTTGATGGATCTTCTACAAACCAAGCTACAGGTGACAATTCAGATTGTATACTTAGACCTGTCAATTTTGTTATAGACCCGTTAAGAGATAATGGTTATTTAGTGTTGTGTGAAGTTTATAACCCTGACAATGAAACACCTCATAAAACTAACCACAGAGCAAAGTTAAAAGAGGTCTTAGAAAGTCTAAAAGAGCATGACATGTGGGCGGGTTTTGAACAAGAGTATACTATGTTTGTTGATGGTAGACCACTTGAGTGGCCAGTAGTAGGTTTTCCAGGTCCTCAAGGGCCATATTATTGTGGTGTAGGTGCTGATAAAGTGTTTGGCAGAGAATTAGTTGAAAGACACTTAAAAGAGTGTATAAAAGCAGGTATCTTAATATATGGTATTAATGCTGAGGTTATGCCTAGCCAATGGGAGTTCCAGATAGGTTACAGAGGTATTGATAGTGAAGATGCTGGAATATTAAACGTTGCTGACCATACTCATATTGCCAGATGGCTACTAATAAGATTAGGTGAAGAGTATGGCATCACAATCTCTTTTGATAATAAACCTATCAAAGGTGATTGGAATGGTGCTGGTATGCATACTAATTTCTCTACTAAAGCAACTAGAGATCCAAACCTGGGCAAACAAGAAATCCAAAGAATAGTTAAAAACTTAGAAAAAAATCATAAAAAAGATATCTTAAATTACGGTTTTAACTTACACGAAAGATTAACTGGTTTACATGAAACTTGTGATATAAATACATTCAAAGTTGGTGATGCTGATAGAGGTAGTTCAATTAGAATTCCAAAACCAGTTGCTTTAAAAGGGTATGGTTACTTTGAAGATAGAAGACCAGGTGCAAATGCAGATCCATATATAGTGGCTTTAGCTCTAGCTGCTGCTACTGAAGCGTAACTTCTTTTGACTCTAAAAATAACTAGCTTTACAATAAATAAAATTTGATAGAGTTCTCAAATTTTATTCTTCTTTTTTGTAAAATATAGTTAATCAGTTATAATATTGTTACAGTTAAGAACAGTAAAAAATATAGCTAGCTTGTTTATTTTATGCGATCTAATACCAATTCCAACATAAATTGGTGCATTTATCACAAAGGAGTTTATGACTAATTTAAGTTTTTAATGTGCAGGCAAGGGACTGTTGCAAGCTGATAATTAACATTAATCTAATATCTACCAAAGTTTTTAGGATAAAGGAACAAAAGTGAAAATTAAAACTAAAATGAATGTGGGTTACTCTGCAGGTCAAGATCACTACAAAAATATTTTCCATGTTATTTGTAACGATAATGAGTGTGTTACAAAATCAGGGATTTTAGGAGTTCTAGACGATTTCGGTATAGCTAGGGATGATGTGCGTATAAAAACGTTAATTGAAAAACTAGATAAATTCTCACGTACAGAAAATATTGACTTTGAAACTTTTAAAGATGTAACTTCGGGCAGTATAAACCTTATAGAAAAGGCGATTAGTAAAAGTTTTGTGATTCCAGATTTCATAGCTTTCAAAACTGAAATTCAGAATATTTTTGAAGAGACTAAGAAAAATACCTCTGGAAAGGTCGCGAACTATATTCCACAATTAGCTCGTGTTGATCCTGAGTTATTTGCAGTAGCTTTTTGTAGTGTAGATGGTCAGATGATTACCTTAGGCGATTATACCCACCCGTATTGTGTCCAGTCTACAGCAAAAGCTATAACCTACTGTATCGCTACAGAGTTAAATGGCGAAGATAAAGTTCATGAGCATGTTGGTAGAGAGCCAAGTGGAGTTACGTTTAATGCTATAGCTTTGAATAAATATAATCTTCCACATAATCCCATGATTAATTCTGGAGCTATCATGACTTGTTCATTAATCAAACCAGAGTGGAATATAGCAGATAGGTTTGAGTATATTACTAAAGTCTGGAAAGATTTGTCTGGTGGAGAGCCTGTAGGTTTTGATAATGCAACCTACCACTCAGAGAAAGAAACAGCAGATAGAAACTATGCCTTAGCTCACTATATGAAAGAGGTGGGAGCTTTTCCTCCTAAAACTGATATACATACATCATTAGACTTTTATTTTCAGACATGTTCTATCGAGGTTAATGCTAAAAAAATGGCAAAAATCATGTCTACTATAGCAAACGGTGGGATATGTCCATTTACCAACAAAAAGATTTTCTCACCCACAACTATTAGAAACTGTTTATCAATGATGTACTCTTGTGGAATGTATGATTTTTCTGGTGAATTTGCCTTTTCCGTGGGATTACCAGCTAAATCAGGGGTATCTGGAGCCTTGGTGATTGCTATTCCTAATGTAGGTGGGTTTGCAATATTTTCCCCTCGGTTAGACCCCAATCATAACTCAGTTAGAGGTGTTGAATTTAGCAGAAGACTAGTAAATAGATTTAGCTTTCATAACTATGATCATATCGATAGGAATGACAAAATAAACCCCATAGAAAATCGTATGTTAGCAGAATCAAGCTTAGTTTTTGAGTTGATTTGGGCTGCAAGTACAGGAGATCTCTCTGAAGTTAAAAGAGCCGTTGCCTTAGGGGTGGATATTAATAAAGGTGATTATGATAAAAGGACAGCACTACATTTAGCAGCAGCTGAAGACCATGAAAATATTGTAAAATATTTAGTCAGTAAAGGTGCTGATATCACAGCAACAGATAGGTGGGGTAAAATGCCTCTAGATGACGCAAAGATAAATAATAATGAAGGTATTATAAACTTGCTAACTAGTAGTTAGCTGACTAGACTAAAAACTATTTCATTAAGTTTAAGATTGATATTTCCTTTTTTTGCTCCTTTTATACATAAATCTGTATCTAAGCATTTTTGTAAACAAGATAATATAGTTTCAGAACTAATTCTATTGGCTAAACTTGTATAATATTTTTGCTTAGATGACCAAATATTATTATCCTTAAAAATCTTTTGATGATAAACATTCTGTGTTGATTTTAACTGAGAGATGACTCGCAGCTCTCTTTTTAAAGTCCAAAGTATAAGAGGAGGTTTATCGTTCTCAGTAAGAATACTATTTAATATTGTTAAAGCTTTTGACTTTTGTTGACTTAAAATAGTGTCTGATAAATCAAAGACATCAAAACTAGTATGCTCATGTAAAAAAGGTCTTAAAGTTTTATCATCAAAATTTTGAGTGCTTTGGCGTGAAAGAAGCTTTATTATCTGCTTAGCAGCTATTAGATTTCCTTCAGTTTTTTGAGCTAGTAACTGAACTGCTTCGCTCGTTAAAGTTAAACCTGAGTGCTGTAACTCATGATTTATTATAGTTATAGCATTAGTTATATCCGGCTGGTGTATATGTATATGAAGAGCATTTTGGGCTAAACTTTGAAACCATTTACTTGATAAATTTTGTTTCTTAAGCCCACTAAAAACTAATAAATAGACATTATCACTAGGTTTTAAAAGGTTTTCAATAAGAGCTTGTTGCAAAGACTTTTGAGGAGCTTTTTCAAAACTGAACTGTATAAACTTATCTACGCTAAATAGACTAAGGCTATCAGCTTCTTGATAGAGAGTATCATAGTTTTGCTCACTTAAATCATGCCTAACTATTTCAAAATTTTTGTCTTTAAACTCAGTTGTGATTTTTTCAATAATATTATAACGCTGTAAAGGCTCATCTCCTGTAATTATAAAAAGTTTGTATTTTGCCAAGTCTGTCATTTTTATAAAGTCAAAATAGCTTAATTCCATAAATTACAAATATTTAAATATGTTTATTTCACTAGTTAGTTTATTATATTAATAAAGCATTACCAACAAAAAGATATTATGAAAGCAAAGCTATTAATAGTTGTAGGATTTTTTTCTTTATTAGTGGGATGTGTGACAAAGCCTGCTGACGTTCAACCAGTAGATAATTTTCAAGCAAATAAATATTTGGGAAAATGGTATGAGATAGCTCGCTTTGACAATAGCTTTGAGAAAGGAATGACTAACGTGTACGCTGAATATAGCTTAAATCCTGATGGTACAATAAAAGTTATAAATAGTGGTGTAGATCCTAAAAGCGGTAAAAGAAGTTATGCAAAAGGGATAGCTAAGTTTGTTGAGAAAGAAAACATTGCATACTTGAAAGTATCTTTCTTTAGACCCTTTTATGGCGCTTATGTAGTATTTAACTTAGATAAGGATTATAAGTATGCTTATGTTGCAGGAGCAAATAAAGATTATCTATGGTTATTATCTCGTACCCCGACAGTTTCTGAGAATATCAAAAAAGATTTTATTACCAAATCAAAAGCCTTAGGTTTTGATACAGAGAAGCTTATTTGGGTTAAACAATAAGCTTCATATTTACTAATTATTTTAAAAAACCCTTTTTACTTATAATTTATAGTATACATACAGTTGTTTATACAATTTTTATCAAATAGAATAAAATCTATTAAAAAATCTAATCTGAGATTTAAATCATGCAAAATGTTTCTAAGATCAATAAATTCGATCTTGGGTGGCTAGTAGTTAGTTTTGGTATGGCAATAGGTGCTGGTATAGTGCTAGTTCCTGTGAGTATTGGGGTAGTTGGTTTTGTGGTTTTTGCTATTTCTATATTGATAGCGTACCCAGGGATTTATTTATTCCAAAAGCTATATATATGTACTTTATTTGCCTCAGATAAACCTAAAATTTATAAAGATGTTGTGGGAGAGCTTTTAGGAAAAAACTGGTCTATTTTTCTAGGTATTCTGTATTTTTTAATGATGTTAATATGGACAGTAATATATGCAGAAGTTGTTGCTAAGTCTCTGGCTGCATATTTGTATTTATTTAATATTACTAATAATCCTCATCTTGAGCAGAACATTTTATATAGCGCCATTTTGATGGTAGTTTTAATTTTTGCTGGAATGAAAAGTCAAAGAATTCTAATAAGAGTGTCAACTATTTTTGTAGTAGTTTTAATTGTAGCAATTATCGTAGTTTCTTTATCTTTAATCCTACTATGGACAACAGTAAATATCATGACACTACCTAATAATAGCTATGAGCTAGTTACTAAAACTATTATTATGCTACCATTTTCTCTAACATCTATTCTTTTTATTCAATCACTAAGTCCAATGGTATTAGGTTATCGATTACGTTACCCTAACTTTGATAATAGTTTAGTGCTTAAAAAGTGTTTACGCACTATGAAATTAGCATTTGTTCTTCTGGTTATATTTATAGGATTTTATGTATTATCATTTTCTTTTGTTATACCTAAACAATTTGCTTTAGAGGCATCAGCTAAAAACCAGTCAGCATTTTTACTATTAGAACAGCATGGCATGTCAAACATAGTTTTATATGTCTGCGGTATAGTAATTAGTATATGTGCTATTTTAACTTCTTTTTTAAGTATTTTAGCTGGCATGGCAGAATCTTTAAAAGGGGTATTAAGAATGAGTCTTAACCAACCAAGAATAACCGAAAAAATAAGTCCTAAAGTTATAGATATAATCGTTATTTTAATAATCTTTTTTTTAACTTGGTTATCTATAGTGTTTGACGCTCCAGTTTATACACTTGTACCGTTGTCTGGCCCAATATTTGGTATTTTAGGTTGTTTAGCACCAGCGTATATGGTTTTCAAAGTTCCAGCTCTTAAAATATATAGAACAAAGAGTATTTATTTTGTTATTTTTGTTGGGATTATCTTAGTGATATCACCGTTGTTAACTTCGGCTTTTTCTTAGAGTTTATCAAGGTATATGCTTGTAAACCTAGTTTTCTTATACTGAGAATACAATCTAAGAAACATACAAATTTATTTGGTAAAATAATTTTATAAATACATTGAGGTTGTTTTAAATTTAGCCTAAAATACCTTTTAAATATATATTTTCATTATTTAACTGGAGTGATATGAATGTGGGATGAAGAAAAAAATAAATTGATTGAAAAAGCTGTCGACAACTTTGTTAACGGTAGGAAAGTGGACTTATCTAACAGCAATCTAACTGAAAAGGATGTTATAATCTTAGTTGAGAAGATTCGAAATCCATCAGTAAAAAAAAATAAAGATATTAAATTTCCTATATATTCCCTTAATCTTAATGGTAATCACGAAATTGGTGATCAATCAGTAAAGCATTTATCTAAACTAGAACCTCTACAAAATCTTTACCTTTCAAACTGTGGTATTACTGATCAAGGTGTAGAGCATATAGCTAACAAACTAACAAATTTGGTAGTATTAAACCTTTCTAAAAATAATATTAGTGGAAATGGTATAGGAGCTATTGCCAATAAACTACACAAATTAGAATCTTTAGATATTTCAGAGAATGCATTTGGGTGGCTAGGAGTCAAAGCTCTTTCTAAATTTAAAAAATTAAATTTACAAACTTTGAACATTTCTAATGATGAGTTACTTAAAGAGGAACTCCAGAATCTAATAGATGTGTCTTATGGGAACGTGTTTCTTGATCTCATCGAATGTCTACCTAAAAAATTAATATCCTTAAATATAGCAGGCTATCAGCAATTAGATGATAGGATCGCATATGCTATAACAAAGAAGTATAAACAAGCAAAATATGAAACTCAACTACGAAGCTTAAAAAGTCTAAATCTTTCCGGCTGTAGTATTAGTGATCAAGGAGTAAAGATTCTAATTGCACACCTATGGTTATTAAGCTCATTAAACCTTTCAAATTGTAAGAACATTACTGACCTAAGTTTAGACTATATTGCAAAGGGGAGCACACACCCAGAACATTTAAATCCCACACGATTAAATTTTTCCAACTGTAATCAAATTACTTCAAAAGGAATAGAATATCTTAACAAATGTAACGATCCTTTAAAGTATCTAAACCTTTCAGGTTTTAAAGAAATTCCTCTTATTAGCCTTTCAAAACTAAAATCGTTACAATCATTAGACCTTTCAGGCAGCAATATCTCTTTTCTTATTGCAAAAGCGCTTATTACAGATATACCTAGTTTGAAATATTTAGGAATTTCAAACTGTAAAAATATTACTCCCAAAGATTTAGAAAAACTTCAAATTAACTTTCAAGAAAGAAAAATAAAAATAAAAGGTTCAGAATCACCTTATCAAGATTATCCAACCTCTAGGTTTAATATAAATTACTACTATTTGCCAGATTCTGAATAGAGATGCAACAAGATTTATAATGGGGCTGTTTGCAAGCTGGAATTAAAAGTTTTCATGTAGTCGGCTATATGAAAAAATATAAGCAATCAAGTTATGAAGAGTTATACCAATTCCAACATAAATTGGTGCATTTATCACAAAGGAGTTTATGACTAATTTAAGTCTTTGATGTGCAGGCAATAGCAGTGGCTATTGGCAAATATTAAAGGATTAAATATACGTATGAAATACAAAGTTAGAAAGTAATAATATGTGTTGGAATTGGTGTTAGTTAAAAACGAAAGTTTATTATCAAAAGGCTTTAATTCATGATTTTAGATAGACCATAAATGACAAACCCTTATTGCTCATTAGCAGCTATAGTCTTCATTGATAGTGCGTGTAGCTCCCCAGATAATATATATTCATTAATTTTTGAATATACTAATTGCTGTCTTTTTACCTTGCTTTTAATATCGTTAAATTCTTCGGCAACTATAGTTGCTGTAAAATGTACATTATCATCACTTTGGACATCAGCTGTACAATTTTTTAGAGATTCTTCTAGAATTTCTTTTAGTTGTTCTTTTGTCATTTCTTTCTCCGTTTTCTAAACTCAAGTATAGTTGGAATTTATAGATATCCTCTATAATTTATAATTCTAGCTAGAGTATTGCTCTAAAATACTTTCTATGCCATAAACTTTAGATAGTGAAATAGTATCTTTACTAAGGTTTTTAAGCTGCAATTTTATACTATTGTTTTTGGCATATTTTATATACTCAATTATAAGTGCTAATCCAGCACTATCAATTTTGTTACAGTTTGAAAAATCAATAATCCAGGAACCTTTCAGTCTTTCTAAGTGCTTAGCGTATTTTTTAACTACGCTAGGCACATTTACCATAGTTAGCTCTGTATCAATAGACCAAATATTATCAGTTATCTTTATCATTCTATGTTCTGAAGTTTATAATTATCATCTAAAAGTTTAGGGTAGTTTTTCTTTTTAATATTGGTAGTAACTCTTTCAGCCGCTTTGGTCATTTCTGGAACCGTTGCGTAAGGAGCAAATTGCTCTTGGTATGCTTTTAAGATACTTACTCCAGCAACATCAAAATCATAAATATGCCATTTACCATCTTTTTGGAACATTTTTACAGCAAAGTCAGAACTTTGGTTATTATCAATATTTGTTATTTTACCGTTTACTACAACTATAGCTTTTTTTTGCCAACTACTATCATCTTTATTGAAGGGGAATAAACTTATTTTATATTTGCCAGCATACGCAACGTTTTTAGCATACATAAATGTCAGCATTTCAGTAGCAGAATGGATGAAATCTTTTTGTTCTTCAGGGGTTGCTTTTTTCCATTTTGCAGTGCCAACTACAAGTTGAGCTACAACTTTTGGTGCAACGATAGGAATAATTTCTTTATCTACTAACCCTAAAAGTTTATAAGGGTCTTGTTTATATTCAGCAGCGTTTTTGATTAGCTTATCTTGAGTTTTGACTATAGTATTGTTTAACATATCTACAGGATTTTCTATAGCAGCCCATGCACTTGACATTGTTATGGCTAATAAAGCCATTAAAATCATAAATTTGCGTAACATAATTTAAGTTTTCTAACCTTTTCACTTAGTTGATAAATTCTAATATAAAAAATTAACTTTTTAAAGATAGTATTTTATAGGATCGTTGCAAGTTGGATTTAAACAAATGAGCTTGTTTTAATTAGAACAGTATAGTCACGTAAATCTACTCTTATCAAAAACTCCTATCTCTTATTAAATATAATACATATCAAATTATATTTTCTCCTTGTATATTTTGATACATATTATTACCCTCTTTAAAAATCGAAACTTACCGTCATGAATTATGAGATAAACAACTTAATTGAGACTCTTTCTTTTGCATCCTCTATTTGTAACAGCAATAGAAAAAAGCTTCTTTTACAGAATTTGGTTAATATCTGTAAGAAGTATAAAAGTGTTATGAATATGTCAGATATATTTACTGTTCTAGAATTACTAATAATTATCTCGTCTATTAATCGTCATTTTACTTGGTATCGAGATAATAATACTCATATGTTAAGCGCTCTGTCTAAAAGAATTAATACCAATAGTAGTCTTAAAAATCTTTTAGAAATACCTGAAAACACAAATGTTTCTCCAGAACTGTTAAAAATTTTATTTTTAAATATATGGGAAACTTTTAAAGATGGTAATAGAAACCTAAGCTTAGACCAAGTTTATCAAAAACTGCAACAACATGTAGAGGCTTTAATTGAACATATAAATAAAAAACAACACGATAAAAAACTAGAAGCAGCCGGAACTATAGTAAACGCGATAAAAAAATATCTACAAAAACCATTAGACAAGAGAGTAAAAATAGAATTCAATGATTACATAAACCAAGTAGAAATATCTTCTACGGGAGTAGATCCATCTTGGACCAATCATATAGGGAAAAACAGGCTTGCGCAATATCAAAAAACTTCTAGAGAAGAAGCTGAAAAATTAATAAATCAAGTAAGAAAAGGAGGTTTTAATCCAGGCCTACAAAGTTTACAAAAAACAAAACATTATCGTGCTGGTAACTGTGGAGACCAAGCAGTTGCTATGGCTCATATGTTAAACAGGAGAAAAAATAAAGGAGTCGCGCATCCAGTAGGTTTAATAAATGAAGATCATGCATTTGTTTTATATGATACAACTGGAATAAGCCTACAAGAAAATGGCGTTTTCAATTTTATACCAGGAACAGTTTATGTGATAGACCCCTGGAAAGGAACTTCATTTCCATTTACAAAAGGGGATATCCACCCAATGAACCTAATTACTCAAACTGGCCAACTTAAAAAAATAATTTTTAATGTTCCAAAAGGCAACCCCAACATAGACTTTGCATAACATTTTAGGTGCCATGAGCCTATAATAGTTTTATTTCACCACCAAAAGAGCTACATACATAACTTTAAAGCTTCACCTAACCTTGAGACCACCTTATTTTTACCAAGCAACTTTAAAGTAATACCAATATCAGGAGACTGGCCGGAACCAGTCACAGCAACTCTTACAGGCATACCAACTTTACCCATACCACATTCACATTCTTCTGCTGTTGAGCTTATTATAGAGTGTAATATAGCTTCCTCTTGCCAGTCTTGGTCAGATAATGCTTCAAATTTAGTCAAGGCAACTTTCAAAATATCACCTGTAATCGCTTTAAAGTGCTTTTTGAGTGCATTTTCATCATAAGCTATATCTTGCGTATAGAAGTAACTAGACTTTTCAGCAAGTTCTTTAAGAGTATCAACTTTTTCTGCCATAACAGCTAGTAAATCTCTTAAATCAGGGCCATTAGAAAGATTCAATCCTGCTTTGGTGAAGTGATATTCTACCTCAGCCTGAATGTCCTCAAATTTTGATTCTTTGATGTAGTGCTTATTTAACCATTTTAACTTCTCAAAATCAAAACGTGACGGTGAAGCACTAATGTGTTCAAGATTAAAACTGTCAATCATTTCAGGGATTGAAAATATTTCTTGATCGCCATTTGACCAACCTAACCTTACAAGATAGTTAAGCATAGCTTGTGGTAAATAGCCATCCTCACGATACTGCATAATATTTACAGCACCATGACGTTTGGAAAGCTTTGTTCCATCTGGGCCTAGTATCATCGGCACATGCGCAAATATTGGCACCTTAGCTTGTAATGCTTGGTAAATGTTAATCTGCTTAGGAGTATTATTCACATGGTCATCACCACGTATAACATGAGTAATCTGCATATCCATATCATCAACAACTACACAAAAATTATACGTTGGCGAGCCATCAGCTCTTTGGATAATCATATCATCAAGCTCTTGGTTAGCTATTGAAATTTTACCCTTTACAGCATCATCCCAACTTACTACACCTTGTTCTGGGTTTTTAAATCTTACAACAAAGCTTTCACCATGATTAGGAATATAGTTAGCGTTTCTACATTTTCCATCGTAACCAGTTTTTAGATTATTTGCTTGCTGATTCTCTCTTAACTTTTCCAATCTCTCTTTAGAGCAATTGCAATAATAAGCTTTACCCTGATTTATAAGTTCACCTATAACTTGATGATATCGATCAAAGCGTCTTGTTTGATAATACACTTGATCATCATTTTTTAAACCCAACCAGCTCATACCATCTAAAATAGCGTCTACTGCTTCTTGGGTAGATCTTTCTAAATCTGTATCCTCAATTCTTAATAAAAATTTACCATTGTTTCTTTTAGCATATAGCCAGCTAAATAGCGCTGTTCTAACACCACCTACATGTAAGAAACCTGTCGGACTTGGTGCAAATCTTGTGACTGTCATATTATAACTAATGTAAATAAAAGATTACTGCTAGATTAAACCAGTTTCATAAATGTTTCAAGGTTAAAGATGATCTAGCCAGCCACCAAAAATCCTATTTTAGAAATTTTTAATAACGTCAGTTTCGAACAGTGTTTTCAATGTAAATAATGGATTTAGATATAAAAGTTCAACATCGCTATCTCTAGAGGTCAAAATTTTTGTACTTTTAACATCGTTATTTACAGTTCTAGTTTGAGATTTTATTTCTTTAGCGAAAGCTTCTATAAATAAGTTGGGTGATAAAGCTAAAGTATTAGCGTCACGCTGAATTTTGGTTATTACTATTGCAAGATTGTCAGGTAATATTTCATTATTAACCCTTTTCCCTGCGTAACCAAAAGATATTTTTCTATTTCTGACTTTATTTCCGTATTCATTTATGACAGCTTGTATTAACTGTTGATTAATCTTAACATTTTGTTCTTTATCTGAACTACCCCAAACTCTTACATCGCCGCCGTTACGGCTGTTATACGTTATGCTTAATATCTTTCCATTTGGTAATAATAATACTTTTACTGACTTCCGATAGAACATACTTTTGGTGCATTTTAGCTCAACAGGTTTGTTAGGTCTGGATAAATCCCAAATTTGGATGATAATTTCTAATATCTCTATCTTTAAAGTTACGATTCTTTCATCTGGTAATACCCCAACTAAATCACAAGTAAATTTATCTATTCCAACTCTATTTCTATTATCTACTAACACGATAGGATTGGAGTTATTTATAGACTTGTATACATCCCAAACCAGTATAGTAACTCGGTCTCTTCCCTCTACTCTGTTTATTCTGTCTACTAATTTACCTATTATTTTTCCACTTGATAGTACATGTATTTTGTCAAAGGACAAGCCTAAATGTCGATCTCTACTTAACACAATAGGGTTTTTTAAACTTATAGGCTCATCTAGCTTCACAATCCCTATACTGCCACCCAATGCTTGGAATACTATTGTTCTATTTGATACTACCTTCAATCCCGAAATAAGTTGGTCTTGACATTTAAACACGGTAGGATTTGTTGGGCTTATAGGCTTATCTAAATCCCAAACTCGTATAATATCAGAATAATAGTCTACCACTCTTCCATCTGGTAATGTCACCATTAGTAAACCACTGTAGGCTTTTAAATTCCTTAGCTCAATACAATTTATAGGCTTACCTAAACTCCAAATTCGCATATTAACATAGTGGCTAAGTGCACCAAAGTCGGGGGCACCATTATTCACTCTATCACCCAAAGTTTGACTTACTATTTTACCATTTGGCAATATTTTTAATGCTAGAATATTATGCTGGTGACTTAATACAATAGGGTTAGTGCCATAACCTCTGGGGCTGTTTAAATCCCAAACCCGTATAGTTTTATCATTCGAGGTGCTTACTATTTTTCCATCCCCCAATACATTTAGTGCTGAAACCTTATCTTGATGCCCCTCTAATAAGATAGGGTTGGTATTATCTATAGACTTCTTTAAATCCCAAACTTGGATATTCCGCGCTAGCACATCATTATTATTTTGTGGTTGCCATGCACTTGCTATTTTTCCATCTGGTAATATTATAGTTATATGTTCATGGGCATTTTTTAACACCAGAGGATTGTCATCAGATAGAGGCCTATCTAAATTCAAAACTAATTTGTATGGTTCAGACCGTGTGTTGAGTAATATCTTTCCATCTGGTAGTATATCTAATTTCATAATAAAAATACCTTGGAACGTTTTCAAGATAGGATTTTCAAGACTTTTAGGTTTGTCTAAATCCCAAACTCGTATAGTATCAGAATGATAGTCTACCACCCTTCCATCTGGCAATATCAAGATATTGCTGTCCATATCTTGTGAATTAGAAGAACCTAGTATATTGCAGTTTTGGTAATTTATTGGTAGTAGCGGTAGAGGTGGTAACTTTCGATATTTTGATTTATTTGTCCTTCTAAATTTCTCATAACTTGAACTATCCAAATAATCACATATCATACTTAGTAATGCTCTTGATATTAATATTTTTTCTCCGTTACTGACTTTTAAACCTGCTCCTGACTTTTCATCTGAAGAAGGTAAATTTAGATATGTTGATTTATTTGTTCCTCTAAATCTCTCATAACTTGAACGATCCAAATATTCACCTATCAAGCCTAGTAATTTTTTTGTTGTAAATACTTTCTCTTTGTTACTAACTTTTAAACCTGCTTTTGAGGTTTCATAATTATTGAATATAAGCTGACTTTTGCTTAAACGCCGAGCGTACAAAGCGTATAG
The DNA here is from genome assembly GCF_012222965.1 of Allofrancisella inopinata. Classification (NCBI taxonomy): domain Bacteria; kingdom Pseudomonadati; phylum Pseudomonadota; class Gammaproteobacteria; order Thiotrichales; family Francisellaceae; genus Allofrancisella; species Allofrancisella inopinata. The sequence goes on along the minus strand of NZ_CP038241.1, from coordinate 201,104 downwards.
CAACTTAAGCTCATCTCTTATATTCTCATGTATTTCCGCCAAATCAGGAGCACTTTTTTCTTTACTATTTACTACATAAGCTATTGCATTTAAAAGTTGGCGTGATTTATTGTAACTTGCTGTAGGCTTAGTAGTCAGCTTTTTATAGTCATTTTCTAGAGAAAACAGAGGTTCTATAGCTTTTTTATTTAGAGGTTGTAAATCATTTTGCAACAGTTTTGTTACAACTACTGATAAGGTTTTATACCAATACACATCAAACTCATGGTCAGTCATAAAATTTCCAATTCTATATATCCCAATATTTAATTTTATATTATATTATTAGTTTAATTTTTTCAAATTTTTGTATAAATTATTTTAATTTTTTAATAACTTTATTTTAATTATTCTAGATATGCCAATATCCGTTAATGCTACTATAGCTAACGATACTAAAAAGTAGTACGTCACAATTTCGTCAGGCTTGACCACGGAATCTACTGAAATAGCTTGGTTTTAAGCTATTTCAGTTAGTACACTTTTATGCCTAGTAGGCTATACAACTGAAGAATTTAAACCATTTATACAAATTCCAACATAAATTGGGGCATTTATCACAAAGGAGTTTATGACTAACTCACCTTACGCATTTTAGTTATGAATTTCTAATTTCATATAACTCCTTAAGAGCAATAGCGTTAGATCTAACTAATAGCTTATATTTCAGAGCGAAGTGGTTTAGTGAAGTTTTTATCTTAAGCATTTCTAGTTTACAAAAAGCTACTAATGAGCAAAAAATATGATTTCTTTGAGTTTTCTCAACTTTAGTTGGTGAGGCTGATAAAGAAGTATTTTGCTTAATTGATTTATGATAAACCTCTATTTGCCATCTTTTTTGATAGTCATGGTATAACTGATTAGAATCTATTTCTAAATCATTTGTTACAAGATATAAAATTCCTTTTGTACCGTTCTCGTTTATGAAAATCTTTTTTGTTAAAAGCACAGGGAAATTCATATCTTTAAGCCATATCTTTAAAGATTCTCCATCAGCAATATCAAGTTCAGAGAGCTTAATAAAATCCTTACTCTTTCTAGCATAATCACTCAAGGCAACAACTCTATTTGACTTCATACCAAGTATAAATTTCTTCGATAATCTATGATGTATGAAATTCATATTATCTTTAGAGCAAAACCAGCTATCTGCCAAAATATATTTAAACTTAACATGATTAATAACTGCTCGATTTATCATGTTTTGAAACATTTGGTTTTTAGTAACTTTAGATCTTCTTTTATACCGCTTATCTTTTTCATCATAATATCGCTCATCCTTTTTCACTATCTCATAGTCTATAGGAATAGATAAGTTTGATGTACTAAGCATACATGAGACTATATTAATACCCTTTACATGAACACTTTTAGCATGAGAGTGATGCCAACAGACTATATCATTTTCATCTGTGCTTGGCTTTTCACTAATTGTATCATCCAAACAAAGAACATCGTATTCGCTGTTATGTTTTCTAACTAAAGGCTTTATATATTTCCAAAATTCTAAGCTTGTTAAATCTGACTTGTTTAAAAACCTTGTTATTTTGTCATGTGATACTTCTTGATCTAATATATCTGATAATTTTGTGGCTGTAGCATACTTAGTTTGGCTTATAAGATAGTCTGTGTATATATCTAGTAAATCCTTGTCCATTTCTTAAAAAACAGAATTTTTTCCTATGTCCAGTATTCTAAATATCTTTTTAAAACTTACAATCTTTTACGTAAGGTGAGTGACTAATTTAAGTTTTTGATGTGCAGACAAAGGACTGTTGCAAGCTGAAATTATACAAAATGATTTTTAGTGAGTTATTTCAAGAGTAATTAGCTAAACTAATAAAACAAAAAGTTAATCTTTTGAATAATATAACCCTTTAGAAGAGTTAAGTGCTTTTAAGCGAGCATCAGCCTCTCTTAATCTTTGATGAGCAGCTTCTATATCAAGTTTTGATGCATCTGGATTTTTTAAAGCGTCCTCTGCTCTTGTTTTTGCTTTTTCAGCTTCTGCTTGATTCAAATTTTCAGCTCTTTCCATTTCATCAACCATGATAGTAACTCTAGTAGGAGTAACCTCTATCAGTCCACCTGATACATATAAAACTTCTGTATCACTGTCTTTTTTTATATTAACCACACCTGCTGGCATAGTTGATAACAGCTCTGTATGTCCATATGCTATACCCATTTCACCAGCAGAACCACGTAAGCTAACCATGTCAGCTTCGCCTGTAAAAACTGACCCTGAAGGGCTAACAACACTGACTTTTAGATAGTTTTTAGACATATTAAGTTTACCTTATAGAGTTTTTGCTTTTTCGATAGCTTCTTGGATAGACCCTACCATATAAAAAGCTTGTTCTGGTAAGTGGTCATACTCACCATTAACAATAGCTTTAAAACTAGCAACCGTATCTTTCAAGGATACAAACTTACCAGGGTTACCAGTAAATACTTCTGCTACATGGAAAGGCTGAGATAAAAATCTCTGAATCTTACGTGCTCTATCAACAGTCTTTTTATCCTCGTCTGATAACTCATCCATACCCAAAATAGCTATAATATCTTTTAACTCTTTATATCTTTGTAGAGTTTTTTGCACTGCACGAGCCGTTTCATAGTGATCTTGACCAACTACTAATGGATCCAACTGTCTAGATGTAGAATCTAGAGGATCCACAGCTGGATAAATACCCAACTCAGCAATTTGACGTGATAGTACAATTGTTGCATCCAAATGTGAGAATGTAGTTGCTGGAGATGGGTCAGTTAAGTCATCAGCTGGTACATATACAGCCTGTACAGATGTAATCGAACCAGTCTTAGTCGATGTAATTCTCTCCTGTAGCGCACCCATCTCAGCTGCTAGAGTTGGTTGATAACCCACCGCAGATGGCATACGACCCAAAAGAGCTGAAACCTCAGTACCTGCTAATGTATAACGATATATGTTATCAATAAACATTAACACGTCACGCTTCTCATCACGGAAACCTTCTGCAATAGTTAAACCTGTTAGCGCCACTCTTAATCTATTTCCTGGTGGCTCATTCATCTGACCGTACACCAGAGATACTTTGTCAAGTACATTAGAGTCTTTCATTTCATAATAGAAATCATTACCTTCACGTGTTCTTTCACCAACACCAGCAAATACAGAATAACCACTATGCTCTTTTGCAATGTTGTTGATAAGTTCCATCATAGTAACTGTTTTACCAACACCAGCACCTCCAAATAAACCTACTTTACCACCTTTCGCAAAAGGACAAATAAGATCTACTACTTTGATACCTGTTTCTAAAATTTCTGTATTTAAAGCTAGTTCGTCATAAGCTGGAGGAGCTTGATGGATAGATCTTTTCTCAGTGTGCTCAATTGGACCTGCTTCGTCTATTGGTTCACCCAATACATTCATAATACGACCTAACGTACCATGACCTACTGGAACTGAGATAGGAGCATTTGTATTTATAACTTCCATACCACGTCTTAACCCATCACTAGAACCCATTGCGATAGTACGGACCACTCCATCACCTATTTGCTGCTGTACTTCTAATACTAAATCTGTCTCTTGAACTTTCAGAGCATCATATACTCTTGGAGTGTTATCACGAGAAAACTCTACATCTATAACCGCCCCGATTACTTGAATAATTTTACCTGTATTCATTTATTTTATCTCTCCTAAACTGCTGCTGCACCTGAACAAATCTCTGCAAGCTCTTGTGTAATCATAGCTTGCCTTACTTTGTTATAATCTAATTTTAGTTGATCAATAATATCACTTGCATTATCTGTAGCATTTTTCATAGCCAACATACGTGCAGCTTGCTCACATGCCGCATTTTCTAGTATTGCACCTCTAACTTGGGCTTCTATATACCTCATACATAAAGCGTTTAGAACTTCCTCTATATCTCTTTCATAAATATAGTCCCAATGTCCTTTGGATACATCTTTGTCATCTGCTTTTTGCTCTTGTGTAAGCACATCTTGTATCGGAAGTAATACTTGTTGCCTTGGCTTTTGTTTTATTGTGCCAATAAACTGGTTACTAGATAAATATAATTTATCAATTTCACTATTTGTGAACTTATCGAGCATTACTTTCACAGCTCCAGAAACCATTCTAATACTAGTTTCTAAATCTTTGTCATTGTAGTGAGCAACAGCTACAACATTAACGCCTTTTAACTTCCTAAAGAAAGTCTCTGCTTTAGATCCTATAACACATATATCCACCTCAATTCTATCATCAAGATGTTTCTTAATGTCTTTTAGAACATGTTTAAAAAGGTTAATGTTTAGACCACCGCATAGCCCTCTATCTGTAGAAGTAACTATATAGCCAACTCTTTTAACTTCTCTTTCAAACAAATAAGGATTAGGATAATCAATACTAGCTGCTACAACATTTTTAATAATTGTATTAGCACAATCTACATAAGGGCGCACGTTATTCATCTTAACGATCGCTCCTCTCATCTTACTAGCTGCTACCAATTCCATAGCACCAGTGATTTTTTGTGTATTTTTCACACTCTGTACTTTGGAACGTATTTCTCTAGCATTAGACATAGTCTACTCCTACCAAGCTTGAGTTGCTTTACAATCTTCTACGATTGCTTTTAGCTTATCAGCAATTTCAGCATCGTAGCCACCTGTTTTATTAATCATTTCTATCACATCTGCGTACTTATCTGTTGCTAAAGCATGTAATGCTGACTCAAATGGTATAACCTCTGAAACTTCTAAGCTATCTAAATAACCGTTATCAGCAGCATACAAAGATAATGCCATCAATGCTACAGATAGCGTTGAAAATTGTTTTTGCTTTAGAAGTTCAGTAACCCTTTGACCTCTATTTAACTGTGCTCTTGTTGCCTCATCAAGATCTGATGCAAACTGAGAGAAAGCTTCCAATTCACGGTACTGCGCTAAAGCTAAACGGATACCGCCACCAAGTTTTTTAATAATCTTAGTTTGAGCAGCACCACCAACACGAGATACTGAGTTACCCGGGTTGATAGCTGGTCTTAGACCTGAGTTGAATAAGTCTGTCTCTAAGAATATCTGACCATCTGTAATAGAAATTACGTTTGTAGGTACAAAAGCAGAAATATCACCAGCTTGTGTCTCAATAATTGGTAAAGCTGTAAGTGAACCTGTTTTACCTTTAACTTCACCATTTGTGTATCTTTCAACATACTCTTCATTTACTCTAGCTGCTCTTTCAAGAAGTCTTGAGTGAAGATAAAATACATCACCAGGATATGCCTCACGTCCAGGAGGTCTTTTCAATAAAAGTGAAATTTGTCTATAAGCCCATGCTTGCTTAGTTAAATCATCATAAACAATTAAAGCATCTTCGCCACGGTCTCTAAAGTATTCTCCCATAGAACAACCAGCGTACGGTGCTATATATTGTAAAGCTGCAGAATCTGATGCTGTAGCAGCCACTATAATAGTATGCTTCATAGCATCGTGCTCTTCTAGTTGTCTTACAATATTAGCTATTGATGATGCTTTTTGGCCTATTGCCACATAGATACATTTAACGCCTGTACCTTTTTGATTAATAATAGTATCAATAGCAATAGCAGTTTTACCAATTTGTCTATCACCAATAATAAGTTCTCTTTGACCTCTTCCTACTGGAACCATCGAATCTATAGATTTAATACCAGTTTGTAATGCTTGATCTACTGACTTTCTCCAAATAACTCCTGGAGCAATTTTTTCAATTGGTGAACTATGATCTGCAGCTATCTCACCCTTACCATCAATAGGGTTACCCAAAGCATCAACCACTCTACCAAGTAAAGCTTCACCAACAGGAACTTCTAGTATTCTGCCTGTGCAGTATACTTTATCACCCTCTTTTAGATGCTCATATTCACCTAAAACTACTGCTCCAACTGAATCAGTATTTAAGTTAAGTGCCAAACCGTATACATCACCTGGCATTTTTATCATTTCACCAGCAGTTACATCATTCAAACCGTATATAGTTACGATACCGTCAGCAACACTAACTATAGTACCTTCTGACTTTAATTCGATAGAGTTATCAAACTTTTCTATTCTTTGTTTAATCAAACCACTAATTTCTGATGGACTTAGTTGCATAAGCTCACTTCCTATAATTTATGATAATAAAATACTTTTTAATTTTTCTAAACGTCCAGACACTGAGCTATCTATAACTGTGTCTCCGACTCTAACAATCGCTCCACCAACTATAGCCGGGTTTATCTCAACCTCAAGACTCATAGAGCAACCAAATTTTTTCTCTAGACTTGCCTTTAAACTATCTAACAAATCTTTATCAGCAGCGTAAGCTAAAGTTACTTTGGCTACTTTGCTATTGTTTTGAGCATTTTTAAACAACTCAAATTGTTCTGAGATTAAAGGCAAAACCGTTAACTTTTTATTTTGAGCAATCAATGTTAGAAAATTATAAAAATTTTCATTTAGCTGACTTTTTAAAAATTCCACAATCTCAGATTGAGAAAATATAGGACTAGTAATAATGCTTTGCATTGAATCATCTTGTACCAACTTGGCAAAAGTTTTAAGTAACATAGACCATTCTTGCGATAAGCTGTTTTCGTTTGCAAACTCAAATGCTGCTTTTGCATATGGTTTTGCAATTACGCTTAGATCTGCCATGTATTTACCCTACTATTTTATATCTTAGCTACAAAATCTTTTAATAGATCATTACTAGTCTGTTCATCTACTTTTGCAGATATAATTTTACTAGCTCCAGCTATAGCAAGGCTTACTAGCTCTTGCTTAAGCTCTTCTCTTGCCTTGATTTTCTCTTGCTCGATTTCAGCCATAGCCATACTTTTAATCTTATCAGCAACAGCAATAGCTTCTTCTTTAGCTTGCTCATCAACCTTGTGAGCTCTAACATAAGCATTTTCAACTACTTCTGTAGCTTTTGCTTTTGCTTCACGTAGGATTTCAGCAGACTGCCTTTTTGCAACCTCTAGCTCTCTAGAAGCTCTATCAGCAGAAGCTAGACCATTAGCGATTTTTTCTCTACGCTCTTCTAAAGCTCTACGTAGCGGCGGCCATACAAACTTCATTGTAAAAACAACAAAGATTGCAAATGTTATCATCTGACCTATTAAAGTTACGTTGATATCCATCGACTTATCCTTTAGATAATTTATCTTGATTTATATGAAAGTAATTATGCACCAACAACTTTTTGAGCAGCATCAACTAAACCAGGTATAGCCAATGGGTTTGCATAAAGTACTAAGAATCCTATAGCAATTGAAATAGCAGCAAACGCGTCAACAAAAGCAGCAACAATAAACATACGACCTAAAAGCATACCGCCTAATTCTGGTTGACGAGCAACACCCTCTAGATATTTACCACCCAGAACACCAAAACCAATAGCTGTACCTAAAGCTGGTAAAGATATCAATAAAGCTACCGCTATAGCTGTTAAACCATTTAAGTTACCTAAAACCTGTAAAGACATATCCATTTTATTATTCTCCTATTTTATATATTATATTATTAAAGGTTAAATCTAAACTAGTGAGCTTCCTGTGCCATATTTAAATAAACAACAGTCAACATCATAAATACAAATGCTTGTATTAAAACTATCAATATGTGGAATATCGCCCATATACTTCCTAATACCACCCCAGCTCCACCAGCTACCCAGCCTGAAACATATAAAAGAGCTATAAGGATAAATATAAGCTCACCTGCAAATATATTACCAAATAAACGCAAAGATAAAGATACTGGCTTAACTATTTCATCAACCAGTCTAAAGAAAATATTTAAAGGAAATAACCAGATTCCAAAAGGAGCGCTTAAAATCTCTTTAACAAGCCCAAAACCTTTTGCCCTGATATTATAAAAAATAACCAAAAAGAATACTGCTATAGACATAGCAAAAGTAACGTTTGGATCAGCAGTAGGTACAACCCTAAAGTAAGCCTCATGACTATTAGTGAAAAACCCTATGATCCAACCAAAAATATCAACTGGTAGCAGATCCATAAAATTCATTAACACCACCCATACAAATATAGTAAGAGCTAAAGGAGTTACGAAGTTTCTTTTATAATGGTAGTTCTCAGCAACCAACCCGTCCATCCATTCCCAAATGGCCTCTACTATATTTTGGAATTTTCCAGGCACATCAGCACTAGCACGCCTTGCTACTAGGAACATTATAAATATAAACATACTCCCCAGCACTATACTAACCAACAGTGAATCAACATTAAGTTGCCAAAAGGAACCCTCACCTAAGCTTACTTGCCAATGTTGCAAGTGATGTTGGACATATCCGGTTGCAATTTGAGAGCTAGACTCAGTATTTGCCATTATTTTTCCACCAATTACTAATAATTAACCCAATAAACACACAAAAAAGACCTATCTAACTCGTTTAAGTAGAAAAGGTACAAAACACACCGCTAATTGTAACAAAACTATTCCAAAAATGTAAGGAAATAATTTGGGTTTTACGTAAATAGCTAGCAATATAGTAGCAACACCTACTATACTTAATTTTAACATTTCACTAAGAAAAAAAATCATAATTTCTATCGTCGGTGAAAACTGTTTACTTACAAATAACCTGACAAAAAACACAAAATTTGCCAAAAACATGATTAGTCCACCTAATAAAAATGATTGAGAGTATGCCCACCCATAAAAGGTCAATGTAACTATACAGCCAAAAAAAAGTAATAACATTTGCACCAATAAAAATTTTTTAAAGTCAATTTTTATGTTAGCTAACATGTTTTATATATGTAGATTTTAATTTGAGATTTATCATACCAGAAAAGTAAAGATTGACAAAGAAAAAGAATTCTTTCTTGAATTACTTCGTTATCAGACATAAAATAATATCTTATTTAACAATTTTTTAATTTTACTCCATGACTCAGAAAATATACAATATACGTGGCTATGCTTGGATAATAATTGCTTTTAGTTCTTTTTTGCTATTTGATAAGTATATTATGCAAGTTTTTCCTAGCCTAATCACTGATGATATGATGCAAAGCTTTGGTACTAATGCAACCCAAACAGGAGCACTTGGATCAGCGTATTTTTGGTCAATTATTATTTGTCAACTTTTTATAGCTGGACCCATAGTAGATAAGTTTGGCTTTAGACTTATTAGCCCAATATCTATTACTATTTCAGCCGCAGGGGTAATATTATTTGTTGTTGCAGCTAATTTTGGTAGCTTAAGCACAGCTTATATTGCTAGGATAATTACTGGTATGGGGGTATCATTCGCTACAATATCTTATTTAAAAGCCGTATCGGTGTGGTTTGATCCACGTAAATTTGCTTTTGCTGCAAGCTTTCTAGCCACTGCCGCTATGATTGGAGCATTGTGTGCTCAAGCACCTTTAGCATACTTAATAGCTTTGTGTAATGATTGGAAAATGGCTATGCTTTTAGTTTGTATAGCTAGTTTATTTATAGCAGTTACTTACTACATTGTAGTTCGTGATTATAACCCTCAGCAACCAGAAGCTAGCTCATCTAATAATCAACTAGGTACCTTAGAGGCCTTAAAACAGGTTGTAAAAAATAAAAATAACTGGTATTTAACATTATATGTGGGTTTGAGTTTCACTGCAGTTGATGCCTTTGCTGGTTTTTGGGGAAATGCATATTTTAGAGAAGCTTACAATATCTCTAAAGAACAAGCAGCCAGCATAATATCTATGATCTTTATTGGAATGGCAATAGGCTCGCCAATACTAGGTAAGCTATCAGAAATTCTTGATAACCGGAAATGCGTAATGGTTGTTTTTCACATAATTGGAACTATTGCTCTAAGTATAGTATTGCTCACCAAAACTAGTACTTTTGCTTCTGCGATACTATTATTTATTTTTGGGATTTGTTTAGGTATTTACATGTTATCTTTTGCCATAGGAAATAGAGTAAATCCTATAATAATAACTGCTACCGTAGCTGCTTTTATAAATACAGGTGAGCCAATACTAGGTGCGATTTTTGATCCTTTAATTGGATATTTTCTTGATTGGTCGTGGACTGGTAAGTTTATGAACTCCGCTGGTGAAATAATCTCCCAAAAAACTAGCTCTTTGGATATAAAATACTTTGAGTTAGCTTCTTACCATTTTGCCTTTACAACCTTAGTAGCGAGTATGGCAATATCTTTAATTATTTTATTATTAATAAAAGACCACAAAGAATAACCTTACATTGTAGTCTGAAAGTTTTAAAATAGTTGAAAGAGAGCTCCAGATGTAGTTTATTAGGTTTGAGAAGGACTTAAATAAACGAACAGGAACTAAAAATGACACATAGACATTTGACTCTTTCAGATAGATATTGTATACAAAATTTGCTTGAATTAGAATACTCTCTTCTAAAAAGCTTAATTTTAGAAAATATACTTTCAATATGCTCTCTAGTTTCACTAGAGTGATAAACCTTGTCAGTTATAACCTTAGGTTTACTTATGTTTAGTAATAAGTCTATAACAACTTTACTATCATGTATTTTTCCAACTGATACTATTATATTCTAGTGGATTACCTAAGGCATCATAGTAGTTACTCCACCTTAAATTTGGAGTAGAAAACAAAGCCGCCCTGACACATCTTATTAATTTTTAATACAGAAGCTATGTAAAATCTCTTGTATAATCATAATTGAAATTTTAATAAAATAGGAGTGATTTATGAGCGTTGAGGTAGAAGCAAAATTGAACAAAAGAGGTTCAATAAAATTACCAGGAGGTTCAACTAAAGATGTCTTCAGCTGCGGCCTACATAACAAAGTAGTTGCTATACAATTTGATTATTATTATCTTTTTGTGAACACAGATTGGTTAACTTCATTTAAAAAAAATCCCAATCATAGCTTGACCGTTTTTCTGAGTGCTCATGGTGGGCCAAACGGAAAAACTATAAATATAGCTAATAAAACTATATTTATTTACAGCCCTCATGGGGCTCCTTTATTGAGCCCTCCTATAGGTGAGTATTTGGCAAGAAGATGTGAGCCATTTGCTAAAATATCAAATGGAAAATTACATCCACATAGAGTGAATGATTTAAGGGATTTGCTAGAAAATAAGCAAGGTATTAAACACTATACAGGGACAACAGATCTAATAACTTTTTCCGATTATACTTTACAAAAATTTGAGAACACTAATCAAAGATTGCAAGAATTCATTCTGGAATTAGGAGGACACAGTTCAAACAATGGTGTTATGATAGTACGAAATCGTGGCGGTGGATTATTTGATGGCTCATTATCTGGTGCTATGACTGTTTTATCAAATGAACATAAGCTTAATATAAATACATGGCACTTATCATTTTGCCGTGGAAACACTCTAAATGACTATGATATAAAGGAGAATAAGCAGAATAGAATTAGTAAAGTACCGGATCTACGAAATTATAAGTCTATAGAAGATAGAGATATATTTAGCGCATCTCTAATTACCCATATTCAAAATAATATAAAAAACCTCGAAAATAAAAGTCAAAGGGCCAATATGGAGGAGGACCTAAAAGATGCTATAATAGAAATTCTTGATTCGCGAATACAAGAATATGGGGAACTTGATGATAACCATCGCAATGGATTTTTGTTTATACGAAGTGGGTATACCAAAGGTCAAAAACGTGAGGCTATTAGCAAACTAAAAAAATTTTTAGAAAAAGATTTGAACTCTCGTACATTCTTTATATTCAACGATAATATTTTAAAAATATTAAATAATGGCAAAACAGGAAAAATGCTTTTGAAAGTTTGTAAAAGACATAATCAAGCAAGTTTAACTGAAGCAATCCAAACTCTAAGATCGAATGATATTTAAATTAACCTGAGTTCGATAATTACTTCATAGTTAGATAGTTGTAGTTATTTACTGGAGTTACGGACTTTTGGGAAAAAGTTAAAGCGAAAAAGTTTTCTATGTGTTAATTTATAATTACATCAACTATGTTATGTTCTAAAAATGAAACAACGTGAATTAGCCAATCTATATACTGAATATTTATTATGTCAAAACTCCCAAGCAAGTGCGACAATGTGTTCAAGTATGTTAGATGAACTAGTAAAGCATGATAGTTTTTCTCGGATGTTAAAAGTTGGTAGTTATGAAAGTAAATATGTCTGGTTAAAAGGTAAAAGTATTTTAAACGCCTACAAAGATAAGCCAAAGATATTATCTATAGACAATACAATAAGTCCTAAATCTGATAGTATGGTCAATGAGGTAGTAAACTGGTTTTATGATCATTCTGTAGGTAGAGCAGTTAAAGGCATCAATCTTATTAGTGCTTTAATCCACGTTGGAGATGCTAATATTCCTGTAGGCTTTGAAGTACAAACTAAGGAAAACTTTGTAGTAGAAAAAGATAAAGCAGGTATGGAGCGCTTAAAGCGTAAAGCACGCTACACAATTAATGAACTGGCAAGAAAACTGATATTGAAAATTATTAAGAATTTCTCTAGTTTTGATTATATAGTAGCTGATAGATATTTTGCTTCTAAAACTAATTTGAAATTCTTTAACAAACATAAACTCTCGTATGTAATAGGTATAGCAAATAATCGTTTAGTTGCTAAGAGTAAAGCTAATGCTCTTGCTGGTAACTACTGTAGGTTAGATGAATTAGGATTGCTAGAAAATGAGGCTATGAAAATTTATTTAAAAGATATAAAATATAGTCTTGTGGTTACTCGCCAAGTCTTCAAAAACGGGGACAATTCAACAGGTGAGATTTATTTAATTACTAATGATCTAAACCTAGAGAGTAACCACATAGAAGATATCTATCAAAAAAGATGGAATATAGAAGTTTATCATCGAAGTATAAAACAAAACGCTAGTCTTGCTAAATCACCTACATCTGTAATTACTACTCAGCTTAACCATATAGGTTTATCTATAGGTGCATTTATTGAACTTGAAAAACTAAAACTTGCTTCAAATAAAAATCACTATGCGTTGAAAAGGAAAATGTTAATCGCCGCCAATCAAGCGAGTCATAGGGAAATTATAAAAATGAAAAAAATACTCAAAATGACTGCTTAAATTTAAAAGTCCGTAACTCCAGTTATTTATTTTAGATTGTATTTAAAAAATAAACAAACCTTTCATCTAAATTAGCTTCTATAGTAATTTTTTGTTGTTTTTTTTGATCAAAAAATTCTAACTTACTAGCATGCAACAAAAGCTTATCTATACCTTGTTTAGCCAGCTTTTCATCAATATTAACAAACCCATACTTTTTATCTGCAACAATCGGGTGTCCCATAGCTTTACAGTGCACTCTTATTTGATGTGTTCTCCCTGTTTCTAACTTTACCTTAAGTAAGCTATATTCCCCAGGTAAATGTTCAACAGACAAAATATTAGTAATAGCTGTTTTACCTTCTTTTTTATCAACTTTAACTATTCTCTGCCCATCTTTTGTTTCTGTTCTTTTAAGAGGTAAATCTATCCTTTTAATATTCTTATCCCAAAACCCATGAACTATAGTATGGTAAATTTTGTCTACTTTTCTTTGCTTAAATAAATCAAAAAAATATACCAATGCACTATGCTTTTTAGCCAACAGCACACAACCAGATGTTTCTTTGTCAAGCCTATGAACCAAATCCAGACGCCTAGCTTGTGGACGCAGCTGCCTAAGCCTTTCAACAAGCCCTGAGTTAACCCCTGAGCCACCATGTACGGCTATTCCGGAAGGCTTATTTACTACTATATAATCATCCGTTTCATATAAAATAATTTCTTCCAAAAAGTCTAAATGGGACTGACTAATTTTAACTGGTTGCTCCTCACCTTCGATGCTAAAAGGAGGAATCCTAATTATGTCTCCAGCACTTACACGCAAGGTTTGCTTAACTCTTTTTTTATTTACTCGCAACTCACCCTTTCTAATCCAGCGATATATCAAAGGTTTAGGTAACTTAGTAAATCTGCCAATCAGATAATTATCTATTCGTTGCTCAATAACATCATCAGAAACTTCTAAATATTGTACACTAGTCATTTAAGGCTCCAAAACCAGGATTCTGCATATCGTTAAGTCGGCTTATAGTTCTTTGAAATTCAAAGCTTAATCGCTTACCTTTATAAATTTCTTTAAAGTCACAATCTGCCAAAATTATAACTTTTTTATTTTGGTCGTAGCATTCATCTATTAACGAGATAAATCTCCTAGCCATATCCTCATTTGCCTGACTAAAACTTTTTAGATTATAGACAAATATCTGTCTATAGATTTTACAAATTTCAATGTAGTCATTAGCACTACGCCCATCACCACAAATTGCCTTAAAATCTAAGCAAACATCCTTAGAACTAACTAAAATAACATCAATATCCCTATTTAAAATGTTTATCTTCAAATCTTTATCAAAATATTTATTACTTAAAAAAAACTTATCAAAAAAATTTTTCCTATTAGCTTCGTTATATGGGTATAAATAATTAAGATACTCATTTGGTAAGCGAAAACGGTAATCTACCCCTGAATCAAGGTTTAAAACATCAACATTAGCTATCAGTACATCTATTGCAGGCAAGAACAGCTCTCTTTGTAAGCCATTTAAATATAGTCTTTGAGGTTCGATATTTGAAGTTGCTACCAAGACTACACCTAAACTAAACAGCTCTTTAAAAATATTGCCTAAAATCATAGCATCCGCAATATCTTCAACAAAAAATTCATCAAAGCAAATAAGTTGAGTATCTTTTGCGATGTCATAGGCTACCTTTGCAATAGGGTTTTTACTCCCTTGGTAACTACGCAGACGCGTATGAATATCTTTCATGAAATGAGAAAAATGCTGACGTTTTTTCTTTGATGTAGGTACTTCATTATAAAAAATATCCATAATGAAGGTTTTACCTCGTCCTACACCGCCCCACATATAAAATCCTCTAATGTGAGGGTAAATAGATTTGTTAAAAAAAAGTTTTTTAGGCTTTTTTTTTGTCGTTAGCTCATCTATTATTCTCTGCAAAGACTGTATAGCTTCAAGCTGTAGTGGATCAACCTTTAACCCTAATTGTTTTACTTTTGCAAAATATACTTGCTCTAAAATCATATTGAGTTATTTAACTTCCTTATCCTTTACTAATATCAGTAGGAAAAATGATATAAACATGCTAAACACCAATATTAAAAACGCTCTATGATAAGCATTAATACTGAAGTATCTATGAGCTCCGTCAGTGGCAATATTTACAATATTATTATGCATGTCTAGGTATTGACCACTCCATGTCATATCCAAGAAATATCCTATAAGTGGATCAAATAATGCTCCCAACAATGGTTCACCTGTATTTATAAGAGCAGCTACAGTTGCAGCTACTACTATAGAGTTGATACGATTACCTATCGCAAAAGCTAGCATATACACACCCAAACAAAAACCAAATATAAACAATAGAGTACCAGATATCGCTGGAGTAAGTTTAAATTCAAGCACTACTGCTAAGGCTAAAGTAGCAATAATATGAAAGAAAACCATTATGTTAACTCTATTATCAAACTTCTCTGATAATTTTCCTATAACAGGCGAACCTATAGCTAAACCTAAAAACATCATAGAGACTATATATGAAGCCTCTTTAGCATCAATACCATATAATCCTCTAAAGTAATTATTACCCCAAATACCTCCAAACACATCTATAGTAGTAAAAGTCAGACCTGTATACATGGTTAGATACCAGTTGTTTTTGTTTAACAATACTTTTTTAATACCTTCAAGAGTGCCCGTTTTTTGCCTTAATTGGTTTGAAAATGAAGCATGAGGATTATAATCTCTAACTAAAGCTAAATATAGTAAAGCTATAATTATACTAAAACACGCATAGCTAATTAAAGCGTTATGCCAAGAACCTGTTAGTTCTATAAGATAAACCAAAGGAACTTGCCCAAGTAAAGCACCTGTCATTGCTGCTGACATTAAAAAGCTACACACAAAAGCAAACTTGCGCGGGTCAAACCATACAGCTGCTGCTTTGATATATCCAACAGTAGCAAAAGATGCCCCTACACCTATCATCAGTCTTGAAACACACCCCAATAGAAAACTATGTATGTCAGCAGCAAGAACAAATAATAATAATCCTATAGCTGACAATATAAGAGAAAAGAAACTTACTTTCCTAAACCCTAGTTTATCGATGATAGGTCCAGCAACAAAAAACTGACAAAAAACAACAGACCACAGAAAAAGTGAAACCATCGCGCTCATTTGTGTAGCATTGATAGAGAAACTACTCATCAATTCGTTAGCTATTAAGCTAGGAGAAACATTCATAATATACTTATCAATAAGTAAAAATGAACTTAACCCTACCACGATCCAGGCATAACCTTTTATGTTATATAATTTCATAGTTTATTTTTCTAAAAAGTTTATTAGCTTTTCAAATCCAACTCGGTGCTGGGGCTTATTTTCTTGCAAATACTTTATCACAGCTTGACGTTTTTCTAACTCCTCAGAACCAATTATTACTGCGATCTTCGCTCCAGATTTATCTGCTTTTTTAAATTGTGATTTGAAACTACCAAACTTCAAATCCATATCAAACCTTAAACCACTAAGCTCATAACGTATATAATCAACTAAGCTTAAAGTTTTATATAAACTCTCTTTTTCTAATATAAAAAATACGTCGCATTCATTAATTTGTGAAGGTAATTTACCTAAAGTTTCTAACAAAAGTAAAAGTCTTTCTATACCTATTGCAAAACCTATGGCGCCACTACTTTGACCACCCAGATCTTCTATTAACTTGTCATATCTACCACCAGCACAAATCGCGCTTTGAGCACCTAACTTATCTGTAGTCCATTCAAAAACTAAACCACTATAATAGTCAAGTCCTCGTACTAAATTCTTATTAACAGTATATTTAATGCCTAGTGACTCTACATATTGACATGTTTGTTGAAACCTTTCCAATAATTCAGCTTCTATAAAATCCATAAGCTTAGGAGCATTTTCAAGGATTTTTTGCGTAGTTGGAATCTTTGAGTCAAGTATCCTTAAGGGATTTTTATCCAGCCTTTTTATAGCATCATCATCAAGTTGATCATGGAATGGTTTAAGGTAATCCAACAACGCTTTAGTATACTTTTGCCTATCTAAACTAGAACCTAAACTATTTAGCTCTAAGGTTATATGCTCCACCAACCCAAGTTTTTTAAATAAACTCCAAACTATAGATATAACTTCTAGATCTATAGCTATACTATCAAACCCATAAGCTTCTACCCCAAGTTGGTAAAACTGCCTATACCTTCCTTTTTGTGGTCTTTCGTATCTAAACATTGGACCACAATACCAAAGTTTTTGGGTTTGCCCTCTATTTATAAGATTATTCTCTAGAACCATTCTAACGCATCCTGCTGTACCTTCAGGACGCAAAGTCAGACTATCACCATTTCTATCAGTAAAATCATAAGTTTCTTTTGAAACAATATCTGATGTCTCACCAACGCTTCTATGGAATAATTCACTTTTCTCTAGAATTGGCAGTCTAGTTTCATTATAGTTATATTGGTCCAAAATCTCTTTTATCTGTGACTCTAGATATTGCCACTTATAACTATCATTAGGTAGAACATCATTAAAACCACGGATAATAGTAAATTTACTCATAAATCCAACCTATCTTAACTTCTCTACGTCATCATCTTTAGGTTTTCGGTAGTTATCTTCCAATGAATCATCATTTTGACTTATAAATTTGGCATCTGCATCTAGGGCTTTTGAAATCTTCTCCTGCATTTGCATACCATAATCAAGGGAACTATCATAAATAAATTTAAGATCCGGAACCACTCTTAAACTCAATGACTTTGCAATAGATGATCTAAAAAAACCTTTTGACTTTGCAAAGGCTTTTGAAATATAAGCAGTATCTTCTGGAATCAAACACGTATAATACACTTTTGCAAAAGATAGATCCTTAGAAACTTCTACTTCTGTAACCGTTGCGCTAGCTAGCTTTGAATCCTTAATCTTAGAACGTAATAGCAAAGATATCACTTTCTTAAGCTCACTTGCTACCCTTTGCACTCTACCTTGTGTTGCCATGATTACAACTCCTTAGCTACCTCAATAACTTCAAATACTTCTATCTGATCTCCAGCCCTAACATCGTTATAGTTTTTAACACCTATACCACATTCAAGACCTTTTTTAACCTCAGCAGCATCATCTTTGAATCTTTTTAAAGACTCAAGGCTTCCTTCATATATAACAACGTTATCTCTAAGTACACGTATAGGGTTAGCCCTTTTGACTACACCCTCTATAACCATACATCCTGCTATAGAACCAAACTTAGAAGATCTGTACACTTCTCTAACTTCTGCTATACCAACTATTTGCTCTTTCATCTCTGGAGATAAAAGACCACTCATAGCTTTTTTAACATCATCTATCAAATCGTAGATAATATTGTAATAACGTAACTCTACACCATCTGTTTCTGCTAATTTTTTAGCAGCAGCATCAGCACGAACGTTAAAACCAACAACTACCGCCATAGATGCTACTGCTAGAGTAATGTCTGATGAAGTAATTCCACCAATACCACTAGCAATAATCTCAACCTTAACTTCATCTGTAGATAATTTAAGTAAAGAATCCCTAATAGCTTCAACAGAACCTTGAACGTCTCCTTTAAGAATAATTTTTAAAGTTTTTTGTTCGCCATCTTTACCTATATGATTAAACATATTTGATAATTTCAAAGTCTGCTCATGAGCTATCTTAGCGTCTTTTTGTTTTTGAGCTCTTTGGGAAGCAACCTCTTTTGCTTTTTTCTCACTTTCAACAGCTATCACTTGGTCACCAGCAGCTGGCACCCCTGACAAACCAAGGATTTCCACAGGAGTAGATGGTCCTGCTGATTTAATATTTTTACCTAAATCATCATGCATAGCTCTAACACGACCAAACTCTGTGCCACACAGGACAACGTCACCTTGCTTTAAATTACCATTTTGGATAAGTATAGTTGCTACAGGACCCCTTCCTTTTTCTAACCTTGATTCAACAACAACTCCTTCAGCATAACCATCATCAAAAGCCTCCAACTCTAAAACTTCTGATTGTAGGAGAACTGCATCAAGCAAATCTGTAATACCCTCACCTGTTTTAGCAGAAACATTTACAAACATAACATCCCCACCCCAGCTTTCTGGTATAACATTTCTCTGAGCAAGCTCACTTATAACTTTTTCAGGATCAGCTTCTGGCTTATCAATTTTATTTACTGCCACAAGTATTGGAACCCCTGCTGCTTTAGCATGCTGTATAGCCTCTTCAGTTTGTGGCATAACACCATCATCCGCAGCAACGACTAAGATAACTATATCTGTTGACTTAGCCCCTCTTGCACGCATAGAAGTAAATGCTTCATGCCCTGGAGTATCTAAGAAAGTGATAGATCCTTTGTTAGTTTTTACAGAATAAGCTCCTATATGTTGAGTAATACCTCCAGCTTCCCCAGAGGCAACTCTAGATTTACGAATATAATCTAGTAAAGAAGTCTTACCATGGTCAACATGTCCCATAATCGTTACAACTGGTGCCCTTGATAGCTTTTGGGTACCACTTCTATCAACCACAGTTATAGCTTCTTCTAAAGCATTTTCATTGTGCAAAGTATATTTATGACCCATATCTTCAACTATCAATATAGCTGTATCCTGGTCTAAAGACTGATTAATAGTTGCCATAACACCCATGTTAAAAAGAGTTTTAACTATCTCTGCACCTTTTACGGACATTTTCTGAGCTAAATCACTTACTGTGATACCTTCGTATATTTCTACAGTCTTTACTGTATTTTCAACTGGTTTTGTAAATTCTTGTTTTTTAACTTTTGGAGCCTTAAGCTTACCTTTTTTAGCTCCAAACTCATCAAAAGATTCTAAATCTCCAGCTAGTTGTGATAACTGTCTTGGATTTGCTTTTTTAAATCCTTTACCAGCTGCCTTTTTAGTTTTTGCACGTTTATCTTCTTCTTCCCTCTTATACTTGGTATTTGTAGTAGAAGTGCTAGCAAACTCTTTTTTGACTGTTTTCTTTTTTGCCGCATTTATTACATTAGACTCAGTATCAGTTGTTGCTATTTGTTCTGGTATAGAAATAAACTTAAAACCACTATCTTTTGGCTCTATAATTTTTTGCTCCTTTGTATCTGCCACCACAGAATTCTCTACTATAGCAATATCCTTAACAGAAGTTAAATCTTGTTTTTTTGGTTCAAGCTCTGTTTTTTGAGTTAGTTCTTTCTCATGAGGCTTACCAAATACTTGAAAGCCTTCTTTTTGTGCAACAAAAGCTTCTTTGCCAGCAACAACAGCCGGTTCTTCTGTTCTCCTAGCAACTCGTCTTTTTCTTTTAACAGAAACATTAATTTTATGTTTACCATCAAGTTTCATTGTAGTTGTCACTTTTTTTCTAGTTGCAGAACTTTTTGCGCTATTTATTTTTTCCAAAAGAGTCTTCATTTCCAATGGGGTTAAAGTATCATTTTCATTAGCTTTACTAATACCAAAAGACTTTAACTGCTTTAACAAAGTCTCAACATCTTTATTTGTTTGTTGTGCCAATTGCCCAACCGTAATTTCTGCCATCTCTCTCTCCTTATGTACTTTTATCTCGGTACCTTCTTATTCAAACCAAGGAGCTCTTGCTTGCATTATTAAGTCTGTAGCTTTTTGTTCATCAACTTTTACAATCTCAAGCAACTCATCTACTGATAACTCGGCTAAATCTTCCATAGTTACTATATTCGCTTTTGCCAACTGCTTAGCTAAGTCTTCCTGCATACCCTGCATGTTTAAAAGATCTTCTGCAGGCTCCTTATCACCTAATGCTTGAGATAAAAGAGCTGTCTTAGCCCTTTCTTGTAACTCATTGACTATATCCTCATCAAAGCCTTCAATTTCTAAAAGCTCTTCTTTATCTAGATATGCTAGGTCTTCTAATGTCTCAATTCCTTCTTCAATTAAAACTAAAGCAAAATCATGATCAATATCTAAAACTTCGACAAATTTTTCTACTATAGACATTTGTTTTTCTTCTTGCTCAGCATCTGAAAGGACATTAATTTTCCAGCCAATTAAAGCACTTGCTAATCTTACATTTACACCATTTTTACCAATAGCTTTAGATAAGCTTTCTTGTTTAACAACTATATCCATAGAGTTAGTTTCTTCATCAACATTAACCTCTAAGATATCCTCTGCAGCAACTGGTGATAAAGAATTAATAGCATATTGTACAATATCTTGGTCCCACAATATAACATCTACCTTTTCACCATTTAATTCGCTCATTATGGAATGAATCCTAGAACCTCTAACTCCCACACAAGCACCACAAGGATCTATTCTTTGATCATTACTTTTTACTGTGACCTTAGCTCTAAACCCTAATTCGCGAACTACATTAACTATAGTAATAATTTCTTCTTCAACTTCTGGAACTTCTAGCTTAAATAAAGCTTTTAGCATAGTGTTACTAGCCCTACTTAGCATAATAGTGTTAGGCTTACCTTCATCGTCACAGTCTACACTTTCAACACAAGCTCTAATTTTATCACCAACACGAAATCTTTCTCTTGCTATTAAATCTTTCTTTGGCAGTATCCCTTCAGCATTGTTACCTAAATCTACAATTAGCAACTCATATGTAGCTCTTTTAATTTCTCCATAAACAATATCACCAATTTTATCTTGATATATTTTTGCTGTTTTTTCTCTTTCAAAGCTTTTAATTTTTTTCATTAAGATTTGCTTAGCCGTAGCAGCAGCTATGCGACCGAACTCTTTGACTTCAACATTTTCTCTGAATACATCACCAGCTACAACATCGTAACCTTTCTCTCTAGCAACATCTTCGTATAATTCTTTAGAATAATCTATTAGATCCTTATCCTCAGAAACAATATGCCATACGCGTTCAGCCTTAAAATCACCTGTAACTCGATTAATCTTAACTTCTATATTCATCCTATCATCAAGCTCTTTCTTAAGTATCGTGACTAAGGCTTCCTCCATAGCTTCAAATAGAAGATTTTTTGAAATATCTTTTTCATTTGCTACCGTTTCTAATACCAATAGTAATTCTTTACTCATATTCTTACCTCTATTAACTAAAACTCTGGTGAAACTCTTAATTTCTTGAGTTCTTGAAAATCAAAACTTTCTTCTTTATTATCATCTAACTTTAAAACTATACTATTTCCTTCAACCCTATCTAAAACTCCTTTAAATTTTGTTTGTGAGTTTACTGGTTCAAATGTTACAGCTTTTACAGTGAATCCAATTAAAGCTTGTGCCTGATTAATATTGAAAATTTGTCTATTCATACCCGGTGAAGACACTTCTAGTACATACTTACCAGAAATAGGATCCTCTACATCAAAAATAGCACTTAAATCTTTACTTACTGTTTGACAATCATCCACAGAAACACCATTTTCATGGTCAATAAACACTCGTACCGTAACTGTACCACTACCAATAATCTCTATTCCCCAAAGGATATAACCTAAATCTGCAGTTATAGGCTCTACTATATCATATAATTTATCTAATAACATTTTCACCCCTTAATTTTGCTTATCTCCAGATAGCAAAAAGGCCCTTGAAGGGCCTTTAAATAAAAAATTTCTATTTGGTAGCGGGGGCTGGATTTGAACCAACGACCTTCGGGTTATGAGCCCGACGAGCTACCAAGCTGCTCCACCCCGCGTCTATGTGAATATATAATAGCATTATTTTATACTATTTCAAGTCTTTCTTAGCAATTAAAATCTCTAATAGCATCAATCATAGCTTTTACGTGTTCAGGATTAATGTCTGGATATATGCCATGACCTAAATTAACTATATAATTATTAGCTTTATCTGACTGGATAACATTCATATGTTGCTTTACTGTTTTTCGTATACTTTCTTTGTCTGAGTATAGAAATGCTGGATCAAAATTCCCTTGCAAGACTTTACCATCACCTATTCTTTGACGAGCTTGTTCAATAGTTATACTCCAATCAACACCAACCCCATCACAAGACAAATCTTTATATTCACCAAAAAAGTTTGAGCCTCCTTTTGTAAAAAACACTATTGGTACTGATGGTACAACCTGTTTGACATTTTTAGCTATGTATTGCATATAATCTAAAGAAAAATCTTTATATTGAGCTAATGGTAAAATCCCTCCCCAAGTGTCAAATATCATCAAAGAATCAGCACCTGCTTTTATCTGCTCTAACAAATAGATAACTGTAATATCTGCTAGTTTCTGTAATAATTGATGCATTAATTGTGGATTTGCATACATCATTTTTCGTAGCTTATTAAACTGCTTGGAACCTTTTCCCTCTATCATATATGCAGCTAATGTCCATGGACTACCAGTAAAACCTATTAAAGGAACACTTACAGCAGCTTTAGTTGTTTTAACAGCAGCATAAACATACTGTAACTTACTTATGCTTTCATCAACTTCAAGTAGCTTATTTAGATCATCACTAGTCTCTATAGGATTTAAAAAAATAGGACCTTCTCCTTTTACAAACTTCAGATCTAACCCCATAGCTTCTGGGATAGTCAATATATCCGAAAAGACAATTGCTGCATCTAGGTCATATCTTCTAAGTGGTTGTAAAGCCACCTCACAGCATGCATCCGGGTTACGGCACATATCCATAAAATCTGCAAATTTAGACCTAACTTCTCTATACTCTGGTAAATACCTACCAGCTTGACGCATTATCCAAACAGGTGGTCTATCTAACTTTTCTTTACTAAAAGCATTTAAAAATAATTTTCTCATACAATAAAACCTACTTTATAAACTTATCCATCTTTCTGTAGCTTATAGCTTCTTGAATTGCTTTTTTATCAACCTCATTATTACCATTAAGGTCAGCTATAGTTCTAGCTACTTTAAGTATCTTATAATATCCTCTTGCTGATAACCCTAGCTTTTCTATTGCTAATTCAAGCATTTTTTTACTATCCTCACCAAGCAAACAAACTTTATCAAGCTCTTTACTACTTAGCAACGCATTAATTTTATTCTGTCGTGATATTTGTAACCGTCGTGCCCTTTCAACTCTAGCTCTGACTAAGCTACTTTTTTCACCTTTAAGGTTTTGGTTAGTAAGATCTTCCTTAGACAATTCTAAAACTTCTACATGTAAATCTATTCTATCCAACAAAGGCCCTGATAACTTACTTTGATACCTACGTATTGTTTGTATAGAATCTGTACATTCCTTAGATTGAGAGCCCAAGTATCCACAGGGACAAGGGTTCATAGCAGCAATTAGTTGAAAGTTTGCTGGATATTCTACTTGACATCTAGCACGTGAAATATTTACCATCCCAGTTTCTAAAGGTTCTCGTAAAACTTCTAAAACTTTACGGTCAAACTCAGGCAACTCATCTAAAAATAACACTCCGTTATGAGCTAAAGAGATTTCTCCTGGCATAGGGTTACTACCACCACCCACCAAAGATACTCCTGAAGATGTATGGTGAGGGTGCCTAAAAGGCCTTTTATAAAAACTTTCTGCTACATTAGATTCACCTTTAATAGAGGCTATCATTGCTGATGAGAGAGCTTCTTGTTTATCTAATGGTGGTAAAATTGAGTTTAACCTACTAGCTAACATTGTTTTGCCTGTTCCTGGCGGCCCTACTAAAAGAATATTATGTCCACCAGCTGCTGCTATTTCTAAAGCCCTTTTCGCCTGATATTGGCCTTTTACATCCTCCAAGTCTTGATAAAGGCTATCAAAGTCGATATCTACATTAGGCTTTACTTTTGACTTGTTAATTTCACCTGATAAGAAATCCACTACCTCTTTTAAATTAACAAAACTATAAGCTTCAACACCTTCAACTAGACCTATTTCTTTCTCATTCTGAACCGGTAAAATAAGTTTTTTAGCAGCTTGCACACACTTAATAGCCATCGGTATAGCACTAGATACCCTTCTAAGCTCACCACTTAAAGATAACTCTCCAGCAAATTCAAAATCCTCAACATTCTTACTAACATCTATTTGACCTGATGCGTAAAGTATTCCTAAAGCTATCGGTAAATCAAATCTACCACTACTTTTAGGTAAATCAGCAGGAGCTAGATTAATAGTAATTCGCTTATTAGGAAAGTTAAAACCTGAGTTTATAATAGCACTGCGGACTCTATCTTTACTTTCTTTAACAGCAGTTTCTGGTAATCCAACGATTGATAGACTCGGTAGACCATTTGATAAATGAACTTCTATAGAAACTAAAGGTGCCTCTATACCAAGCTGAGCTCTACTTTTTAGTACTGCTAAAGACATAGCTATTTTTTCTCTGCTAACAGCTGGTCTAATTTAGCCTCTATACTTTCAAGTTTTTGACGCGTCTTTAAAAGTATTTTCTTTTGGGCTTCAAACTCCTCTCTACTTACTACATCAAGCTTTTTAAGGCTTTTTTTCAGAATACTTTCTTTTGAATTTTTAATTATATCATTTATTGGGCCAAGAACTTTTTTCATAATATATTTAAGTTTTTTTGTAGCATAATTAAAAGTATAGTTTGTAAAACTCAAATAGGCAACTAAGATTAATCTTTATATAACATTCACAACCTGAGAAAGAACGCCCAAAAGAAGCATCGGCATAATACCTAAAAATAGTAATACCAAACCATTTATACTTAATGCCACTAAAGAGGTAAGTGGTGCTTTTACTGTCTCTTCATTTTCAGGTTCGTCAAAATACATCATCTTGATAACACGGATGTAGTAGAATGAAGCTATCACTGCCATAAATAATACAAAACAAGCTAAAACGTAACTACCATTATTTATCAGTCCCATAATAACAAATAGTTTTGCTATAAAGCCACCAAATGGTGGAATACCTGCCATTGAAAATAATACTATTAAAAAGATAAATGCCAACCAGGGATCTTTGGTATTAAAACCTTTTAGATCATTAAAGCTTTGTACCTCATAACCACCAACACTTATAGTGGTCAAAACACCAAATGCTGCCAAAGTTGTAAATACATACACGATCACATAAAAACTAGCTGCTGTCAAGGCATAACCTTGTGGTTCCAAAGTCGTTGCTAACAGTACAAAACCAATTTGGGAAACTGTTGAATAACCCAACAGTCTTTTTATATTAGTCTGTGATAATGCTACTAAACTACCAAAGAATATTGATGCAATACCAATTACTCTAAATAAATATACCCATGATGCTTTAAATTCTGGGAAGCCAACAAATAAGATATTTACCAACATAGCAAATGCTGCTACTTTAGGAATAGTTGCTACAATATTAGCCACCGCGTTTGGTGCTCCTTCATACACATCTGGTAACCACATATTAAATGGTGCCGCACCAAGCTTAAATAAGAAAGTTGCTGTCATCATTACTAAACAGATTAGTAAGAATTTGTATTCTAAACTGTCAAAACTATGCGCAGTTATAAATTTAGCAATATTGACTATATCTAGCTGCCCTGTGATACCATAAACAAATGACATACCAAAGAGTAATAATCCTGAAGCAATCGCTCCAAGGATAAAATACTTAATTGCAGCCTCTAAACCTTTACCAGATTCACGATAAATCGCAATTAAAGCATATAATGGCAATGACAATAATTCTAAACCAATATAAATAGTTATCAGATTATGTGCTGCAGTTAGAACCATTGATCCTAAGATAGCTAACATTAGCAATGTATAAAAATCGCCATCGGAAATTTTTCTATCTTTAACATACTCACGTGAGTATAAGGCAACAAACAAAGATAAAACCAAGATTACCAGCTGTAATGTATAGGCAAAACCATTAAAGACTACTCGTCCTTCAAAGGCGCTTCCTGCTTGTAAGAGATACTCTTTAGCAAAAGTAGCTATTAGTGCTAAGCTTACAAATACCTGAAAAAAGATATAATTAATATTTCTAATTTTACCATGTAAAAATAGCCCAGAGAACATTACAATCAAAACACCTACTGCTAACAATATTTCTGGTAAGATAAAAAGAACAGATAAATTCATAACACCACCTTATAGAGATAAACCAACAATATGCGCCGAAGCTGCTGCTGAAAGCTTAAGTATCGGCTCTGGATATAAACCAAACAATAATGTTGGTACCGCTAATAGTATAAATACTAAAATTTCCATTTTATTTAAATCTTGTAAATTAGCTACTTGTGCTGAAACTACTTCACCAAAAAAAACTCGCTTATACATCCACAGTGTGTAGATTGGAGCAACAATCAAAGTTAGACCAGCTATCAAAGCCACAAGTGGAGAGTACTGAAAAACTGCCAACAATATCATAAATTCACCCACAAAACCACTGGTACCTGGTAAACCAACGTTAGCCATACAGAATAGTAAAAAGAACGTTGCAAATATTGGCATAGTTTTTGCCACTCCTGAAAATGATGAAATTTCTCTTGTATGCATTCTTAAGTACAAGTAACCAATACCTATAAACATACCACCAGAAGAAAACGCATGAGCTATCATCTGAAACACTGCTCCTTGTATAGCAAGTTGAGCATGAGTTGCTCCTAAATTAGGGTCTATATTTTTTAGTATAAATATAGAAAATAATCCTAAAGTTACTAAACCCATATGGGAAATAGATGAATAAGCTATAAGTCTTTTAACATCTGTTTGCGCAACAGCCACTATCCCGACATAAACAATTGCTATTAAAGATAAAATCACCAATACATATTCTAATGAGGTAGTAACCTCTGGTAACATTGGGATTGCAAACCTTAAAAAACCATATGCTCCTAACTTAAGCATAAGTGCTGCCAATATTACTGAACCTCCAGCAGGTGCTTCAGAATGGGCATCTGGTAACCATGAGTGAAAAGGCCACATTGGGATTTTCACAGCAAATGCTAAGAAAAAAGCACCAAACACTAGCCACTGTGCTGTAAGTGTAAACTTAACGGTATCAGCTAAACCTTGTGACTGTGTGGCCCACGCTATAAAGTTCTGGATAGAGTAAGTATCAGCATTGATTAAAATATCTGTAGAAGAATTAGCCACTCTAGTCTGTAAATACAATATAGCCGCTAGTAAAAACACTGAACCAAAAAATGTATACATAAAATATTTAACAGCTGCATAAGCTTTACGCTTACCGCCCCAGATACCTATACCTAAACAAGTTGGAATAAGTAAAGCTTCCCAAAATACATAAAATAAAATTGAATCTGTTGCAGCAAAAACACCATTAGTTAAACCACAAGTTATCAAAAAGATAGCCATATATTGTCTAACTTTGACTTTAATAGAGGTCCAAGCAGCTAACACTATTACCAAAGTAGTAAAAGATGTTAATACAATAAATAAAACTGAAAAGCCATCAACGCCTAAGCTATAGTAAACATCGTGTAAACCAAATACTTTGAACCATTTTACACTTTCTTTGAATTGCATCGCTGAACTAGAAGGATCAAACGCGCCTACTAAAGAAATACATAAAGCTAGTGTTAAACTACTAAATACTAGTGCAACCCAGCGCGCAGCATCTCCGTGTAGCTCTTTTGTTCTAGTAGCTAAAACTACAAAACCACCTACAATAGGTAACCAAATTATCAAGCTTAATAAGTAATTTCCTAAATTCATAGTATAAATCTACCCTCTAACTGCCTAAACTATTATTAGCAACATCATAAATAACAATACACCTATAATCATGATAAACGCATAATCATACACATAACCACGTTGCACTTTTCTAAAGTTATCACCTGTTTGGTATATTAGATTAGATGTACCATGTACAATCGTTTTATCTATGATAAATATATCAACTACCTTCCATAGAAAGGCACTGATACATAAAAATATTCTCACAAAAACCACATCATACAAAAAGTCTATAAAATACTTTCTAACTAAAATATGGTATATAACTCCTACACCTGAGCTAGTTTTTGATAAAAACTCTGGTATACAAGGAAACCAAATGTATAAAACATAAGCTAATACTAGCGCACTTAATGCTAACCAAAAAGGCAAGGTATCTATAGAGTGTTCCATAAAAGCAAAAGGAGCAGCAGTAAACGGTTCACTAGCTAAATGTGCCGTTACAGACACACCATGCAAACCAACTTGGCTATATGTACTTATCGTATCTCCAAACAACCCTTGATTTTGGGATAAAATACTATCAAAAAAGTATTCACCAATAAAAGCTGATGGAATAGCTAGCAATATTAAAGGTATTAATATACTAATTGAAGATTCTTTAAGATGCGATTTCTCATCTTCAGACATTCTTTCTTTACCATGAAACACCAGAAAAAATGTTCTAAACATATAAAAAGAAGTTACAAATGCACATGCTAAAACCATGTAATAAGCGAACTTATGACCAAATACAGTTGTACTTTGTGCAGCTTCAATAATCAAATCTTTTGAGAAAAAACCTGAAAATGGTGGTAACGCAGCTAAAGACCATGTTCCTATAAACATACATATATAAGTTACTGGCATATACTTTCTTAATCCACCCATTCTACGGATATCTTGCTCATGGTGCATTGCTACGATCACGGAACCTGCTGCTAAAAATAATAGCGCTTTAAACATCGCATGTGTCATAAGGTGGAACATTCCTATAGAAAAAGCTCCAGCCCCTTGAGCGACCATCATGTAACCCAACTGTGATAAAGTACAATAAGCAATAACCCTTTTTATATCTGTTTGAACTATTGCTATAAGACCCATAAACAAGCAAGTAATTGCACCTATTATAAGTACAAAACTTAAAGCTGCTTCTGATAATACAAACATCGGTGATAATCTAGCAACCATAAACACACCGGCTGTAACCATTGTAGCAGCATGTATCAAAGCTGAAATAGGAGTAGGACCCTCCATAGAGCCCTCTAGCCATGAATGTAATGGAAATTGAGCCGATTTACCCATAGCCCCGATAAATAAAAGCACACATATAAGTGTAACTGGACTAAAACTCAAACCTAAGAAATGAACAACCTGAGTATTATCAATATTAGGCAAAGCTGCAAAGACAGTACCGTAATCAACTGAACCTGTATATAAAATTACTGCACCAATACCTAATAAAAATCCTAAGTCACCAACCCTATTTACAATAAAAGCTCTTAAGCTAGCAACGTTTGCTTTCTCTCTATTAAAGTAGAAACCTATCAATAAGTAAGAAAATAATCCTACTCCTTCCCAGCCAAAAAATAACAATAGGAAATTATTACCCATTACTAAACATAGCATGGCAAAAGTAAAACCAGAGATATACGCAAAAAATCTCGCATAGCCCTCTTCACCTTTCATATAACCTATAGAGTAAACATGCACCAAAGTAGATACAAATGTAACTATAAGCATCATGTAAACAGTTATTCTATTTACAGTAAACCCAATATCGAAAGAAAACTCTTTAGATATTGGTGCCCACTGATAAAAGCTTATATCATATACATGACCGTTAAAAACACCATATGCTAAAACTGCACTAAGCACAAAAGAGAGACCACATAAAGAAATGGTAAAAAAGCTAACACCTTCATTTTTGACAGACCTAC
This sequence comes from Allofrancisella inopinata, assembly GCF_012222965.1. Taxonomy (NCBI): domain Bacteria; kingdom Pseudomonadati; phylum Pseudomonadota; class Gammaproteobacteria; order Thiotrichales; family Francisellaceae; genus Allofrancisella; species Allofrancisella inopinata. The sequence goes on along the minus strand of NZ_CP038241.1, from coordinate 170,370 downwards.
CAAAAAAACCTGCAATAACAGCACCCAATAAAGGTGATAAAACTATAACTGCTATTAATACGGCTGCTATTTGATTATTTATTATCATTATTGCCTAGCCTCTCAAAGTATTAAGTTTACTTAAATCAATTGTCTTGCGCTTTCTAAATATTGCAACAACTATCGCTAAACCTATAGCTGTTTCAGCTGCTGCTACTGCCATAATAAAAAACACAAAAACTCCACCTACTGCTTGTTGGTGCATATTAGCAAATATTAAAAAATTAGTATTGACAGCTAAAAGCATTAACTCTATAGACATTAGTAAAATCAAGATATTTCTTCTGTTTATAATGATCCCAGCAATACTTATAACAAATAAAATCGTACTAAAAATCAAACCATTTGTTACTGAAACTGATATTAAGTTACTCATTTGCCTTACCTTTATTACTTGGTATTTTTACCATTGTTAAACGATCTTTTGCTCTAACTTTAACTTGTTTAGCTGGATCAACAGATTTGTTATTTTTACGTTTAGATCTTAAAGTTAAAGTCACCGCCGCTACCATAGCTGCTAATAAAATAAAGTCAACTAGCTCAAAAACGTACAAATTATTATCATTAAACATAGTAAAGCCTATAATTTTTAGACCACCCACACCAGCTTGCATCTGACTACCTGCAAACACATGTATAGCGGCATAACTTATAATAGTAGCAAATATAGCACAAACAATTATAGCGGCTAAAGCATAAAAAAATCTACCTACTCTACCTTGTTCTTCAACGTGTAAATCCAACATAAATACTACAAATAAAAACATCACAAGCACTGCACCAACATACACCACAATCAACAGTAAAGCTAAATATACTTGTTGTAATACAATCCATACACATGCTGTAAATATAAATGTAAAAATCATAGCTATCACAGAATTGACTGGATTATTAGCCAACACTAATACCAAAGCAGAAACAATAGCTAACGATGCAAAAATATAAAATAAAACGTCTGTTAAAAACATATTTCTACCTAAAATCCTTATCTTGTAGTCTATCTGCTGCTATTTGAGATTCATATTTATCGCCTATTGCTAAAAGTTTAGCTTTAGTCATGATATTTTCACCACGCTCTTCAAAGTGGTATTCTAATATATTTGTTTCTACTATCGAATCTACTGGACAAGATTCTTCACAAAAACCACAGAAAATACATTTAAATAAGTCAATCTCATAGCTAGATGTTCTGCGCGAACCGTCTTCTCTTTCTGTAGACTCTATAGTAATAGCCAAAGCTGGGCAAACCACTTCACAAAGCTTGCATGCAATACACCTTTCTTCGCCGTTTTCATAACGTCTAAGAGCATGTAAGCCCCTAAATCTATTTGATATTGGCGTTTTTTCGTCTGGATATTGTACCGTAACTTTACGGGTAAAGAAGTGTTTACCAGTAACCTTAAGACCTTTTAACAATTCCCACAATAAAAAAGTCTTTAAAAAAGTCGTTATATTTCTCATTGTACTATCCTTTTTACCACCAAGGTCCCACACCAAATCTGACCATGCATGCTACCACTACTACCCAAATGAATGTTAGTGGAATAAATATTTTCCATCCAAGACGCATGATCTGATCATATCTATATCTAGGATATGTCGCTCTTATCCATAAGAACATAAACATAAATATACCAGTTTTACCGAATAACCAAACTGTTGCTGGGACAATATTAAAGTAGCTCTCTAACGAAGTTCCTTGGAAAGGTGAATTCCAACCACCTAAGAACATAATTGCCGTTAGGATACTTATTAATATCATATTTGCGTATTCTGCCAAGAAAAATAACGCAAACCTAGATCCTGTATATTCTATATGGTGTCCAGCTACAATTTCAGATTCACCCTCTACAACATCAAAAGGTGCTCTATTAGTTTCTGCAATTCCTGATATAAAATAAACTATAAATAGTGGAAATAGCGGGATAAAATACCAATGTAAAATACCACCTTGCTGGGACTCTATAATACCAGTTATCCCCATTGAACCTGATGCTATTACAACGCCGACTATTGCAAAACCCATGGCTAATTCATATGAAATAACCTGAGCACCTGCTCTTAAAGCACCAAATAAAGAATATTTACTATTTGAAGCCCAACCAGCTATCACAATCCCATAGATTGAAAAAGAAGTCATTGCTAAGATATATAATAACCCAAGATTCATATCTGATAGTACAACACCTTTTGCAAATGGTATAACAGCCCAAGCAGCATAAGCTGGTGCAAAAGCTAAAATAGGTGCTATAAAAAATAGATATCTATTAGAATTCGTTGGAATAATTATCTCTTTTAGAAAAAGTTTTAAAGCATCCATTATCGGTTGTAACAATCCAAAAGATCCTACCCTATTTGGACCTATTCTATCTTGCATATAGCCAATAACCTTTCTCTCAGCATAAGTATAATATGCAACCACTAAAATCAAAGGAACTATGATAAGCAAAACATAAAGTGAAGTCCAAAGAATATACTTTAACATGCCTATTCTCCTCCTTGAGCAACAATTTTAATATTTATATTATCGTTATGGATGAAAGCTTTATTTAAGCTTCTTGGTAGCATAAAGTTTTTAGAATGAAGGCTCTTATCAACCATTACATCTAACTGTAATTCATTATCTATATTGTAGATTTTTATACTTGCCTGAGTGTCTTGTAAACCTAGCTCACTTGCTAGAGCCTGAGATATTCTAACACCCTTGAATCTTTGTGCGTCTTGGGTCTGTTGGAGTGGCTTAGCTCTTCTAAGTAAGCTTGAGGAATCATACATAGAGTTAGAGGCTACAAAAGCTACGCTTTTTTCATAATCAAGGTCAGTATTAAGAATTTGTCTCACATGATTTGGAGTAACACGCGCTCGAAAATTATAAGTATCATCTGAAATTTCTGTAATAGTATTATACTCAAAACCTTCTAAACCTAATAAATTACCCAAGACTCTTAAGATTCTCCAAAGTTCTTTATTATCGGCATATGGTTTGACAGCTTGCTTGAACTCTTTTTTATTACCGAAAATATCAATAAAACTACCTTGCGTCTCATAATGAGTAGCTACTGGAATGATTATATCTGAAACCTCTTTAGTAAACTTGTCTGCAAAAGAGGTAAAGCTTACAACAACATCTATCTCTTCTAGAGCCTGCTTAAGTTTATCTTCACCATATAAAGCATCCTTGGAAAGCTCTGTGTGAGTAGTAAGTAGAAGTTTTGTCTTTGTTTGTCCATTCAAGCACTTATAAGTACTAAAATCAGCTTTAGATGAACTTAGAATTCTATCAGCTGCTACAGAGTTAACATTACTAGCTAAAAAGCCTCCTCTTACATGTGTAACTTTTTCAAGTATCGCAAATATACTAAACACTGTTTCAAAACAGTTATTATTTACTATATCTTGGCCAATTATAATCTTAGGATTATTTGCAGCAATTATCCTATCTGCAACATCTCTAACCTCACCTGCGGGATCGACTTTTCTCAAAATATCATTTAGCTCACCATAAGCAATATTTGCTCTAACAAAGATAGCCTTTAAAAGAGATAAAGTTATATAGCGAATGTGATCAGCTGCTAATTTAACCTGACTTACACTATAATTAAAATCATAATCACAAATATTCCATGCAACGGCTTTAGCTGAATTTTTCTCAACAGCTTCCTTAATAGCAATATTTATTAGTGGGTATTCTTTTCTAACATTAGAGCCCAAAATAAGAATAAAATCACTATTTTTAATATCATCATATGAGCAGCTAAGCCCTTTACCAGAACTAACTCCTGCAGAATTAGTAAACTGTCTAATCCTAGCATCTATATTAGAAGAACCTAAAGCTTGAATTAGCTTTTTCATCAAAAACATTTCTTCAGATGTGGATGTTTCTGAGACAATAGCAGATATACTATCAGCTGTATATTTTTCTCTTGTATGCTCGATAGCAACTTTCACAAAGTCCAGAGCTTCTTCCCAAGAAACTTCGACCCAACTACCAGATTTTTTAATCATTGGTTGCTGAATTCTATCTTCGCTGTACAAACCAGTGTACTCAAATCTATCTCTATCAGCTATCCATGTACCTGTTATCTGGTTTTCTGCTGGTACAACTCTTACAAGTCTATTCTGGTATACGTGAGCATTAATATCTATGGCTAAACCATCCCCGGCAGATACTGTTGGAAACTGTTTTAATTCCCATGCTCTTGCCTTAAATCTAAATGGCTTAGATGTAAGTGCTCCAACTGGACAAAGGTCTATAACGTTACCAGAAACTTCTGAATTAACCATATCTCCAGAGATGTAAGTACTGATTTCAGAATGATCTGCTCGACCCATAACACCTAATTCTTTAACCCCTGCAACCTCTTCACCAAAACGAACGCAACGTGTACACAATATACATCTAGTCATATCAGTTGCAACAAGTGGTCCAAGGTTTGGATTAGCCACAGCTCTTTTAGACTCTTTATAGTCAGATGCCGTTTTGCCATAACCCATGGCTATATCTTGTAGCTCACATTCACCACCTTGGTCACATATTGGGCAATCAAGAGGATGGTTTATAAGTAAAAACTCCATCACATCTTTCTGCATTTGAAGAGCTGTCTCAGAACGAGTTTTGACCTTCATACCATCCATAACAGGTGTAGCACATGCAGGGGATGAACGTCTTGCACCCTCTACATCAACCAAACACATACGGCAATTCGCTGCTACAGATAATTTTTTATGATAACAAAACCTAGGGATATAAATACCATTAGCATCAGCTATCTCAATTATAGATTGATTAGGTAAGGCTTCATAACTTTTACCATCAATCTCTATATTTATTTTTTTGGACTCTTTATTGTCTGACACAGAACCACTCCAATCAACTATTGATCCACAATACTTTTACCATTATTTTCAATCATATAAACAAACTCTTCTCTGAATTTGCGTATATAGCTCTGTACTGGCCATGCTGCTGCATCACCTAAACCACAGATAGTATTACCTTCTATATTTGTAGCTACTCTTACTAAAGTATCTATATCTTCTGGTTTTCCTTCGCCAGCAATTATTCTATGTAACGTGCGAGATAACCACCCTGTACCTTCACGGCATGGTGTACATTGACCACAAGACTCTTCATAATAAAAGTCTGCTAATCTTGCTAAAGTTTTAACTATACAAACAGTTTCATCCAATACCACTACTGCTCCTGATCCCAACATTGATCCGGCTGCAGAAATTGACTCATAATCCATATTCACTTTCATCATTTCTTCACCAGTTAATATCTGAGATGAACTTCCCCCAGGAATTACTGCTTTTAGTTTCTTGCCATTTCGCACACCACCACACATATCCAAAAGCTCACTAAACGGTGTGCCTAAGCTAATTTCAACAACTCTTTGTTGTTTCACATGCCCAGAAACACAAAAAAGCTTGGTACCACCACTTTTTTCTGTTCCTAAATTCTTAAACCACTCTCCTCCATGCTGTAGTATAGCAGGTACTGAGGCATAAGTTTCTGTATTATTGATATTTGTTGGTTTACCATACAATCCTTTAAATGCTGGAAATGGCGGCTTAAACCTTGGACGCCCTTTTTTTCCTTCAAGCGACTCTAAAAGCGCTGTTTCTTCACCACAAATATATGCTCCTGCGCCAACTGCTGAATAAAGATCAAAAGAAATACCTGAAGACTTAATATTAGAACCTAACAACCCAGTCTGATACGCCTCTATAAGAGCGTCCTCAAATCTTGCGATAGGTTCATAAAACTCTCCTCGCGTATAATTGTAACCTACTGTTGCCCCTACAACATACCCAGCTATAGCCATTCCTTCTATAAGTTGGTGAGGATTATTTCTAAGTATCTCTCTATCCTTACAAGTACCTGGCTCACCCTCATCGGAGTTACAAACTACATACTTTTGACCCGGTAAACTACGAGGCATAAAGCTCCATTTTAAGCCAGTTGGGAATCCTGCACCACCCCTACCTCTTAATCCAGAGATCTTTAACTGTTCTATAATTTGTTCTGGCGGAATCTTTTCGGTTAAGATCTTGTTCCAATAAGAGTATCCTCCCACAGATAAGTAAGACTCCAAGCTGTATGGCTTATCTAAATGCAGGGTACGAAAACAAACTTCATTAGCCATTTTTACTCCAAAGAATCAATTATCTGATTCACTTTATCTATAGTTATATTTTCATAAAAAACCTTATCCACCTCTAGCATAGGTGAACCACAGCAAGCTCCTTGGCACTCAACTTCTTTTAGAGTTATCCTACCATCATTTGTTGTTTGACCAGGCTTAATTCCTAACCTTTTTTCAATATGAGCCAAAATATCATAAGCTCCATTTAACATACATGATACATTGGTGCATAAATTAAGCTTATGTCTACCAACTGGTTCTAGGTTATACATACAATAAAATGTAGCAACCTCATAAACATCCACCTTACTAACTTGCAAATATTCCGCCAAAGCAGTTTGCAAATCATCAGTTAGGTAGCCACCATTACTATCTTGCAATACATGTAAACCTTCTAAAATAGCAGATCTTCTTTGATCTGCAGGAAATTTACTTAAAACTCTTTCTAATTCTTCTCTCGCTTGTGGCGGTATTAGTTCTATTAAAGACATTATTTTCTACCTATCTACATCACCAAACACAACATCTATTGTCGAAATGATAGCTGGAGTATCAGCTAACATATGCCCAGATAACATTTCATCCATAGCACTAATATGAGCAAAACCAGGTGCTCTCATTTTCAATCTGTATGGCTTATTTGCACCATCTGATTTGATATACACTCCAAATTCACCTTTTGGATGCTCAGTTCCAACATATACCTCACCCTCCGGGGTACAATATCCTTCAGAAAAAAGTTTAAAATGATGAATCAATTCTTCCATACCATTTTTCATAGCATTTCTGCTTGGGGGAGCAATCTTATAATTGTCAGATAAAACTGGACCTGGATTAGCTCTTAGCCAATCTATACACTGTTTTATAACTTTATTAGACTCCCGCATCTCTGCCATTCTGACTAGATACCTGTCATAGCAGTCGCCATTTTTTCCTATAGGAATATCAAAATCAAGCTTATCATACACTTCATATGGTTGTGATTTTCTAAGATCCCAAGCCACACCACTACCTCTTAGCATCGGCCCTGTAAAACCAAGAGCTTTTGCTCTGTCTGCAGTTACAACACCTATATCAACTGTTCTTTGCTTCCAAAGCCTATTATCAGTAAGTAAAGTATCAATTTCACCTAATGATTTATCAAAATCTACAACAAAATAGTCTAGAAAATCTAGCATACTTCCTTGTCTTGACTTGTTCATTTTTTTAGTCTTTCTTTTGCTAGAGAATCGACTTTTTTCATACTGTGGCATTTGGTTAGGCAAATCTCTTGCTACCCCACCAGGCCTAAAATAAGTTGCGTGCATTCTAGCACCTGAAACTGCCTCATAACAGTCAAAAAGATCCTCTCTGACTCTAAAAGCATACAGAAATACTGTCATTGCTCCCAAATCAATTCCACAGGCAGCAACCCATAAAAGATGATTTAAAATTCTTGTCATTTCAGCAAACATTACTCTGATATACTTTGCTCTTTCTGGAATTTCCAAAGTAAGTAATTTTTCTATAGCCATGACATAAGCATGCTCATTACACATCATCGATACATAATCTAACCTATCCATATAGCCTATACTGTGGTTATATGGTTTAAATTCAGCTAGTTTTTCCGTACCTCTATGTAATAGCCCCACATGTGGATCGGCTCTAACTACAGTTTCACCATCAAGTTCTAATATAAGTCTTAATACACCGTGTGCTGCAGGGTGAACAGGTCCGAAATTTAACGTATAGTTTTTATATTCTGCCATTATCACAAATCCATAAATTATTTGTCACGAATGACTCTAGGAGTATTAACCCTATCATCAATCTCTACAGGTTCATAAACCACTTTACCAAGATTTTCATCATATCGCATTTCAACATAACCAGTTTGTGGAAAGTCTTTTCTTAATGGATGCCCCACAAAACCATAATCAGTAAGCACCCGCCTTAGATCTGGATGGTTATTAAAGTAAATACCAAACATGTCATAGACTTCTCTTTCAGCCCAGTTTGCTGAAGGCCATAAATCATTTACAGAGTCTACGATGATAATTTGAGCATCTTTTAGTTTACACTTAACTCTGACACGTACATTATTCTTCATACTTAAAAGCTGATATATGACTTCAAACCTGTTATCAAAGCCACTTTCTACAAATCCTTGCTGGCGGCCACGAGAAAACCCTGTTTGAGAAACTTCTTTTCCAACCTGCCAATCAGTTTGACCATATGTCAAGTAATCAACTGCTGTAACATCACTTAACTGCTCAAAAGAATACCCTTCTTTTAGCTTCTGCAATACTTGATATATGTCTTTTTGATGTTTTATAGCTATATTTATTTCTTTGTGAGCAATACAACAATAAACATCAAATCCTTCTAGAACCTTTTTAATATTCTCTAAATGAGGATGTAAAGGAATACTCACAACTATTTCCTCGCTATAGTATTTGTTCTAATAATCTTATTCTGTAACTGGATAATCCCATAAACCAGTGCCTCAGCAGTAGGCGGGCAACCTGGAACATAAATATCCACTGGCACAATCCTATCACATCCTCTAACAACAGAATATGAGTAATGGTAATAGCCACCACCATTTGCACAGGAACCCATAGATATTACCCATTTAGGGTCTGGCATCTGATCATAAACTTGTCTTAAAGCTGGAGCCATTTTATTACAGAGGGTACCAGCCACTATAAGAACATCAGATTGTCTTGGTGAAGGTCTAAAAACAACACCAAACCTATCCAAGTCATATCTAGCAGCACCAGCGTGCATCATCTCTACTGCACAACAAGCTAGACCTGTAGTTACCGGCCACATAGAGCCTGTACGCACCCAGTTTATAAGAGCATCCGCACTAGCTGTGATAAAACCCTTATTTTCGTTACTTATTCCCATTCTAAAGCCCCTTTCTTCCAACCATAAATCAAGCCTAAAAATAGCACTGTTAAAAATATAATCATTGCAAAAAATGCATGGTTAGATATTGCCGGTGTTGTAGCTGTTGCTCTTAGGTTTATTCCCCAAGGGATAATAAAAGCCAACTCCAAATCAAAAACTAAAAATAATACTGCAACTAAGTAAAATCGAACGTCTAGTTTTTCTCTAGCATCTCCAAAAGTTGGAAAACCACACTCAAACGTTTCATTTTTACTCTTACTTGGGTTATTTGCACCTACAATAATCGAAATAACCTTACCAGCTACAGCAAAAACAACACCCACAGCAAAGGCTATAATTAAAAATATTAATATCGGAGCAAATTCTAAGTAAACATTTGTAGTCATAGGAAGAATTTTCATAAATAGGTTATCTCAATATGATACCACAATTGAAAATTAAGTACAAAATAACAGCAGCCGGATACAGGGTAAACGCATCTAAATTATTTAAGAAGTAGTTTGATAAAACATTTTTTAGTTTATTCTTATAGTCATTGACCCAATATTACCAATAGCTACCTATGATCTATCCCGTCAATTTGGGACACATTAGATGTCAAAAATAGAAGAAAGAAATGAGATACAAAAGGTATACTCACGTGTAGTATATAAAACGAAATACGCCTTTACCTCCCTTACTTTCCAGTCTTTAATTCTATACAAAATTCTCATAGATAACGAATAATAAATCATCTTAGCAAGGGTAAATATTTGCAATAACACTTACAATTATGTCAAAATCTATTAAGCTTCAGCCCAAAAAAAGAAAAGATGAACTCAAAAAATCTAGATCTGAAAGAATTTGGCTTTAAAATTACCCAACCACGTTTAGAAATACTAAAATTATTTGAGGAAAATAAAGATAAACACCTGAGTCCTGATGATGTTTTCTCTAAACTTAAATCTCAAGGTAGTAGCATTGGTATTGCAACAGTGTATAGAGTTTTAGGACAATTTGAATCAGCCGGCATAATAAATCGACTTAAGCTTGATAACGAGCAAGTAATGTATGAGCTAAATCAAGGAGGTCATCACGATCATATAATCTGCATCAAATGTAATAAGATACAAGAGTTTTATAGTGAAGAAATTGAAAAACTTCAAAAGCAAATAGTTGAGTCATTAGGTGCAGAAATTATAGATCACAACCTTAATATATATGTCAAATGTAAAGCTTGTCGAAGGAAATAATTTTACAACAAAATTTTGGATACATAAATGTCCCAACAATTTAGCTTAGATGACTCTAAAAAAGGATAAATCTTAAATGTCAAAGGAAGAAATTTTAAAGAAAGTAATATCCAATATACAGGAAAACCTTTTATTTTTAAGTAATATAAAGCAAGGTCATAAATATAAGTTAGTTATCAAAAACTCTAGTGGGCTGATACAAAATGATACATCTTCAACTATAGGAAGGGCTTTTCATGGCATTAAACATACAAAAATTTGCTACAGTGATAATTTCTGGCCTTTTTATAACATCTTATTTTATTTTAGGGCGTCAAAAGAAGAAGAGTTAAAAAAGCCAATCTATAACGCAGGTATTGGGATATACTTTTTAGCTGAAAGTTTATATAAAAATGATACATCAAAATACACAAAATTATATGAAATAGCATCTGATTTTCAGTATTTCACTGCAGGTATTAATGACTGGAGTTACGGACTTTTAAATTTAAGCAGTCATTTTGAGTATTTTTTTCATTTTTATAATTTCCCTATGACTCGCTTGATTGGCGGCGATTAACATTTTCCTTTTCAACGCATAGTGATTTTTATTTGAAGCAAGTTTTAGTTTTTCAAGTTCAATAAATGCACCTATAGATAAACCTATATGGTTAAGCTGAGTAGTAATTACAGATGTAGGTGATTTAGCAAGACTAGCGTTTTGTTTTATACTTCGATGATAAACTTCTATATTCCATCTTTTTTGATAGATATCTTCTATGTGGTTACTCTCTAGGTTTAGATCATTAGTAATTAAATAAATCTCACCTGTTGAATTGTCCCCGTTTTTGAAGACTTGGCGAGTAACCACAAGACTATATTTTATATCTTTTAAATAAATTTTCATAGCCTCATTTTCTAGCAATCCTAATTCATCTAACCTACAGTAGTTACCAGCAAGAGCATTAGCTTTACTCTTAGCAACTAAACGATTATTTGCTATACCTATTACATACGAGAGTTTATGTTTGTTAAAGAATTTCAAATTAGTTTTAGAAGCAAAATATCTATCAGCTACTATATAATCAAAACTAGAGAAATTCTTAATAATTTTCAATATCAGTTTTCTTGCCAGTTCATTAATTGTGTAGCGTGCTTTACGCTTTAAGCGCTCCATACCTGCTTTATCTTTTTCTACTACAAAGTTTTCCTTAGTTTGTACTTCAAAGCCTACAGGAATATTAGCATCTCCAACGTGGATTAAAGCACTAATAAGATTGATGCCTTTAACTGCTCTACCTACAGAATGATCATAAAACCAGTTTACTACCTCATTGACCATACTATCAGATTTAGGACTTATTGTATTGTCTATAGATAATATCTTTGGCTTATCTTTGTAGGCGTTTAAAATACTTTTACCTTTTAACCAGACATATTTACTTTCATAACTACCAACTTTTAACATCCGAGAAAAACTATCATGCTTTACTAGTTCATCTAACATACTTGAACACATTGTCGCACTTGCTTGGGAGTTTTGACATAATAAATATTCAGTATATAGATTGGCTAATTCACGTTGTTTCATTTTTAGAACATAACATAGTTGATGTAATTATAAATTAACACATAGAAAACTTTTTCGCTTTAACTTTTTCCCAAAAGTCCGTAACTCCAGTTAATGAGGGTTTTTATGAACACAAGATGCTACCAAAACTCAAAGTCGTAGCTCCATCTACTTTTTCACGCACATACGAAAATTACAACAAGTTACAAAGTAAAGACTACAAATCATATGATGATTTTCAGAAAGAACGCTATCTTCTTCAAATTAAATTTTCTAGTTATAAAGAGCAAGATCAATATTTTGACCAAGTCCTAAAACATATAGATAGCAATCAGTTTAACTTAGCTCAATATTTACGTATTAACTTTAAGGGAAACTACTGGTATCTTCCTGAAGACCAATCAGAATTTATTCCTCAATATACTGGTGGAGTATGTGTTGGAGCATCAGTCCTTTATATATACAAACTATATGAAAATAATGCTTCTTTTCATCAAAAATTTATAGTAAAAACCCAAACTGATCATAACCTCCAACTATTTGCAAATGCTGAAACTTATCAAGGTTTATATCAAAAAAAAGGCATGGATACTCTATATAACTACGTCAACCAACAAAAAAAAGATTTAAACATAGAATTACATGAAAAACAGGTTGATAGTCTACAAATTTCCTCTGAAAAAACAGAGTCTTTAGAGTCAATTTTACAGGCTGCTCTTCAAAAATATGAAACGATTAGAATAGGCATTAAATCAATAAAGGGTCTTCCTGGACACTCCTTAGTTATTACATCACAATACAATAGTATTTATGACCCTACATTTGGAGAAATCAGTTTCAATTCATCGGAAAAATTGATTAAGTTTTTTATTGATCTCATATTTAAAATATACGTTAGAGACCTATTTAAAATGAATTTACCATGGTGTCTCCAAAATATTATCATAAATGCTATTTACTCAACAAAAAATAATAAACTAAATTACTTAAGTCAAGAAGAAGCCGATCACTTTGTTTCTACTTCCGAAAGTATTTCAAAAATAGAAAATTCTTTCAGAGCAACTCCTAAACGTAAAAAAACCTTTAAAGGAATAAAAGGTAAGAAATAAACTTCTACCATACATTAAGTCGGTGAGTATTTTTTACTAAACATAAATTTAGCAGATTAGTCAGATTTTATACCAATTCCAACATAAATTGTTGCATTTATCCCAAAGGAGTTTATGACTAATTTAAGTTTTTGATGTGCAGGCAATAGCAGTGGCTATTGGCAAATATTAAAGGATTAAATTAGGTATGAAATACAAAGTTAGAAAGTACTAATATGTGTTGGAACTGGTATTACACTGTTATTTGAGTCTATAATTCTAAAACTATTATCCTGATATGAAAAAGTGCTTATATGAAATGAGAAGAGCAAAATATAATAACATAATTTTTTTATTTTAAACTTTATTTAAAAAAATCTAGCATTTCTGTTGTCACCAATACAAATTCATCATCAGAGCTAAAATCATTTCTATAATAATGCGAGCTTCTCCAATATGGAGTTAAAATTTTATAATTTGAGGTGGGAAGTAAATAAATATCTCCGTAAATATCACCTTCCAAAGCCTCATGTAATATACCTCTTGCATGGCATAATTTAGCTCCATGTCTGCATTTTGAGTAGTTTTTAGAAGAATCATCAAAGCCATTTGTAATAAATGGTCTATCATATTGCTCATAAAAATAACCATTCATTAAAAGAAAAGCATGATAACGACTAACCATTCCTCCTAGATTATTATTTCCTAGTAAAATAAATTCATTAGCTTTTATAAAAGCTATTTTCTCTTTTAAAACCATCTTATTAAACTTTTCGTTGGGCTCAAATAAAGTTATCTTTAGACCAAAAGTTTTGTTTAATAATGTTATAAAATCAGTTTTAAAATTATTATCTGACATAGATATACCATCTTTGATATATTTTAAAAAATTTTCTTTGAAGTCAAAATTTGAGCTGGTAATCGCATTTCTCATTTGATTTAAAACTAAGTTTTTATGTAATCCTTTTTTTATTATTAGGAAATTTACAGCAGCAGCTAACCAACAGAACTTGCTCATTGTTTCACCATGCTCATTATATTGAGTTACTAAATTCATTTTTTATCTCTCTTTTTGGTTATTTAATTATTGGGACTGTTGCACGCTGGAATTAGATGGGTGGTAACAAGGCAAAAATATTCGAAAAAGCGCAGTTTACATGTAGTAAATGAGCATTTTGAGAATATTTTTAACACAGTTAGAAACATATAATTTTAGTTTGCAACACTCCCATTATTTTATATTCTTTTAAGAAGAAACAAACATTCGTAGATAATAGCTTTTGAGAAATTTTGACAAGGGTATGCTTTCTAAAAGCTGCGAATATGAAATTAGACTTCAACAAACCCTCTCTTCTTTATTCTTAGATCTCTCTAAAATAGTGCCTTATACACTCTTTCCAAAACATGCTTACTATCTGTTAATAAATATAAGCTACTACCATTAGCTCCATAACCAGACAACTTTATATTAGAAATATTAGAAGCCTTTATAACCTTATTTAAAAGTTTTGGAAGTTTATCTAAATTGTTGCCTACAATAGCTGTTAGTGAAAGGTTACGCTCTATATCTATATCTATAATTATTTCATCCAATAAATTTAAATCTTTAATTATTAACTGCTCGATAGACTCTCCAACTTGAGTGATAACAAAAGAAAGGGAAGTTTCTGTTAGATTAACTATATCTGGGCTGACGCCATACCTCTTTAAAACCAAAAATACCCGATAAACTACACTTGAAACATCATTATTAGAAAATTTCACCTTTATTAGAGATTGACTTTTTCGTTCAGTAATAGCTCTGACTATACTTTTTTTATCTTTTGGTCCATTCTCGATATAAGTACCTCCTCTTTCTGGAAAAAAAGTCGAGCCTACAAATACTTTTGTACCACTTCGCATCACCGGCCAAAGTGTATCAGGGTGCAGAACCTTTGCCCCAAAATTTGTTAATTCAATAGCTTCATCAAAATTTATCTTTCTTATAACTTTTGATTTAGGTATTAACCTTGGATCTACCTGATGGATTCCAACAACATCTGTCCAAATATATAGTAAATCAGCTTTAACAGCCTCAGCTATAAGTGCTGCAGAATAATCACTACCACCTCTACCTAAAACTGTTGTCTCACTTTTTTCATTAGAACCAATAAATCCTTCTAAAACTACTACTTCTTCATGGTCTGACATATAAAGATTAGTTTGATCACTAATATCTTTTAGTGAAGGTTTTGCCCTAGTATAATTACTATCAGTTTTTATAATTTTCCTTGCATCAATATGTGAAGATCTTATACCATTCTTTTTCAAAGCTTGATTAAAAAGGACTGCAGAAACTCTCTCACCAAAAGATAATATTTGCGCGTGTAAACTTAAGTCAGAAGGGTAACTCTGGTATAACTTCTGACAAGAAACCTCAAGCTCTTTAAATAAAACATCTATATTTAGCCCTTCATTATTACCTACATACTCAACTATAGGATCTATAATTTGATAAAGCTCAAGGAAAAGTCCTTTATAACTATCTACATTACTCACTATAAGTTTTTCAAGTAGATTAGTTACCCCAGCTTGAGCACTTACAACGATAATTTTTATATTTTTGTTGCTATTTACTATTTCTATGCACTTTTGAATAGCTGAAACATTACCTACACTAGTTCCACCAAATTTTGCCACACTAAATTGTTTTGTCATGAAAAGTTAAAAATATTTACTAATTAAGTATTGCATTAGAATATAATATAAATGATAATGATTATCAATATTAATTATGATAAAAAGAAATAATGAATACCTCAATACAACAAACTATGTTAAAAGATCAAAATAATTGGGAATCTAATGCTAGAAGCTATCCAAGAAAAAATCCTCTAGTGATAGAAAAAGCTCAAGGGATCTTCCTAACAGATATTGAAGGAAAAGTATATATTGATTGCTTAGCTGGAGCTGGCAGCATAGCCCTTGGACATAATGACTCTGAAATCACAGATGTCTTATCCTCGACTTTAAGTAAAAAAGTGCCAATACACACATTAGACTTACTTACTAAAGAAAAGCATACTTTTATGAATGATCTACTAAACACACTACCTAAATCTTACCATGGAAATACGAAAGTACAGTTTTGTAGCCCTAGTGGAGCTGATGCTGTTGAAGCCGCTATTAAACTATGTAAAACAGCAACAGGTAGAGAAACTATAATAGCTTTTCATGGTGCGTATCATGGCATGACACAAGGAACACTATCTTTAATGGGGAACTTGGGCCCAAAACAACATATTAATGGTCTAACTCCGTATGTGCATTTTTTACCTTATCCATATGCTTATCGCTGCCCTTTTGGACTAAAAGGTGAACAAAGCATTGATGTAAACATCCAAATGATTTCACGTTTATTGAAAGATCCAGAAAGTGGCATAAAAAAACCAGCTGCAATTATTTTAGAGCCAGTACAAGGCGAAGGTGGAGCTATACCGGCGCCATCTAAATGGTTAAAAGCTATAAGAGAAATTACTAAAGAGCTAGATATTCCTCTAATTGTTGATGAAGTTCAATGTGGTATAGGTAGAACAGGATACTTGTATGCCTTTGAAAAAGCTGGTATCGAGCCTGATGTAATAGTTTTATCAAAAGCTCTAGGAGGGGGCTTACCGATATCTGTAATTCTTTACAAAGAATACTTAGACACATGGAGTCCTGGAGCCCATACAGGAACTTTTAGAGGTAATGTGTTAGCTATGGTTGCCGGTAGCATTGTTTTAAAGAGAGTTAACAAACCTGAATTTCTAGAACACGTAAGGGTAGCTGGCAAATACCTACTTGATAAACTAAATGAATTAAAAAATAAATATAACATCATCGGAGATGTACGAGGTTCTGGCTTAATGATTGGTGTAGAAGTTGTAGATACAACATCTAAACCAGACATTATAGGAAGTTTTCCTGCAGATGGAGAAAAAGCCTTAAAGATCAAAAAAACCTGTTTCGATAAGGGGCTTATTATCGAATTAGGAGGACGCTTTGGAGCAACTCTTAGATTCCTACCTCCTCTTACTATAGAAATAAAGCAAATTGACCAAGTAATTAAAATATTAGAAAGCTCGATTAAGGAAAATATATGAGCCTAGATCTTGATAAATATTTCTTAAATAGCTCTGATGAAAGCATTAACACCTATAAGAGTAGCATACAAAAAGCTTTGAAAATAATCTCCAATAATTTAAAAAGAAATGAGATTTTTAGCACCAAAGCAGCAAAAGATTTAGAAAAAATAGCTAACCAGTTTGATATAGATGAATACCCTAATGATATTAGTATAGTTCTTGAAGAGCAGTTAAATGATATTTTTAAACATTCTTTAAACGTAAACTCTCCAAAGTCGATGGCTCATCTACACTGCCCCGTAATGGTACCATCACTAGTTGCTGAAACATTCATATCAGCTTTAAATCAATCTATGGATTCTTGGGATCAAAGCCCTATTGCCACATACATAGAGCAACACATTATTAACTGGTTAAGTTTATTAATCTATAATGATAATAATCTATCTGATGGGGTATTTACTAGTGGAGGAACACAATCGAACTTAATGGGTTTACTTTTAGCTAGAGATCATTTCTGCAAAAGTACTCTTAACCATAAAGTAGCAGATAAAGGTTTGCCAGATATTGCTAACAGATTTCGCGTTCTATGCACAGAAAAAACACACTTCTCTGTGCATAAGTCACTAGCCCTTTTAGGCTTAGGTAAAAACTGTATTGAGATTGTAAATACAGATGATAATTTACAACTAGATACACAAGACTTGACAATTAGAATAAGTACCCTAAAAACCCAAAACCTAATACCAATATGTATAGTTACTACTGTAGGAGATACTGATTTTGGATGTATTGATAATATTAAAAAGATAGCAGAAATTGCAAACGATAATAATATCTGGCTTCATGCTGATGCTGCTGTTGGAGGAGCTTTACTCTTGTCAGATAAGCACAAATATCGACTTGATGGTTTAGAATTAGTTGATTCAGTAACCGTTGATTTTCACAAACTCTTCTTTCAGCCTATCAGCTGTGGAGCTTTCTTTTGT
Organism: Allofrancisella inopinata; assembly: GCF_012222965.1. Classification (NCBI taxonomy): domain Bacteria; kingdom Pseudomonadati; phylum Pseudomonadota; class Gammaproteobacteria; order Thiotrichales; family Francisellaceae; genus Allofrancisella; species Allofrancisella inopinata. The sequence continues at coordinate 152,317 of NZ_CP038241.1, read as the reverse complement.
AAAGATAAGTCAATATTAAAACTTCTTAGCTACCATGCTGACTACCTTAATCCAGATAAAGATGGTTTTGACACTATAAATCTAGTAGATAAATCGATTCAAACTACTAGAAGATTTGATGCTCTTAAACTCTCTATTGCCTTAAAATGTAGTGGAACAAAATTATTTTCAGAATGGATTAACCATATTATTGCAACAACAACTAAAAGTATCAAAACTGTTAGCGAAGATAAAAATCTACAATTAGCTTTCAAAGAAACTCAACATCTTAACAATAGTCTTAATACTATTGTTTTTAGATATTTTGATGAAAATTCAAACCAAGAAACACTAAATACAATTAATAGCAAAATTCATAAAGCCATCTTTCATAGTGGAAACTTTGCTATTGCACAAACAAAAGTAAATAGAAATACATACTTAAAGATTACCCTTGTCAATCCTATGGTTACATTGGAATTAGTAACTGAATGTCTTAATCAAATAAAACTATATGGCAATTTATTTAAAAATCAAATAGGAGTAAATAATGATGATTAAATATGCCAATGAAATAACCCTTAAAAATTTTCTTAACTGCTATTATCGAGAATATGATAATTATAAATTACATAAGACCTCTAATGGTAATTACTGCTTTAGCATAGAGCTGGATACTATTAAATCCAAGTTTGAGATTTCAGTAAAGGTCTCTCCAATTTTAAGATCACCGTCATGGCAGCTACCTTGCTATATCATTAAAGATGAAGGGAAATCAGAGCTAGACCCACTTGAGGCGGTATTTTTAATTACTAAAGAACTCGATAAGACTAATGATAATGAAATTATAAATAGAATATCAAATTCAACGGTAAACATAGCTAAGATATTACAAACTAGAAAATACAAACTAGATGAGGTTTTTGGCTATAAAAATCCTTTTATTACAAATGAGCAAAACCTTTTAAGAGGCCATAGATTACAACCCGATCCCAAAAGCAGAGAAGGTTTCTCAGATGCTGAATTTATTAAATACTCCCCCGAAACAAATGGAAAATTGCAACTTTATTATATGTATGTTGATAAAAGCGTTTTAGAAACACAATCTTTACTTGACAAAACTACAAATGAACTATTTCTAAATTTTTTAGCAGAAAATGACCTTCCTAAAAAGATAAATGAGAATTATGAACTTTTTATACTCCACCCATGGCAAGCCGCCTACCTAGCTAAACAAAGCGAAATTCAAGAATACAAATCAGACAATAAAATTATTGATATAGGTATTACTGGACCCTGGTTTTACCCAACAACATCTGTAAGAACCGTATACTCCCCTGAAGTTAATATTATGCTGAAATTTTCACTAAATATTGCTATCACAAACTCTGTAAGAGTAAATCTTGCTAAAGAGTGTAAAAGAAGCATATCTGTACATAAGCTCTATACAAACCACCTTAAGCCTATTTTAGACAATCTGTTTCCTTACTTTAACCTAATTACAGACCCAGCTTATTCAGCGATAAAGATAAATAACAAAATTTTTGACCCTAGTATATGTATTATTCGTAACGCTAACTTTAATCCACAAGATGATATAGCGTGTATTGCTAGCTTGACTGAACCAAACCCATTTAATGAAAGAACTCGTATCAGCTCATTAATTCAATATTTTAGTGTTCACAATAATTCTAACACCCATGATGCTGCTCTTTACTGGTTTGAAACATACCTTGGTGTAGCTATAGCTCCTATACTTTGGTTATATTCAAAATATGGAATTGCTTTAGAAGCCCATCAACAAAATTTACTGGTCAAATTAGAGCATGGTCTACCTGTCGAAAGTTTTTATCGAGATAGCCAAGGATACTATTACATAAAAGACCATAAAGGTTTAATTGAAGCTAATTTTGGTGATATTCAGGATCTCTGTGAAGGTTCTCAAGATTTCATAGATCATCATTTTTGTTATTATTTTATAGTTAACCAACTAATTTCTGTTATAGAAACAATAGTGAATACTGGCTTTATTAGTGAACTAGATCTAATAAAAATGACTATCAATTTCTTTGAAATTTTTCCAAGTAAATATCAAATTTGCGATAGGTTTATAAAAAAACTTCTAAGTGTGGATCAATTACCATTAAAAGCTAATCTTCTTACCAGACTAAATGGTCTTGATGAATTACAAGCTCCATTAACAAGGCAATCAATCTATGTTGATACAAAAAACCCATTTAAGGAAATTTATGAAAATTTATGATGTTATCGGAATAGGGATAGGACCATTTAACTTAGGGCTATCTGCTTTATTAAATGAAAAACCTATAAATAGTATTTTCTTTGAGAAAAAAGAAAGCTTTAGCTGGCATCCCGGTTTGATGATGGATTGGACAACATTACAAGTACCATTTCTTGCAGACTTAGTGACAATGGTTGACCCAACTAGTAATTTTAGCTTTCTAAATTATTTACATCAAAAAAGTCGTCTTTATAAATTCTACTTTAAAGAAAATTTCTTTATTCAAAGACAGGAATATAATGATTATTGCTTATGGGTAGCTGAAAACTGTCAATCATGTAAATTTGGTTATGAAGTTACAAATATAGAACACTCAAAAGTCTCAGGCAATGAAACTTGGAATGTCACTGTTAAAAACAGTAATGGTGAAGAGCAACAATATCTAGCAAAAAACATTGTATTAGGTCTAGGAACAAAACCTCACCTTCCATCTCATTTTTCTGACACAAAAAATGTCCACCACAGCAGTGAGTATCTTAATATAAAGGATCAAGTATTAAAAGACCAGCATATAACGTTAATAGGCTCTGGACAAAGTGCTGGTGAGATATTCTTAGATTTAATGAAATCAAAAAATGACTCTACTCAAATTAGCTGGGTAACAAGAAGTAAAGGATTTTTCCCTATGGAATACTCCAAACTTGGTTTAGAGCACTTCTCACCTGAATACATTGATTATTTTTATAATCTTCCAACAACTAAGAAACCTAATATTTTAATGGAACAAGATTTACTCTATAAAGGGATTAGTGCAGAAACCATATCTAATATTTATGAGGTTCTTTATCAAGAAACAGTTCAAAATAAAAATAAAGCGGAACTTATTTCAAATAGTGAGTTACATAATATAGATTGCAATACTGATAAACTTAACTGCTCTTTTTATCATAACCAACAAAATGAAGATTTCTTAATTAAGACAGACAGAGTTATTGCAGCAACTGGCTATAAATCAGATATTACTCACTCACTTGCAAATATAGAGAAATTTATTACCAAAGACGAAAATGGTAATCTACATATAACTAGAGATTATAAGTTAGTAACTCAAGACACGAATCTAAATATTTTCGTGCAAAATGCTGAAATGCACACTCATGGTGTAGGAACACCTGATTTAGGCTTAGGAGCATATAGAAATGCTGTAATAGCAAATAAATTACTGCAAAAAGAGATTTACAAAATTTCATCGAAAAATATCTTTTCTACATTTGGAGTACCAAAGAAATATTTAACTCAAAAATCCAGTATCAAAGCTGCATAAGCATGCAAAAATTAGGAGATAATTACTATGAATACTAAAATAAATTACTATAAATTAGCAAGCACACGACTTCTAGAAAAAATAATTTCTGAATTTAGTTATGAAGGAATTTTTGCTCCAGTTCAAAACGATGCTGATCAAGAAATCTATACCATAAAAATAACATCGGCTTTATATTATAAATTTAAAGCTACTAAAAGAATTTATGGTAATTTGATCGTTCACCAAGACTCTACCATAAGACACGAAAATGACTATTCAGAAGTTGCTGATGATGCTATAAGGTTTATTATAGATACTTTACCTATAACTAAAATCAATCCTGTAACAACTGCTCATTTTATAAAAGAATTAAATAATACTATATATGCAGATATTGCTATCTTACAAAAAGATAAGGTCTCTGCTAGTGAGATTTATAAGCTCCCTTATGCTTATATAGAAGGTAATATGACAGGACATCCTTGGTTTGTTATTAACAAAGGTCGCATTGGTTTTAATTCTTCTGATCATGCCAATTATGCTCCAGAGATGCAAAAAATAATAAATTTATCGTGGATTGCGGTAAATAAAGATCTAATAACTTTCTCATGTATCTCAAATCTAAGCTATTCAAAAATAACGCAAAAAGAGATACACCCCGATATTTTAGAAAGTTTTAATAAAACTATTATGACAAATAATAAAAATCCTGATGATTACTTTATTTTACCAGTTCATCCATGGCAATGGGAAAATGTCCTAAAACAACAATTTACCAAATACATAGCTGATGGTGAAATCATATTTATGGGTAAATCTAAAGATCAACATTTAGCTATGCAATCTATAAGGACTCTTTCAAACATATCTCACCCAGAAAAATACAGTATCAAGCTTCCTCTTAGTATACTAAATACAGCTGTTTATAGAGGATTACCTAAAAACCAAACCATCAATGCTCCGATGCTTACAGAATGGGTTAAAACGATAGCCAAAGAAGATAAATTTCTATCTACGTGTAACTTTATTTTATTAGGGGAATTAGCAAGTGCATACTGCAAGCATCCTTATTACTCAGATATATCAGAATCTCCTTACTACTTTACTGAGCAACTAGGAGCAATATGGCGAGAAAGCATTCACTCTAGGCTTAAAAATAATGAAAAAGCTTTAACTATGGCAGCTTTAACCCACGTTGACTCTGATAGTAAAAATGTACTATGTGAAATGATAAAAGAGTCTTCTCTTAATGTAAGTCAATGGTTAGAGATGTTTTTTGAAAATACTGTCCCTGCTTTGCTTCATTTTTTATATAAATATGGCATGGTGTTTTCACCACATGGTGAGAATAGTATATTGATTATTGAAAATAATCTTCCTGTTGGCCTAGCTATGAAAGATTTTGTTGACGATATCAATATATGTAAAAATCCAGTTGAAGAATTAGCCACATTACCACAAGAAGTAAAAGATGCTATCCCTCAAGTAGATGATGACTATTTACTGCAATTTATTCATACTGGTCTCTTTGTAGTTCATTACAGATACATATCAACAATACTTGCTGATAAGCTTAATTTTCCAGAATTATATTTCTACCAAAAACTACATGAATGCGTTGAGCGCTACCAAACTATTAACCCAGATTTAGAATCTCGTTTTAAACGTTTTAATTTATATAAAAAAAGCTTTGAAAAACTTTGCTTAAACAGATTAAGGATATTTGAGGTTGGATATGGTGATTATTCTTCTAGACCTAAAGTTATTTCGACAGGTCAACTTGAAAATCCTCTTTACCTAGGTAAACGTTTTAAAGAAATAAATACTCAAGAGTTCCAGCACAACAAAATATCATTTAGACATTTTTGCCTTGAGAAAGACTTAGACACTATTCATAAATGGATGAATAAACCACATGTGGCAAAATTCTGGAACCTTGATAAGCCTAAAGAACACCTAAAGAAACATTTTTGTAACATGTTATCAAACGCTAATCAAAATCTATTTATCTTGTCAATAGATGGTAGAGAGATTGCATATGCAGAAATTTATAATGCTAAAAAAGATCGTATTGCTGGGTATTTTCCTGCTAATGATAATGACTATGGTTGGCATCTTTTAATAGGCCCTGAAGATGCTATTGGCAGAGGATATTCAAAGCTACTTGTTGAAGCTCTTAGTAAATATTGCTTTTCTGAATTAGGCGCTGATAAGGTGGTTTTTGAACCTGATGTTAGAGTTATACCATTTCAGAAAATAGCACCTAAAATAGGCTATAAGAACCAAGGCCAAATAAACCTACCAGAAAAACAAGCTTATTTATTTACTTGCTCAAAAGACTCTTTTAATGTTGGGAAAGAATTATGATTGAATGTGATACAGCAACATGGCCCATTATAAATATGCATTTTGGTAGCTACCCAACTTATAATGATGCTCTTGATTGGCTTGATAATTGTAGTGAAATTCTTAAAAGGCAACAAAAGTTCTTGATAATCAGCACTTTCTCTGAAAACTATCAGTTTGAACATAAAGCTAGAATAAAGCAAGCAAAATGGTTTAAACAAGCAAAACCAGAGCTTGCCAAATGGTGCCTTGGTATGATTAGAGTTACTCAAGACCCTATTATGATAAAAAAGATCAATACTCCCGCTATGGATAAAGGCATGCCTTTTAATTGTATAGCAGTCAAAGATATCTCTTCTGCAAAAGAAAAAGCTTATCAAATACTTGAAGAGGGTAACTTAATATGAAAAAACAAAGTTTTGATCTTATAGTATTATACCTAGCTCAAGCTGTTTCTTTATATTTTTGTACTTTTGGGTTACCTACCATTTTAAGGTCTGAAGGAGTTTCTTTAGAAAAAATTGGGCTTTTCAGTATCTTATTATTACCATGGGTTATAAAGTTTTTATGGGCTCCATTTGTAGATAGAAAATACATACATAAAATAGGTAGAAGAAAAAGTTGGTTTTTAACAATGCAATTTTTTACTATATTACTATTTCTAATATTTTTCATTTATAATCCTAAAGTTTATACAAACTACATTTTTTTATTTGCTTTTGTACTGTCGACTATTGCAGCAACTCAAGATATTGCTGTTGATGGATTTGCAATTGAACAAACTAAAGCTAAAAACTTACAATGGAGTAATTTCTATAGAGTAATTGGCACAACCTTAGGTAGTACGGTAGGAGGTGCTGCTTTAATTGCTCTATATAATATACTTGATTGGCATAAGATAACCTTGTGTCTAGCTACCTTAAGCGTAGGCATTTGCTTATATATGCTCTCTATCAAAGAGAAAAATGAAAATATCCAATATCAACATAGTATACCATCTATAAAATCTTTTTTTAAAAGGCAAGAAACGAGAACTCTTCTAATAATTTGCCTAAGCTACAGAGCCTGTGAAGGACTGGTAATGGGTATGCAATCAGCTTTTTTGGTAGATTCTCATATTCCTTTGAGCACAATAGGTATGGTAATGGGAACTGGTAGCGCTATTATAGGAATCTTTGGTGCTGCTATAATTAGCTATCTATTTAATTTTTATAAGGAAACAGCATTATTAACTTTATTAGCTATAATACGCGGTTTTTGCTATTTTTCTCTTGGTTTTATTAGCTTTAGTGGAATCGGCAACTCTACAATAATATTTAGTATAGTCTTACTGAATATGGCTTCACGCCTTATGGAGATGATAGTTCTATATACTATATTTATGAAGTTTAGTTCAAAAAACCAAGCTGGAACAGACTTTACGATCTTAATTTGTTTTGAACTTCTGATATATATATTAGGGATGTCTGTAAGTGGCTTTTTAGCTGCAAATATAGGTTATAGCATGCTTTTCACGTTAGGTGGAGCTATTTCTATCCCAGGTTTTTTAATAGCTTATTTCTTTTTAAAGAAACTAAATAATGAAAAAACCTTACATAGCATTTAAAATAATTTTTAACGCTCTTCTAAGTGGTTCTGCAGCACCCCATAGTAGCTGATCTCCAACAGTAAAAAGCTGTATATGCTTATCTGATAAGTTTGTCTTTTTGAGTCTTCCTACGGCTATATCTAAGCTATTGGTTACAGCTAGAGGTGTTAAATATTCAGCTGTTGCTTGTGGTGTATTTTCTATTAGCTTAACCCAAGGATTAGCAGATGAAATAATATCTTCTAAAGCTTCTATAGAACATTCCCTTTCCAGCTCAATTGTAAGAGCCTGACTATGCGCTCTAAAAACTGGTACTCGTACACAAATGCCATCTACCAATATAGGTGGTTTATCTCTATTGAGAACCTTATTTAATTCGGCTTGAGCCTTCCATTCTTCTCTACTTTGACCATTAGCCAGTCTTGAATCAATAAAAGGAATTAAGTTAAATGCTATAGGAGCTAAATATTCTGAACAAGGAAACCCTTTTTGGTTAATAGTTTCATAAAAAGATAATTCTTTTTGATCTTTAATACTTTTAATTATCAAGTTACTTTGCTGGATCAACTCATTAATAGCTTTCGCTCCAGATCCTGATACAGCTTGATAACTCATACTTGATATAGACCTAATCAAATTAGATTTAATTAATCCATGAATTCCTAACATCATTAAACTTACAGTGCAATTTCCGCCGATAAAATTTTTTATCCCTTGTTCTAGAGACTCATAAATAACTTCTGAATTTACAGGATCCAAAACTATTGTACTATCCTCATCCATACGTTTCTCAGAAGCTGCATCCAACCAAAAACCTTGCCAACCTTTTTGATTTAATTTATGCAATATTTTTTGGGTATACTCACTGCCTTGGCAAGTTACAATAATATCCATATCTAAGAGTTTAACTAGATCATAAGCATCCTCTATAGTTTTAGCAAGGTTATTAATCTCTGGGGCTTTTTGACCATATAAACTAGTGCTAAAAAATACAGACTTTATACAATTAAAATCACCTTCTTCTAACATTCTTCTTACAAGAGTTGAGCCTACCATACCACGCCAACCAATAAATCCTACCTGTTTCACAGAAACCCTTTTTTAAAAAAATATCCAACCATTATACAATAATGATAATCATTATTAAATAATATCAAAGGAATTTTAACAACCGATATTAATTACTAATAATGAATAATAGTAAGTTTAAAATTATAATTATAATACAGAAAAGATTATTTACTAATTATTAATAGGAGAGAGATGTTATGTTGGTTTTAACTAGTGCAGGTGGTGCTTGTATAGATACCATTGGAAATTTAAGATGTACACAATACTCTTGTGTAAGACAGGGAGGTAAAGAAACACGTCAAGTAAGACGATATGAAGGGAATATTGACGGTAAAACAGTAGATGTTGGAATATTTAAATACAACACTATTGAATTCATATTTAAATGGGAAAGAGAATTTAATATTAAACGATTAATTGACTTCTCTGGATTAAAAGGAATTACCATAAGTGCTCACGGTACCCAAGCAGGAGATTATTTACCAGGAGGTCATGTAGATCCTTTCTCACCACCTCCAGGGTCATGGGATATATTCTTTAGCCAACCATATGGTAGTATTTTAAATGCTCCAGATAGTTACGAACGCCTGAAAGAACGGGTTTTCGGTAAATGGTCTCGTGATAGTGAAGGAAAAAACTCCTGCGTCATGTATATGGGGTGTAATAAAGAGCTTGAACTTAATAGTCTGCGTGAAAATAAGAAAATTACTTATAGTGGTGATAAGGTTCAAAAAAACCTCCAAAAGTTCGTAACTGGAACAGCAACGTTTGATGATAAAATTATGAATGCTTCTCTATCCCCGTGGATTTCATCTGACTTGAAAAAAGATGAACAAGAAAGACGGTATTCTATTGCCTTCACACAAGTACAATATGCTTTAGGTTTGGGTGTCGTCCACATCTTTAAAGAGAACAGAAGTATATTATGGGTTGAAATGCCTAAACTATCTGATGTTCTAATGTTTATATCTAAGTATAATTTGCCACGTAGAGTAGAACTAAGTTTCTGTCGCGGCCTCAAAGGATGTGATGTGTTTGGTTTGTTTGGTCAATACAATGAAGCTGTATGGAAAATCCAAAATAATGAAGGATATTCTATTACCCAAGCATTACAACTGCACGATAGTCAAGGCAATGCTAATAATATTAAGCGTATCCATGAAAGCTATAATGTCAATAGGGTTTCTTTAGCCACATTTAACAAAAATATTAAAAGAGTTCAAATACAAAATGAAAACAAGCCTCAAATAATAGAACAACTTAAAAACTTTGTTAATAATATAGGTGATATGGCTAATGTTTTTATGAAGAATAAGATGAAGAGCCAAAACTCTAAAGGTGAGGAGCTCATCGATTTTAGAGAAATCCCCTTTATAGTAGAAGATATTAGTAGGAGCTCCACTAATATGAAAAATCTTGAAGATTTTGAAAATCCATTTAGCTCAGAGGATGAAATAAAACAACAGCAACAAATGTATCAAAAGGATCGTAGCTTAAGTCCACCGCCTAGAAATGCTATTACCCCTCAACAGCAGCAACAGAAAGGATTTATTAATACGCAAAGAGGTTTTTATAATGAAACTAATCGTAGCTTAAGTCCACCGCCTAGAAATGCTATTACCCCTCAACAGCAGCAACAGAAAGGATTTGTTAATACGCAAAGAGGTTTTTATAATGAAACTAATCGTAGCTTAAGTCCACCGCCTAGAAATGCTATTACCCCTCAACAGCAGCAACAGAAAGGATTTGTTACTACACGAGATGGTAGGTTTATAATGCCTCAGCAACAAATGCAGCAAAGAGGAATGGATGATCGTAGTTTAAGTCCACCGCAGAGAAATGGGTTCTGTCGCAAACTGGTAGATTAGTTACAATTTTTCTAGAATCATTATTCTCTAGATACAATTATCCTGCTATTGCATAAAATTGATCCCAAAGCTACCAGCATTAATCTGCTGACCTTTTTTGATCATATTTACTAACTCATATCCAGCTATAGTAGATTCCATAGAGTCCCATGACTTAAACCCTAACATGGGTCGAGTTAATCTTTTTATATTTCTATGATCTTGCTCTATGAGATTGTTTAAATACTTATTTTGTCTAATTTCTATACCATGAGTATACCAAATACCGAACAAAAATAGGAAGATATTGATAGTTAGTAATGCAGCTTCATTAGCTCCAGATTTATCTATATTCACTTTCTCTGGTAAGCCATGTTTACCAATGGTTTTCTTGAAGAACTTGCGAGCTGCTTTCTCATCTCTTTTAGCAGACAACATAAACTCTAGAGTATCGCCATTCTTATCTAATGCTCTATATAAGTATACCCATTGACCCTTATATTTGATGTATGTTTCATCCATTTTCCAACTAATGTAACTCCCATATTTACGAAACGCTTTACTGAAGCAAGCTTCAAGCTCTTTTGCATATCTAGTAACCCAGCGGTTGATGGTGCTATGATCTACATTTACTCTTCGTTCTTTCATTAATTCTTCTACATGCCTATAGCTCAACGGATAAGATAAATACCAACGGATGGCTTGCAGTATTAATAGTTTTCCAAAATGTCTGCCTGTAAAATCTAACATCTAAAAATTGAGGAAATATTTGTGATAAAATTATACTATAAATTTACACAACTACCAGTTTGCGACAGAACCCAGATTTCACCTATTTATTTAATTCTTCTTGAACGATTTGATTAACTTGCTTAGGGTTTGCTTTGCCTTTACTAGCTTTCATAGCCTGACCGACAAAAAAACTCATAAGTTTAGTTTTACCAGCTTTAAAATCATCAGCCTGCTCTGGATTTGCTTTGATTATCTCCCGCACCAATTCACGGATTGCCCCCTCATCAGAAACTTGTTTTAATCCAAGCTCTGCTATTATCTCATTTATACTCCTAGGGCTCTCAACGTAACTAGACATTACCTGCTTAGCAGACTTTTGAGAAATAATATCTTTCTGTACAGATTCTATAATTTGACCTAAAACACCAGCAGGCAAAACCTCTGCATTAAACTCTTTTTCCAGTTTATTTAATATAGATATCAAATCAACTGTCAACCAGTTATATGCAAGCTTATAATCAAACTTTTGGATAAGCTTATCATAGTAGTCCGCCAGCTCCAAATTAGAAAGTAAAAACTCGACCTCTTGGTCCCCTAAATGCTTACGGTACAACTCTTCACGCTGCTCAGGTTTTAAAGGCATCTGACTTTTTATTTCTTCGATATACTCATCTGTTATCTTTAGTGGTAATAAATCAGGATCCGGAAAATAACGATAATCAAAAGCATCTTCTTTTGCACGCATAGAACGAGTTTCATTAGCATCAGCATCATAAAGTCTAGTTTCTTGAATAACTTCTCTACCTGACTCCAACACTGCTACTTGACGAGCATATTCATACTCAATAGCTTTATCAATAAACCTAAAGGAGTTTATGTTTTTTAACTCTGCTCGAGTACCAAATTTTGCTTGACCTTGTGGTCTAATAGAAAGGTTAACATCGCATCTAAATGATCCTTCCTGCATATTACCATCACAGATATTCAAATGCTTAACCAATTGATGTAATTTTTTTAGATATACTACAACCTCTTCAGCTGACCTAAAATCTGGATACGTTACTATTTCTAAAAGAGGTGTGCCTGCACGGTTATAGTCTAACCCTGTTTCACCAGCTACATAACCATGTATAGATTTACCGGCATCCTCTTCAATATGAGCTCTTTCTATACGGATAACTTTGTCACCTTTTGACGTTTGAATATCAAGTTTGCCATCTTGTACTATAGGATTAGTGGATTGACTAATCTGATAGCCTTTAGGAAGGTCTGGATAAAAATAATTTTTACGCGCAAAAAAGCTATCTTTTGAAATCTTTGCATCAACTGCTAAACCAAAAATTATCGCTTTACGAATAGCTTCTTTATTAACCACAGGTAAAGTTCCTGGCAATCCTAAATCTAAAAATGAAGCTTGTGAATTTTGATGCTGCCCATATTTCGTTGCAGACGATGAAAATAGCTTAGATTTAGTATTTAATTGAATATGGACTTCTAGTCCTATTACCATTTCCCAATTCACAATTAAACCCTCGCTTGTTCTAAAATAAAGTCATCAATACCAGTTTGCTTTTGATACTGTGTTACTAACTGTGTTAACACACCATCATTAAAAGCTCTCCCTATAAGCTGACCACCTATTGGTAACTTATTAACAAAACCTATAGGAAATGAAATAGCTGGTAAACCAGAAATATTTGCTGGAATAGTATAAATATCTGACAAATAAGCTGATACAGGGTCTAACTTTTCGCCTTTTTTGAAAGCTTCTGATGGTGATGTTGGCATAAAGATAGCATCAACTTTAGAAAATATTTCATTCATCTGATTTGTCATTATTCTACGTAATTGCTGAGCCTTGTTATAATAAGAATCATATTGACTAGAAGCCAACACATAATTACCTATCATAATCCTACGCTTTACCTCTTGACCAAAACCTTCTGTTCTTGATAGCTTATATAATTCTTCCAAATCTCTAGCTTTGTCATTACGATAGCCGTATCTTACCCCATCATATCTAGCTAAGTTCGCCGCAGCTTCTGCTGGGGTAATAATATAATACGTTGATAAGGCCTCTTTTAAACTCGGTACTTTAATTGACCTAATTTCAACACCCATTTTTCTAAAATTATCTATAGAGCTTTGTATAGCAGACTGAAATTCGCCGGGAAGATTTTCCAATAGACTTTCATCGACTCCTATTATCTTACCAGCAATATCTTTCTCTAAATCTTTAGTAAAATGGTTTTCTGGAACACCCACACACGTAGAGTCAAACTCACAATCTCCAGAAATAGTATCTAACATAATAGCAACGTCTTCAGCATAATGACCAAATATACCAGCTTGATCAAAAGAAGATGAAAAAGCTACCATGCCAAACCTTGAAGTACTTCCGTAAGTAGGTTTCATAGCTGTTAGCCCACAAAAACTTGCAGGTTGCCTGACAGACCCCCCCGTATCAGAACCAGTACTAACAGGAGCAAATCCTGCAGCAACAGCTGCCGCTGAACCACCTGATGAGCCGCCAGGAACTCGATCTAAATCCCAAGGATTACTTACATTACCATAATAACTATACTCGTTTGCTGAACCCATAGCAAACTCATCCATATTAAGTTTGCCTAAAGTTACCATCCCTTGGTCTTTACATTTTTTAGTAACTGTAGAATCATAAGGAGATATAAAGTTACTTAACATCTTTGAAGCTGCTGTAGTTTTAATACCCTTAGTACAAAAAAGGTCCTTGTGCAATATAGGAATACCCGTAAGTAGTTTTTGCTCACCTCTAGATATTGCACCATCTGCGTTTTGAGCCTCTTTTAAAGCTTCGGTCTCACATAATGTTATAACAGAATTTATATCTCTATCAAAAACCTTTATCTTTTCTAAATAACTTTTAGCTAAATCTATTGCGCTTACTTCTTTATTATCTAATCTTTTTCTTAACTTTTTAATGTATGACATTATTTATCCTACTTAACAACTTGTGGCACCATAAAATAATCATCTACAACTTCGCAAGCGAATTTCTCAAAACTTGCTCTATTATCTTGGTCTTGTGGAACATCTTGACGGAATTTAAAGTTCTTCTCTATAGGTGACACCATTGGTTCAACTCCCTTAGCGTCAAAATCTTTAACCGTATCTAAAATCTCACAGATATTTGTAAGATCTTTTGTGTAATGCTCTAGCTGTTGCTCATTTAACTCGAAATTAGATAGCTTAGCTATATGCTTGACCATGTTTTTATCCATACAAAGCATCCTATAAGTTTTTAATAAAATAAATTACTTGTAAAATTATAGTGTACTATAAAGTATAAAAAAAGATCATTAGCTTAAAATCAGTCTAAACCTACAAATTAACCTAAGTGTAACTAGTTATCTCCTTATATTTTTTAGTCTCTTGCTCCTCGTACATATTAATATATAACTCACTACTGTTAAGATTTATAGGAAAACCATTATATCTACGCCATAGTTCATAACCAAGACTAACATCTCCTAGTAAAACCCAACCATGAACCTTTGTGCCCAAACGTAAAACATTTGGCGATGGCCAGTCTCGTTTTCCACTTTGTTTTATAAAAACTTTAAATTGACCGTGAAAGTTGTCTTGGGGAGATATAAAGATAACTTCTCCTTCAAAAGTTCCTATAGCAACCTGAGGCCAGCCACTAAACTGTATAGCTGGCCATCCTTCAAACTGGAGCATCACTTTATCACCAATACTAATAAGCGGTATGTCCATGCTATTTACCCATAGCTGAACGATCCTTGAAGTACTATTCGGAACAATAGTTGCTAAAGTATCAGTTTCTTTGACTATAACCCCTCCAAGCCCATGCATACGGTCAACAATTACCCCATCTGCCGGTGCCACAACAAGGCGGCTTTTTTGCCTAGCAATTTGAACCTTGATTTTTGCCAGATCAACATTAGCATTAGCAAGATCTTTAGTATAATTAACCATCTCCATCTGGGCTTGCTCATATATCCTCTGTGTACTGGCGCCCTTTTCAACTAAATATTCATGTCTTTTAATATTTTTTTTAGTATTTTCAATAGCAAGCTTAATTGATTTGATACCTAACTCTATAGCCTCTTTTTCTTCTTCGAGTCTAGATACCACTTCCGGGTCCAAATCCAGAACTTCTACGATAGGATCTCCTTTTTTGACAAAGTCTCCTTCAACTACATACCATTTTCCCAGTCTACCACCGATTGGTGCTGAAATATTTTGTTGTCTATCAGATGGCGAACGTGTTGTTACCTCACCATAGCCATCAACTGTTTGTTGCCAAGGTATCATAGCTAAAAAAGTAACTATTCCAAAAATACATATTAAGACTAAAAACACTACTCTCTTTAAGCTAGGGTCTTTTTTGAGCATTTTGCTTGATTCTAATTGCATAAAGAACACCTTTTACTCTATAGATATGATTAGCGTAGGAATCATAAGGTTTTCAAGAATCTGCACTAGCGTTTTATCTTTACACCTATTAGTTAAACCGTATGAATCAATCAATATCAAAAGCTTTGGCTGTTTTAAAATCGCTCTTATAATATTCATTTTCAAAAGCACTAAACTATCAAACTCTAAATTATATTTTATAATTTGAGAATCAATTTTTTGCTCAAAATACTGCTCAAGAAAACTTATGTCAAAGATTTCCAATAACTCACTTAAATACCCTAATTTAGCTTGGGAATAACCAGACTCACATAAATTGTCTAAAACTGTCCCAGAAACAACTTCAACACCACTGGCGATATGCAAAAATTCACTCAATTGCTCCTTTGTATAGTTTCTAATACAGATTTTATCTATTTTGATAACCTCTTTAGCTGTATCATTAAAAAAACTATTTAAAAGAGTCTGCACCTTTACTGTAGGTAACGACAAGGTATTAATAACATTACTTTTAAAATCTAAAAAATAGTTATGATCATTTAATTTAATTTCAACATCTGTAATCTTAGCTGCTAAAACTGCTACTTGATGTTCTTTTGGTATCTCCTCTTTTTTAGCTATTTCTAACAGATCTAAGACCTTTCTAATACCAACTAAAAATCCATAACAATCATAAAGATACTGACTAAACTTAAGGAGCCCCAAAAGCATAATATTAACCAATAACTCAGCTGCTATAAGCTGACCAATAGATAGTTGTCCATTTATAATGAGATAGCTCCCTATACCCAAAAGTAAAATATTAATAAATATGTACGTCAATCCTATGTATATATGTTGTCTAAGTATCACGCCAAAAAACTTTGATCTAGAATCCAAATAATCACATAGTTTTGTGTCTACTTTTTGAACAGCACAATTGATAGATCTTTGCCTAAAGGATAAAAATTCAGCTGTTTTTTCTTCAAACCATTCTACAATATCATAAACTGCTGTAGACTCAGCAAGTCCAGCCTCATAACCAGCTTTCATTGGTAAAAATATGGCTAAAACTATACATAACACAAGCAAAATATCAAAAACCAAAAACATCGGGTGATAAAACGCTAAGATAATTACACAAAATAGTGTTTGAAGGAAAATATCCAATAAAATTATAAAAATAACTGCTATCGATTTTTGTAAAAACTTTAGCTCGAATATTCTATTTAGTTTCTCCCTTACATTTATTTTTGTCAAATCATTAAAATCAACTTTATAAATGCATGATACTATACGAAATAAAGTATTTACAAATACCTTTCTCTGAAGATCTTCTACTAGCTTTAACTGAAAAATTCTTACAAAAAAAGATGCTGTAAGTAAGATAAATAAAATTGTTATCAATGAAATTACAGGTCTAACAGACAAACTAACGCCAACCAAATTTACTAAAGTTTGTACAGATATAGGAACTGCAAGAGAAAGAAACCCTAACAATAAACTATATATAATCAGTATATATACCGTTTGCCTTGGTATATTCAACACATGTTTTATTTGTCTATATAGCACGATAATAGCTAAAAAATATTATAAACACTTATACTAACTTAGTATAATCTAGATTATTTTAAAGTCCACTTTATAAAACTTATTCAAATAAAGGTTGATTCTAGATTATGCTTTTATAGATCTTTCAAACACATGATCTATTTCTTTTAGATATGTTTTTTTGATACCTTCAAAATCCATTTCTGGTATAGCAAGAGTGATGTTATGCTCATCTTGCATAACTTTTTGTAACTTTATAGAGAAAGATTCACCTGATTTTAGATCAAACGCTACTTGCTGCACGATCTTGTAGCAATCTTCACGCATAAATGGAGTGTTTGCAACCAAAAAGTGGAGATAAAAGCTTGATAAATATGCGCTTGTGCTTCTTACCCTATCTTCAATAATATCCTCTTGTACTACAAGGTTATCTATAGTATTTTTCATTCTACGCAATGCATAAACCATAATCCCAAAATTATCCGGCAGGTAAAAACGCTCTGCCGAAGAGTGTGAAATGTCTCTTTCATGCCATAGCACGCAGTTTTCTAAAGCAATAGATACATGTGATCTAAGCATTCTAGCCATACCTGTTAAGTTTTCTGTAGAAATTGGATTTTTCTTATGCGGCATAGTAGAAGAACCTTTTTGCCCTTTTGAGAAACCTTCATAAACTTCAAAAACATCACTTCTATGCAAGTGTCTAATCTCAACCGCGAGTCTCTCAATAGCAGAAGCTATAAGACCATGAATTGAAATTAACTTAGCAATTCTGTCTCTAGGAATAACCTGAGTAGAAACCTCCTCAACAGGCAAGCCTAATATTTCAGCTGCTTTTTTCTCATCTTCTGTAGTTAAAATACAATAATTACCAACTGCACCTGAAAACTGCACTGTAAGTCCATCTTTCTGGAACTCTTTAAGATCTTTTAATCTGCGTTTAAATTCAACGTAAGCACCTAAAAACTTTTGACCAAAACTCATGGGTTCCGCAAACATACCATGACTTCTACCCATCGTAATGATACCTTTTGTCTCTTGAGCTTTTGCAAGTAATGAATCACAAAGTGCCTCTAGATCCTTAACAACGTACTCCAGAGATTCACGAATTTGCAAACTAAGGGCTGAATCAATAATATCTGATGATGTAACACCAAAGTGAAAAAACTTGCCTGTTTCAGCTGTAAACTGCTCAGCTATAGAAGTACAAAAAGCAATAATATCATGCTTTGTTACCTTCTCAATCTCATCAACTCTTTCTGGTCTAATTGCTGCTTTAGCTCTAATTTCAGCAGCTGTACCTTTTGGTACCATTTTATCTTCTAAAGCTTCTAATATAGCCAACTCAACCTCAAGCATCTTAGCGTATTTATTTTCATCTGCCCAAATTTTTGAGATTTCTGCTACATCATATCTTTTTATCATTTCTTGCTCCTATTTTTAAAATTTATTCTAAAAATTTAAGTTTACTTATTCTTCTGCAATTTTTGCAAAGATGGAAGTCGCAGACTGGCGAGGTAATTTAAAACTAATCTACCCGACCCACCTTCTAGCATTCCTAAACATTCTCATCCATACAGAATACTCATCATATTCTGCTGGGATATGCGAGTTTGTAATCGCTCTATAAACACGCTCCGGATGTGGCATCATCGCAAGCACACGACCATCTAGAGCTGTTACAGCTGTTAAGCCACCTATTGCACCATTTGGATTATATGGATATATTTCTGTAGCTTTGCCTTGCCCATCAATATACTTAAGAGCTACTTGTGAGCTTGCTAATAAAGCTTGTTGTTGTGAATCATTTTCAAAAAGTGGACGACCTTCGCCGTGTGCTACAGCAATCGGTGCTTTTGTACCAGCCATATCAGCAAACCAAATAGAATCAGACTCTTGAATTTCGACCATAGAAGTTCTTGCCTCAAACTGTTCTGATTTGTTTTTGATAAATATTGGCCAATTTTCAGCACCAAGGATTAAAGATTTTAATTGCGCTAACATTTGGCAGCCATTGCATACGCCTAGTGTCAAAGTATCATTTCTACCAAAAAACCTGCTAAATTCGTCTCTTAATCTTTCTGTAAATAGAATATTTTTAGCCCAGCCACCACCGGCACCTAAAACATCACCATATGAAAACCCTCCACAAGCTACTAGTACTTTGAAATCATCCAAAGTTACACGACCTACATGCAGATCTGACATATGCACATCATGTGCTTCAAATCCTGCTGTAGTAAATGCAGCTGCCATCTCAACATGACCATTTACACCTTGCTCTCTTAGGATTGCAACTTTTGGCTTCTCTAGATTGATAAACTGCGCTGTAATATCTTCTTCAATATCAAAAGTAGCCTTGACATGGATACCTTTATCATCAGTATTTAGAATACTATCAAATTCCTGCTTTGCACACTCACTGTTATCACGAAGTGACTGGATATTGTAAGAAGTTTCTGCCCACCATCTTTGTAGATTTATACACGTATTTGAATATATTTTTTCACTATTTGCAAAGATGTTTATCTCATCACTAGAATTTAGCTTAGCTATTGCACACAGGTGGATTTGCGTATCTTTAAATAGCTCTTGAACTAATACAACGTCACTATTTTTCACTTGGATTACAACACCAATCTCTTCAGCAAAAAGTTTAGCTAGTACTGAATCATTCTCAAGCATAACCGGTTGAGATTCCGGATCGGAGCCCAAAATGACAGTTGTTTTTTGGGTTTGTAGCTTAATATCTAGACCTTTACGCCCAGCAAAGGACATCTCTGCTAAAGTAGCAAATACGCCACCATCCGAAACATCATGATAAGCGAGAATTTTATTCTCTGATTTTAGCTTAGTGATATTCTCAAATAGTGCCTTTAGCTTACTTGCCTCTACATCAGGAGCAACCTTACCCACTTGATTATAAGCTTGTGCAAGAGATGAAGCACCTAGCCTACCAGCTCCATTTGATAAATCGATATGTAACAAAGTAGTATCTTTGTCATCAACTAAGACTGGTGTTAAAGTCTTACGTGCATTAGCTACAGGAGCAAATCCTGAAATCACCAGCGAAAGTGGCGATGTTACAGATTTTTCTTGCCCATTGTCAGACCATTTAGTTTTCATCGACATTGAATCTTTACCGACTGGTATTGCAATACCAAGCTCTGGAGCAAATTCCATACCGACTGCTTTGACAGTTTCGTATAACTTTTGGTTTTCATCGCCTTGATTTGCAGCAACCATCCAGTTTGCCGACAGCCTAATATCACTTAGCTTTCTAATATCAGCTGCTAATAGGTTTGTTACAGCTTCGGCAATTGCTAATCTTCCAGAAGCAGCCGCATTTATCGTAGCTACTGGAGTTCTCTCGCCCATTGCCATTGCTTCACCCGCTTGACTATCTACAGTAGCAGTTGTTACAGCACAATCTGCAACTGGCACCTGCCATGGACCGACCATCTGATCACGCGCCACCATACCTGTAATACTCCTATCACCAATTGTGATAAGAAAAGATTTAGAAGCTACAGCTGGTACTTTTAGCACTCGCTCAATCGCATCATCAAGCTTGATAATACTTGTATCGAAAGCATCTTGCTCAACTTTGACAGTTTTAACATCAATGTGCATCTGTGGTGTATTACCAAATAACAACCCCATTGGTAAATCAACAGGCTTATTACCAAAATACTCATCATTTAACGTAATATATTTTTCTGAAATAGCTTCACCAACCACAGCAAATGGACATCTCTCACGCTTACATAAATTTTCAAAAAATTCCAAGTTGTGTGGGTCTACTGATAATACATATCTTTCTTGAGATTCATTTGACCAAATTTCTAAGGGTGACAACCCCTCTTCACCCACTAAAACTTTTCTTAGCTCAAAGTGGCCACCAACATTACCATCTTTTACAAGTTCTGGAAAAGCGTTTGAGATACCACCAGCGCCAACATCATGAATAAATGTAATAGGGTTTTTTTCACCCATCTGCCAACATTTATCAATTACTTCTTGGCAACGACGCTCCATTTCAGCATTATCACGTTGAACAGAAGCAAAATCTAACTCAGAATTAGCACCAGAGGATACTACTGAAGAGGCAGCTCCCCCGCCTAAACCTATACGCATAGCAGGACCACCAAGACAAATTAACTTAGCTCCCAGTTTGATATCACCTTTCTCAACATGCATTCTTTTGATATTGCCCATACCACCAGCAATCATAATTGGCTTATGGTAACCAAACGTCTCTTTACCATTTGATGTTTTTGCTAGCTGCTCATAAGTACGAAAGTAACCACACAAATTTGGTCGACCAAATTCATTTGAATAATGAGCTCCCCCAATAGGTGCTTCTAACATAATTTGCAAAGGTGTAACTATATGGTCTGGTTTACCATATTTATTAACTTCCCAAGGTTGCTCAAAATTAGGGATATTAAGGTTAGAAACACAAAAACCAGTTAAACCTGCTTTTGGTTTTGCTCCAAGACCAGTTGCACCTTCATCACGTATCTCACCACCAACACCAGTTGCCGAACCACTAAATGGTGCAATAGCTGTAGGATGATTATGAGTTTCTACTTTCATCAGGATATCTACTTCTTCTTGCTTAAAGCCATATACACCTGTCTCTGTATTTGTATAAAATCTCTGAGCCGTTGCACCCTCTATCACAGCTGCGTTATCTTTGTAAGCTGATAGCACTCCTTCAGATGCATTCTGCGTAGTGTTTTTAATCATTTTAAACAAAGATTTATCTTGTTCTTCGCCATCTATAGTCCATTTAGCATTGAAGATTTTATGTCTACAATGCTCTGAGTTAGCTTGAGCAAACATATAAAGTTCTGTATCTGTAGGGTTTCTGTTTAGCTTGATATATTCTGAAGCTAAGTAACTTATTTCTTGTTCACTTAATGCTAACCCTAATTTTTTATCGGCAGCTTTAATAGCTTGCTCGCCTTTTTCTAAAACATTAATAAACTCCATTGGCTTAGGCTTAGCTCTTTTAAAAAGGTGCTCCAAACTAGACTTACCAGCAAAAACCTCTTCAACCATGCGATCATGTAAAAGGTTTTGGATATCTTTTAACTCTTGTACGGAAATATTACCCTCTATACCGTAAAGTATCGCTCTCTCAACTCTTTTTACCGTGGAAATTCCAGTATTGTGAATTATATCTGTGGCTTTAGATGACCATGGAGAAATTGTCCCAACTCTAGGAGCCACTATAAACGTTGTACCACAAGGGTTAGAAGCACCATACTCTTTATTATAATCCAACAGTGACCTAATAATCCTTTCTTGAGCTGGACTTAGCTGATTTTCTAGCTCCAAAACATGTAAAAACTTAGCTTCTAGTGAGTTTACATTTTTTGAAATAGCTTTAGCTTCTGCCAAAAGCTTATCTTTTTTAAATTGAGATAATGCACTTAAACCTTCGAAAACCTTAATCATATTTGATACCTTTTTATACTTTGACATGCCACTCTAACGTCGTTCTTTAAGCTATTGACTTAAGCTTATGTTGACTCACTCAATATGCTTTATTTAATACATCCACCTTGTATTTTTTATATTTGTATATAGAGACTGTTGCAAATTAAAATTAAACGGGTGAAACACAGGCAAAAATATTCGAAAAAGCACAGTTTACATATAGTAAATGAACATTTTGAGAAAGTTTTTAGCAAAGTTAGAGCCATATAATTTTAATTTGCAACAGATCCACCTAATCAAACCCTCTATACTTTAGTGCTTCTCTTTTTAAAGCAACTCTTTCTTTTTCAAGCTCATCTAAATATCTCTCATCAACATCGCCAGTAATATAATTTCCGGAGAAAACACTATCTTCAAACTCAACTATGTCAGGGTTTTGCTTTTGAATTACTTCTTTTAAGTCTGATAAAGGTAAGTATATAAGCCCATCAACTCCTATCCATTGGCGAATTTCCTCTACTGATCGACTATGAGCAATCAACTCTGATTTAGTAGGCATATCTATACCATAAACATTTGGATAACATACTGCAGGTGACACAGAAGCTAAATAAACAGACTTTGCCCCTAGATCTCTAATCATCTCTATAATACGCTTAGATGTTGTACCTCGCACTATAGAGTCATCTACAAGTAGAACATTCTTATCTTTAAATTCTGCTGGAATTGGATTTAGTTTTCTTCTAACATAGTTTTTTCTATCAGCTGATTCTGGCATTATAAAAGTTCTACCAACGTATCTGTTTTTAACAAACCCCTCTCTATACTCAACACCTAATGCTGTTGCTATTTCTTGAGCAGAAGCACGACCTGTTTCTGGAACTGGGATTACGATATCTATCTCACTACCTTTCCAAGCTTCTAAGATCCTCTTACTTAGCATTTTTCCAGCATCTACTCTTGCTTGATAGACACTAACTCCATTCATGATACTATCTGGTCGGGCAAAATACACATACTCAAATAAGCAAGGTGCTAAGACTGGTTTTTTAGCACAAACTTTTGAGTGAATTTTCCTATCCTCAGTTATAATAATAACTTCACCAGGTTCAACATCTCGTAAAACTCTAAAGCCAGATATATCTAGTGAAACACTCTCACTAGCCACCATATATGCTTTTTCACCATTCTCATACTCTTTAACACCAAACACTAAAGGACGAATACCAAAAGGATCTCTAAATGCTATTAAACCAAAATCAGCTATCATAGCTGTACAAGCATAACCGCCTTTTGCGTGTTTAAAAACAAATTCAACTGCTTTAAAAACGGCTTGAGGTGTTGGACAACCCCGCGATTTATTCATACCACAAGCAAAAAAGTTTAATAAAAGCTCCGAGTCTGAAGTCGTATTAAGATGACGTCTTTCTATATCGTGCAATACTGTAGCAAGCTCTTTAACATTAGTTAAGTTACCATTATGGGCAAAGACTATTCCATGAGGGTTATTAACATAAAAAGGTTGACTATCTGCTGCTCCTAAACTTCCAGCTGTTGGATACCTTACATGACCTATACCGATTTTACCTCTAGACTTCTCTAGCTTCTCATCAGTAAAAACTTCATTTACCAATCCTGTATTTTTACGAATAAAAAAACGACCTTGATCCATAGTTGCAATGCCAGCAGCATCTTGACCTCTATGTTGCAAAAGGCTTAAACCATCAAACAATAAATAACTAACCTGACTAGGACCAGCAACCCCTATTACTCCACACATAAGATTTCTCTGTTCTCTAAAGAATTACCAACTGGACCATTATACCAATATTTGTATCAATAAAAATCTATTTTTAAGCTAGTAACTATATCCTACCTAACTTTAAAACCCTAGTGAGGTTAATTTAATTTCAAAAACTTAAGCCTATTTTAGAACTTTTCTCATTATTTATAAAACTTCAAAGGTAATACTATTGTTTACATAAACAATAGGCTCAACCCAAAAATCGCGCTACCGTGAATTCCTGGAAACTAAAATTTTTCATAATTTCAAAAACTCTTATATCCTTACTTGCTACATCTTTACTGCAAACTGAAAAAACATCCTCATTCTTTTCAAATGAGAAAAAATCATTAGGATAGTAATTACTGTACCAACTTTTATTATTTCTGCTAAATTTAGCCTCAGCAAAGCCATAAGCTATTCCTAGCCCATTTCTTTTAACTTGAGCTTCTTTTAGAGTCCAAAGGGTATAAAAATCTTTATTTAAGTTACTACTTTCCCTTAATACTTGGTACTCTCTCTCATTAAAATAGCGTTCAGCCACATTAAGAAATTTTCTTTTTCTTTTTATATTTTCAACATCTATTCCTATATCATTACTTGCTACTGCAATAACTACTGTTTCTGAAGTGTGGCTAATACTAAACTTTAAACCTTCAGAATTTTCTAAAAAAGGCTTGTTATTACTATCTACATAAAAAACAGGTTTACTAATATCAAAAAATTCACTAAAAACCCAATATCTAATAAAATTAGAAAATAGTTTCTGGTTGGAGCCACCCTCTATACTAAACTTATTCTTTATAACTTTAACTGTATCTGTAGCTATAAAATCTTTAATTGTTAAGATAAAAACGTAGATATTTTGCATATATGATAATAAGATTTATTCAATAGCGATTTGTGAAATTATGTTTGTCTTACCTAATAGTAAATTTATATACTCCACATCTTTATATGTCAAACTACCTTGCAATTGCTTTAATTGAGCGTAATGCTCAACATAATTGAATATAGAATCAGCAAATGAAAGCTGGGCTTGTACAAGTATCGTCTGGCGGTTTAACAAATCGACTACTGTCTGTGTACCTGCTTCAAAGCCTTCTAAAATAGCTTTAACAGAAGCTAATCCAGCATAAACAGACTTTTTAAATGCCTCTATCCTAATCGAATCCAAAACCACAGTCTGAAAAGCTTCAACAGTACCAGCATAAACTTCTCGTTTAGTTTGAAGTAAAGCATAGTTAGCGGCCTGATTGTCATAGCTTGCTTGCTTAAGCTGAGCAAAGTCAGATCCACCTTTTAGAAGGTTCCAATTAACGTTACCTGAGATGTTTGCTACATCATATTTTGTTGGGATAAGATTTATTTGTTGAGGGTTACCAGAAAGATTGTTCCTTGACATACGGATTCCACCAGTTAAGTCAACTTTTGGAAAAAAGTTACCCCACTGTATACCTACACCCTCTTGGGCAGCTTGGTATTCAAATTCTTTTTGCGCAATATCCAAATTATACTGCTCAGCCGTCTTTAACCAATAATTAATGTCATTTGGTGTAGGAGGCTCAAACTCAGTAGATTTAGAAATATATAAAATAGAGCTTATTCTCTTACCTATGAGTTTTGCCATTGTGGCTTTTGCAGCTATCAAACTTTTTTGTGCGTCTACCCTATCAGCTATTGCTTGGCGATATTGCGCGTCTGTAGTTTTTAAATCGGCATAAGAAACTGCACCTGCTTTATACTGATACTCTTGTGTTTTATATAATTTTTTGTTCCAAGCCTCATTTGCAAGCTGAAACTGTAGTGCCTGCTCGGCTCTTAAAAGTTCAAAATATGCGGTTACAGTATTTATAATAAGAGTCTGTTCTGCTTTTGCATAAATCATCGCATATGATTTTTGTAGGTAAGTAGCCTGTGTAAAAGTTTTCCATTTACTCCAATCAAAAAGCACCTGTTCTCCACTGAAGTTGAAATTGTTTGCGGTGTCTCTAACTTGGCCTCCAAACTCATCATAAATATCTCTTCTAAGGTTATATTGAAAGTCGATCTTTGGAAGTAACCCACCAAGAGCTTTTGGCACCGTCTCTATATTAGAAGCAAAAGTCGATCTAGCTGCTAGATACTCAGCGTTATGTTCAGCTGCTAAATTATAAATATCTATTAAACTATAAAATTTTTCTTTAGTAGAACCAACCGTAGCAACTTCATCAGCCTTTTTAAGATCATAAAATCGATTATCTTTCTTAATTTGGTCAGCTTTAGCATACTGTTTAGCGACGCTATATGGGTTTTCAAAAATATCTGTACCTATAGGTCTACCAGCAGAATTATATTTAGGTTTAGTATCTTCTTGTGTTATCTCTGCTGCAAAAACCAAATTAGCACCAAGAAAACATGCCAAACCTAATAAACTCTTTTGCATATTAACTCTTATTTCTTATTTGTTATATATATCGAAAAGAAAACTTTTCTCATACAATTCATTACCCACTCTAGTTGTCAAATAGGCTTTATCACAGACATCCTCTCGGACTACAAACACAAACCTTCCTGATATCTTTAGCAAACCTAATAATGACTCATCAATCTCATCTGCTTTTACTGGATTCAAAATATATATACAACTATACTTTTTTTGACTATCAACCATAGATTGAAGTTGCTCTACCGTATTAAAGTCGATATTTTGAATATGTTGAGTTACAAGACATCTTTTAACAGAACCCATTACCTTCTCATCATAGTCTAAAACATCTACATATTTACTAATTTTCGCTAAAACTGCCGTTGTATAACCACAATCTAAGCCAAGCTGCAAAACATTATCATCACACTTAACCCCAAGAGCATTTATCAGTTTCGCCGTTAGCATCGGGCTTCTTATTTGCCTACCATTTATTACAAAACCAGTATCACAATATGCTAAACTTTGGTACTCTTGTGGTAGAAATTTCTCACGAGAAATATTTGCCATAGCATCAACAAGAGCTCCAACAGGAATCCCCTCAGGCAAAACTTGCTGTTTGATCATATTTTCTCTAGCAAATTCAAAGTTCATTATAAGGCCTTATAGTTTAAGTAATAAATTTTTAACTACGTTAGTCTTAAGATAATAACACAATAGACTACTAAAGAAAACTATGCAAATTTTTAGAATTGGAAAATAAACCAAAAAAAGTTAAAATTCATACCAATAAAATAAACAATAAAATAAAAGTCTAAGAAGTTACTTAGATTTTCTTTAAAAACTACTCTTTAATTAATAAGGTATCATATGAAAAGACCAGAATTACTTTCCCCTGCTGGGACACTTAAAGCAATGCGTTATGCTTTTGCATATGGAGCAGATGCTGTTTATATCGGGCAACCAAGATATAGTTTAAGAGCCCGTAATAATGAGTTTTCAAAATTAGAAATCCTTGAAACAGCTATAAATGAAGCTCATGCTTTAGGTAAGAAAATTATGCTAGCAAACAATATAGCTCCTCATAACGCAAAAATTAAAACTTATATAAAAGATATAACTCCTGTCATAGCACTCAAACCTGATGCTATGATAATGTCTGACCCAGGTATGATTATGCTAGTTAGGGAACATTTTCCTGACCAAGAAATACATTTATCAGTACAAGCAAATGCTGTAAATTATGAGACAGTAAGATTTTGGCAAAAATTTGGTATAAAAAGAGTTGTACTTTCTAGAGAATTGTCATTAAAAGAAATAGCTGAAATAAAAGAAAATGTTCCTGACATGGAAATAGAAACTTTTGTACATGGATCACTTTGTATGGCTTATTCGGGGAGATGTTTATTATCAGGCTATTATAGCCATAGAGACCCTAACCAAGGAGTTTGTAATAACGCTTGTAGAAACAATTATAAGGTTGCTGAAGCTAAGCAAAACGAGTGGGGAGATATTATACCTACAGCAGTTACGCCGACCTTAGGGTTCGGTCAACCATCAGAAAAAGTTGTGCTAATAGAAAATGATAAAGAACCAGGGCAATTTAATCCCATGTTTGAAGATGAACATGGCACGTATATAATGAATTCAAAAGACTTACGAGCTATTCAACATGTTGAATATCTAACAAAAATTGGGGTAGATTGCTTTAAAATAGAAGGTCGAACTAAATCTTTCTTTTATGCTGCTAGAACTGCTCAGTTATACGATCAAGCCATCAAAGACACTCTAGCAGGAAAGCCTTTTGATATGACTTTAATGGACAAACTAGAAGGCTTGGCACATCGAGGGTATACAGAAGGTTTCTATCGTCGCCATGTGCATGACGAATACCAGAAATATGATAATTCAGACTCTCGCAGTTCTACCCAACAATTCGTTGGTGAAATTACGCATTTTGATGAGCATACTGGTTATGCTGATATTAATGCCCGCAACAAAATTCAAATAGGTGATAGTATTGAGCTAATGCTACCATCAGGAAGCAGACAAATAGTATTAGATAACATGCTTGATAAAGATGGTAACCACTTGAAAGAAGCAAAAGGTAGTGGCTATCAGGCTAAGATAAGATTTGATAATGTATCACCTGAAGATATGAAATTTGCTCTAATGATTAAAAATTTATAATCAGAACTTCTATTTAACTATGCATGGGACTGTTGCAAACTAAAATTATATGTTTCTAACAGCCTTCCGTATATTCATTTACACAAACTTTATTCTTAATTCCCATCTATTATAGCTAAATGTTGAATTGTGACATTACCGAAGGTTTCTTTCATACATTTTAGTCATATATCTCACATAAGCTCGAGCAGCTGGTGAAGCATATACATATTTCTTAAGATTCCAATTAATAGATTTAATTAAAGAAGTTTTATCTGACTTAAATGGAGTTTTCTCACTGCTACAATCAGATGAAGAAAAAAGAGAACTGTTTGATAAATAACAAACTTCTGATACACAAGCTTCAGAGTTATTTATAGAATCCACACTAGAAATGTCCAATGGTCTATTAAACCTATTTTCTCCATAACTTGACCTAACAGAATTAGACATGCTATTTATTTCTAGATTACCATCTTTTATAAATTTGAAAGCTTTATTCCATAAACATAATAATTCTGGCGATATATAAGAAGAAGTTTTCTTAAACGAGAACTTTAAAGTCATATAAATATCTAATTCTGGAAGCAAGTTTTGAAGTTTATCTATAAGGTCATATTTTTCTTTTATCTCACCTAATTCACCAATGCCAACTTCATAAATAACACAAAAATTTATATTTGCTAAACACATATTTTTAAATTTAAAAACAAATTTGTGTATCGTATCCAAACCTAGGTCAGATAGATCTAAAAAGAAAATATATTTCTCAGATTTTACAATTTCTAATTTACCTATCTCATTTACAGGTAATGTATAACTATAAAACACATCTTTAGAGCCAGGAAGTTCGCCAATTAGTGTAAAATCATCCCCATTATTTTTAATATAAATTAGTTCTGTTTGCATTAAATTTAGAAGCTCTATAAAATTGATCATTATGAAATTGTAACACACGTAATACCAATTCCAACATAAATTGGTGCATTTATCACGAAGGAGTTTATGACTAATGGGGCTGTTGCAAGCTGGAATTAGATGGATGGTAACAAGGCAAAAATGTTCGAAAAAGCACTGTTTACACGTAGTAAATGAGCATTTTGAGAATATTTTTAACACAGTTAGAAACATATAATTTTAGTTTGCAACAGTCCCATTATTTATGCTTCTATTTAGATCAAAGAAATTTGTATACCTAATATAATTCTACTTACTTGTATCCAAGAAAAACTCTTTTCTTTGGAAGGTCTGGGTATTTTTATCCAAATATAGACGATCCCCTTTTAACCAAATAGCTATATCTCTGCCATCATCAAACCTAGCACCATCGGCCGACACTACTTGAGGTAAAGTATATTCTTTACCTTGGTAAATTAACTTAATAAAACTAAGACTCTTATCCGATAATGAGTAAAACGTTAAAATTATTTCTTCTTTTTTATTATCCACAAAGATACTTTGTGCATCTTTTTCTACATCTAAAGCATAACTATAACATTCTAAACACGCATAAATAAATAATAAGAAGTGTATCGATAAACGTTTGATTTTTCTCATAACATAGGTCTTTTCTTATGAATGCAAGTTAGTAGTACTATTGTAATAATAGATGTAATAATCATGGTTATAGCAATAGGAAGAGAACTAGTTGCTGGAAATATCATCGCAACACTTCCTATCAGTCCACTAATAGCAAACTCCATAGTACCAAACAACGCAGCTGCTACTCCTACAATTTCATAAAATGGCTCTAAACTACCACTAGCTCCAGTTCCTGAGGTAAAAGCTGATCCAAAAGTAGCAAAGAAACAAGGAACAAAAAAACCCCATAAAGATAAACCATAAATAAGATATATTGCCAAAGATAAGACGCCAGCTGTAAATACACAACTGACTCCTAATATAGCCGTTTTATAAACCCCCAGTTTATTTACCACCACCCCAGCAAATAATGAGCCTACAAGATAAGCAACACCAGCTAAACCAAACATCACATATATCTTAGATAAAGGGTACCCTAAATAAGTAATGATATATGGTGTCATTGAAAATAATACAAAAAATGCTGACATACCTGAGACTGCTGTCAGAGAATAAGCCCAAAATTGTAATGATTTTGAAACTTGCAAATATCTTGCAAAAACATTTAAAGACATTTTTTTACGTCTTTCTATTGGCAAGCTTTCCTTAACAAAAAAAACTATTATTAAAAAAGTTAAAAATGCTAAAAACGTCAGTAAAACAAATGCTGCTTGCCACTCAAAATGTATAGCTAACTCCACACCAATAAGCGGCCCTATAATAGGCGAAATCGATATTATCGCATTAATAAAGCTATATATCATTGAGCTAGTTTTACCAGAAAAAGCATCTCTTACTATAGCGAAAGCGACTACAGATAAACCACAACACCCTAAAGCTTGAACGACCCTTGAAAAAATTAATAGACTTATAGTATCTGATAATCCACACAAAGCCGAACCTAACAGAAATAACAATGATGATAGTAGTATAATTCTAAATCTACCAAACTGATCTGATAACGGTCCAAGAAAAAGCTGACCTACTCCAGTTACTACTAAAAATAGTGACAATGTTATTTGTACCATTGACTGAGTTGTTTGTAGAGACTCTTTCATAGCAGGTAGAACAGGCATGTAAACATCCATAGCTAATGCAAAAGCAAAGACCATAGGTCCTAAAATAAGAATAGTTTTAAGCGGAGAATAGTTCCACATAGTAGAGCTCCTTTTTTCATTTATCAAGTAACGGATTATACCAGAATAACTTTAGTTTAGAAGGGACTTAAACTAGCTAATCACTTTTCATCAATGTTATAATAGATTCCAAATACAGTAAATATTAATTTAAAATGTTAAAAAAATTTAACCTAATAATAGTAACTCTTCTTCTGCCCTTACTTAGTTTTGCAAGTGATGGATCATCTTTAAAAGCTATTAGCGTAAATGCTATAAACCAACCACTAGCTATAGCTGCTATTGTGGTTTTTGTTTTAGCTTATCTATTCGTAATGACAGAAGATTATACAAAGCTTAATAAATCCAAACCAGTTATACTTGCAGCTGGTGTTATCTGGATACTTGTTGCTATTGTAGGCGAATCTTTTGGAGCTAACAATATTGTTCAAAGTAATTTTGATCATATAATGACTGAATATGGTGAACTGCTTTTATTCTTGTTGGTTGCTATGGCTTATATAAACTTAATGGAAGATAGAAATATATTTGAGAAACTCAAAAGCACTCTTCTAAGGTCAGGTTTTGGATATTTAGCAATATTTTGGCTTACAGGAATAATTGCATTCTTTTTATCTGCAGTAGCTGATAACTTAACCACAGCTTTAGTAATGAGTACCGTAGTAATCTCTATAGGTAAGGACAATAAAAAATTTATAACTATGGCATGTGTAAATATTGTAGTGGCAGCTAATGCTGGTGGTGCATTCTCACCTTTTGGAGATATCACTACACTTATGGTGTGGCAAACTGGTGCTGTTAGTTTCAATGAATTTTTTGCTATTTTTATTCCTTCATTAGTTAACTTTTTAATTCCTGCTGTTATTATGAGTTTCTTTTTACCAAAGATGCAGGTTAAATCTATTATAGAAGAGAAAGTACAACTAAAAAGAGGAGCTGTACCAGTTATCATATTATTCATTTTAACGATTATAACAGCTGTTTCTTTTGAGCATGTTTTACACTTACCTCCATCTCTTGGCATGATGACTGGACTTGGATACGTCATGATATATAACTATTTCTATGGGTTGAAAATAAATAGAGAAATTAGACAAGGTCACAAAATGCCTCCTCAAGCTTTTGATATCTTTGATAAAATAAAAGAAGCTGAATGGGATACTTTACTTTTCTTCTATGGAATACTAATTTCTGTACAAGGTTTAGCAGCACTTGGATACTTAGGTGTTGCCTCTCAGTATATATACACAGATATGCAATCGATTGCTCCAAACTTATTCTCAGCACATACTCAGGCAAATACTATAATTGGTATTTTTTCAGCTATCGTTGATAATATACCTGTTATGTTTGCCGTATTAAGCATGCACCCAACTATGGAGCATACCCAATGGTTACTAGTTACTCTTACAGCTGGAGTTGGAGGAAGTTTGTTATCAATAGGTTCAGCTGCTGGTGTAGCTGTTATGGGTAAATCAAAAGGTAAGTATACTTTTATTGGCCACCTTAAGTGGACTTGGGTTATCGCAATAGGTTATTTTGCTAGTATCATAGTGCATTTGCTTATTAATTAAACAAATAAACGGATTTTGCTTAATAGGAGAAGATTATAATAACGTTTTATCTTTGTTTATCTAATATTTTTTTAAACCTAAAAGCATTTATCTTATGTCATAGATTATATTTTTTGATACAATGTAAGAAATGTTAAATAATTATGGAGTTATTTTTGATAGTATGAAGAGTATAATATTGCGTTTGTTATTTAGCTTTTTTTGCTTAAATTTCTCTCTTTCTATTGCTAGTAACACTAGCAGTAAAGACAAAATTCTAGAAACTAATAGATCAAAGTATGCTAATACTATTAATGTAAAGCAAAATGATAATGGGATTGTGAACATTTTAGCTCAAGCTGCAACGACTGACCCACTGTTACACAAAATAACTGACATATCGGGTAAAACTAAAATTGAACTAGCTGAATTATATTACAATACTTTGTTTTTTCCCAGTGAAGAAATTTTTATGAAAATAAGGAAAAAAGATCCTGAAAAAGCATGGGGAAATTTTATAGCTCAAGCGGTAAATAAAAATGGATGCGTAGCTAATGGAAAAGGACAAGGTATATATAAAGGCTGTGACAAATATTATTCTCTTGATAATTTGTTGAAATCCTTTGATAACCTAAAAAATATCACTGAAGAAAATTATCAAAAAGCAAAAAGTATGAATACTGCTGCTGTTGAATCAACTCTCAAAGAGAGAGATAGAGTGGATAATTTTGCAGTGACTGATAGTGATTTAGATAATTTAAGGCAAATAGCTGCTTTTTTTGCGCATATGACAACAGAAACAGGAGGCTCTGATGGTTCTCAATCAAACATTAGTGCTGCATATGCATTTTCTGCAGTCCAAGAAGGAAACTGTGGTAATGGAGAAGAGTGCGAACAATATAAAGTTACTAGCCAGCCAAGTGGCGGTAATTTCCCTCAATGGAAAAAATACATAAACGAAAACTACTATGGAAGAGGAGGAAAACAATTAACATATTGGGAGAATTATGAATACTATTCACAAGCGCTATATGGTGATTTCAGATTATTAGAAAACCCAGGATTATTAGTAGAGGGCGATAAACAATATTCTCCAGGAGAGTATGGTCTTACAACGTCTTTGGCATACTTATTACTTAGATATCATGATAATTGCCAAACATTAGAAACAAGAGATAAAAATAATAATCCTATTGTAAATGCTAATTGTGGACCTTATTATCCTTCTGTTGATTTTGATAAACCTTCTATGATAGAAGCTTTCGGCAAAGAAAATAGTATAGAAACATTCAGAAGTAAACAATGGATTACTCTTTCGGATGAATACGGTAAGCCTGGATTTGGCCTTTCTATAAACCTTATTAATGGCGGTGTTGAATGTAAGGCAAATATGACTTATCAAGCTATGAATAGGATT
This sequence comes from Allofrancisella inopinata, assembly GCF_012222965.1. Classification (NCBI taxonomy): domain Bacteria; kingdom Pseudomonadati; phylum Pseudomonadota; class Gammaproteobacteria; order Thiotrichales; family Francisellaceae; genus Allofrancisella; species Allofrancisella inopinata. The sequence goes on along the minus strand of NZ_CP038241.1, from coordinate 117,760 downwards.
AATTTCTATATTGAATATTTAGTACGATTCGGAGCTGATATTAAAAATGTAGTAATTAGTTATAGCAATGGCTCGGAGAATGTATTTACAAAAGAAGACTTAATTAATAATATGATTAATAATTCAGAGGGTGCTTCTGATGTTAGTGAATGGTTTACAAAATATACGACTTCTCCTTTATTAGAAATGCAAGATGGTAAAGATAAACTTGGTATTTATTCTAATCTAGATAAAATATCCCACATAACTATTGAATACGGAAATGGTTATATTGAACATCTAGATTGTGTAGGGTACCGCACTATAGGGGAGTGATATTTCTTCATATAATCTCCCTTCTTGCTAAGGTGTTACATGAAAATTTCTATACATGGTTTAGCAGCACTTGGATACTTAGGTGTTGCCTCTCAGTATATATACACAGACATGCAATCGATTGCTCCAAGCCTATTCTCAGCACATACTCAGGCCAAATACTATAAAATGATATTTTTCAGCTTTCGTTAATAATATACCTTCATTAGTCACCTTAAGTGGACTTGGGTTATCGCAATAGGTTATTTTGCTAGTATCATAGTGCATTTGCTTATTAATTACTGGAGTTACGGACTTTTGGGAAAAAGTTAAAGCGAAAAAGTTTTCTATGTGTTAATTTATAATTACATCAACTATGTTATGTTCTAAAAATGAAACAACGTGAATTAGCCAATCTATATACTGAATATTTATTATGTCAAAACTCCCAAGCAAGTGCGACAATGTGTTCAAGTATGTTAGATGAACTAGTAAAGCATGATAGTTTTTCTCGGATGTTAAAAGTTGGTAGTTATGAAAGTAAATATGTCTGGTTAAAAGGTAAAAGTATTTTAAACGCCTACAAAGATAAGCCAAAGATATTATCTATAGACAATACAATAAGTCCTAAATCTGATAGTATGGTCAATGAGGTAGTAAACTGGTTTTATGATCATTCTGTAGGTAGAGCAGTTAAAGGCATCAATCTTATTAGTGCTTTAATCCACGTTGGAGATGCTAATATTCCTGTAGGCTTTGAAGTACAAACTAAGGAAAACTTTGTAGTAGAAAAAGATAAAGCAGGTATGGAGCGCTTAAAGCGTAAAGCACGCTACACAATTAATGAACTGGCAAGAAAACTGATATTGAAAATTATTAAGAATTTCTCTAGTTTTGATTATATAGTAGCTGATAGATATTTTGCTTCTAAAACTAATTTGAAATTCTTTAACAAACATAAACTCTCGTATGTAATAGGTATAGCAAATAATCGTTTAGTTGCTAAGAGTAAAGCTAATGCTCTTGCTGGTAACTACTGTAGGTTAGATGAATTAGGATTGCTAGAAAATGAGGCTATGAAAATTTATTTAAAAGATATAAAATATAGTCTTGTGGTTACTCGCCAAGTCTTCAAAAACGGGGACAATTCAACAGGTGAGATTTATTTAATTACTAATGATCTAAACCTAGAGAGTAACCACATAGAAGATATCTATCAAAAAAGATGGAATATAGAAGTTTATCATCGAAGTATAAAACAAAACGCTAGTCTTGCTAAATCACCTACATCTGTAATTACTACTCAGCTTAACCATATAGGTTTATCTATAGGTGCATTTATTGAACTTGAAAAACTAAAACTTGCTTCAAATAAAAATCACTATGCGTTGAAAAGGAAAATGTTAATCGCCGCCAATCAAGCGAGTCATAGGGAAATTATAAAAATGAAAAAAATACTCAAAATGACTGCTTAAATTTAAAAGTCCGTAACTCCAGTTAATTAGCCTCTTTTTTGAAATTAGTTGGAAGAGATTTCCAGATGTGGTTTCTGATTTTGTTACTGTTATCAAAAACCCATACGCCTTATTAAAATACTCTTATATAAAGTTATACTTCGCGCTTATATACTTTCTTATAGAACACAAGACTTCTGGAGAAAGAAATTTATGCTTTGTCACAGCAAATTCCAATTTATATTAAATTCTATTCGTTTGGAAAACCCCAACAATGTAGACCAAGACAGATCTTTAGCTAATCTATTTTTAAAAACCGTAAACCCACTATACGGATGGACCACTAAGGCTTATGACGGTCATTGCTCCAACTGTGCTTTCAATGTATACATGTTTTTATCGGGATTTAAGCTAAATAGGTCATTTATGGATAATGATAATGGATTTATGCCAATTAGCACATTTATATATAATGGTCTTTATAGTGATACCACATCAGAATTACAGCTAGAAAAAGACGGGCCTATTAATAAATATAAAATGGGCCAAGGAGAAGGTTATCGTAAAATTCTGGGGTATCATCGACTACAAGCAGACTATGCTGTATATTTACATTGTATAAAATATGAAACTAATTGTGTGATTGTTTCCATCGCGGAAGGAACTCACTGGTACGCAGCATTTTACGATGGGTGCCGCACTTGGTTCATAGATGCTCAAACTGGAAAAGGTTTCAATCTTTATGATGAACACGATGACCCTCAACGCATGCCTACAGTAGATACTAACAGATTCAAAAAAGGAAAAGATAACGAATATAGTAGATTCGGATCAACACTTACGTTTATTAGTTTCTCTAATGAGCAACTCGTTGAGTTTCTAAATAAAAACCCTAGGTTGGCTCAGCTATACTCACCACAAGTTCAACCAATTAAACCAGGTGTAAATAGTACTAGGCCTCTGTCATTTGAAGAATACGTTGATAGACAAAATAGACAAAACCCTAGAAATGCAGACTATAGCTATAGGTATCAATATGGGAAGCCAAAAGATGATTTTGCTATTTTTAATAAGCCAATAAGCGCAACATTTAAAAGTGACCGTGCCCCTATTATGAGAAAAAGTAAAAAAGGTACCCCTATCATGAGAAAAAGTAAAGATGATTACTTCGACTATTAATACCTATAACAAAATAATCATTAAAACAAGCTTACTAATCTTTACTGCATCGCGTAAATTTTGTAGAAGAATGTAGACATATTATCTTATTTAATACACTTAAAGTTATTAATTTGATACTTTAAGACCTTATTCTTTTGCTTTAACTTTGATATTATTTTAGTAAAGTTCTTTTTATTAAATTATATAAATGTCATACCAAGCACTAGCACGCAAATATAGACCCAAATCTTTTTCAGAAGTAGCTGGACAACAGCATGCTCTTAATAGCTTAATACATGCTCTTGAAACTCAAAAAGTGCACCACGCTTACCTATTTACAGGCACCAGAGGAGTCGGTAAAACTACCCTTGGTAGGCTACTTGCCAAATGCCTAAATTGCAAAACAGGTGTAACAGCTGAGCCATGTAATGATTGTGAAAACTGCTTAGCAATAAATAATAACAGCTTTATCGATTTAATCGAAATTGATGCTGCCTCACGCACTGGAGTAGAGGAAACAAAAGAGATTTTAGATAATATTCAATATATGCCTTCACAAGGTAGATACAAAGTATATTTAATCGATGAGATCCATATGTTGTCTAAACAAAGTTTTAACGCTCTATTAAAAACTCTCGAAGAGCCCCCTGAGTACGTAAAATTCATCTTAGCAACAACTGATTACCATAAAATACCAGTAACCATACTTTCTAGATGCATACAATTACATCTTAAACACATATCTCAGCTAGATATCAAATCCCAGCTTAAAGAGGTTTTATCTAAAGAAAATATCTGCTCAGATGAGCAATCTTTAGACTACATAGCATACTATGCTAAAGGCAGCCTTAGAGATGCTTTAAGTCTACTTGATCAAGCAATTAGCTTTTGTAATGGCAAGATAGAGCAACTCAAAGTAAAGCAAATGCTTGGTATTGTCGATAATGAAGAAATATATAATATAATAAACGCTATCATAGACGACAGTCCAAATGCCATATTACCTACTATCAAAAACCTTTCTCTTTCTGAGAATAATGCTGAAGCTATACTAGATAAAATAGCTGAAATCTGGTTTAGCTGTTGTGTATATAGTCTAACTAAAAGCCTTGATGCAACCAATAATATTAGTGTAGATATAATTAACAAAGTACTTAATAAAATATCTACTGAGCAAGCTCATTTTTTATATCAACTAACAATTTCTGCAAAAAAAGATATTTCTCTAGCGCCTAGCTTTGAAACTGGTATAACCATGGCTATACTTAGACTAATAGCGTTCCAAAAAAAAAACTTAAATAATTCTAGATCTGACTATTCAGAAACAACTATAAATACTACTAAAAAAAACTTCTCTGAATTAAAGCAACAACTTTCAAATCCTGACTTAAAAAGTAGTGACCAAAAACCTATTAATAAAGAATATACTAAAGACTCTCTTGATAAGCTATGGTTTGAATTATTAAATAAAATGTACCTTAAAGGTTTTACAAAAACACTGGCTTTCAACAGCAACTTACTAAAAATTAATGGGGATTCTTATGATATCCAACTTAATGAAGATGCTAAAAAAATCTTAGAACTTGATCCTCAAAGTATAGCGAAACTACAAGCAAATATTAGTAAGCACTTGAACAACTCCAGCTTTGAACTAAATATTAAAAATCTACCTGATAGTAATATTGTAACAAGTCAGAAATCACCAGCTGAGATAAAAAAAGATAATGCTATAGAAAAAATTCATAGTAACCAAAATGTAAAACTTATAAAAGAAAAGTTACAAATCAATATAAAAGATGAAAATATAATTTTGACCGATTAAGGGGCTGTTGCAAGCTGGAATTAGATGGTAACAAGGCAAAAATATTCGAAAAAGCGCAGTTTACATGTAATAAATGAGCATTTTGAGAATATTTTTAACACAGTTAGAAACATATAATTTTAGTTTGCAACACTCCCATTAAATATATTCCCATGCATCTTTATCAGCAAAGATAGCATGTAAAAGTTTATTATTAAGAGTATGTCCAGACTTATAGCAATTAAAATGCCCTAGTATATAGCCTCCAACATAAAAATCACCAATTGCATCCAATAGCTTATGTCTTACAAATTCATCTGCATATCGTAACCCACCTTCATTCAAAACTCCTTCATTTGTAATACCAACGGCATTATCTAAAGAAGCACCCTTTGCAAGATTATTTTGATGCAAATAAGCAAGTTGCTCATAAAAACCAAAAGTTCTAGCTTTTGAAATCATCTTAATATATTCATCAAGGTTATATTCAAAAACTATATGATCACTAGTAGCTGCAATTACAGGGTGGTCCCATTTAATCTTAAACTCATACTTAAGACTATCGCTTGGTAATACCTCTGCGAATTTATCCTCATCCTCGACTCTTACTGGCTTTAAAATTTTGATACCTTTTCTAGCTGCATTTTGCTCAAGTATGCCGACTTGTTTTAATAAATTAACAAAATCATGAGAACTACCGTCCATAACTGGTAATTCTGGAGCATTGACTTCTATCAAAACGTTATCTATTTCAAACATCGCAAAAGCAGACATCAAATGCTCAATTGTAGAGATAGATAAACTTTGATCACCATCTTTAGTTAAAAGAGTACACATAATAGCCTCTTTAATATTTGATGGGGCAACCTTAATATCTATTACTGGTTGTAAGTCAGCTCTACGAAAAACTATACCTGTATCAACAGCTGCAGGTTTAACTATCATAGAAACGTTAACTCCAGAATGCAAGCCTATTCCTGTTACAGAAAACTCATTTGCTAAGGTTTTTTGTTTCATAAGCATCTTCTCTCTTTATAGCCTTATTTAACTAATCTTGTGGCTACTTTCTTCTTAAGAAACTAGGTATATCTGATTTATTAGCATCATCAGATCCAGAACCAGGAGTGATACTAGTAGCAACTTCTGCTTCCCTTCTTAGGAAAGAAGCAGCTGGTGCTGCTCTTTCAGAAGAAATTTCTCTTTGAGAGTGGTGAGCACCTTTTTCTAGACCAAAACCTTTCTTCATAGATACTTTTTCTATACCAGTAACAACAACTGTCACTTTCATAGAATCAGTTATATCAGGATCAATAACTGTACCTGCTATAACAATAGCATCATCAGAAATGAAAGATCTAATAACCTCTCCAACTTCCTCAAACTCCCCTATAGACATATCCATACCGGCTGTAATATTCACTATTACACCTTTAGCACCATCTAGATTAATATCTTCTAAAAGAGGGCTTGAAATCGCAGCTTCTGCTGCCTCTCTTGCTCTATTTTCACCAGATGCCTCACCCATACCCATCATAGCTAGACCCATATTAGTCATAACAGCCCTAACATCAGCAAAGTCAACGTTTATCAAACCTGGTCTAGTTATTAACTCAGAAACTCCTTTAACAGCATTTCCTAAAACATCATTAGCCGCATTAAAAGCATCTATTAAACTAGCTTCTTTTCCTAAAACACTAAGTAGCTTTTCATTTGGGACTGTGATTATTGAATCCACATGTTTAGTTAATTCTTCAATTCCTAACTCAGCTGCTTTCATTCTTCTAGGTCCTTCAAATGGGAAAGGCTTAGTAACTACAGCAACTGTAAGTACACCCATATCTTTTGCAACCTCTGCAACAACTGGGGCGCCACCCGTACCAGTACCACCTCCCATACCAGCAGTAATAAAAACCATATCAGCACCTTCTAATAGTTGCTCTATCTTAGCTCTATCTTCTGTAGCTGCTCTCTTACCGATTTCTGGATTTGCACCAGCTCCCAGCCCCTTAGTCAAATTTGTACCTATTTGTAGTACATTTTGAACTTTTGACTTTGACAAAGCTTGACCATCAGTATTTAAAGCAAAAAATTCAACATCTGTAACCTCATCACACATATGCTGAACAGCGTTACCGCCACCACCGCCAACGCCGATTACTTTAATTACAGCATTTGAAATCATTGAATCATTAAAGTCAAACATATTTACACTCCTTCATTTATATATTTACCTATATCACTATCTTAAAAATTATTAGAAAACCACCCTTTTACTGAAGAAACAATTTTTTTCTTAGGCTTATTTTCTTTTGTTGTTTCTTCTTCTACTTTTGACTCAACTAATTTACAGTGGTCATGCTCACTAGCATATTTAAGCAAGCCTACGACTGTAGCATATGACGGGTTATGGACAACCTCATTTGCTCCAGAAACCTCTATAGGCCCCCCAACTCTTGCTGCAGGTAACTTAAACATATCTAAAGCAAGCCTAGCCAATCCCTTTAGTTTAGCGCCACCACCTGTGAAAACTATCCCTGATGGCATAAGTTCAAGCAAACCATTAACTTCTAATTCATCATACAAAGATCTAAATATTTCTTCTACCCGGGCTTCTATAACTAATGATAAATCTTGTAAAGATATTCTTTTTTTAGCATTTCCCAAAGAGTTTGGAATATCTATCTTCTCATCTGGATTTTTTAAATACTTACTTGCTGCATATCCGTATTGTAACTTTAAGCTCTCTGCTGCTTCTATTGGAAGTTTAAATACTTTAGATATATCAGATGAAATGTTGTTTCCACCAGCTGGGACAGTCGATGTGTAGCAAATACCGTTGTCTGAAAAAACTGAAAAACTTGTTGTATCAGCGCCGATGTTTACTAAACAAACACCCATTTCTTTTTCACTATCTGTAAGAATAGCCTCACTTGAAGCCAGCTGCTCTACAACTATATTGTTTATCTTATAGCCACAGTTTGAAATACATTTTCTAACATTTTGTAATAAACGAGATGAGATAACTACTATATGTACATTTGATTCTAACCTTACAGCAAACATGCCTATTGGTTCTGTGACCCCTGACTGGCCGTCTACTACATAATCCCTTTGCAAAACATGAAGCATTTCTGTATCTGCTGACATAGGTACAGCTTTAGCAGTCTTAATTGCCATGGCCAAATCTTCAATAGCAACCTCTCCATTTTCTACTGCTGCCAAACCATAAGAGTTAAAACCCTTGATACTAGGCGCACTCAGACCTAAGGTGATATCTTTAGTATCAACTCCAGCTATGCTTTTTGCTTCATCTAAAGCTTCGCTAAGAGTTTCCATAGCCATTTCAAGGTTTATTACTGAGCCTTGTTTTATACCCTTTGATTTTTTTTGGCTGACCCCTAGTATTTTAATGGTATCGTTTTCAACCATCTGACCTATAGCTACTGTGATCTTGTGAGAACCTAAATCAACTGCACAAAAATTACTACTTCCGAAGCCCATTATACTTACCTTAGTTATTAAAATAGATTTGTATTTCTAGTTTTTTAATGCGTACCTAGACTACATTATAAGCTTATTTATTATAGAAAACCAACAAAATGGGAATTTTATTTTTATTTATACTTTATGGCAAAACCATTAGCATATCGCATATCAAAATATTCTACAGATTCATAATCTTTAACTCTTTTGTAGTTCCTAAAATACTCCTTTAGACGAAGATTAAGGTTCCTTGATCCAAGGATTACAACCTGATCATTTAAAAGTTGTAATTTAAACTGGTTACCTTGGTAAAAAATTTCAATAATCTCTGAAGAATTTGCTTTTGCAATATCATTTAACTTTTGATAAGTTTCGTAAATATAGTGTCTATTGTTTTCATCATTACTTTGTATATACGGAAGCTCTTGATCATAATTAAATATGGCAGGTTTGATGATATTCATATTATCAAGCAAAATCTTATTGTTACCCCAATAGGCTACAGGCTTTCTATTATATAAGTATATAACTAACGTTGAAGGCCACACCTTTTTGACCAAAATATAATCTACACCCTGCATTCTGTACAAGTGTTTTTCTATATCTTCAATATTAAGATCAAACCATTGCTTGTTATTCAAATTTGTTATCTTGTTTATTAATTCCTGCCTAGAAACGTATACCAAACCGTCATTAGAAACGACATCTACCTTTGAAATACTTCTGTCTGTTTGTAGCATCAAATAAACTACTATCCCAAATAACGTAACAAGTATTAACAAAGGTATTATCAATCGTCTAAAAGCTTTCATCACCGTGCTTGTTCTATAATTATTTTTACAAAATTATCAAAATCGATACCTTCTGCTGCTGCAGATTTTGGAGATAAACTATGCTCTGTCATACCTGGAGAGGAGTTAATTTCCATTAGGTAAAACTTATCTTGGTCATATATAAGGTCAACCCTGGCATGCCCCTTACATTCCAAAATATCATAAGCTTTTTTTGCTAGCTGCCTTGCCTCAAGCTCTTTTTGTTTACACAGCCCACTAGGGCTATGATAAATTGATTTACCACTATATTTTGACTCATAATCATAAAAATCATTTAATGGCTCAATCCACACAGACGAATAAACTTCATTATTAACAATAGCTACTGTGATCTCCTTGCCAGTTACCCACTGCTCAACCATCACATCGCCATATTTAGAAGCTTCACTATAAGCTGCTTTTAGCTCTGAAACTGAATTAACCTTAAATGTAGCGATACTTGAACCACCACTACATGGCTTAACAGCAACTGGAAAGCTAATTTCATCTTCGTTAATCAACCTAGCTGTAAGAATCTTAGCCATAGGAGTAGGCATTTTGTGATGCATCCATATTTCTTTAGAAAGCATCTTATCCATAGTTATTACACTAGACTTCATATCAGAAGAAGTATGTTTTATCTTCAACATTTCCAATACTGCTGATACTTTACCATTTTCTCCATCTTCACCATGTAACGCAATAAAGCACTTATCAGGGTTTAACTCAAGTAATCCTTTTACAAGTTCTTTTGAGCTAGCATCCAATCCCACAGCATCATAGCCCTGTTTTTGCAAAGATTCTAGTACAGCTTTACCAGACTTTAATGAAACTTCCCTTTCAGGCGAATCTCCACCGTACAAAACCACTATTTTTTCTTTTTTCATCTTTTTCCCAAAAAAAATTCTTTTAGAAGGCTGCCACACTTATCTGCCATCACGCCTTCTGTTACTTTTAGATTATGGTTTAAGTTCTTGTTAAGGTGGTACTTTTCATGAGAAAAAGCACCGACCCGTTTATCTTTACATGCATATATTACTTCTGTCACTCTAGCTTGGACTAAAGCGCCCAAACACATTATACATGGCTCCAGGGTTACATACAATTTTGTATTGACTAATCGATGGTTTGTTAACAAGTTAGCTGCCATTTGAATAGTTAATATTTCTGCATGGGCAGTCGGGTTAATATCTACTATAGTTCTATTATAACTCTTAGCAAGAATTTGCCCCTCTTTGACTAAAATAGCTCCTATAGGAACCTCTCCCAAATTGTATGCTATTAAAGCTTGCTCATAAGCTTGTTGCATAAAAAAATTATGCTCTTGTAACTGTTTTGACACCTGAAAATACTTTTTAACTTGAAGTATTAGATTCTCTTATATAATATTATACATTAACAAAATTGTTTGCTACGTGTTTTTTGTATTTCCAGTGGGACACAAGCAAACTATGTTTAACTAACCACACTGGAATGGAAATAATAAAATGTCAGAAAATTTCAAAGAACTATTTGAACAATCTCTGAAACAAACAGAGATGAGAGTCGGTAAAATCATAGAAGCAACGGTTGTAAGCATTGATAAAGAATATGCTATGATTGATGCTGGTCTTAAGTCAGAGTCATTTATACCTGTTTCTTCACTAAAAAATAGCAGTGGTGAAATAGAAGTTGCTCCAGGAGACAAGATAAATGTTGTACTTGAAGCACTAGATAATAGCTGTGGCGAAACTAGATTATCACGTGACAAAGCTAAGAAAATCGAGCTTTGGGACAGAATTGAAAAAGCTTTTGAAAACAATGAAACAGTTCTTGGTAGAATAACTAATCACGTACGCGGTGGTTACACTATGGACGTTGAAGGCCTAAGAGCTTTCTTACCAGGATCATTGGTAGATACAAGACCTATCAAAGATGTTGCTCACTTAGAAGATAAAGATATTGAACTAAAAGTAGTCAAGATTGACACAAAGAGAAACAATATTGTTGTTTCTAGAAAAGCTGTTATTGAAGAGAGCAACTCTGGTGATAGAGATGCTATGCTAGAGAAAATCTCTGAAGGTAGCGTTCTTAAAGGTATCGTTAAAAACATTACTGACTTTGGTGCATTTATCGATCTTGGTGGCGTTGATGGATTACTACACATCACAGATATCTCTTGGAGCAGAATTAGTCACCCAACAGACGTACTATCTATTGGTCAAGAGATAGATGTTAAAGTAATTAAGTTTGACAAAGAAAAACAAAGAATATCTTTAGGTATTAAACAGCTTGGTGAAGATCCTTGGTTAAATATTGCAAAAGAGCTACCTGTAGGTGCTAAACTAGCAGGAAGCGTTACTAATATTACAGATTACGGCTGTTTTGTTAAGCTTAAAGAAGGAATCGAAGGTTTAGTACATACTTCTGAAATGGATTGGACAAACAAAAATATTAACCCACATAAAGCTGTATCTATTGGTCAAGAAGTTGAGGTTATAGTACTCGAGTTAGATGCCGATAATCATAGAATCTCTCTAGGTATCAAACAGTGCAAACCAAATCCTTGGAGCGAATTTGAGAAAAATTACAAACCTGGCGATAAGGTTATAGGTAAGATCAGATCTATAACAGAATTTGGTGTATTTATTGGTCTAGATGGTGGTATTGATGGACTTGTGCATATCTCTGATGTTGCATGGGATAATCCAGCAAAAGCTATTAAAGAACTTAAAAAAGGTGACGAAGTTGAAGCTGTATTAGTTTCTGTAAACACTGACCTTGAAAGAATAGCTCTTAGCATGAAGCAACTTTCCGAAGATCCATTCAAAAACTTTGTTAACTTACACCCTAAAGGTACTTTAGTTAAAGGTAAAGTTACCAAAGTACAAGAAAACGGTGCTGTAGTAATGCTTGATGAAGATAATAACATAGATGGTTTCATCAGAATTGCTGAAGTCTCTGTAGATCATACTAAAGATGTACGTGATGAGTTAAGCGAAGGTCAAGAAGTTGAAGCTAGGATTATCAACATCGACGCTAAGAAAAGAAGTATTGCTCTTTCCATCAAAGCCGTTGAGGAAGAGGCTTCTTCTACCAATAAGACTAACTACAAAGTTGAACAAATGACTCCAACAACCTTAGGTGATCTAATAAAAGAGCAATTAAACAAAAAATAATAGCCTCTTACATCATCTATCTATTGTTTAAATAAGGCCTACAAGCTAAATTATAGTTTGTAGGTTTTTTTATTTACAATACAAGTATAAAATATCATCTAGTGCAAATAATGTAATATGAAATATGCTAACTAAAGATATAGATAAGATTATAGCCTGCTTAATAGCTCAAGAAATAGTTAGTATTCCTACAGATACTGTATATGGCCTAAGCTGTATTATAGAGCCTAAAGTTGTTAACAAACTAATTAAGCTAAAACAACGTAGCTCTAGTAAGGGCTTTATTATAATTTCCCATAGTTTTGAACATCTCTTACAATATATAGATAAAGATTCACTATCAGAAGAACAATTTAAAAAAATATCTACTATCCAAGAAACTCCTACCACATGGCTTGTTCCAGCAAAACAAAGTATAAGTTGGCTTACTGGAGGAAAACCGACAATTGCTATTCGCTTAGTAAGAATAAAAACAATTAAAGACATCTGTAGTAAGCTTAAGCGAGCTATTATTTCAACTAGTGCAAACATATCCGGTGAGCATCCTATTGATGATGTCAATTTAATTGATAAAACCTTTGAAGGTATAACCGTACTTATAGCACCAAATAAAAGCTTTACAGCTCCATCTAAAATAATAGATATTATAAATAACGAACAAATTAGATAGCCTAGAGTGATAAAAATTTGATAAATAATATAAAATATAATAGCATTAGATTTGCACCTTCGATTTATAAATATAAAGACATAGGAAAAAAATGGAAAAGATTAGCCAAAAAGATATACAAAATAAGCTATGGAGTAATGAGGATGAAAGTAATTTCTCCAATGAACAATATAATGCGCTACTAATTGAACAATACCGCATCTATGTTGAATTAACTGATAGGACAAGCTATAGAAGAATTGTAATAAATCTTTTTTTCCTAGTTATAAACTTACTTTTAGTAGGCATCGTAGCACTAGCCATTAGTAATAACATAAATATTGATAATCCTCCTTCACCTGTTTTAGTCGTTATTCCATATTTTGCTGGACTAGTTTTTTGCTACGCTTGGTGGAAAATTATTAGATTCTTCAGGCATCATATTCAAATTAAAAGTAGTATCGTACCCTCCTTGGAACGACGTCTGCCATCAAGAGTGTGGCTTACTGAAGAGCACATAGCAGAAGAAAAAGGTTCATTTAAACCTATTAGAGTCCTTGAAATATACATGCCTTTCATTTTTATGGGGATATATTCAGCTTTATTTTTATTTGTTGAGCTTTCTTGGATACCTAAAGTTCTATAAAAAATTATTTAAACCTCTAATTAGATTATGGGAATATTGGAAGTTATCTACTAACTTCTTGTTGCCTAGTGATATATTTATCATTCTGAAACCATAGACTATTTAACCAGTCTTGAAAAGCTTGTTTGTCCTCATTATTGTTAAAATAGTCTCCTATAGGTATTTCTGACAGAGGTATAAAATCTACTTTTACTTTTATTCTTTCAGTTTTACGGATCATGAAATCCCAGAGAGTCTGATTAGGATTATCATATACAATGGTAGTGTTTAGGACCCCTTTAACCCTATCTGACAAACTCTTAAGGATTACAGCCATTCCGCCTGCTTTAGGGTTTAGAAGGTGTGTATAATTACTATTGATTGCTTTCTCAATGGTAAACCTTGTACCCTCCACAAAATTTACTATGGTTGTTGGCCTGTGAGATAATTTTTTACAATACTCTTTTGTTTTAGCAATATCTTGACCCTTTTTCTCTGGATGCTTTTCAAGATATTGTTTTGAATATCTTCTCATAGCAGGAAACTCTAAAGCCCAGCATACAAGACCTATTACAGGGACAAAAAACATTTGAAATTTCATAAAAAATTTTGGAAAAGCTATTTTTTTATGAAAAGCTAACATTAAAACAAAAGTGTCTAACCAACTTCTATGATTACTAATTATCAGATAAGAATCTTTGCTATTTAACCCCTTACTTTGTTCTAGCTCAATCTTCGTTGGAGAAAAAAGTTTTGTAACAATGATAGCAAAACTTACCCAAAAACTTGCTAAAGACTGTATTATAGTTGTACAGTAGTATTTTACCTTTTTGATTGGTGTTACCAGCTTAAGTAAAGAAAAGAAAATCAAAGGCAAAAAGACTATACCTGTACTGATTAATAAACAAAAAATTGAAAATAAGGCATAGTAACTATATTTTATAGCTTTAAACATTATGTAATATAAAAACTTATTTGACTATTACCATATTATCATTTATTTAGTTTTTTTTTAACCAAGCTGTGAAAATATACTTAGTACATGGTAAAAAATTGCAAACTAAAACCCAATTTGTAGCGAAAACATCTATTAGATGATGAGAGTCTTTGAATGGTAATATTCAAATTGGTTGTAATTGACTATAACCTACTATAAAAACTATCATAAGATGTTAATTATAGAATGTGGCTATCAAAATTTATGGTTTTAATATATATACAAATGTTATAAATTTATACAGTACATTAACAAACTGTAGAACAATAAAGATGTATAAAAAAATATTAATCGCATTATGCTTGTCTATATTAAACTGTAATTTATTTGCAGTAAACCTTCCCTTTTATGTAGGCACCTATAATGCTTCTTGGGGAGTACCGAATAATGATGGAATATTTTATGGGGAACTCTCTACTGAGAGTAAAACTGTATCTGAACTAACACTAGCTGCTGAGGCAGCAAATCCATCTTATATCCTAATTGATGGTAATATGGTATTTGCAGTAAATGAAATAGAGCCAGGAAAAGTTACCTCATTTGAAAAAGATGGTAAAATACTTAAAGAAGTTTCTAATATATCGTCTAATGGTAATAATGCTGTACATATTACAAAATCTGGTAATGAAATATTTATAGCAAACTATGGCGACTCTGCTGGGGCAAGTAGTGGTATATCAATATTTAGTAATAATAATGGGATATTTACTTATGAAGACTCCAAAATATATGGACAAATGCAAGCAAGATCACACGCTCATTCAATTTATCCAATCACTATTAATGACAAAAAATACGTCTACTCTACTGATTTAGGTACTGATCTAATACATGTGTATGAAAACAACAATGGCATTTTGAACGAAATACAGTCTTTGCAATTACAAAAAGGGGCTGGGCCTAGACACATGACTATCTCAACAAAAAATAATAAAATTTACGTTGCTAATGAATTAGATTCAACAATTTCCATATTAGAAATAAATCCAGATAATGGTGAATTGAGCATTATTAAATCTATCCCAAGCTATGTAGGTAAATTAAATGTAGAAAGAAATTACCCTTCTGAGATTATGCTAGCTAAGCAAGGTAAAAACTTATACGTAACCAATAGAGGTATGAATGATATAACGTTGTTTGATGTAAACCAGGATGGATTACTTAAATATAATAGCTCGTATTCTACTCATGGTAATTGGCCAAGAGACATGGATATAAGTGAAGATGAGGATTATATGGCAGTTGCAAACCAAAACAGTAATGACGTTACTTTCTTTAGTATAAATGACAATGGTGGGTTAAGTTACCTTACTAGTGTTAAGATAAACAATCCTGTTAGCATTAAGTTTGATTCAAACAAATTAATTTATTCTATATCATAGGAGTTAAGAATATGAGCGTTCAAAAATGTCAAAGTTGTGGATTTATGTGGCATTCACTTTCTCAGTTTGGTAACTCTAGAAAAGATCAATGCTTTAGGTGTGGATCAACTCACCTATCTACCCGGGAAATGCCTTTCCAATACAACAACATTATGCAAAAACAGCAATCAGAAAAACGTAATATGGACAACATTTTTAATAAAATAATAAGGTATGGTGATAAGCACTATATTAAAATGCATAAAACATATAAAACCCACTTAATTGTAGAACCAGGCTCTGAGAAAACATCAGGTTGCGCTGTTCTTATACCTGACATTGATTCTTCTGGCATAACTACTATATCTACTTATGATTTGACTGGTTGCCAATGTATCGCTATTTATGGGAAGTCTCTATATGGAACCTTCGATATTTTCTTCGCTCATTCTCGGCTTTATGATAAATATGATGATGAAATAATTAATAAGGCCCGGGAGTTTATAAAGGCACATCACCAAAACCAAATATATTGGGGCACTGATTTTAGTGCAATGATAAAAGATGTTGATAAATTGCATGATTTTATATGTAAGACTCAAGAAATATTAAGCATAAACCTTGGTTGCTGGGTTAGGTACTCGCATCGTATAGCAGCAGGAGAGATCACTTTTTTTCCAACATTGGGTTTTGCTACACCAGGAAATCGTGAAAAGACAATGGAAAAACTAAGTAAAGGGTGGTTGAATAGCGACATTATAGAATCACAGCTACACACTATTGAATCATTTAAACCAGCTTCAGAAATAAGTGAAGAAACCCAACAGTATTTAAATAAATTAGAAGAGAAAAATAAACGATTTATTCGCCGATGGTGGCACGATGACCGCAGGAAAGATAAGATTGAGAAAATAAATAAACTCTTGTCTTCATATCGCTGTGGGAACTTGGGCGTGTTAGTGGACATGCAAAAAAATACAGAAGACATTAGCGTTCAAGGTTGGAAAGGCATAAAAGCTAAACAATTAGCGATTAAAGCTGCGAAAGATGCTGTTACTCGTACACGGGCATTTGATCCAAATTATAATTGCGGGATAAAAGAGGATGGCACCGAAATTCTATGTAATTCTTTTGACCCACCTAAATTAGATGCCAAACTTCAAAAAAAAGTGGATATGATATTGCAGAGCAATAAAAAATAAAAAATTATTTCCTAAGAATGACTCCGTATTCAAACTGCCATATTGGCTATAGGTAATTTGACTAAAAAATGGTCTATGCCTTACTTCATTATCCATTTCGACGATAGGCTGTAGGCGTAATTGTAAAACTATTTACACAGTTTAATGAGGCTCGAACTAAAGTGAGAAATAAATCTGAACTGACAGTAAATCCCCAGATTCTAAAGCGGTAACTGTCACATCAAGTCTAGACTTCTACATCTTATCCTTGCTCTTCAACCGCGTCTATCTCTTGAACCTCATCGCTAGCTGAATTATTATTGCTTTTTAACTTCTCAGATTTTGGGATTATTTTTTTATCTAGAAATATTTCGAAATCTTTAATCAGAATCTCTCTAATTTCCTCTATATTGATTTCCCCTCCATCAACCTCACCGGATTTAACAAAGCCTACAAGCTCATCAAAAATTTCTAGTGTTGAATTAGATATTTTCTCTTCCATTTTTGGAAGAATAACTCCTAGTTGTATTTTAAAAGCAATATTATCCATGTTTTTTCCTCGCTCTATTGTTCCAATTATTTTATTTAAATTTCTCACAATTTAATGGTATTGTAAACCCTTTTTTCTTTTTTAATAACCTAAATAACTTAAGTTTTCCGAAAAAGGAATATTTTAGTGTATATATTTTCTAATTAATCTACTTGAGTAAATATCATCTGCTCTAAGTATGAAACAATATATTTATCATTTGTGCTATATGCGATATTTTTTAATAAAAGAAAATTACCTTTTTGTTGGGGGTTTAATACAGTCGTTAAATCCTTAAAACAATTCAATATCAAACCTTGATAAAATTTATTTAAAATAAGTTGATTAAAAATAGAAATAAGTGAGTTAAAAAATTCATCATCTCCGCTAACAGTAAGTTTTGATATCATTTTCACATGGTTTATATCAATTTTGTCTACTTTTGATAAGACATCAATTATATTGAGCTTGAATTCTAGTAATAATTTAAGCAAAACATCTCCTTCACGCGGAAGGAAGTGTTGATTTTTTAGATAGTGTTTTTTATATATTTCATAAGGTACTGATTCTATTAATCCTTCAAAATGCTCATTAAAATAAGCAATTTTATTATCAAATTTGTTGTAAGAACCATCACATTCACTGTATTCAATATTAAAGGTAAGGTCATTATTTTGTATAGTGGAAATATTATTACTGTCTATTATTGTTTTTGAACAAAATCCAACTGTGTATATTTTTCTAAAACCAGCATTATCTAACTCCTTTATTAATTCACTGGCAAATCTAACTGAATGACAGGCAACCACATATATACCTAACCCTGATCTAACCTGTGTTGATTTGAATAAAACTTCTGTAATATCTTTAGCTGAAATTCTGTTATGTGCGTAATAAGCAGTTTGTTGACTATTTATAGCCAATATTCTTTGTGTTAAAAAATCGTCTTCCAAAGACCCATGAGCCTCGAGATAAATCCTTGATTTTTCATTGATTTCTATTTTTCTGAGTTGATTAATTAGTAACTCTTTATTTTTTTCCTCCATCCCACCTATAGGATTAAATTTAATAAATGGACCCGTGAATGAAGCCGAAGAATGATTTTGTATTTTAAATTCACTTACAAATACATTATCCTTTACATTCATTCCCTTATTAATAAAAGGAAAAGTGTGTGTAGAAGTATTAACACTTATAGTAGGTTTTAAGTCGCCATTAAAACTTATAAATATATCGCTCATTTCGTTACACCTCATTTATTAAGCAATATATAGGCAATATTTCTCTGAATAAAAACACGTAAAAGTACACTCCCTAAACCACTCTATGAATCATAAGCCTAAGAGGATACCTCCTAAAACCATATTATAATAACTGAGTAGATTTTAACCTAATATACCCTAAACTACCAAATGAATTCTCTCATCGTAACTATGACTTCACATAAGTACGAGTATGACATTTACTGCAAAAAACAACTTTTTTATTTTGATGCAAAGGAATGTATTGGTTACAGTTTTTATTGCTACATTCAACTGAAGTTGTTAAGTAATATTGAACTTTTTTAAAGTCTTCTACCTTTACACGCCAACTTTTAAAGTAATTTTTTAATATTTGGTATTTTTGTTTTTCTAAGTATTTATTAAGTGATGGTTGGCTTTGAAAACCAAATTTATTAAAAGACTGTGGACTGGTAATATAATTCTCGTTATATTTTTTCACAAGGTTTATGTAATATTTAGTATCCATGTAATGTTCAATAATATGTAACCTAGGATTACTATTAACTAGCTTACCTACTTTCTTACTATAATAGTCTTGTGAAGGAATAATTTTATCCTTTGGTATAATAAATTTTAAATTATTAACTTTTATAAGCCCATAAGGAATAAATTGATTGTAATAACCCAAATTAGCGTCTATAAAGTATATATCCTTATCTAAATATGAAGAATATAATGATATCGCAGTAAGCATACAACTTCCAATTAGATAAAATTTATTTCTTAATAGATGCAGTCCTTTTATATTTTTAACAGAGTTTATAGTAGCCAAATCTTTTAATTCTACAGAGCTTATTCCACAAGAAATTTGCGCAAAACCAATAACTATAGTCGGATCTTGATTTAAAATAGCATAAATGCATACTTCTTTACCTATATCTTCAAAGTTATGTTTCTTTTCATAGCTTTCTAATAAACTACCATAAAATTCTTTAGTAACATCTATTTTATTTCCATGAGCTGAAAAAGTTTTGTACTCCAGTTTACGATTGCTAGTAATATTTTTAGAATTAGTGATAAAGATTTGTATATTTTTACTGATTAATAGATTCCTATACCACTCAGGGATAGCAACTTTATTTACTTTTAGGAAATTAATATATTCAACATTAAAAAATACCATACAATAAATTAATTTATAAAGAAACATATAGTATCAAAAAATTAGAAATATATAAAGAATTAATAATACAGTATATTTGTAAATACAATCTAAGAGATTTAAGTTATGCCTTTTATAAATGGAAAGGCTTTTTTATACTATAAAGAACAATAATTATTTTTTTTGATTAGTTTTATTTGCTAAAAATAAGACTATCCGCCTCTACACCAACTATTATCTTCTCACCTGCTTTAAACTCACTATTTAGCAATTTAAGAGCTAGTGGGTTTTCTAAGTTATTTTGGATAGCTCTTTTAAGTGGTCTTGCTCCAAATACAGGGTCAAATCCAGCTTCTGCAAGCTTATCCATAGCCTCAGGTGTAACTTCTAGACCAATCTCTAGATCTACCAAACGTTTTTCCAATCGCTTAATTTGAAGTTTAGCTATTTCTGCTATCATCTCTTTATCTAAAGGCTCAAAGACGATAGCGTCATCAACTCTATTTACAAACTCTGGTCTAAAGTGAGTTAAAACCATCTCCATAACAGCTGATTTTACAGTTTCATAGTCTTGTCCTTGCATCTCTTGGATTCTATGTGAACCAAGGTTAGAAGTCATAACTATTACGGTGTTTTTAAAATCTACTGTTCTACCTTGACCGTCTGTTAAGCGACCGTCATCTAGAACTTGCAGCAATATATTAAAAACATCTGCATGAGCTTTTTCTACTTCATCAAGTAATATTACAGAATAAGGTCTTCTTCTAACGTGTTCTGTTAAGTAACCACCTTGCTCATATCCAACATATCCAGGAGGCGCACCTATTAATCTTGCAACAGTATGTTTTTCCATAAATTCAGACATATCTACTCTAAGCATTGCATCCTCATCATCAAACAAGAATTCAGCTAAAGCTTTCGTTAATTCTGTTTTACCTACCCCAGTTGGGCCTAAAAACATAAATGAACCTATAGGTTTATTTGGATCAGATAAGCCAGATCTAGATCTTCTAACAGCATTCGAGACAGCTTTTATTGCTTGGTCTTGACCTATAACTCTTTTATGTAGAAACTCTTCCATATTTAGAAGTTTCTCTTTTTCTCCTTCCATCATCTTAGAAACAGGTATACCAGTAGCTTTAGAAATTACATCTGCTATTTCATTTTCTGTTACAGAAGTCCTAACAAGTTTATTTTCTGTAGATCCTGCTTCTGTTTGCTCTATTTGCTTAATCTGAGCTTCTAACTCAGGTATTTTGCCATATTGAAGCTCTGCCATTTTACTCAAATCACCAGCTCTTTGACATTTTTCTAGCTCAAATTTAGCTTTTTCAAGTTTTTCTTTAAGCTGACTAGCTCCTTGCATTTTAAGCTTTTCAGATTTCCAGATTTCTTCTAACCCTTTATATTCAAATTCCAAACCTTTTATTTCTTCTTTAAGGATTTCTAATCTTTTCTTAGTAGCTTCATCTTTTTCTTTTTTAAGCTGCTCACGTTGCATCTTTAATTGAAGAATTCTTCTATAAAGCTGCTCCATCTTTTCTGGCTTAGAATCAATCTCCATACGGATTTGGCTCCCTGCCTCATCTACTAAATCTATAGCTTTATCAGGTAGTTGTCTATCTGTTATATATCTATGGGATAAAGTAGCTGCAGCAACTATAGCCGAATCTGTAATGTTAACACGATGATGCAATTCATATCTTTCTTTCAAACCACGAAGTATAGCTATAGTATCTTCAACTGTAGGTTCCTCTACTAAAACTTTTTGGAATCTTCTTTCTAGAGCTGGATCTTTCTCAACATACTCACGATACTCATCTAAAGTTGTCGCACCCACACACTTTAATTCACCACGAGCTAAAGCAGGTTTAAGCATATTACCAGCATCCATAGAGCCTTCGGCTTTACCAGCACCAACCATAGTGTGTAATTCATCTATAAATAAAATTATATTACCTTCTTGTTTGGATAAATCTTTTAAAACAGCTTTTAGACGCTCTTCAAAATCTCCCCTAAATTTTGCTCCAGCTAGTAAAGCACCCATATCTAAAGATAAAACTTTTTTACCCTTAACTCCTTCAGGGACTTCATTATTTACTATACGCTGAGCTAAACCTTCTACAATAGCTGTTTTACCAACCCCAGGCTCACCTATAAGTACTGGATTATTTTTTGTACGGCGTTGTAATACTTGTATAGCCCTACGAATTTCACTATCCCTACCAATGATAGGGTCTATCTTGCCTTTTTTTGCAAGTTCCGTTAAATCCACAGTATATTTGTCTAATGCGCTTTTCATGTCTTCTTGGTTTTGACTACTCACTTTTTCTCCTCCACGATATTCACTTATCGCCTTAGTAATTTTATTTTTTGTTATCCCAAATTTATTGTATAAACTTGTTAAGCCTCTATCTTCTAGAGAAGCTAACAAAAATAATTCACTCGAGATAAACTCATCTTTATTTTCATTTGCCAGTGTTTGCATCTTGTGCAATGTAGTAATTAAATCTCTGGATGGTTTTACTTGTGGATTACCATCACCTTTTAATATAGCTACCGCGTCTACCATTTCATTTACAGCTTTTTTAAAAGCTTGTATATCCAACTCACACACACCCAAAATAGCTGCTATTACACTATCATTTTGCTCTAAGAATGCTTTTAACAAATGTACTGACGCAAATTCAGTAGCTTTTTGTTGAGTAGCATAAGATTGAGCTTCCGCTATAGCTTCCTGAAGCTTTATGGTGAACTTATTTATATCCATAATCCTCCTTACAATATAATTTCTTGTTTATGCATCTTATTCATATAAGGTCATACGACCATTTTTCAATATATAAAGCGTATATGGAAAATTTATAAACGCTCTCTACATGTAGTTAAATATGAGTTCCTAAAGCTAAATAATTACATATAGTATAAAAGAAATACTATATATCCGGATCACTTTGGTCAACTCTTTTATGTTTTTTACATAAACAAAAAAACTTACATAAAAAACTCTTATAAAATGCTTAGGTAGCCTATAAAGACTATTTCTATACGTTAAAAATAGAAATTTGAGGATCACAAGACTATTAAAAAACTTTTAGTAACTATACCTTGTTTAGCGCGTTTTATTGTATATATTATTTTGCCCTGGTAAAATGTAACCATAATATAACATCTGATTGGAGGTCATATGTCTATCATAAAGGGTAAAGAAAAGAGTGTCGAAAAAGAAAATAAAGTAGCTCTAAACTTCGAAATTGACGAATGTGTGGCTACTGAAATTTTAGAGTATTTAAAATGGGCAAATATAAAAGATAAAAATTACTTTTTAGAACAAGCCTGCAAGCATCTATTTCAAGCGGATAAAGACTGGAATAGCTTTAAAAAGGAACATTTTGAAGCTACAGGAGCAGAGCTCATTGAGAAAAAAGAAACAGATGTCGATATAAAAAACCTAATGGTTGGTGAAGATGAAGGTATGCTTAATTTAGAAGAAGAGAAAAACTTAGGAAGAAAACTCCAGAAAAAGAAAACGTAGTTGGTAATTTGACCTACACCTCTACACCTTACCACAGTTTGATTTTACCTCGTGGATCCTCTTGCTTTAACGGGTCTTCTGCTGGCTTATGAACTGAAAAAAATAATTTATAAAATCCTAAAATCTTTTTCTGCTTGCAAATAACACAATTGGAAAGCGTACGGTTGTTAAGGATGTTGTTAACGATTTTTATTACATTATCATTAACTTGCTCACCTTCAGATAAAATTAGAACTGGATGTCTTAAAATATTATCTTTAACATCAAAATGGCCACAAACAATATCCCCACTTTTAAAGTGTGTTAAAAATAAAGGGTCTCTTTCTTCAAAGAAGAATAAACATTGGCTAAGACCTAAGTACAGAATCTTATACTGAATAGACTGGACATTTTGTGAAAGATTTAAAATACCATCTTTTCGTAAACTTAAGGTTTCTTCACCTATAACTTTGCAACCGATATCATCTTCACTAATCGAGTATCCATCATAATAACTTTTCTGAATTAGTTTTTGCTTACAAGATTTAAAATCATGTTTAATATATTTTGGTAATTTTATCTTACAGTAAGGGCATTTCATCTTAAAGGTGCTTTTTTCTGCTAATTTGCTATATTTTACTTAATTTTTTTTTAAAAACAAACTTAAAACTTTATATTTTAATTAATTTAAGTGTTATTTTAAAAATGTGGTTGTTTAAATATATATGTTTAATTAATTTAATCAACTACGCAATAAGTTAATAGATTTTTTTGTAGCTTTTTTCATTTGTTTAATAAAAATACTCAATTCTCTAAGCATTTTTTCTTTATTACCCAAATTTTCTTGAATTATTTTAACAGTAGCCGAGCCAGATATTGCACCAGCTGCACCAGCTTGTATAGCTTGAGAAACTTGTTCTGGCTTAGAAATACCAAAACCTAATATTGGCTTAGGGGCATTAAATTGCTTTAACTTAGCAAGGACTTTTTCTACAGGCATATTGGCTGCTGTTTCCGTGCCTGTCACACCCACTCTAGACAATAAATAAGTATAGCTACTACCTATTTCAGATATTTGCTGCAGTAAATCATTATCAGCGTCTGGCGGTGCTATAAATATTTGGGAAATACCAACTTTTTTAGCGGTATCTAAAAACTCTTTAGATTCATGAGCTGGTACATCGGCAACTAGTATAGAATCAACTCCTGAATCTAGACATTTTTTGTAAAAATTCTCTATACCATTTGCATAAACCAGATTAGCATATAAAAGCAATCCCATAGGTATATCAGAATACTTTTGTCTAATTTTAGCTAAAATATCAAAACAAACAGCTGGTGTCATACCACTGTCTAAGGCTCTAATATTTGCCTCTTGGATAGTTGGACCATCTGCTAAAGGATCTGAAAATGGTATCCCTAACTCTAAAGCATCTGCCCCAGCGTTAACTAATGTATCTATAATTTCTAAAGATAACTCTTTATTGGGGTCTCCTATAGTTACGAAAGGAATAAAAGCACCTTGTTTTTTAGCTTCTAAAGCTTGGAATAACTGTGTGTATCTATCCATAACTATATTTCTCCTTTTTGCTTTAATACATCATGCACTGTAAAAATATCTTTATCTCCACGACCAGATAAATTAACTACTAGTACTTGCTCTTTTTCCGGGTTCTCAAAAGCAAGCTTAAGTGCATAAGCCAAAGCATGAGACGACTCTAAAGCAGGAATAATACCTTCTTTCCTAGATAGCAATTTAAAAGCTTCTAAAGCTTCGTCATCTGTAATAGATACATACTCAGCTCTACCTATAGACTGTAAATATGCATGTTGTGGTCCAACAGAAGGAAAATCTAAACCTGCAGAAATAGAATAAGATTCTTGTATCTGTCCATTTTCATCTTGCATGAGCGGTGCTTTCATTCCAAAAAAAATTCCCAGCTTACCATGCCTTAATGGCGCCCCATGCTCACCTGTATCAATACCTTTGCCCGCAGGCTCAACGCCTATGAGTTTGACTTCTTTTTCATCTATAAAATCAGTAAACATACCTATTGCATTTGAACCGCCCCCAACACAAGCAATCACAGCGTCAGGAAGCTTATTTTCCTTTTCTAAAATTTGCTGTTTAGTTTCTTGACCAATCATTTTTTGAAACTCTCTTACAATAGTTGGAAAAGGGTGAGGCCCCGCTGCAGTACCTAATAAATAATGTGCTTTTTGATAATTAGCTGACCAATCTCTTAAAGCTTCATTACAAGCATCTTTTAAAGTAGCCGAACCACTATGTACAGGTATAACTTCCGCGCCCATTAGTTTCATTCTAAAAACATTTGGGCTTTGACGCTCTACATCTTTTGCTCCCATGTACACACGACACTTTAAATCAAGTAAAGCACAAGCTAAAGCTGTTGCAACACCATGCTGACCTGCACCTGTTTCTGCAATTATTTCCTTTTTACCCATTCGCTTTGCTAATAAAGCTTGGCCTAAAACCTGATTAGTTTTATGAGCTCCACCGTGTAATAAATCTTCTCTTTTTAAATATAATTTTGTCTTTGTTTGTTTAACTATATTTCTAGTCAAGGTTAAAGCTGTAGGACGACCAGCATATTCTTTTAATAGCTCATTGAACTGCTGTTTAAAAGTTTCATCATTTTGAGCTTTTATAAACTCTTGTTCTAGTTGGTTTAGAGCTGGTACTAATATTTGCGGTACAAATTGCCCACCAAACTCACCAAAATAAGGATTTAGTTTTGACATTTAGATCTTTGTTTGCTCTTACATTGGAGTATATTATCGCTAATATTCACAGTAAAGACTAGACTAACTTATGTTATTTAAAAGTTAATCTTTATGATTACTAGATATTTTATCTTGGTAACCCATGCAATTTCTGCACTAATTGCAAGTCATAGTCTGATTTATATGAATGCGCGGTACAACACCCTACTAAAACAACTCCTCACATTTTAAGCAACGACGAGGCTGACTTGGATCAGCTAATGGATGAAACTCATGCCCACACATTATTATTAAATGCTTATATTTTTCTAATACAGGGTTTAAAAGTTTTCCTAGCTTGCTTGTAATAACGATCCCTCAACTCTCTTTCAACTATTTAGTAAACCTTGAGAATACGATCTAAGCATAATAATTATTAAATATGTAAAACTCCATATTTGTCATAAAGCCTAGAAAAATCATATCAACAAGCTCAAGTTGTAAAAAAATACCTTATCTGGAGAATAATCTTTTAATTTTTATTGACAAAAAAAAATAATATATGCAAAATACTTTAGCTATTAGATTATACATTGATGTTTCTTCGCGTCCCCTTAGGAGAAACCAAATTATATGAAGTTTAAAATTAAAAATTAATTGGAGAAATAAAGTTGGCTAATTCAAAACAAGCAAAAAAAAGAATTGTACAAGCTGAAAACAACCGCAAACACAATGTTGCTCGTCGTTCAGTAATGAGAACTTTTTTAAAGAAAACTGCTTATGCTATAGAAAAAGGTGATGTTGAAGCTGCAAAAGAAAACTTTGCAAAAGCTGTTCCTCTTCTAGATAAATATGCTACAAAAGGCTTAATTCACAAAAATAAGGCTGCTAGACACAAATCTCGTCTAAGTGTTAAAATTAAAGCTCTCGCTACAGCTGCTTAATTACTAATAACCATAAAATCAAATCTTATTCTTTAACAATTTCATTTGCTATGTAACATACATATACATTAAAATATGGATTTTGGTTTTACTAAAGCTCTCACTAAAGACTAGGTGACGACTATTAGTTTTTTTTAGCTACCCACTTTTGCTTTCTTAATAGTAAAATAAACAACGGTCTTTAGAACACAGGATCCTTAGTTGGTGGAGCATAGTTCCCAGATATCCCTACTAGTTTGTCCTGATTATCAAAAGTTAGTATAAGTCTAGATTCATCAAAGTTTTCGTCTTGCATATGTGCCTTATACGTATTAACGTATATAAACTGATTTGGGTTAAAAGTATCTATAATATCTGGAGAGCCTAATATGTATTTGACTTCAGCTTTGGTCATATTCGGTTTGATTTCAAAAAGCTTTTTATCTTTAATCACCTTTCCTTGCGGTACTGGCGCTGTATACGGTGTTATTATGCCACATCCTCCTAGCATAGTAGATAGCAACAAAATAACTATTACATATATTTTATAATACATCTTCTAATCTTCTAAACCAGCAAAAAGTCTTTGGTCAATAACATCACATAAGCAATGTATTATAAGAAGGTGGCTTTCATGAATGTTTGCTATATTTTCAGAAGGAACTCTCAGTTCAATATCATGCAAGTCATAAACACCTTGTAGTATTCCACCATTTGAACCTGTTAATGCTATTACTTGCATATCTAAATCATGTGCTTCTTCTATAGCCTTTAAAATATTTGCTGAACTACCACCTACCGAAATAGTCAGCAAAATATCTCCCTCATCACCTAAGGCAGCAATTTGTTTCGAGAAAATTTCGTCAAAACCATAAGTGCTTCCAATAGCTGTAATAGTTGAACTATCTGCAGTCAAAGCAATCACTGGTAAAGGTGGTCTTTCCAGCTCAAAATGACTTAATAATTTAGATGAAAAATGTTGAGCTATAGAGGCTGAGCCACCATTACCACAAACAAGTATCTTGCCACCATTTTCCAAACATGAAACCATAGCTTTTGCTGCTTGAGCAATTGCTGGTGGCAAAATATTAGCTGTTTCTATTTTTGCTTGAATACTATTTTCAAAATAATTATTTATTTTTTCTAAAGAAGTCATAAATAGATACAAAAGCAACTTAACTATGGGGAAAATTCTACTATATAAAGTTTTTGATAGCTAGGGTATATAAAACAATAATTATTTATCTAAAATAAAAAACTACATGTAATTAGTCTTTGAGTTTTACCAATGAAAGTAAAAATAAACATACTATTGGCAAAACTACACATGTTAATACAAATTTCCAGATATAGTCAAAAGGTAAATAACCCATTACAGATACAGCTATTACAGCTGTGCCCATATTAACAAAATTCATAGCACCTGATGCATTTGCTTTATCTTTAAGAGCATTTGACGCTATATGTGATGCTGTAGGATAAATAAAACTACAGGTAAAATACATAAGTGTTGCTATCACAAAAAATATAACTGGTGTTAGTAAATTTTCTAAATACATAAAACTTAAAAATCCTAGAAAACCAGCCATAGCAACCAAAGCCACACCCAATATAGCCAAATCATTGTATTTATTAATAACCCTTGCCACAGCTATAGATCCACCTATAATACCAACCATGGTTAATGAATTCCAAACCCCATATTCAGCACTACTAAATCCAAATAAATCATGCGTAATAAAAGGACCTGCGGCTGAGTAACAATAGCTAAATACAGACATCACTCCAATAACCAACGAAAATGCTATTAGTTTGAAATTACATAAGGCATTTATATATCCTCTAAGAATATTGTTTATATTCAATGCTTTTCTCTGTATTTCACTATCTGTATACATAAAGCTTAACCCAAACATAATCAAACCATGTACCAGTAAGACAAAAAAGCAATCTCTCCAATGTAGGTAACTATCGACCAAACCACCTATCAATATAGCTAAACTCAAAGCCAGAGCAAAGGATATGGTTGCGTATGATAGCGCTAATCTTGCTTTTGCTGGCTCAACTGAGTTGTTTAATATGATAAAAGTACATACTAAACCAGCTGATGAACCAAGAGCTGTTATAAATCGGCCAATTAGTAATACTTTCATTGAAAAGACATAACCTCCTGCCAAGCAAAGTAATATCCCTAGCAAATTCAAAACTAAGCCGAACCTTAGAGCTTTGACTTCGCCATATCTATTTGCTATTGGTCCATAAATAATTTGTCCTATAACATACCCAACTAGAAATATACTAACTAACCATTCAACTTGTCCAGTAGCTAATCCAAGCTCTTTAGAAATATGAGGCAAAGCTGGATTTATGATAACTGCAGAAGCACTAGCTATACTTATATAACTCAGCAAAACTATAATTTTATACTGTTTCATTAGTTTTCACTTTTTTATTGTTTTCATATGGTTTGTTATGGTAAACCAAAAAAAATATTTTACAATATAAAAAAAGTTAACTCTAGTTAAGGAAAACTTTACAATGGTAAAAAATAAGGATTTCTCTCTACCACACCTTGAATTATTTTATAAGCTTATACAATATGGCAGTTTCACTAATACTGCAAAGGTTTTAGGAGTCTCAAAAGCGGCCGTTAGCCACTCAATAAAAACTTTAGAAAACCAACTAAAAGTAACCTTAATCAATAGAACCACAAGAGCAATATCTTTAACTCATGAGGGGAAGTTGCTATACAGGCATTGTGTAGAATTGCATGACAAAGTAGAAAACATAAAGGAAACTATAAAATCTTTTCATAAGAAACCCTCTGGAACGCTACGTATAAGTTGTAATCCATTTTTTGCAAATCACTTACTTCCTATATTAAATATTTATACTAAAAAGTTTCCTAGCGTTAATATACAAGTAGATATTGAGGAAAGGCTGCCTAGCCTTAAAGATGAAACAGTTGACATAGTATTTGGAGTAAACTGGCAACCTCCTGAAGATATAGTTGCCAGGAAAATTGCTACTACAAGATATGTTTTATGTGCCAGCCCAAAATACATAAAGGAAAACGGCAAACCTCAAAAGATTGAAGACATTTTCAGTTATGACTATATACCGCATAAAGAAAGAACTTCACCCATAGTAGCCCTGAAACAAAAAGTAAACTTTGACAAAACAGTATCTAACTTATCGTCAAACAATATAGACTTTATCAAAAAATGTGTTTTACAAAGTTTAGGTATCGCACAGTTCCATGAATATATAGTTAAAGAAGATATTGAAAACGGAAACCTGGTAGAACTTTTACCAGAAGCTTTTACCAGTGAAGAAAAAATATATATGTATTACCAAAAAGAAAAGTTTGTTCAGCCTAAAATAAAAGAGTTCGTTACTATTGCACTAGCTAACTTTAAAGAATTTGATTCAACCCTTGGCTCTATCTCCAAATAAAGAGCTTCCAATTCTAACCTCTGTACTGCCATATGCTAATGCTATATCGTAGTCAGCGCTCATTCCCATTGATAGTTCAGATAATTTAACCTCAGTGGGTAAGTGTGAGTTTATCTTATCAAAAAGCAGTTGCATTTTAGCAAAGCTTTGTTTGGGATCCGTATATTTAGCTGACATACACATTAAACCTACTACCTTAATATTTTTTAGGTTTTTAGAATAATTTATACAATCTAAAACCTTGTCACTTTGACTTGAGCTAAAGCCAGCTTTGTTTGGGTCATTATCGATATTTATTTGTAAAAATATTTTTATTTGCTTATTTTGTTCAACTGCATTTAAACTTATCTTCTCAAGATGCTCTATTTTCTCAGCACTTTGGATAATGTTTGCATATTTTACTATCTTTTTTATCTTCTTTGATTGTAGCGATCCTATAAAATGCCAAATCAAATTTGGTAGCTCCAAAGCTTTTTGTTCTAGCTCTTGAATGTAGTTCTCACCAAAATCAGCTTGTCCAAGAGAGTTTAAAAACTTTATTTTTTCAATAGATTGATATTTACTTACTGCTAAAAGCTTAGCTTTGCCATTAAGTTGAGATAGAATTTTTTCATAAGACTTTTTGATAAATTCTTTGTCGAGCATAATTTATTTTCTCATAACAATTAAATTTCTTTTCGCATCTAGAAAAGGTACTTTTATTTCATGTTTTGACACTTTAAGTGGAAGTTTAAGCAGACTTTGCTCTTCACAATCAGCTCCTTTCATAGCTAACATTTGGTTATCATTAGTTAAGAAATGCTTACATAGTTCATAAAAACTCTTAACATCACTAAAAGCTCTAGAAATAATATTATCAAATATACCTGTTAAATCTTCAATTCTGGTATTTATTGGTTCTATATTTGCTAATCCTAAAGCTTTTTTTGCATTCCTTAAAAACATGATTTTTTTACCAACGCTGTCTACTAAAGTGAATTTATGCTCTGGGTATAAAATTGCCAAAACCGCTCCTGGCAAACCACCTCCTGTACCGACATCTACAGTTGTCGAGCCTTTTATATATTTAGCTACGGATAAGCTATCAAATAAGTGTTTTTCGAGCATGTCATCAAAATTTTTTATAGCGGTCATATTGTATACTTTATTCCACTTTTCAAGCAGCTTAAGATATTCAATCCAAAGATTAATTTGTTTATCATTAGCACTAAGGTTTAACTCTATTAGAGCTTGTTGAATTTTATCGTCTACCGTCATTTTTATGGAAATAAAGTTTTTAGATACGTTATAATGACTATATTATAAGCTTTTTTAACAAATATAGTTAGCGAGTGTAAGATATTACAAGCAAAACATAGGCTTACTGTGAATTTTATAAGCTAAAGCGATGCACTAAATAACCTTATAATCCCTAATGACTAATTAAAGATTTAAATATGATTTTATCTAGAAAATTTGGTGCCGCCATGATCATCTCTGGCACTTGTATTGGCGCTGGTATGTTAGCAATTCCAACAACTGTTGCAAGTTGTGGCTTTTTTATAGGTTCTATACTAATAATCTCTATCTGGGCTTTAATGACTTTTACCGCTATAGTTTTAGCAGAAGTTAACTTAAAGATGAAAGAAGGTGCAAATTTTATAGAAATGACACAGCAAACTCTTGGACCTGTAGGAGTGTGTATAGTATGGGTTTGCTATATACTTTTATTATATTCATTAGTTGCTGCCTACACTGTGGGTGGAGGCCTATTAATAACTGCTTCACTATCAAGTATTGGTATCATCTTGCAAGAGAAAACTACCAGCATAATATTTATTTTAGTTCTTGGACTATTTATTTATAAAAGCACTAGAATAGTAGATCATGTAAACAAAATAATGCTTACCGGCAAACTTTTAGCTTTTTTCCTACTAGTGATAGTTTTATTACCGCACATTTCTACGGAACAATTAGGATACTCGATAAAAAACCCTAACTTTATATGGGCTTGTTTTCCTATTTTACTAACTTCTTTTGGTTTTCATCACATAATCCCAACACTTAGGACATATGTAAAATCTGATAAAAAAGCTTTACGCCAAGCTATTATACTAGGAAGCACAGTACCTTTAGTAGTCTATCTACTATGGATATTTGCTACTCTTGGCTCTATACCTGTTGAAACAGCAGATGGTATATTAGGAAAACAAGCAGGGGAAATAACCTCTATAATAATAAGTCATTTTAGTAATCATTCAGGCTATATAGCATCAATCTCTTTTTTATTCGGTTTTTTTGCTTTAGCCACTTCTTTTCTTGGCGTTGCCCTTGGACTTTTTGACTTTAGTCGTAGTACTTATAAACTTTCTGCAAATTCACATAACCATAAGATATTGGCTTTTATTATTACTTTTCTACCAGCTTATATATATGCTATTGCCTACCCTGAAGGTTTCAAAGCAGCTTTAGGTTACGCTAGTATTTTTGTAGCTATACTCCAAGTAGCTCTACCTGTAGCAATGTTATGGGTCATTAACTATAAAAAACGTAAAACTATGTTTTATACCTCGATAATAACTAGTATAATTATCGCAATTGCTATTTTGATAATAACTTTACAAATTCTAAGCTCTCTAGATTTGCTACCTACCTTACCAACTACATAAACTTAGTAATTGACTAAACATGTCTTTTTCTATACAATGTCGAAACTATTTCTATGATATGTCAAGAATAAATTTTAAAATTATAAAGAGGATATTAAAATGAAAAGAACGTTCCAACCTTCAAACCTAAAAAGAAAAAGAACTCATGGCTTTCGTGCTCGTATGAAAACTCTAAGTGGTAGAAAAGCTATTAATAACAGAAGAGCTAAAGGTAGAGCTAAGCTTGCAGCATAAGTTTTGTTTATCAAAGCAAAATATACTTAATAAAAATGAGATCAAGCAAGCTTTTGATAGAGTACAAACAAAGTTACACTCTTTACACTTTACGTTTTTAATAAGTGAACGTAATTCTAATGAGCCTGGCTTATGTGTGATACTGGCTAAAAAAAATATCAAAAAAGCCACTAAAAGAAACCTCTGTAGGCGGCTTATTAAAGAGTACTTTCGTCAACACAAGGGACTTCTTGATAACAAAAGCTTGATTGTGTTAGGCAAAAAACAAGCATCAGAAGCTACTAAGGAAGATTTGTGGCGGTCTATAGAAAAATTTCATCAATTTTTAGAAAAATAGCTAAAGCTCCCTTTATAACTTTTATAAAGTTGTATCGCTATTTTATTAGCCCATTGATTCCTGCTAGATGTCGATACTATCCTACCTGCTCACAATATGCTCTAGAAGCTTTAGAAACTCATGGTATACTAAAAGGATTGTATTTAAGTATTTGTAGACTTGCTAGATGTCATCCACTATCTAAAAGAGAGTACTTCGATCCAGTTCCTAGCAAAATAGAAGGTTTAAAATCAAAATGAAATCTAATCATATAAGAATACTGTTATTAGTTACGATAGCAATAATGTTTGTTTCACTGATGGGTAAATGGGAGCAAACTTTCCCACCAAAAGATGATAGCTCACAAATAAGTGCAGTTGAAACAAAAACTAATCACTATGCTGAAACGACTGCAGAGTCAATAAATAGCAAT
This sequence comes from Allofrancisella inopinata, assembly GCF_012222965.1. NCBI lineage: Bacteria > Pseudomonadati > Pseudomonadota > Gammaproteobacteria > Thiotrichales > Francisellaceae > Allofrancisella > Allofrancisella inopinata. The sequence continues at coordinate 83,622 of NZ_CP038241.1, read as the reverse complement.
ACTTCTCAAGCTAGCATAAAAAATGCCTTATCTACAAAAACTAATTTTTCAGAATACGATGATGCTAAGAGCGTTACTATAAACACAAAAGTCTTTAAAGACCTAAAGGTTAGCCTACTTAATGGTGCAATAATCTCAGCTTCACTTAAAGACTACTCTATAAGCTTAGAGGATAAAACTCCAATGAGCTTACTTACTGAACAGAAAGGTTCTGAGTATATAGCTAAAAGTACAATTGTAGTTGATAAAAATCCATTATCAATAAACTTCGAAAGTAAGGGAGTTAAGAAGGAAGGTGATAAACAGATTCTTACCCTTTTTGCTAAAATTGATGGTTTAGAGATAACTAGAACCTATACTTTTGATGATGACAAATACAATATTTCTATCGACCAAAGTATCACAAATACATCTTCTAAAACTGTTAATGTAATAGCAGATAACTCCTTAGTTAGAGATTTTGACCCTTCTGGGGATAGCTTTAGTTTACTAAATGCTCATAGCTATACTTTTACAGGGGTAGCTTACTCAACTTCTCAAGATAAGTTTAAAAAAGAAACTTTTAAAGATATTGCAAAATCTAATGGTAAACCAACTTTAGTAAATAACGTTGGACAAGGCTGGGTTGGACTATTACAACATTACTTTGTAAGCGTGTGGATTCCACAATCTCAAAATTCGATAATATACTACAAAAACATTAATCAAAATGTTTTCGAAGCTGGCGAATATACTACTGTAACAATGCAGCCAAACCAAACGCGGAATATATCATCTATCCTCTATACTGGTCCTATCATAAAGGATAACTTAGTAAATTTAGCTCCCAACTTAGAGAAAACTCTTGATTATGGAATGCTATCCTTTTTCTCAGAAATAATATTTTGGGTAATGTTTCATATCCATTCTTTTGTGGGCAATTGGGGATTAGCAATTATCTTAGTTACCATACTTATTAAGGCCATATTTTATCCGCTTTCTGCAAAAAGCTATCGTTCTATGGCAAAAATGAGGATGCTTCAACCTAGAGTTAAGCGTCTTCAAGAAATGTACAAAGACGACCGTCAAAAGCTAGGCAAAAAAATGATGGAACTATACAAAGAGGAAAAAGTAAACCCTTTAAGTGGTTGCTTACCTATGCTTATACAGGTTCCTATCTTTATTGCTTTATACTGGGTGTTATTAGAGTCCGTAGAATTAAGGCAAGCTCCTTTTATATTATGGATACATGACCTGTCTACAAAAGACCCTTATTTTGTATTACCAATTTTAATGGGTCTGTCAATGTTCTTGCAACAAAAACTATCTCCTGCTCCAGCAGACCCTATGCAAGCTAAAATAATGATGTTTTTACCAGTGATATTTACTTTTTTATTTGCAGCATTCCCATCTGGATTGGTACTATACTGGTTAACAAACAATTTAATTAGTATTTTGCAACAATGGGTTATCACAAGACGTTATCAAGCAACGCATAAAAGATAAAAAAATGAATAAATCTTTACTTACCCCTAAATACTGGGGGCTGTGGATTATAATAGGGTTTTCTAAAGTTATTGTAAATATCTTACCTTACAAAGCTTTAATGCACTTAGCTGTTGGCGTAGGTTTTTTGGCAAAACCACTAGCTAAAAAAAGACAACAAATAGCTATTATAAACCTTAAAATAGCATTTCCAGAAAAATCAGATAAAGAGATAAAAAAGCTTGCTAATGATAGTTATAAATCAGCTTGCATGGCTGGATTTGAAAGCTTAATAGCTTGGTTTATGTCTGATAAAAAGTTTAAAAAAATAAAGTTTGAAATTATTGATGCCTCTTTATTTGAAAAAATACATTTTGATAAGAATAAGGTTGTGATTGTCCTTGGTTTTCATTTCCATTGTTTAGAGATAATCGGCAGATATATTGGCCAAACTTACGAGCCTTTTACAGTGATGTATCAAATACATAAAAACCCCTTAATGGAATATGTTATTACATCAGCAAGGAAAAAATATGTTCAAGAATGTTTCCAAAGAAAAAATATTGTCTCTGTGATTAAAAGTTTAAAAAGAAAAGTTTCACTATGGTACGCTCCAGACCAAGATTTTAGGGAACATATAGTGTTTGCACCGTTTTTTGGTAAACTATGCGCTACTCTTACAATTACTCCTTGGCTAGCTGAGAAAACTGGAGCTATTGTAATTCCTGCATACTACATAAGAAAAAATGACTTATCAGGATATACGATAGTTGCGGGCGAGCCTCTTAATTTCACAGGAAATGCTTACAAAGACGCCACAATGACGAACAAGTTTTTAGAAGAAGCTATAAGAAAGCATCCAGAACAATACTTGTGGCAACATAGGCGTTATAAAACCAGACCAAACGGGGAAGAAAAAATTTATTAAGACTTATTATTTTTTTAAGCTCTATGTTAAAATCTACAATAAAAACTTTTAAGTATAAGAGATAAATGTATAAAAACCTTATAAAGCCTAAAAACTGGAGAATATTTACTATACTAGGTATAATGAATATTGGTTCGAAACTCCCTTTATGGAGCCATAAATTTATAGTTTTAGCTCTAGGTTTTATCATTAAACCTTTCCTACGCAGCAGAAATATTATTGCGCAAGAAAACCTCAAAATAGCTTTCCCGGAAAAATCTCTAAAGAAATTAAATAAGCTTGTTAATAAGAGTTACTATTCTATGGTACTATCTGGGGCTGAGACTACAGCTGCTTGGTTTTTGTCTAAAAAAAGATTCAAGAAAATAAAGTTTGAATGGGAAGAAGGAGCTCTAGAAAGGTTCCAAAAGTATCATGATGATCCAAATCAAAAGCTTATAGTTCTTGGTTTTCATTTTCATTGTATAGAAATAATTGGTAGATATATGGGAGAACAGTTTCCTCCTTTTACTGTTATGTATCAAAAAAATGGTAACGACATAATAGAAGACTTGATAAAAACATATCGTGAGAAAAACCTTTATAAATGTCTTGATAGCAAAAATTTTATAGCTGTTATCAGAAGTTTAAAAAAAGGCTACACTATGTGGTATGCTCCAGACCAAGACTTTGGTTTAGAAAGTTCTGGTGTGGAAAACTCAGTATTTGCACCCTTTTTTGGTAAACCTTGTTCAACTCTCACTGTTACACCATGGTTAGCAGAAAAAACTGGGGCAGTTGTAATACCTGCATACTATGTTCGTGAAAAATGTCTAAAAAAATATAAAATATATACTGGTGAACCTTTTAAATTTACTGGTGATGCTTACAAAGATGCCGAAATGACGAATAAATTCTTAGAGGAAGCTATAAGAAAGCATCCAGAGCAATACTTATGGCAACATAGACGATATAGAACCAGACCAAATGGCGAACCACAGATTTATTAAAAGGAGAGAGATGTTAAAAAAACAAGGTTTTTCACTGGTGGAATTAATGGTAGTGATTGCTATAATAGCTATTTTAGCAGCTGTTGGTATACCTGCTTATAATAATTATGTTTTAAAAAGCCATCGTAGCGAGGCAACATCAGAGCTTCTATCAGCAGCCAATGCTGCTGATAACTTTGAAATTCGTAATGGAACTTTTCCTTCAGGTAGTGAGATAAACAGTTTTTGGCATACAAATACTCAAAATGGTTATTATTCTTTATCATATTGCTCCGGGGAGCAAGAATGTTCTAATGTAAGTTATGTTATTATAGCTAAAGCATCTGGTAGTCAAATGGGGGATACTCCCTGCACTACTATAGAACTTGAAGTTAATGGTGGCATTGTAAACAAAACTCCAATTGAATGTTGGAATTAATAAATTAATAAGATTTTTGAGGATTAAAGTAATGGCAAGTTATAGCACAAATGAGTTTAAAGGTGGATTAAAGGTTCTTATAGATGGTAACCCGATGGTAATTATTGAAAATGAATTTGTGAAACCTGGTAAGGGTCAAGCCTTTAACCGAGTTAAGTTAAAAAATTTACTTAACGATAGAGTAATCGAAAAAACTTTTAAATCAGGCGAATCTGTGGAGGCGGCTGACGTTGAGGAACTAACTGCCATATACTCATACTTTGACGGTGATAGCTACGTGTTTATGCACCCTGAAACGTTCGAACAATATATGGTCTCTGAGGAAAGTTTAGGAGATACAAAAAAATGGCTAAAAGATCAAGATGAATATCAAATTGTGCTTTTTAATGGTCAACCAATATCTGTTGTTGCCCCTAATTTTGTTAATCTTGAGATAGTAGAAACTGATCCGGGCCTAAAGGGTGATACAGCTGGTACTGGTGGTAAACCAGCAACTTTATCTACTGGTGCGGTAGTTAGAGTACCGTTATTCGTCCAAACTGGTGAAATTATCAAAGTTGATACTAGAACTTCAACTTATGTATCTAGAGTTAAAGAGTAAATAAATATGCAATCAACAGATAACCTAATTTGGTTAGATCTAGAAATGACAGGGCTTGATGTTGAGCAATGCCAAATTATAGAAATCGCAGTTATTATTACAAATAAAAACCTAGATATCATTGCTGAAGCAGAACCAATAGCTATATACCAACCTGATAGCATTTTAGAAAATATGAATGAATGGTGTATTAAAACCCATGCTGACACAGGGCTTACTCAACGTGTTAAAGAAAGTAAAGTAAGTTTAGAACAAGCAGAAGAAAAAATTTTAGAATTCATAAAAATGTATGTTCCTTACCAAAGCTCACCTTTATGTGGTAACTCTATTTGGCAAGACCGAAGATTTTTAGCTAAATACATGCCAAAAATTGATGACTACTGTCACTATCGTGTACTAGATGTGACTAGTATAAAACTACTAAATGAGTATTGGGGTAAACCTAAATGTTTTGTGAAAAAAAATACTCATAAGGCTCTAGATGATATCCAAGAGTCGATAGCTGAACTTAAGTTTTATAAAGAGGAATTATTTAATTAATAAGCTATACTAATTTAGTATAGTTTTGATATAATCTGCGCATATCCCTGTAATTTACCCGAGAATAAACCTATGAAATACGCTTTAGTCGGTAACCCTAATTGCGGAAAAACAACTATTTTTAATGCTCTTACGGGTCTTAATCAAAAAGTTGGAAATTGGTCTGGTGTAACTGTTGATAAAAAAACTGGTTTTTATGAAGTAGCTAATAGAAAAGTTGAAATTGTCGATATACCAGGAATTTACTCACTAGCGGTATCAGATGAAAGCTCTATCGATGAACAAATAGCATATTCCTTTATAGTCAATGAAAAACCTAATGCTATCATAAATGTAGTTGATGCTTCTAACTTAAATAGAAGCCTTTATTTAACTACTCAACTTATGGAACTAGGGTTACCTATTATACTAGCTGTTAATATGGTAGACGTCGCTAGTAAAAAAGGGCTTGTAATCCACTATGATAAATTAGAAAAGACCTTAGGTTGTAAAGTTTTACCTATAGTGGGTTCAAAAAATATTGGTATAAAAGATTTAAAAGAATTACTTGCTAAAGAACAACCACAACCACACTTTGATTTAAAGAAGTATTACCCTCAACCAGTCTTTGAACTTGAGCAAAAAATCAGCTCATTAAGAGAAAATAAACTTGGAAATTTATGGTTAGCAACTGAGTTATTTGACAACAGGTCAATTCAACTTTCTCAAGAAATTAATGATGAACAAGTCAAACTTCTAGAAGATTTTGTAGAAGATAACTTACTTATAGATAATGATTTAGCTAAAGCTAGATATAAAGCTGTAGCTGATATTATTGAAAAAGCAGTAGAAACTAAAAAAATCTCTCGATTTAACGTCACTAAAATCCTAGATGCTATCTGTATGAATAAGTATCTTGGTGTGCCGATATTCCTTTTTATGATGTATTTGATGTTTTTATTTTCAATCACACTAGGTGGTGCGATCCAACCAATGTTTGATGATCTATCACATGCTGTTTTCGTTGATGGATTAGCATATTATGCAAATATGGTTGGTTTACCGTTACCTTTGACAGGAATTTTAGCCAATGGTTTAGGAACTGGTATAAATACTGTGCTTGGCTTTATCCCTCAGATAGGTTTCTTATTTATATTCTTATCTATATTAGAAGATTCTGGATACATGTCTCGAGCAGCTTTTGTAATGGATAGATTTATGCAGTCTATTGGTTTATCTGGTAAAGCTTTTGTTCCATTAATAGTAGGTTTTGGTTGTAATGTTGCTTCTATTATGGCTGCTAGAACTCTTGAGACTCGCAAAGATCGTTTAATGACTATTATGATGTCTCCATTTATGTCTTGTGGCGCAAGATTAGCAATATTTTCTGTATTTGCTACAGCATTTTTTCCTAATAATGGCGCTACTATTATATTTTTATTGTACTTAGCCGGTATAATCGGGGCTATCATTACAGGATATATTATCAAGTTTACATTTTTAAAAGGAGATACAGCTCCATTTATTCTAGATATACCTAATTACCATACTCCTTCTTTTAAAACTGTAATGCTATATAGCTGGAGTAGACTAAAATCTTTTCTAATTCGCGCTGGTAAAGTGATTGTCCCTGTAGCAATTATTGTTGGAAGTTTAAATAGTATTACTATAAATAATAAAACTACAGCGTTAGAATATGTTAGCAAAAAAATCACACCTCTTTTAAACCCAATGGGTGTTAACGACGATAATTGGCCAGCTACAGTTGGTTTGATAACCGGAACCTTAGCTAAAGAAGTTGTAGTAGGAACATTAAACACCATTTACACACAAGATAACAGCTCAGGGATCCCAGAAGAATTTAGCTTTATGGAAAGTTTAAAAGAGTCATGGGATGCAACCATAGATAATATCAAAGGTATAAATCTAGCTACTTTGCTAAACCCAATTGAGGCAAGTAAAGCTGATGCAAGTATGGATAAAGGTGCTATGGGAAATATGGTCGCTAAGTTTGGTTCTTTGTCGGCTGCCTTTGCCTATTTACTATTTGTACTATTATATATCCCTTGTATATCTGTAGTTGGTGCTATGGTTAGAGAATCCACACGTGGGTGGGCCATTTTATCTGTATTTTGGAGCGCTTCAATCGCTTACGTTGCAGCAATAATCGTTTATCAACTTATAAATATAACAACGCATCCTATTAGCTCTATAATATACCTTGGACTAGCTACGCTTTACACTTTAATAGTAATATTCCTAATGAAATACCTTTCTACCAAAATAAAGTTTGTCGCAAATTTAACAGGTTGTTCTAGTTGTAACACTAAATGCTCTTAACTGTATTTTTCATAAAAATTTCTTTTCTAAATTGTATTTAAATATGTTACGATGACAATTAAGGGGCTGTTGCAAGCTGGAATTAGATGGGTGGTAACAAGGCAAGAATATTCGAAAAAGCGCAGTTTACACGTAGTAAATGAGCATTTTGAGAATATTTTTAACACAGTTAGAAACATATAATTTTAGTTTGCAACAGTCCCATTAAGCGTACATGAGTGTACGTCTTTAATATATATTCAAATAAAAACTTGAGAGGAGTTTTATGTCAAAATTTGTCTATGCCTTTAGCGAAGGTAATAAGTCTATGCGTGATTTACTAGGTGGAAAAGGTGCAAATCTTAGCGAAATGCTAAACAGTGGTTTACCAGTGCCAGATGGCTTTACAGTAACAACAGAGGCTTGCCTTAAGTATTACGATGACCGTCAGAAGTTAAGCGATATAGTAAAAAAACAGATATTTCAACACATCGCCGACTTGGAGAAAAGAACAGGTAAAACTTTTGGAAGCGGTAAAAACCCACTGCTAGTTTCTGTACGTTCTGGTGCAAGAGTTTCAATGCCTGGTATGATGGATACAGTATTAAACCTAGGCTTAAATGATGATGTTGCTAACGCTATGACAGCTAAGACAAATAATGAACAATTTGTTTATGACAGCTATAGAAGATTTATCATGATGTTTGCAGATGTAGTTATGGACTGCGAGAAAAAACATTTTGACAAAATTTTAGAAGAAAAAAAAGAAAAAAGAAAAGTTAAAAATGATTGCGATTTAAGTGCTGAAGATTACAAAGAAATAGTTCTAGAATATAAAAATATATATAAATCCCTGGTTGGTAAAGATTTTCCTTGTGATCCTATGGAGCAATTATTAGCTGCTGTTGAGGCTGTATTTAAATCTTGGAATGCTGAAAGAGCTATTATTTATAGAGAAATCAACAATATCTCCAACAATTGGGGAACAGCTGTTAATGTCCAAGAGATGGTATATGGTAACTCTGGTAATAACTCTGGTACTGGTGTTGCTTTCACAAGAAACCCTTCTACAGGTGAAAATGAGTTATTTGGCGAATATCTAATTAACGCTCAAGGTGAAGATGTAGTAGCGGGTGTAAGAACTCCTTCTCATATATCTACCCTAAAAGATAAAATGCCTGAAGTTTTTAATGACTTTGTAAAAATAGCTAAAAATTTAGAAGCTGTATACAAAGATATGCAAGATATGGAGTTTACTATCGAGGATGGTAAGCTCTTTATGCTTCAAACAAGAAATGGTAAAAGAACTGCAAAAGCAGCTATCAAAATTGCTGTAGACATGGCTAAAGAAGGTTTAATAACTAACCAAGAAGCTGTAATGATGGTTGAACCCCACCTATTAGAGCAACTTCTACATCCTAAATTTGATGAAAAAGCTTTAGCTTCAAAGCGTCCTTTAGGTTCAGCTTTAGGTGCTTCACCAGGGGCCGCTAGTGGTAGGATTTACTTTGACGTTGAGTCTCTACTTGCAGCAAAAGCTCGTGGTGAAGAAAAAACTATCCTTGTGAGAATAGAAACCTCTCCTGAAGATATTGCTGGTATGAACGCTTGTAATGGTATTTTAACCCTTCGTGGTGGTATGACATCTCATGCTGCTGTAGTTGCTCGTGGTATGGGTAAATGTTGTGTATCAGGACTAGAGTCAGCAAAGATAAATGAAGAGCAACGTACTATCACTTTTGAGAGAGGTCAAGTTTTTGGTGAAGGGGACTATCTATCTCTAGATGGTACAAAAGGTGACGTATACAGAGGCATTATAAAAACTGTCGATCCTGAGGTTACACCTGATTTTGAAGAATTTATGAAGTTTGTAGATAGTGTTCGCAAACTTCGTGTTAGATGCAATGCTGATACAAGACATGATGCTGAAATTGCTAGGATGTATGGTGCCGAGGGAATAGGTCTGTGTCGTACTGAGCATATGTTTTTTGAAGAAGATCGCATCTCTTACGTAAGGCAGATGATTTTAGCTAAAGATAAAAAAGAAAGACAAAAAGCTTTAGATAAACTACTTCCTGTGCAGCAACAAGATTTTGAAGAATTATTTGAAGCTATGGACGGGTTAGCTGTAACTATTAGATTTATAGACCCTCCTTTGCATGAGTTTTTACCAAGAGAGGTAGAAGAAATAGAAGCTTTAGCTAGAGAGTTTAAAATTAGTTATGATGAGCTAGAAGCACGCATAGAGGCTCTTAGTGAAATGAATCCTATGATGGGGCATCGTGGCTGTAGACTAGCAGTTACATACCCGGAAATTATAGAAATGCAAACTAAAGCTATTATTTACGCTGCTATATCTGCCAAACGTATGGGAATAGAAGTCAAACCAGAGCTGATGATTCCATTAATCAGTACACTTGGTGAATTTAAACTTTTAAGTGGTATTATTCACGAGGTAGCTAATACAATTTTGAAGCGTGAAAAAATAGATATCGACTACAAAGTAGGTGTAATGCTTGAAACTCCACGTGGTGCAATAGGAGCTGGTATGCTTGCCCAAGCTGGTAGTGAGTTTTTCTCGTTTGGTACAAATGATTTAACTCAGATGACTTTTGGCTTTAGTAGAGATGATGCTAATAAGTTTATTAGAGAATATCTTGAAAGAGGTATCCTAAGCTTTGATCCTTTTGCAAGATTGGATCCAAAAGGTGTTGGTAAGCTAATGGAAATAGCTAAAGAAGGAGTAAAAGCTGTTAATCCAAATGCTAAGATGGGAATTTGTGGAGAGCATGGTGGAGAGCCTTATTCTGTAGCATTTTGTCATGACTTAGGTCTTGACTATGTATCTTGTTCTCCATTTAGAGTACCTGTAGCTAGACTATCAGCAGCTCAAGCTAAAATATATGCTGATAGAAAGTCTTTTTTATAACTATGAATATGTCTAAGCTAATCAAACCATATCATCCTTCAAGGAGATGCTAGATCTTCAATAAGAAAAATCTTTTATCAAATCGCGATAGTGATTAGAAAATTGAGCTGCATCATCAACTCTTAAAATATTTATCATTGCAAAAGGTGAATGACCATTTTTATGTGGTAATTTAAATAAATCACCATAATTATTTTTATCCAAAATATGTCTTATATTTTCCCATTTGTCATTTGACAATCCGGCTAGGGCATTTTCAACTCCCATCTTAAGACCAGTTTCTGAAGGTATTTGTTGCCCACACCATGCCAAATGTTTGACTAAAGCTCTTGGCTTAGAATAAGGATTGATTTGACTTATATTAGTTGAGAGTTTTTGAATATGCCATTCTGAATTATGAAGTTTATTTTCCTTGTCTTCGATCGTATCACAAGAAATTAGTGATGGCATTTCTGCACATGTAAAATGAATATTAAGATCTAATCTTTCTCTAGATTTTATATTATTAGGGCATTTGGACATATTGTAACCCTTTCTAATGTATAAAGGATTAGGCTTTAGTTTTGATGGATGGTCTATCAAGAATTTAGTGGTTCTATGCTTATCTTGATAAATCTCAGGCATATCTTGAGGTCGTGAAAGAGCCCAGATAATCCGTGTATACCCAGATTCAATCTCATTATTACTGAAGTTACTGTATAAAGAATCATCATTTATAGGTATTAATCCAGCAAATAATTCACTTAATCTTGGTCCATTAATATTATTGTTTGAATTCCAGTGTATACCTGGTATTTTTATACCTATTCGGCAATTATATAATTTTGTACCATTAATACCATCTAAGGCGGCTTGTATCATTCTTTGACCATGTAATATTAACTCATTGTTATACCAGGTTAGATATTTTTTTACTAAATGATTATTTGTATCTCTATAATTTTGTTTTATATATGTTGAATTAATGATTTGTTGATTACACTCACTATAATTTTGTTGAAATCTCTCAATAGCTGTATGACTCTTAGCTTGAGTATGCCCATATTCAGGATATTGATAATTATCATGACTATTATATGAAGGATACCTAAGTTCTCCAGCAGGACCACAACTCACATTAATCTCTACTATTGATGGTGCGACACATATTTTTTTAAAAAATACAGAATAATAACTATCAGAATACCGTTTACAGAATGTTTTTATAAAAGAAGTATAATACGGTAACATATCATTGTCATGCCAAAAACTTACATACTCCTGACATTTATTCCCATTGTCACTGATAAACTCTCTATTTGTAATTGCCCATTTTGGTATTTTTATATAAATATTATCCCCTACATTACCTCCACACTGGTGGAATGACATAATAGGCGCCCAATTTATTTCTGGTAGGTCTGGTCTTTCATCAGAAATACATTTTAGAGTATATGATAATCTATCATAATACGACCAGTCATATTTTTCTGGATGCTCTTCTTGGACTAACCCCCACCAGACATCAGTTGAAACTGTCAAGTATTGAGAAACACCTTTTAAAGATGTTCGTACAGTATTAATATTATTGCAAAAATATTTCCATTCATCATCATTTGTTATTTTAAGTGGAGCCATTACACAAGCTTGCATATTTATTACTCTCAGATTGTAGTATCAATGTTTACAAAAAGTTGAAAGAGGGTTTCAAGAATCAAACAACACTACTCTTCTTTCTTAATAGCAATACCAAGCTCATTAAGCTGCTCTAAAGTTACTACTGACGGTGCTTCTGTCATCAGACAGCTTGCCGTTTGAGTTTTAGGAAATGCTATTACATCACGGATATTTGAAGTATTTGTAAGTAGCATAATAAGTCTATCAACACCAAAAGCTATACCACCGTGAACTGGTGTACCGTAAGAAAGTGCATCAAGCATAAAACCAAACTTCTCACGAGCTTCTTCATTAGATATTCCAAGTAGATTAAATACTTTAGCTTGGATATCTTGCTTATGAATACGAATTGACCCACCCCCAACTTCATAGCCATTTATGACCATATCATATGCTCTTGAAAGAAGGTTTTCAGGATTTTTATCCAGTTCATCAATACTATCTATTTGTGGAGCTGTAAATGGATGATGCATCGCATATAGTCTATTATCATCTTTTTCAAACATTGGGAAATCAATAACCCATAGTGGTGCCCAATCTTTTGTAAATATTTCAAAATCTTCACCGATTTTAGCTCTTAAAGCACCCATTGAATCGTTAACAACTTTTGCTTTACCAGCACCAAAGAATAGTAAATCACCTTCTTTAGCACCTGTTTTTTCAATTATGTTAAATAATGTTTCTTCAGAAATATTTTTAACTATTGGCGACTGTAGTCCATCTTTCCCTTGAGATAATGAATTAATTTTAATATACGCAAGTCCTCTAGCTCCATATATGCCTACAAATTTAGTATATTCTTCGATATTTTTACGCGTTAGCTTTTCATTGCCTTCTGGAATTTTCATAGCAATTACTCTAGCTTCTGGATCATTAGCAGGACCTGAGAATACTTTAAACTCTTCATTTTTCATATCTTCTTTGATATTTACAAACTCAAGAGGGATTCTTAGATCTGGTTTGTCAGAACCATATTTATCTATGGCCTCAGCAAAACTCATAACTTGGAACGGTGTTTCAAACTTAACACCAATAGTAGACTCAAATAACCCTGCTATCATTTTCTCCATAGTAGACATAATAAAAGCTTCATCAATAAATGAAGCTTCTATATCTATTTGAGTAAATTCTGGCTGTCTATCTGCTCTTAGATCTTCATCACGGAAACATTTAACTATTTGATAATATCTATCAAAGCCAGAAACCATCAAAAGCTGCTTAAAAAGCTGTGGTGACTGAGGAAGAGCATAAAACTTACCGTTAAAATTACGACTTGGCACTAAATAGTCTCTAGCACCTTCTGGTGTTGCCTTTGTTAGAAATGGGGTTTCAATATCTAAAAAGCCATTGTCATCTAGAAAGCTCCTAACATAACGGATTGCTTTTGAACGAGTCATTAGCTTTTTCTGCATTTCTGGTCTACGCAGATCTATATAGCGATACTTAAGCTTTACATCTTCACCTGTTGACTGGTAATCATCTAATTGAAATGGTATGGTTTTTGATTTATTTATAATTTCTAATTTTTCACCAATAATTTCAACTTTACCACTAGCTAAATTAGGATTTTCCTGTCCTGCTGGCCTTAAGCTGACTAAACCTTGTGCTTTTATTACAAACTCGGATCTCAAACTATCTGCAACCTTGAAATTTTCATTATCAGGATTAAAAACTAACTGGACTAAGCCAGTTCTATCTCTTATATCCAAAAAGATAACTCCGCCATGGTCTCTACGACGATGCACCCATCCGCAAATTGTAACTTTTTGGTTTTCTAATTTTTCATTTATATCTGAACTATAGTGTGTTCTCATATCCAAAATAATCCTTTAAAAGTTTTATAAAATAAATAGATAAATTTAACCATAATATTATAACAAGAAAAAATGATAAGACTAAAAGAAATTAGATATGTGTCGCACTTCGGGTTAGAATGTGGGTTTTGTATACAATATCTACCTGAAAGATTTAAGTGTCTATGTGCCATTTCTAGTTCCTTTCCGTTTATAGAACTGTTGATATCTATATCTCTAATAATTTATCATGAAATTTTTTTAATTCTTTATCCTGACTCGCGGAAATAAATACTGTTTCTTTTTCCTTCAGAAATAAATATATTTTTTCTTGTGTTCCTAAATCTAAATTTGATGTCGCTTCATCCAATAAAACTAAATCGTATTTTTTAGTAAAAAGTCTGCAAAAAGCTAATTTTTGCTGCTCTCCTTCTGAAAGTACATTGTTCCAGTTATAACTCTTACCAATAAATTTTTGCAAATAAAGCAAATCTAACTCTTTAAGTATATGTATAAAGTCTTTATCACTAGGTATATTCGTCATTAATGGTGAAAACATTGCTCGTTTAAAATCATCTTTAGGAAAATATGGTTTAGATGTCAATAGCAAAATCTGAGGGTTAGTGTTATAACAAATTTTTCCTTCAAAATTCTTATACGCTCCTTTAATTACCTTAAGTAACGTAGTTTTTCCCACCCCTGTTTTGCCTTGTACCAACAAGCTTTGTCTATTTTTTAGCGAAATGTTTAAATCTGTAAATAAAACCTTTTGAGGATTAGATACTGTTAAACTCTCTATTTTAAAAAGCTCTTTTTGTGAAGTATCTATAGTGTATAGTTTTTTATCATTAGAATTATCTATTTGCTTTTTTAACTCAATTAATCTTTTGACATTTGTTTTTAATTCTGTGACTTGTTCATAACTATATACGAAAAACAATAATGGAGAAACAACCTTTAAAAAAGCCATATTAATCTGCATAATTTGTCCGAAACTTAAAGCCCTAGCAAAATATCTAGGTAATGACAAAAATATTCCTATTACTCCATAAACTTGTGAGAATAAGCTTGTTACTAGGCTTATTTTAATTTCTCTAAAGGTTAAAGCATAAAAATTATCTACTACATACTTAAAATTAGCTTTTGACTTTAAAAACTTAACTTTCTCAAAATTACTGTCATGTATATGGTGTTTATGATTTCTAATTGTAGCTAACCCAAATCTAAATTCTGCTTCATATTTTTGCCTATCATATACAAGTTTTCTAAGTGGTTTGCCAACTTTTATAACCATTAATATGTTTATAGCAGCTAGTAATAACGCAAGCCAAAATAGATACCCATGGATGGTTAATTTATATCCATATATGTTAAATGCAAAACTTCCTGAAAGATGCCATAAAATCCAAGAGAATAAAACAAAAGTTAAAACACTACCAACAAAACCCAAGAATAAATATTTAAGAAGATTTACTAACTCTTTTATATCATAACTTATACGCTCATCAGGGTTATCATACTCTCCCAAATCTGATACATAAGTCTTAGAATATAGCCAATATTTTGTATAAAAATTTGTCAGATACTCTCGCATTCTTATAACAAAAATCTGACTAATAACGTATAATGCAAAACTATTAGCTAACATAAAAAAGATTATGAAAATAAATTTCATTAATTGATACACCAGCAACTGGTAGTTATATTGTTGCAAAGAGTTATAAAAATCAACGTTCCAATAGTTTAAATAAACACTTAAACTAACGCTTATAAATTCTAGTAGGATACAGCATAATAAAGCTAGAAGGGTTCTAAAATTTAAATTATTTACCCAAAAAGGCTTGGTTACTAACCAAACACCTTTAATTAAAACCATTTATTCTGCCTTATATGGGACAGATATTACAACTCTAGTTGCAGTTTTCTCATCTCTTTTATCCATGGCCGCTATAGCTAACTTTAATATTCTAGAATTTTGGTTATGTAATAAAAAATGCCACCATTTAGTGTTAACAACCTCTGGGATAACCACTATTGAGTAGCCTCTATCAGGGTCTCTAAGGTCATTTTTGCGTAATATTTGTAGTATTGGTGTAATAAATGAATTGTAAACAGGTCTTAATATTAAAAGCCGCTCTTCAAAAGCTAAGCTCTTCCATTGCGCTTTCATTTTATTAATTTTATCTTCATCAGCTGATACAAAAACGGGTGTGATGTCATCAGACAAATTTCTTGATAATTGAAGTGCTTCTATTGTACCGCGATGAATACGAGAAACTAAAAGCACAATTTTTGGCTTTAATTTTTCATGCACACAAGCATTCACTATTGCCTCATCTACACTAAGTGTAAGGTTTTCTTCCCGCCTATTATAATGATTTTTTATCCTAAATAAGCCATACATTATGATCGCGATTGCTATTATAACGATCCAAACACCTTCAAAAAATTTACTTTCAACTGTAGTTATTAACACTATAAAAGTCGCCACACAGCCAAATGCGTTTATAAAAGCTCTTATACTCCAGCTCTTGTATAAACGTTTATTCTTGTACCAAAACTTAACTAAACCTGCTTGACAAAGGGTAAATGCTATAAATACTCCAAAGGCATATAGTGGTATAAGTTTACTAACTTTCGCCTCAAAAATGATAACTAAAGTAGCTGAAAGTAATGTCAGCATTACGATACCATTCCTAAAAGCTAATCTATCTCCTACACGCTGGAGCTGCTCAGGTAAGTAACCATCTTTACTCATGATAGAAGCTAAAGTTGGAAAGCCTGTAAAACATGTATTTGCTGCCATCAATAGAATTAAACAAGTTGATGCTTGTAAAAAGTAATAACTAACCCCATTTCCTAAAACTTGGTGAGCTATTTGGGATAATACACTCTCCGAAAAACCTGGTAGAATTTTAGTTTGAGTAGCTATGAAAGTTACACCAGCAAACATCACCATAGAAAATAACGTCATAAAAATAAGCCCAACTAGAGCTCTAGTAAGCATTGGTGATTTGTAGGTAGAGACTCCATTGGCATAAGATTCAATACCAGTCAAAGCTGTACTACCTGATGAAAAAGCTCTTAATATAAGGGTTATAGTCAGTAATCCTGTTGAGTTTTGGATATTTTTTACATAAGAATCACTGTAAACGAACTCTGTCAAAGTGCCAGCATAATATTTGTATAAACCAACCACTATCAAAAACATTATTGAAATAACAAACATATAAGTTGGCCAAGCAAATATTCTTGCTGTAGAACGGACCCCTCGAAGGTTTATCATCATAAGCAATATAAGCAAAGCTAAAGAGATTTCTACAGTATACTTACCAACTACTGGAAATGCTGATCCAATAGCTACAGATGCAGTAGAAACAGATACTGCTACTGTAAGAATATAGTCTATAATCAAAGATGCTGCTGTCAGTAAAAGTAGTTTTTCATTAAAATTATTTTTAACAATTGAGTAAGAGCCTCCTCCTTCAGGGTGCGCTTTAATAACTTGGGCATATGAAAAACCCATTAGAAGTATCAATAACACTATCATTATTGATACCAACATAGAGTATTGTGTTACTGCTATTGTCCCTGCTACTGCCAGAATTATAAAAACTTCACCAGTAGCATATGACACTGAAGATAAAGCATTTGAGGATAAAATTGCAAACCCAGAAAGTATTCCTATTTTTTGCTCTTGTTGTTTAGCTGTAGGAATAGGCGAACCAAATATCAGATTTTTTAGTTTCATTGATTATTAATCCTGCTTTTTTAGAAACTCATTTAAGCTTTTTATTAACTCTTCTGTTTTTTCTCTCATTATAGCTGATATCTTATAATACTTCCCGCTATATCCTATTTGCTTAACAAACTCTTCACATTTAGAATCAACCTCATCTGCTAAAAGATCTATTTTATTGATCACTAAAAACCTTGGTTTATCATATAGTTCTTTGCTATATTTTTTGAGCTCTTTTTCAACCGCAAAATAGTTCTCTACCGGATTAGAGTTATCAAACGGATAAATGTCCACCACATGTAATACGCACCTAGCACGTGTAAGATGCTTTAAAAATCTCAAACCTAAACCAGCACCTTCAGCAGCACCTTCAATCACACCTGGGATATCTGCCATTACAAAGCTGTCTATGCCTACTTGAACAACTCCCAAATGTGGATACATCGTTGTAAAAGGATAATCAGCCACTTTTGGAGTTGCTTGAGATACAGAACGAATTAAAGTAGATTTACCTGCATTTGGTAAACCCAAAAGTGCAACATCTGCTAACAAATTTAATTCTAATCGGACTTCTTTATACTCTCCTTCCTCTCCCAAAGTGAATTTTCTTGGAGCTTGGTTTGTGCTACTTTTAAAATGGGTATTTCCTATACCTCTTTTGCCGCCTGATGCTAATTTTAAAGTTTCCCCATGGCTTAGTACTTCACCGATTTTTTCATCTGTTTCAACGTCAAATACGCTTGTACCAACAGGAACGACCAAGTATAAATCTTCTCCAGCCTTTCCATAACAATTTCTGCCCTCTCCAGGCTTACCATTTTCTGCTTGATGCTCACGTCTATAGCGATAGTCAATTAAAGTATTTGCATTCTCGTCAGCCTTTAGATAAATGCTACCACCATGACCTCCATCCCCTCCATCAGGGCCACCCCTAGGTACATATTTTTCTCTCCGAAAGCTTACACAACCGTTACCACCTTTACCAGCTTGAACCTTAATGGTTACTTCATCTACAAATCTCATATTTCCAAAATTATAATTAAAATTCCTGACCTTATATTATATACCTTCAGCAGCAAATTATCATTTCTAATTTAGAAACTTTAAAAAGGGTTAATATCAAAATACAAATTAACTATTTGACATATAATTACAGCACTACCTAGCACTATAGCGTAAAAATTTAAAGACATCATTTTTGAATCTATGCTTCTACTAAGGAATATCGGAGTGTAAACAAATATTATTACTGCAAATATAGCTGCATACTGCAAAGCTAGTATAAAACCTTTAGGATAAAAAACTGTAAATATAAGAGGTGGAACAAAACAAATTAAATTTAAAACCAGATTATTTATGTTTTTCCCATTTTTTATAAATAAATCTTTCATATAGTGTATTAGTGAAATACCCACACCAATAAAAGAAGTAATAATTGCAATATGAATAAATATATTTAAACCTAGCTCTAACAAGTTTGAGTTTGAAATTGTTTTAATTTCTTCTATAAAGCCACTTGGTGTATTGTTCCCTGAAGAAAATAATGTTTGGTAACTATGTAAACTTTGTTGAGGAATCAATGCCAAAGCTAAAAGCAACCAAACTATATAGATCACTAACACACTTATACTTCCAACAAATATACTTTTACGGATACTCTTTATATCTGCCTGCTGATATTCATAAAGAACTGGTATCACGTTGTGAAATCCAAATGATGGTAGCAATGTAGGCCATGCAAAAACTATTGCTAATAAAGATAAAGGCATACTCTTCAAATAAACTGGATTTATATATAGCAACATAATAGCTATAGCCAAAATAAAGAAGATAAATTTTAGGAAAACAAAAAACCTATTTGTATAATCTGAGATCCTATAACTATACATAAATGAACTAAAAATCAGAATAAAAATTAAAGCAGGTAAAAATACATTATTTTTTGTAGGTGCTATAGCAATATAAGCATAATTAACCAACTCAGCACCTTGCGTGGTATAGGCTGACATCAAAGAATACAATAAAAGCAAATATATTACACTGAAAGATATTTGATATACTTTAGGCGCTTTTGATTGCATCATGGTTGTGAAATTTACACCTAACGGATATTTTGCACAAATGTTCAATAATCTTATAGCTGTGATATACATCACACTCCATGACATAACTAGCAAAATAATAGCTACTATAAACCCACATGATGCTACAACCAAAGGCAAAGAAAGCATGCCCGCGCCAATAGTGGTGCCTATTATCAATAAAGCACTACCGAAAGATCTAGAAAACATTAATAACCAAGATTTAAATTAAATTAGTAAAAATAATATAGTATAAATAGAATTGAAGCAAAACTTTACCGACAAAACCTAATAAACTACACCCATGGTTCCTTTCAATTATTTAGTAACCTCTCAGACTACAATCTAACAACCATTAAATATAGATGTAATACCATTATAAGGAAAATACTAAAATTTAAATTCTTTAGTGAAATATAACTTTTACTTACGCTGTTATTTAATAATAATTTGATGTCATAAAGTTTTAAAGTATATGAAAAAATTTTTTGTTTTTGTTTATTTTTCTTCAAGGTGAGGGCTGTTTAGTTATCTTCATCCTCACTGTCAGGGAATAATAAATTGAGTTTTAAGTCCGGAATTGCTTTTCTATATATAAGCTTCAGTATGTGGAATGGATAATTTTTTATGTTGAGCTATTAATTGTAATAAATAGCTTTTCTTATATTTCCCTATCATAACATCATTCTGCTGCTGCTGAGGGATAATAGCATTTCTCTGAGGTATTGGGCTTAAACTACGATTAGTTTCGTTATAAAAACCTCTTTGCGTATTAATAAATCCTTTCTGTTGCTGCTGTTGAGGCATAAAAGCATTCCTATGCGGTGGACTTAAACTACGCTCCTTTTGAAACATTTGCTGCTGTTGCTGAGGTATAAAAGCATTCCTATGCGGTGGACTTAAGCTACGATCCTTTTGATACATTTGTTGCTGTTGCTGAGGCATAAAAGCATCAAAATCTTCTGTGTATGAACCTTCTTTACCTTCAAGGTTTTTCATAGGAATAGAACTTCTATAAATTTGTTCCGCTGAGATGTCGTTGTTAATGTTAAGGTCAGTATCTACCAATGCTTGCATCTGTCTAATGTTATTAAGTAGTTTATTAAATGTTTCTCGTTGAGTAGCTTTTTGATCTCCAATAATTTTAATATTTTTGTTAAATTTATCTAAAGAAACGTTCTTGACATTGTAGCTTTGATGGATACGTTCCATATTATTACCAAAACTTTCTTCATCTTCTGGTGCATGAATATTAGTATCTTGCAATTGTAATGCCTGCATAATAGAATACCCTTCATTGTTTTTATTACACCATATAACTCTCTTGTAGCCACCATCCCGATCACCATTTTCAAGACCACGACAGCTAAATAACTCTACCCTACGCGGCAACTTATACTTAGCGATAAAATCTAAAACGTTAGACACCTTAAACTTTGTAGAACTAAAATAGGTAAATTCGTTGAGATGTATAAGACCCAAACCTACAGCACGAGATGCTGATTCGAAAGCAGAAATATACTCTTGTCTTTTTTGGTCTTCTGTTAGGACAGGCGAAATCCATGGACTTATAGATATATCCATAATCTTATCATCATGCGAGGCAGTTCCAGTTACGAGCTTTTGGAGGTTTTTTTGAACCTTATCACCAATATAAGTAATTTGTCCGTTATCACGTAAGTTAGCAAGATTAAGCTCTCTATTGGCCCCCATATACATGACACAGGAGTTTTTTCCTTTACCATCACGAGACCATTTACCGAAAACTCGCATATATAGGCGTTCATAAAAAGAAGGAAAACTAGCTGTTAAAATACTACCATATGGTTGGTTGTAGTATATATCCCATGGACCTTTAGGCGGAGAAAAAGGATCTAAGTGATATCCTTTGTCTTCTACTTGTGTTCCATGAGCAAAGCTAGAACAACCTTTTAGTTTAGAAAAATCAATGAATTTATTAGTCTCAAATTCTTTTTCCCATTTAAATATTAGTTGAATGGCACCATACGTAAATACGCCCACACTTACTACTACGTTTTTATATGGTTTTTTATGATCTCCCCAATATTGATCTTGAAGCCCCCAATAATGCTTTACTGAACGAATTTGCTTACCACCTTGTCTTTTACAAGAAAATTCACGACATTTAAAACTACGAGAATTAGCGACTTTATATACAGAATATTTGTTATGCTAACATTCCCAAGCAAGTGCGACAATGTGTTCAAGTATGTTAGATGGACTAATAAAACATCATAGTTTTTCCAGGATGTTAAAGGTTGGTAGCTATGAGAATAAAAATATCTGGTTAAAAGGTAAAGGCATTTTAAAAACTTACAAAGATAAGTCAAAAGTATTATCTATAGACAATACAATAAGTCCTAAATCTGATAGTAAGGTCAATGAGGTAGTAAACTGGTTTTATGATCATTCTGTAGGCAGAGCAGTTAAAGGCATAAAACTTATTAGTGCTTTAATCCATGTTGGAGATGCTAATATTCCTGTAGGCTTTGAAGTACAAACTAAGGAAAACTTTGTAGTAGAAAAAGATAAAGCGGGTAGAGAACGTCTAAAGCGTAAAGCATGCTATACAATTAATGAACTGGCAAGAAAACTGGTATTGAAATTAGGAGCCTCTCCATTAAACTGTGTAAATAGTTTTACAGATAAACCTGCAATCTATCTTCAAAGTGAATAATGAAATAAGGCATAGCTTCATTCGGGACTTTCCAAATAAATGTGTAAATTCTTAATTAACCTGCTAGATTATATCTAGCAAAATATTAAGGATAGAAACGATGTCTAAGAATAAGAAGTCAGAAGATATTTACTCAGTTATTGCAGATCAAATAATAGATTCAGGTGTTGATGTTAATCAAATGTTTGAGAAAGATGGTTTGCTAAAGCAACTAACAAAACGATTATTAGAAAAAGCACTAGATACAGAAATGAATAGTCATCTTGGCTACTCAAAGCATCAACGCAGTAACTCTTCAAATGCTAGAAATGGCTATAGTAATAAAAGTTTATCTACGGATACTGGTAATATAGATATATCAATTCCTAGAGATAGAGATAGTAACTTTGAGCCTCAAATAGTTCCCAAAAGAGTAACAAAGATAAATGGATTAGACCAAAAAATAATATCTTTGTATGCTAAAGGTATGAGTACTACAGATATCCAACAACAGTTATTTGAGTTATATGATACAAAGATAAGTACAAGCTTTATAAGTGATGTTACAGAAGCTATTATTGATGATGTTAAAGCATGGCAAAATAGACCTTTAGAGTCAGTTTATCCAATAGTGTTTTTTGACTGTATAGTCGTTAAAGTTAGAGAAGACAAGCATATTATTAATAAAGCTGTGTATGTGGCTCTTGGCATATCGTTAACTGGTCATAAGGATGTATTAGGTCTTTGGATCAGTCAAAATGAAGGTGCTAAATATTGGCTAGGAGTATTTACTGAATTAAAGAATAGAGGCTTACAGGATATATTTATAGCATGTACTGATAATTTAAAAGGTATGTCTGATGCTATACAAGCTATATACCCTGAGACAAAGCATCAGCTTTGTATGGTTCATCAAATTCGTAATAGTCTTAAGTATGTGCCATATAAAGACAAAAAAGAGGTAGCTAGAGAGTTAAAGAAAATATATGATGCTGATACCATTGAAATAGCTCAATCTGAACTTGATAACTTTGCAAATAAGTATGACGCTAAATATCCTTTAATTTCAAAATCATGGACAAATAACTGGGATAATTTAACCGTATTCTTGCAATACCCACCAAAAATTCGTAAAGTTATTTATACTACTAATGCGATAGAATCGCTTAATAGTCAGTTTAGGAAAGTTATTAAAAATAAAAAGCTGTTTCCTAAGGATGACTCTGTTTTCAAATCTTTGTACTTGGCTATAGATTATTTGACTAAAAAATGGTCTATGCCTGTCAGATATTGGAATGAGGCTATGCCTTATTTCGCTATTGAGTTTGAGGATAGAATCCAGAGATTCATGTAACTGAATTTACACAGTTAAGTGGAAAGGCTCGAAGTTTAAATCAAAATATTATAAGCAAAAGACACAAATAAAGCTATTTTAATCAATTATCCCTATTAAAATATCGATCTATTATGGAAAAGTATAAGAAATATTTCCAGTATAGTTCTCAGAATTAACAGAGAAATTTATTTCTGCATTCAAAGTAAGCCCATCACAGACCCCACCATTATTTGTAAAATATAAAATTTCTGAACCATAAGTGCTACCGTCAAAAGAACCATCTGAATAGGTAATAAAAGATATTTCTCCATTTGTTAAAGGTGTATCTATACCAGTTATAGATTGTTTATCAATTGTTGTCAAACAATCTACACTATCAGCTGCAGTCCCACTTAAAATCATATGTATAGGAGTTGGTTCGCTATCGTTTGTATTCTCAAAACCAACAATTTGATTTGCATCTAACAAAAAAGAGCTATTATTTGAATTTAAATACAAAAGACTAGATATATTGGTAGTGCCTACTATTTCATTAACCCATCCAGTAGCGATGCTAGTCAAAACCACTAAACTTAAGGCTTTTTTATCATAAAAAATATATATTTTTAATAAAAAAATAAATGTAATTATAACTTATAACTCACCTTACGCATTTTAGTTATGAATTTCTAATTTCATATAACTCCTTAAGAGCAATAGCGTTAGATCTAACTAATAGCTTATATTTCAGAGCGAAGTGGTTTAGTGAAGTTTTTATCTTAAGCATTTCTAGTTTACAAAAAGCTACTAATGAGCAAAAAATATGATTTCTTTGAGTTTTCTCAACTTTAGTTGGTGAGGCTGATAAAGAAGTATTTTGCTTAATTGATTTATGATAAACCTCTATTTGCCATCTTTTTTGATAGTCATGGTATAACTGATTAGAATCTATTTCTAAATCATTTGTTACAAGATATAAAATTCCTTTTGTACCGTTCTCGTTTATGAAAATCTTTTTTGTTAAAAGCACAGGGAAATTCATATCTTTAAGCCATATCTTTAAAGATTCTCCATCAGCAATATCAAGTTCAGAGAGCTTAATAAAATCCTTACTCTTTCTAGCATAATCACTCAAGGCAACAACTCTATTTGACTTCATACCAAGTATAAATTTCTTCGATAATCTATGATGTATGAAATTCATATTATCTTTAGAGCAAAACCAGCTATCTGCCAAAATATATTTAAACTTAACATGATTAATAACTGCTCGATTTATCATGTTTTGAAACATTTGGTTTTTAGTAACTTTAGATCTTCTTTTATACCGCTTATCTTTTTCATCATAATATCGCTCATCCTTTTTCACTATCTCATAGTCTATAGGAATAGATAAGTTTGATGTACTAAGCATACATGAGACTATATTAATACCCTTTACATGAACACTTTTAGCATGAGAGTGATGCCAACAGACTATATCATTTTCATCTGTGCTTGGCTTTTCACTAATTGTATCATCCAAACAAAGAACATCGTATTCGCTGTTATGTTTTCTAACTAAAGGCTTTATATATTTCCAAAATTCTAAGCTTGTTAAATCTGACTTGTTTAAAAACCTTGTTATTTTGTCATGTGATACTTCTTGATCTAATATATCTGATAATTTTGTGGCTGTAGCATACTTAGTTTGGCTTATAACTCACCTTACGCATTTTAGTTATGAATTTCTAATTTCATATAACTCCTTAAGAGCAATAGCGTTAGATCTAACTAATAGCTTATATTTCAGAGCGAAGTGGTTTAGTGAAGTTTTTATCTTAAGCATTTCTAGTTTACAAAAAGCTACTAATGAGCAAAAAATATGATTTCTTTGAGTTTTCTCAACTTTAGTTGGTGAGGCTGATAAAGAAGTATTTTGCTTAATTGATTTATGATAAACCTCTATTTGCCATCTTTTTTGATAGTCATGGTATAACTGATTAGAATCTATTTCTAAATCATTTGTTACAAGATATAAAATTCCTTTTGTACCGTTCTCGTTTATGAAAATCTTTTTTGTTAAAAGCACAGGGAAATTCATATCTTTAAGCCATATCTTTAAAGATTCTCCATCAGCAATATCAAGTTCAGAGAGCTTAATAAAATCCTTACTCTTTCTAGCATAATCACTCAAGGCAACAACTCTATTTGACTTCATACCAAGTATAAATTTCTTCGATAATCTATGATGTATGAAATTCATATTATCTTTAGAGCAAAACCAGCTATCTGCCAAAATATATTTAAACTTAACATGATTAATAACTGCTCGATTTATCATGTTTTGAAACATTTGGTTTTTAGTAACTTTAGATCTTCTTTTATACCGCTTATCTTTTTCATCATAATATCGCTCATCCTTTTTCACTATCTCATAGTCTATAGGAATAGATAAGTTTGATGTACTAAGCATACATGAGACTATATTAATACCCTTTACATGAACACTTTTAGCATGAGAGTGATGCCAACAGACTATATCATTTTCATCTGTGCTTGGCTTTTCACTAATTGTATCATCCAAACAAAGAACATCGTATTCGCTGTTATGTTTTCTAACTAAAGGCTTTATATATTTCCAAAATTCTAAGCTTGTTAAATCTGACTTGTTTAAAAACCTTGTTATTTTGTCATGTGATACTTCTTGATCTAATATATCTGATAATTTTGTGGCTGTAGCATACTTAGTTTGGCTTATAAGATAGTCTGTGTATATATCTAGTAAATCCTTGTCCATTTCTTAAAAAACAGAATTTTTTCCTATGTCCAGTATTCTAAATATCTTTTTAAAACTTACAATCTTTTACGTAAGGTGAGTTATAAGATAGTCTGTGTATATATCTAGTAAATCCTTGTCCATTTCTTAAAAAACAGAATTTTTTCCTATGTCCAGTATTCTAAATATCTTTTTAAAACTTACAATCTTTTACGTAAGGTGAGTTATAAGTTCAAATTTGTCAATCATGGTTTTTAATATTAAACTTCAATTTCAAACCTTTTACAGCAAATTATTTTTTATGATTCACAAATGAAGTAACCCCAGCTATTTAGCTGAGGCCTTATATTTGTGCTCTATAAATTGAGTCTTATATATTAAAAAAGATGGCGACTACCTACTTTCACCTGGGCAAGAGCCAGACTATCATCGGCGTGTTGTAGTTTCACTTCTGAGTTCGGAAAGGGATCAGGTGGTTCCTACAAGCTATCATCGCCAAAACTTGAGTTTTGGATTATAAAGATATTTAACAATTCAGCATAGAAATAGACTTAAGTCTCTCGGATCATTAGTACTGGTAAGCTACATACATTACTGCACTTCCACACCCAGCCTATCAACGTCGTAGTCTCCAACGTTCCTTACAGGTTTTAAACCTGAGAGATCTAATCTTGAAGGAGGCTTCCCGCTTAGATGCTTTCAGCGGTTATCCCGTCCGAACGTAGCTACCCGGCAATGCTTCTGGCGAAACAACCGGAACACCAGTGGTTCGTTCACTCCGGTCCTCTCGTACTAGGAGCAACTCTTCTCAAATCTCTAACGCCCACGGCAGATAGGGACCGAACTGTCTCACGACGTTCTGAACCCAGCTCGCGTACCACTTTAAATGGCGAACAGCCATACCCTTGGGACCTGCTTCAGCCCCAGGATGTGATGAGCCGACATCGAGGTGCCAAACTCCTCCGTCGATATGAACTCTTGGGAGGAATCAGCCTGTTATCCCCGGAGTACCTTTTATCCGTTGAGCGATGGCCTTTCCATACAGAACCACCGGATCACTAAGACCTACTTTCGTACCTGCTCGAGCCGTCACTCTCGCAGTCAAGCGCACTTTTGCCTTTATACTCTTGGTATGATTTCCGACCATACCGAGTGCACCTTCGTACTCCTCCGTTACTCTTTAGGAGGAGACCGCCCCAGTCAAACTACCCACCATACACTGTCCTCGTCTTTCAACTGAGTTAGAACTTCAATAATTCAAGGGTGGTATTTCAAGGTCGACTCCACATGATCTAGCGACCATGCTTCTTAGTCTCCCACCTATCCTACACATAAATGATCAAAGTCCAGTGCAAAGCTATAGTAAAGGTTCACGGGGTCTTTCCGTCTAACCGCGGGTACGCTGCATCTTCACAGCGATTTCAATTTCACTGAGCCTCTGGTGGAGACAGTGTGGCCATCGTTACGCCATTCGTGCAGGTCGGAACTTACCCGACAAGGAATTTCGCTACCTTAGGACCGTTATAGTTACGGCCGCCGTTTACTGGGGCTTCGATCCAGAGCTTCGCCTAAGCTAACCCCTTCAATTAACCTTCCAGCACCGGGCAGGCGTCACACCCTATACTTCCTCTCTCGAGTTCGCAGAGTGCTGTGTTTTTGATAAACAGTCGCAGCCACCTGGTATTTGCAACCCTCAACAGCTTACGTAGCAAGTACTTCACCATTAAGGGCACACCTTCTTCCAAAGTTACGGTGTCATTTTGCCTAGTTCCTTCACCAGAGTTCTCTCATAGCCTTAGTATTCTCTACCTACCCACCAGTGTCGGTTTACAGTACGGTTACTTATACAATATACTTAGAAGCTTTTCCTGGAAGCAGGGCATCAGTAGCTTCGCCAAATAAATTTGGCTTCGTCTCGTATCTCAGATTATCAAGTTACCGGATTTGCCTAATAACTCTACCTACTTACTTTCACTTGGACAACCATGCGCCAAGCCTACCTAGCCTTCTCCGTCCCTCCTTCGTTCATATAAGCAGCACAGGAATATTAACCTGTTTCCCATCGACTTCACTCTTCAGCTACGCCTTAGGGGCCGGCTTACCCTACGTTGATTAACATTGCGTAGGAATCCTTGGGTTTTCGGCCAATAAGAATCTCACTTATTTTACGTTACTCATGTCAGCATTCGCACTTCTGATACCTCCAGCAAACTTCTCAATTCACCTTCATCGGCTTACAGAACGCTCCCCTACCAATATATTAAATATATTCCGCAACTTCGGTGCATAGCTTAGCCCCGTTAAATCTTACGTGCAGGCCGACTCGACCAGTGAGCTATTACGCTTTCTTTAAAGGATGGCTGCTTCTAAGCCAACCTCCTGGCTGTCTGGGCCTTCCCACTTCGTTTCCCACTTAGCTATGACTTAGGGACCTTAGTTGGCGGTCTGGGCTGTTTCCCTTTCCACGACGGACCTTAGCACCCGCCGTGTGTCTCCCGTGATAAAACTTGATCGTATTCTGAGTTTGCATCGAGTCGGTAAGCTCGTAAAAGCCCCCTAGTCGAAACAGTGCTTTACCCCAATCAGTCAATTCACGAGGCACTACCTAAATAGTTTTCGGGGAGAACCAGCTATCTCCGTGCTTGATTAGCCTTTCACTCCGATCCACAGCTCATCCCATACTTTTGCAACAGTACCGGGTTCGGTCCTCCAGTTAGTATTACCTAACCTTCAACCTGGCCATGGATAGATCGCGCCGGTTTCGGGTCTACTCCTAGCGACTAGTCGCCCTATTAAAACTCGCTTTCGCTACGGATCCCTTATTCAGTTATCCTCGCCACTAAAAGTAACTCGCTGACCCATTATACAAAAGGTACGCAGTCACATGACTAAATCATGCTCCTACTGCTTGTATGCAAGCGGTTTCAGATTCTATTTCACTCCCTTTATTAGGGTTCTTTTCACCTTTCCCTCACGGTACTAGTTCACTATCGGTCATTCAGGAGTATTTAGCCTTGGAGGATGGTCCCCCCATGTTCAAACAAGGTTTCTCGTGCCCCGTCCTACTTGTTCGTATGCTTAGTTCCATCTTAATCATTTCGTATACGGGACTATCACCCTCTATCGTCAAGCTTCCCAACTTGTTCTACTATAATTAAAATTATATCATACCAGGCTCTTCCCACTTCGCTCGCCACTACTATGGGAATCTCAATTGATTTCTCTTCCTAAGGGTACTTAGATGTTTCAGTTCCCCTCGTTCGCTCTCTATCTTATATCAGATAAAGTGACTGGACTGCTCCAGCCGGGTTCCCCCATTCGGAAATTCCGGGATCAACGCTTATTTGTCAGCTACCCCAGACTTATCGCAGACTAACACGTCCTTCTTCGCCTCTGAATGCCAAGGCATCCACCGCTTGCACTTATTCTCTTAAGTCTATTTCTATACTAAATTGTTAAATATCTCTATATTCATGCAAATAAAATATTGGTGGAGCCAAGCGGGATCGAACCGCTGACCCCCTGCGTGCAAAGCAGGTGCTCTCCCAGCTGAGCTATGGCCCCAAAAAAAATGGTGGGTCTGAGTAGACTTGAACTACCGACCTCACCCTTATCAGGGGTGCGCTCTAACCAACTGAGCTACAGACCCGTATCTTATTTACACTAAAATATATTAGCTACAAACACTCTATCAATTCATCTGAATTAGCAATTAAGCTCTATTCTTATTATTCTTTTCGTATTTCCTTTAAGGAGGTGATCCAGCCGCAGGTTCCCCTACGGCTACCTTGTTACGACTTCACCCTAGTCATGAATCACTCCGTGGTAAACGCCCATCCGTTAAGCTATCTACTTCTGGAGCAACCCACTCCCATGGTGTGACGGGCGGTGTGTACAAGACCCGGGAACGTATTCACCGCGACATTCTGATTCGCGATTACTAGCGATTCCGACTTCATGCTCTCGAGTTGCAGAGAACAATCCGGACTAAGAGTACCTTTCTGAGTTTCGCTCCACCTCGCGGTTTGGCAGCCCTCTGTAATACCCATTGTAGCACGTGTGTAGCCCTGGTCGTAAGGGCCATGATGACTTGACGTCGTCCCCACCTTCCTCCGCCTTGTCAGCGGCAGTCTCAATAGAGTACCCAACTTAATGATGGTAACTATCAATAGGGGTTGCGCTCGTTGCGGGACTTAACCCAACATTTCACAACACGAGCTGACGACAGCCGTGCAGCACCTGTCACACAGTTCCCGAAGGCACCAATTCATCTCTGAAAAGTTCTGTGGATGTCAAGACCAGGTAAGGTTCTTCGCGTTGCATCGAATTAAACCACATGCTCCACCGCTTGTGCGGGTCCCCGTCAATTCCTTTGAGTTTTAGCCTTGCGGCCGTAGTCCCCAGGCGGAGTACTTATCGCGTTAGCTACGCCACTAGGCCCTTTACACCGAACCCAACAGCTAGTACTCATCGTTTACAGCGTGGACTACCAGGGTATCTAATCCTGTTTGATCCCCACGCTTTCGTCCCTCAGTGTCAGTATTAGTCCAGAATGTTGCCTTCGCCATCGGTGTTCCTTCTGATCTCTACGCATTTCACCGCTACACCAGAAATTCCCCATTCCTCTACCATACTCTAGTTTGACAGTATCAAATGCAGTTCCAAGGTTGAGCCCTGGGCTTTCACATCTGACTTATCAAACCACCTACAGACCCTTTACGCCCAGTAATTCCGATTAACGCTTGCACCCCCCGTATTACCGCGGCTGCTGGCACGGAGTTAGCCGGTGCTTATTCTTTAGGTAACGTCAATTCCATTAGCTATTAACTAATAGACCTTCCTCCCTAACTAAAGTGCTTTACAACCCTAAGGCCTTCTTCACACACATGGTATTGCTGGATCAGAGTTTCCTCCATTGTCCAATATTCCCCACTGCTGCCTCCCGTAGGAGTTTGGGCCGTGTCTCAGTCCCAATGTGGCTGATCATCCTCTCAAATCAGCTATGGATCGTCGCCTTGGTAGGCCCTTACCCTACCAACTAGCTAATCCAACGCAGGCTCATCCATTCGCGGCAGCAACAAGTTGCCACCTTTAATCCTCAGATATTATGCGGTATTAACAGTCGTTTCCAACTGGTATCCCCCTCAAATGGGTAAATTCCTACGCGTTACTCACCCGTCCGCCACTCGTCAGCATCCGAAGACCTGCTACCGTTCGACTTGCATGTGTTAAGCATACCACCAGCGTTCAATCTGAGCCAGGATCAAACTCTTCAGTTTAATCTAATTCTCTGACTCAATCACTAAACTCAAATTCTTCAACAAAGTGTTTGTATTTAATATATCTCTTAAATATCTCCAGGCATCAAGCCCCTCTCTACCGCTAACATCACCCGTCAGCCAGTGAAGACATATAATACACACCTCCCTCTCTCAACGCAAGAGCTTTTTATGAAATTTTTGAAGTTTTTGAAGTTTTTTAATGTTTTTACTTTTTTATGAATATTTATAACGTTCGTGCTTGACACGGAGGTCTCTTACACACTGGATAAAAACTGGAAGGTTGCCGTCTTCGCGATAATTGCAAATCAGGTTTTAAATATCCTAGAATTACTGATGATTAAAAAGTTTATAAAAAAACTAGCTGGGTCCGGTAATTATTATAAATCTATAATTAGAAATCTAAACAATAATACTTATACCGACTAAGAGACTGGCCAGCAGCCGGCAGTAAATTGAATTTCACCCCCATTCTCGTATCCATTTTTGACATCATCACCATCACCGCTCCCTTTTCTGATTTCAGATCCACTAGAATTGTAATCCACGAATGCGACACCTCTGTCTATACCATATGATATCTCTCCCCAAGCTGGATCTTGTTCTGGCTTCCATCCATATCCTGCATCACAGGTAATTGTCCATTCATTATTATTTGTGGTTGAAAATTCGGCATTAGCGATTGCTTTATTTTGATTAAGAGCATTCACTATAGTTTGCGCTGTAAGACCTACTGGCCTTTCAACACCATTTTCTGTTTGACCTTCGTCTGGCATTGTGAATGTGTGACTACTTACCATAACTGGCTCCTCCACATCAACAGATTTACTCTCATTAATTGTTATCGTGGAGCCATCCTCTTTAGTTATAGTACCTGATACACTTATTTGTTTAGCCCCAGCTGAACCAAACACATAACCAGTTGGGTTATCTGTAGCTGTACAGTTTCCAGATTCACATTCTGTAAAGCCAGCAGCTGTCATGTCCGCTCCTGTAGCATAACTTCCTCCTGATATACTCCATGTGATATCAAACTGTGTGCCTTCAGTATCCCCTACTGGCTCTGCTTTTAATACTTGATCAATATCTTTACCTAGGACTGTTGTATATCTAAGTAAATCAACTTGGTCTAAAGCTATACTACATGTTAGATCATTACAACTTGTAACTATCTGATACTCACTTAGCTCTTCTTGTGTACCACAACTACTTAATAATGAAGCTGATGTTAACAAAACCATCACACATATTAATTTTTTATTCATGACGTTGCCCTTATTATTATAGTTAAACCATGTATTTATTTAAATAATATATATTAATAAAATTTATTATCAACAATTGTTTTAACAAATATTAAATAGTTACGTGTATTTGATTGACATATAAATTTAAATTATAACTAGGGTAAAGTGGTTTTTGGAGGCAGAATAAACCTTTCGTCGCTTGGATTATAATCAAAACTATTAAACAGCTCTGATTTAACTCCTTAGTAAACATTATACTAAGAATTTAACTTACAATTCCGTCAGGCTTGACCACGGAATCTACTGAAATAGCTTGGTCTTAAGCTATTTCAGGGGCTGTTGAAAGCTGGAATTAGATGGGTGGTAACAAGGCAAAAATATTCGAAAAAGCGCAGTTTACATGTAGTAAATGAGCATTTTGAGAATGTTTTTAACACAGTTAGAAACATATAATTTTAGTTTGCAACAGTCCCTTTCAGTTAGTACTACTTTTATGCCTAGTAGGTTATATAACTAAACTATTATAAAAGCATTACAAATAAAATCTCTCCTGATATCATGAGTACTGAATCGAGTTCAGCACAGGCCCGTTTTACGGATCTCCTAAATATGGGCAAGGCGAAAAGATTCCGGATCAAGTCCGGAATTGTAAGTTAAATTCTTAGTATAATGTTTACTAAGGAGTTAAATCAGAGCTGTTTAATAGTTTTGATTATAATCCAAGCGACCGTCCCGGAATAGATTTAAACAATCGTCGTCATCAAGGTACTTGGGTTATCTCCTTAATACGTTTGGATAGTTGCTTGGTTTTAACGACCGTTTACAATCGCAAACATTTATAAACATACTAAGGAGATACTTGAAATGTATCATAATTTTATCGGTATTGATATATCAAAGAATGATTTTGTAGTAGCAATTCATGCTAAGAAAAAGACTTTTAAATATCTTAATAACTTAACTGGTTTTGATGAGCTTTTATCAGATCATCCTATACTCAAGGATAATTCTTTTGTAGTTCTTGAAACTACTGGAGGCTATGAAAAAGCTTTACTTGAGTATTTAATAGCTAAGAATATAGTTGTTCACAGAGCTAATACTAGAGTAGTTAAACATTTTATTCGTTCTACAGGTCAATTAGGTAAATCAGATAATATTGATGCTATTGGACTAGCTAAATATGGGTATGAAAGACACCGTGATCTAGAATGTTATCAACCTAATGATGATAAAATGCAGAAGCTTATAAAATATATTCTTAGAAAACAAGATATTAAAAACAGTTAGTAGCTGAAAAAATAGATATCAAGCACCAGACCAAAAATGTACAAAAGACTCTCACCAAAGAATGATAGGATTCTATAAACAAGAGATTATGATTATAGAAAGACTTATGGTGGTAGAGCTGATTTAAAACCTATATTATTTATGTCAGCATTAACTGCTGCTAGAAGTAATGGTAAGCTTGGAATATTTTATAGAGATCTTGTTGAAAGGGGTAAAAAGAAGATGGTAGCACTTGTAGCTGTTATGAGAAAAATTATAGTCATTGCTAATGCTAAAATTAGAGATCTAAAAAGAGATTTGAAGGTCTTATAAAGAAATTAGCAACATAGTTGATGACGTACTACTTTTTAGTATCGCTAGCTATAAGGAGCTATTCAATGATACTTTCTGGAACACTACGGTATACATATACAGCATGAAAGTACACCCACAATGACCATATGATTATTAACAAATAGAATATTGATGTATTTAAAATGTCAAACCCTCCATAATAGCTTGGGGATAAGCTAGATAATATAGCTAAGACAATTATATGTAGTATTAAAGGTAATGATTTTTTGACAACCTTAAAAAGACCTTGATCAAAAGATGCCTGCTTGATTACATACAAGATATATAAAGATAACACAAACACAACAACATAACCCGTGTTAGGAAATTTTGAAAATGTAAATAGTATTGATAAAAATACAAACATAGCTGGCAAAATGATTTTTGCAAGAGGTATAGCAAATCTACCTCTAATACCATTAGCTCTTAGCTTCCCTAAACATACTGGTATCGACATATATGAGATGACATAAAATAACGATAAAAATGAAACTAACGATGACCATGACCTAAATAGTAGTAAAAAAAGTACAGCTAAACTAACAGTGGCATAAAGAGAACGTCTACTAAAGTTATATTTTGTCATTTTATTAAAAAACTTAGGTGCTTGGCGCTCTTGGGACATAGCTGTTAATAGTCTAGTCGTTGAGCCAGTATAAATCATGCCTGTCCCAGCAGGTGAAATAACCGCATCAGCATACAACACTATTGTTATTAAATTTAGGTTTAGCATCATAGTCAACTGTACAAATGGACTAGTAAAATCTAAATTTGCCCACCCCTTATGTAACTCATCAGCTGAAAGAGCTCCGATAAAAGCTGTTTGCAACATCAAATATACACCTAGAGTAATTAGTACTGAAAATACCGTTGCTAGAACGATATCTCTTTTAGGGTTTTTTGCCTCTGAACAGAAAGATGTTATATTCTGAAAACCGTTAAAAGAATAAACCATCCCCGCACCAATCATGGCAGAAAATATTGATGTTACATCATAAGGAGCATAATCACTACTTACAGCCGTAAAGTTACTACTGTTGAAACTAACTATTATAATTGATAAAGCCGTTATAAACGGTATCAATATTTTTACAGTAGTTAAAATAACGTTACTACTTGAAAGTACTTTAACCCCCCAAAAATTAACTACCCCAAACAGTAATATAATCATAGTTGCCAGACCAAGGCCGATAGGGGTCAAGGATCCGTGCCCTGGATTAAACAAATAAGTAGATGCTGTATCTGAAAGTGAAGCTAGATACTGAATGCTACCCTCAGCCTCTGTAGCTATAACAGCAGTTAACCCTAGCCAAGTTGCTATAGTACAAATAAAAGCAAAATCTTTGTTGTGACTAATGACTAAAAGTCTAGCCATCAATCCTCGTTTAGGATAGTTGAAAGAAATTTCCGCAAGACTCAAACCTAACACTAAAATTATAAGCGCTGTAATTAGCCAAGCAATATAAGCAGCTGGACCTGCGATCTTAGCAGCGTAAAAAGAACTAAATAACCAACCTGAGCCAATCATGGTTCCAACCCCTATGGCCGTTAAACCTATAAGCCCCATCTTATTTTCTTTCATATTAATTTATAACCCCGTAAAGTAAATAGTCTAAAAATTTCATGACTATAATATAATCAAAATATGTTTTTAGCTAGACAAATAAATTTTTCAACATGCACTTTTTTGATCAATTTCCATTAACTTAAAGTAAGCCTAAAAAAATATAGTGATCATTAAATTATGATTTTAACTAGTTTCTCAAAACAAAACATATTTGACTAAATTTAAAACTCGTTATATCATCATTATTGCTATTAACAGCATGATAGAAGGTAAGACATGAAACTAAAAAAAATGATAATAGCTCCTGCTCTATTAACGCTAACATTATTACTAAATAGTTGCTGGCTATTGGTAGGAGCTGCTGGAGGTGGTGTTGCTGTAGCATACGCTGAAGGTAAATACTCCATGAATATGGAAGGTAACCTTAAATCCATCTACAATGCAGCTATACAAGCTGTACAAAGTAATGATGACTTTGTATTAACAAAAAAAGAGATAACTCCTACTAAGGCAAATATAGAAGGCTCTACCAAAGTTAATAATACCGACTTCTATATTAGTATAGAGAAACTAACAGATAATGCTTCTCGAGTAACCATTAAATTTGGTGCTTTTGGTGATCGTACAGCATCTGCAACATTAATGGACCAAATCCAAAAGAATGTCCAATAACTAAAACAAAAGTAAGGGCATATTGATGGCACATCTCAAAAAAAGTTTTTCTACTCTCTTTATATGTATATTTACACTAGTATTAAGTAGTTGTATATTAGCGTCTGTAACAGTCGGAGGAGGCACAGTTGCATATGTAGAAGGGAAATATTCTATGAATATTGAGGGTTATTATAAAGATGTCTACCAATCAGCTCTAAAAGCTATAAATGATAATAATGATTTTGTACTTGTCTCTAAAGATTTGAACCTAGATAATGACACTGCCGAGATTGATGGCGCCACTAAAATAGAGAGTACTAACTTTTACATTAAAATTGAAAAATTAAATAATAATGTGTCTAAAGTAACTATTAAGTTTGGTACTTTTGGTGATCAGGCAATGTCTTCTACATTAATGGATCAAATCCAAGCTAACGTAAATAAATCTAAAGCTTAATATCCTTACTAATGTTGGTGTATATATACAATGTTAAAAAAATTTAAACCAATAGTACTTGGTTTTATAATAGCAACTGCTCTTAACAGCTGTGTACTAGCAGCAATATTAGTTGGTTCTGCTGCGGTAGCAGGTGGTACCGTATACTACATAAATGGCAATTATGTAATTGAAATACCCAAAGACGTCCGCTCTGTATATAATGCAACCATTAAGACCTTCCAAACAAACAACCTATACTCTTTAAATGGCCAATCGTATTCACAAACTACTGCTTCTATCAGTGGCAAAGATAGTTCTGAAGAAATTTCCGTAACTCTAAAAGACATTGATAAGCGTAGCACGGAAGTTAAAATACGCTTCGGTATGCTGGGAGATAAACAAAAATCTGCTGACTTAGCAAACCAGATCACAAAAAATATAACTTAAAAAATTAATCTCTATTAATTTAAATTTTTACTTTTTAAATATTTTTTTAAATGTATAATTTGTGATAAATGCAACCTAGTTAGTTTTAGAGCTTATGAGCAATAAAGTACTAGATAGATATTATACAAATAACAGACATATTTGGGTGTTAGTGTTGTCTGGTGGACTCTTGGGAATCATAATTGGGCTAGTTGCAACATCTTTTGAGCTACTACTTGGCCTTATAGCTAATTTCAAAAAAATGCTATTTGGACTTTGCGGCGCTAATAATATCTATTTACAAATTGCCGTTTCAATAGTAATCACCACAGCCATGGTAACATTATCTTTATACTTGATTAGAAAATTCGCTACTGAAGCGGGAGGTAGTGGTATACAAGAAGTTGAAGGAGCGTTAAAAGGTTGTCGTAAACTCAGAAAAAGAGTTGCTCCAGTGAAATTCCTTAGTGGCTTATTATCTTTGGGATCAGGTTTAAGTGTCGGTAAAGAAGGACCCTCTATACATATTGCTGCGTCTATTGCCCAGGTTTTTGTAGATAAATTTAAACTAACCCAAAAATATGCCAATGCTGTAGTATCTGCTGGTGCTGGTGCTGGCTTAGCTGCTGCTTTTAATACTCCGTTATCTGGAATAATCTTTGTAATCGAAGAGATGAATAGAAAATTTAGGTTTAGTGTATCTGCCATAAAATGTGTACTAATAGCATGTATCACAAGCATTATTGTTTCTAGATCTATCGTAGGTAACCCACCAGCTATTAGAATTGAGACTTTTTCTAGTGTTCCCCAAGATACCCTTTGGTTATTTATGATCTTAGGGATATTTTTTGGCTACTTTGGGTTATTATTTAATAAAATCCTCATAAAAGTAGCTGATTTTTTTTCTGGGGGTCCTCGTAAAAGGTATTGGATTTTGGTAATTTGTGTCTGTGTAATTTTCGGTGCCGGTGTTGTAATTTCACCAAATGCTGTTGGTGGTGGATATATAGTTATTGCAGATGCTCTAGATTACAACTTGCCAGTTAAAATATTATTGTTATTATTTGCTCTAAGATTTATTGGAGTAATTTTTTCTTATAGTACGGGAGTTACTGGTGGAATTTTTGCACCTATGATCGCTCTAGGAACTATATTTGGACTTGCTTATGGAATGAGTGTAAACACCTTTTTTCCACAATATAATATAGATGCTGGTGTTTTTGCCGTTGCAGGAATGAGCGCTCTATTTACTGCAACAGTAGGAGCCCCACTAACAGGAATAGTGTTAGTGATAGAAATGACTTGGAACTATCAGCTTTTACTTCCACTTATGATTACTTGTTTTAGTGCCTCTATGCTAACCTACATACACCACCAAAAACCTATATATGATACTTTATTAAGAAGGACTATATCTATTGAAAGAAAACAACAGGCTAAAATAAAAAATGAAAAAAATTCAAAACCAGCTTCAGACTCTCAAGAACACATTATTGATTAAACAAAAGCATAATCATGCAATACCTTTGATGCATTGGGATTTAAATGAAAATAGTTTTAATAAGTTTGCACCGTATTTAGAAAATATTTAGAAAAGAAATTTGCTCAAGTTTATAACTTCTCTTAACGCTTTGGCTATGCATGTGACATTTAGGTAAATAACTACCGCTTGAATACTAATAAAAAAGTAAATATTATATAACTAATAACAAAATACTAATATTTAATGTATGAAAAAAACATTTTTTTTGAGTCTAGCTTCTATCACTATCACGACTCTTAGCTTTGCAGATACATCAATTAATCAGCCAAATATTAACGTAGTGTCAGATTCAAGTGTTACTGCTACAAAACAAATATCTAAGGACTATCTGCCAACTTCTGAAAGTGTCAATGGAACCAAAATACTAAAAGCTACTCAGCCTACACAAAGTAGTCACCTAGTTGGCTCAAATCCAGCTACATGGACACCTGCTTACTTAAACGTTAAAAACTTTAAAAAATGCCTAAAAACTCAAAAGTATAGAGGTTGGGAGGGCTACTGTATGCCAGAGCAACAAAGTAAAGATTGTCCTAATGAATCTTGGGAAAAGTTAAAACAAATGAATCTAGTTCCTTGTGTAAAAGATAAAGATTAAAAAAAAACCTGGCTTTGGGTGGATGGTTATTTAATTAACTTCTGTATTCTGTAATTTGTGAGTTATGTTGCTTTACCTTCATACTATATGCCCAAAGGATAATAGCTCCTACAAAAATCGGTAATAATACAGAAGGAAAAAGCATAAGTGTAAAATATTCTCCGAAAATCCTAACCCAGAAAACCCCAGCCGCGTTCCCTGCAATAAAAACTAATACACAGACTAAAAAGAAAGGAATTTTCCAGAGGTCCTTTCTTGATCCTTTTAAAGCTCTGCCAATTTCTATACCTAAATCAGTTGTGGTGCCAGTCATATGAGTCGTACGTGCGAAACTACCAAAAAATAAGGTTGTAAAACTATTTTGCATACCCATAGCCATAGCAAGAAAAAGATCATCTATAACTTGATGATGAGTAAAAACATCTATAAGAATAGTTCCAGTTAACATAACAAAACTCTGTAAAACCAAAGATTTTGTATGGTTTTTTGAGATAACGTAAGGGTCTGTACTTATAATAATACCATTTATAGCGGCCCCTATAATAAAGCCAAATACTAGAGCAGTTACTTCATAGGCAAAATGCCAATCGTAATCTGCTATATTATGACCTAAAATTCTATAGTTACCTGTCATTGCTGCCACACTGGCACCAAAGGATTTATATAAGACTACACTATCTATCCAACCAGCGTTAAAAACCAAAATGATACAAATGAAATATGTGAATGTTAATCTTTTTGTGAACATTCTTAGTTCCACGTCTTCTTATTACCTAGAGTGTATCATACAAGGATTATCGTTTTGTTGGGTTTTTGCTTTTTGTTAAAACAGTTTAATAATTTTTCAATAAACTCCCTATAAAAATATTCTCTTGCTTATCAATATTGACTGTTACTGCTCCATTATTATAAGTGTCTATAATTTTAGTTTTATTACCCCTAAATAAACTAATATTATCTCTAGCTAAGCTTTTATCTGAAATATGGATAAATAATTCTGGTTTAAATCTAGTAATAAACTTAGAATAAGGAATCTTTGTTGAAATAATAGTACTTGGACTGATAACACGATTGTATAACTTATAAATCATTTGTTGAACGCTAATAGAAGTATCATCTAGTATTAAAAATTCATTTTTACCAACTTTAAAACTAATAGAACAACTACTACCCTCTCCTAAAAGCTTAACGTTTACTTGCTGTAGTAAAAAATTATTTTGATATTCACATTTTTGAGCAGGCAAATCTGTAACGATGTTAGTAATGATTTTATTTACTGGTACTTGTTTTTTTAGGTTAAAAAGGTCTATAGTATGACTAGAATCTCCTGAGATTATTAAATAGTCCAAATGATCTATTCCTTGTAATTCTAAATATTTTAATAAATTAGTTTGTAGAGAAAAGTTATTAGATAAGTTCTTATTTGACGTATAAAGTAAACTTATACCATGCTCTTGTAACAAAACCATAGCTTCTCTTGTATCAAATATGTGTATCTGAATGCTTTGATGTTTTTTTGCTATATTTTCAAAAGGTTGAAAGAACACTAAACATAAAGAAAATCCTAACAAACGTAATGGCTTTCCTATAGGTAAAAAAACTAAAATCAAACCAATCATGACTATAGTTAAGCTAATAACAGAAAAATATCCTAGGTAATCTACTAGCTGAACATGATGAGTTAAAAATTCCAAATATGTGTTGAGAATCTCTAATAAAAAGCTAGGAATGATCCATAATTTAATGTCGATAACTGATAAAAACAAGCATAAAAATAATAACGGTACGATTAACAAGCTAACTAATGGAATAGCAACTATATTTGCTATAATCGAAACTAACGAAAAACTGCCAAAAAAATATACTGATACAGGGATAAGTAAAATGGCTAAATAACTCTGACTTAGCAAACTTATCCAAACCCTTGATTTATATTGCTGCAAAATAATAGTAAGAAAA
Organism: Allofrancisella inopinata; assembly: GCF_012222965.1. Classification (NCBI taxonomy): domain Bacteria; kingdom Pseudomonadati; phylum Pseudomonadota; class Gammaproteobacteria; order Thiotrichales; family Francisellaceae; genus Allofrancisella; species Allofrancisella inopinata. Next base: position 42,107 of record NZ_CP038241.1, on the reverse strand, counting down.
ATAAGAAATGCTACTGCTGAAAAACTTAGCCATAAACTCGCACTATGGATAGAATTAAAATCCAATATTAATATCAATGCTAGAGCTATACTAAGTGATCTAGTTATAGAAACTCTTTTTTTAAAAAACCATAAGATTGCTACTACAGAAAGCATAATCACAGCCCTTTGAGTCGGTAGACTAAAACCAGCAAGCAAACTATAAATAAAAGCTATAATTAATGAAAAGGATACAGCTACATATTGTGCTGGAATCTTACGACATAAAGTCGGTGAAAAAGACCAGAAAACTCTAACTATAACAAAAGCTATAAAGCTTAATAAACCTATATGTAAGCCAGATATAACCATTAAGTGTGAGGTCCCAGATTCTAAAAATAAATTTTGTTGCTCTTGGTTAAAATCTTTTTTGCCTATCAATAAGGCTAATATCAACTCTCTTGTTTTATAGTTTTGTAAATCAATTTGTAAGTAATTATATAAATAGTATCTTAATCGTTCAGGCAAATAGCTAATAGCTGTACCTTGGAATTTTATCTCAGAATTTGGCACCAATTTGCCTAAAGCAACTATATTATTACGCTCCAAATACTGAGCATAATTAAAAGAGTTAACGTTACTATACTCATGAGGTTTATATAATTTTACCTGTAACTGTAATTCATTAGCTGGAATTAAATAATGAACATACTCCCTGCTGGCTTTTAAAAGAAGCTTACCATAATTATATGAATGAAAGGTAAATTCTAACTCTTTTTCGCTACTTTCTGGAATAGAGCTAACAACCCCGGTTAGAATAAGATTGTTATCATACTTATAATTTTCTATAGTCTGATACGGCTTACATGAATCTAGAAAGCAGAAAATAAGTAAAATAAATATACGACTAATCACAAACAACTTTTGTAAAATTTTTAATTTATTTATAAATAAATAATACATAATTTAAAAAGTTATTTTAATAAACCTTATTAAAATTAATTTTCTAGATTTAAAACAAACTAATTTAAGAGCTATGGTGTTATCACATATGATATTGTTTGCCTTAATCATATCAAGATAAATAAATTCTAATACTACAACCAAGAAACTCTTTCATAGAATGATTTCATAAATTAGAAGACCTAAGAATAAATAAGAAAAGGCTTTACCTTATAGTAGAAATAATATCCTTGTTATACGTACCAAAACACGTAGAGCTAAAAAGCTACAGAGACTATGAAAGATTTGGCAATGCTAAGCTTTTAGCTTCTCATGGTATAGTTAAAGGGCATGGGCGTATAGCACAAAAAGGCTGTTATGTAACAGACCCGATTGACTGGTTAGTAGACAGAAATAAATGGTACGGTTTGAAATTTATAGTGGGGATATTGAAAATAAATTACACTGGGTCCTGGATGTATCGATGTCTGAAGATGGCTCAGAAGATATAAAGGTTAATTCTCCTGAAAATTTAGCCATTTAGGCATATTACCTTAAACAGATTACAACAGACCAAAAAACCATGGAAGATATAAGTATCAAGGGTTTAGGAAAGCTTGCAGGATGGAGCAAAACTACTTAATGAAAATAGTTGCGGCTAGTTTTGAGGCTGACACATTTATTGCGGGAGAGCCTTATTCTTTGAATGCGAACAAGGTTTGTAATTCCTTATGAAAGTTACCGGCTTTGCCTCTGTTCTGTTGTTCATATTTATAAAGAGTAGATCCATGTCTTGCATAACAACGAATATCACGCTGTCTTACCTTTTCGTGCATGGCAAACCCCATCGCAAACTTCAATTTTTTGTAGGTATAATCATTTAGTAGTTTAGCCATTGCCTTCATCGAATTGGTACCGCCAGACCCACTTCTTCTTTGTGCTACTATATTACATAGCTGCGTCATATTAACAGCTGATGCTATTCTGTCCCGTTTAGTTAAATTTTTTGTTGCTTCAGACACGATTGTCTGTAATTCTTGAAATTTACCCCAATAATCTTCATCTTCCTGGTCAACCACCATTGCTTGCCTCAATTTAGAAGCATTAACCACGTCTTCAATAAGTTCCGAATGACTTGCCATTTTGGCAGTATCCTGTAAATGAATTTGACGCTGTTGCGACAAAGAAAAGTCTGGTAAGTTTTCCAATAAATCATCCCAATACTTCATTTCGCTAAGCAAAACGCATTCTTGCGGTTTATTCGCAAAACTGTAATATAAATTAACTTTATGTCCGGCGTCTTTCAAATATTTTTGGACTGGAATTTCTTCTCTATCTGTCAGGTGCAGTATCCCATAGATCGCCAGTAGTGTAGTGTCCGATTCGTTCTTCAGGTGATTATTTATAATTTTAGCAGCCGCAATGTTGCCCTTTTCTAATCTATCGTCACCTGCTCCATTAGAATCATTGTTACTTTGATGACTGTACAAATCCTCAATTCCGATAATAGTTATACCATTGTCGATGAGGAATTTAACACATTCAATCATTTGCTTAAAACATAAGTGACCCGTAAATGACTTGTATTTTCCTCTTGCTATACTGCTTCCAAAGAAAGCGTCCATCAAAAAACCGTCAACATTTTCCAATTCCTCTGCATTAAAGCTGGTTAATATTTCTTGCTGCATCCGATGGTTTTGCTTTTGATTATTTTTGATTATTTTTATTAGTTTATTTTTTAATCTTCTATCATTTATAGACATTGGACCCCGAGGCCTCATCGAGTAATTATTGATCTGCACAGGTTTTTCGTTGGTCTGTATTTCTTCTTTGTTGTCCACATAAAATGTCATGCAATCATGATGTACTAAAAATTCAATGAAAACCGTTTTTATATCGTGCTTAACACATATTGCAAGCAGTTTGGTTGGATCTTCAAAAGCGTTTAGCCCTTTGTTATGGTATTCGCCTATTAAGTGTATGGTATTGTTACTCATTGTGTTTTGTGTTTTCCTTTCTTAAGTTATCGCTATAGATTGATGTTGCGTAAATTGGTTCTATCGCAAACTGGTAGTTGAGTGAATTTATAGTATAATTTTATCACAAATATTTATATAGAGCATTAGATAAAAGTGGAGACACTTTAGAGTTATGCTATCTGCCAAAAGAGATAAAAAAGCAGCGGATAAATTCTTTAAGGAAACCATTGGCAAGCATGGCTTACCAGAGAAAGTTAATGTAGATAAATCAGGTGCGAATGAAGCTGCCTTACTGACTATCAATATTTTCTTATTTTTGCTTGGGATATGGTTAACTAATGGAATAGAGATTAGACAAAATAAGTATCTCAATAATTTAATAGAACAGGATCATAGAAACATAAAGAGATTAACTCGACCCATGTTACCCAGATTCTAAATAGAAATGCACCAATAATAATTTGATAAAAACGATGATTGTTTTCATATTTTACTATAGAAAATATGGGGCATTTATGAAAAGCTATAAACATTTAACTCACCTTACGTAAAAGATTGTAAGTTTTAAAAAGATATTTAGAATACTGGACATAGGAAAAAATTCTGTTTTTTAAGAAATGGACAAGGATTTACTAGATATATACACAGACTATCTTATAAGCCAAACTAAGTATGCTACAGCCACAAAATTATCAGATATATTAGATCAAGAAGTATCACATGACAAAATAACAAGGTTTTTAAACAAGTCAGATTTAACAAGCTTAGAATTTTGGAAATATATAAAGCCTTTAGTTAGAAAACATAACAGCGAATACGATGTTCTTTGTTTGGATGATACAATTAGTGAAAAGCCAAGCACAGATGAAAATGATATAGTCTGTTGGCATCACTCTCATGCTAAAAGTGTTCATGTAAAGGGTATTAATATAGTCTCATGTATGCTTAGTACATCAAACTTATCTATTCCTATAGACTATGAGATAGTGAAAAAGGATGAGCGATATTATGATGAAAAAGATAAGCGGTATAAAAGAAGATCTAAAGTTACTAAAAACCAAATGTTTCAAAACATGATAAATCGAGCAGTTATTAATCATGTTAAGTTTAAATATATTTTGGCAGATAGCTGGTTTTGCTCTAAAGATAATATGAATTTCATACATCATAGATTATCGAAGAAATTTATACTTGGTATGAAGTCAAATAGAGTTGTTGCCTTGAGTGATTATGCTAGAAAGAGTAAGGATTTTATTAAGCTCTCTGAACTTGATATTGCTGATGGAGAATCTTTAAAGATATGGCTTAAAGATATGAATTTCCCTGTGCTTTTAACAAAAAAGATTTTCATAAACGAGAACGGTACAAAAGGAATTTTATATCTTGTAACAAATGATTTAGAAATAGATTCTAATCAGTTATACCATGACTATCAAAAAAGATGGCAAATAGAGGTTTATCATAAATCAATTAAGCAAAATACTTCTTTATCAGCCTCACCAACTAAAGTTGAGAAAACTCAAAGAAATCATATTTTTTGCTCATTAGTAGCTTTTTGTAAACTAGAAATGCTTAAGATAAAAACTTCACTAAACCACTTCGCTCTGAAATATAAGCTATTAGTTAGATCTAACGCTATTGCTCTTAAGGAGTTATATGAAATTAGAAATTCATAACTAAAATGCGTAAGGTGAGATTTAAGTTACGAAGAATTAGTAAAGATAGAAACATTGTTAAATGAAAAGTATACAATTGCAGAGATAATAGCTATTAAGCTCTCTAGAAATAAAAGCGCCATTTATAGATGTATTTCAAACAATGTAGGAAAACGTGGCTACAGTGCCAATGTTGCCTATAAGCTAATAAAATCTAGGCGTCTAAACAGCTCTAAAACTAGAAGAATTTTACCAAATAGTATTTTAGAAAAATATATATTTGAGAAAGTTAAAGAATACTGGTCACCTGAGCAAGTAGCTAATATGTGGAAAACAGAAGCAAAGGAAACACTTTGCCATGAGACAATTTATCAATACATATATATATAAGAACAAACCACACTTAGTAAAACTATTCTTCCGTAGAAAGGGTAAGAAACATATAAAGGATAGGAAGTCTAAACACCAGATACTTAATAGGAGAATGATTGATGAACGCCCAGCTAATGTTGAGAGAAAGAGTGGTAAACTTATAGCAACAAAACTGCCTAATAAGTGTTCACAATCCGTTTTAGAAGGTACTGGTATGACAGTATATTTCGCTAGAGCATATGCATTTTGGCAAAAAGGAACTAATGAAAGCACTAATGGATTACTAAGACAGTTCATTCCAAAAGGGACTGATTTTGATACAGTAAGTGATGAAGATTTACAAAGATATGTTAATCTAATAAATAATAGACCTAGAAAACGACATCAATGGCTAACTCCGAATCAGGTGTTTGAACAAGGTTTAAATATGTGTCGCGCTTCGGTTTAGAATCTGGCATTTACTATATTGAAAAACTTATGTGAGAATTAACATGAAGAGAAGGTTACTGCTATTTACTGGGATTTTTAGCTTTACTAGTTTTTATGCAATACCAATTAAAAATACAGAAGTCAAAGATGGTCTTATTTACCAAAAAAATAATCCTGCAGAACCATATACAGGAAAGGTATCATCCTATTTTGAAAACGGTAAAATAAAAAGTGAGATAAGCTTTAAAAAAGGTAAACCAACAGGTGTAGCCAATGGATGGTATGATAATGGTAAAAAACGCTATTCCTACTACCAAATAGATGGCTTAAAGAATGGTGAATCTACACTATTCGATAAAGATGGGATGATCAAAAGTATAGAATTCTTTAAAAAGAATAAGCTAATTAGTTATAAAGAATTTGACAGTACAAATGATAAATTAGCAATTGATGCTAGCGAATATTTACCTATTTTTAATAACATAAATTACAAATACCGTAATTATGAAAAACATTCTAAACAAGATAGTAAAGATAAGTATGATATATATAAATATAGTGTTACTTTTACAAAAGTAAGTTGTGATAAAAATACTAAATCTTGCATTTATAAATTGATTCAAGGAGTTAATAAGCTAGAGGAAGTATATGCTATTAAAAAATCAGGTATTTATTCATACCTAAAGAAACTTAATGATGAGGTTTTAGATCAAAATGAATATCTAAAATCCAAAACTTTAGTTTTAGCAAATATACTTTCTCCAAATGAAAATACTAAGATTAATAAATTAAAAGCCTTTATGATTAATAACCATAAATATAATAACTGTATAGAGTTAAATCAAAAAGAAACGTCACATTCTCATAAAGTACCTTTCTATTATAATGCGACCAAACTTACTCAACAAACTTCTAGAATTTATTGTAAGAATATTGGTATGACAGAAACCAACGAGATATCCAGTTATTTTATTAAAAACAAGGAAATAGGAAAAACTGTTTTTAGATCTATATTAGATCCTAGGAGTATTTCTAAATAATTAACAATTACATAGACAAAACTTACACTATACGATTTAACGTTTTAATTTGTATTGTATTTTTAAAAAAAAGGTGGATGATCATACCCTCCTATTTGGGACACTTAAGTGTTAAGAAAAGGAGACAAGATGAAGTATCAAAGATATACAAAAGAATTTAAAGATAATGCTGTTAAATTATGTTTACAACCAGATACAAATAGGCGAGAAATAGCAGATAATTTAGGAGTTAAATATAAAACCATTTGCAACTGGATATCCAAAGCTATGTCGAATCCTCCTAAAGAGATAAAGATAGATTATAAAACGCAGTATCAGCAATTATCTTCTGAAAATGCTGATTTAAAGAAAAAGCTTAAACAACTGGAGTTACGGACTTTTAAATTTAAGCAGTCATTTTGAGTATTTTTTTCATTTTTATAATTTCCCTATGACTCGCTTGATTGGCGGCGATTAACATTTTCCTTTTCAACGCATAGTGATTTTTATTTGAAGCAAGTTTTAGTTTTTCAAGTTCAATAAATGCACCTATAGATAAACCTATATGGTTAAGCTGAGTAGTAATTACAGATGTAGGTGATTTAGCAAGACTAGCGTTTTGTTTTATACTTCGATGATAAACTTCTATATTCCATCTTTTTTGATAGATATCTTCTATGTGGTTACTCTCTAGGTTTAGATCATTAGTAATTAAATAAATCTCACCTGTTGAATTGTCCCCGTTTTTGAAGACTTGGCGAGTAACCACAAGACTATATTTTATATCTTTTAAATAAATTTTCATAGCCTCATTTTCTAGCAATCCTAATTCATCTAACCTACAGTAGTTACCAGCAAGAGCATTAGCTTTACTCTTAGCAACTAAACGATTATTTGCTATACCTATTACATACGAGAGTTTATGTTTGTTAAAGAATTTCAAATTAGTTTTAGAAGCAAAATATCTATCAGCTACTATATAATCAAAACTAGAGAAATTCTTAATAATTTTCAATATCAGTTTTCTTGCCAGTTCATTAATTGTGTAGCGTGCTTTACGCTTTAAGCGCTCCATACCTGCTTTATCTTTTTCTACTACAAAGTTTTCCTTAGTTTGTACTTCAAAGCCTACAGGAATATTAGCATCTCCAACGTGGATTAAAGCACTAATAAGATTGATGCCTTTAACTGCTCTACCTACAGAATGATCATAAAACCAGTTTACTACCTCATTGACCATACTATCAGATTTAGGACTTATTGTATTGTCTATAGATAATATCTTTGGCTTATCTTTGTAGGCGTTTAAAATACTTTTACCTTTTAACCAGACATATTTACTTTCATAACTACCAACTTTTAACATCCGAGAAAAACTATCATGCTTTACTAGTTCATCTAACATACTTGAACACATTGTCGCACTTGCTTGGGAGTTTTGACATAATAAATATTCAGTATATAGATTGGCTAATTCACGTTGTTTCATTTTTAGAACATAACATAGTTGATGTAATTATAAATTAACACATAGAAAACTTTTTCGCTTTAACTTTTTCCCAAAAGTCCGTAACTCCAGTTAAACAAGTAGAAACAGAGCGTGAAATACTAAAAAAGGCAGCAGCGTACTTTGCAAAGCAAGGACTGTAAGGTACGCTTTTATTAAGGAGCATTGCAAAGTCATGCCAGTAACAACATTATGTAAATATTTGAATGTAAGTACATCCTCATATTACAGATGGATACATGAGCCTATAGGTAAAAGACAATCTAATGATGCTGAGCTAGATAATGCTATTACTGCTATATTTAACGAACATAAATCTAGATATGGGAGTGTTAGGATATACAAACAACTTAAAGATATGGGTTGGAAAGTTACTCAACCTAGAGTATCTAAACGTATGAAATTACTTGATTTGCAGGCAAAAGCTGCTCGTAAACATAAAGCAATGACAGACTCTAACCATAACAAACATGTTTCTGAGAACTTATTAGAACAGAACTTCACAGCGTTGTCTATGAACCATAGGTGGGTTACAGATATAACTTACATACCTACACAAGAAGGATGGCTGTATCTTTTTGTGATTATAGATTTATTCTCAAGGGCAGTTTTAGGTTGGGCAATGGATTCTAGAATGAAAGCAGACTTAATCTGTAGTGCTTTAAATATGGCATTATTTAGAAGAAATTTTCCTAGTGGTGTTATTATACATTCTGACAAAGGGTCACAATATTGTAGTAAACAGTATCAGGATGTTATTAAAAATAACTGGCTATTATCAAGTATGAGTTCTAAAGGATGTTGTTATGATAATGCTGCTTGTGAGAGTTTCTTTGGTACTTTAAAAGTTGAGTTAGTTCATGATGAAAACTATAAAACTAGAGAAGAAGCTAAGCTATCTATATTTGAGTATATTGAGGCTTACTATAATACAAAAAGGAAACATTCTACAATAAATTATATGACTCCAAATCAGTTTGAATATATAATGGAAAATAAAAAGGTAAACTGTCCCAAATTGACGGGGTAGATCAGGATAATAATTAATCCTTTTTAGTCCATTTAACAGTTAAGAACAATATGAAATCTTTAAAAATACTCATTGATCATGAGAAGGCTTGGTCACCTTACTATCCAACAGAAAATTTAATAACTATAGATAAATATCTACAAAACATAAGTCAAAAGCCAAGCTATATAATCAATCTATCAGAAAAAATGGCTTACTTAGAACAAGGGTATTATGCTTGCCTATTAGCCAAAGCTAACAATGATACAATAATCCCCAATGTAACAACTCTTAACAACATAAAACATTTTGAAGAAATACACCTTGCTGAACTTGCTCTAAAAATAAACCATAATGCTCTTAACCATATTACTAAAAACAATATCTTGGATATTATGATCTTTTTTGGAACCACGAACATAAAAGGGTTTGAAAAAATAGCTAAAAAAATATTTGAAATGTACCCGGCTCCGTTATTGTCAATAAAGCTAGAAAAAGAAAATTCTCTTTGGCACTTTAAGAACCTAGAAATAGCCAATATAAGCTCATTAAGTGACCAAGAACAGAGTATGTTTGCTGAAGCATTAAATAATTTTAGTACTAAAGTTTGGCGTAAAAAGAAAAATAAAAAAACTTATCAATATGACCTTGCTATTTTACATGACCCTGATGAAGTTCTTCCACCTAGTGATCCTAAAGCGTTAAAAAACTTCAAAAGAGCTGCTAACCAGTTAGGAATATATGTAGATATGATTACTCAAGATGATTATATGAAGTTACTTGAGTATGATGGTTTATTTATTAGAACAACAACTTCTATTAATCACTATAGTTATAGATTCGCTAAAAAAGCTGAAGATAATAACCTAGTTGTTATAGATGATACAAAATCCATAATTTGTTGTACAAACAAAGTTTATCTACATAATTTACTAGTCAAAAATAAAATACCAACTCCTGAAGCCCGATTAATTTTTAAAGATAATCTTTTACCTTTAGAAGAATTGGTTGCTGAGCTAAGCCTGCCAATAGTACTTAAAATCCCAGATGGATCATTCTCAAAAGGTGTAAATAAAGCTTCAACTATTGAAGAATTACAGGAAACTTTAGAAAATATGTTTCAACAATCTTCTATAATTATTGCTCAGAAATATTATTATACAGAGTTTGATTGGCGTATAGGAATACTAAATAGTAAGCCTATTTATGCTTGTAAGTATTATATGGCAAAAGGACACTGGCAAATAACTAATCACAGTAAAAAGTCTACTCAGCATGGTAGTTCAGAAGCTTTTGCTATACATCAAGTTGAAAAATCTATAATAAAAACCGCTATTAAAGCTGCAAAAACTATTGGTAACAGTTTATATGGTATAGATATCAAAGTAGTCAATGGTAAACCTATCGTTATAGAAATTAACGATAATCCATCTATTGATTCTGATATAGAGGATGCTTATATTGGTGAGCAACTTTATTCGACTATAATGTTAGAATTCCTAAATAGGATGAACTATAAGAAATTACCTTATGCAAATTTATAAAGCTAGCTTAAATGATTTAAAATCGCTTATAGAATTAGAAAATTCTCTTTTTAATAGTGATCAAATATCTAAAAGACAATTTAAATACAATATAGAAAAACAGAAACTATTTTTTGTTGCTAAGGTAAATGATCAGTTAGCTGGCTATATACTTTGCTTTGAATACAAAAAAAGTATAAGAATATACTCTCTAGCTGTAAATGAAAAATTCCAAGGTAAGGGTATTGGAAAAAGTTTACTTAACTATCTGATAACTAATTCAACAAAAAATATATATCTTGAAGTAAATGTAAATAATTCAAATGCTATAGCTCTTTATGAAAAACTAAATTTTACTATTTACAAAACTATTCCAAACTACTATCAAGATGATGATTCAGCTTATAGAATGGTTCTAAGAAGAAACTAAAAAACTTCCAACAGCTCAGGGATTTTCTCTATATTCAGAGCTATAATTTTGTGTCTAGATGTTATACCTTTAACTATAGCTATATCTTTCTTTTTAATCTTGAAATGCTTTGATAAAAAATCTATCACAACTTTATTTGCCTTACCATCTACAGCAGGGGACGATATTTTTATTTTTAAAGAACCATTATGTTCACCACAAATTTCAGATTTTGAGGAGTTAGGTTGGATATATACAGATATTTTGTACATCTAGCTTACGAAAATAGTTGTATTAATACACTTTGCAAGAAAATTTGGATACAAAATAGACTTACTAGTACAATAACAGGCGAAAAGTCAAAACCTGATCTAGGCTTTATTATTTTTCTTGCTATTGCTAGTAAAGGTTCTGTAACTTGAAATATTATTATAAACAGAGGGTTGTATCCGCCATGGATAAACCAACTAGCTATAGCTCTTATTATTATTAAATAAACGTACATATTTATAACAGCAAACACTATATCTACAACCGGTTTAGCAACTGCAAATACTAAGCTTATACCAAAACCCTTTAGTAAAGCTAAAAGTAAATTCTGTACAATAAAAACAAAATACGTAGCGACAATACACGACCAATCTAAACCAAAAAACCCAGGCACAAGCTTTCTGATAGGAAGAATAATAATATTTGTAGCCCGCATGACTAGCTGGCAGATAGGGTTATGAAAATCAGCTTTCACCCACTGTAAAAAAAATCTAAATAAGAGAATAAAAGCATATAAACCAAAAACAATATTTATAAGAAATTCTGCGACATTTACAATTCCGCTTAGCATTATAATGTTAACTCCAATCTTGCATTTTACAATTTTAAATACTCTAATGATGCAACTACAGCTTCAACTTGTGCTTGTATACATTCATCTGGATTAGTTTTAGGACTATCTGGGTAAACTTCTGTTGTGGTTGTATATTTAGCATCAGTAAATGACATACAAAGCTTTGAACCTGCTGAATCACATTGTGTTAAACCATCAATAACTGCTATTTCCCCAGAGATTTGTCCTTTCTCGTCAATTTTTGCTAGATGGGTAACCTTAGCTACAGCAGATATTATGTACTCTTGAAAACTTTTTTCTAATTTGTTTTGGTTCGCTACTAGATAAAATCCATCTGTTATACCCCATTTCTCAATCACTATAGCATCTCTAGCAGCTAGTGCTGGTCTAAACTCGCTATCATCGGTATCTGTAGTCTCATGTAAATCTATATGCATAGATATATCTACACCAAGAGAAAATACATACTCCATAGCGTTAGTAGCTTCTTGAGAAGCACTACCTAAATAAAAAGAACGGTTTGGATCTACAGCATCTGGATTCCAACGATTGATAGTCTCATAACCCCATGGACTAATACACGGTAAAATTATGATATTAAAATATTTTGAATACTCTAAAGCTCTTGTTTGCGCGAAGTTAATAGCTCCTTGGACTCCACTTGTCTCATAACCATGCACCCCACCAGTTACTAACACATATGGCTTTGAATTATCCCAGTTTTTTGTTTTTATAGCATATAAGTCATATTTACCTACTAAATACTCTAACTTGCCATATATTTCTATATCAAAGTCTTTAACTAGCTCTTTTATCTTAGTAACTACTTCTTCATGGTAAGAACGCTTAATCTTTTGTTCTGCTAACCACTGTTTTTTTTCTACCTCACTCCATTTCTGACCTAAGGTACCGATATGATAATGTTCCATAATTTTGATATTAACTAGTTCAATCCTATAATTATCTAATTATATATTATTTTACCAAGACATCAGAGAAATTATTTGTAGCGGAAATTTATTAAGAATTTTTATGGCTGGGCTACCAGGATTCGAACCTGGGAATGACGGGATCAAAACCCGTTGCCTTACCGCTTGGCGATAGCCCAACATAAGCTAACCTAAAAGTTAGTAGACATAGTTTAATGTCTTAACTAGCCACTTGTCAAGAGGTTTATTGATTTTTGTTGCAAGTTGCTGCAATCGTGCCTTATCATCTGAGAATAAATAAAAACATGAGCCTGTTCCTGTCATTCTAAAATTAACGTCTAAATTTTTAAGATAACTCTCAAATTCTGGATAATTGGCAAAAAATACTTTCTCAAAAACGTTCCCCATAATGTCACTATCAAATTCTAAGTCTTTTGACAGTAGTTTAGAACTTTTAACAAGTTTTTTACTACTAAAAAACTCCTTTGTACTAATATGAACATTTGGCTTAACTAACAGTATAAACTTAGTATCAAAATCCTTTGGATATAATACTTCACCAACCCCTTCTGCCCACGCAGAACGACCATATAAAAAAATTGGCACATCTGCACCAAGCTTTACCGCCAAACTTATCATTTCAGAATTTTTAAGGTCTGGTACATAGTGATCACGCATAGCCATAAGAGTGGTTGCTGCATTTGAACTACCACCGCCTAGGCCTGCGCCCATTGGGATATTTTTAACCACATCAATATCAACACCAATACGTTGCACACCATAGGTTTGTTGAAAGAGTTTAATTGCCTTAAAGATTAAATTATCTTCTCTTGCGGATATTGCAACGTCACTTGTTATATTTATGTTAGTTGAATTGTTAAAACTAAATTTTAGCTGATCTTTCAAATCTACAAAAGTAAACCAAGTTTGTAAATTATGATAACCATCTTCACGCTTATTAAGCACATGCAAAAATAGATTTATCTTTGCGAAACTGTTGTATGCTTTAGGTTTTATAGTTGCCATGATTTTATAACTACTTTTAGTAAAATATCACCTCTAGACATCCTAAATTTTGTTGGAAGTGGATATTTTTGATCCATTAACTCATAACCTTGATAACTTATTTTCCAACCTTGTTGCGAAAGTTCTCCTGCTAGATTATTAGCTTTTAATTTTAAGTTTGCCGGAGTTTGTGGTACAGCTATAGCTTTGATCCAATATTTTAGCCCATCTAATGGAACATACCAACCCAACTCATCTAACATTAGTGTTTTAACATCTTTAGCTTCAAGGATTTCACCTTTACTGTTTTTTAAAATAACCTTGTTTTTGTCACCTGAAATCTCTACTTTCCCAACACCTAAAGGTCCGTAGAGGCTCATAATAAAGTTATCCTTATCTTGAGAATATGTATAATTAGCAGAATCAGCTTTATTATTATAAATAATACCTATCACGCCACTAACTTGCCATTTATCAAGATCTAGCAATTGTGAATCTAACTTAGCTCTATCAAACTTTCTATGTGCATCTATAGCGTTCGTATCCAAAGTAGAGCATGCGACCAATAGAGTTGATAATATAAAAAATGTAACAAGCTTAAATTTCTGCTTTATATCTATTTTTAATCGTAACATAATGCTTTGCATTTTCTATAATATCTTGTTTTTCTTTTTCACTTAACTGGCGGATTTTCTTTACTGGTGAACCTAAATACATGTGTCCTGATTCTAACTGTTTTCCGGGAGGGACTAAACTTCCAGCACCAACCAAAACATTTTCACCAACAATAGCGCCATCTAAGACTATAGCTCCCATACCTATCAATGAGTTATTCCCTATATGGCAACCATGTAACACTACCCCATGACCTATAGTCACATAATCCCCTATTTTTAGATCATAACCTTTACCAGAGTCTTTTGGATACTCCGTAGTGTGCAAGGTGCTGCAGTCTTGAACATTACTACATTTTCCTATCGTTATTTTTAACAGATCTCCTCTAACACTTACTTGCGGCCAAATAGAAGCATCTGCCTTTATAACTACATCACCTATTACAGCAGCTGATTCATCTATATATGCTGACTCTACAATTTCAGGATACTTGCCATTAAAAGCTCTTATACACCTAGACATAATTGCTCTTTGTTTTTATTATCATCTCTTAATGATACCAAACTATAACTTTCTGATTTAATCTTTTTATCCCTAAAAAAAGGTTGAACATAGCCATTACTATCAATAGTAAATAAAGGAATAGCATTAGTATTGTCGACAAAAAAATTCTCTAGAGTGTAGTTAGGAGTTATATTAGTGCTTCTAATTTTAGCTCCTTGATTTAGTCTCTCAATTAATACATTAAAGTCTATTCCTTCATCAAATAGTAAGGTAGCTAAGTTAGTCTCTATAGAGCCTATACCTTTATAACTTTCTTTTTGTGAGGCTCTTAGCACATATGTGTTATTTGCACCAAACTCATATTTATATTTCATCGCTGAAACAGCATTTACATATTCACTGGTAGATAAACCTAACATAGCACCTATCCCCACTAAGCTAATACTCCAATCAGCATGGACTGACACTGGGCTTCCATAATAAGTATTTAATCCTAATTGCCGACATTTTTGTACATTTGTCCAAGATGAATCTGTAATCAACACCTCGATATCATTTTTAACAAAAACTTCCGCAAGTTCACGTGCAAACCTATTTCCACCGATAATTAAAAAGCCTTTACCTTCTGGTTCAGTAACCTTCAGTAACTTAGAAATAAATGGAGCGAATACACTTTGAAAAATTACTGTAAAAACGATAATCATAAACACAAAAAACACTAATGTGTTAGCTTCATCATATAACTCTGGTTGCGTTTTAATTATTTTAACAGATGCCAATGCTGCTACTGAAGCTGCAACTATACCACGTGGATATATCATCCCCATAACAAACCTTTCACTTAAAGAGGTTTTTGAACGAAATGTGCATAAGTAAACAACTAAAGGACGTAATACAAACTGTAAAAAAATAAAAACTTCTATTAAAGAAAGCCAATACTCTATTACTAAACTAAAATCAATTTCTGCACTAAGTACAATAAAAAGTATAGATATAATCACTATACTAAGGTTTTCCTTAAAAGAAACTATATCAGACATCCGAATATCTTTCATATTAGCCATAACTAGACCAGCTACAGTAACCATCAGAAGTCCAGCACCATGCATGATGCTGTCTGATACAATAAAACCAACAACAACTACTGCTAAAACAAAGAAACTTTTAAGATACTCCGGAATATAGTGCCTCTTAAAACTAACACCTATTAGATACCCTACAATAAAACCTATTACAATACCAAGTACGCAAACAAATATTATATAGGCAATAAATAGCCCTATACTATTTACCTCACTAGAAAAACTACCACCAATAACAAACCATGAGAGCATAAAAACTACAACTAATGCGCCTATAGGATCTACTATTATAGATTCCCATTTAAGGATATTTGCAATATGGCGCTTTGGACGAACAGCTCTCATTAAAGGAGGAACAACTGTTGGGCCACTTACACAAGTAACTCCTCCTATTAATAATGACAATTCCATATTCAAGCCCACAATATAATGGCAAAACCAGGCTGTAAAAACTACTGTTAAACCCAATCCTACTGTTACCAATAAAAAAACGACTCTACTAACATTTTTTATCTTATTAAAATTAAGTGATAAGCTTCCCTCAAATAATATAATTGACACACAAATTGAGACAAATGGCGAAAGGGCCTCCCCAAATATAACATCACCATCTACTAACTTAAAACCCATAGGAAATGCCGCTTCAGATATTGGACCAAGAATGATTCCACTTAAGATCAGAAAAAGGATAGATGGAAGCTTAAGTCTCCAGGATAAATATTGTGATACTATTGCAAAAAGCAATATCAAACCTGCTGCTAACAATATATAGTTAGATGAGTGTAAAAATAGCTCAATATTATTACTCAAGTTTTAACCTTAGAATATAATAAAAGACTTAAGATATTATATGATATATATAACTTTATCAATACTTTCCGATAATGCTATAAGGTCAAATAAAAAAAGCTAAAACCCATCAATTTATGCTAAATTTTATAATATTATGAGCTTAAAATATAGCTAAATTATTTTATACAAAAAACAATAGTGTAAAAAAGTTTTCCTAATGAAGAACTAAATACAACCTTATACATAAACTGATAAATCTAAAGTTATTGTATTCATATGTTCGCCATTATACAGTTCTTGGTAGGAATATTCTGGACCCAATAATACATTGTCATCAAAATATGATCTTTGAGCTGAGAAAATAAGTTGATTCCTAATACCAGAAGAGGTTTTACCAAACGTTGGTGATGCGTTAGACAAAGGCATAGGAATGTTTGCAGCATTGTAAGATTGGCCATAAGTAACGTTAAAGTTGGTATTTTTACCTGCTAGATTTAAAGCATACACCAAACCAGCATACCAAGCACCTGTGTTAACGTTTGTACCATTCTTATTGAAATCTTCTGCAGTAGTTGTTGATGACCAACCACCTTGTATCTGCCAGATCCCCCCAAGCATAGCATACGCTAAGTTAGCGTCAAAGTTAATAACACCTATATTCTCATTTTCTCTACCAACACTTTGTAAGAATTGTGGAATACTACTATTTCCAGCTCCAGCTATATTAAATACGTAGCCAGCATTAAAACCAGCTGATAAACTTTCTGTTAGAGCATCAGCATAAAATAAACCTGTTGAGAAGTTTGCTCTTTTATCATCAGAACCAAAAACAGCAACGTTAGCGTTGATAGTATCTGTTTTATAGTTAACTGATATGTTAGTTACCTTATCTGGAGATAAAAATTCATCAATAATACCACTACTCCAAGGACCTCCCCCACCGTAAGATCCTACTGATAACTTACTTCTACCAGCTGTTATGAAAAATGGTGAAGTATCTAGATTACCAAACATTACAAAAGCATTACCTAAGCCAAAACCACCTGATTCACTTGTGTCAAAATCAAACTGTGCTGTTACATAATGTCCTAAGTTTGAAAGGAAGTATAACTTAGCATTAGTTAAATATATATTCTCACCTGTTGCTGAGAAATCATTTCCTGATATTCTTTGGATTGAACTACCAAACCAAGTCTGAGCATCAGCTTCTATATAGCCACCGAAAAATACTGAATAATCATCAAACTTATCTCTTTGACCTAACAGTGTAGAAGCAAAAAGGTTTGAAGATATCATTCCGACTGGAATTGTGTTATTACCAGAATAAGAACCTAGATAACTTACTTGACCTCGAGTTGTAATTGCTGGTGTACCACCAACGTCAATACCATTATTTGAAGCAAATACCCCCCCACTTTGACTATCACTAGCCTCTATAGAATTTCCTTGAGTTATGCTTGAAGAGATATCTTCTGGGTCTATTTCACTAGTTTTAAGGGTCCCAAGGTCTAAATAGTTTTCTGTTGATCCCAAATTACCACCTACTTTAGAGCTGTACGTAGCAAACTGTGAGCTGCCACCAGAAGTGCTTCTGATACTACCTTGCTGAGATTTAAGTTGATTTACTTGTCCTTGTAATAGTTGAACTTGAGCTTGTAATTGCAGCAAAAGCTCTTTTTCATTTAGGTGTTGTGGCGTTGGTGTAGAACTGCTTTCAGAAGAAGAATCTGTCAAACTAAGATCTTGTTGCCCAATACTTGTAGCTCCAAGAGGCCCCCCCTGCGAAACTACCTCAGTATTTTGCTCAGCGTATAAGTTAGTTCCAAAAATCAAACTTAAAAAAGCTACTTTGAGCATTTTACTTTTAAAAGTATAAGACATAAACCACCTTTTTTTAAAAAACCTCAACGTGTATACAGACAAGCCGGAACACTAATTTACAGACTTTTAATAATATACTCAAATAAAAGCAAATTAAATAAAAATAACCCAGCAAAAAATAGTTTTGTTTATAGGGCCTCTTTGCAAGCTAGCGTTAGACGGATGGTGACAAGGCATTTAACTTAATTAATACCAATTCCAACATAAATTGGTGCGTTTATCACAAAGGAGTTTATGACTAATTTAAGTTTTTGATGTGCAGGCAATAGAAGTAGCTATTGGTAAATATTAAATGGTTAAATTAGGTATGAAATACAAAGTTAGAAAGTACTAATATGTGTTGGAATTGGTATAAGTAGCCATTACATTTTTTTAATATACTCAACAGCGTTCTCGTCTAAAGAAAGCATACCTATGTTTGAATCGTAGAAGATAAGTTCAGCGTAACGCGCCCAATCTATAAATGTATCAAATACACGCGCAGCAACATCCGCTGGAAAGTGATCGTCTAATTCTGCAAGAAACCTACTTTTTGGCGCTGAATTGGATTCTCTATCATGTAAAACCTTGACTACATGCCTTGCCAGTGGTATATACTTTAAAAACAATCTACCAAATATAAATTTTCTCTCATCAATGTTTGATTCAATAAATTTGCGTCCCATAGCTGTCATTTTAATATCACCATCAGAAACTTCTGCAAATCTTAAAATAGATAATATCTCAATAATTGGGAATAAATCATCAATATCAAGATGTAGCTCATCTGCTAATTGTGATAAATCTATAGCATCAGCATTTTTAATATCAGACATTTCATCTAAAAGACCGTTCATTTCTGATATATCAACATCAGGTATACGATAACCTATCGTCATTGCTGTTTTTTTGTTCATACGTTCTGTAAGCTCTTTAGTTTGAGCTGTAGTCATCATCCTATAAACCTCATCTACCAAATCTGCCACAGCAGGATCTTGGGAACTCCTTGGATGAGGAATATTAACTTTTAACTCACCCCGTATAAAGCCAGGATTACTACCAAATATAATAATCCTATTAGCAGTTAATACTGCCTCTTCAATACTATGAGTCACATATAAAATACCTTTCATTGCGTCATTAGTTTCCCAAAGCTCTAACAAATCTTCTCTTAGATTTTCAGCTGTCAAAATATCTAAAGCTGAAAAGGGCTCATCCATTAAAAGTACATCAGGTTCTAGTACCAAAGCTCTAGCAAAACCAACTCTTTGTTTCATACCACCAGAAAGCTCTTTAGGATAAGCATTTTCAAAACCATCTAAGCCAACCATATCAATAGCTTTTAAAGCTCTTTCTCTGCGCTCTTGTGAGCTTATATTGCGAGCTTCTAGACCTAATTCAACATTTTGCAACACTGTCAGCCATGGCATAAGCGCAAAACTTTGAAAAACCATCGATATATCAGGAACTGGAGCTGAAACCTTTTTACCTCTGTATAAAACTTCTCCTGTAGTAGGGCTTAACAAGCCAGCTATAATCCTTAGTAAAGTAGATTTTCCCGAGCCAGATTTCCCCAGTAAAGCGACAATTTCCCCTTCATACAATGTGAAATCTATATTATCTAAGACCTTTAGTAAGTGCTCTTCTTTAATCAAGAAGCTCTTACTTACATTTCCTACTGAAATTATTTTCTTGCTCATTTATTTTATCCTCTATGCTACATATTCATACTGAAGCGATTTTCTGTATAGCTATAAAGTCTTCGCCAAAAAAGCTTATTTGAAGATACTACTAATATGCTCATCACAATAACACCCAAAAGTACATTAGCTGTATGATCCCCCTGCATATTAGTATATTTAGTAATGTAGCTACCTAAACCTGCAGCTTGTATAACTGTATCCTTACCCCAATTTATATACTCACATACTATACTTGCATTCCATGCACCTCCAGCAGCAGTTATAGCTCCTGTTACATAATACGGCATAACAGCTGGAAAGAGAAATCTTCGCCACTTAGTTAACCCCTTTAATTGCATATTTTTTGCAGCAAGTTTTAGCTCTTCTGGCACTGCTGAAGCTCCTGCAATTACATTAAATAAAATATACCACTGTGTACCAAGTGCCATTAGTAAGATACACCAGATATTAAAATTTAAATTGAAAGTAATTACTAAAGTACCAAACACACCATAAAGTACATTTACTGGAAAAGCTGCTGCCATTTGTGCATATGGTTGCACTTTTTGGGCTATTTTGGGACGCATACCAACCCACACACCTATTGGAACCCATATAATAGAAGTTATTAATATCAAAACAACTACCCTTAAACCAGTAAAAAGTCCATCATACAAAGCCTCAAAAGCTTCAGGTAAGCAAACATCACCTTTACCAAAGATAGTTTCATAGGCAAAGTATAAAAGAGTTAATACAGCTAATGATATAAAGCCAAACCATATAACCTTCTGCAACATAGTTTCTTTTTTATCTTCTTTCTTATGTTTTTTTTGATTAAAGGCTTTAGTTAGGTCTTTTTTAAAAAGGTTGCTATTAATAATCTGTCCTATAACTTTACCAACCAGGCCCGTAAAAAGCTTTATAGCCAAAGATTTTTGTAAAATTTTAAGAAACCAAGATTTAGTATGCACTTCAGACTGGTTCTCTCCTAGCATAAATTTCTCTGACCATGCAACCAAGGGTCTAAATAAAAGCTGGTCGTATAAAATTATAGTTACAAGCATAGTAATAATTGCTGCAGCAACTGCTATAAAATCTCGAGCATTATTTGCTGCATCAATAAATGAACCTATTCCTGGTAAATTCACGAAAATTGATTGAGAGGCACCAAAATTAACAACTATAGTTTCAGAAGCAACTATCATAAACCAAGAGGCTGACATTGACATCATAGTATTCCATACTAAACCTGGCATAGAAAAAGGAACTTCTAGTTTCCAAAATTTTTGCCATGCTGATAACTGATACATATCAGCTGCTTCCTTTAGCTCTTTAGGTATGGTTTTTAATGACTGATAAAAACTTAAAATCATATTCCATACTTGAGCAGTTATAATCCCAAATATAACTGCTGACTGAGCCCCCCATAAAGAACTAGGAAAGAGCACTAAAAACCCTGTTACTGTAATAGCAAAAAAACCAAGTATTGGTATTGATTGTAATATATCAACAGCTGGTATTATTATACTTTCTGCTCTTTTACTTTTTGCTGCCCATGTACCAAATACAAAAGTTATTAGCAAAGAAAAAGCTAAACCAATAAACATACGTATAGTTGTTTCAGCGGTATAATAAGGCAATAACCACAAACTTAGCGAAATTTCTGAATATTTTTGTACGCTTGCTTGATCGGTATAATCAACAACCCCACCTAATCGAGATGTTGACCATACAAATATACATAAAATCAGCAAGACTATTGTTAAAGCTAGAACATCCCACTTGGTTTTAGAAACTCTTGTTGACATATTTGCAGTATACAATCTTTTCATATGTCAGCTACCTTTATTTTTAACAACAAGCCTTAGTATATGCCATTTATGTTTTTTTTTGTATTATTAATTTGGCCTAATTTTTGCTAAAATCTAGCCAGTTAGTATTTTAAAAAACACTAAAAAATGAAAAAAGAGCAAAGAGTTATCAAAGTGCAAAAAGGTCAAAGAGTCTGTTGCCCGACAAAATATCATGAAAATTGGAACTTGCATCCAAGAGTTTTTATAGATCTTAAAGACAAAAAATCAAATACCTGCCCATATTGTGGTACAGTTTTTAAGGTTGAAAAGTAGCTTTAATTTCTCTACTTAACTTATTCGTTGCCAGAACTGTTTTCTAATTCATATAAAGATTTTATAAAATAATTTTTGGCACCTTTGTAGTCACTTTCATAGATAACTACTTTTGTATCTTTTGGATAGTTCTTATCTGGAAACTCCTCAAATATGATACTTTCAGAACCATTTTCTGGAGCCACTTCATATTCGTATTTTCCAATTATATCATCTTTGTTAGCAACATATATATAGCTACCACCTCCACCGACTATAGCACCACCAACAGCACCAACTCCAGCTCCAGTTACCGCTCCAAATCCTGCACCTATAGCCGCCCCACCACCAACTCCAGCAGCCATACATGGAACTGTACCTATCCCCAAAGTGGCTACACTACATACAACCCCCAATGCTCCACCTGTAAGCCCTCCAGCGATAGCACCAACTCCAGCTCCTCCTACTGCTCCGACACCAGCTCCTCCTATTGCTCCATCCTCAGCTCCATCTTTGCTGGCTTGAGCATTGATCTTAGCTTTACTCATAGTTTCTTTTTCATATTTAACTATACCTTTACCAATAGGTTTAACCACAGGCTGACTTGCACATGAAGCTAAAAATATTGTGCTTAAAATTATAAGATGTTTTTTCATATTTAATAATTTCTTTTGCTTATAAAAATGTCTAATCAAACTTATGGTTTGAATGTTTATAAATACTAAAACTTGTTTCGATATATAAAATCCTGTAACTACTGAGCATGTTACAGGATTCAATAACTATACACTCAAGGGGTTTTTGACGTATTTAAAATAGCTCTGTATTTTATTTAGATGTTGCTTTTATGTTACTCAAGATGAGATCTTCTAAACTATAAATGTCATTGATATCATGATCTATCTTATTGGCATCACCATCATCGCCTATATCTATTCCTAAATACACCCTACCTTTCATGTTTATAGCATAAAAGACTACTGGTTGATTATACTTATTTGAAAAAGCCCAAACTCTAGATTCATTATCTCCATAATCACTTGCTTGAAGCTTAAATTCTTTAGGATTATTTTTTATAGTCTCTGTGATAGCATCGTACAACTGTTTAACCGTGATTCCTTCTTGCAGCTCTAGACTATGAAGTCCAGCATCAGCATCAAAAATATCGTCATGAGTTACAAAACTTCCAGTAACCACTGGTATACAACCACTTAAAACTAGGCCTATCAAGAACATTAAGATAGCTACATTCTTCTTCATTTATATATCCCTACTACTAAATAAAATGCTACAACCACGGCAAGTAACGAAAAAAACACACTTGCTAAAATGTATCCAAATGCCAGAAAAGCTTCGCCTCTTTGTAGCAAGTTTAGTATATCCAAACTAAAACTAGAAAAAGTTGTAAACCCTCCCAAAAAGCCGGTTACCAGAAGGGCTCTAGTATATGCCGAGAAACTCTCATTAAATAAATTTGTTTTTATTAAAAAAGCAGCAATTAAACCAATTAAAAAAGAGCCTATAACATTACATAAAAAGATGCCTACGGGAATTTGTTTAGACATACTAGCGCTAACTTGCATTACTGAAAATCTAGCTATAGCGCCAAGACCTCCACCAATGCCTACTAATAATATCATCAGTCTCATTTAATTCTCCAATATTCCATACGCTCCTAATTCTATCATTTCTTGAGCTAATAATTTACCTAAATTTTCAGGGTCTACTCCATTTTTTGACCTTCTTATAATTTTTTTACCATCACTACTAGCAACCATTGCTTGCAGTGTTATTTTTTGATTCTCTACAGTTGCATAAGCACCTATAGCAACATGACATCCTCCCTTTAACTCTTGGTTAAAAGCTCGTTCTGCTTTAGCAGCAAGAAAACTAGTTTCATCATTAAGTTTTTTTAACTCAGCCAAAAGCTTTTTATCTTTTTCTAGGGCTTCTATTGTAACTACACCTTGACCAACAGCAGGTAGAGATATCTCTGTAGGTATGTATTGAGCGACACGATCTTGCAAACCTAATCTAATAAGCCCAGCACTAGCTAATATAATAGCTTCATAATCATTATTATCTAATTTAGATAATCTAGTTTGAACGTTACCTCTTAAATCTTTGATAACCAAATCATTTCTATAGTTAAGCAGTTGAGCTTTACGACGTAGACTAGAAGTCCCAACGACAGCTCCTTTAGGCAAATCGTCTAACGATGTATATTTATTTGAAACAAACGCATCCCGCGGGTCCTCTCTAGGCATAAAACTTGCTAAACAAAATCCTGATGGAAGATCATAAGGAACATCTTTTAACGAATGTACTGCAATATCAGCCTTATTACTTTGCATGGCTACTTCTAGTTCTTTCATAAATAAAGCTTTACCGCCAACTTTATTTAGAGGCTTATCTAGAATAATATCCCCTTGAGTCTTCATTGTGACTATTTCACATGAGATACCTAGCTTGTTTTGTATCTCCGATTTAACAAACTTGGTTTGCCAAAGAGCTAGTTTACTTTCTCTACTTGCTATTATAATTTTTTTACTCATCATACGTTAAATACTTGCGATATATAATTAGATATATCATTTATTTCTTCTATACACACACTATGCTGCATACCATTATATGATTTATACTTAATTTTAAAACCTTGTGCAACTAGTTTAGCAGACAGCTCTTGTCCTAAAACTTCTGGCAAAACTTGGTCATGTGTACCATGACACACCAATACTGGAGCATCTTTATTAATATCTGTAACATCTTTTTTAAGCTCATCCCATGCTGGCAAATATGTTGACAAAGCCATTACTCCACCAAGTTTATGTTTAGTGATAAGCATTGTATAAACAGCAATAACCCCACCCTGTGAGAAGCCTGCCAAGATAATGTTTTCTCCTGTGATCCCTTGAGCAATCTGTTTATCAATTAAAGTATTTAACTTAGCTATTGAGTTTTTGATACCTTCAATATCTACAACTCTGTTTAGACTATTAGTATCAAGAGATTTAATATCGTACCATGCTGACATTTGCATACCCATATTTACAGTAATTGGCATTATATCAGCATGCGGAAATATAAAACGAATATTATCTAGAGGGATACCTAAATGGTCAACTATATCAACAAAATCATGACCATCAGCACCTAAACCATGTAGCCAAATTACACAATATTTTGGGTTTACTTTTGCTTCCACTAGCTCGTAATTCATAAATTCATAAATTTTACAGAACACTGTGTAAGATGATACATTAATTTACATAAAATTTATTCTGATAAATAATTTTTATGCACAAAACTGATTGACGTAATTATAAATTGGACTATCAAAAAAATATTTACCCCTTTAAAAATGTTGTACTTCAAGGATTCTAATTTAGTGCGTGATAAGCAGAAAAGCTCTCACCCTTATGTGGATAACTATGTTTATATTTATGTAACTCTTTGTAATAAATAGTTATCTTTTTATTTTTTTTCTTTTGCTTAAAAGCTTGAAATTACTAGTATATAAGGTTTTTAAAGCAAAATATCTGCTAAGAGAAGTAAGAATAACTAACCTATACTTTCCTGTGGATAAGAATGTGTACTTTTTGTTAAAACCTGGTTATCTATTTTCTAGAACCTTAAAATAAGCTTCCTGATTTACAAGGTTTACTGAGCTATTTTCTAAAACTAAAGTGCTATTTAGATCTAGTTTACTATTGACAGATATTTTCTTTGTCATAGCTAGTTTCTCTATAGATACTAATACTCTGTTTCTCTCTAGTAACTCTACAACTGTAGCTTTGAATTTCATATTAGGGTTTTGTATTAGATATACTAGCTTCCAATGTAGATTTGAATCTCTTTCAGTTTGTCTGTTTATTCTTATTGGAGTATCTACTTGTGCTATAATTTCATTTACAGTATCAATACTTAATAATTCTTGATGACCTAAAAAACGTCTAATCTGATAGTGAACTAACAAATCAAGATATCTTCTTAAAGGACTAGTTACTTGTACATAGTTTTCTAAACCCATACCAGCATGTTTATCAGCTTGTGTAGTATACTGCCCTCTTTGTAACTTTTTCCTCGCAGCAAACATATCTGCTGGCGTTAGCAGAGATTCTAACTCTTCTTTAGTCAGCCCATGCTGTGGCTGTGTAGAAAAAGGAACAGCTATGCTATGTTCTAGACAAAATTTACCTACCGCGACACCTGCCATAAGCATAGTATCTCTTACTAAAGTCCGCGAGCCTAATTTGTGTAAATCATATATGCTAACTTTTTTATCAGCTTCTAGTTTAATTTTAGCTTCTGGAAAATCTAACTCAACACCTCCTGATTGTAAGCGTTTTTCTGTAAAACTTTTTGCAAATTTGGGAATATATCCAAGGTCAAGACTACTTATATTTTCTTCTGCAAATTCATAACTTAGTCTAGTTACTTTAATTTTACTAAAGCATATTTGTATATTCTCGATATCACCATTATCAGTAACATTAAAACCTATAGATAAGGCTGGAGATATTTCTTGTAGTCCTAATCCTAAAATTTCTGTAGCTTTCGCTGGAAGCATTGAAATAATTTTCTCAGGAGTATACAAATTTGAACCTCTAGCTCTAGCTTCTAAATCTACTTGCTCACCAAAAGCAATACTTGAAGATGGATCAGCAACATGTACCCATATTTTACTATTTTTAGCATCCCAGCTTATAGCATCATCAGGGTCGTTGCTATCCTCATCATCGATAGCATAAGCTTTTAGATGGGTTAAATCCAACCTACTAACATCAGAACTAAAATTATATTCAAACTCTGCAGGATTATCCTCTAGCTCTGCTTTATATCTATATAAATGTGGGTTATTGTATTCATCCCAATAGCCAATATCTAGAAGTAACTTATATGCGCTATTCTCTGATTCTTCCATGTTAAGGTGCTTAAAGAATCTACAGTTTGGGCTTTTTAATAACGCTAAAGCTTCAATCTCTTTTAGGGATTTTTCATCATCTTGCAAATACGTTTTATTATTTAGACGCTCTATAAAATTATTAAGCTCTTGTTCTTTTTTTTGTCTTTCCTGTTTTTCTCGAGTTATTGCTTCTTTTTGTGCAGGAGAATGTATGTTTATACTAAAATCCTCATTAAAGCTAAAAAACTCTCCTTCTGACACTAAAAGCCAAATTGTATATACCTGGTTAACTCCAGTATTTTCAAAAAACAGTTCACTTAACTCCTCTATTGAGGTTTCTGTTTGCTCTTGCAAAAGCTCCCAAGTTAACTCAAGATCATCAATTTGTAGTTGTTTTAACTCTGCTAACTCAAAATCGTTTTGTGTATCTATTAGGAATTGGACATTTTTAGGTGGTAATTTTATTTTTTTGCCATCTAAGGTTTCTATTTCTATTTTTTTGTCTAAAACATCTACAACCTTAGCTGGTTTAGACTTAAAGATAACTAAGCTATTTTTTTGCATTTTTCTATTCAAGAATATAATTAGTTACCTAAATATAAAACAAGCAACAAGAATTGCAAGTATATACCAAAACTTTAAGCTTTTAATTTGGAGCAATAAAAAATCAACTGATAATGCCAAAGTAGCTAGCAATATATTTAAATAATGCTTTATGAACTTGGTATGTCGGGTGAACTTTATCAAAAAAAGCAAATTCTTGAGGATTAGCACATAAAGTTCCTGTCTCCGCCGCTAGGATAGCAGAGGTTATATCAGGATTAAGAGGAATTTTATCCATGACATTCAAATTTAAATCTATATCATTTAATTGTAACTGTCTACTATCATTTTCCTCTATCTCTGGATTTGAAATTAATAAATTTTTATAAAATTCTTTTTGGTCTGTGAATGAATTTAATGCAAAATAAGATCCCAGCCAGCAGCTTTTATGTATTTTTTCAGGAGACAGGTGGGTACTATAAGTTTGATTAAATTTATCTGTGTCATTAATTAGAGTATTAAACATTTCATCTAAAGAAAGAAAATCAACATTATCATCAGTATTAGCAAATTGCTTGAGATATTCATTATGTAATTTAGAAACTTCTTTTAATAAGGCTTGATTTCCTATTTCTATTGATTCAGGAGTTAAACTTAAATCAGGCAGACCAATAATTAAAGTTTTTGATGCTTTTACTGATTGTACAGCAGCCTTTATTTTATCTGTAACTTGTTTTGCTATATCTGGAATTGTGCTAGGGTCTTGTGATGCACTAATAGTCAGATAATCATTAGCACCAATAAAAAATATAGCGAAAGTTTTGTCAGTATCATGAGCGCCTCTATCCACTGAGTATGCGCTAATCTCAGT
The DNA here is from genome assembly GCF_012222965.1 of Allofrancisella inopinata. NCBI lineage: Bacteria > Pseudomonadati > Pseudomonadota > Gammaproteobacteria > Thiotrichales > Francisellaceae > Allofrancisella > Allofrancisella inopinata. The sequence continues at coordinate 13,544 of NZ_CP038241.1, read as the reverse complement.
ACCTAATGTATATGGCAATCCAATATCTGTCCATGATGGTTCAAATACAACTGTAGCACCACCAACCGCATAATTACTTATTTTGATTTTATCTTTTAATGAATTATTTAAAATATCACTCCATACTGCACCGTTAGAAAACATTCCTTTATTATAAGGGATTGATTTAGGGATTATACCGTTTGTGTAACCATATAAGTTCCCATAATCACTTAAGCTATCACCAAAAATCAATATCCTTTCAACATCTTTTAATTTGCTGCTTCTTATTTGTAGTTGAGTGTTACAGGCAGAAACTGTAAATATTGGAATCCTGCGCTTTAATGTAGTGGTGTAGCTATGCCATTCATATGAATAATCACTATTTTGATGTTCTATATTAATATCTCCAGTTAAGTTTTTGAAATCTGCGTAGTTTGCAGTAAACCCATTAGTTAGAATATATTGTAAAGAACCACTATCATTTGTAGAATCTAATGAATGAAAATTTATATTTATAGTTGATACATAATTGATTATTTCACTGTTTGTATAATCTCCTATATTTATGTACTCAAAAGGTTCTAGTTTTTTGTTTATTATCGTTGCTCCAGAACTATTTCCTGGGTGAACATTAAATTCTACAGGTGCAAAGCAATTGTTTTCTAAAATTAGTTCCGAGCGGGCATCTGCTAGACAAATAGTAGGAAGTATAAAGCTAAAACCAAACAAAGCTGAATATAAGCTTCTCATAGCAAATAAAGTCTTAATAATTTTTTTTATCATGGTTATTTATCTCAAGGTGTAGTTATGTATGAATTTGATTCCAAGCAGTCATTTTTTCAGTATTAATATATTGATTTTTTCTAACATATTTACAAATTCAAAACCTGCCCGTTGTGATTCTATAGAATCTTAATTTTAAAATCCTAGCATGGCTTCAGAGCACCGTCAAGTTGGCTTTATCGTTGACCAGCAATTGCCTTAAAAATCTTTGAAAATGTAAGTTTACAGAGTGGTTTATATTAAATACTCTGCTCGTGAAAATTTAATTTTATTACAAAAATGTACTTAAAGCCACCCCAAAAACACAAATAATGAAAACTTGACTAAACACTCTTTACAGATAAGTTTTGGATCTCTAGAATACTTTCAATTTGTCCATTAACTTTATAAAAGTAAATGATAAAAAACTTTTTCAAATACCTTTTTTCTTTAATTCTCACTCATCACAATAAGGTTATTTTATGATATTAGCTAATGATATGACTAACGCATTATTGGTTTTCCCAGATGGTACATACTATTTAGGTAGATCAATAGGGGTACGAGGTTGGACAGACGGTGAAATATGTTTCAATACATCAATGACAGGTTATCAAGAGACTCTAACAGATCCATCCTATGCCGGCCAGATTATCACTTTTACATTCCCTCACATTGGTAATGTCGGTATCAATAACGAGGATAATGAGTCACTAGGGGTATTTGCTAAAGGGTTAATCGTACGTGAAGATCTCACAAACCCATCAAATTTTAGAGCTAAAAAAAGTATCGATACCTGGCTAAAAAATAGAAATATCGTCGGTATCTGTGGTGTAGATACGCGTGCAATCGTGCGTAAAGTACGCAAAGAAGGTGCTGTAAGGGTGGCGATATTATCAGTTAAGCCAGGTGAATTTTTGGATGCAAACTATGTCAGATCAAGAATCAAAAACAAATCTAACCTTAATGGCAGAGACTTAGCTATAAGTGTCACTACAAACAGAGAATATGACTGGAATGAGCATACTTTTTCACTTGGACAACAAGTATATAAACAACAAGAAAGCTATAAATATAGTGTTGTAGTTATCGACTATGGTGTCAAATACAATATCTTAAGAAACCTAGTAGATGCTGGATTTAAGGTAACAGTGGTACCTGCTGATAGTACTTATGAAGATATTATGAAACATAATCCTGATGGAGTTTTTTTATCAAATGGTCCTGGAGATCCATTTGCAACATCTGACTATACTATGCCTGTTATCAAAAAACTTCTAGAAGTCAAAATGCCAATATTTGGTATTTGTTTAGGTAACCAATTATTAGCCCTAGCTGCTGGGCTAAAAACTAAAAAAATGCACAAAGGTCATCGTGGTGTAAACCAGCCTGTGCTCGATGCTAATACTAAAAAAGTTCTTATCACAAGCCAAAACCATGGCTTTGTGGTTTGTGATGACAACGTTCCTGATAATATTCAAATTCATATGAGCTCACTTTTTGATGGTACCGTTGAGGGCTTAAGATTTAAAGATAGACCAGCTTTTGCGGTCCAATACCATCCGGAGAGTTCTCCAGGTCCACATGACTGTAAGTATTTGTTTAATGAATTTGCCGAGATGATAGCAGAAAGTAAGAAAGGGAATTAAAAACATGCCAAAAAGAACAGATATAAAAAGTATTTTAGTACTAGGTGCCGGTCCAATCATTATCGGTCAGGCTTGTGAATTTGACTACTCAGGAACTCAGGCATGTAAGGTTTTGAAAGAAGATGGCTACACAGTCTTTCTAGTAAACTCAAACCCTGCAACGATCATGACAGATCCAACAACAGCAGATAAAATTTTTATCGAACCAATTACAGTTGAGAGCGTTGGTAAAATTATCGCTAGAGAAAAGCCTGATGCAATCCTACCTACAGTTGGTGGACAAACCGCACTTAATTGTGCTTTAGAGTTAGACAAAGCCGGTGTTTTAGAAAAATACAATGTCGAAATGCTTGGTGCAAAAGCTGACTCTATTGATAAAGCAGAAAATAGAGAAAGATTTAACAAAGCCATGGCAAAAATTGGCTTAGAGGTTCCTAGAAACGTGGTAGTGCAATCTATGGAACAAGCTTATAAAGCTCTAGAGGATATAGGACTTCCTGCTATTATTAGACCTTCTTTTACCTTAGGTGGTAGTGGTGGCGGTATAGCTTACACCAAAGAAGAATTTGAAAAAATTGTCAAAAATGGTCTGAGCCTCTCACCAACTAATGAAGTTTTAATTGATGAGTCAATCCTAGGTTGGAAAGAGTACGAAATGGAAGTTATCCGTGATAAGGCTGATAACTCAATTATTGTTTGCTCAATTGAGAATATCGATCCAATGGGTATCCACACTGGCGATAGTATCACTGTAACCCCAGCACTAACTTTAACAGATAAAGAATATCAAATAATGCGAGATGCTTCTATTGCTGTACTTAGAGAGATTGGTGTAGAGACTGGTGGTTCAAATGTGCAATTTGCTGTGAATCCTAAAGATGGTAAATTGGTTGTTATCGAGATGAACCCACGTGTATCACGATCTTCGGCACTAGCTTCAAAAGCTACAGGTTACCCAATCGCAAAAGTTGCTGCAAGATTAGCTGTTGGCTATACTCTTGATGAAATTGATAATGATATTACAAAAGTTACTCCAGCATCATTTGAGCCAACTATTGACTATATAGTTACTAAGATCCCTAGGTTTACATTTGAAAAATTCCCAACAACTTCAGCTAAGTTATCATCACAAATGAAGTCTGTTGGTGAAGCTATGGCAATTGGCAGATCATTCTCTGAGAGCTTACAAAAAGCTCTTGTATCACTTGAAACTGGTCTAACAGGTCTAGATCAAGTTGAGATACCTGGTTATAATAAAGAAAAATCTTTTTACCAAAATAAAGCTGTTATTTTAGAATGTCTAAAAGAGCTATCTCCTATGCGTATATTAAGAGTAGCGCAAGCTCTTAGATACGGTGTAAGTGAAAAAGACATCCATGATGCTTGTAAAATAGATCCTTGGTTTATTGAACAAATTGCAAATATTGTTGCTGCAGAAGAAAAGCTTAAAAAGACGGGGCTACCAAATAGTAAAGAAGAGTTTTCTATTTACAAAAATCTTGGTTTTTCAGATGCTAAGATTGCTGAGCTTGTTGGTAGAACAGAAAGGTATATTAGAAACTTTAGGTTTGGTAAAGAAATCTATCCTACATTTAAGAGAGTAGACACATGTGCTGCTGAATTTGAGTCACAATCGTCATATTTGTACTCCACTTATGAACACTATAGTTATGAAGAAATCGTACGGGATTGTGAGTCAGATATATCTGCTAATAAAAAGGTTATCATCTTAGGTGGTGGCCCTAATCGTATTGGTCAAGGTATAGAGTTTGATTACGCTTGTGTTCACGCTGCAAAATCTCTTAAAGAAGAAGGTATCGAAACTATCATGATTAACTGTAACCCAGAGACAGTTTCTACAGATTACGATACTTCTGATAAGCTATATTTTGAGCCTTTATGTGCCGAGAATGTCCTAAATATTATCAAAAATGAAATGCGTAAAGGTGAAGTTCTTGGAGTAATTGTACAGTTTGGTGGACAAACACCACTAAAACTAGTATCGGCACTACATGAGAATAATATCCCTATACTTGGGACAGATCCAGATAAGATTGATCTAGCAGAAGATAGAGAGAGATTCAAAGAGCTACTTGATAAAGTTGGTTTAAAACAACCTCTAAATACAATTGCATATACTATTAATGAACTAAAGAAAAAGATTGTTAATGTTGGTTACCCTGTAGTTGTGAGACCATCTAATGTTTTAGGCGGTAGAGCAATGGAAATTGTCCATTCACAAGAAGAGCTAGATGCTTATATCAAAGCTAATAGTAAATGTATCCTTGAAGGACCTATTTTGATTGATAAGTTCCTAGAAGATGCTACAGAGCTAGATGTAGATGCACTTGCTGATGGTGGTGAACGTGTCTTTGTTGCTGGTATCATGGAGCATATTGAAGAGGCTGGTATTCACTCTGGTGATTCAGCTTGCTCTATCCCTACTCGATCTCTATCTAATGAGCAAATCGAAGAGGTCAAACAAGCGACTATTAAACTAGCCAAAGAGCTAAATGTAATCGGTCTAATGAATGTTCAGTTTGCTTATCAAAATGGACAATTGTATGTAATTGAGGTAAACCCTCGTGCATCAAGAACAGTACCATTTGTCGCTAAAGCTACTGGTAATAGTATTGCAAATATCGCAACTAAGCTTATGCTTGGTAAAAAACTTTCGGAGTTTATCTTAAATAACCCAATCCCTCGCCATTTCTCTGTCAAAGAAGCTGTTTTCCCATTTGGCAGGTTTGCTGATGTCGATTGCTATTTAGGTCCAGAGATGAAATCTACCGGTGAAGCTATGGGTATGGATAGATCTTTTGGAGTAGCTTTCTACAAAGCTCAAGAAATGGCTTTTAATAAGCTACCTCTAAAAGGTAATATCTTAATAGCTGTAAGTGATGCTGATAAGCCAAAGTTAATCAAACCAGTTAAAGAGCTGATAGAGCTTGGTTTTAACATCTTTGCAACTAAAGGTACCGAAAGCTTTTTAAGAGAGCGTGGTCTACAATGTAAGCTCTTTGATAAAGCTTCTGATAATATTGGCAATGATCAAGTACATAGTACTGTCAAAGCTATCGAAGCAGGCGAAGTTGATTTATTGGTTAACACCTCAATAAGACAAGAGCTAAAAATAAGCTTAGCATTAAGAAGAGCTGCTATTATGAGTAGAGTTTCTTATGTAACAACAGTTGGTGCTTTTGAAGCCTTTGTAACTGCTGTCAAAGATATGCGTAAGATTAATAATAATTTTGATGTTAAAACTGTTAAAGAGTGGATTAATAGTTAATTTTAAAAACTATCCCATTCTCCTCTTGAGAGGGGCGACGACAGGCGAAGTGTGGTGTTTTCGACTGCCACTCATTTCTCTACAAAAAATGGGATAAAAGATTAGTTAAAAAATAAATAAGTCATCATGAACTGGTTTCAGGATCTCAATATCTAATACTGTGAGATGCTGAAGTAAATTTAGCATGACATTAATATTGAGGGTTTTCAATGCTAACATTTCAAAAGCTACTACGCGGTGATCAAATTACTAAAGATGACTTATATAAACTATTTAATCAAGCAGATATATATAAAGATAAACTAGCTAAATCTGAGATTATAAAAGATCTAGAGGGCAAAATTTTAGCGTCATTATTCTTTGAGCCAAGCACAAGAACAAGGTTTTCATTTGAATCTGCAATGAATAGATTAGGTGGTAAAGTCATATCACTAGAAAATGGATCGTCAAGTTCAACACAAAAGGGTGAAACTCTTGATGATACAGGTAGAATGATCGATCAATATGCTGATATTATCGTTATGCGTCATCCTAAGCCTCATAGTGTCGAAGAGTTTTCAAAATATGTCAGTTCACCGGTAATAAATGCTGGCGACGGTGCAAATGAGCATCCCACACAGTCTCTAGTTGACTTATATACAATTTACTCTGAAAAAGGTTCAATTGAGAATCTTAAAATAGGTTTTATAGGAGATCTCAAGTATGGTCGTACGGTTCATTCACTCACTAATATACTCACTAAATATAATGCTTCTTTTAAATTTATATCTTCTCAAGAATTACAGGTTCCTGATAAACTTAGAAGTTTTGTTATAAAAAACGGCAACCATTTTACTGAGTTAGACAAAATTAGTGCCGATGTTTTAGAAGATTTAGATGTACTGTATATAACTCGTGTCCAAAAAGAAAGGTTTCCAGATGAAGAAAGCTATCTAAACAATAAAGATTTATGTTATTTAGATAGAAAACATATATCTGATTCTAGCAATTTTATAATACTTCACCCTCTGCCAAGAGTAGATGAGATGGATAGATCCATTGATGAACTTGACTGTGCTAAATATTTTGAGCAAATTAAATATAGCGTGCCTATAAGAATGTCTTTACTTTATTTATTAGCAAGGAATAAGTCTAACTGCTAAACTATGATTTAACTTGAAAATTCCATTTATGTCTCCATATATTTACCGTACAAAGAGTATTTACTACATATAAATTTGACTTTTTAGTAAATAACCTATAAATTTGTATCACCCTAATGGGGGCGAATATGGTTTCGACATGAATGTCAAACTCTAAGGTGCATGCCGAGGAAGTACCGTAACCTCGTAAATAACAGTACAAATGCCAATAATAACTGGCAACAAAAAAGCAAACCGCGTAGCGGCTAACGACAGCAACTTTGCTGCTGTTGCTAAAGCTGCCTAGTCTAGCTTAATAACCTAGATGCGCACGGATATGATAGCCTTTCTTATGAAGCTATCTACGCATCCGTTCATATTGACGCATAAGACGGTCTTTGCTTTTTGTCTGGGAGTTAAGGCTGTATTTAACAGACTCGCTAACTATTACCCTGGCTAATTGGGGAATAGCTAAGCTAAACTCAAATAGATTAGCCTAAGCATGTAGATCCAAAGATGGAGAGTTTATGGACGCGGGTTCAAACCCCGCCGCCTCCACCAATAGCATTTTTATCTTTAAAGTAATTTTAAAATAACTAAAAAACTTACGATTTTGGCTCCGGACACTTATAAACTGACCCTGTCACACTATAGTTAGTCTGCTGGTAACCTCCAGAACCGTTTGCCATGCTTCCAGTGTTACCTGCTTGACTAGAGATTAACTGTATATAATTTCCTCCCAAATCATAAGCTTGATTTCTAATATCATTGTAAGCACCTGTTTGAAGATTATTGTTTGATGTAAAACCACCTGTGAAAAAATTACCTTGGCTTGCTGTGATAGTGTTTATAAATTTACAATCACTAGCTGCTGGTGCTGTGGATAATTGTACACTCTGTGCTACAGGATTTAATTTATTTGCAGCACAACCACTTAAGGCTATCGCTACTGATAGCAAAATTAATATTTTCTTATTATTCATTACCGACCTCAGGTTTTATAAATTTATAATTTAAGGATTAGTCACATAATTGGCAGGACTATTATACTAAAATAATAATGTTTAGAAAAATATTATAAGTTAAAAATTTTGATAATGGGGCTGTTGCAAACTGGAATTAGATGGGTGGTAACAAGGCAAAAATATTCGAAAAAGCGCAGTTTACACGTAGTAAATGAGCATTTTGAAAATATTTTTAACACAGTTAGAAACATATAATTTTAGTTTGCAACAGTCCCGTAATTATTTTCTTCTATTGCTTTAACTGCCTTAGCAAAAGTATAGCCATTTCCTTTATCAAAAACTATTTACCAAGTCATAGCTCAAGTAAAATATAAGAAAATTATTTTTTAAGATAATTGATTTTTAGAGATAACGCTACTTAAAAAGTTAAGTAGTCTTGCAAAGAAGAGAGCTTATTTAGTAGGAGTAGAAATAGGATAAAACTGTTCCATTTGTTTTGCAAATTCTATAGGATCTATTGTAGTTGGTGTCTGACCTAATGACCAAACCATAAATCCATTAAAGTTAGAGTAGCTATTAATTGCTGGACCATAAGCATCACCTTTATCAAATACAGCTTCATATTCTTCTGGTGATACATAACTACTTTCACTAGGTGCAAAATCATCACCTAAAACTATTTGAGTTACATTATTTTTTGCTACTTTTAATGCATTAGCTGCAATCTTAACAGATTGTGTAGGTGGTTGATTAGGCCATCCAGGAGCATTTAAATTGTTATAATTTTGGATTAAAAGAGCATCAAAACAAACGTTACCACCACATGCTTCTGGATTTAACATAGCGGCAAATGGTTTTGCTTGACTGTCTGTCCAGTATATAGCAGGTTCTACTCCTTTATCCTCATATGTTTGAGGGGCTGATGTTATAAAAAAGCCTCTAGGAAAATCATCAGCTCTAGCTTCAGCATTTTCCCTCATTTTAGCTATTAAATCTTGCATACTCTCAGTCCAAGCTTCACTACCATCAATAGAGCTACCTTCTAAGTCAAAATCTAATCCATCTAAGTGATTTTCTGCTAAGAAATTAACAATATTTTTTGCTAAAGTATCTACATTATTTAAGTCTGGGGCCCATACACTAGTATTAGCTCCACCAACTGATGCTATTACTAAAGCTCCTTTTTTATGTAATCTATCTACACCATCAACAAAGTTTTCAAGTATCACAGCATCTGCAAAGTTATTAACTGTAGTTCCCTTAACCAATAAGAAACCTGGTAGGATAACATTATAGTAATCACCGAAAGATTCCATATAAGAAGCTAAATTACTACTTTGTCCGTTTGTCCATGTACCCCAATATCCTGCCATAACTCTTTCAGGCCAATTACCTGCTTTTTCATATGCTATAACATCAGTATCGACTACTTTACCATCAACTATAGTTAAAGGAGAAGCTTTGTAAGTTTCTCCATTCTCTTTATAGCTATCTGGAGTAACTGTAAACTCACCTTGAGAAGGTATACTGATAGTATTTGAACCATTTACTAATTGTACAGTTTGCTCATAACCACTAGAGTTTGTAACTTTAGCTGTAGTAGAGTCTGGAGAAGTTCCTGTTGCGTAAGTAACATTTAAACTAACTGTAGTAGCTTCAACGGCTTCTGTTTCAAAACTTATGTTTAAGCTTACTTCTTTAGTACTTTCATCCACAACTATTGGATTAGGTGTAACCTCATTAGCAATATAAACTTCTGAAGCATCTGAACTCAAAATCTTAGGTACTGAAACATCAAAACTTCCTTGACCTAAAACTATAGGGGTTTGTCTGGTAGAGTCTATAGTATATGATTCACCGCCTATTACAATTTCAAAAGTTTTTACTGTTTGAGGTAAACCTGTAGTGTTAACAGAAACCTTTGCCTCAACAGCTTGTCCACAATACTTCCAAACATCATTAGTTCCTGGAGCTGCATTTTGGGTCCACCACTGTGCTTCATATATTCCACCATCGTACTTTGCAAAATCTTCTTTTAAATATATAGTACTATTTGAGTAAGCAGGGACTTTTGAAGCATCATATGGATCACAATCACTTGGAGAAACAGAGTTTTTGTACGTTAAAGCAATGATATTTGAGCTTTTTTCATTAAGCTTAACACTTGATGGAGTTATAGAACCAATATTTTGACCACTAACAGTTATATTATAAGCAGTATCTTTACCTTCTGTAACTTGCAACTGTACTTTACCATTTGAAACGATCTCAGATTTACCTTTACTATCAGTAAATTTAATAACCGCATCTGAAGGTAATTCATCACCTTCGATACTTACATTAAAATCTTTATATATTGGTGTAGGTAAAGCTTCGTAACTTAGTTCTATAGATTTAGTTTGTGAGTTCACTTGAATAGTTGATGGAGAAATAGTACCTTCATCACCTTTAAGTTCAACTGTATAGGTTTCAGAACCACCTTCTGGGTAGTCTAAAGTTACCTTGCCACCTGAAACAACAAAAGTTTTACCTGTTGAATTTACAAATTCAACTACTGCAGTATCTGGTAAATCACCAGTAATATTAACTAAAGCAGTTACTTGTTCAGTTGGAGTAGAGTTAACTTTTTCCCAAGCGTCAGCTCCATAAATACCTGTAGGCTCATAAACAGCTATAGTACACCAATCACCTGCTGGCCAGACTTTACACTTATAAGTATTGCCTCCTTCTGTAACCAAAGTTCCTGGTGTATAACTACTTACCTTCGAAGCAGACCAAGGTTGAATATCTGCTGCTGATAAAGCTGATATACTACCAAAAGCTGCTAGAGTTGCTAAAAAAGTTTTTTTATATTCCATATCAAAATCCCCACTAGTTTTATTTGATAATATTTTGCCTGCAATAACTATAACTGAATTTAACAGACATTCTCATTTTTACATAAAAAAGTATACTAGTCTAAATTGTAAGTTTATATAAAAAATTTTAACAAGACATAAGCATTTTTGACGACAGTAAAAAATATAAAAAACTAAATTTCTAATATAGATTAATAGAAATACCTGTAAAATTTATAACATTTTAGTATTTAATAATTTTGAGCTTACATTAATAGACCGTTACAAACTAAAATTACATTAAGAGAAGTAAATTATATTTCTAGATTTTCATTGGCATAATAATAAATAAACTATTATCTTTTTCATCTTTTATTAAAGCACTCATATTAGGGTTATCTAGATATATAGACATAGTTTCTTCACTAAGAACATTTATGATGTCTAATAAATATCTATAATTAAAACATATTTCTATAGGCTGATCATTATATTGTACTTCTACAGTATCTTCTGCTTTTTCATTGTCAGGGTTATTTGCGGATAAAAGCATCTGACCAGCTGAGACATTTAAACGTACACCTTTGTATTTATCGTTAGCTAAGATAGACGTTCTTAACAAAGAGTTTTTAAATACCTGTTTATCTACTGCTAAAAGTTTAGTGTTATTTTTAGGAATAACCTTTTGATAGTCAGGGTAACGGCCATCTATAAGCTTAGAAATAAAACTAAAGCTACCAAACTGTGCTTTTAAATAATTTTTGCCAAGACAAATTTTTATTGGTTGCTCTGTTTTACCCACTATTTTTTTAAGCTCTAAAATGGCTTTTCTAGGAATAATTGATTGACTAGTACTGTCTAGTACTTTACTATCAATTATAGCTTCTGTAATAGACATTCTATGACCGTCTGTAGATACTGCTCTTAGAAGATTTGAGTTTATTTCCCAAAACATACCATTTAGAAAGTATCTAGTATCATCACTAGCCATAGAGAAATCTACTTTCGAAATAATATGATGAAAATCTTGCTGAGTTAAGTCAAAACTTGCCTGCTCATTAATATTGCTGTCAATAAGAGGATAATTCTCCGCATTTAATGAAATAAGATTAAAAGTACTATTGTTAGAAACAATAGTTACTTTATTATCATTTATATTAAAATCAATTATTGAATTATCTGTTAAACTTCTAACTATGTTAAAGATTTTATCAGCGTTTAAAGCTAGTTTTATATGAGTGTCACAAGTAACTGGAATATCACAAGATATCTCTGTATCAAGGTCAGAAGCAGTAATTTTTAAGTTATTATTATTTATATCAAATAAAATACAAGACAACAAAGGCATAGTACTTTTGCTATTTGCTACAGATAGCATAGATTGCAAAGGTTTTAATAAGCCATCTCTATTTATTGCAAAATTCATTTTTAAAAAACCCCTTTATCAATTAATATAAGTCTATTTAACGAGAAATTTTATCTAAAAGCAACTCATAATCATCAGAAATCGATGTGTTACTTTGCCTTAACTTAGTTATTGCTTTAACAGCATGCATTACTGTAGTGTGGTCTCTACCACCAAAAGCATTACCAATCTCTGGTAAACTATGTGATGTTAACTCTCTTGCCAAACTCATAGCTATTTGTCTGGGTCTAGCTATGTTTCTACTTCTTTGGTTAGAAGTTAAATCCTTTACTCTAATTCTATAAAAATCCGCAACAACTTTTTGAATATTATCTATTTTAACTTTCTTCTCTTGAATTTTAATTATATCTCTTAGGCAAGATTGAGCTACTTCAACAGTAGGCTCCTTATAATTAAACCTAGAAGTTGTAAGTACTCTATTTAAAGCTCCTTCTAATTCTCTAACATTAGTTCTAACATTTTCAGCTATAAATACAGCTGTTTCGTTAGGTAATTTTTGACCCAAGTCATGAGCTTTTTTAAGCAAAATAGCTATTCTAGTTTCTAAATCAGGCATGTCCACGGATACTGTTAACCCATACCCAAAACGTGAAACTAGTCTTTCTTCCAAACCTTCTATTTCATTTGGATATTTATCACTTGTTAAAATTATTTGTTTCCCATTTTCATACAAAGAATTAAAAGTATGAAAAAATTCTTGTGCTGTACCTTCTTTACCTGCTATAAACTGAATATCATCTATTAAAAGAATATCCGCTGATCTATATACTCTTTGAAACTCGTCTTGATCTTGTAACCGTATGGAGTTTACATAGTCTTTTATGAATTGTTCTGAATTTGTGTAAATAATTTTTGCTTGAGGATTAACATCCCTAGCATGGTTACCTATAGCCTGCATAAGATGAGTTTTACCAAGCCCACTTCCTCCATATATAAACAAAGGATTATGTAACTTACCTGGATTAATAGATACTTGCATTGCAGCTGCTCTAGCTATCTTGTTAGCATCCCCCACTACAAAACTATCAAAAACGTATTTTTCTTTTAATGGTAACCCAAAAGAATACTCTTCACCTGCTTTAGCTGTTATTAACATAGCTTCGTCAAAACCAAATAATTCTTGAGATGGTTTTATTTGTTTAAGCTTTTTTGTTTTTGTAGGCTCAGCTATTACAGTTGTATGTTCTTCAATATCATCTTTTATTTCCACATTTGAGGAGCTAAAAAAATTTGCTTGAGGTCCAGCTGAAACAGTGTTTTCTAAACTAGTATCACCAGAAAACTTTTTGTTAGAATATTCAACTACCAAATCATTTCCATGATGTTCTTGAATTGTAGATATTATGATATTTCCATATTTTGCTTTTATATGTTTTTTAAAATACTCATTATTACAATAAATTGTAAATAAATTTGCATTTTGGACTACAGTAATAGGCTTTATCCACGTTTTATATTCAAACGTGGTTAGGTCTTTTTTAAGCTTTTTTAAGCATTTATTCCATGTAGCCAT